>NZ_JBMPZA010000015.1:347500-690273 GCF_049368575.1 Priestia sp. 40
TCCTGCGCCTGGTATAATCGCTAAGCTTGTTTCCGTTAAACCCATAAGCGCTTCGGTTGAAGCAATCCGGAAATCACATGCTAAAGCCAGCTCCATTCCTCCTCCAAATGCATATCCATTGATGATTGCTATCGTTGGCTGAGGAAGCTGCTCTATCTTCGAAAACACTTCTCCTATTTTGTAAATATTGCGCTTTACTTCTTGATCAGAGAGGGTTTTACGTTCTTTTAAATCGGCCCCTACGCTAAAAGACTTTTCACCTGCCCCTTTAAACGTCACAACTCGAATATCTTTTTGAATACGAATTCCTTCAATTACTTCTTCCAATTCTTTAAGCATATCGTAATTAAAAGCATTCATCGCTTCCGGACGGTTCAGTATCACATGGGCGACGTGTCCCTTCATTTCATAAGAAATAGATGACATCCTTTTACCACCTCCAAATTGGAATCGCTTTCATTTTATCGCTCCTGAGATACTTGTTGCTTCAGTGCACGCCGTAAAATTTTTCCCGTTGTATTTTTAGGAAGTTCTTTTAAAAATTCAATTTCACTTGGCACTTTATATTTAGCAAGGTGCTCTTTGCAGTAGGCAATAAGCTTCTCTTCTGTTATCTCTTGATTATTGCAAACCACGTAACACTTGACACATTCACCTAAGGAAGGATCAGGGACTCCGATAACAGCCACTTCTACAATATCTGGATGCGCATATAGCACTTCTTCTACTTCGCGAGGATAAACATTATATCCTCCTACAATAATTAAATCTTTTTTACGGTCAACGATATAAAAATAACCTTCCTTATCCATTCTTGCTAAGTCACCTGTATACAGCCAACCATCTCGGAGAGCATATTCCGTGTCTTCAGGAAGCTTGTAATACCCTTTCATCACGTTAGGGCCTTTGACGATAAGTTCGCCAACTTGTCCTACTTCTACTTCTTCTCCTAGTTCGTTTACCACTGTATTTTCAACATTCATAATAGATGTACCTATAGAACCGGCTTTTCTCTCTCGGTCAATCGGATTGAAACACGTCACAGGAGAAGCCTCAGATAAGCCATACCCTTCTGCTACCATTACCCCAAACTTACGTTCAAAATTGGTTAGAAGTGCCACCGGCATTGATGCCCCGCCTGATATACAAAGCCTTACCGTGTGAAAGTGCTCTTTTTTCCCTTTGTCATGCTGAAGTAAGAAATTATACATTGTGGGAACGCCGGCAAAAATAGTCGCTTGTCGATTTTGAATTAATTCAAATATAGAAGATGGACTGAATTTTGGTTCAATTAATACTGTTCCTCCATTCATTAAAGGCGCATTCAATGAAACAGTTAAACAAAATACGTGAAACATCGGTAAAGCAGCTACGACTCGGTCATTCCCATTTATACTTAAATAATCTGCTACGTCTTGAGCATTTGAATAAATATTTTTATGTGTAAGCATAGCTCCTTTTGGTTTTCCAGTTGTTCCTGACGTATAAAGAATGATAGCCACATCTTCTTCTTTTAACTCCTGAAAATTATATGTAGCTTCTCCTCTGTTTACAACTTGCGAGAACGAGTGAAAATAAGAAGGTATATTTTCCGCTTTATGTGTTGTTTCGCATAAAATAACATGTTCCAGAAACGGAATGTGCCCAATGATTTTCTTTAAAATAGGTAAAAGTAAATCAACTGCAATAACTGCTTTTACGTCTCCATCTTGAAGCATGTAGCTAATTTCATCCGCTGTGTAAATAGGATTAATGGGTATAACAGTAGCTCCCACTCGAAGAGCACCGTACAATCCAATAACAAAATGAGGCGAGTTGCCGACAATCAAAGCGATATGATCTCCTTTTTTTACACCTAATTGCTTCAGACCATTAGCAAACTTCGATACCGATGCATCAAGCTCTGCGTAAGATGTTTCATGGTCCATAAAAACATATGCCGATTTTTGTGGAAATTGCTCAGCTGTTTTATGAAGCTGTGCTGACAAATTCATCTCATAACTTCCTCCTTTTAATAACGAATGAATGAACAACCATTCATTATTAAGTCATAATAATGTAAAAATTCTTACTTCTTCTATCCTATTATAATGTTACTGTTGTTCTATTGACAAGACTCATCTGTTTAAAAAGAAAAAAAGCCTGATATAGCAGACTTTTTTCTTAATAGATTAATTCAACAAACTCTTCTTTTGTAATATTACCAAAATAATGTGGAATATCGATGTCTTCTAAGGCTTGTTCAATAGAAGCTTTTTCATAACGAACACCTGTTAATTTTCCCTGTACTTCCTGGACGTCACCCACTCCAAAGAAATCTCCGTAAATGGTGCAAGCATCGATTTTTCCTTTATTCACTTCTAAACGAACGTCAATTTGTCCCACAGGAAAGCGGTGAGAGTGCTGTAAGTTAAATTTAGGTGATTTTCCATAGTTCCAATCCCATGACTGATAGCGCTCTTTAGAAATTTGATGAATCGTTTCCCAATCTTTTTCCGTTAGTTTATATTCTGTTATATTTTCTTCTCCGTCAAAGATATACCGAAGCAGCATTTCTCTAAATTCTTCCACCGTTACTTTCTGTTCTAAAAATTCGCTGATATTTGCTACTCTATTTCGAATAGACTTAATGCCTTTGGATTCAATTTTATCTTTTTTTACTTTTAACGCTGATACGACGTTTTCAATTTCTGAATCAAAAAGAAGAGTTCCGTGACTGAACATTCTTCCTTTCGTGGAAAACTGAGCGTTCCCAGAAATTTTTCGTCCTTCGGCCATTAAATCATTTCGTCCGCTTAGCTCAGCATTAACTCCTAACTTCTTTAACGCTTCCACGACCGGCTCGGTAAACTTTTTAAAATTATGAAAGCTATTTCCATCATCTTTTGTAATAAAGCTGAAGTTTAAATTTCCTTTATCATGATAAACGGCACCGCCTCCAGATAGACGTCTCACTACATGAATTTGCTGATCTTCCACATATTTTGTATTAATCTCCTCAATGGTGTTCTGGTTTTTCCCAATAATAATAGAAGGTTCATTAATATAAAACAGCAGATATGTCTCATTAATGTCTAGATGCTTGAGCGCATACTCTTCAATTGCTAAGTTAATTCGGGGATCATAATTTTTTTGATTATCAATAAATAACATTCATTTTCCTCCTTGTTATTCCCATACATATCCTGATTCAGCTAACGTGAGCGTACCTCCATAAAGAGCAGCAGCTTCCTCCACTAGCTGTTGATGTTCTCCATAGTGCGGAAGGTGAGTAAGCATAAGGTGTTTGACACTTGCTTTAGAAGCAAGTGTACCGGCTTCTGTACTTGTCATGTGTCCAGCTCCGCTTCCATCTTGGCTAGCATAAAAATTACATTCACAAATAAGAAGATCTGCATTTTCTGAGAAGGAAACAAATTCTTGTAAATAGCTCGAGTCCGCTGTGTACACGACGGTTTGATTGCCAGCACTTATTCTCATGGCATAACAAACGACTGGATGTTTCGTTTTCATAAATTCGATTGTAAAAGGTCCAACTTCAAGTTTTTGGCTCGGATCGTACTCTACTCCTTTAGTAATTCCTTTATGAGTAAGTTTGTTGAAGCTTTCTTGATCATATGTATGTCCATAAATAGAAAGTTCCTTAACAGCGTTACCTAGATGAGTCTGAATGAGGCGAGCATATTGAAATACTCCGACATCAGCCACGTGATCATGATGATAATGAGATAAAATCATAGCGTCTATTTCTTCTGGCTTTGTATATTTTTGCAGCTGAGCCAATGCACCGCTTCCACAATCAACAAGCAGCTGAAATCCATCGTGCTCAACTAAATAGCTAGAAGTAGCTTCTGAAACCGCGGGATATCCTCCCCAAAAACCAATAACAGTTACTTTCATTTCAATCACCCTTTCGTACTATTTTTATTACGTTCAGTATACCCTACTTTTTTTTGAAAACTAACTGAAAGGCATTCGTTTCCGCCATTTTATCGAAATAACTCATTGTTATATAACAAATAACCACTTAGAATAGTAAAATAGGCTAAATTGTTATAAAACATAATTGACATTTCACCATCTGTTATAATACAATGTTAGTAACAAAACCAACGGAGGGGATTTAAAATGTTAGAAAAAATGACTGAATTTTTCAAAAGATTACCCAATAAAAAATGCGTAGAATGCGGAAACGACATCGAGGAACAGCATGAGTGCTACGGAAATAAATGCGATCACTGTCTAGATATCATGAAATAAAAAAAGCTGAAACTGTTATAAAACAGTTTCAGCTTTTTTTATACGGTCAAACTGCGATACTCGTTTGGCGTAATGCCTTCTACTTTTTTAAACACTTTTCGAAAGTATTTATCATCATGATATCCAATCATATTCGCAATTTCATAGATTTTTAGTTCTTCATTTAGTAAAAGTGATTTGGCTTTATTCATTCTGACTTTCACCATATAATCTGAAATGTTTTCTTGAAATTCTTGCTTAAACTTCCTCGAAATGTATTCACGGCTTAAATAGAAACGTTCCGATATTTCTTGAAGCTTGACATCTCGATGAAAATTTTGCTGCAAATATTGTTCGATCTCATAAATAACGTCGCGATTGTTTTGCTTGCTATACCTTTTTATTACTTTTAAAAAGCGCTTTACTTCACGCTTCTTTTTCTCTACATACTTTGCTATCTGAAACTGCCCATCTTGGTTATAGAAAAAAGAAAGAACATATTCAGGACCGTTATTTATCGTATAAGGAATGTGATATCTTTTTAACCAATGCTGGCTTAACAGCTGATATTCCTGCTCAAAATGCAGAATTTGCTTTAATGATAGATAATTTTGTGCTTCAAAAGCTGCGATAATTTCGTTGAATACCGGCATAAAGGCTTCAAACTTCCCTACTTGCAGCGCTTCTTCAATTTTACTGTTATAATCCATCATATTTATTAATAAAGCACTTGCTAAAACGTCTTGCTCGCCGTAGACCTTCACTTTATTTTGATCAAGAACATTGCTTAATAAAAGCGAGGTTTTCGCATGTTCATAGGATTTCATTAGCTGATCAATAGAAGAGACTTTGCACCCTCTTGCAATCCGACAGCTCACGTCTAACGTACGGCGAATTGCTGTATGTAAAGCCGTCAGCAAAGAGGTGATGCGTTCAAAATCATTCCAAAATATAATGATAATTTCCCACTTATTTGATAAGTAACGGAAGGCTACCCCATTTTCTCCTGCCATCAGCATTTCATTGATTACATTTAAAATTGAAAAATAGGCTAAATCCCGATCACCTCCAAAAGAACGAATAATGGATTCATCTACACGTACAATCCCCACTTCATATTCTCTAGTCAGATGGAAACCAAACTCTTCATAGATTGATTGATTTAGCAAATAATTGTTCATTAACTGCGTCAGTTTTCGATCTCGATAAATCGGCTTCATTTCATTGATTAAACGATAGCTGCTATTATGGACTTTTCTGGACTCTTCTTCTTTCTTCCATTGGGTTACAGCTCGTACAAGCGTATCGTTTAAAATCGAAGGATCTACTGGCTTTAGAATATAATCCGTACTTCCAAAATGAATAGCTTTACGCATATAGTGGTAGTCATCATACCCTGTTACCACAATCGTTTTGCTAGAAGGTGAATTCTCTTTAATCCACTCCAACAAAGCAATTCCATCGATATTAGGCATCTTCATATCAGTAAAAATGATTTCCGGTCCATGATCCTCGATAAGCGCAATCGCTTGCTCACCGCTATCAGCTTCTATCACATCTGTAATTTCATGCTCTTCCCACTGTCCAAGCAGCTTTATTCCTTCTCTTACATGCTCTTCATCATCCACGATTAATACTTTCATCACTATCCCTCTTTTCTTCAATTGTTGTTAGCTTTATGACAACGGTAAAATCGTGATTTTCTTGACTGCTAATTTGCATTGAAGCATGATCTCCATAGTAGATGCGAAGTCGTTCATAAATATTTTGCAACCCAATATGCTCATCTGTTTGATTATACGATTGCTGAAGTCTCGTTTTTAATTGATTCAACTTTTGCTCTCCTATCCCTTTTCCGTTGTCAGAAACAGTTAGAATCAGTTCTTCTCCGTTCAACTTCGCTGAAATCAACAGCTTTCCGCTTCCTGTGCGGGTTTCGAATCCATGCTTAAAAGAATTCTCAACAAGAGGCTGTAAAATCATTTTCGGTATTCGCATAAGCTCTGCCTCTTTTTCGATATTTAACTCATACTCAAACTTTGAACCAAACCGCTGCTTCTGCAGACTCAAGAAAGCTTTTACGTGATCAACTTCTTGCTTTAAGCTAACGATATCCTCTTTCATATTCATGCTGTAACGCATAATGTGAGAAAGTGAGGTTAATAAAGAATATACTTCAACTGCTTTATGCTTAAGAGCAAGAGTTCCAATCGATTGAAATGCGTTGTATAAAAAATGCGGATTAATTTGTGACTGCAGCACTTTTAGCTGCGTTGATTTATTTTCTAATTCCAATCGAAATTTACGTTCAATCAAGTCATTAATTGTTTCTACCATAGAGGTAAAATGCCTTCCTAAAACACCAAATTCATCGTTTCCAAGCGACTTGAACCGCACCTCAAATGATCCTTTTTCCACTTCTTTCATATTGCGAATCAATACGTTAATCGGCTGTGTAAAACGTACTGATATAAAAAGCGTAGCGATAACGAGCATACACAAAAATGGCAGGCCAATTAATACATTCATAAGTGCTGTCTTTCTTGCATCCTCATATAAAACACTGTAAGGAATTCGTTTCACAATGTACAAGTCCTCAAAGGGCTGCTTAAGCTTTTCATACATTAATACGCCTGAGAAGCTTTTATCTTCCCATTCCATGCTATGGTCTTTTTGGGAAGTGAGCGCCTTCACCCACGCGTAGTTTTCATTTTTTCCAATAACCTTTGAATCAGAGGAATACAAAACCTTCCCTTTATTGTTCATTAAATAAAAATCTTCTGACTCTTCATTATATAAACGCTGCGATATAGATTGAATCTGGGTCATATTAATGTCTAAGGATAGATAAGCTAACAGCCTGTCTGATGGAATTTCATCAATCCGCTGATGAAAGCTAATAACTTGATTCGGCAGTGAGTCAATTAACGTTGATAAATTATTGTAGCTATAAATTTCATGGGTAGGCTCAATGGCAAGAAATTTATGATTTTTATTTAAATAAGAATAGTAAGGCTGAGTGTAAATATCATCGTACTTCCCTCTGCTGCTCACTTTCGAATTATAAGCTGTATACGAGTCATGCCCGTTCTCAATATAAAGATGGAGCTGTTCAATCTCTGGACGAGTATTATATAAATAAAGAAGAGTGCGTGATATTTCCAGCTGATTGGCTCCTAAGTCACTTGATACGCCTTCATCTAACACTTTAATAAATGGGTGGTAGCCGTATAGCCTTTTTGTAATATTAGCAATTTCATTTAAGTAATCACTCAAATCATTGCTTCCATTTTTAATAACTTGATAGTTGGTAGAAATAAATCGATTCTTAACCGTTTCTTTTGTGTATTGATACGTAAAAATCGTTGAAATTAGAAATGGAATAACGGTTGCGAATAAGAAAAACAAAATTAATTTCTTGCGTATGCTCCAGCCTTTCACAAACAACCTCCTTTGACTAATGTCATACATTATGACTATTATTATACATTAAAAGCGCTTTCAATTAACTATTATTTTTCATCACTATGAATCTAGACGTCTATTTTTTCACACTAAAAAGTCCGCGGTTTCCACGCGGACTTCTTGTTTATTTCTTCATTTTCGCCCAAATTGTATCTAATTTCTTCATAAACTCTTCTTCCGTCATTTGTTTGCCTGCATAAGACTGCATTGCTGCGCCTACTTCTTGAACCGTTCCTTCCGGATATTTAAACCAGTTCCAAGACAATGTTTTACCTTCTTCAGAGTATTTTAAGATATCATCAGATAAAGAATCGATTCCTTTTCCGTCGATGTTTTTGAACGCTGGAATGAACTTGAACTTTTCAACTAAGAATTTTTGACCCTCTTTAGAAGAAACCATCCAATTTAAGAATTCCTTCGCTGCTTTTTTATCTGCATCTGGCGCGTTTTTGTTCACTACCCAGTTATTTGGAACCCCGATTGCTAATTTATCATTTTTCTTCGCATCGTTGCTGATTGGCATTGGGATAAAGCCCATTTTCATGTCCGGATTGATTTTCGTGATCATATTTACCGTCCAGTTACCTTGTTGCATCATCGCTGTTTCACCAGAAGCAAATTGAGTAACTTGTGTATTGTAGTCTGTCGTTAGTGGATTTTTATTTCCATACTTTAACGTTAAATCGAACAGATTCATAAATTGCTTAAACGTTTCATTGCCTTCAAATTTTGCTTTTCCTTCGTTTAGACCTTTAATAAACGCATCTGGATCGTCTTGCTGCGCCATTGGAATATTAAATAAGTGGTTACCTAGCACCCACCACTCGCCGTATCCGTTAGAAAATGGCGTAATGCCTTTTGCTTTAAGCTTTTTAGAAGCTGCTTCTAATTCTGGCAACGTCTTAGGCAATTCTTTAATGCCTGCTTTTTCAAATAAATCTTTATTATAAATAAAACCATAACCTTCTAAGTTTAGCGGCTGACCATAGATTTTCCCGTCCATTGTCATCGGTTCTTTAGCGATATCATATAAATTATCTACCCACGGCTGATCAGATAAATCTTCTAATTTATCCTTCCACGTTTGCGCTTCTTGGAACCCTCCATTATTGAAGATATCAGGTTCATTTCCAGAGGCAAACTGTGCTTTTAATGCTGCACCATAGTCCGCGCCTCCGCCGACTGTTTGGATGTTAAACTTTACGTTTGGATGTTCTTTTGTATATTCATCCGTTAATTCTTTCAGCTGATCTGCAATTTCCACTTTAAACTGGAACATATCAATAACAACTTGATCACCTGAGCCTGTTGATTTACTTGCTTTTGAATCCGTACCTGAGTTTGAACATGCTGTCGCAAATAAAAGTGATGTTGCTAACACGCCAGACATTATTGAAAGCCTTTTCATTTTCATTCGTTTTGCCCCCCTTGATATCTATCTCTCTTTATTTTACCGATTCTAGGACATTTGAACAGGTAACAATATTGAACAACCGAGTGGAAAATATTGAACACCCTCCTTCAGCACCCTTCGACAGGTCTCTCTTCTTCCGCAAAAATTTCTATAAATTTTTTGGCTGTTTTATTCCACCTAATAACATTTATAGACAAAATTATGTTAATATGTAGAGTGATAGATTCATAAGAAAATTTATGAATTTTTTTAACTTGTATAAACAAAGTGAAGGGGTTTACATGAAAACTAAAAAGCGCAAAAAAACACATGTCTCATTTAGAATTAACTGGCTGTTTATTGTGGTTTTCCTGCTTTTTTCTGCACTCATTTTACGATTAGGCTTCGTACAGATCGTGTACGGAGAGAACTATAAACGAGAAGTTGAAAAAACAGAAGATGAAACGGTAGATTCACCGGTTCCTCGCGGAAAGATGCTAGACCGCTATGACCGCGTTATCGTGGATAATAAACCGTTGAACGCTGTCACGTACACGCGTTTGAAAGGCGTCACTCAAGAAGACAAGCTAAAAGTAGCTAAAAAGCTTGCCACTCTTATTGATGTTCCTGTTACAACAG
This sequence comes from Priestia sp. 40, assembly GCF_049368575.1. Lineage (NCBI taxonomy): Bacteria > Bacillati > Bacillota > Bacilli > Caryophanales > Bacillaceae > Priestia > Priestia sp. 40. The sequence continues at coordinate 357,237 of NZ_JBMPZA010000015.1, forward strand.
ACGTTTTTGGCAAATCGGATAAAAAGAAAGATAAGAATACGATTAAGCTAACAGAACGTGACTTAAAAGATTATTGGATTGCAACTCACCCAAAAGCAGCAGCGAAAAAAATTACCGCAGCGGATAAGCAAAAAGTAAAAGAAGGTCAACTTTCTGAAGATGATTTGTATCCTCTTCAGCTGAAGCGCATCACAAAAAACGAACTTTTGTCGGTGAAAGATGACCTTGAAGTGATTGCTATTAAAAGTAAGATGGAAGGCGGCTACGCGTTAACCGCTCAAATTATTAAAAGCGGCTTAACTGATAAAGAGCTTGCCGTTATTAGTGAGCAGCTGGGTGACTTACCGGGCGTTGATACGACAACTTACTGGGACCGTATGTATACATACGACGACTTACTTAGTACCTTGCTTGGTAAAATCACATCGGCTGATGAAGGATTGCCGAGCGAAAACTTACAGTACTACTTGTCACACGGCTACAGCCGTAACGACCGAGTAGGAAAAAGTTATTTAGAAAAGCAGTATGAAGACGTTCTTCGCGGTCAAAAAGCCCGCGTACAAAACGTAACGGACCGCTCCGGCAACTTAGTTAGTCAGGAGACCGTTACTGAAGGTCAGCGCGGCAGTGACTTAATTTTGACAATTGATATGGAGCTGCAAAAGCAAGTCGAAGATGCTTTAACAAAAGCTGTGACTTCTGGAGACAAAGGAACACGATTAATGGACCGAGCGTTTGCTATTATGATGGATCCTCATACAGGAGACATTTTAGCAATGGGCGGAAAACAGCTTGTTACTGATAAGCAAACCGGAGCACGTAAAGTACAAGACTTCGCTCTTGGTAACATGACAACTTCTTATGAAGTAGGGTCCGCAGTTAAAGGAGCGACCGTTCTAGCAGGACTTGATTCAGGCGCTATCCAGCCTGGTACGGTTTTTTACGATGCGCCGATGAAGTTTGCTGGAGGAACAATTAAAAAATCGTCTCATCCAATTGGAGCAACAGGTATTCAAAAAGCTTTGGAACAATCATCAAACGTGTTCATGTACCGTACGGTTATGAGCATGGCTGGTGAAACATATCGACCTGGCGGAAAGCTGAATATTCCTCCATCTATTTTTAACAAACTGCGCTCATACTATAGCCAGTTTGGTCTTGGAATTTCAACTGGAATTGACCTAGAAAATGAATCGACGGGTATTCGTAACAGCGTCACAAACGAACCGGGTAAAGCGTTGGATTTTGGTATCGGACAGTATGATACGTACACACCGCTTCAGCTTGTTCAGTACATCTCAACGATTGCTAACGGTGGATATCGCATGAAACCGCACTTAGTAAAAGAAATCCGCGAGCCTGAGCTTGATAGCGAGCTAAAAGGAAGTATTCAAAGTTCTGTTGAACCGGAAGTGTTAAATCGTATTACGATGAGCCAATCAGAAATTGAAATTGTTAAACAAGGTTTCCGTCGCGTAGTCACAAATGGAACTGGTAGAGCTCTAGGAAACGGAACAGCATATGCAAAATACAACATTGCTGGTAAATCAGGTACAGCTGAAACCTTCAACAAAGGGGTCAGCGTTCGTAACTCTACATTCGTTTCATACGCGCCTTATGATAACCCCGAAGTAGCCGTAGCGGTTGTTATCCCTTCTGCTTATGTAGCCGGAACTTCGAATTCATTAAGCAAAAAAGTTACTGGTGAAGTTATTAAAGCTTACTTCGACCTTAAGAAACAAGGCGAAAAAGAAGTAGAGCAAAAAGAAGAAGATGCAAAAACAGGAAATACAGAATTAAACGGCGTAAAAAAAGATGATAACGAACAATAAAAAAGGTCTCGTCATGAGACCTTTTTTGTTTTTTCTATAAAAAAAGCCCATCTCACTGAGACAGACCGCGTAAAAAGTATAGTTCAATTAATTCAGCAATTTTTTCTTCTGAAAGCGGCTCATGCCGTTTTTCCCAATCATAGACGAGTGCAATGTACATTTTAAATAATAAAAAAGCTGTGAGCTCCGGGCTGCACGGTTTGATTTCTTTTTTAGAAATCGCAATTTCAATTTTATTTTTTATATAAGTCAAAATCTCTTCTTCTACTCGCACCAGCACTTCCTGTACTGCTGTAGTGCCTAACTGCTGTTCTTGCACGAGCTTTAGCATGAGCTGATGCTCCGTGCGGAACTCTAAGATTCGAAAAATAGCTGCTTGGGCATTTTCAAAAAAAGGACGGCTGCTGTCAATGACAGTTTCAGCTGCATCTGTCATTTCTCGAATCATTCGTGTAACAATTTCATCGAATAACTCTTCTTTGTTTTTAAAAAAAGTATAAATCGTTCCTTTTCCGACATTTGCAAGCTTCGCCACTTGCTCCATAGTCGTTGCTTTATATCCAAACAGCGCAAATGATTTTGACGCTGCGTCAACAACTGATTGCTTTCGGTCTATAGCCACGTTATCCCCTTCTTTCTAACCAAATGAATATTTCAGTCAACAAGTACGGTTTTACTATAGCATAAGTTTCTTTTGCTTTTCAACCACAATCTCTTCTCTTAGCATAACCTTTCTCTTCAGGTAGTAGACAAAAAAGCGGAGCATTGATTCATCGCTCCACTTCTACAGCTGCTGCACGTATTTAACCGCTTTTTTAGCCACATCTTCTCCTTGCTCTACACATTCTGGTATACCTAGACCCTCGTACGAGCTTCCTGCTACATAAAGGCCTGCCAGCTCTTTTTCGAGCTGCTCGTTCATTGTATCTAGCATATCATGATGCCCGACCGTGTACTGAGGCATTGACTGCTTCCATCTCGTTACGGCGTAAAATTCAGGCTCAGCAGAAATTGTGATGAGCTTCTTCAAATCGTCTAGGACAATTTTGAAAATTTCATCGTCAGGCTGATCCACAATAGCTTCGTCTCCGGTTCGTCCAACTAAACATCTCAGCAGTACTTTTCCTTCCGGAACTGCGTGGGGCCATTTTTTATTTAACCACGTGCACGCCGTAATCGTGTAATCGCTATTTCTTGAAACGGCAATGTTCATTGCATCTAGATTGTCTTGCAGTGCTTTTTGTGCAAAGGCTATCACAACAGTAGCTACTGAAGTGGAAGGCACATGCTTCAACGGTTCGAATATTTTATATTCCGAAAGCATAGACTGAGCAGCTGCATGAGGAGAAGTTACAATAACGCTGTCTGCTTTTATGACTTTCCCGCTATTTAACGATAATTCATATGTGGTATCTTCTTTGTGAATTTTTTCTACTTTTATTCCTTTTGTAATAATATCAGGGTCTATTGCTTTTTCTACACCATCCACTAGCGATTGAAGACCTTCCTTTAATGTTAAAAAGACGCTATTTTTTTTAAACTCCGAATCATCACCGTGCTGTGGGTGAATTTCTTTTAGCTTTTTCATTCCAACAATTAAGCTTCGGTACTTATGTTCAGCATGCAGAAACTGTGGAAATGTTGATCTTAAGCTCAAACGGTCAACGTCTCCTGCGTAAATTCCTGATAATAGAGGTTCAATTAAATTTTCAACAACTTCATCACCAAACCGTCTTCTAAAAAATACGCCTAGCGAACGGTCATCCTGATTTTTTGTCTTTGGTATAAAAAAATCAGCTGCTGCGCGCAGCTTTCCAACAGGTGAAAATAGCCCCGTTGTGATAAAAGGAGATAACTTGGTTGGTATCCCCATTACAGCACCATCAGGCAGTGCATGCGGTGTATCTTTTACCAGAATATAGGATTTCCCTTTTTCATTTCCGACTAGCTCTCTACCTAGCCCCACTTCTTTTGCCAGCTTTGTAGCAGCTAGCTTACGAGCTAAAAATGAATCAGGACCTTTTTCAAATAAATAACCATCTCGTTTCACCGTTTGAATTTTTCCACCAAGCCGATGCGTCGCTTCTATTAATTGAAGATCAATTGGCAGCTGATGATCCTTTATTTTTTTTTGCAAATAATAGGCAGCTGAAAGACCTGTGATTCCTCCACCGATGATGACAACCTTTTTTCGTCTATGCGTCACGTTATCATCGCCTTTTCTGTAAAATTCAATATAAAGAGAAGCGATTATGGAAGTCCATAGCTCGCTTCTTACTTTTCTCTATACTGATTATAAGTTACTTTTCGTCCCTATTCAACGTACAAAGCATCTATATTGACTTAACGAGCAATTCGCTTTAACACAACTGTAGCTAACCCATCGATAAATTCAGGCTGCGCATTCGGCATCTCAGGACGGTAATAATCAGCCCCAATTTCATCTGTCACCACTTTACATTCATAGTCGTTGTCATAAAGGACCTCTAAGTGGTCTGCGATAAATCCTACCGGGGTATATACGAACGATGTATAGCCTTTTTCTTCGTACAATTCTCTTGTTAAATCTTGTACATCAGGACCAATCCATGGCTCTGGCGTATTTCCAGCACTTTGCCAGCCAATTTCATAATGTTCAATACCGGCGGCTTGTGCAATTAAATCCGCTGTTTCTTGAAGCTGATTTGGATATGGATCGCCTGCTGCAATAATTTTTTCTGGCAAACTGTGCGCAGAAACAATCAATACGGCTTTTTTACGCTTCTCTTCGTCTATTAAATCAAACGTTTGTTTAACACGTGTAGCCCAGTACTGAATGAACTTTGGCTCATTGTACCAACTTTCTACGGAATGAATGATTGGTCCTCCTAATTTTTCAGCCGTTTCTTTAGCGCGTCCATTATAAGATTTCACGCTAAACGTTGAAAAGTGAGGTGCAAGCACAATGCTAACCGCTTCTTTAATTCCGTCTTTATGCATCGCTTCTACCGCATCTTCAACAAATGGTTCAATATGCTTTAAGCCGAGATACGCTTTAAATTCAATCTCATCCTGCACTTCATTCAAGCGCTTTTCCAAACTTTCCATTTGCTGTTGCGTAATTTTTGCAAGAGGTGAAATGCCCCCGATTGCTTCGTAGCGGTTTTGTAAATCTTCTAAGGCTTCCGGGGAAGGTTTACGTCCGCGGCGGATATGTGTATAGTAACGTTCAATATCTTCTTCTTTATATGGCGTTCCATACGCCATTACAAGTAATCCCATTACTTTTTTACTCATGTGTTCGACACCTCTTTGTTAGATTCAATACTTGTCTTCATTTTGCCATGAATAAAAAGAAAAATTCAAAGTTTAGCGCTCCAAATTATTTGACAATTTATTGTCTATTTGCAGAATATTCATGAATAAAGGCTGTTAAACGCTTCAACGTTTCCGGCTGAACCTGTGGAAAGACGCCGTGTCCCAAGTTAAAGATGTAACCAGGACTGGCCATCCCTTTATCTAATATCTCTGTTACACGTTCTTTAATAACTTCCCATGGAGCTAACAAAATAGCAGGATCTAAGTTTCCTTGCAGTGTTTTTGTTAAGCCTAATGCACGTGCTTCATCCAGCTGCGTTCGCCAATCCAATCCCACTACATCCAGCGGAAGATCATGCCATTCTTTTGCCAAATGACTTGCTCCTACTCCAAACATAATGAGCGGTACATTTTTTTCACGTAAAGAAGTGAAAATTCGCTCCATAACAGGTTTTATAAAGTAACGATAATCTGCTACATTTAAAGCACCTACCCAAGAATCAAAGATTTGAATGGCTTTTGCTCCAGCGTCAATTTGCGCTTTTACATATGTAATCGTCATATCTGCTAACTTATCCATTAGTGCAAACCATGCTTTAGGTTCGGTGTACATAAATGCTTTTGTTTTGTTGTAATTTTTTGAAGGTCCTCCTTCAATCATATAGCTTGCCACTGTAAAAGGAGCACCGGCAAAACCAATTAGAGGTACGTTTAACTGTTCTGTTGTTAACAGCTTAATCGTATCTAATACATACGGAACATCTTCTTCAGGCGTAATTTCTCCTAGTTTTTCTACGTCGCTTAAAGATTGAATTGGATTAGAAATGACGGGACCAATTCCTGACTTGATTTCAACATCCACTCCAATTGAAGGAAGCGGTGACATTATATCTTTATATAAAATAGCTGCATCCACTCCGTACTGTTCAACGGGCAGACGTGTTACATATGCCCCAAGCTCCGGCTGGTGAGTAATTTCAAATAGAGAGTACTTCTCTTTTAGTTTTCGGTATTCCGGCTGTGAACGCCCTGCTTGGCGCATATACCAAACCGGCACATGATCCGTTTTTTCCCCTCTACAGGCTTTTAAAAAAGTATCGTTAAACGTTCCTTGACTCATAATTTCCACCTTTCTCGATTGTCTTCCATTCGTGTTTTCTTCGATTAGACAGACAAGAATCAGCAAAGGAACATACAGGTTCCTCCACTGATTAAAGTTTCACGTTATATTCTCTACTTGTCACTATACCCATTTCTTTACGACTTGTATAGCCACCTGCTAAAAATGTCAAAAATTCGCCCTACTCTTCCTTTTTTATTGAAAAAGAGCAGGTGTTACTTCGTTGGATTTTTTTCCTTTTTGTTTTGTTTGGGAATTGTAAGGAACTACATAATAAGTAGGGCTGTCGAGCAAATTCACACGCTCTTTTTCAAATGCTCCTTTTCCCTTCACTTTGCCAATTACTTCGGCTTTATCTCCTTTTTTCTCATAAACATAATAAACAGCTCTTTTATCAGGTGAAGGTGTCCACGATAAATTTACCGTTAGCAAACCAAATGGATGAAAAGTTAATTCTTGCTTCAAGTCTTTAACCTGCTCTAAGCGTATTGGCTTTGGCAAATCTTTAATGCCTGATGGCTTTTGAAATGCAGCTTCATCGTAACCAGCTCTTGTTAGAATGTCTTTAAACAATAGAGTCGGATAAGAACTTCCTTGTGTTAAATAATGCTGGTTATTTGTAGAATCATATCCTATCCATACGCTTCCTACGACATCTGGCGTGTATCCCACAAACCAAGCATCTCTCGTGGCTCCTTTAACATTTGTATACGAAGTAGACCCTGTTTTTCCTGCTAATTCCCCTTTAAATTCTCCATTTTGTGCCGTTCCTTCTTGAACAACTCCTTGAAGCATTTTTGTCATATACCAAGCTGTTTGTTTTGAGAATACTTTGTGAGTTTCGGGAACAGCTTTTGCAATCACTTTGCCGTCTTGATCTTTTATTTCTTGAATGAAATACGGTTGGATGCTTTCCCCGTTTTCAGCAAATGCCCGGTACGCTCCTGCTAATTGAAGCGGTGTAATTCCTGCTTTTAATCCACCTAGAGCAACAGCAAGCCCTTTGTCGTCTAAAGGAATTCCTAGCTTTGTAAGATACTGCTTGCTTGTTTCAACTCCCAGCTGATTCAATGTCCAAACGGCAGCTGCGTTTTTAGAATCTTTTAGAGCATCGTACATTGTTACTTTTTTAGCATATTGGCCGTCTACATTTTTAGGTGTATATCCCCCGTAGCTTCTCAGCTTGTCTTGCAGCAAAGAATAAGGCTTGAATTGGCCTTCTTCTAATGCAGGGCCATAGACCGCAATAGGTTTCATGGTAGACCCTGGCTGTCTTTTGACATTTACGCGATTGAGCGATTTCTGTACATAATCTCGTCCTCCCATAACAGATAAAACTCCTCCGCTTTTGTTATCAACTAATACAAAAGCACCTTGGGCATTGTTATCTGTACCTGGAAAATAGCGATTTTCTTTCATCAGCTCGTATACGGCCTCTTGTACTTTTATATTCATCGGTACTTTGACCGTATAACCTCCGCGCAGAAGCTCATTGCTCGAAATGCTGTATTTGTTCTCTGCTTCTTGAATAACCATATCAATATAGGTTAAATACGCTGGATTTTTAGCCTGCTCCTTTATGTTCAACCCCAGCGTTCTTCCTTGCAAACGGACATTTTTTTCAGCTGATAAATAACCTGCTTTCTGCATGGCGTTTAACACAACATTTCTGCGTTCTATACTTTTTTCTGGGTGTAAAATAGGAGAATAAGAATTCGGCGCTTTTGGCAGTGCAGCGAGCAGTGCACCTTCTTCTACCGTTAATTCGGAGACGTCTTTATTGAAGTAAAGCTTGGATGCAGCTTGGATTCCATAGCCTCCGTGTCCAAAGTATATTTGGTTCAAATACATTTCAAGCAGCTTTTGCTTACTGTAACGCTGCTCCAAGTTAATGGCTACAACTACTTCTTTTGTTTTTCTAAGCAGGGTTTTATCATTCGATAAAAACACATTTTTAGCCAACTGCTGCGTTAAAGTACTTCCTCCTTCAACACTTCCTCCAGCCAATATATCTCGGTATAATGCTCGACCAATAGATTTGAAGTCAATTCCGTGATGTTCATAAAAACGGACATCTTCAATGGAAATAAATGCTTGTTGTACGTGCTTTGGAATCTTGTCAATTGAAACCAAATCCCGATTTTTTACGTAAAGCTTCGTCAACTCGTCTCCATTTTCGTCCACCAATCTCGTAGCCGAGTCCATGACGATCTTTTTCTCATCGATTACATAGTTTCCAAGAAACAAGATGATAATATATCCAATCAATCCTAATAGAAAAATTCCAGCTAAGGCAGCAATTGCGTATAAGCCTTTTTTGTACATAGTGCCACCCCTTTTCTTTCGCTAAACTTTTGATAATATGGAAAACAACTTCATCAATGTTTTACTTTACCATCTTCATTAGAAGTTCACAATTTTTGAATTTTTGTGTGTAAAATTTTATAATTTTAGTATGATTTACAATTGTAAATTGTATGCAATTCCCAATTAGAAAGGAAGTATAATCCATGAAGATATTTATTACTTACGGAACAGGCCCTTACCTTCAGAAGTTGATCGACGAACATCCGAGCGAACGTTTATTACTGCTTCACAAAGATGACGATCAATTTGCACTAGTTCACGAAACAGATGGAGATACAATTTTCAAAGAAGGACATGCTTATGAAGTATTAGATGCTTCTGGAGATCTTGCAGATAGCGGATTTGCTGTACTAAATAATATTTCAGTTACGGATGAAGGCCGCCCTTTGTTTGAACAGCGATTTAGCCAACGAGCTCGTTTAATTGAAAGTGAACCGGGTTTCTCCGCTATTCGTGTACTGCGTCCACTACAAAATGACACATACATTATCTTTACAGGATGGAAAGATGAAAGTTCATTTAGCGATTGGCAGTCTTCAAAAGCCTATAATGAAGCACACAAAAAACGCGGTACGTCAGAAGGCGTGGATCAGCAGCCATCGATTTTCTCTCGCCCTTCTTATGTGACCTCATACCACGTAGTTAAATAAGTAAACATCCTCCTATTAGGCGAGTATCACAATAGGCACAAACGTCATATTGTATACTACATCACCTATTGGGAGGAATTTTTATGGGCATAGAGCTTGGAGCTCTTCATTGGATGTATGTCCTTTTTATCGCCTTGATTATCGGCTTTATGATTATGCGGCGAGATACGAGTATCCTTTGTATACTGGGGATTTTTTTACTTTCCTTAACGGCTACTTCTTCGTTAAGCCACTCCGTCAGCGCTGTTTTTTCTAGCTTTATTTATGCCATTACAGAACTGCTTCCTACCATTTTAATTATTTCAATCATTGTATCCATGAGTAAAGTCTTAATGGCTACAGGAATAAATGAATCGATGATATCACCTTTTGCTCGCCTCATCAAAACACCTACTCTTGCCTATTGGGTTATCGGATTAGTGATGATGACAATCTCCTATTTTTTCTGGCCTTCTCCAGCCGTGGCTTTACTTGGAGCTGTGCTTTTACCAGTTGCCATCCGCGTAGGGCTTCCGGCTATAGGCGTAGCTGTAGCGATGAATTTATTCGGTCACGGCGTTGCGCTTTCAGGAGATTTCGTCATTCAAGCTGCCCCTAAGCTAACAGCTGATGCAGCAGGTCTTCCGGTTCACGAAGTTGTTCAGGCAAGTATCCCTCTTGTCATTGTGATGGGAGCCGTTACAACGATTTCTGCTTTTTACTTCCTAAAAAAAGATATGAAGCACAATAGAATTCAGGCTCAACCGACCATTTTAACAAGCAGCTCTTCCAACCAATCCACACCTCTTTCTCCTTCACTGCGCCGGGCCTTAGCCATTATAGTTCCCCTTTTCTTTGCTATAGACGTATGGGCAATGTTCGCTCTTCATTTACAGGGAGGAGACGCCACTGCTCTCGTTGGAGGTACAGCCCTATTTATTTTAGTAGTAGTTTCGCTTATTGCTCACAAAGGAAAAGGTCTCGAACAAACAACTTCCTACTTGATTGAAGGCTTGCAGTTTGGTTTTAAAGTGTTCGGTCCCGTTATTCCGATAGCCGCTTTTTTCTATTTAGGAGATGCTGGATTCACAGCAATCATTGGTGACTTTCTTCCAAAAGGATCACATGGACTTGTAAATGACCTAGGCGTTGCACTTGCTTCCACTGTGCCATTAACCGCACAGGTAGCTACTGTGACGATCACTGCGCTAGGAGCTATTACTGGATTAGATGGTTCAGGCTTTTCAGGTATTTCACTCGTAGGCTCTGTCTCTCATTTGTTTGCATCTGCTTTAGGTTCGGGCGCTGCCACCCTAACTGCTTTAGGGCAAATTGCTGCGATTTGGGTTGGGGGAGGCACGTTGATTCCATGGGCGCTGATTCCAGCTGCTGCGATTTGTGGAGTCAGTCCGTTTGAACTCGCCAGACGCAATTTAAAACCTGTAGCGATTGGATTAGTTGTTACAACGATTGTCGCAATGTTCCTAGTTTAAACAAAAGCCCCCTTCTTTTTATGAAGGGGGTCATATGTATATATTCGTTACATGCCTTTTGGAAACTCTTTTGCCGCTGACGGCCTTACATACGCATAAACAAGCGTATAGAAGAAAATGCCTACAATAAGCCACATAATCCCTAAGCTGTAGCCAGCTAAGACATCTGTTAAAAAATGTTCTCTTAATAGAATACGGCTCACACCTATTAATAAAACGATTAAAGTAATTGCAAGCTGATACCGCTTGGCTACCTTTTGACTGTTCATATGCTTTGTGAGAAAAAAGATAATCAGACCGTAGATAAGAATCCCCATCATCGCATGGCCGCTTGGAAAACTGTAGCCTTCAATGCCTTCAAGAGGACGTCCTCGTTCTACCGCATCTTTAACTGCTTTATTAATAATATCACCGCTTAAAATAAGTAAAAATGCCGATATCATACCGATATAGTCCTTTTTGAAAAATAAAAAAACGAGAAGTACGGCTAAAAGAACCATAATCATCACTTTTGAAGCTAAAAAAGACAGGCCGTGAAAAACAGATGACGCTGACTGAAGAATAGTGCTGTCATCTATAGCTGAAACAAGCCAGTGGTCTCCTTGAAAAGAATCTGTCGACACAGCAAACAACACTCCTAAAAAAACGAACCCCGCAACCCCAAACATCCAAATCAATTTTTTGTACAGAGATACAGTTTGTGAATCTACCATATCGTTACCTCCTATTATCTCATGAGAAAATTGGTAAAAAACTCATTCTTTATCCCTATTCCTCATCTTATGTATCTATTATGTATATAAAATATTTCATCATTCAATTACTTTTTTCAATAACAACGCTTACATTCTTTTCTTTTTTATAGATAATGATATAATGATTAAAATGTCAAAAAATTCAAAACTTTACTTAACTTATATAGAAAGGATATGGTCACGTGAATTCTAAGCTACATACTTTACTTGAAGAAAAATTTGATGAAATGGTTCAAATCCGCCGATATCTGCATCAGTATCCAGAACCGTCTTTTAAAGAATTTCAAACTGCTGCCTACATTCGGTCTTTTTATGACAAAATCGGTATTTCTTATCGAGCAAATGTAGGAGGAAATGGCATTGTAGCAAGTATTCAAGGAGGAAAACCTGGTCCTACTGTAGCTTTGAGAGCCGACTTTGATGCCCTTCCTATTCAAGATGAAAAAGATGTACCATATCAATCAACTGTTCCGGGCGTGATGCATGCTTGTGGTCACGATGGTCATACGGCTACTCTTTTAGTCCTTGCTAAAGCGCTTTTTGAAATAAGAGATTCTCTCCCTGGTAAAATCGTCTTCATTCATCAACACGCCGAAGAGTACGCTCCCGGAGGCGCCAAGTCCATGATTGAAGACGGATGCTTAGACGGTGTAGACGCAATATTCGGAACACATTTATGGTCATTAACTCCGACTGGTGTGATTCAATATCGAACGGGCCCTATTATGGCTGCTGCTGATCGCTTTGAAATTACGATCAAAGGAGCAGGCGGACACGGTGCACAGCCCCATAAAACAAAAGATTCAATCGTCATCGCCTCTCAGCTTGTTGTTAATTTACAGCAAATTGTAAGCAGACGTGTAAACCCAATTGATTCAGCGGTTGTGAGCATAGGTTCTTTTGTAGCAGAAAATGCCTTTAATATTATTGCTGATTCTGCTCGACTAATTGGAACGGTAAGAACATTTAATGAAGATGTACGAAACGATGTCGAAAAAGAAATCGAACGAATTGTCCAAGGTACGTGCTTAACAGCTGATGCTTCTTATGAGCTAAGTTATACGCGCGGCTATCCTTCCGTCGTCAACCACCCGGAAGAAACGGCCTTTCTTGCTTCTGCTGCTTCTCAAGTCGATGAAGTTCATACAGTTGAAGAAACAGAGCCTCACATGACCGGGGAAGATTTCTCTTATTATTTGCAGCATATTAAAGGAACGTTCTTTTTTACAGGAGCTCAGCCAGAAGGTGTAGATACTCCTTATCCTCATCATCATCCTAAATTTGATTTTAACGAAAAAGCAATGCTTATCGCAGCTAAAACGCTTGGTACAGCTGCTGTTGAGTATTTAAAAGAACAAGCTCATTTTAAAAACGTAATAAAAGCGAATTAATTATTCAGCAAGCATTCGTACAGATAAGCAGACGAGTGCTTGTTGTTTTATTTTAGGAACCTTTTTCTCACTTAAAACGTAGTATTTATATCGACTGAAATGAGGTGACTTTTTGAATACGTATGAAGAAAAAGTGTTACAAGAAGCTGAACATTGGAAATTCAGCATGTTGAAACGACCTTCTAAATTCCAAAGGACTGCAAAATCTTTACAACTTAAAATCAATGAAAAAATTCCTGCTAAAGTCCATAAGATTATGACTGAAAGCATAAAAAAAATGGTTGAAACCACGCTTGTTGGATCCGATTTCACCACTAAAAAAAGAGATGTCAGCGGTCTTTCATTTGAAGAAAAAGAGAAAAAAATTTTGGAGTTCATACCTAAGTATAAAAAAACAGCTGCTGTAGAAGGCGCTGGTACTGGTGCGGGAGGTCTCCTTTTAGGTGCAGCAGATTTCCCGCTTCTTCTTTCCATTAAAATGAAGTGCTTATTTGATATTGCCTCTACGTATGGTTTTGATGTAAAAGAAAAAGAAGAACGCATTTATATGCTGTATATTTTTCATCTTGCCTTTTGCAGCGAAGACCATAGAACGAAGCTGCTTGAAGTAATAGAAAGCTGGGAAGAAAAGAAAGAGGAACTTCTTGAGCTCGATTGGAAAGCTTTTCAACAAGAATACCGCGATTACATTGATGTTGTGAAAATGTTTCAGCTGATGCCGGGAATTGGAGCAGTTGTAGGTGCGTATGCCAATTATCAGCTTCTTGATCATCTCACAAAAGTAGCGATGAACGTCTATCGCTTTCGAATATTATCTTCGTCTCAAAAGTAGTCTAAAAACGTAAAAAAGCTCCATTCGGAGCTTTTTTACGTTAATTTTTTATTTACATATGCATTTACAAATAAGTGAATAAATATAGCACCTGCTGCCACGGAAAGCAGTGCAGCAACTATATTAGAAAAAGCCACCACTATGGCGAGCACAAGAATTTGTACATACAGCGCTTTTTTCCATACGTCCAAAAATGCCCTTTTTCGTTCTTTAGCTTCGACTGGATAAAGAGAAAGCCATAAAATTTGCTTGTGCTGCTTCCAAAGCGGGAGTAATTGAAAACCCGTCATGTATACAACAAATAAAACAACCACTATATTCCCGTATTGAAACGGCGCAGCTACAATTAAAAATCCGCCAATGACAGTTAAGCGAACGAGCAAACTTAAATAATCTCCTGATCGCAAAAATGTTCTGGTGTACAAGTAATGGTAAGTGGCATTTTGACGAAATGGAATACGTGCTAAGAGCCAATCTAAATATCTACGGCGTTTGATTCGTTCTTTTACTTGTGGAACATCCGTAAATAAATTAGCTAATCGATAAAAATAGCCCATGCGCTTTTCTTCTAAGTCAATTAGCTTTTCCCATTTAATCGGCTTTCTTTTTGTAAGCGAGCGATAATAAATGGCTAGCGCAATCATAATTACCGCTACGATTCCTGTAAAGAATGCGTATGCATGCGAAAATAAGAAATACGTAAAAACTGCATTCAAGAAAAACCTGACGATATAATCTGTCCACTTCGCCCACTTTTCTTCAAACCATACGGCCCACCAAGACATGCCTAAGTTTACAACTTTCAGAATGAGTAATAGCAGAAAAAACACAAAAACGTTTGAGTAAGAATCGTGCATTACCTTTACTTGAAGAGGTGCTGCTGCACCAGTTGCAAATAATAAAATATAAAGCTGAATCGTAAAGGTAAACCAAAAAGATTTTTTAAAATAAGGCTGCAGCTTCGTCTCCAAAGGAAGTAAAAAGACTAAATCAGGTCGTTTTAAAAACGTTTGAATTTGACCCATGGTTAAAATCAATCCCATAAGTATCGCAATCACTACAGCCGAAGGAAACGCAGGTGTTAATGTACTCAGCCACTGTTGATAATAGTAGGCTAAACCGCCAATCGCAAAAATTAACACTAATTTAATGTGGTCATTTAAGATATATTTTGTATATCTTCTTACATCCACTAAATATTGCTGAAATCGTTGCTTCCATAATGCATCAATCTTACTCATAGCCTTCTTCCTTTGTTAATTCAATATAAATTTCATCAAGAGTAGCATTGCGCATCTGAAATTCTTCTTGAAGATCTTTAAGCGTTCCTTGCGCTCTTACTTCTCCGTTATGTAAAATAACAAATTTATCGCAGTAGCGTTCCGCGGTCGCCAAAATGTGTGTGGACATTAAAATGCCTGCGCCTTGCTTTTTCATATCCGTCATCAAATCAAGTAAAGATTGAATACCAAGCGGGTCTAAACCTAAAAAAGGTTCATCAATAATATAAAGAGACGGCTGAACCAAAAAAGCGCACATAATCATAACCTTCTGCTTCATTCCTTTTGAAAAATGCGCAGGGAACCATTTTAACTTCCGGTCTAAACGAAATTCTTTTAAAAGCGGCTGCAGACGTGCTTCATATGTTTGAGGCTCAAGTCCATAAGCCATAGCTGTCATATCTAAATGTTCTTTTAATGTTAATTCATCGTATAGCACCGGAGTTTCTGGAATAAACGTAAACTGACTTCGATAACCTGTTGGGTCTTGTTGAAAGGTTTTATTATTAATGGATACACTTCCTTTTTTTGCTTCCATTAATCCAATGATATGTTTAATCGTTGTACTTTTTCCGGCTCCGTTTAACCCGATTAACCCAACTAATTCACCTGCATTTACATCAAACGATACATCTTTTAAGACGGGAGTTTTTGTATATCCCCCTGTAATATTGTTAATTTGCAATAAAGAACCCATCACGATCTCCTTTTATTTGTTCTTTTTTGTCTAAAAGCGCAAGCGCTATTTGCTCTATTGTACCAAATCTTTTTCGTCCTCACATCGTTTTCAATTCTTTTCGGTTAATTTTTCCAGAATATAATCGAAATATCGGGACATTCTATATAGGGAAGAAGGAAAACAAGTTATTGATTACAACTAATCATTACAAAGCTTCTTACATTTGGGATGAGGTGTCTACAGCAGGCATATTTCAGAAAACCTTATTGTAAATCGATGTATGTTTGATTCATAAGGGGATGGTAGTCATGAACGTAGTAAGAATATATATAATGGGTAGACAATAATGTTCATTTATTACTGTGTAAATGAGGTGTTTGTCAAAGACCAAGAACGATTTCGTTCACATTGTATATTTTTTAGCTCAATGCTTAAATGAGGTGTTTGTTAAAGAGAATATACTTTTTCAAGTGACTGTTTCATTAGGCAATGCAATTACGTAAATGAGGTGTTCCTTAAAGATCATATGCTGCATTAAAAGCTATTTTTTCCTTCTTCACATGACGGGATGCATAATCGTTTGCATCCCGTTTTTGTGTATAAAATGCCAGTAGCTATTTCTTGCCTACTGATTGCATTTCTACTTTGTGGTAAAATAAACGTACATGTATACCCATACATTTATATTGGTAACGGAAGGTGAACATAATGAGCACACATGATGAAAACTGTATTTTTTGCAAAATTATTCGCGGTGAAATCCCAGGTGCAAAAGTATTTGAAAATGAACATGTATTAGCTTTTTTAGACATTAGTCAAGTAACAAAAGGTCATACGCTGGTGATTCCAAAAGTACATAAAAAAGACATTCACGAACTAACGCCGGAAATTGCGCGCAATTTGTTTGAAGTGGTTCCTCAAATCGCAAATGCAATTAAAGAAACATACAGCCCAATCGGCTTAAACATCTTAAATAATAATGGTGAAAAAGCTGGTCAATCCGTGTTTCATTATCATATGCACATTATTCCTCGCTACGGGGAAGGCGATGGCTTTGGCGCGGTATGGAAAGAGCATACAAGCGAATACACGCCTGAAAAACTTCAAGAAATCGCTGGCAATATTTCTTCTCGCCTTTCTTGAAACAAAAAAAGCTTACACATGTAAGCTTTTTTTGTTTTATCTATTGTTTATAATATAAAATTCAATGCTTTCTCTCGCTCATTATGAAGGATTTTCTGCCTTCACTTCTAAATTCATGCGATCTTCAATTAATTTTGTTAATGCTCTTGATCCTTCCGGCACCAAATGTACACCGTCTGATGTAAAGTATTCAGGGTGCTTAGAAGCCTCAGAGTACCAATCAACGAGCGTGACGTGATCAAACTTTTCAGAAGCAGCTTTCAAGTTCTTGTTCACGGTGCTTTCCCAAGAACGGGGAACGCGCGTATTTACTAAATAAACATCCGCGTGTGAAAAAGCTTTTAACAGTTGTTCAAGTTCTTCATTTGTAAAATAGCCGTTTGTTCCCAACTCAATAATCACTGCGCTGTTCGGATTATTAAACGCTTGATAACTAGGAGTTAGCTGCAGCGCTTCATTAAGCTGCCTTCCTACTTTTCCATCAATCGTAATACTAAGCGGCATTTCTTTAAGATTAGGAGCAATATCCAGCATGACCGAGTCTCCAATCGCAAGAACATCTCTGTAAGAATTCGGCTGCTGCTTTTCTTTTGCATGCGATTTTTCTTCCCCGGAACTCTTTTCAGCGCTTTCTGCTTTTTTATCATCCGCTTTGTTCTTATCTTTGACAGAAGTTGAAGCATTTTCTTTATGATTCGTTTGAATCTTAACCTCTGTCTCTTTTGCTGCCGTTTCATCCTTTTGTTGCGTACTAATAGCAAAGCTTGTCATATCCGCTGTAAACAACGCCAAAAAGAAAATGAGACTGCCCAAAACCGCTTGTCTCGAACGAGAGAGATTACGCCATTTAAAAAGCTCTCTCGGATGGTAGTGCCGGAAATAATAGCGAAAGCCGCGTGTACGGATAGGCACCTCGATGTAACGGTACGAAAGTTCAGCAATGATAAACGTAAGTCCTACTTGTAACAGCGCATGCCAATAGACCGGGCGGCCAATCTCGGCTACAGGCGTTGTAAGAACAATAACCGGATAATGCCACAAATAGATACCGTATGATCTAGTACCAAGCCAGCGAAGCGGTTTAAACGACAGAGCTTTTCCTAAAAAACTACTAGGATGACTAATCGTTGCAACCAGTACAGCAGCGTTTAAACAAATCAGCAGCATCCCACCTTGATAAAGAAAAGATGCATGCGTATATTCATCAACGCTCCATACGCAGAGAATAAATACAAAGAAACTCACCATACTTACCGCGTTTAATACTTGCTTGCCTACAGCTGGAAGATTTTTTGATGATAAACGATACATCGGCCAGACAAATGCAAGTAAACAGCCGATTAAAAGGGCAAACAGCCGAGTATCGGTTCCATAATAAATGCGGCTAGGATCCCCTCCTGGCTCATATAAAAAAGACATTAGAATAGCTGAGGCCATTACTCCAGCTAAAATGAATAGAGAAAGAATTCCTCTCTTTTTGATAAATTTTAAACCTAATAATAAAACAAGTGGCCACACAATATAAAACTGCTCTTCAATAGCAAGTGACCATAAGTTCTTTAATGGTGAAGGTGACCCAAAACTATCAAAATATGAAACTTTATGAAAAATAAACCACCAGTTACTCATATAAAAAATAGACGATAATGCATCGCCTCGTAGCGTTGTTAACAATGGCCGGTTAAATAAAATAACCCACGCTGCGGTTAATACTACCATCACATACACAGCTGGAAGAAGTCTTCTCGTTCGGCTGATCCAAAAATGTTTCAAATTTTTTAAAGGATTTTCCCAAGATTGCACCAGTAAAATCGAAGTAATTAAATACCCTGACAATACAAAGAAAACGTCAACCCCTAGAAATCCTCCAGATGCCCATCCAAAGCCTAAGTGATAAGCCATCACAGCCATGACAGCAAAAGCCCGAAGTCCGTCCAAACTATATATATACCTATTTTTCTTTTCTTTTGCACTCATGAAAATGCCTCCAAGCAATATGTACAACAAATTTCTTTTTCAATAAATATTAAGAATATTACGTAATTGTTACATTTTTGTTACAAAAATCATTATATACAATATTATTACTTTCTTCAATATATCACTTACTGAAAATCAAAGAATAAGTAAAAAGAAACAAATTCATTATCTATCTTATTCATAAATTACTAATTTAGTAGTAGTCATATCGATTCTATCTGCGTGCCACTAAACCCTACACGTTTCTTTCACCTTACCCGTTTTAAAAATAGAAAAACTTCACACAATTGGTGAAGTTTCTAAGGTGTCTTTAGCATATCTACGTGTGGGAGTCCTTCATCTGAATAAATATCGGAAATAGGTCTAAAACCAAACGATTCATAAAATGTTTGAAGTCTACTTTGAGCTTGAATTTTAATTGTCTTCTCGTGCAATTGATTTTCTAGAAAATCAATTCCTCTTGCTACTAGTTCTCTTCCAAGGCCTGTACCGCGCTGTGCTTGTTTTACAATAATGCGCCCAAGAGAAGCTTCCCGATAGCTAATTCCTTTTGGTAAAACTCTAAGGTATGCAATAATTTCCTCATTCTCTTTTTTGAACAAGTGATAAGCCAGTTTGTCTTTTCCATCTACTTCTAAGTAAGCACACTTCTGTTCGACAACAAAAATAGCGGTGCGAACCTGTAGAATTTCATAAAGCTCCTCGTTTGTCAGCTCTTGAAATGATTTTATGCACCAAGTCATGATCCGCTCACCTTTTCCTATTGTTCTTTTTCAATTAAATTCAGCGTACGTTCAAGCCAATTGATATAGCTTGTCTCCCTGTCTTGAGCGCGAGAAAGCACCAAATAATGACCAAATTGAGGAGATGAAACGGTAATGTGATGATTAACTTGTTCCAAAAGGTCATCCATTCGTTTCTTTAAAAAAGTTAGCTTCACTTTCCTGCTTGATAGTTGATTATCTATTTGTTGCTTTAATTCTTCTATTGACATGGATGAAGCAAAATAAGCTTTTAACATAAATTCATCTTTAGTTGTTTCAGGAATAGGATCAATTGTAGTGAGCCACTTGCTTAGCTCGCCTCTTCCTTCTTCCGTTATCGAATACATCTTTTTTTCTAATTTCTTGCCTTGAATCACGGTTTCATAGCGAATAAATCCCTCTTCTGTTAATCGCTTTAACTCGGGATAAATCTGGCTGTGCTTAGCACTCCAAAAATTGCCGACCTCTTCTTTAAAAAGTCTGGTAATGTCATACCCGCTGAGCTCCTTCTGATCTAAGAGCCCTAATATTGCATATTTTAATACTCTCATTCTGTTCCTCCACATTATTTCTTCCATCAGTATAGCATATAAACATTTCATTTACATGTTTGCCAAAACATGTTTGTGTATACTTTTTATTTATCTTTTTTCTATTATTTTCTCTTTACAGATTAATTTAAATTTTTGAAAAGTTACCTCCACAATCAATGGTTTTCATGATAGTATAATGATATTCTTTCTGACATCAGTCATTAGCCATTTTGTATGATGAGTGTTCGAACTAATTTGAGGAGGAATTAATGTGATTACGTTAAACAGAGCTTATAATTTTAATGCAGGTCCGTCTGCGCTTCCCCTACCTGTCTTACAACTTGCTCAAGAGGAGCTAGTTAATTTTAAAAATACGGGTATGTCTGTGATGGAATTATCACATCGCAGCAAAGAGTTTGAAGATGTATTAACACATGCTAAAGAAACACTCACGGAATTGCTTAACATTCCAGATACACATGAAATTTTATTCCTGCAGGGTGGAGCAAGCCTGCAATTCTCTATGATTCCAATGAACTTTTTAGCTCCTGATCAAGTCGGGGCATATGTGCTAACGGGATCATGGTCAGAAAAAGCGTTAAAAGAAGCAAAAAAACTTGGGAAAACAGCAGTTGTTGCTTCTACTAAAGAAGAGAACTATCGCTCTATTCCAGCTTTAGATGATGTAAAGCTTCCAAAAGAAGAGATTGGATACTTGCATATTACGTCCAACAATACCATTTTTGGTACACAATGGGCTGACTACCCTTCTATTGAAGGAGTAGACTTAATTGCTGACATGTCAAGCGACATTCTTTGCCGTCAAATTGATGTATCTAAGTTCTCACTCATTTATGCTGGTGCTCAGAAAAACCTCGGACCATCTGGTGTCACAGTTGTCATTTTGAAGAAAGAATTGCTTAAACGTATTCCTGAGGGCTTACCAACAATGCTGAATTACGAGACACACGTAAAGAGCAACTCCCTTTACAACACTCCTCCAACGTTTGGTATTTATATGCTTTCACTTGTTTTAGATTGGATTAAAGAACAAGGTGGCGTTAAAGCAATTGAAGCTCAAAATCATAAAAAAGCTAAGTTACTCTACTCAAGCATGGAACGTTCAAGCGGTTTCTATACTCCTCATGCTACTGAGGAAAGCCGATCAATTATGAACGTAACGTTTACTTTACCAAACGATGAGTTAACCGCTGCGTTTTTACAGCAAGCAAAAGAAAAAGGCTTTGTAGGATTAGCTGGACACCGTTCAATCGGGGGATGCCGAGCTTCTATTTACAATGCTGTACCGTTTGAAGCGTGTGAAGCTCTTGCCGTCTTTATGGATGAGTTTGCGCAGGCAAACGCGTAATTGGCAGAATTAGCTGATTCTTTTTTCATATAAATATGTTATAATTAGTATGTAAATATATGCAATGGGCATAGACGCACTATTGGTATATTTCGAGCTTAGCTTAGAAGAGGAGAGATGAGAAATGAATACAAAAGTTTTAGTTTCTTTAGCGTTATTAGTCGGAATTGGAGCGGTTCTCCACACGGTGGTACCTCCTATTTTATTTGGAATGAAGCCAGATATGATGTTAACGATGATGTTTTTAGCAATCCTGTTGTTTCCTAGCGTAAAAAATGTTGCATTGGTTAGCTTAACCACAGCGGTTATTTCTGCTTTAACAACAAGCTTTCCTGGCGGACAAATTGCAAACTTGATTGATAAACCAATTACAGCATTTATTTTCTTTGCATTATTTATGCTTGTGAAAAAAGCAACAGGCATGAAAACACCAGTTGCCGCTGCTTTAACAGCCGTTGGCACGCTCGTATCAGGGACCGTATTCTTGTCAGCTGCCGCGCTAATCGTCGGCTTACCGGGCGGAAATAGCGTCATGGCACTTGTTGCTGCAGTTGTATTACCTGCAACAGTAGTAAATACAATTGTAATGGTCGTTATTTATCCAATTGTTCAATCCGTTCTAAAACGCACAAGCATCAAAGCAAAATTATCGTAACGTCAAGAGCCTGATTTAGTTAAGAATCAGGCTCTTTTTTTACACTAAAAGCTAAGGTCCGCCAAGCTTGGCGGACCTTTAAATAAAAGTTGATGATTTTTTTTGCGACAACCTACAGTTTGAACTTTACCTTTTTATTTAATAAAAGATGGTACAGTTCTTTCACTTAAATTTCATTTGCAGCTAATACAATACGTATGAAGACTTACTATGTAATAAAGGTTTAAGTTCTCCATCCTAGGTTACATAATAAAGTATAAGTGCCACGAAAAAACTCGCAAAAGCCACTGTTGCACATGTAAGAGACTTTTGTTTAAGAACATGTTTAGGTGGATATGAGGCCGTTCTAGTCGTAAGGCTAAACCATTTAAAAGCAGCCAGAAAAAAACTCAGGCTGATCATCAAAAGAATGAATAAAGCTATCCCATGTTGATAACCTCCTTCTTTTGTATAAATCTATGCTATTTTTTTATGATTATGTCAGAAGGAAGTGTTAGCAATTACTTTACTACATAGGAGGAAATAAACAATGAGTAGAATAAAAAAACTAGCAGCTGGAGCAGCAATCGGAAGCACCGTAGCTGCTATTACAACGCTTCTTGTTACTCCATATTCAGGACGAGAACTTAAGGAGCGTGTAAGTTCCCGAAAAGACCGAGTTAACGCTTCGCAACAAGAGCTCTCAACAAAAATAAAAGCTGTTTCTCAACAAGTACAAATGACCGCCAGAGAAGGAAATACTATAGTGAAAAATATCGCAAGTGACCTTTCTAATACCATTGGTCAGTTTAAAGAAGAAATTGTCCCTCATAAGGAATCCATTCAGCATCATTTGAAAGAAATCCAAAATTCTTTGTCAAACCTAGAAGAACATGTACAGACAACTAAAAATCCCAATGAAAAAATTGACAAAAAAGAAGGTTAAAACGCCTTCTTTTTTAATTTTTTAAAATTTTGTAAATTTACATCTTTATAATTTTTTATTTTATTGGCATAATAGAAGATAAATAAAAAAAGAGACTAAGTAGGTGGGAGAAGATGAAAAAGACTAGTGATCAAGATTACAGTTTGAAAGAAGCACTTCTATTTAGCCAACGCATTGCCCAATTAAGCAAAGCCCTTTGGAAAACCGTAGAGAAGGATTGGCAGCAATGGATTAAGCCTTATGACCTTAATATTAACGAGCACCATATTTTATGGATTTCATATCATTTAAACGGGGCTTCCATTTCTGAAATTGCCAAATTTGGAGTTATGCACGTTTCTACTGCATTTAACTTCTCCAAAAAACTAGAAGAACGAGGTTTACTTGAGTTCTCTAAAAAAGAAAGCGACAAGCGAAATACGTACATTCAGCTGACAGATAAAGGAGAGGCCATTTTATTAGATTTAATGGAACATTACGAACCTTCTAATAATTCAGTGTTCAGCGGCGCACTTCCGTTGCGCGACTTGTACGGCAAATTCCCTGAGTTTATGGAACTAATGACCGTCATTCGCAAAATTTACGGTGAAGATTTTATGGATATCTTCGAGCGATCTTTCCATCATATCGAAGAAGAATTCACTGAAGAAGATGGTAAACTTGTCAAGAAAGATAAAGAAAACCATCAGGAGACTATTTCAAACTCTTAATGGTTAGTCCCTTATCCATTGAATAATTTCAAAAAATTCATTCATCACATCTTGATAAGAAGGTTGATAACGAAGCGATTCAACCGTCTCTCTAGGATTTAATTTATAGTTCAGCATACCAACAAATTGTGTAAGAAGCGGAACAAAGTCTGTCAGGCCTTCCGCTTTTTGCTCAATATATTCGCTTTTTGTATCTTCACACAGAATTAAAATCTCCTCTACTTCCTTCTTTGTAAGCTGATTTCGCACCACTAGATCAATAAATGGTTTAGCTTCTTGTTCAGATGTCCCAGATAACAGTTTTATGTAATATTCTAAACGTGATACTCGAGATTCTAAAGTTTCCATCCGCTTCCCCTACTCCTTCAACGTTCATATACCTCTACTCCATATTGTACATGATTCATTCATGTTCTTCCAAATAATTCTTTCTTCGTCATTCACATTTCCTGTTTAAGTAGCATCGTATAAAGATTTTCATATACTGATTATGTACTCACTGCATATATTAATATAAATCCCTCTGTCCTTTTTAACAATCCTTTTGCACAGTAGCTAATCGTTACTCATTTCTTATCCATTCACTTTGCTATTTGGTTTAAAACCTATTTCTCAACTTCTTAACTACCCTTTATAAAATAAAAACCGCATTTCTGTGTAAATACCTCTTGAAATTCTTTGCTCAACTGTATATATAACTATCTATTTTACCGCTTTTTTGGTAATGTTAATATAGATATTTGTAAATTCATACAAAGCTGTACTATATAAATGACTATAAGACTTTTTGTCTTCGTCACACTGATTTTGTTAGGGGGATTTTTATGTACATATTCTTTATTGTATTTGCACTATTCATTTTATTCTACATCAATGCACTAACAAATACATTGTGTATTCAAAAAGAAATTCCAGCTGAAAAACAGCCTAAAGTTTTTCGTACGATTAATGTATTAATTACCATTTTATTAGTTTCATCTTATATTGAAGTATCATTTACATAAAAAACGGTGAGATGTCTCACCGCTTTTTTATAGGCTTAGCAAAAACAGCTAGCTCCGATGATAACTAATAAGATGAATAATACGACTAATAGCGCAAATCCACTGCCGTATCCGCATCCGTAAGAACCCATATCTATCGCCCCTTTCCTTTTATATTCACCTGTTTTTTAGTGGTAGCATGCACAACCAACAATGACTAATAAGATAAATAGCACAACTAATAGTGCAAAACCGCCTCCATATCCGCATCCGCTCATTTGAGCACCCCCTTTGTTTACTAATACTGCATCTTATGCATTAGCTCAAAAAACGTCTAGGCTTTTAGCCCAAACTGCATAATTTATTTCTTTTGCCTATTATTTGGACGCTACTCCATGAATTTGCGCCCTTATTTGAAAGCGTTTTATAAAAAAGCAGCCTGAAGCGTATATTTGCTTGACACTATGTGGAAAATAAATGTAAATTTACGTGCTTTTAACTTCATTTGCTAACATCAGGAAATGTGATATAGTAAATCTTGAGTCAAGCTACATAAGTAAAAATGATGAGTAGGAGTGTTTACGTATGAAAAAAAGCTTAGTTGCACTAACAACGGCAGCCAGTCTCGTTGCATTATCAGCATGCAGTGGGGGCAGTGATGCTTCAAATGCAAACGATTCTTCAAAAGTAATTGTAGAAACAAAAGCAGGCAATATCACACAAGGTGATTTGTATAAGCAAATGAAGGATACAATTGGACAAGACCAATTTAATACACTCGTACGAAGCGTTACTGAAGAAAAAGTATTGAGTGAAAAATATAAAGTAACAGACAAAGAGCTGGATCAGCAGCTGAACATTTTAAGAGAGCAATACGGAGATCAAGTGGATTCAGTTATTAAGCAAAAAGGCGAAAAAGAAGTTAAAGATATGCTAAAAGTAGATATTCTTCGTGAAAAAGCTGCTACAGCAGGCATTAAGGTATCGGACAAAGAACTGAAAAAAGCTTATGATGAATATAAAGCTCAAAAACCTCAAATTCGCGCAAGTCATATTTTAGTAAAAGACGAAAAAACAGCAAATGAAGTAGAAGCGAAAATCAAAAAAGGCGATGACTTTGCTAGTCTGGCAAAAGAATACTCAACGGACCAGCAGTCTGCAGCTAACGGTGGCGATTTAGGCTACTTCGGTGAAGGCCAAATGGTGAAAGAATTTGAAGAAGCAGCTTATAAGCTGAAAAAAGGTGAAGTAAGCAAGCCAATCAAAACGGAATACGGCTATCACATCATTAAGCTAACGGATAAAAAGAAAGTAGAATCTTTCGAGAAAAAGAAACCCGAACTTGAGCAGCAAATCAAACGTTCAAAAGTAGACCAAGCAGAAGCAAACAAGAAGATTCAAAAAGAGCTTGATAAAGCAAAAGTAGAAGTCAAAGATAAAAATGTAAAACCAATTTTCGAAGAAGGTGCGACAGACAGTCAATCTGGCGTAGAAACTCCTCAGCAGTAATGCTAAGAGCCTGTCACTCATGTGACAGGCTCTTTTATATAATCAGATAGAATCGCTGTTGCGTCTTTCTTTCTCCACTTGCATTCTTTCGATGAAGACTTGTCCCTCTTTTTCAATAAACGAATCATCCACTTGCTTATCATGTTGTGCAGCACGAATCGCCATAAATCCACTAAAGAAAATGCCTGCTACAACTAAATAAATCCAAATTGGTAGTGTCACCATATATTGATCCCCCATCACAGTTATTTACAACCACTATATGCGAAGGAAGAAAGACTTATACCTTTTTAATCAATCGTTGGTTTATAAAATGAGCGATTATCAAGTGCAAAAATACGCTCTGTAAACTCACCGGGCTTCACTTTTGTTAATGCTCGGTCCAGCATATTCATTTTAGCGTCTACATTGTCAATCAAATGAAGCATCTCAGCCTCTTTAATCAAAGGCTTTTTCGGACTTCCCCACTCTTCCTTACCGTGATGCGATAACACAAGGTGCTGAAGAAGCATAACCTCTTCTCCTTCAATCGCTAATTCTTCTGCCGCTTTTCCAATTTCATTCACCATAATCGAAATATGGCCAAGCAAGTTCCCTTCGACTGTGTATATCGTCGAAACAGGACCTGAAAGTTCAAATACTTTGCCAAGATCATGAAGAATAACTCCAGCGTACAGCAAGTCGCGGTTTAAGCTTGGATAAAGGGTGGAAAATGACTCAGCCAGCTTAAGCATAGACACCACATGGTAGGCAAGTCCCGATACAAACTCATGGTGGTTTTTAGTCGCTGCCGGATATTCTAAAAATTCCGTTTGATATTTTTTAAACAAATGGCGAGTAATGCGCTGGACATTCGAATTTTTCATTTCAAATATACTCTTTGTAATATGTTCGACCATTTCTTCTTGAGATAAAGGGGCCACTTCTAAAAAGTCAGATGTGCGCACTCCGTCTTGGGGCTGTGCAGGACGAATGTTGCGTATTTTCAGCTGGTTGCGCCCACGGTAATTCATTACTTCTCCAGCAGCTCGCACAATCTTTTGAGCAGCATAATTTTCCTCGTCATCTGGGGATGCATCCCACAGCTTGGCTTCAATATCACCTGTTTTATCTTGTAGGATTACCGTTAAAAACGGCTTTCCATTGCTTGCAATTCCTCTCGTTGAGGATTTAATTAAAAAATAAAGATCAACTTGCTCTCCTACTTCGTATTGAGCAATTCCTTTTGTCATGATCTTTTCCTCCTTACCACTTCATTCTATGTATTTGATAGCAAAGCTCTTATCGCTTCGGCCGCTTATTTACAGCTCTTTACATTTCATTTTACCATCGCTTGGCACCGAATGCACGGGTAGACGCTTTTTCATAAAAGATGAGGTTGCGACATAACAAAACCAATGGCATCTAAAGACGAACAAATTGGATAAAGGAACTGAACTGCTTGAGACACCGCTGTTGATTTCCGTGCAAGACTTCGCTTTCTGCGGGCGACCGCTGAGCCTCCTCGTTGCTTCCGCTCCTGCGTGGGGGGTCTCATCTATTCCGCTTTTCCCGCAGGAGCCTTCGCCTTGCTCTCCAATCTACAGCTAGAAACAACTACATACATGAAAACTATGGTCACCATAGCAATAAAAAAATCCGGACGATTTGGATTCTCCATTAAGAATCTAGGTTGTTCGTCCGGATCTTCCTTCAACTAAATTACTATTGTCTCAGCCTCTCACTTCTTTATGTTTCTTTTTTCGTGAGCTGCAGCGCCTTTTTAATATCTTTAAAAGAGGTAGATTGACCATACATAAGGACTCCTCCTTTATACACACGGGCACCAAATATAGCTAAAGCAGTAATCGTCACAACTAAAATTCCTATCGACACGCTCACTTCCCACACAGGAACAGTTAACATACCTACACGCAAAAACATAATCATCGGGGCAAAAAATGGGATAAAAGATGTGACCGTAATGATTGTGGCTTCAGGATCACCAAGTCCAAACATAGCAATTAAAAAAGCGGCCACAATCACAAGGGTCATGGGCGTAATCATTTGCTGTACATCTTCAATACGACTCACAAGAGAACCTAAAAAAGCCGCGAGCGTAGCAAAAAGAAAGTACCCCAATATGAAAAAAACAAATGCATACACGAATGTAGTCAGCGGAACATCATTAAATCCAAGATAAGAAAAGATACCGTTATGATTTGTTTCTACATTGGTTTTTAACGATGTGTACCCCACGCTCAGTATAACTGCAAGCTGCGTTAAGCTGAGCAGTGCAATTCCAATGATTTTAGCAAACATTTGGGTAATAGGTGATACGCTCGATACAAGGATCTCCATAACGCGGGATGATTTTTCAGTAGCTACTTCCATCGCAATCATGCTCCCATACATAATAACGGCAAAATAAATAACAAACAGCAGCACATACACAAGACCTCTTGCTTGATTTAGCTCTTGTTCTGTTTTGGCATTTTCAACTAACGCTTCTTTTTTAAATGAAACAGGGCTGTAAAGCTGATCAATTTGCTTTTCTTCTAACCCGATTTTCACTGTAGCCATAGCCACTTTTGTTTGCTGCACCGCCTGTTCTAAGGTAGAAGAAAGATTTGATTCGGCCAAAGAGTTAGCTTTGTACACAGCTTGAGGCAGCTGCTTATCGTTTAAAGATAAAAGTAAATAGCTATCGAGCTCCCCGCTTTTTACCGCTTGCTTTGCTTTAGACTCAGACGTAAATTCTTTTAAATGAATGTCTTTATCCATGGCATTTACATTTTGTTTGAACAATGTATATACGCTTTCCACTTCATAGATGACACCCACATTTGTTCCATTATCGTCTGAATTAAAAACGTCGATAATTTTCTCCATATTTGTAAGAGCAACTAGAATAAGAGCAGTAATAATCGTCGTAATAATAAAAGATTTTGTTTTTAATTTATTAAGATATGTATGAAAGACAATGACCCAAAATTTATTCATAGGAAGCACCTACCTTTTCAATGAAAATATCATTTAATGAAGGCTCTTCCACTACAAATTTAGATACAAATGAAAAGTGTTTAAGTTCTTGAAAAATGAGCTGCGATACGGATTCATGCTGGATTTGAACAATCATGCCTTCAACCGTTTTTTTCACCTTTACAACGCCTTCAAGTTCCGTAATTCTCTCAAAAGGACCTTTTCCGTGTACAATGACGTTTTTCTTTCCAAATGAACGTTTGATCTCCGGCAGCCTTCCATACACAACAGGCGTACCATGGTGCATAATACATAAATATTCACAAAGTTCTTCCACATGTTCCATTCGATGACTAGAAAAAACAATAGTCGTTCCGCGTTTTTTTAAATCAAGCACCGCTTCTTTTAATACTTCCACATTTACAGGATCCAAGCCGCTAAAAGGTTCGTCTAAAATAAGCAGCTCGGGTCGATGAATAACGGAGGCAATAAATTGAATTTTTTGCTGATTTCCTTTGGATAGCTCTTCTACTTTTTTGGAAGCATATTGAGGAATATTAAATCGAGATAACCAGTGCTCCATTTCTTGCAGCACGTTCGCTTTTTTCATTCCGCGCAACCGTCCAAGGTACACAAGCTGATCTTTGACTTTTAATTTCGGATATAATCCCCTTTCTTCTGGAAGGTAGCCAACTAGATGACTTCTACTGTAAGTTAAAGATTTATCATTCCATTGGATGTGACCTGAGGTTGGCTCAATGAGCCCTAAAATCATTCGAAACGTCGTCGTTTTCCCAGCACCGTTTGCACCTAAAAAACCAAACACTTCGCCTTTTGGAATTTGCAAGGATAGCTCATTTACAGCTGTAAATTCACCGTACCTTTTTGAAACTTCACGGATAGAAAGAGACATTTAATTCCTCCTTTGTAAATAAACCTACGTTTATTGTATGGAAAAAAATGATATCTGTAAACCTTAGCAGGATTTAGGGGAATAAGACGAGAAATATGTTGAATACGCTTACAATTATACTATAAGAGGAGAGTAGATTTTATGAGTACTTACACATTAACCGCTTTTGAAAAGACTGGAGAAAAATTAATAGATGAAAGTTTCGAAGCAGCTTCTGATACAGAAGCAAAGACTATCGGCACAAAAAAGTTAGAAGAGCTTTCCTATTTAGAAAAAACGCATCGGTGCGTTAATCCCAGCGGAAAACTTGTATTGTTTCATCGTTAATACAAAACGCCGGAAAGGTTTAGCTTTCCGGCGTTTTATATTACTTTACAGCTTCTTTTAGTTCTTTACCAGCTTTAAATGCTGGTACTTTTGATGCTGGAATTTGCATTTCTTCACCCGTTTGAGGGTTACGGCCTGTACGAGCAGCACGCTCGCGTACTTCAAATGTACCGAAGCCGATTAACTGAATTTTCTCACCTTCACCTAGCGTTGATGAAATTGTTTCTAGTAATGCGTCAACTGCTTTAGATGCATCTGCTTTTGTTAACTCTGATTTTGTTGCCACTGCGTTTACTAAATCTGTTTTGTTCATTTCCAATCACCTCATTAGTTTCTACATTATCTTGTGTTACCACTGTTTTGCAACTTTTAAACATGCTCTATCAATATGATAGACAAAAATATTGGCTTTTAAACTAGTTCACTTAATTTTCGGAAAGATCTTTTTCACTTTGATTAAAAACAGGCGCTCGCTTTTCCAGAAACGCACGTACACCTTCCTTATGATCCGAACTTTGGCTCATAGCAAACTGACTTCTTTTCTCAAGCGCGAGCACTTGCTTTAATTGTGAAACGGATGTCTCCACATAAATTCGCTTTGTTTCCTTCAAAGCACGTGAAGGTTTTTTTAGCCAATATGAGAGATAATCTTCTACATGCTTCGCCAAATCTCCTTCTTTTATTTCATCAATTATGCCAAATTGATGAGCTTCCTCTGCTTTTAATGTCTTTCCTTCCCAAATCAGCTGTTTTGCACGATGAGCACCGATGCGCTTTTCTAGCAAAAAGTGACCGCCTCCGTCTGGAATTAGAGCAATACCGATGAAGTTCATCGCAATTTTTGTGTGTCTTTCTGCAATAATATAATCAGAAGCAAGCGCAATGCTGAGCCCTAGCCCTGCTGCCGCACCGTGCAGTACACTTATCGTCATTTGAGGGAGGCTGTATAAAGTCAGCACGGCTTCA
This sequence comes from Priestia sp. 40, assembly GCF_049368575.1. Taxonomy (NCBI): domain Bacteria; kingdom Bacillati; phylum Bacillota; class Bacilli; order Caryophanales; family Bacillaceae; genus Priestia; species Priestia sp. 40. The sequence goes on from NZ_JBMPZA010000015.1 coordinate 388,650, forward strand.
TTAATCAAGTCCATCACCTGCTCAAAACGTTCTGATTGTGAAGGTGACATCATCATATTAATATCTCCACCTGCTGAAAATACTTTTCCGTTTCCTTTTACTATTAAAAAATCTGCTTCGCTTTCTTCGACAACTTTTAAACATTGAATAAACTGCTCTAGCACTTTTTCGTTTAATGCATTTAACGCATCCGGCCTGTTAAACGAAATTGTGGCGACACGCTCTTGCAAAACTAGTTCTACTACTTTTAATTCGACGGTCATATTACTCACCCTTTCTGATAATGATTGACGACTTGTTCACGAAGCGTACGTTTTAAGAACTTTCCTACCGTTGTCTTCGAGATTTCATCCATAAATAAAATGTCATCTGGAAGCCACCATTTCGCGAACTGCGGCGCTAAAAATTTGAGCAGCTCTTCTGACGAAACGATACCTTTGTATGCATCTTTTAACACGACACAAGCCACTGGACGCTCTTGCCACACCTTATGAGGGACTGCTATGACGCAGGCTTCAAAAACAGCTTCATGGGCAATAAGCGCGTTTTCTAGATCAACCGATGAAATCCATTCTCCTCCGCTTTTAATCAAATCTTTTGTTCGGTCTACGATTTTGATCGTTCCCTCTTCGTCAACCGTCACAATATCTCCGGTATACAGCCAGCCGTCTTTAAACGTATCTTCTGTTCTTTTATCCTTATAATATTCAGAAGCTACCCATGGGCCCTTTAGTAATAGCTCACCCATTTCCACTCCATCCCAAGCAACTTCTCCATTTTGACCTATTACTTTCATTTCAACCCCAGGAACTAAGAAACCTTGCTTCGCTTTTACGCTGAGCTGATACTCAAAGTCTTCGCAGTACTGATAGCTTTTTAAGCGGGAGACGGTCACCACAGGGCTTGTTTCCGTCATTCCGTACGCATGCATAAATTCAATTTGATATTTTTCCTGAAATTCTCGAATGACGCTTTTTGGGGCCGCTGATCCGCCACATAAAATAGCTCGCAAACTATCAACTGAGTAAGGTTTTTTTTCTAACTCTTGTAAAAAATTTAACCAAACTGTAGGCACAGCTGCAGCAAGAGTTACTTTCTCTTGTTCAATCAGAGAAGCAATCGTCTCTGAAGTACAAAAAGCACCCGGCAGCACGATCTTTGTTCCAAACCAAACCGCCGCAAAAGGAATTCCCCATGCGTTCACGTGAAACATTGGAACGATAGGCATAGCGGTATCAGCTTCTGATAAACCAGCACTATCAGCAAGCCCTAGCGCCATACAGTGCAAATAAATAGCGCGATGAGAATATACAACGCCCTTTGGCTCTCCTGTAGTAGCAGATGTATAGCAAAGACCTGCTGGTTCTTCTTCGCTTAAATCTTGAACAAAGGAATGCGATGAGTGCCCTTGCTTAATCCAATTTTCGTAATGATACACTGGTAATTCCGTTTCTGGCAGCTCATCTTCATCTGACATAACGATATAGGCTTCAACATGTGGAAGCTTTTGATGAATACTTTCAAATAAAGGCAAAAAGCACTCATCAAGTAAAATGACTTTATCGCGTGCATGGTTAATGATGTATACAATTTGCTCAGAATCTAACCGAATATTAATTGTGTGAAGAACAGCGCCTATTCCCGGCACGGCAAAATAAGCTTCTAGATGCCTATGATGATTCCATGCAAACGTTCCGACTCTTTCTCCTCGCTTCACTCCAATTCCTTCTAACATACTAGAGAGCTGCCGAGTCCGTTTTATTAACTGAGTATAGGTTAAACGCTGAATTCCTTTTGAAGATTTAGAAACCACTTCTTTTTTACTAAACAGCTTTTCAGCTCTTTCCATCATAGATGGTACGGTTAACTGTACATTCATCATTAAGCGGCACCTCGCATCGTCATAATAAGAAAACGCTTACAACTTTTTTATATATTCAACAGATTCCGACATTTCCCTGCTGAAAATAAAAAAAGATCACTAAAAAGTGACCTTTTTATTTACTAAACAATTCATCTAAAATCTTGAGTTTTTCATTTGTGTAGTGCTCGAATCCATCGTTGTACGATTTTGGATCTTTTGGATTCGCAAACCTTGTAATGATACCTGTTTCTGGATGCACGAATTTACTAGATGCCCCGCATCCAAGGCCAATAATCGTCTGCTTTTCTTCCATGATCATAATATTATACAGGCTCTCTTGACCAGGGAATGAGTAACCAACGTTCTCTAAATTACCTAAAATATTTTTTTGGCGATATAAATAATAAGGCTCATACCCTTGTTCTTGAGTCCACTCAGTCGCCAAATCCATCATTTTACCAATTTCATAGCGATCTGCCACTTTGTATTTTCGTTTATTTTGAGTCATTTCAGATGCGCGTTTAAACGATAGCGTATGAACAGTTAAAGATTCAGGAAGCAATTTTTTAGATTCGTCTAGCGTATGCTGAAATTCTTCTACACCTTCATTTGGAAGCCCAATAATTAAGTCCATGTTAATGTTATTCATTCCCATTTTTCGAGAAAGATGAAATTTATTAATGGTTTCTTCAACTGTATGATGACGTCCGATAGCTTTTAAAGTTTCTTGAATATAAGACTGCGGATTTACACTAATACGATCAATGTTCCATTTGTTCAAAACAGCTAGCTTTTCTTCCGTAATCGTATCGGGTCTTCCTGCTTCTACCGTAATTTCACGGATATTTTGTACATCAGGAAACGATTCATACATCTCTTCATACAGCATGTCCATTTCTTCAGCGGTAATGCTAGTTGGCGTGCCTCCGCCATAATATACAGTTGTAATCTTGACGTTATTTTCTTTTAACCATTTTCCCACTTCGCGCATCTCATAATGCAAGCCGCCTAAAAATGACGTAACGGATCCTTGACGTCCGTTAATCGCATAGGCTGGGAATGTACAGTATGCACACTTCGTCGGACAAAACGGAATGCCTATATAAATACTTACCTCGTTCTTTAACTCATGTAAATCGGGAATAGCTGCTAATTGACGATCCACAATATGCTGCATTAAATTAATCTTGTCATCGGTAATTAAATATTCTTCCTTTAACTCACGATGCGCTTGTTCTTTACTTTTGCCCGACTGCAGTTTCATATGAAGCAGCTTCGTCGGACGGATACCAGTTAAAATACCCCATTTTTGAACAATGTTTGTATACTCCTGTAATACAGATAAGTAAACGCGAAGTACCACATTTTTTATTTGCTTAAATTTTTCTTTTTCTGTTTCATAAGGCGTAAACGATTTAGAAAGCTCTTCTGTAAACACCTTCTCTGTTTCAGCGTCATGCAGCACTGCTTTCGCATAAATTTCTTCATGAACTTTTAGCTCTACTTCGACCTTCAGCTGAGCTTCGTTATCATCCTCAAAGGAGACGTTGCTTTCTTCAAAAAACAAATCTGAAATTCGGTGAAGCGGACGTAAAAAACGCTCATCTTCTATACCTTTTATATAAATGTTCAATATAATCACCTTTCAAATCAATTGTATCTAAGTAATCAGTTTACAAAACCTACGTATGTCCGGTCAAGGTGCTCAGCTCAAGGGAATGCGCGGACAGCAAACAAACGGAAAAAGAGATTGAGCCATAACTACATTAATTCAATCTAAAGACGTGCAAATAGGATAAATCAGCTCATATAAATCGCTTGTTATACCGCTGTTGATTTTCATGCAGGGCTTCGCTTCTGCGTGGTCTCATCTCTTCCGCTTTTCCCGCAGGAGGCTTCACCTTGCCCTCCGATCAACAGCTAGAAGCAGCTACATACGTGGAACCGACGTTCACCCTACCAATAAAAAAATCCGAACGAGTTTGATTCTTCGTTCGGATCTTCATTCACCTAAACTACTTTTGCCTAACCTCTTTTTTCCTTAATTTATTTTAAACGAAAGCTGTCAATTTGATGAAGATAACCAAGGCGCTGCTGCTTTCTAAATAATTCTTTTACCATGTAGGCTACACCATTTTCATTATTAGAACGAGTAACCCAATCCGCCAGCATTTTTAATTCTGTTGGTGAATTGCCCATGGCCACACCCATTCCCGCATGTTCAATCGTTTCTAAATCATCATAGCAATTTCCAATTGCTACTACGTCTTCCATTGGTATCCCTAGACGATTTGCTACATAACGAACGCCGGCAGCTTTTGTGGCTCCTTTTGGCGTAATATAACATCTATTTTCATTTGGATACGAAAACCATTCAATATCCGGAACTGCACTAGCAATTGTTTGCTCGGCGTATTCTTTTTCTCTACGATCTGCAAAATACACTTCTATTTTTGGCGTAGAAACAGGTTCATCACGAAGCGTATCTCCTAAGGAATCTACGAACTGCACAGGATAAAAGAGCGGTTCTCCCGTTTTTAACACGCTTTTAGCTACAATATTATTAGGAAGCTTTACACGATTTCCAATTGAAAACCTTTCGTGTAAAATGCGGACATGACAATTAAAATTTTCAAAAAGCTGAATGAGATTAAATGTTTTTTCCTCGCTAATTCTCTTATCTAGTATCGGTTTGTCTATCGATGTTCCGATAAAGGCACCACTATGAGTAATTAGCATTGCTGGATGAACTTTAAGTGACCGAGCAATTTTTTTAGCAGACGGAAAATGCCTGTTTGTTACTAACGTAACGTAAACCCCTTTATTTTTCACGAATTGAATTGCGTCTTTCGTTTCTTTTGTAACGCGCCCTTGGCTATTTAAAATGGTTCCATCAATATTCAACGCTAGCAATCGATAAGCCATATGAGAACCCCTTCTTTCATAGATGTCTAATCCGTTAGGATACGGTTATAAATGACCTTTTCATGTTAGTCGGCATGTGTCGCCTTGTTACTAAGCTTATGAGTAGAACTGCACAATTAGAAGAAATTTCCGCATAAAAAAAGAGGAAAAGATTTCTCTTTTCCTCTTTCCTCTATCTCTTATTCAGCCGCACCGTAAAGTTCTTCAAGTGGCTTCATGATAATTTTGTTTAATTCACCAATTACCATGCTCATACGTTGCTCAGCTTCCATTAGCTTCGCGATATTTTGATCTTGTTGAACGATTGCAACTGTTTGCTGAGCTTGCTGAACTTCTTCTTCAGTGATTTCTTGGCCCATCATTTGCTTTTGTTGCAGCTCCATTTGCATTGTACGGAAGCGCTCAAATAATTGTTTTGAACCTGCATCAGCGTTTACTGCTGCATATAAGTTTTTTAAGTTTGTGTAATCGTCGCTTTGACGAATTGCTTTTTCTAAATCATTTGCTACATCATGTAAGTTTACAGACACGTTAAGTTCCTCCTAATTAAGTTCTATAATTTCTTGACTTCCCTAACTATAACAAATTATTATATAAAATTCAGCTTAAGACCTTTATTTTCTCAGAAAACGATAAATTCTCTTCACAGATTGGGCTAATTCCTCATAGTATATATCAGCATTCGCCTACTAAAGGAAAGAAAAAGAGGATTCGTTTATGAATACTTTTACCATTTCTCTAAAACCACTAGAGAACCATATGAGCAACGACATTTACATTAGTTCTGCTCTGTTCTCCCGTGTGAAGTGCAAGCACGAGTTTACGTTAACAGTAGGCTCCATCACGAAAGAAGTCGAAGCCACCGTGTTTCAGCATCGAGAATGCTGTTTCATGATGTCAGAAGCTCTATTTACAGACTTTCGCTTTCCGTATGAAACGCATCAGCTGAGAGGCATTTATGAAGAAAACACGTTTAGGTTGGGGCCCGTAATTAGCATCGTAACAGAAGTTCGAGAAGATGAAGAACTCTTCGGCTCTATTTCTGTATTTTGTAAGGAATTTGTTCAAGCTTGCAAGGAGCTAGGGTGTTTTTGCTATGTGAGCAAATTAAGCGACGTGAAGTCATTATCCCCTAAAGGATATGTTTATCGCGCTGATCGATGGGTTTATTCAGACGTTCCCTTTCCGGGAATCGTACACAACCGGATTCATGCCAGGAAAACGGAGCAAACCGCTGATTTTCAAACCTTTAAAACATTTTTAAAAGAACATGACGTTCCTTTCTTTAACGCACGCTACTTAAATAAATGGACGGTTTTTCAACAGCTTAAAGATGTTGTACACTTGCTTCCATATTTGCCAAAAACGTATCAACTTCGTTCACGTCAAGATCTTCTTGACGCTTTGGAACTTCATGACGATGTTTTTTTGAAGCCTGTTCATGGCAGCCAAGGAAAAAATATTTTTAAAATTTCAAAGAAAGAGAAGTATATTTTAGACTATACAACGTTTACGCAGACGTATGAAAAAGAATATGAATCTCTTTATGACTTATTTGAAACGCTTTATAGTCAATTAAAAAGGCAAGGATTCCTCATCCAAGAAGGAATTTCACTGCAGACATACAAACAGTGCCCTTTTGATTTCCGCATTCTCTGTCATAAAAAAGACGACTTGACGTGGAAAATCACGTCCATTGTCACACGTGTATCAAAACCCGGCAATTTCGTCTCAAATCTTGCCCGTGGAGGAGATATTCATCCTCCTCAACAAGTGTTAACTCAGCTCTATGATTCAAAAACTACGCGCCATATCCTTTCACTTTTAAAAGAGATTGCGATTGAAATTTGCACGCAGCTTTCTCATCCGTCTGAACTTTATGCAGAATTCGGTATTGATTTAGCGATTGATCAAGAAGGAAAGCCTTGGATTATTGAAGTAAATGTCAAACCTTCCAAACAATCAGATTCAAGCTCTTTCTCTGTCCGTCCATCAACAAAAGCACTGCTTGATTATTGTCTGCACGCAACGAATTTTCAATTTGCCAAGGAGGATTTACGATGATTTCATTAGGCTTTTTAACGATTCACCCACAGCAAGAAGTAGAGTACGTGACCGAAATTGCTAAACATGCTTCTGAGTTTTCCATTGAAATATACCGTTTTACTCCTTTTAACATTCATCCTAACACCGAAAGTATTGAAGGCTTCCGCTACGATTTACAACAAAAGAAATGGATAGAAGATTCCTTCTTACTTCCTTCATTTATTTACGATCGCTGCTTTTATCGAAAAGATTCGCTGTCTAAAAAGGCTCGCCCTATTGTAAACTGGCTTAAACAGCGGGAAGATGTTACATTTTTAGGCCATGGATTACCCAATAAGCTAGATGTCTATGAAGTAATTAAAAAAGATAGCTATTTATCTTCATATATTCCTCCTACCACTCCAATCGAAAGTGTAGAGCAGCTTGTTCAGCTGCTTCGAACCAACGATAGCCTAATGATTAAACCTGCCAACGGCTCACAAGGTAAAGGGATTGTGAAATTAAGACAGCGCGGACGTGAAATTGAAGCTTCTTATCAACAAAATGACATTGTAAACACCATTTTATTTTCCTCTTTTCAGGAGTTTAAGAACTGGTTTACGAAAACGACCCGTGATGTACTGTATATTGCTCAGCCTCATATTTCATTTTTCCCTTATGAACGCACTCCTTTCAATATAAGACTGCTATTACAAAAAGGAAACGATGGTGCTTGGAAAGAAATTGGAAGAGGAATTAGACAAGGTGAACGGGACTCCATCGTAACAAATGTAAGTTCAGGAGCATCTATTGTACCTTTTGAGAACTTGCTACCTCGCATCCCTCGCGTTCATCGTCAATATGTAATGGATGAAATCAACACCATTTGTAAAACGATTCCGTCCGTGCTGGAAAATCACTTTCCTTCTCTTTTTGAATTAGGTATTGATTTATGTATCTCGAGAGACTTCAGCATCTGGATTCTAGATTTAAATTCGAAACCGGGAAGAAAAATAGTAATGGAGACAGCACCTGAACAAAAAGAAGTCATGTATAAAAATGTCCTGTCTTACTGCGTCTATTTAGCTAACACACTATCGTATCGTAAGGAGTAATGCTATGAAAAAAACTCTTACTCGCCTTGTTGTAGTAGAGCAGCTAGGCTGCGATCTTTCTGTTCCTGCATCTCTTTACAAAGACTCCTTGAAACAAGCAGCTTTTGGAACAATGACAGCTCCATGCCTTATACAATCTTCAGAACGTGAAGAAATTCAGATTTCAGCTGAGCTAATGACAAAACTTCAAATTCCTTTCGCCCATATGATGCAACCTATTATCGTGAATGAGACCATTCACTTAGGACCTTTAATCGGTGTGTTATCCGCTGGTTTTACTGGTTCTCTGCTACGGCCAATTGGAAAGCGTTCCCTTCACTTAGCTAAACTTCTTTCTACTGCAAGTATAACAGGGGGACTGCCTTTTATTTTTGGAACTCATCATATCAACTGGGAAACCGGGACCATAAACGGCTATTTTTATGAAGAAAGCGGCTGGACACAGCATGAAATCCCGCTTCCTAACGTTGTATATAATCGTTTGCCAAATCGAAAAACAGAGGGGTTAGCGCCTTTTAAGTTCATTAAAGAAAAGATGATGACTGATTACGGCATTCCATTTTTTAATCCTGATTTTTTCAACAAGTGGGAAATTCATGAGCTTTTAAAACTGAACGAGCAGACAGCCTATTTGTTACCTTACACAGTTGAAAGTCCTTCGTGTGAGCAAATAAAAAAACTTCTGTTTCTTCACCAAACCGTTTATTTAAAACCGAAAAACGGAAGCTTAGGCCGCGGCATTTATACCCTATCTTTTAAGGATTCCATGTACACGCTGACTTACAAAGGAGAAAAAGGTCTTCATGTTCAAGAAAAAGAAACCTTAGAGGATCTATTATCAGAATTTGAATATTTACTTACTAATCCTTCCTACATTGCTCAGCAGGGTATTTCATTAATCAAAAAAGAAAAGCGCTGTATAGACTTTCGCGTGCATACGAATAAAGACGGCAATAACCAATGGGTGCTTACTGCTTTAGCTGCTAAAGTAGCCGGTCCCAACAGCATCACTACGCATCTTGATTACGGCGGAGAAATTGAAGCTACAGCCAAAATATTCACCAACCCTTCTTACAAAAAAGAAATTGAAAATAAGCTAAAAGATGCCGCCATCTCAATTAGTCATGTGCTTGAACAGGAGTTGAACGGATTAATTGGAGAGCTTGGATTCGATTTTGGAGTGGATTATCAAGGAAATGTATGGCTGTTTGAAGCTAACTCTAAGCCCGGTCGCTCTATTTTTTCACACCCTGCCTTACGAAAAGCAGATCAACAAACTAGAAAACTTTCTCTAGAATATGCGATTTACTTATCTGGATACTATCTAAATACACCTGAAGGCATCAGCATATGATTACAATTTACTATCACAAAGAAAAGCAGCAGTGGTTTCATCATAACCCTTCAGCCTCTTACACATGGGGAGTTCAAGAAATTGAACTTCCCTTTACTCAAAACATTTCTTCTACTCAAGCTTTTCTTGGTTTAAAAGGAGAAAAAGTCGGCCCTATTGTGGGAGTTTTAACGAACAAAGCTGTTTTGGAAAAACTGAATGTAAAACAGCGCCCTTTATTAGAACTCTTACATCATACCCTGCAAGAAAAAGGCGGGCTTCTTGCTTTATTCGCTGAAGAAACAATGTCTCATCACTTCTTTGAAGGGTATTGCTTTGACGGTGCAAAAAAGCAGTGGATCAAAACAACTTTGCCGCTGCCAAACGTTATATATAATCGTTATCCAGGAAGAAAATCAGAAACCAAGAAGCTGACATCTTTACATCAAAAAATTAAAGGCAAGCACATCCCACTTTTTAATTCCGCTTTTTTTTCAAAATGGAAAGTATATCAATTATTTTCAAAGGATCCACTACTATCTTCTCACCTTCCTAAAACCTATCGTTTAACACCAGAAATTGATATTGCTAAGCTTCTGCAAAAACACTCTTCCCTTTACTTTAAGCCTATTAACAGCAGTAAAGGCGCTGGAATTTTTCGATTATCTTCCCATAAGCATACGATTATTTACCAAGATCATAAGCGCAAAGAAGAATTTTCTTCTTTAAAAGCAATTGACCTTCCCAGGTCTGCTTATCTCATTCAAGAAGCGATTGAGACTCAACCATTCAAAGACAGGCGCTATGACTTACGTATTTTAGCGCATCACAAAGATAGCCGATATGTTATTAGCGGCGTCGGTATTCGACATAGTCCCTATCAATCCATTACAACACATACTTTAAACGGCGGAAGCATTTCACCTTTTCAAGATCTTGAAGATGAAGTAGATACTTCCTTTCTTTCGTCTTTTGTAAATAGGTGCGGGCAAGTCCTTCAAAAGTCCTTCCCTCTAGTTGAAGAATTTTCTCTTGACATGGCAAAGTCAGCTCAAGGGCAGTATTATTTGTTTGAAGTGAATGCAAAGCCGATGATTTTTGATGAAACAGATATTCAAACCCAAGGTGCTAAACACATATGCAACATATTTTACAAATTAACAAAATTTTTAGATTAAATGATTTTTCATCTCCTTTTCTCATGGTAAGCTTATAATAACTAATTGAGAAAGGAGATTTTCTTTATGGTTTCACACTTTCAGGTTAAACCACTGTATCAAAATAATCGGATGCCAGGCTGGCACATCTCGTTTTATATGAATCGGGTTTATTATGAGGCTGATTATTTAAAAGATGGACAAATTGTATGGAAAACTGCGCTTTCTAATCAAATAGATGAAACACAATTAATTGATTATATTCATGAGCTTATGCTTTTTCACGTTTATGAATAGTAAGCTTTCACCGAAGGGAACGAGCACAGATGAAACAGCTGCACACACTATTTGGGGATAAAATGATTAAGGCTAAAATCCCTTCTCAATTTGAACGTTACAAATGGTTTTCATGTGATGAAGGCTTCATTGGAATTGAACACACGGCTTTATCTCAAAAAGAGCAGGCGTTACTTTCTGCTTTTTTAACTCCTTATGATGAGAAAGTTTCTTTACTGACGCCAGAGCAATTGTATTGGTCAAACCTGTTATTTGAAGCACCTGAAAAAGTCATTCACTCTCATCATACGCACCATTCTTTTCGCTTCACCCAGTTTTTAATTAAACGTTTGTTTGAACAAAAAATAGAGTTTGAAAATGCACTTCACGCCTTGTATTCTACCTCCATTACTGTGTTGTGGATTGATAAACAATCAGGTATCGTTATCGAAACCTTTAATGATCCTAATGACTTAACTGAAAATTTATCAGATTCTATCGAGGTGCTATGTCATGATTTTGAAACTTCGATTCAGTTCTTTGAAGGACAAATTCACTTGTTTCCGTCTTCACCGCGATTAATTCTTGAGCGTGAAAAGAAATGGTTTTATCAAATCAAGCATACAGTCGAACAAAACCATGTTATCCATTTTACTGACGTTTTACCCCATTTGGTTCTACAAGAGTCTTCAGAGGCAATCCAAAATCATATGATACATTTACTTGACTTAGTAAAAGATGATGGAAATCTGTTAGAAACGATTAAAGTTTATTTAGAATGTAATTTAAACGTATCTCTTGCTGCTAAGAAATTGTACATGCATCGCAACAGCTTGCAGTATAGAATTGAGAAATTTATTGATCGCACACACCTTGATATCAAACACTTCACAGGAGCTGTGTCTGCTTACTTAGCCATTCTTGCTTTAAAAAATTCGCAAGATGGAGAATAAAATGAAAGGGTTTTCGTAAATAGTGCACGAAAACTCTTTCTTTTTTTTGTGCATGTTTGCCATTTACTGTTTCATTAAAAAAAATTACACTAGAGTTAAGAAAACGGTTTCACAGAGTACATACAAGGGGGAAATGGAAATGGCTGAATTACGTTTAGAACATATTTATAAAATGTATGATAAAGATGTGACGGCAGTAAAAGATTTTAACCTTCACATTCAAGATAAAGAATTTATTGTATTTGTTGGGCCTTCAGGCTGCGGGAAATCAACAACGCTTCGTATGGTTGCAGGGCTAGAGGAAATTTCCAAAGGTGATTTTTATATTGACAGCAAGCGTGTAAATGACGTGGCTCCAAAAGATCGCGACATTGCAATGGTATTCCAAAACTACGCATTGTATCCGCATATGAGCGTATATGACAACATGGCTTTTGGTTTAAAACTTCGTAAATTACCAAAAGATGAAATCGACCGCCGCGTAAAAGATGCCGCTCGTATTTTAGGACTTGAGCAATACTTAGAGCGCAAGCCAAAAGCATTATCCGGCGGACAGCGTCAGCGTGTAGCACTAGGTCGTGCAATTGTTCGTGATGCTAAGGTCTTCTTAATGGACGAGCCTTTATCAAACTTAGACGCGAAATTACGTGTGCAAATGCGTTCTGAAATTGCGAAGCTTCACCAGCGTTTGGGTACAACGACAATTTACGTAACACATGACCAAACCGAAGCAATGACAATGGCTTCTCGTCTAGTTGTTATGAAAGATGGGATTATCCAACAGGTTGGTACACCAAAAGAAGTATACGAAAAACCTGAAAATGTATTTGTAGGCGGGTTCATTGGTTCTCCTGCTATGAACTTTTTAACCGGAACGTTAAAAGACGGAAAGGTTCAAGTAGGCGATTCGCTTCTTGCAGTTCCGGAAGGTAAAATGAAAATACTTCGCGAGCAAGGATATTTAAACAAACAAATTATTTTAGGCATCCGTCCTGAAGATTTTCATGATGAGCCTGTATTTATTGAATCTTCACCTGGCACAAAAGTTACAATCAAAGTCGATGTATCCGAGTTAATGGGAGCTGAAACCATGCTTTATTCTAAACTTGGCGGACAAGATTTTGTAGCGCGCGTGGATTCCAGAACAGATATTAAACCGCTTCAATCTCTAGACTTAGCATTAGATATGAACAAAGCTCATTTCTTTGATGCAGAATCAGAACAGCGCATCCGTGCTGAGCACGAATAAAAAAAGACCTCTAGGGGTCTTTTTTTATTCCTGTATTTGCTGCAATTCTTCACTGTTACAAGTAGAGCAGTAAAAGAGATGAATACATTGGTGATTTGCTAAATCACTAGGATACCCATTTTCTACTTTTAACTGATCGATTTCCATGTAAGCACTGTAATCATCAAAATAATCGCTGACTTTTCCCATATCCCCCAGCACTCCTCCACATGTTTTGCACGTCATTTGTACATCACTAAACCCATTACATAAGGAACAAATCGACATCCGCGCACCTCGCTTTACCTGATCAATATGTACCTATAATATGCACGGAATAAAACTCTCTTACTCTTTATCAAACTCCATATAAAAATTTCTATAAATTACCAATAATTTTCTATGTATATGTTTTTTTACCTTTCGCCATAATACTAGTAACAACCGAGCACAACAGCTCGCAAACATTGAGTTACGCCGCGGTAGGCAAGCAGGTCTAATCGATGTATCTGCTCGGCTGGTTCAACTCCAGCTAACTCAACCATTACAATCTATTTTATCTAACGAGGAGATGAATACACATGGCAAATTATCAAAACGCATCAAACAGAAATTCATCAAACAAGTTAGTAGCGCCTGGTGCTCAAGCTGCTATCGATCAAATGAAGTTCGAAATCGCTAGTGAGTTTGGTGTAAACTTAGGACCAGATGCAACAGCTCGTGCGAACGGATCTGTTGGTGGCGAAATCACAAAACGTTTAGTACAATTAGCTGAGCAAAACTTAGGCGGCAAGTACTAATATTAACTAATTTCATATTATGGCTTTAGCGCTCCAAGATCTCTTGGAGCGCTTTCTAATTTCTTTTAATCAGCTTCCTCATTCTTATTCGCAAATGATTTTACGGAAACTTTGCGAATACGTCGAATTTTCTACTTCCTTAATGGTAAACAATATCTCTTCATATGAGAAAAAGTCTCCTTTAGCAGGAATATGATCAAACTGCTCATATATCCATCCCCCTAAGGTATGGCACGTACTGTCAGGAGAACTAACCTCTATATAGGTTAAAAATTCATCAATAGGGATGTCGGCGTTAAATTCGTACTCCTTTTCCCCTATCTGGTGTACATACTTAACAGCTTCATCATGTTCATCCCAAATTTCTCCTACAATTTCTTCTAATATATCCTCTAAGGTCACAAGACCGGCCGTTCCCCCAAACTCATCAACTACAATTGCCATGTGAACCTTACTTTTTTGGAGCTCTGGCAATAGAACAGATATTTTCATGGATTCTACTACAAAAATAGGTTGTCTCAACAAATCACGAATAAAAATCTCTTTTCTTTGGACTAAACAGGTTAAAAATTCTCTTTCTGATAAAATGCCAATAATATTATCGATATGATCTTCGTATACAGGGACTCTCGAATATCTCTCTTCAAGAAACATTTGACAAACCGAATCAATATCGGCATTTACGTCAACTGCTGTGACATCTATTCTAGGTTTTAAAATTTGCCCCACCACAATGTCATTAAAATTGAGTGAACGATGAACTAGCTCTTTTTCAATATTATTAATCGTTCCTTCTTCTTCGCTTAAATCTACCATCACTTTAATTTCATCTTCTGTAATCGTTGGTGTAGGGGCAGACGCTAACAAGTGAGCAGTTCCTTTTTTCACCTGTAAAAATAAGAAGGAAATCGGGGTTAACAATTTAATAATAATAAATAACAAGGAAGAAATCATCAGCGCAAAAGATTCAGCATGCTCTTTAGCTAACGATTTTGGCAAGACTTCACCAAAAATCAAAATGATGATGGTCATAACGATGATACTAATCACGAGTGCTAGGTTTCCTTTAAACACATCGAGGGCAATTTTAGCTGCCAAAGAGGAAGCAGCAATGTTTACGACAACATTTCCTACTAAAATTGTCGATAGCGTCTGTTCAAAGTGTTCAGCAATATGCAGCGCTTTTTTACTTCCCCGATGTTTTTTCTCAGCGTAATGTTTTAAACGAATTTTATTTACGCTTGAAAAGGCTGTCTCAGCAGATGAAAAGAACGCTGATAACATAAGCAAAACGACTAATATCATCATTTGATTCAGAGGCAAGTCTCCCAAAAGACATTCACACTCCTGTTTTTTGATTTTTCTGTCTTTTTATCATATCAAATTTTTTTGTTGTTGAATATTTCATTCATCAACTTTGTATTACTTTATGCTACGCATGCTTTTTATTATGAATAAGTATACAGATTGTATATCCTAAAGAATAGATACTATCTTTTATAGAGGGGTGTAGCCAATGAAAATTTTACTATTAGGCTCTACAGGGCGAGTTGGACAGTCTTTATTAAAAATGATGCTCAAAGATGAAAACGACGTTACTGTACTTGTCAGAGACCGCAATAAGCTAAAAATCAGTCATCCAAACCTACATATCTTACAAGGCGATGTACTTCATCAAGAAAATATCAACTTTGCCCTCAAGCACCAAGATATTGTAGTCAGCGCGTTAAATACAGATGGTGCAGAGACGATTTCAAAAAGTATACCGCTAATTATAAACAGCATGAAGTATTACGGCGTTCATCGTATTCTTACTATTGGAACTGCAGGCATCTTACAGTCACGAACAGAACCAGAAAAGTATCGTTTTCAATCAAATGAATCAAAGCGTAAAACGACCAGAGCAGCAGAAGATCATTTAAAAGGATACTTACACTTGAAGGAAAGTGATCTAAACTGGACTGTTATATGCCCAACATACTTGCCTGACGGTGAAGTAACAGGCACTTATCGAGTGGAAAAAGATATTTTACCAGCTGATGCGGTTAAAATTTCAACGGGAGATACCGCTCACTTTACCTACCATGAGATATGGGCTCAAAACTTCTCCAAATGCCGCGTTGGAATTGCTTATTGAAAAATCAGAAGAACTTTTCGTTTTCAAAACGAGAAGTTCTACATCCAGAAAATACCGATTATAGCTAATCCACCTAGAACAAAACCTCCTATTTGACCAACGAGAGCCGGTGTCAAAACAGGCTTTCCTTTTTCTTTCTCTAATGCGCTAATATCAAGCTTCATCTGATACATTTCTTCTTTTAAATCTTCAATCTGGCCGTGCAACGCTTGAATCTGACGTTCTTGGTCACTCATCGACTATCTTCCCCTCCCTTTTTATTTTTATCATATGCGTAAAAAAGTTAAAGCTTTACTTTTCAGCATCACTTTTTCTAAATGATAAAAACTCCTTTCCCCGGCTTTAGGATAAAAAACTCTTTCCTTCTCATAATAAAAAAGAATAGAGTCCTTAGTCACTGTTGAAAGGAGAACACGATGATAAAACTTGTGTTGATTCGGCACGGACAAAGCGTGTGGAATCTTGAAAATAAATTTACAGGCTGGACGGATGTAGATCTTTCTAAAAATGGATTGCAAGAAGCGCGAGAAGCTGGAAAAGTGCTAAAGAAAAACGAATATACTTTTGATATTGCCTATACTTCTGTTTTAAAACGATCCATTCGCACTCTATGGATTATCTTACATCAAATGGACTTCATGTGGATTCCTGTATACAAATCTTGGAGGTTGAATGAACGACACTACGGAGCTCTTCAAGGTTTGAACAAAGAAGAAACCGCAAAAAAATTTGGCGAAGAGCAAGTACATTTGTGGAGAAGGTCGATGAACGAACGCCCTCCTGCTTTAAAGACAACAGATATTCGCTATGAAGCTTCCAACCCTAAGTATAAGGAATTAGCTAAGGGACAATTTCCTGTAACGGAAAACTTAGCTGATACAGAAAAGCGGGTTCTAGAATATTGGAACGAAACTATTGCTCCTTCTATTAAAGCTGGCAAAAGAGTTATTATTTCCGCTCACGGTAATACGATTAGAGCTCTGATGCAGTATTTGGATAACATTTCACCTGATGGCATTGCGAACTTGAATATTCCCACAAGTGTGCCGCTTGTGTATGAGCTTGATGATAATTTAAAGCCCATTAGACATTATTACTTAGGCATCGACGGAGAGATTCCTACACATATTCCTTCTTCATAAAAAACGTGCCTAGATTGTAGGCACGTTTTTTTATGTGTTTGAACGAAAGTATTTTCTATACGCCCAGTGATTAGTAGGACCGTGTCCGGAACCAATTTCAAGCGTATGCTTAATCGCATAGTGAACAAAATCCGAGGCGGTTTGAACTGCTTCAACCACGCTTTTGCCTTTTGCTAGTTCAGCCGTGACGCAACCAGCAAACGTGCATCCCGTTCCGTGTGTATGCTTTGTATTCATCTTTTCATGCGTGATTTCAACGTACGTATGACCATCATACACTATATCAATCATATCTTGATGAGATTGATCATGTCCGCCTTTAATTACCACGTGCTTTACACCCAGCTCATGCATCTGTTTTGCCGCTTCTTTTCTGTCTTCAATCGTGTGAATTTCTTTACCCGTGATGACTTCCGCCTCCGGTATGTTCGGCGTAATGACTTCACAAAGAGGCAACAATTCTTTTAGAGCCTGTACAGCTTCTCTTTGAAGAAGAGATTGACCACCTTTTGCAATCATAACGGGATCAACTACAATATTTTGCAGTCCGTACTGTTTGATTTTACGAGCCACTGCGTAAATAATATCAGCACTGAACAACATACCTGTCTTCACTGCATTGGGAAATAAGTCAGTGGCAATTGAATCTAACTGCGTTTCAACTGCTTCTACTTCTAAAGGATAAACTCCTTGAACGCCAACTGTATTTTGTGCAGTCACAGCTGTAATAACAGACATGCCAAAAACGTCACGCTCTTGAAATGTTTTTAAATCTGCTTGAATTCCTGCTCCTCCACCGCTGTCTGATCCAGCAATGGTTAATGCTTTTGGTACTGTCATGCTTGAAACCTCCATCTCTTTCTTACCCAATATACCGATGATAAAGTGACTTTGCTTCTACTATATCGTTTGTTCCATGGACAAAGACTCGTCCATCTTGAAACATCACTAAACGGTAATCATCTACATAAAAAGAAAGCAGATACGGATTTTGTTCAATTTTATATCCTTTTTCTTTTAATCGTTCACCTAAAGACTGCAGCGGCTGCTTAGCTGATTTGCCCGGACGGATTTGTACCGTGTTTCTTCCGCATAGCACAGCTGTTTTCGTTTGATTTTCATATTGTAAAAAGGGATACGTTTGTTCACTGCCGCATGAGCGGCAAGCAGATTTGCGAAACACGTTCACATTGATGCTCGTATACTCATTTTTCCATACGTCAAACGAAACAAGTTCCCTTCTGAGCGCATTCCAGTCTCCGACTAATATTTTTAACACTTCTGTTACTTGATGAGCGACTACCATTTGTACAGCAGGACTAATAATCCCCACTGTATCACATGTTAACCCTCCAAGCGGTACAGACTCAAGCAAACAGGATAAACACGGTGTTTCACTTGGTATGATAGTATAACTAATTCCATAACTTCCGACACATGCTCCATAAATCCAAGGAATATCATATTTTTGTGATAAATCATTCATTACAAGGCGTGTGTCAAAATTATCGGTCGCATCAATCATAACATCTATCCCCTCAACAAGCTGTTCTAAAACTTGAGGGGTACCGTCTGCTACGTGCGCTTCTACTTTTACATCATGATTAATATCGTGAAGCCGTTTTTTAGCGGCAATTGCTTTTGGGATTCTTTTATCAGCATCTCTTTCACTATACAATTGCTGCCGCTGAAGGTTGCTCCACTCTACATAGTCCCGGTCAATGAGCGTTATTTTCTTTACCCCCGCTCGCGCAAGGGCCTCGGCGTTCCCTGTTCCAAGAGCACCTGCTCCTACAATCAGAACATGCTTTTCTTGAATTTGCTGCTGTCCGCCTTTTCCAATAGGTTGAAACAGTTCTTGGCGGGAATAACGATTAATCAACCGATACTCATCCCTTCTGTTGGACTGCTTGCCGTTGCATATTGTTTCTTTTCAATACGTCCTGCTTCAAATGCTGCTCTTCCTGCTTCAATCGCTAGCTTCATAGCACGAGCCATTTTCACAGGATCTTTTGCTCCTGAAACAGCTGTATTTAATAACACACCATCTGCTCCTAGCTCCATAGCTTGAGCCGCATCTGAAGCCGTTCCAATACCTGCATCTACAATTACTGGAACAGTTGATTGTTCAATGATAAAACGCATGTTCAACGGATTAATAATACCTTGACCTGAACCGATAGGCGAAGCTCCTGGCATAATGGCATGTACGCCTAACTCCTCTAAACGACGCGCAAGTAAAACATCATCTGATGTGTAAGGTAAAACGGTAAAGCCCTCCTTTAACAGCTCTTCACTAGCTTTTAATGTTTCAACTGGATCAGGAAGCAGCGTTTTATCACATCCAATTACTTCTACTTTCACCATGTCACAAAGTCCAGAAGCTTTAGCTAATTTAGCAATACGTACCGCTTCTTCTGCAGTTTTTGCTCCAGCCGTGTTAGGTAACAGAGTGAAACGCTTCACATCAAGCGCTTCTAGTAAATTAGGCTGATTTTGATCAAAAATATCCATTCGTCTAACAGCAAATGTTAAAATTTCTGTTTCCGACTCTTCTACCGCTTGACGCTGAGTCGTAAAGTCCGGAAATTTCCCTGTTCCTAATAATAAACGTGAATTAAATGTATATTGTCCAATTTTTAACATACTCTTCATCCTCCTCCTACAAATGAAACGACTTCTAATGTATCTCCATCTTTTAAACTTGCATCACTATGTTCTTCTTTTTGTAAAATGTTCTTGTTTAGCTCAACAATTACCACTCGTTCATGCAGGTTCTGAGCCTGCAACAAGTGCTCGACCGTTTCAATTTCATCTCCAACAGTAACGTTCTTACCATTAATGATTAGATTCAATGAACTCCCTCCATTACTCTCGTTAGCTGAAATGATGTAAAAAATGAATGATTCGGCTCTTTCCCTACCAAAGCATCAGCCATAATTTTTCCAGTTGCAGCACTTAATAAAATACCGTTTCGGTAGTGGCCAAACGCCATGTGTAGATTCGCTATTTCAGGATGCTCTCCTAAATAAGGCCAGCCATCATTTGTTTGTGGACGAAGACCTGCCCATGCTTTTTCAAATGTGGCTTCTTTAATAGCCGGCAGAAGCACAGCAGCTTTATCCAGCAGAAATTGAATACCTTGTGCAGAAACGGTCTTAGTAAAATCATGCTGCAGCTTAGTTGCCCCGATTACGATTCTTCCACCAGCCTTTGGCACTAAATAAAAACCTTCATCTAAAAAAATCGTTTTAGAAAGCAGCGGCTTATGACTTTGAAGAGCAATACACTCTCCTTTTACAGGAAATACCTGACCTAAATGTTCAGAAGAAATAAAACGTTTAGCCCATGAGCCTGCTGCGATCACTACTTTTCCTCCATAAAAAGAGCCTTTAGACGTCTGTACACCTTTTACTGTTTCATTTTCCGTAATAAGAGAATGAACGTCACAGTATTCAAATACATCTGCTCCGTGATACAAGGCTCCATGAGCAAGAGCATGTGTTAACTTAGCCGGAGCTAGCTGGCCGTCTCCAGGTATTGTAATGGCTCCGTATATGTCTGGAGAGAGCCCCGGTTCTAACAACCGCGCTTCTTTTACGTCGATCCATCTTACATCTTTGTCCCATTGATGATGCTGATCGGCTTTTTTCTTTAATACGTGTGCATCTTCTTCTGTTACAGCGACTTTTAATAAGCCTTTTTGAATAAGCTCTACGTCGATTGCCGTTTTTTCTTTTAGTTCCTTCACCAGTTCAGGAAACATACTTCTGCTCTTAATAGCAAGGTCTAAAAGAGGACCTTCTTCATCAATTTCAGCTTGAGCACCTAAAATACCAGCAGCTGCACTTGAAGCTTCACAACCAATTTGATTGCGCTCAAGAATGGCTACTGACGCTCCTTGTTTTGACAAATGATAAGCGATAGAAGAGCTAATTATGCCTCCTCCGACTAACAGTACATCATAATGCTGCTTCATTTTCTCCACCTCCAGATGTCCATATATGAGAATATTGTTTGATTGCTTTAAGCGGATCTTGCGCAAGCATGACACCAGACATCACAGCTATACCGTGTGCTCCTGTTTGCAGCACCTCTTTGGCATTTACAGGTGTAATTCCACCAATCGCAATAACTGGTATCTTCACAGCGTCTACTACTTCTTTTAACGCTGCTATCCCTCGGCTTTTTAATTCTTTTTTTGAATGAGTTGAATAAATATGTCCGTATAGAATATAGTGAGCTCCATCTTTTTCAGCTTCTAGAGCTTCTTCCACAGAGTGAACTGATTTTCCGACAATAAGAGAAGGAAATGCGTCTCTAACGCACGAAACGTCTAAACTATGATAGGCAAGCTGCACCCCTTTTGCTTTTAAAGCATGCGCTACATCAACTCGGTCATTTACAATAATTTTAGAGCGACAAAATGGCAGGCTTTCTAGTAAACATTGAATCTGCTTTGCTGTTTTCTTTTTTTCTCTAATATGAATGGCACCCGCAAAAGGCACGATAGCCGTTAAAATGTCCCGAACCTCTTCAATTGGCTGCTTATCTGTTGTAATGACATGAAATTTAGGAATATCCATATGATCGAAACCTTTCCATTCAGAATAAAGAGAAATTTCAATCACTTTATCTTGTGTAGAGGGCTTTATTACATACAAAAAAACCACCCTACAACGTAGAGTGGTTAGCATGTATCGTTATGTAAACATGATCGCCACTTCCCTACGCTGGTACAAACCAGATCAGGTTCAAAGGGTCCGAAATGCATTCGTCTCAGCTTCAAAAAGCTCCCCTAGTGATTGCTATTTATTGATTTTGTTTTTGCACTTAAAATTATAACACAACTAGATGTAAATACAATATCTCTTTATGCTCTTACGGCTCTCTTCCTTTTATAGATGTATCTTTTAAGCTTCTTTACTAAGAGGCCCGGCGCACCGCACCATTCTGCTTTTTATATGGTTAGTAATCGGTATAGTCGTCAAATTCTTCTTTGTCTTTTTCCTTTTTCCGATCCCATATAAACAGCAGGAGTAACATAATAAAAGTTAGAATATAAAAACCGTAAAAAATAAATGCCGCCACAACATTTATAAATAAAAATAAAAAACCGATGATCTGACCTGCAACAGCAACAATCAACAAAATGTATTTCCAAACTTCTGCTTTTCTATCCATTCTCTACTTCTCCGTCTTTTTGTTTTTCCCTACTAGAAACGTTCTCTTTATTTAAATAAAAACGTTCCTGCCAGTAAACCCACTGTAAATAAACCAATTGTTCCAAATGCTGAAATCCCCACGTACACCAACATTTTCTGATAAGATTTTTCTCGAATTAACTGCACGGTTTCCACACTAAACGTTGAAAAAGTGGTAAAAGCCCCGAAAAAACCAATGCCGATCATTAGAAATATTGAATCATTATAAGCATGACTCGGAACCTTTCCATAATAACTACCGTAAAAAAGACCAAGTCCAAACGCACCAAGCAAGTTAACAAACAGCATTGATACTGGAAAAGGAGGATTTGAAGCTGTTTTTGTAACCTTTAATCCCAAAAGATAACGGCATATGCCTCCAGCTGCCCCCCAAGTGCCAAGCTCACTATGCTCATTTACTTCACCTCATGTACTTTTACTAAATTTTTTCCTGCCGTTTCACCGCATAGATAGCCTGCTAAAGCAAAAAGGATTCCGCCTACTAAAGAGACAATGAAATAAATGGCTCCACCCCATAAATAATGCTGAGTGAGAGAAACGAAGTCTCCTGCAAACGTTGAATACGTGGTAAAACCGCCGCATAAGCCCACGCCTAGTCCAAGCTTGATCCATTCCTTTGGCTGTTTCCACGCAAAAAATCCCGTTAATAGTCCTAATATGAAGCTACCTAATAGGTTTTCAATTACTGTTCCTATTGGATACCCCGTATATAATAAGGAAAGATTTAGAAAATAACGTGCATACGTACCAGCGATAGCACCAAAGGCAATTGAGATTAAGTTTATGGCTTTCATCATATCGCTCCGTTTCATAAATTCTTCTTTAAGTGTACCATAAGGAATTTATTTCTACCTTAACATTTAACTATATGTTTATTGCACCAAAAGTCATGAAAAAATGAAAGAGAAAATCGTCGCATGAAACTTCCTTTTTACTCCTCGGATATCCCTTAAAAATCCATTTAATCCAAATTCTAAAATCTTTCTGTATCCTTATGACAAACCGTGTATAGAAGGTATATTTCCCTTATTTTAAGTCACATTAATCGTATAAGTTTTTTTTGTTGACTTTTGCTGTGTTCTTGTTTAGTATCACAGAGTATCATTTCCTATCAGAATACTAGGGGGTTTAGAAAATGAAGAAATTTGCTGCACTTTTGTCGCTACTATTAGCTTTCACAGTTGTGCTTGCCGCATGCGGTTCTAGCTCAAAAAATGAAGCAAACAATGGAGACAATAAATCTTCACAAGAGGATTTATATAATAAAGTGAAAAAAGATGGTGTATTAACAATTGGAACTGAAGGTACATACCCTCCGTTCACTTTTCATGATGACAAACAAAAGCTAACTGGGTTTGATGTAGAATTGGCTCAAGAAGTAGCTAAACGTCTTGGCGTAAAAGCTGAGTTCAAAGAAACACAGTGGGATGGCATGTTTGCTGGATTAGATGCTAAACGATTTGACATGATTGCTAATGAAGTTGGTATTCGTGAAGATCGTCAAAAGAAATACGATTTCTCTGATCCATACATCCAGTCAGGGGCTGTATTAATTGTTCGTAAAGACGAAAAAGATATCAAATCATTTAAAGATTTAAAAGGAAAAAAATCAGCGCAGTCATTAACAAGTAACTATAAAGACATGGCTCAATCTTATGGTGCAAACATTACGAGTGCTGAAGGTTTTGCTCAAGCAGTAGAACTAATGAGCGCAAACCGTGTTGATGCTACAATCAACGATAAATTATCGTTCCTTGACTATAAGAAAAAGCACCCTAACGCACCTATCAAAATCGCGGATGAAAAATCCGATGGTGCTGCAAGCGGCTTTATGTTTAGAAAAGACAGCGGTAAGTTAGTGGATGAAGTAAACAAAGCATTGAAAGATATGAAAAAAGACGGAACATACGCAAAAATTTCTAAGAAATGGTTTGGCGAAGATGTTTCTCCTAAATAATATTTTCCCTGATGGAGAGCGATTGAATCAATTGATTTCAATCGCTCAATCATCTCTCTTACCAATGCTAAAGGGAGCTATTCAATATTCTATTCCACTAACATTAATCACGTTTGTACTCGGTATCATTTTAGCTGTCTTAACAGCCTTGGCTCGTTTATCATCTATAAAAGTTTTAAATATAATTGCGCGCATCTATGTATCGATTATTCGAGGTACACCGCTGCTTGTGCAATTATTTATTATTTTCTACGGCTTACCCAATTTAGATATAACAATTGACCCATTTATCTCTGCTATTATTGGATTTTCATTAAGTGTAGGTGCGTATGCATCTGAAATTATCCGAGCAGCGATTCAATCTATTCCTAAAGGACAGTGGGAAGCTGGCTACTCACTTGGTATGACCTATTCCCAAGCGTTAAGACGGATTATTTTACCGCAAGCAGCACGTGTATCGATTCCGCCATTATCTAACTCTTTTATTAGCCTTATTAAAGATACGTCACTTGCATCGCTTATTCTTGTTTCTGAGATGTTCCGTAAAGCTCAAGAAATTGCTTCGACTAACTATGAATTTTTACTTCTTTATAGTGAAGCAGCGCTCTTGTACTGGATTATGTGTACAATCTTATCCATTATCCAAGGACGCATTGAAATAAGACTAGATCGTTACGTATCTAAATAACCGTTTCGAGTAGCTAAAGGAGTTTTTCATATGATTAATATCAAAAATTTGCATAAATCATTCGGTGATTTGCAAGTATTAAAAGGGATTGATTTAGAAGTTGAACAGGGCAAGGTAATTGTATTAATTGGTCCTTCTGGATCGGGTAAAACTACTTTTTTACGTTGCTTAAATCTTTTAGAAATCCCAACAGACGGCACGATTGAACTTGATAAAAAAAGCATGAATTTCACCAAACCTGTTCGTAAAAAAGACATTACTTCATTTCGAAGCCTAACAGGTATGGTCTTTCAAAACTATAACTTATTTCCTCATAAAAGTGCGCTTGAAAATGTTATGGAAGGTCCTGTAATTGTAAAAGGCGTTTCTACTCAAGAGGCAGAAAAAAGAGGTAAAGAATTGTTAACACGCGTTGGCTTAGGCGATAAGCTCGACTTTTACCCTTTCCAGCTGTCTGGCGGACAACAACAGCGTGTTGGCATCGCCAGAGCAATGGCGATGGACCCAAAAGTTATGCTATTTGATGAGCCTACTTCAGCTCTTGACCCTGAGCTTGTAGGAGACGTTCTTCAAGCGATGAAAGACCTGGCAAAAGAAGGAATGACGATGGTGGTGGTAACTCACGAAATGCGCTTTGCCCGTGAAGTAGCAGATGAAGTTATTTTTATGGATCAAGGTGTCATTATGGAAAGAGGTACACCGGATCAAATATTTTCAAATCCTCAACAAGAGCGGACACGTCAATTCTTGAATATGATTCATTAAAAAGGTTGCACATTTTCACGTGCAACCTTTTTCTTTATTTGGCTACTGCTTTTTTCATTAAATCTGTAATGTACGCAAAGAATGCTTCAGCTGTGACGTCATACACGACGTCTACAGGTCGTCCCTCTTCAGAAATTTCTGTTCTTCCTTGTCTTGGTGTTTCTGTATACACAATACTCGAAACGGTTTTTACCTTCACAAGTGTTGAATTCCCTGTAAATGCTGTTGTGAGTACATCCCACAAATAATAAGTCGAATTGGTTTCAACATGCACAAGCGGTGGGCAAGCCGCGTAGCACTGCCCTACAAAGTCTACTCCTTCATACCTGCGAAGTGAAGCCCACATTTGGCGAATAGCCGGCGTTAATGGAACTTGATTCGTGCTTTCTAAAGCAACCATCTCAATTTTAATGCTGCTTTCCCATACTTTTGCTACTGCTTCTGGATCCCAAAAAGCATTCCATTCCGCCGTTCCATCATGTTCAGGCTCCTGCACATTTCCTACTTCTTGAAATGTACCGCCCATCCACACTAACTTGTCAATTTTCTCTTCTATTTCCGGCGCTTTTTCAAGTGCTCTTGCCAAATCAGTTAGCGGTCCTGTAAATAATAAAGTCGTTTTTCCGTCGGTGTGCTGCAATGTTTCAATTAAATGATCATGAGCAGGAAGCTGACTTATTTTTGTTTGCACTTTCCCTTTTTCATTTAAAATCGGGAGCGCATCTACATAAAACGTATGCATGCGCCATTCTTTTGGAAATGGATTCATACCGCGTGACGTAGATTTGGCTACCTCGATATCATAACTTCCAAAACGATCAATAATTTTTTGGCTTGCGCTGATACCTGGCTCTAGATATCCGTCAGCAGGAATAACAGATACCCCCGTTACCTTTACATCATCCATTTGCAGCAGTAAAAAAAGCGATACTAAATCATCAATGCCTGCATCATGGTTAAAATATACGTTTGTGCTCATGTCTCTTCTCCTCTTTTCTATGTATTGCTAACTAATAGCTATACCGCTATTTTATAATGAAATGATCTCTTTCGTAATCAAAGTATTAGGAACTTCTTTTACTATTTTCTATAATGGGTATAGAAATAAGGTAATCTATGTATAGATGTATACATCTCAGTATAGAAAGGAGAAATAAAATGGAGCAATCATTTTCAGCATTAATAGTAGATAAAAAAAGTGAAGACCAAGTGGAGGCGTCTGTCCAAGAACTGACGCTAAACGATTTGCCAGAAGGCGATGTACTTATTCGCGTTCATTATTCAGGGGTGAATTATAAAGATAGCTTAGCCAGCATCGCAAACGGCAATATTGTGACAAGCTATCCATTTGTTCCAGGTATTGACCTAGCAGGAATCGTTGTATCTTCTGACAGCCCTGATTTTAAAGAAGGTGATCGTGTCATCGCAACAAGCTATGACATTGGCGTATCACACTTTGGAGGCTACAGTGAGTATGCGCGCGTACCCAGCGAATGGATTGTCCCTCTTCCTGAAAATTTAACGTTAAAAGAAGCAATGATTATCGGAACAGCGGGCTTTACAGCTGCTTTATCTGTGCATCGCTTAGAGGAAAACCATACTAGTCCATCTAACGGCTCTGTGCTTGTAACAGGCGCTACGGGAGGTGTAGGAAGCTTTGCGGTTGCCATTCTTTCAAAATTAGGCTACAAAGTGGAAGCAAGTACGGGAAAAAGCTCGGAAGCAGCTTATTTGAAAGAGCTTGGCGCTTCCTCTATTGTAGCGCGTGAAGACGTTTATAACGGCAAATTAAAAGCATTAGGCAAGCAAAAATGGGCCGCTGCGGTGGATCCTGTGGGTGGAGAGCCTCTAGCTTCTGTCCTCAGTCAAATTCAGTACGGAGGCTCTGTAGCGGTCAGCGGGCTAACAGCTGGAGGCAAAGTGCCAACAACCGTCTTTCCCTTCATTTTAAGAGGGATTAATTTACTCGGTATCGATTCTGTTTACTGTCCAATGAATACTCGAAAAGAGATTTGGAATAGACTCGCTAATGACTTTAAGCCTGAAAGCTTCGAACCTTTCATTCAGCAGGAAATTTCACTACAACAGCTCCCTGAGGTACTTCCGACTTTATTAGAAGGACAAGCTCGAGGACGAACAATTGTGAAGCTATAAAAAAAACGGAGAAACCTAGGTTTCTCCGTTTTTTACAAACAGAAGCATGTTATTATGCATCTATTTTTGCTATTAAATCCGTCACTAATTCTTTCATGGTCACATCGGCTAAGACTTGTTCCATGGCATCTTGAGAACGTTTTAAAATCAATTCAAGAACACTTTGAATATTGGCTCCTACAGGACACTCCACATTCGGATTTTCATGCATTTGAAACAATTCTCCTTCTTCCACTGCTGCCACCGCTCGATAAACGTCTAACAACGTTATCTCTTCTAAATCTTTCAATAGATAAGCTCCGCCAGCTCCGGCTTTTACACTCACGAGTCCAGCTTTCTTTAACATCCCAATTACTCGTCTTATAACAACAGGATTTGTATTTACACTGCTAGCAATCCACTCTGAAGTACTAGGATGACTGCTATCTACTTTAATTAAAGATAGTATGTGAACGGCCACGGTGAATCGACTGCTAATTTTCATTGCTCTCACTCCTATTTTGTTGTAATCATTATAGTTACAACATTTATGAAAGTCAAGCATGCTTTTTTAGAAAAGAATGTCCTCTTCTACCGCCTCATAAAAACGCAGCGTTTTCTTGATTTCCATTGCTTCAGAACATGCTTTCGTTTTCTTTTTATTCGCTTCTTTATGTTCATTCACATGTTCTTCTCTTGAAATCCAAGCTTGAAAGAACTGTTTTTCTTCCCACTTGGATACAAAGACATATTCAACTTTTTCAGCAGAATCTTTTTTCCAGCATTCGAACGATAAATTTCCTTTAGCTGCTTCAATTTCCGCTTTGTTTTTCTTAGCTTTTTGCTTGAGCTGTTCTTCAAATTTCTTTTCCGTTTCAAAACTTGCGTTTGCAACAAACATCTTATCTTCCTTTCTAAATGAAAGTAATTCTCATTTGATTATTGCATAGTAATTTTATTTTTTCAATTTATATGGATAAGTTACAGAAGCACAAAAAGACCGCTGTTTAAGCGGTCTTCTGTTTTACAAATGTTTTCTATGCACTGTTTTTCCATCATACGTAAAGGCGATTGGCTTGCCTTCCATCATCGTTTCTAAATGAACCGGTCGGCCCCAAAGCTGATGAACATACGGTACCACTTTTTCTAAGTATTTGACATCTAATTCAATTCCTTCATACCAGTGCTTTAAATAAAGCTCTCCATTTTTTAAATAGTCTCCATTCGTTACTGTGATATAAGGAAAGCCTCCGTTTACGCGCATGTTAACAAGCTGGTCTCTGACTTCCGTCCATTCTTTGTCGACGATTTTATAATCTTTTCCTTGCTTTTGGAATAAATACATGTCCTCGCGCATAACTAAATCTTTTGTTAAGTAATTGCGGATGAAGGAAATATCTGATTCAACTTCACGTACCTCAAACATCTTCTCTCTTCCTGACCCCGGCTCTACGCCTCGGCGAATCATATCTTCTGTTGGATTGTTGTAACGTTCTTCAATATCTTCAAATATTTTTAATCCTAAATAATATGGATTGATTCCCGTCTTAGATGGCTGCACAACCCCTGCATTTAGCTTGGCGAATTCTATCGCTTCATCACTCGTTAAGTCCATTTCTCGAATAATGCGCTGATGCCAAAAAGAAGCCCAGCCTTCATTCATAATTTTTGTTTCAAGCTGCGGCCAGAAATAAAGCATTTCTTCTCGCATCATCGTTAAAATATCCCGCTGCCAATCCTCTAAATAAGGACTGTATTCTTCAATAAATAATAAGATGTCTTTTTCAGGCTGAGGCGGAAATTTTTTAAAAGACTTTGGAGGTTTTGGTTTTTTCTTTTCTTTATAGTCCAAATTCCATAAATCATCATAAGGAGAAATGATTTCTTCTTCCGATGATTCTACATCATCTATGCTCCAAGAAAGCTTGGCACGCATAAGAGACGGATCAATATGTTCCTGAATCGATAAGACAGCATCCAAAAACTTTTCTACTTCACGCTTACCGTGCTTTACTTCGTATTCTTTAATTCGATCAGCGGTCGCTGCCATACTTTCTACCATATCCCGTTTCGTGTTGGCAAAACGGCTGTTATTTTTAAAGAAGTCACAGTGAGCTAACACGTGAGCTACAATTAATTTATTTTGAATAAGCGCATTGGAATCCAATAAAAATGCATAACAAGGATCTGAATTGATAACTAATTCATAAATTTTACTCAATCCAAGATCGTAGTGTAATTTCATTTTGTAAAATTGTTTTCCAAAGCTCCAATGTGAAAAACGAGTTGGCATCCCATATGCACCAAACGTATAAATAATATCTGCCGGGCAAATTTCATAGCGCATCGGATAAAAATCCAGGCCGAAACCGCTAGCTATTTCCGTAATTTCATCAATCGCACGGTATAATTGCTTATAATCTGCTTCTTTCACGACAGCTCCCCCTTTCACTCCTTACTTCAATCTATGTACAAACATGTCAATTCATGTGTTTTCATCAAAAAGAAGCTTTATTTTTTCAAGAAAAGGGGATTTTTATTTAGTTGTCTTAAATAATGGATGTAATTTAAGTGTTACGCTGCATCATTCTTTGCCTTTCTTATCATTTAGCTGGTGCTGTACGTTTATTCTTCTTACATAATGACTACAACCTCTTTTAATTATGCACTGGTCTTTTGCCCAACATTTACAGCGTAAGAATTCCCGCAAATATCATACACTAATTTCAACTCCTCAAAAGGAGGAACGTTATTAATGGATGTAATTGATTATGATCGAGCTTTATATTACACACACCGTTCACAATGGGATAACTTATTAATTTTAATGGTTCGAACAGACGACGATTTTCTTTCAAAAAAGATTGAACATTTTTTGCACGCCTACAATTTTGAACGAAACTACCGCATCATTCAAGAAGAGCTCTATTCTTTACTACGCTACATTGATCATGCAACGGAATATTCGGAGCACAACCCGGAGCTTCTGGAAGAATCATTGTACTAGTATTTTTGATACACACACTTGGACAAAGAAGGGATGAATTCCCTTCTTTATTTTTTTATGTTGCACTAAAAATATGCATATTTTATTTCAAAAAACATCAAATAATATATGTAAACATATTTATTTTTATCGTTGACATAAAAGTGAATTCGACGTACAATCTTCAGTACATACGCTAAGATATTTCAGTACATACTGGGAGGAACATATATGAATACTAAAAGGTTTCGCACATTAGATTTAACATTAGCTGGTATGTTTGCAGCTCTTATGGCTATTGGTGCAAACATTACTTCTTGGGCACCTTTTTTACAAGTAGGCGGCGTGCCTCTTTCGCTTCAGCCTTTTTTTGTTATATTAGCAGGACTTTTACTTGGGAGCCGAATGGGTTCTATTTCGATGATTGTATATGTATTAATTGGCATTGCCGGCGCTCCGGTATTTGCTCAATTTAAAGCAGGAATTGGTATTTTATTTGGAAGCACCGGCGGCTTTTTGCTTTCTTATATTGTCGCTGCATTTATCACAGGAAAAATTATGGAAATGCGCGGCAAGCCGACTTTTTCTATCTTTTTAATTTCATCGCTAGTTGGTATTGCCGTTATTTATTTAATTGGTACTACGTATATGTATATAGCGGTTAACTACTGGCTTGAAGCTCCTGCAATGACATATGCAGCTGCTTGGAAGATTATGTCGTGGTTTGCCGTAAAGGATCTTATTTTCACTGTTCTTGGGGCTATGCTTGCTCCGAGAATTTATAAGGCCCTACGATCTTCTTCATATTTGTCAAATACGCAATCAAATAAAGTATCCTAAAAGAAGCCTGCTCAAGTTTGAGCAGGCTTTATTTTTATACCGTTTTCACTTTATCTAGTACACGCTCCACTTCACCCATTACAGCTGTTTGTACAGCTTCTAAATGGGCAATGCTCGTTGCTTCATCTTCTGACACGACGCCAAAATAGAACTTCACCTTTGGCTCTGTACCAGACGGACGAAGGCAGAACCAAGAACCGTCCTCTAAGATATATTTTAATACATTTGATTTTGGTAATGTAATCTCTTCTACTTTTCCTGCTTTAATATGCTGGCGCTCACTTAATGTATAATCCTCTACAACCGAAACATTTAACCCTGCAATGTCAGTAGGAGGCTCATTTCTAAATGTAGCCAAAATATGCTGAATTTGCTCAGATCCTTCTTTTCCTTTAAGCGTTAAAGATTTCAGACCTTCACGATAGAAACCATATTTAGTAAACACTTGCTGAAGCGCTTCATATAGCGTCATGCCCTGCTTTTTATAATAAGCACAAGCTTCTACCGCTAGAATGGCTGCTTGTACAGCGTCTTTGTCACGAGCAAAGTCACCAATTAAATAGCCGTAGCTTTCTTCATAGCCGAATTGGAATGTATACTCGCCCGTTTGCTCATATTGCTTAATTTTTTCACCGATAAATTTAAAACCTGTTAGAGTGTCAACAACTTGCAATCCAAATGAACGAGCAATTTGTGCGCCGATTTCTGACGTTACAATCGTTTTTAACACAACGCCATTAGCAGGCAGCACACCTTTTTCTTTCTTTTGAGAAAGCAAATAGTGAAGCAATAAAGCACCGGTTTGGTTTCCTGTTAATAACGCATATTCGCCGCTTGGATCTTTGACAGCAATTCCTAAACGGTCTGCATCTGGATCCGTTGCGATTAAGATATCGGCATCAATTTCTTTTCCTTTACGAACAGCATATTCAAATGCAGCCGGCTCTTCAGGATTCGGAGATTTAACCGTCGAGAAATTCGGATCAGGAAGTTCTTGTTCTTCAATAACCGTAACATTTCCGTAACCGATGGATTGAAGCGCGTTGCGAACTGGCTTATTAGCTGTACCATGTAGAGGTGTAAAAACTACCTTTAAGTCTTTACCTATTTCAGAAGCTAGCTCTGGATTAATTAAAATCGTTTTTAGCTTCTCATTGTATGCTTCGTCAATCGCTGAACCAATCATTTCAATAAGACCTTTTTCTTTTAGCTCCGCTTCAGATTGAACAGCTAATGTAAGTTCATTTTCCACAGCATTTACAAAGCCAACTAGTTCATCAGCTTCTTTTGGCGGCAACTGACCACCGTCTGGACCATATACTTTGTATCCATTATATTCAGGAGGATTGTGGCTCGCTGTAATAACAATACCTCCAAATGCGTTTAACTCACGCACTGCAAATGAAAGTTCAGGTGTTGGTCTTAGCTCTTCAAATACATACGTTTTAATTCCGTGACTTGCTAATGTTTTTGCTGCTTCCATCGCAAATTCAGGCGATTTGTGGCGAGAATCATATGCAATGACTACGCCTTGCTTGATAGCTTCTTCGCCAGCTTGTTTAATGTACTCAGCAAAGCCTTCAGAAGCTTTTCGGATTGTATATGTATTCATACGGTTTGTACCCGCTCCAATTTCTCCACGCATTCCGCCTGTTCCAAATTCCAATGTTTTGTAAAAACTATCTTCTAATTGTTTTTCATCACCTTTGATTGCATCCAAATTTTGACGTAATTCAGGATCTAAATTTGGGTGATTAATCCAAGATGTATACGTTTCTTTCCAACTCATAAAAAAAAGCCCCCTTATATAAATGTAAATATGTATGAAAAGAGAAAAACGAGTAATCGTCTTTCTCTTTTTTTAACAGTCATATTATATTTCTTCGTCAAAATTTGACTTCCTGCTATTATATTATGGCTGTATTGACAAATTTTGAGGTACTTTTTTATTTTATCATGAAATACCTGTCATACGGTTAACTTTTTCATCTACTGGTACAACTGCGTCATGAAGGTGCTGTTCTAATTCATCCGTATAAGTTTTTGTTTGCTCAGGCGTCCACTTTAACTCTTCGGCCATATGAGCAATCACTTGTTTTTTCCAGCTTCTTACCCAGTTGATATCAAAGAATAAAGCGCCCGTACGTCGAATGAAGAAGTCCACTGGTTTCGAAACCATTTCTTCTTCGATACCATATTGAATTTGCAAAAATACACTAGCTGGAAGGTCGCTGTTTTTTAGCTGATCCGGACGTTCAATCATGTAGCGGTATACTTTGTCTACGTTTGAGCCATAGCGTTTTACAAGCTTTTCAGCAGCGTCACGTGATAACCCTAGTTTGATGCCTTCTTTGACTTTTTGCTCTACAAACGTTGGGAACCCGCCTGAACCTCCTACATTACCTCCAGAAATCGGTAAATGTTTAGTTTGACAGCTTTCAAATTCGCGTCCTTCTGCTTTAAAATCTTCAGCTACGCGATTTACGACAATTTCAGCCATTTTACGGTACCCAGTTAATTTCCCTCCAGCGATTGTAATTAAACCTGATTCTGATGTCCAGATTTCATCTTTACGCGAAATTTCAGAAGGATCTTTTCCTTGTTCGTGAATAAGTGGACGAACACCCGCCCAGCTTGATTCTACGTCGTCTACTGTAATATCAACCGTTGGGAACATATAGTTAATTGCATCAATAACATATTGACGGTCTTTTACAGTCATACGCGGATGTCTAGCGTCTTCTTTATAGACCGTGTCTGTTGTGCCTACGTATGTTTTTCCATCACGCGGAATCGCAAATACCATACGTCCGTCAGGTGTATCAAAGTAAATGGCTTGTTTTAACGGAAAGCGCTCTTGATCAATAACTAAGTGAATTCCTTTTGTTAATTGAAGCTGCTTGCCTTTTTTTGAATTATCTTTTTCACGCAGCGTGTCCACCCATGGACCTGCAGCGTTGACGATTTTTTTTGCATAGATATTATATTCTTTATTCGTAAGCTGATCGCGAACAACAGCCCCTACTACTTTTCCTTTATCGTAGATGAAGTTTTCCACTTTTGTGTAATTGACTAAATCTGCTCCTCTTGCGGCAGCTTCTTTAGCTACTTCAATCGTTAAACGTGCATCATCTGTTTTATATTCAACGTAGTAACCGCCGCCTTTTAACTCTTTAGATTTCACCAGTGGCTCGCGTCTAAGCGTTTCTTCTGCGCTAAACATTTTGCGGCGCTCTGCACGTTTTACCCCTGCTAAGAAATCATATACGCGCAGTCCAATTGAAGTTGAGAATTTCCCAAATGTTCCACCCGTATGGAAAGGTAACAGCATCCACTCCGGAGTCGTTACATGAGGGCCATTTTCATATACAATGGCACGTTCTTTACCAACTTCGGCTACCATTTTAACTTCAAACTGTTTTAAATAGCGTAGACCGCCGTGAACAAGCTTCGTTGAACGACTAGATGTTCCTGCTGCGAAATCCTGCATTTCAACTAATGCCGTTTTCATGCCTCGATGAGTCGCATCAAGTGCAATACCTGATCCAGTAATTCCCCCACCAATTACTAATAAATCATATTGATTTTGTGTCATGTCTACCAATTTATTCGAACGTGTTTGACTTGAAAACATACGTCATTCCCCTTTCATTTTTCAAAGATATCAAAATTTTCCAATATACAAAAAGAGAGACCACAAATCACATATATAGTATGCCTACATATGGATCTGTGGTCTCTCCGATTCTCCAACCAATTTATTAACTTGAATACATTATATCATACATGCGCTTTTAATTAAAGGGTTTTCATCAAATAATTACTTAAAAGCCATTGTTGCATGTACGGCTTTTTTCCAGCCGCTATATAATTCTTCACGTTGTTCTTCTTCCATATTTGGTTCGAAAGATTTTTCCATATTCCACTGCTGCGCAATTTCATCACAATCTTTCCAGTAGCCGACCGCTAGACCCGCTAAATATGCTGCCCCAAGAGCGGTTGTTTCATTCACTTGAGGACGCTCAACAGGAACATTTAACACATCACTTTGGAACTGCATTAAGAAATTATTCTTAACTGCTCCTCCGTCTACACGCAATGTTTTTAATGTAATTCCAGAGTCTGCTTCCATCGCGCTTAATACGTCTCTTGTTTGATAAGCTAGTGATTCAAGCGTTGCACGAATAAAGTGTTCTTTTTTTGTACCGCGAGTCAATCCAAACATCGCTCCACGTACATCGCTATCCCAATATGGAGTTCCAAGTCCTACGAAAGCTGGCACAATATACACGCCGTCTGTAGACTCTACTCGTGTTGCATAGTTTTCAGTTTCAGCCGCATTTTTAAACATTCTTAAACCGTCGCGAAGCCACTGAATAGCAGATCCTGCTACAAAAATACTGCCTTCAAGCGCATATTCTACTTTTCCGTTAATCCCCCATGCTAATGTAGTTAATAAGCCGTGATCGGACTTAACTGCTTTTTCACCCGTATTCATGAGCATAAAGCAGCCTGTTCCATAGGTGTTTTTTGCCATTCCTTTTTCATAGCAAGCTTGTCCAAATAAAGCGGCTTGCTGATCCCCTGCTGCTCCAGCAATTGGAATGTTTTTACCAAAGAAATGATAATCTACTGTATGAGCGTATACTTCAGAAGAAGGCTTTACTTCTGGAAGCATTGATTTCGGTACCCCTAAGATATCTAGCAGTTCATCATCCCATTTTAAATCGTAGATATTGAACATAAGCGTGCGGGATGCGTTTGAGTAATCCGTTACATGCGCCTTTCCGCCTGATAACTTCCAAATTAACCATGTATCAATTGTTCCGAATAACAATTCACCGTTTTCTGCTTTTTCTCGTGCACCTTCTACGTTATCTAAAATCCACTTTACTTTTGTTCCAGAGAAGTATGCATCAATTAATAATCCCGTTTTGTCGCGGAACGTATCGTTTAATCCTTTTGCTTTTAACTCTTCACAAATACCAGACGTTTGTCGAGACTGCCATACGATTGCATTGTATATCGGCTTTCCTGTTGCTTTTTCCCATACTACTGCTGTTTCACGCTGATTGGTAATTCCAATTCCTTCAATTTGATCAGCATGAACACCTGACTCAGATAGACAAGATGCAATAACGGCAAGGATAGAACCCCAAATTTCACTAGCATTATGCTCTACCCAACCTGGTTTTGGGAAGTACTGCGTAAACTCTTTTTGAGCTACATGTACAACTTCACCTTTTTTATTAAATAACATTGCTCGTGAGCTTGTTGTTCCTTGGTCTAAAGATAAAATAAATTTTTCCATATCAATATCCCCTATTCTCTGTATAGTGTCGTTTCTTTATTGTACATAGTTAGATGGTAAAGCGCATTCATTTTTTTGGTACTACTGCTGATTGAATTTGTGCTGCTTTTTGTTTAGAAACAGCGTAAATAACAGCTAAAACAATCACCGCAATGCTTAAGACAATCCATAAGCTGCTAGACGTTTTATTTAAGAATGCCGCTTGATAAAATACTGCGCCAATTGATCCGCCTAATAAAGGACCCACTACTGGCACCCAAGCGTATTTCCAGTTCGAGCTGCCTTTGCCAGGTATCGGCAAGATAGCATGAGCGATACGTGGTCCTAAATCACGAGCAGGGTTTATGGCATAGCCTGTTGTTCCTCCTAATGATAAACCGATACTTACGATTAAAAACCCTACTACTAAAGGATTTAATCCATCTGTAAATTTATTTGCTCCAATTGCTAAGATTCCTACAACTAATACAAACGTCCCAATTGCCTCACTTAAAACGTTTGCAAATGGGTTAGCAATTGCTGGTCCCGTTGCGAATACGCCTAATTTTGTACCGGCATCTTTTGTTTCTTTCCAGTGTGGAAGATAGTGTAAATAAACAACTGTTGCACCAAGAATCGCTCCAATAAACTGAGCTAAGATGTACATCGGTACTTGTGACCACGGAAAATCACCTGTAATAGCAAGAGCTACGGTTAACGCTGGGTTTAAGTGTGCCCCACTCATATTACCAACCGCATATGCTGCCATCGCTACCGCCATTCCCCATCCCATTGTGATAACGATCCATCCTGAATTAGCAGCAAACGATTTTTTTAAATTGACGCCCGCACATACACCAGCGCCAAGGATAATTAAAATCATTGTTCCAATTATTTCTCCTAAGAATGCTTGCATATAAATAACCTCCCCTTTGTATGAAAACGATTAAAATAACAAGAAAATAAGAAAATCCACCATACATCCCCCTAATAAAATCATTAAAAGGCTATACCGTGGATCTCCTATTCTCCCTCACATCTATTAACTTATCTAGAAGTTTACTAGATGATGAAAGCGTTGTCAAACAGTTTTTTTAAGTTGAAATACTCCACAGTTCTCTATTTGATGTTGTAACAGCAGAAGCCCCGGCTTCTAAAGCATTATGAACTTCTTCTGCCGTTCGTATTAAACCTCCAGCTAACACAGGAATGCCCGTTTCAGCTTTAACTTCTTGGATTAAAGTGGGCACAATTCCAGGAAGAAGCTCAATATAATCCGGTTTTACTTTCTTCATTAACTCGTAGCTTTTCTTCAAAGCCGTGCTGTCTAATAAAAAGACCCGTTGAATGGCATAAATCCCTCTTTGTTTAGCTTTTAAAATAACGTTTGTTCTTGTCGAAATAATTCCCGCAGGCTTAAACTCCTGACACAAAAAATCAACCGCATATTCATCGTGCTTTAAGCCATGAATTAAGTCTAAATGAATAATTAGCTTTTTTTCATGCTTATGGACTTCTTTCATGATTCCTTTTAGCATGCCCACTTGATTGTCTAAAAGAACTCCGTACTCATAATTACTTGCTAAAAACTTTTCCAATTGCTTCATATCTCGAACAGCGGGTAATACCGATTGTCCATGAAAACTCATGTTTTCCCCTCTTTTCCATGGTTAGTCCACAAAATTCATTGTAATAGTTTTTATTATGGCAAAAGTTGAAATAAAAAACACCATGCATTTGCATGATGTCTTTAGAAACTGCGTTATTTTTTATATTTAATATTGTAAACGTCGTGGCGTCGGTCTTTTAATTGACGAACCGTTCCTGATTGACGCTGGCGGCGAAGAATTTCTAAATCTACATCTCCAATAACCACCATTTCAATATTAGGATTACATTCTCCTACAATACCGTCTCGTGCAAATTCAAAATCAGACGGTGCAAAAATAGCAGACTGCGCATACTGAATATCCATGTTTTCTGTTTCAGGCAGGTTTCCAACTGTACCTGCGATAACCGTATAAATTTGGTTTTCGATCGCGCGCGCCTGAGAACAGTATCTTACGCGCAGATAGCCTTGACGGTCTTCCGTACAGAATGGCGTAAAAATAATATTTGCACCTTTATCGGTAGCAATACGAGCAAGCTCCGGAAATTCAATGTCATAGCAAATTTGGATGGCAATTTTACCACAATCTGTATCAAACACTTCAACTTTATCTCCTGGACTAATTCCCCACCATTTTCTTTCATTAGGTGTAATATGCACTTTATACTGCTTTTCAATTGTTCCATCTCGGCGGAATAAATACGCAATATTAAAGATATCTCCATTATCTTCTTCGACGAAGTGGGATCCTCCAATAATATTTACGTTATATTTAACCGCTAAGTTGGTGAATAGCTCAATGTACTCTTCTGTATATTCTGCTACGCGCTGAACCGCTTTGCTTGGAATCTTTTCATTCAAGAAAGACATTAGCTGAGTTGTGAAAATTTCCGGGAATACGCAGAAGTCGGCTTTTGCGTCATAAGCAACATCTGTATAATATTCTACCTGTGTTGCAAACTCTTCAAATGAATTGATCTGTTTCATCATATACTGAACAACACAAATACGCACTGGGAATGACGTTTTAAAATGGCGTTTTGAACGGCGAACGTAATCTACGTTGTTCCATTCCATCAGCGTTGCATACTTATTAGAAGCTAGATCATCGGGAAGATAACCAGGGTTTATACGCATAAGCGTAAATCCGTTCATTAGCTGAAAAGATAGCACTGGATCATAAATTTTATGATGAATAACTTGCTCTACATACTCTCTAGGCGACATTTCAGCTGAATGCTTATGGTAATTAGGAATTCTTCCTCCGATGATGATACTTTTCAGGTTCAATTCACGTGCTAAATCTTTACGCGCTTCATATAAGCGGCGTCCTATTTTCATGCCGCGATACTTTGGATGAACCATTACTTCAATCCCATACAGATTGTAGCCTTCCGGGTTATGATTTGTAATGTATCCTTCGTCCGTAATATCGTCCCACGTATGCTGATCATCGTACTCATCAAAGTTCACAATCAAGCTTGAACAAGATCCGATAATTTCCCCGTCGTACTCTGCACATATTTGTCCTTCTGGAAAAATGGCCAGATGACTTTCAAGCTGTTCTTTTTTCCACGGCTCCATTCCCGGGAATGATAGCTTTTGAAGTGCTAAAATTTCATCTATATCGTCCGGTTTGATGTTACGAATAATCATTTTTTTCTCGAATTTTGATAAATCTATTGTAGACATACGCTAAAACAACCCTTTCTCTCTCTTCATTAGGCAATTAGTTTCCCTGTTTTTTATTATAATAAACATTATTAAAAATTCAAAAAATGAGGTTAAGATATAACGAAATGAATCCAATCTAAAGACGAACAAATGGATACATTACCTCGTATGGATAGCTTGTGACACCGCTGTTGATTTCCGTGCAAGACTCCGCTTTCCGCGGGAGTCTTCGCCTTGCCCTCCCATCAACTGCTAGAAGGAACGAAACAGATGAAACCTACGTTCACCATAATAAAAAAACGAACCAAGAATCAAACATTTTGATCAATGGTTCGTTTTTCACTTAGGCTAAAATACTTTTGCCTCAGCCTCATTTTCTATTTGCAAATATCTAATTTTATGGATGTCTTTTTATTAGGATAATTTTCAATAAATCCTGGTCCTAAAGAGACTTTAATGCCATTTATTTTATATACATTATAGCGTTCACCGCGATTTAACGTGCGAATCTTTACCCATTTTCCTTTTTCTTCTTTTAACAAAACCATCGGTGATTGAATCGTTACAAAACCAATTTGGCCTTTTGAGAGCTTTTTTGTTTTACAAAGATTCTGGGCGACTGAAGCACTGCTTACTTTGTATTTGTTTTTAACAGCGATTGAATCAAAACTTTGAGAATGAAATTGACCAATAACCACTTTTGTACCGGTTTGAACGCGGTCAAACAGCCAGCGTACCTCTTCATCATACATACGAATGCACCCTGAACTTGCGTAAGTCCCGATAGAACTTGGATTATTATTTCCATGAATAGCGTACGTCGTGCCATACGTTCCGCGCGCATTTAATCCTAGCCAGCGATCACCTAGCGGATTTCTAGGATCTCCTCCCCGAATGTTGTCTTTATAATAAGGCCGGTTTTTAATTTTATTCACAATGCTAAAGGTACCTTCTGGTGTATAACTCATCTGCCTCCCTGTCGCAACTTTGAACGTCTTTACCAATTTGCCTCCATCATAAAAAGCAAGTGTGTTAGTAGATTTGTTAATGATAACAAGTTGATTGGACGCCGCAGAAGCGTTGCCTGTCAGACCCATCCCCGCGAGTAAAAAAACAAGCCCAACAAAAAAAACAGCCACCTTTTTCATTTATCGACTCCCCCAATTTCTCTTATATCTATATAAGAAAAGTATAGGATGAAAGGCAAACCATCAGAACACTTTTTACCTTATAAGTCAAAATACAATAAAATCTTTCACGCACCCCTTTTTACTGACAAAAAGCAATAATGTACATAACAAAAAAACGGCCCTTTAAAGGGCCGTTTCATTTGTATTTAAAGCTTCACTTCAACTTTTGCATTTTTCTTGAGTTCTTCAACTTTTTTCTCTAATGCTTCTTGTTTCTTTTGTTGTTCAAGCTGCTGCTTAATTTGAGGCTTTACGTCTTCAAGCTTTGGCATTTGAGATTGTTCTTTACCGCCGCTTGCTTGACTTTGGCTTTGTTTTGCAAATTGATCGTAATAATCTTGAATTTCTTTATCTGTTACTTCTGGTGTTTGGATGTCTTTATCTACGTACTGCTGATATTTAATGCTGTCAGCCAGCTCAGACTTTAATTGTGATTGAGTTATTCCTGCATCTTTTAATGCCGCTTTAAACTGTTTATCTGTCTTGAACTGCTTTTTCGTTTCTTTGAACTTTTTATCTACTTCTTCATCAGTTGCTTTATAGCCTTTGTTTTCAGCTTCTTGCAATAGCAGCGTTTGACCTACTAAATTGTCAATTGTTTGCTGCTTTACTTGTTTAGCTGCTTCTTTAGAAGTTGGGTCTTGTCCCATTTGTTGGTACTGATTTTGTGATGTAGCCAGGGCTGCATTATATTCTTCACCCGAAACTTTTTTACCGTTTACAACTGCTACGGTTTTCTTTTCATCTACTTTTTGTTTATCTAATTTCTTCTGCATTTCTTTTGCTTGCTTTTCCTGCTTTTCCTGCGCCTCTTTTTGCTGCTCAGTTTGTGCAGTTTTTTGATCATCGCTCTTTGATTGCTTTGCATCATCGTTTGAACCACAAGCTGTTAAAGCTGCAGCAATTAACCCAATGAGCAATGTATACATCAGTTTTTTCATGATTAATCTCCTTTCATAATCCCAAACGATTATTAGCTATTCGAAAAAATCATCTAGGGGGCATTGTATATGATATAGGCGTAAAAAGAAACCATTTAGGCTCATTTTAAACATATGTAATAAGATTGAAACGTTCTGTAATCTTATGAAAGGTAAATGCTTTCGTTTATACGACCTGTCTAATCATAACATTATTTAGTATGATTTACATAATTTGCAGTTAGTTATTCGTGGTACATTTTCTTTAAGTCGAGTTTTCAGTAACTTTATAGCTCTCGTTACATTAAAGATGACAGTATTTGATCACATAATCTCATCGTTTTTACATTGTCGCTCCCACTGGAAAGAGGTTCTTTTTCACTTACACAACACTCAATAAAATGAGCCATCTCTCCAACAAACCCACGAAGATAAAGATCTCGATAAGCTCCCGACATTGGAGAAGCAGAAGGTGTAAACACACGATCGTTTTCTTTTAATGATTTCCACGGTAATTCATCAAAAGTCTGGGATTCGTGAATAGTTAATGAATTTATTTCGTCAACAAAAGCAAAACCATCATCAAATGTCACTAATAAGTTTTCACTTTCTCGAGACCACGCTGTCATGCCGGTAAAATAAAGACTCCCGACCGTACCATTTTCAAACTTTAGCGAAATACTATTTGAAATATACTCACGATGATTATTTCTAAAACCTGTCACGTGAACAACTTCTCCGAACAAGTGACGAACAAGATCGACAATATGTATAGCAGCCAGCTTCACAAACTGTTCTTCATTTTTACAAAAAGGGGTGCTGTCTACAGCAAATCTTGCTTGAAATGAACGAACACTTCCTAGGCTACCTTCTTCAATTAATTCTTTTAACTTCATATAACAAGGCGCATAGCGCTTCATAAAACCTACCATAACTTTTACGCCAGCTTGCTTAGCAGCATCTGAAATCTCTTTTGCTTCTCTTTCATTCATCCCCAAAGGCTTGTCCACATAAACATTTTGTCCTGCTCGAATGCAATCAAGCACCAAAGCAGGATGATCTTTAGGCTGTGCCACAACCACTACTCCATCGCACTTTTCTTGTTTTAGCATTTTCTTATAATCATCGTACGGCGTACCGCTGCTCCCAAATCGTTGAAGAGCAGTTTTTGATCTTTCGATACTGCGTGTGGAAATTGCTTTAATTTCTGCTCCCGCTTCAATAACAGAGGGGTAAATGTTCGTTGATGCGTGAAAGCCTGCACCGATAAAACATAATTTTGCTTTCGTCATGTTTTCGCTCCTATTTATTTTTTGATGGATTTATACAAGTTTGACCATATCACAAGCTCTTTTTGAATGTCCAATAGAAGTCTGAAATATATGATTCAAAAGAAAAAAAGCATGTGATACATGCTTTTTTTCTTTAATTTATGTATGAATTGTAAAACGATTCATACGAATACGTAATCAAATTGTTTTCTTTTGCAAAACACTCAATGGAAACAGGAAATAAGAACCCGTATTTTTTTAAAATTGCAATATTTTTTTCGAATTGCTCGCAGTCGCTTTCTTCAATCGGCCGATGTTGAATCGCTTCAATCACGGCAATTATTGTCTGAAGGCTACTAATGACTTGCAATGCTTCATCGAGTAAGCCATTATATAAATGGTCTGTACAATAATCTGGATTTAATAATTGATCAGGATTAAGCTTATCTACAGATACATACCGAGGTAACAAGTCATAGCGAAGCTGTTCAGTCAACTCTTCTATGTAATTCTCCATTTCTGGCGGAGCTGCTTGGGCAATTTTCATGGTTACCCCCCCTTTTTTCTCTTAACTTATGTCTCTTTATTTAGCATAACATAAACATAAAACGAGAACTTCAGGTAGTTATTTCCTCCTAATTATTTACAAGTTCT
Source organism: Priestia sp. 40 (assembly GCF_049368575.1). Lineage (NCBI taxonomy): Bacteria > Bacillati > Bacillota > Bacilli > Caryophanales > Bacillaceae > Priestia > Priestia sp. 40. Next base: position 432,807 of record NZ_JBMPZA010000015.1, read on the forward strand.
TTTTAAAGATTAAAGGATATTTACTAGTATGTAAGGAAGGGATTAAATATGAGTATACACGGCCAATGGCTAGAAGATAAAATCACAAAAAATGATGCAGGGCAAACAATTGAAGATTATTTAAAAACGAAATGGCGTATTCCCAAAAAAACGTTGCATCAGTTTCGGATGAATAAAAATGTGCTTATAAACGGTGAGCCTTTACCATGGAGGAATACTCTTAAGGAAAATGATAGAGTATCACTCCCTTTTTTTGAAGCAGAATCTAATGAAATAACACCTTACAATGTTAATATAGAGATTTTGTTTGAAGATGAACACGTGCTAATCGTAAACAAACCAATAAACATAGATACTCATCCTTCATCAGAGCAGGACCAAAAAACTCTTTTAAATGCTGTAGCTGCTTATTTTCAAAAAATAGGCCTCCAAACAAAACCTAGACACGTTCACCGTTTGGACAGCGATACATCAGGTGCTATCTTATTCACGAAGCATTTTGTAGCAAGCTCTGTGTTTGACCAGCTGCTGGCTGAACGTAAAATTAATCGGACTTATGTTGCTCTTGTCCAAGGAATCATGAAAAAAGAGCAAGGAATCGTTAATGAACCTATTGGACGCGATCGCCATCACGCTACGAGAAGAAGAGTATCTAGAACGGGACAAGCTGCCAAAACATCTTATCGGGTGTTAAAGCGCAATACGGCCAAAAATGAAACGCTTATTGAACTTTCGCTCGAGACCGGACGCACTCACCAAATTCGTGTTCATATGAGTCACATCGGCTATCCATTACTTGGTGATACTCTTTATGGCGGAAAGAGATTAAAAGATCAGCAGCAAGCTTTACATGCCATTAAGCTTTCTTTTATACACCCGTTTACACATCAGCGCGTGTCAGCCGTTGCACCTCCAACTCAGCAGGTTTTTTTACCGTATAGCAACTTGTTTTCCTATTAAATAAAAAAGAGCGCCAATATGTTATTGGCGCTCTTTTTTATTTAATTTTAAATTGACGAATCAAGTTCGCCAATTCTTCACTAATCTCTTGCAGATGTTCAGCCGATTGAGAAACAGTAGAAATAGCTCTAATTTGTTCTTCTGTAGAAGCCGTAATTTCTTCAGTTCCCGCAGCTGATTGCTGTGCAATAGCTGCTATGCTTTGAATGGCCGCTACCACGTCTTCCTTATGCTCATCAATACTATCCATGCTGCTTGTCACATGTTCGACAGCCGCCGCCACTTGTTCAATCGTGGTTGCAATTTCATGAAAAGCTTGTTCTGTATCTCCTACCACAAAGTCTTGAGACTTTGAAAGCTCTTCTGTACGGTTGCATTCTTCACGCGCAGCTGCGACTTCTCCTTGAATCGCTGCAATCGTATGGCGAACTTGTTCAGTGGCCTGAGAGGACTGTTCAGCAAGTTTTCGCACTTCTTCAGCTACTACCGCAAATCCTTTGCCATGTTCTCCTGCACGAGCTGCTTCAATACTAGCATTTAATGCAAGTAAATTTGTCTGGTCTGAAATACTATTAATCGTGAAAATAATAGATTCAATTTTTTTCATCTTATTTGTTAATTCTTCCATTACAGCTTGAACAGCGTGAATCGTTTGAGATGATTCAGTGGTTTGGTTGCGAAGGAGCTGCATTTGTTTTAAACCTTTTTCATTAATGCTTACAGCTTCAATCGTCATTTTATTAATCTGTGCGTTTTGTTCAATGACTTCTTCAATTTGCGAAGATAAACTCATCGTTTTATGATTAGTAGAGTCAGCATCAGAAGCTTGCTGCGTCGCCCCGCTCGCAATCTCATGGATAGCCCGGCCGATTTCCTCACTGGATGCAGTTGCTTCTTCAGATACGGCACTCAAATCTTCAACAGACGTTTTTACTGTCTCAACAGACGTCTGAACTGTTCCAATCAACGTTTTCATTTTAGCAACCATATCATTAAATAAATGAGTAAGCTCCCCAATTTCATCTTTTGACTTCGTCTTCACCTGAACCGTTAAATCGCCCGCTGTTACTTTCGCTACTTCATCTTTTAAGCGGCGAATCGGGTTAGTAATGATTCTTGAGAAAAAGATGGTTAACACGACTGATAATAAAATACCAATTAACGCAATCCAAATAATTACATTTAATAAATGATGAGCGCTTGCGAGCATTTCATTATAAATAAAGGCATTCCCTATCTTCCAATTCGTCCCTTCAAGAGTTTCGTATGCCATCACTCTCTCTTCGCCTTGAAAGGTATATTTCATGAAACCACTATTTCGATCTGCTTCATACATTTTTTGTATAAATGGCTGTTCCATTAAATTCTTTCCAGTTTCTGTTGGATGGACAAGAGCGGTAGCATTTTTGTCAAATAAAAATGCATATCCACCATAATTTACTTCCGCTTTTCCTACGATTGCTTTTAATGCATCTAAATCTAAATCAGTAGCTATAACGCCCAGCACCTTTTGAGTATCTGGGTCCAAAATGGCCTTTGCAATCGTCACGACTGTCTTTTTTGTTGCTGCATCCTCATATGGATCCGTATAAATTACTTGATCAGGTGATGCCACTGCTTGTTTGTACCAAACTCTTGAAGTCGGGTCATAACCTGATCCGTACTCTTGCTTAGGAACAGAATACATTCCTTTATTTTTTGTGCCTATGTATTCAAGTACTAAGTTAGGATACTTTTCTTTAAACTGTGTAAACTCTTTTTGAACTGTGTTCCATGTAAAATACGGATTTTTCTCTTGGTTTGTTTGATCTCCTTCTTGCTTAACAAAATTAACAATTACATCATTTTCACTATACGTCAGCAAAGAACGACTATACATGTCTAAGTACGTATGAATCGTTTCTCTTAACTCTTTCACTTGACTTTGAGACTGAACTTCTACATCTTTTTCTATTTGTGTTTTGGTAAATTGATAAACAGCCCCTGAAACAACTAATAATAAAATAGCTATAAAAATACTAAAAAATACTACGAGTTTTGCACTTAACCTCTTCATTCCCTCACCCTTCTACAAAAATCTTTATATTACTAATAACGGCTTTTCATTTTCACTTTTGAAGAAGTTTTTGTGATTTATTTCAAATTTCCCCAAAAATAAAACCAGCCCATCCTTTCATAACGAAAGAACGTGCTGGTTTTATTTTTGCTTTTCATATGCATCAGGTTCAATATGAACAAGAGTATCTTTAATCTGATGCTCATCGTTCATCATATGTTCAATTTGATCAGCAATTTCATGGCTTTTAATAACATTTAAATGAGGATCTACTTTAACAGTTACATCAATCACGACTTGATTACCAAGCTTACGCGCTTTCACATCTTCTACTTCTTTTACCCCTTCTACAAGCCCAATGCTTTCTTTGTAGTGTCCTAACTTTTCTTCATCAAATCCGTCCGTTAAAGAATGAGCCGCTTCTTTAAAAATCTCGATGGCTGTTTTACAAATAATAATTCCCACAGCAAAAGCAGCTACCACGTCCAGCCAGGGCAAGCCGAATTGCGAGCCGAAAATTCCCACAACAGCCCCTATGCTCACAAGTGCATCAGACAAATTATCTTTAGCAACCGCATATAAAGACTGGCTATCAAGTTTTTTAGCAAGCTTAATATTATATCGGTAGACACCACCCATAATAGCAGCCGCTCCAAGACCTACCCAAGCAGCCAGTAAATTAGGCGCTTCAGATTTGTCCATAAATAATGACTGACCCGCATCGACCAATACTTCTAGTCCAATGACCATCATGATAAAAGAAGCAATAAGTGAAGAGATATGTTCCGCTCTGGAATGTCCATAGGGATGATCATTATCACGAGGTTTTTTAGAGATTTTTAAGCCGACTAAGACGGCAATTGATGCAATAATATCTGTAACATTATTAAGACCGTCGGCTTTTAATGCAGAGGAAGCGGTGACACCCGCAATAATAAGTTTACCTGCTGATAAAAAGATATATGATAAGATACTAACCCAAGCGCCTTTTTGGGCTTGCTCATAGTAGTTCTCCATCCCTTCAACTCCTTTATTCAAAATAAGCAAACTTAGTGTAACAAATGGATTTCGTGTGGGTCTATAGAAACATTATTGGCTGTTAACATACAAATAGAGAATGTTAAACTCTTTAGCTTTCTGCAAAACAAGTTGCCTTTACTCAACACTTTAAACGTTTGAGATCTTTCTAAATGTGGCACTTCATGTAGAAGGACCCTTTTTTTAAATCGCCCTGTAAAATTGTTTACTATTTTTTAAAGGGTGTGATTTTTATCACAGCCGAGGGTATTTATTCTTGTTACACTAACATTGTGAAAAACATCACAAAATAAAATTCAAAGGATGATACAAATGAAAACACAATTTACACCAAAAACACGAAAAGTTGCTGTTATCGGAACTGGTTTTGTTGGCTCAAGCTACGCTTTTTCAATGGTGAATCAAGGTATTGCCAATGAATTAGTGTTAATCGATATGAACAAAGAAAAAGCGGAAGGTGAAGCACGCGATATCAATCACGGTATGCCATTTTCCACACCGATGAAAATCTGGGCTGGAGATTATAAAGACTGTGCTGACGCTGATTTAGTAGTTATTACAGCGGGCGCTAATCAAGCTCCAGGGGAAACGCGCTTAGATCTAGTTGAAAAAAACGTTAAAATTTTTGAATGCATTGTAAAAGATATTATGAACAGCGGATTTGACGGCATCATTTTAGTCGCAACAAATCCAGTTGATATTCTCGCACACGTTACACAAAAAGTATCAGGATTACCAAACGAACGGGTAATTGGTTCAGGAACGATTCTTGACACAGCTCGCTTCCGCTACTTGTTAAGCGACTATTTCGAAGTAGATTCTCGCAACGTCCACGCTTATATTATGGGGGAACATGGAGATACGGAATTTCCTGTTTGGAGCCACGCGCAAATTGGCGGCGTGAAGCTCGAACATTTTATCAATACTGCTGCTATTGAAAAAGAACCGGATATGAAGCATCTATTCGAACAAACCCGCGATGCGGCTTACCATATTATTAATCGAAAAGGAGCGACTTATTACGGAATTGCAATGGGGCTTGTACGAATTACCAAGGCTATTTTAGATGATGAGAATTCTATTTTAACGGTATCTGCTTTATTAGAAGGACAATACGGTATTTCTGACGTGTATATCGGCGTACCAGCTATCATTAATAAAAACGGCGTGCGTCAAATTATTGAATTGAATTTAACTCCTCACGAACAGCAGCAGCTCGAGCACTCTGCTAGCATTCTTAAGCAAACTCGCGACAGAGCTTTTGTGTAACATCAAAAGATTTTTGCGGGGACTCCCCCGCTCCTTTGTTTTAAATATGTAGTAGAGGTGTATGAATATGACGTGGACTCAGGTATATAATCCGTTAAATAATATTTGGCTTTCTGCACTAATTGCACTTATCCCCATTATCTTTTTCTTTATTGCTTTAACTCTTTTGAAATTAAAAGGACACATTGCTGCTGGTATTACAGTACTTCTTTCTATGATTATTGCTATTTATTTGTATGATATGCCTGCCTCAATGGTCTTAGGAGCCACAGGCTATGGGTTTCTGTATGCACTTTGGCCCATCAGCTATATTATTATCGGAGCGGTGTTCTTATACAAACTAACTGTCAAAAGCGGACAGTTTACTACCATTAGACAGTCTATTATTTCAATAACCGATGACCCCCGCTTGCAAATGCTGCTTGTTGCTTTTTCCTTTAATGCTTTTTTAGAAGGGGCAGCGGGATTTGGAGCTCCAATTGCCATTACAGCAGCGCTTCTAGTTGGACTTGGGTTCAAACCGTTAAAAGCAGCGGCGCTATGTTTAATTGCTAATACAGCTTCAGGAGCGTTTGGCGCTATGGGGATTCCTGTCATTGTCGCAGGACAAGTATCTGGCATAGATCCAAAAGAAATTGCTCATTTTCTTGGCACGCAGCTTCCGATTATTTCTTTTCTTATCCCTTTTTTACTTGTCTTTATTATGGATGGGATAAAAGGATTAAAAGACGTATGGAAAGCAACGAGCATCACAGCCGTTTCCTATGCACTAACACAGTATTTAACTGTTACATACATCGGCCCTGAACTTCCAAATATCACATCTTCTATTGTGAGTTTGCTTGCTCTTGCTTTTTATATTAAACGAACAAGCCCGGCAGCAGCTAAAAGCTTCAGCCTGTCACCAAAACAGATTTTAAAGGCTTGGTCTCCTTTTATTCTATTAACGATACTCGTTACGGCTTGGAGCATTTCTTTTGTCAAAACGATGCTTGAACATATGAACCTGCTTATTAACGTCCCATTTTTACACAATCACGTAATTAAAGCAGCGCCTTTAGTAAAGGATCCTACGCCTTACGCTGCTATCTTAAAAATAGACGTATTCGCAGCAACAGGTACAGCAATTCTTATCGCTTGTATCCTTTCAGTTTTCTTGCTTAACGTATCGCCAAAGGTGGCATGGACTACTCTCTTAGAAACCGTAAAAGAACTAGCAAGACCTATTATTACGATAATGATGGTCATTGCGTTTGCCTTTATTTCAAATTATTCAGGACAGTCTTCTACACTTGGATTGGCACTCGCTACTTCAGCTGCTTATTTTCCATTTTTATCTCCATTTCTTGGCTGGATTGGCGTATTTCTAACGGGGTCTGTCGTATCAAATAATGCGCTGTTCGGCAACTTACAGCTAACTACAGCTCAGCAAATTAATGTCTTGCCAGTTATTCTTGTAGCTGCTAATACTGCCGGCGGCGTAATGGCTAAAATGCTTTCTCCTCAATCAATTGCTGTCGCTGCCGGAGCAGTGGGACTGGCTGGAAAAGAAAGTGAATTGTTTAAATACACGCTCAAATACAGCATGGGATTTTTGATACTAGGGGGATTTGTTACCTTTTTGTTAGCTTGGTGGTTATGATAAAAAACTGCTGAAAATCCTGTTACTACCTTGTTTCTTTCATTTAAACAAACGTTTGATTATATAAAAAGGTCCTCAGTTAGCGCTGGGGACCTTTTTATTCTGAAATAAGTAAACCTATATTGCCAAATTGTTTTCCTTTATCTAATCGTTCGTAAGCTGCGACTGCCTCTGACAGCGGATAGAATCTATCGACGATTGGTTTAATTTGATGTTTCTCTATAAAATCCATCATGTCCACAAATTCTTCCTGACTTCCCATAGACGTGCCAAGTATATTGAATTGAGGATAAAAAATAGTTCTTAGAGGCAATTCAACTTCATTTCCAGAACTCGCCCCAAAATTAACAATTCTTCCATTTGGCTTTAGTATTTCAAGATACGTCGGAAATAAAGCTGCCCCCACACTATCAAGTATGATATCTACTTTTCTATTGTTGATTTCTTCTGTTAGGTTACTTCCACTGTCTAATGCATAATCAGCTCCATACTTTAGGGCTTGCTTTCTTTTTTCATCACTTCTAGAAGTAACCGTTACGTCAGCTCCGATAGCTTTTGCGAATAACAAGCCATAAGTTGCGACTCCGCTCCCTATACCAGGAATAAGTAGATGTTCTCCTTTTTTTAACTGCCCTTTTGTAAAGAGAGCTCTATACGCAGTTAAAGCCGATAATGAAAGAACGCCCGCTTGTTTCCATGATAGATAAGGCGGCTTTTGCACAACATTATCCGCTTTTATGATTACATACTCTGCAAACGTTCCATTCGATGGACCACCTAAAATTTTAGGCGTAAACGGAATGTCCTCTATACGATCCCACTCCAGACTTGGATTAATGATCACTTCTATTCCAGTTTTTAAACCTTTTACGCCTTCTCCCACTTCTTCTATAATACCTGCACCGTCTGAACCGGGAATAAACGGCTTATCTCCTTTGCCTCGATTATTCATAACAAATAAATCTCTCCGGTTTAAACCTGCTGTTTTTAACCTTACTTTTACTTCTCCTCTTTCAGGGGGCACCTCCTGAAAATCTCTGTAATTCATGCCTGCTATCCCGCTTTTCTCACTATGTATAATGGCTTTCATGATTTCGCCTCCTCTTAATCTACTCTACTAAAAAGCTCAAAACCGCAAAAGAAATATGCCCAAAAAAAGGAAAATAAACTTTTAGAATCGCTTTTTCACCGTTTTATCTTTATTTTTCTGTATCGTAAAAGTATTCAGCTTCTTTTGTTACATTTTTGTTACAAAAAGATTGTTTGTAACAAAACGAATGCAAAACAGAAAAATCGGTTTGAAAAACCTGATAAATCAACATTTATCCGCAATTTATTTATTATATCTACTTCAGAAACTAGTAAAAATCTAAAAAAATTTAAGAAAAAAAGACAAAACACTTTCTTTTATTATAGATTTATTGTAATATAAATGTAACAAAAGAAATATAAAACACATAATTGTTACATAAATAAGGTTAATTAATTAGGAGTGAGTTAGAAATGAAAAAAATTGGACTAGTTTTATCATCAATCGCTATTTTCTTTACACTAAGCACTGGAGTTACAGCACAAACAACATCTACAACACTAACGGATGCAAATGCTGTCAAAATTGCAGCTAGTGCCAGCAATCATTTCTGGAGTGCTCTGCACGGTTATAAAAACAAACCATGTACAGAACGTACATTTGAATATAAAGGAACTGAGTACGTGTATCTTTGCCCTGAATTTGATACAAAAGCTGAGCTATCAAGCTACTTATCTGAAACATTTACAAATAGTGCAGTAGAAAAAGGACTAACAAATTACGGCTATATCACATATAACGGCAAACTTGCACACCCAATCGGCGACGGATTCAGCATGTTAGAATGGTCAAAAGCAAAAACAAAGCTTGTGTATCAAACATCAACAGTTCGCTCTTATGAATTCACAGTCCCAACTGTAGATGGAGGTAGCGTAAAACGCACTGTCACATTCTATAAATCTGGTTCACAGTGGAAAGTAAATAAATTTGACGCTGTTCAATAAGAAAAAAGCAGGCCTGCTTGAGCAGACCTGCTTTTTTCTTTTTTATCGATAACATAAATAAAACTTCTACTTACAGCGCTCTAATAGCTGTAAATAGAAGTTGAGATCACAAGTTTAAGTAAATCAAATTTTGTCGAATCCTGTAGAAACAGTGATAAGTTACGTTTTATATTACAGGCTAACTTGCTTATTGTCAACATAATTCAGCAAAAAGATAGGGCAATATATTCAGAGCATAATAAAGACATTAACTTGGATTTTGTTCATGTTCCTCTGGGTTATCATGTACAGGATGAGCGCCTGGAAATAATCTTTGCGCTTTTTCATGAAGATTTTTGTTTTCATAATTAAATGCGCTATACGTTCGCTGCCCTTCTTCCCATGAAGTAGATTTCCCCAGTTTTTGATTAACAGGAGAGCCGAAAGGACCGTCTGGAAATTCTTCAGCGGTTATATACTCATGGCTTTTTTCTACTGTAGAGAAATCATCATACGATGGCTGTTTGTCTTCTTTCAATGATTTCACCCTTTCTTTCTAGAAGATTTTTTACTAGTATGCACACTTCTTTGTAAAAAACCCTCTTAAATTAGTCCAAATCAGGGTATGATAACTATACATTTATTTTTAAAAGGAGTTGAACAGCTTGGAACCTAGACCTCAGAAAGGAACTTTTTTCCGAGAAAAAATCTTAAATAATAAATTTGTTGTATATACAATTATTATTTTTATTCTCAGCATGACTATTTTTTCGTTATCAAAAATCGGATTTATTTTAATTCCTATCTCTATTTTTATTAAAACAATCGCACTGCCGATTATCTTAGCAGGAATTTGCTTTTATTTATTTAATCCGCTTGTTGACTTTTTAGAACGAAAAGGTGTAAAACGAATTATTTCCATTCTTGTTTTATACATAGTGATTATCGGCGCATTAGCCATTATTATTTCATCGGTTATTCCGCCTCTAAAAAATCAAGTTGACCGTCTTATTGATAATATCCCAGAGCTGACGCATGACGTTCAGCATGCGGTGACGAACCTTTCGAATAACCGATATGTCGAACAAGGTCTTCAGTCGGCTAACACGGACCTAGATAAGATTTCAAAAGATGCATCAAAACACTTGAGTAAATATGTTTCTGGATTTTCAAGCGGTATTGTAAACTTTGTCGGCACCATTACAGAAATTATATTATCGGTTGCCGTTTTACCCTTTATTCTTTTTTACTTATTAAAAGATGGGAAAAACTTACCTAATTACATTGTAAAACTGCTTCCAAACCGCTCTCGTTCTGAAGCTAAATTCATTTTAGCCGACATGAACCACGCATTAAGCGCATATATTCGCGGGCAAATTTTTGTTGCGATTTGTATAGGTGTACTGCTTTTCATTGGCTATCTGATTATTGGATTAGACTATGCGTTACTTCTAGCGATCATCGCCATGGTGACTAATGTTGTGCCTTACCTTGGTCCGATTATCGCCATTATCCCAGCCATTATTATTGCGTTTATTACGTCTCCTTTTATGCTTGTAAAACTAGCCATTGTCTGGGCGGTTGTTCAATTGCTTGAAGGGAAAGTAATCTCTCCGCAAATTATGGGAAGAAGCCTAGACATACACCCAATTACGGTCATTTTTGTCATTCTAACGGCTGGAAACTTATTCGGAATCGTCGGTATTATTTTAGCCGTCCCTGGATATGCCGTTTTAAAAGTTATTATTACGCATATTTACCAATTCATCCGTTTAAATTCTACTATGTATCCAGATAAAAAAGCATAATAAAAAGCCCATCGAAAATCGATGGGCTTACCTTTTTACTTTTGTTCTTCTTCATCTTCACGATCAAACCAAAGGAGCTCTTGATCATCTTCATCTCCATTATAGTTGATGAGAATTTCTTCTCCTGCTTGGATATCCGTATATGCATAAAAATCAAAGGTATGATTGTCAAAATTAATTTCATACGTAGCATTCGGTGTATACGAGTGATTAAACAGCATACCGTATCCCAAAAGAATAGCCGTATGATTCACTCCATATTCAAAAGCATAATCCGCTAGTGTTGTTTTCTCAATAAAATCATGCTCTTTATTAGGATAAGCGATAACAGGAGCTTCGTGAATAAGCGTTCCTTTTTTAATATCTTGCTTAGCAAATACACCTCTGTTAAATTCTCCGTCGCTTATCGCAGACGCTTTTATTTCGATCATATTCGTCACCTATATATTCTTTCCTCTAAGATTTTTTTCTTCCTTAAGCTTGACAGTTTCTAATGGGGAAATCAACTGTTTTTCATAACCACTTGAATATAAGCTGAAAGAGTGCTTATCATGCACACTTGTGTAAGCACTTACCTTGTTAGAAACACGCAATTTGATTTTATTTTAGACATGGAAAAGCAATGACCTTGCGCATAGCGTTTGAGCCATTCAACATGTGAAGAATCGTTTTTCTCTGTGATATAATCGTTTATGCTGCTTTTTTATGTTAATCTATGACTTTTATTACTGATTTTATCTTATGTTAGAAAGAAGGTTTCACATGAACTTAAATCACGACAAAGATGGTGTGATGTATGCGGTCCTTTCTTATCTTATGTGGGGGCTCACGCCAATTTATTGGAAGCTGGTTCACCACGTAGCACCAGGTGAGATTTTGGCTCAGCGCGTTTTTTGGTCTTTTATTTTTATGCTTATTCTTTTATTAATAACAAAGAAATGGCGTACATACATTACGTTTGTAAAACAAATAGTGAAAAAACCATCCTTATTTTGGTCTCTTTTTATTGCATCTGTACTTATTAGTGCAAATTGGGGCATTTTTATGCGGGCTGTCATTAATGGAAAAATAGTAGAAGCGAGCCTTGGACAATATATTAATCCCCTAACAAGTGTTTTATTAGGTGTTATTTTCTTAAAAGAGAGATTAAGCGGGGCTCAAATTTTTGCCTTTATACTAGCAGGAATCGGAGTATTAACACTCAGTCTTCATTATGGTGTAGTTCCGTGGATTTCACTTAGTTTAGCTCTTACCTTTGGATTATATGGGTTGGCAAAGAAAAAGATTAAAGCTGATTCAACAATTGGATTAACTCTTGAAACGATGGTCATCTCTCCTATTGCATTAGCATACATAGGCTACCTCACGTTTCAATCACACTTGCAGTTTTTTGATTCTTTTTCAACAAGTCTTTTATTAATGGGAAGTGGAATGGTCACAGCTCTACCACTCTTATTATTCACAAAAAGTGCTAAAAAAGTATCATTATCAATGCTTGGTATTCTTCAATATATTTCACCAACCTTGTCTTTACTAGCAGGAGTGGTTCTATACCATGAATCGCTAACAAAAGCTCATGTTATTGCTTTTAGTTTCATTTGGTTAGCTCTTATTATTTATACGTTTGCATCTATTACCAAACGGGGGAACGCAAGTAAAAAGCAAATAAAGAATGAGATGAAAGCCTAGCAGAATTATACATTTTTTTACGTATTATCTCTAAACAAATTGGGGCTGGAAGGAATGGGAATTATGAAACAAATCATTGACTCTCATATTCATCTCGATCAATATGATCAGAAAAGTTGGAAAGACATAATTGAGCACGACCCTTCGTTACAAGCTCTTATTTCTGTATCTTCTACTCTACACTCTTGCCAACTTAATCAAAAAATCAGCAAGTTGTATTCCTGCGTGAAACCCGCCTACGGATTTCATCCTGAACAAATGCTGCCTTCTTCAAATGAATTAGCGGAGCTGTTTGCCTGGATTGATCAAAACAATGAAGAAATGATTGCGGTTGGTGAGGTAGGTCTACCTTATTACTTAAGTCAGACATATACTCTTTCTCTAGAGCCCTATTTGGAGCTGCTTGAAGCTTTTATTATTCATTCAAAAAAGTGGGGAAAGCCGTTAATTCTTCATGCTGTATATGAAGATGCTGAGATCGTATGCGACTTACTAGAAAAGCATTCCGTGTCTAAAGCTCACTTCCACTGGTTCAAAGGAGCTAAAAAAACAGTTGAACGAATGAAAAACAACGGCTACTATATTTCCGTTACACCCGATATTGTGTATAAGCCTAAAATCCAAGCCCTTGCCACGGATTATCCTCTTGACTACTTGATGGTCGAAACAGATGGTCCGTGGCCATTTGAAGGACCTTTTCAAAACCAGACAACGGTTCCATCAATGATACATCAATCCGTTCAGGAAATAGCACGTCTCAAAAGGGTTTCTGTAACGGAGACATATGATTTTTTATATCGGAATACAGCTCGTTTTTATAATCTCTCCACATAAAAAGCCTTTCCCTAAGGAAAGGCTTTTCATATCTAAATTCGTTTCACAAGTTTTACGATCAGCACAATCACTGCAATGACAAGAAGAATGTGAATGATGCCGCCGCCAATATGAAAAACTAATCCTAATAACCAAAAAATAAATAAAAGTCCAATAATCGTCCACAACATAATTTTTTCTCCTTTTTTTTATATGTAGTATTTGTTATAATTTTATATTTCCCTAAATGTGCATAAATAAACGTATTTCATATACATCTTTTCACTGAGGAAGGTTCACATAATGTACAAAAAGCACTCATGTTCTCTGTGGTAAAATAAGTATGTAATCTTATTTCATTTAAACTATAGCGGAGATGATTAACTATGACGTGGATTGTATTACTTTCCATCATTCTTGTAAGTGCACTCAAAATATTAATAACGTGTCTTCCAACTCCAGTGGTCAAATGGCTTATGACTAAATTTCAATTACACCCAACACTTGATGATCAAAACGTTACTGTCACAGTTGATGGGAAACATTTAGAAGGCAAAGACAAAATGCAAGTGATTGATTATTTTAATAAAGCAACATTTTTAAAACAATATTACGTCCACGAAGGAAATAAGGACTATTATAAACACCTAGAAGACAGTGAAACTCCACTGATTATCGATACGAAAAAAGGGAAAAACGATGTTCGATTATGCGTATACAGTTATCATGATCACGTCGATGTCGTAAAACAGTATAAAAGGAAAATTATTGCTTACAGCCTGCTGTCTGATCACCTTCAAAAGCAGTCCATAACAGCTGACCTAGCTTAAACCAGTCGCCTATAAGGCGGCTTTTTTAGTTTTTAGTTTTAGGTTAAAGCTATCTTATTTAAAAATACCAAACTTTAACATTAAATCTAATGCTATAATATAAATTAATAGAATTTTCTAACTTTTTAAGAGGTGATGGATAATGCTTTCTTTGTTAGGGTTTGGCATGATTGCAACTTTTCTTTCTTTTCAAGTGGGCATTCGGGACCACTATTGTCATGACGATTACAGCCATTTTAACGAACGCTATTTCCCTTTAGACTTCTACTATAAAAAAAGGAAGCCGACTACCATAAGGCAATCGGCTCACACATGTAGGATATTGATTTAACACTAACAAAGTACAACACAACACTAGTAATTATATAATATATTTCATTATTTTGAAAGCGATTTCATATATATTTTTAAAAATATTTTGTTATTTGTTTTTCATAGAAAAAAACCACGTTTCAGCCAATTCGAAACGTGGTTCTTTTCTGTAAGGACTTGCCCTACAGGCTATAAATGTAAGTTACCTTCATTATAGCATGAGCCCATATACAGATTCCATGGTAATTACTGTATGATCTCGTTACATTACAACTCGTTGTATTCTTCTGTCCATGTGCAGCGTATTCCAAGGCTCATCCTGTTCAGCTAGCCTTTTGATAAAGCCTTGTGAAGCCCAAAAAGGAATAGCGCCAGGTAAAAAAGGATGAGTATGCAGATACAACGTGTCATAAAAATGATTTTGGGCAAATTGTTCCACTGCCTTTAACAGCTGCTGTCCGATACCTAGACGCCGGTACGCTGGATCCACATAGCACTTTACAATCTCGGCTGCAGTTCTATGTTCATATCGCTCTTTTAATGCATGAAACCGTCCATCGTAAGCGTATAAACCAATGGTACCAATTACTTGTTGATTTTCCGTGACAGCTGAAAAAAAAGCAGCGCCTTTCGCTTGAACATAATGTTCATTAAAATAAAGCAAATCCACAGGAAGCTGATTTTTTTCCAGCATAGGAAATAGCTCATTCCGCATATTCATGACAAACTGAATCACTTCAGCATCCTTTTCTTTTACTTCTTTAATTTGATACATTTGTACTTCTTGCACGTCTACTGTCACATCCTTTTATCTGTCATTGTATACTTTCTCTTTTTCCTATAGGAACAAAAATATTGACTATGGCATTATGTCTAAATGCTGAGTCAGCATATAATACTCGCTTGGATTTGTTGTCCAGTTTTTCACTTTTTGATTATAAGCAACAACAATGTTTGGATGTACAATCGATGACGTCAGCATTTTCCCATTAATCAAAGCGGTTGCTTGCTTAGCTAACTGATCTCGCTTTGCGTCTTCTACGGTTGAATTTAACTGCTGAATCATTTTTGTTAGTTTATCATCATTAATTCGGCTGGCATTTAAACCACCGCCCGGCAAATAGTTCGTACTCAAATAATAGCTGGCATCTCCTCTAGGTGCTGTGATAAGGCTATACAATGCTAAATCCCAATCGTCTTTTGCCATTAAATATTCATCGCTGTCCTCAACGAGATGAATCTTAATATTGATTCCTAACTCTTTCGCATTAGACTGTATAAGCTGCGCAATTAAAGGAAGTTCTGGCAAAGAACTGTATGTGACAAGAGAGAGCGATAATGGCTTTCCGTTTCTGATTGTTTTTCCGTTTTTGATTTGATAACCTGCTTTCTCTAAGTATCTTTTAGCAGATGCGATACCTCTTTGATCACTAGCTGTATTATCGGCAAACGGAAATTGGGGTAAAAATGGCCCTCGAGCCGCTGCCGCTTGATTGTTCATGATGCTGCTGACAACTTCTTTTCGGTTCAATAAGGCATCGATAGCTTTTCGTACATTTTCGTCTTCTAATGCGTCATTGGTTTGATTATAAAGCAATAAATGAGTGCGCACACTAGGTACTCCACTTACCTTAAAAGACGGATCTGTTTGTAAAGTGCCCAAGCTTTCTAAAGGCGGGCGATAAATAATGTCGGCTGTTCCAGATTGAAGAGCAGCAACTCGCGCATTAGCATCTTCGTTAAATGCAAAGATCGCGCTTTTCAACTTTACTTTTCCATTCCAATAATCCTTATACCTTTCTAATTTCACTTGATTTCCTTGATCAAAAGATAAGACGTGAAATGGACCTGTGCCAATGGGTTTCTTAGCTATATGAGAAGCATCAACGTCTATAATAGCTGTATTTGGATGCACTAATTCAGAAGGAAATTTAGGCATTTGCTCTTTTAATGTAATTGTGAGCGTATGACCATTCGCTTTCATTTCTTTGATTTTTAAAGCGTTTCCCATCGCATAGTTTTGAGTTATTGCTCTTTGAAGAGAAGACCTCACGGCATTTGCATCCAGCGCTTTTCCATTTTGAAACGTGATGTTCTTTTTTATCGTAAATGTCCACGTAAGACCGTTATCTTTTGTTTCCCACTTTTCAGCAAGCCAAGGCTTTATTTTTAAATCGTCGCTGATTTTGACAAGCGTCTCCCCCACTCCTGCACGGACTGCCGTATAATCATCATCGGTATGAGGATCAAGGGTTGCAGGGGTGAAATTAAATAAAAATGTAGCGCTTTTATTCGTTTTCTTTCCTTCTTTTATACTCATACTCTCTTCATGAGGCGTACAAGCAGTAAGACAAAGTAAAACAAAAATTAATATAGATACGAGCTTTTTATTATTTATCATTCATTTTTCCACCTTCTATTTTAATACACAAAAAAAAGCACTTCTAAAAAGAAGTGCTTGTCTTCACAACAAAATTAGATAAACATATCCCCTTGTTTATCCTATTTTTCATTCTGCCAAAACACCTCCCTATCCTCGTAGGTTATTGTGTGCTGTAATTTATGGCAGGTCTCCTGGCTTCAAGTCACTGCCTTATACCGCCTTCCCGTCTCTAAATAGACAGTGGCTTTTTGACATAAGGCTCCTTGTTACAGTGGCGGGACCGCTCCGGATTTGCACCGGATTCCCTTTTAAGGCAATTGAAAAACAATTGCCACCATAAAAGCTGGTTATTTAATTTAGTAGCGTGCTCTTGAAACTCTAGAAGTAGAAGCTGATGGTGAAATATCTTCATCATCAAATCCAGTCGCAATAACGGTTACCATCATTTCGTCCTTTAAATCTTCATTAATCACAGATCCAAAAATCATATTTAAGTCCTGATCAGAAGCGGACGTGACAATATCTGCTGCTTCCTGTACTTCGTAAAGACTTAGGCTGCTGCCGCTCGTAATGTTCAACAGCACGCCTCTTGCTCCATCAATCGATGCATCTAGCAGCGGACTAGAAATCGCTTTTTTCGCTGCTTCAATTGCCCGGTCTGATCCGGAAGCTCGTCCGATACCCATAAGCGCAAATCCTTGATTAGACATGATGGTTTTTACATCAGCAAAGTCAAGGTTAATCAGGCCTGGAACAGCAATTAAGTCTGAAATACCTTGAATACCTTGGCGAAGAACATTATCTGCTTCACGGAATGCTTCAAGCATAGGCGTCTTTTTATCAACAATTTCAAGCAAACGGTCGTTTGGAATGACAATAAGAGTATCTACTGATTCATTCATAGCAGTAATACCGCCTACTGCTTGCTTGGTACGTTTATTTCCTTCAAACTTGAACGGGCGAGTAACGACTCCAATTGTTAAAGCATTTAGTTCACGGGCAATTTGAGCAATAACCGGAGCTGCTCCAGTACCGGTTCCTCCGCCCATGCCAGCTGTTACGAATACCATGTCTGCACCTTGCAGCACTTCTTGAATTTGTTCTCTACTTTCTTCGGCTGCTTCTCTTCCTACTTCTGGATTAGCTCCTGCACCTAATCCTCGCGTTAATGCCGCACCAATCTGCATTTTCACATCTGCTTTAGATAAGTTAAGCGCCTGAGCATCCGTATTAACGGCGATAAATTCTACTCCTTGTACACCGTGTTCAATCATACGGTTAACGGTGTTATTTCCTCCACCGCCGACCCCAATTACTTTAATTCGCACTAGTGGCGATACATCTGCATCAAATCCAAACATTCTAAGTTCCTCCTCAATGATCAAAATTACTTTCTCTTCTTATCCGAAAAAACATGTGAAGAACCTTTTACTCCTATGTGTAACGCGTAACTGTTCTTTTGTTTTACAGATTTTGTACATTTCTCTTTTAACCTTTAAATCTTTACATCTTTATGTAAATTTATTGTTGTTCTAAAATTAGTACGCCGAACTCTTTTATGGCTTTTCCACTCAAAACGGCATATAAGCTTATTGTATCATTCATTTGACAGATGTCTGTATTTAATTTTGAGTAAGATGTGACTAAGAGAATAATATTTTTATAGGCAAAATGAGAAAAAGCCCTTAGAAATAAGGGCTTCTCTAAATAATAAACCGTTTTATAATTTCCCAGTTAAGAATTGAGCTTCTCCCATGCCAAAGCTCCAGTCAGCATTACCGTTCTCAACAATTGAAATCATAATGTCGTTTGGCTGAATACCGCAGCTTTCTCCCAGCTCTTTTACAATTAATCTGTAAAGAGCTTGTTTTTGCTCTTCTGTTCGCTGTTTGCTCGTTACGCTTATAATAACCAAATCCTTGCTTCTCTCAAAGCCCAGACCTGTATCTTCAATGATCATTTCATGAGCAGGATGCTGATGTACAATTTGATAACGATCGCGCTCCGGCACGCCAAAGGCTTCTAGCATCGCTCGGTGCGTAGCGTCTAGCAGTGTTTTTAACTCTTTTTCATCTCTTCCTTCTATTACATCAAATCTAAGTAATGGCATACTAAGTAACCTCCAGCCTTTTGTCTAATGTATTATTGCTTCATCATATCACAACTATCATTTGTAAAAAAAAGATATGCTATTCATAATGTGCTCTCTAGTGAAAGAGACCTCAAACACTTTAATAAAAGCTGAACCTAATAAAAAGAAATGAGCAGCATAACGGCTCATTTCATTAGTATAAAAACATTTATAATAAGAGCTAAAATACATACAGATACAATGGCAATGAGTACGTTCATCACAAGGTTTTGCGAGGATGTTTTGGCTTGTTTTTTCATATCAGCCCGACTCATCTGTTGCTTTTCATGATCACTTTTAGACATCACGTAGCCTCTCCTATTCATCAAAATGTCAGCAGTGTGTAAATGATTTTTTGAGAAACCTTATTTCAGTTCTTTTGTATAAACAGCAGCATATGCAGGTTACCATCAGTTATTTTAGCATGTTTTGTCAAATAAGTGGACTATGAAGCGCTTCAATTTAGTATTCACGGCCAAATATATTTAAATTCGTTGCTTTTCTCTTCTTTTCTCGCTATTGTTTGAGAAGAAGGATAATTAGATACGATAAAGGATGATACGATATTGAATAACCATACGCAGCTGCCTCAGTATATCTACACATACGCATGCAGCGAAGAGGAACTCTCACTATGTCAATTAGAGAGACGCTCTCTTTTTGAAATTGAAACTGAGAAACCTATCATAAAAAGTGCCGTTAAACTTGATCCAAGCAGAAGCCCTTTTATCAAAGAGCGATTAGATATTATGTATGAATCAGATGACCTTGCAGATATTTGTAAGCAAGTAGAAGATATTGACCTTGGAGACAAAACATTTAAACTCATTTTCATGAAAATTAATGACTTGGAAAAAGATCAAAAAATAAGTTATAAAGGTCAGCGTGCGATTGAACGTGATGTGGGTTGGCATTTTGTAGCAGAAGCAGACCTGCATAACCCTGACCATTTGTTTGGCATTGTTCCATTTGAAGGACGCTGGTATTTTGGGAAATACCAAAAAAGCGAAGCTGTATGGCTGCATCATTTGAAGAAACCGCGTGAATACTCTACAGCACTCAGTACCCGCCTTGCAAGAGCTGTAGCTAACATTGCCGTTCCAAACCCTGAAGGAATCAAAGCGATCGATCCATGCTGCGGTATCGGTACAGTCCTTGTAGAAGCCCTGTCAATGGGCATTGATATTGTAGGACGCGATATCAATCCACTTGTGACCGACGGATCTCGTGAAAATATTGCGCATTTCGGCTTAAGCGGTGATGTCAAAACCGGACCGATTTCAGAGGTTACCACTCACTATGACGTAGCTATCATCGACATGCCTTACAATCTCTACACCCACGCGACGCCTGAAGATCAGCTTTCTATTTTGAAACACGCTCGCCGCTTTGCGGATAAAGTAGTCGTGATTACAGTAGATACGATTGATCATATGATTCATGAAGCTGGCTTTTCTATTTCAGATCGCTGCGTAGCGCGTAAAAGCGTATTTTCTAGACAAGTAGTTGTATGCGAATAAAAAAGACACCAGTCTAACAGGCTGGTGTCTTTTGATTTACCACTCTTTAGGTTCATAGTCTAATTCTTTGAATAGCTGCGTACGCTCTTTTTTCGTTAAATCTCTCCATTGCCCAACCGGTAAGTTGTTTAAATGGATATTCATAATACGCGTGCGCTGAAGGCGGTATACCTCATATCCGAGCACTTCACACATACGGCGAATTTGACGATTTAAACCCTGTGTTAAAATAATTTGAAACTCATACTTAGACAGCTGTGTCACTTTACAAGGAAGCGTTTTTGTGCCTAAAATTTTTACTCCCTCAGACATGTTTTTGATAAACTCTGGTGTAATCGGCTTATCTACTGCAACAATATATTCTTTTTCATGCTTGTTTTCTGCACGTAAAATTTCGTTAATAATATCGCCGTCATTTGTAAGTAAAATTAAGCCGTCTGAATCCTTATCAAGTCGTCCAACGTGGTGAATACGCAAAGGGTGATTGACTAAATCAATG
The DNA here is from genome assembly GCF_049368575.1 of Priestia sp. 40. NCBI lineage: Bacteria > Bacillati > Bacillota > Bacilli > Caryophanales > Bacillaceae > Priestia > Priestia sp. 40. The sequence goes on from NZ_JBMPZA010000015.1 coordinate 453,770, forward strand.
ATGTTTCCCTTTACTTTTTTTTCACTCGTACTTGTAATGCCGACTGGTTTATTAAGCGCAATATATACATTATTTCGAGCAATCCGAAGCTGTTGGCCGCTTACTCGAATATCATCGCCAGGCTTAACTTGATCTCCGATTTTTGCAACCTTTCCATTAACGGTTACTCTTCCTTCACTAATTAACTTATCTGCCCCGCGTCTTGACGCCTTTCCAGATTCGCTAATAAATTTATTCAGTCTCAGGTGAATCACAACCTTACATTTAAAAATTTTAAAATTTGTCTCTTCTATTAGAAAAAGACATATGCCAATTTCTATACCGTCCCTATCGTAACATGCTATACGCTTCTCGTCTTCTTTTAATTTCATTACTTAATCATATTTTTTTAACAGTAATAGAAGTATAGGTCCAAAATACTTTGTAACCTTATTCTTAACATTTCAATCAATGCTTACACCTGTGAAACCTGCATCAATCTTCACTCCTATACAAGACCTAGACGTCTGGATTGACTGATCAGTATAGAGTTGCTACCATCAGGTTTTCTTATGCTTCCAGGAGGAGTAACGCTGGCTTTAACAGCTATGGCCGGAGGACGTTTGTTTGATAAAATTGGATTTAAACGGCAGCTATTTTATACGCTGCCTTTACAATTGGCGTAGGTTTAAGCATAGGACCCGTGATGACGCTTGCTTTAAATCAAGTGCCAAAACCGCTTCATGCTCATGGTTCAGCTATTTCAAATACGATTAACCAAGTTTCAGGCGCGATTGGTCCTGCTTTGTATACAAGTATTATGACTATGGCTTCTCAGCACTTTATTCAACAATCAAATGAAACGAATAAAACGCTATTATAAATAAAAAGCATGACAAGCGGAGTTCATACCGTCTATTATGTAGCCATCGCTTTCGCTGTCGTCTCGTTCCTGCTCGCTCTTACGTTAAAGAAAAAAGATCAACAGATTGAAACACAATAGATAAGAAACTACCAGGAGCTGCTCATGATTTGAGCAGCTCCTGGTACGTTTGGAATTTATATTACAAATGTAAGAGCAATCATAGATACTATGAAAACAAGGATAACAATACTTCTCTTTCTTTCTGTTTTCCATGCTTCAACAGCGCCCACGATACCACCAATAGCTAAAATAAAAATACCTATAACGTGCAGAGGCAGCAGAGATAATACTCTACCTAAACTCGCCATCACTCCTCCAATCAATATAAACCCTATTGTTACAATAGATTTTAAAGATGTTAAGTCTCGTATAGCTTCTTTTTTTTCAGTTTTACTCAGTTTAAAATACTCTATTATACTAAAAACAGCCGGTGTTCCCCATAAAATGAAGAAGCTAACTAATCTATCCGTGTCTACACTCACTGTTCATTCACCACCGCTATCAGTTTCTTATACACTTTTCCTAACCCATTTTTTAGAGATAAAAAAAGCGGCTGTAGCTGCTAAAACGGGAATTACAAAAGCAAAGCTAGGTGAATGACTGCCGAACATTACTTTACTTGCTAAACCTTCACTTGAGCTCCACGTATACGCGCTTTCTGGAACATACAAAAACGTAAGAATCATGCCTGATAGCAGTTGAAAGCTACCGAGCAACACAATGAAGCTAATGATAAATAGTCCGTATCTCTTCAATGAAATCTCCCCCTTGGTTTATATACGATTTCACACCCTTTAAGTTCCACTATTTAACAAATAGCTTTCTATTATTCTCGCTTCAAAGATCCTCCAAAAGAAAATTGATGGTAGTCATCAAGTTCATTCCAATATCCTATGCACTTTACGTCAGGCTCATCAATAGCTAACGCTTCTTTATTAGTTCCTTTATAAGGAAGAAATGCAGTTAACTTTACCTTTTGTTTTGGCTTAATATTTAACTTATTGCCTTCTGCCAACACCTTAAATTCATTGTCAGAATAACCGTTTTTCATTTTTAAAGGATAGGATAAAAAGACATTATTTTGTTTGATGGTCAAATCGCTCTTGTTTACTAATTCCATTTCATATGAAATCCCTTGCTTCATCTTTTGTTCTTTGATGACGTTAATATGGATCTTTTCTAGCTCTTGTAAAGGAGCTTTGCCTTCTTCTTTTGAACATCCGGAAAACACGATGGCTAACGCTAATAAAACAAGAAGTCCTAACTTTCTGCTCAAAAAATAATCCCCTCTCTCGTAACAAAAATCACCTTACAATTATAACTCAAAATAGTAATTTAATGGTAAAAACACACAATTAAAAAAGCAAACCGTCATCGGTCTGCTTTTTTAATTGCTACGCATAGGTAATGTGTTGTTGTGCGAAAAACTTTTCGATAAGGAGTTTGCCAACCATATGTATATCGTAACAAAAGAAAAAAGTATGCGCTGTGAGATTTGTCACTCCTTCTTTCAAAATAATTTAATCGGCTATTTCCTTACGCAAAAAGAGCAGAACGCAAACGCGACCTGCTCTTTTTACATGCTAGATATGGGTAATTTGTCCATGCGTGAAAAGCTCTTCAATAATAAGGGGTTTATCACTACACTTATAGAATAACAAAGAAAAAAAGATGTGGCTGTGAGATTTATCACAGCCATATCTTTTTATCCAACTAGCTTATTAAATTGTACACGTTTATTAATTGCCGCCATAATTGGTGCTCCAACAAGCATAACCACAAACTCACCAACAGCTGTTGTTAACCATGTAAAGAAAAATGGTAAATCAAATGCTAGGTGAAGTTCAAACGCAATAATAAACATCGTAAATGTAAATACAAGTGTATTAACAAGCATACGAGCCCACATATTTTTAATGTAGCGCATAGAAACAATGGTAATGAGTAATGATAGTACGGATTGTCCTACCCCAAACACCAGGTCATAAGCGACCATTGGTGAAAAAAACAAATTCGTCAGAAATACCCCTAGTACAATGCCGTACACGTACTTTTTATTAAATACAATCAAATGATTGAACATTTCTGATATACGAAATTGGATATTGGTGAAGCCAAACGGCTGAATTAGCATGCTGACAGCAATATACATAGCAGCTAAAAGACCGTTGACGCAAAGTGTTCTTATATTCATCTTACTATTCTCTCCTTAGTTTTTTAACGTGGGATGGTTACGAACCACGTAAACACTCAAAGAATCATACAGCAAGCTTAAGCTTTCGTCAATCGAGCTGTTTACAAACTACTGCTGCTTTCATGTCTTCCATATTGACTGCTCTTTTTTCTTACTTTCCCTTAGTATAAAATAGAAGACGTACCAGTATACATAGGTGACATAAAGTAGTTAACCCTTTTGATTTGAAATACGAAAGGATTTGTAGCGATGTTAGATAATACAGATAAACGCATACTAGAAGAGCTATCAAAAAATGGACGTATAAAGATGAAAGAATTAGGAGAAAAAGTGCATTTAACCGGACAAGCCGCTTCTGCTAGAGTATTAAAGTTAGAAGATGAAGGCATTATCAAAGGCTATACAATTAACATTGATGAACGGAAACTTGGCTACACCACCCATGCATTTTTAAATATCTATACGCAGAGCATTCATCACCACCCCTACCTTACATTTTTAGAAAGTCAGCAGGAGTACGTTATCAACAACTTTAAAATCAGCGGTGATGGTTGCTACTTACTAGAATGCAAATTTCATTCAAATGAAGAATTAAATGATTTTTTGACAGAGCTAAATCAGCATGTCAATTACAAACTTTCAATCGTCATTAACCAATAATTTTTTTAAAAATAAAGGTATATTAATTTATGAAAATGGCAATTCTAATAACGTATTCCCCCTATTCCAATAAATTTGAAAATCCTTTGCGCCGTCGCAAAGGATTCTTTTTTTATGTAGGAAACCGCCTTCTATTTTTTGAAAAGTTGAACATCTCTCATAGCGTTGACATAGCGGTCAGAGGTTTATATAATCGGTGACATCGAAGCATAGAAACGCAGACTCAAGACATATACACGTATCGTAATTCTTCGTCTTAGAAGTTGATCAGTTTTATAACTAGACAATTTCTAAGACGTTTTTTATTTTATCATTTGTGAAACACTAGTAAAAACAAGATTCCACATGAAAATATCCTAATGATCAGGGAGGTTTGCATATTGAAAACAATCTATAAAGACATCATTTTAATTATTGCCGGAGCGCTTTTAGTTGCTGCATCGATTGATTTTTTTGTCATTCCAAATAAATTAGGTGACGGAAGTACGGTTGGTATTGCTCTTGTTTTATATTATTTGTTTCATATACCTACAAGTATCAGCACATTTCTTGTGAACCTTGTATTCATTGCCTTAGCTTATAAATTTCTAACTAAAAAAACCATTCTTTATACGATTCTAGGAGCTGTCATGACGTCCGTTTTCCTCGGCTTAGTCAGTTATATTCCCTTTCACGTTCACGACATGATTTTAGGAATTGTATTCGGCGCCTTACTCATGGGAACAGGACTGGCTCTTATTTTTATCGCGGATGGATCTACCGGTGGAACAACTCTTTTAGCTTATTTATTAAACTACACAAAAGGCTATAATATCTCGAAAAGCATGTTCTACATGGACAGCGTCATTATCTTAGCATCGATTTTTGCCATTGGCGTCAACAATACACTCTATACTTTTATATTCGTCTATCTTTGTGCCAAAATCGTCGACATCGTTATCGAAGGTTTCCACAACAAAAAAGCAATGACCATTATGTCTGATCAGTACAAAGACATCGCACAAGTTATTACCAGTGAATTTGGAAATGCAGCCACCATCTTTTACGGATATGGCTACTACGCCAATAAAGATAAACGTATTATTTACGTTGTTATTAAAAAGAACGAGTTATTAAAAATTAAAAAGAAAATCCAGCAAATTGACCCGAATTCTTTTATTGTCATCCACGAAGTAAAAGAAGTTGTCGGCGGAAAATTTGGATTCATCGGCAATTCGCCTCATGAAACAAAAGCCGCTGCTAAATAAAAAAATCCACCTCTTGGTGGATTTTTTTATGAAAAAACCGTTAGAAAAAACGAAAAGATACCTGCTAAAAAGTAAACCGACCCTAACGCAATTGCTCCTGTAACGACCGTAAATACACTTAATCCGATAGCCACCTTCATTTTCATCCACATCCCTTTTTAGATTAGTAGTATAAGTATGTCCAAGGATAGAAGATTTATAACTATGCCATTCTATTTATTTCATATATCGATGCAACAATTGTCTATTCAATGTGTTCTAAAACCACCCCTGACGACATAATATATAGGAAGAATTTCATATACACATCTTTGTATCACACATATCATATGAAATTAGGTGAGATAAAATGGTGGCTGTCCACTTTTTTGAAAACAAAAAGCTTCTATTAAGCCAGCTGCGGGAAAACATTCCTTCTACGGGTGATGATTTAAAGATTAAAGGACGAAAAGGAACCGTCGTGCTTGTGAATGATATCGATGAAAAAAATGTTCACGTGGAAGTTACTTTAGAAAAAGTAGTGAAAAAGAACTTAGCATTAGATAACGCTAAAAAGAAAAGGAGATAAGCGGCTTACGCTTATCTCCTTTTCTTTTTAATTTACATGCGAATTGTCTGTATCTTTTGCTTCTGTTTCCAAAAAAAGAGACTCCTAAAAAGGAATCTGCAGCAAAGAGCGATATCATCGCCTGAATATTAATACAAGCTATATTTTAACATATAAAAACATATTTTACAAAAATAAACTATTATTTTACGCATAATTATTTTTTATTCGAGTTTTTCAACATTTGAAAACCATTTCTTATAAAGATCTTTATTTATTTTTCAGGCCAAATTTTTGCATCCGGCTCTAATAACCACTTATGCTCTTCTTCCATAATACGGTCTGTCCACGGATTATTGTCAAGATGGCGAATCATCCAGCAGAAGTACATCGCATAGCCGGGAGCCGTTGCTTGAGGGTGATCCAATTCACCAGGAATTGTAATAAAACTATTATCAACTACACGGTATGCATCTTCTCCAACCATTGCACAGCCAAATCCTTGCGGCTTGTCAAAACGATAGTAATATACTTCAGGCTGATCATGATGATGAGGCGGATAGCTCGACCATCTTCCTGGATAAGAAATAACTTCTCCAATAACAAGGTTAGAATAAGGAGCGTTGTTGTAATCAAATATTGTCCGAATGACACGCTGAGCAGTACCTTCCCATACTCCTTCACCAGCCACTGTGTTTTGACAATCTTCAGGCATATATAATTTTGATGAAAATTCTTTTTCATTGTCCGTTTTTTGAACTAGTACTTCACTATCGGCAAGCCCAGTAATTTTAACCTCCACATTTTTTGAAACGTGCAAACACCAAGGCTCTTCTTCAAAAAGAGATTGACGCTGAATTTCCTTCGAATGGCCTTCCCATTCTAGCTTTACCTTTCCTTCTAGTAAAAGAATAGCCGTTTCACTGCTGCTGTCTAGCAAGGTTTCCTCTTTTCCTTGGGACATTTTATAAATTCCAATATCCATCAGCATATCTTTGTGCTGACCGGTCATTTCTGTAAGTACGTTGTATCCTTTATTTAATTCACCTAATTTACCTAACATACTTAAATTCCTCCTTTATGTAGTAGCGCAATCAGAATTTACTAATCACTCATTTTTTCTTCATAGACTCTATAAATTCTCTTGAATATGTGACTATGAGGATTTTTTATTAACGGCAATATTCTTGATTGTGTTCAATTATTTGTAGCTGGTGTGGCGCCCCTTCGTAACGGAGCCGTTGATTTCCGAACAATCAATTTTGGCTCAAGAAGCAAATGTTCTTTATGCATCGTTGGATATTCCATTTCTCTAACCAGCAAATCCACTACGTTTATAGCCATTTCTTTTGTCGGCTGTGCTACCGTCGTCAACATGGGCGTGATGGTAGTAGAAAGAACCGTATTATCAAAGCCAATCACTGATAAGTCTTGCGGCACATCAATTTTGAATTCCTTTGCGGCTTGCATAACTCCGATAGCCAGTAAATCGTTACAAGCAAAAATAGCCGTCACTTTCTCCTTCATTGAAAAAATTTGCTTAGCACTTTCATATCCTTTTTGAATACTTGCTTCGGTCGTAATAACGTGCTGAGGCGGCACAATGATTCCATTTTCTTGCATAGCGTCTCGAAAAGCATCTAAACGAGCGTGATTACTTTTTGCATTTTCTGTAATAATCGCAATTTTTTTATGATGCAAAGATAGCAAATAATCAGTCGCCAAATAGCTTCCCTTATAGTCATCCACTGTCACTGTATTAACGGATATGTGAGGAATTTCTGAAGCAATAACGCTAATCGGTATATCTTGCTTCAGCATATCTTTTAAAAGATTAGCATTGCGAAAAGCAGATGCTACAATTAAACCATCGATTCTCTGACGAATTAATAGCGATAAATACTTTTTCTCTTTTTCCGCATTGTTATCGGTATTACACATTACAACATGGAAACCTCGCTCATGGCTTCGGTCTTCTATGCTTCTCGCCAAATCGGCAAAAAAAGGATTGGAGATGTCGGGTACGAGAAGCCCAATCGTTTTAGTGGGTTTTCCTGTTAAAGCAGATGCTACGACGCTTGGGTGGTAATTCAACTGCCCCATAACCTCAATTACTTTTTGTCTTGTTCTTTCACTAATATGACCGGTTTGATTGATAACTTTTGATACGGTGGAAATTGATACACCTGCTTCTTCAGCCACACTGTAGATGGTTGGCTTCATTTCATCTCCTCCTTTCCTTTCATAAACACATAAAAGGCGTAAACCTTTTACAATGGAAATTAAAGACCGCTTTTTTCTTTAATAAAGTTTCTTGCTTTTAACGCATATTCAAAAGGGTTAGCAAGCGCTGGATCCTGTTCTGCTTCTACGACAAACCAGCCGTTATAATCAGAAGCGGCGAGCGTAGTAAATACTTCATCAAATTCAATAACTCCGTCGCCTGGAACAGTAAAGGCTCCTTCTTTTACCGCTTGCAAGAAGCTCAGGTCTTGTTGTTTGACTCGATCAACTACTTCTTGGCGAATATCTTTTAAATGAACATGCTTAATACGATGAAGATATTTTTTTAAGATATAAAGAGGTTCTTCGCCTGAAAAAACAAGATGACCGGTATCGAATAGGAGCGAAACAAGCTCCGGATTGGTAAGCTCCATTAACTGCTCAATTTCTTCTGTTGTTTGTACGCCTGTTCCCATGTGGTGATGATAGACAATATGCATATCTTTCTCTCTTGCTAGTTTCCCAAGGTGGTGCAGGCCTTCTATAAGGCTGCTCCACTCTGTTGGCGTGAACACAGGCTTTTCTTTGAATAACGGAACATCCATTAGCCCTTGAATGCTGTGTCCTTGTTCAGATACAACAATTACTTTTGCTCCCATTTCGTATAAAAAATCGCGATGTTCAATAAATGGCGTCACCGTTTCTTCCAGCGGCTTTGTCGTTAAAAATGTACTAAACCATGCGCTTGCAATTTCCAAATTCCGAAGTGATAATGCCTTCCTTAAGATCGAAACATTCCGCGGATATTTGTTGCCGATCTCGCTTCCTCTAAAACCGGTTAAAGCCATCTCACTGATACATTGTTCAAATGTATTTTCAGCTCCCAGTTCAGGCATATCATCATTTGTCCAAGCAATTGGAGCAATCCCCAATTTTACCGTGTTTTCCTTGAACATCTCTTCCTCTCCCTTGTATGAAATTAAAACCTGTTTTATATTTATCGGATGTTTCTCTTCAACAATCTCATTTTCTTCTGCTTCTTAATAAACTCTTGCCATTTCAAGGTTTTTCACCTTATCTTTATAAGCTTCCTGTACATGCTGATTTTTAGATACCTCTGCTACTCCTACATGCCACCATGATTCATAACCGTTTGTCATAGTTTTTGGCAGCACTTTAATATCAATTAGCGTAGAAACCTCTTGTTTTTGTGCATCTTCTATCGCCGTTTTTAATTCTTCAAGAGAACTTACGCGATACGTTTTCACACCGTAGCCCGCGGCGCTGGCTGCAAAATCAATTTTCATCACGTTCCCATTTAGCTTTCCTGTTTCACCGTTTCGATAACGAAACTCTGTGCCAAAGCTCCCCATACCATTTGACATTTGAAGGTTATTAATGCACCCGAAGCCGGAGTTATCAAACAGTAAAATGTTTATCTTTTTTCTTTCTTGAAGGCTTGTAATAAGCTCTGAATGAAGCATTTGATAGCTTCCATCTCCAACCATCGCATACACTTCTTTAGCTGGTTCTGCCAGCTTAACTCCAAGGGCGCCTGATACTTCATATCCCATACATGAATATCCATATTCCATATGGTAGGTATCAGGTTTATTAGACTTCCACATTCTCTGTAAGTCGCCTGGAAGACTTCCTGCTGCACCAACAATGACGGAGTTGTCATTAAGGAGCTTATTCACCTCTCCAATTACTTCTGTTTGCGTTAATTGAGTACCAAGTGATTCTACATATTCAGCCAAGCTTTCATCTAAATGACCTTGTATTTCTGGAACAAAATCTGCACCAGTAAAACGTATGCTATGTAGACGCTCTAATTCTGTATCCCATGCGTCTTTAGCACTTGTAATTTCTGTTGTATAAACAGACTGATAGCCAATTGATTTTAGCTCTTCCCTAAGAGCAAGCAACCCTTCTTTTGCATCAGCTACAAGTTTCACGGCATCAAGTTTATTTGCATGAAATTCAGACGTGTTAATGGTAAGAAATTGCACGTTGGGATGTTGAAAAAGCTGTTTAGATGCTGTTGTAAAATCAGTAAATCGAGTGCCTACTCCAATTACTAAATCTGCTTCTTTAGCGATTGTATTAGCAGCTGAGTTCCCTGTTACACCTATTCCGCCCAGATTATAGCGATAGTCACTTTCAACCGCACTTTTCCCTGCTTGAGTTTCTCCAAATGGAATATGGAACTCACTAGCAAATTGTTTTAACTCTTTTGCAGCTTCTGAATACCGAACGCCTCCTCCACAAATGATGATTGGCTTTTTCTTTGTTTTCATTAATTGAATTGCATCTGCTAGACTGTCCCTAGTCGGAAGGCGGCGCTCAATGCGGTGAACGCGCTTTTGGAAGAAATAAGCTGGAAAATCCCATGCTTCTCCCTGCACATCTTGAGGCAAACAAATAGTTACAGCTCCTGTATCTGCAGGATTCGTTAACACACGCATCGCATTAATCATAGCTGTCATCAATTGTTCAGGGCGGCTTACGCGATCCCAGTACTTACTCACTGGTCGAAAGGCATCATTTGTAGAAATAGATAAATCATATGACTGTTCAATTTGCTGCAAAACGGGATCCGGCTGTCTAGTTGCAAATACATCACCAGGAAGCAGCAAAACTGGAATATTATTAGCTGAAGCAGTGGCTGCCGTTGTAACCATATTTGCTGAACCTGGCCCCACTGAAGATGTGCAAGCCATAATCTGCTTCCGATGTTTTTGTTTCGCAAAAGCCATCGCTGCATTGGCCATTCCTTGTTCATTACGCCCTTGATATACATCTAGATTTCCTGGGTTTTCTTCCAAAGCTTGCCCAAGACCTACCACATTTCCGTGCCCGAAAATTGTAAAAATCCCTTTAATAAACTGATGCTGCTTTCCATCAAATTCAACATACTGCTGATTTAAAAACTTCACTAATGCTTGTGCCGTCGTCATCCTAACTGTTTCCATGCTTCTTTCTCCCTTCTAGTAGTAGATTGCGATTTAAAAAAAGGAAGCATAAGGAATATCTTTAATTCCTGATACTTCCTTTTAAAATGAGATGCGATTTTTAATGACTCACTTACCAGCGCGTTGTTACCATTTTCTTTCTTGTATAAAACTCCACGCCGTCCGTACCATTTGCATGAAGATCACCATAAAAAGAATCTTTCCAGCCAGAGAATGGGAAGAATGCCATAGGTGCCGGTACCCCTACATTTACTCCTAACATACCGGATTCAATATTTTCGCGGAATTCACGTACGCTTGCGCCGCTATCTGTATAAATGCAAGCACCGTTCGCAAATCGAGAGTTATTGGCTACTTCAATGGCTTCTCCTAATGTTTTCACGCGTATAATAGACAGCACAGGTGCAAAAATTTCATCTTGCCAAATTTTCATTTCTTGCGTCACACGATCAAAAATCGTTGGTCCGACAAAGTAGCCATTGCCATTTACTGCTGCATCTGTGCGACCGTCACGAATAAGCTCTGCTCCTTCTTGCACGCCTGATTCAATATAGCTGAGCGTACGCTCTTTATGATTTTCACGAATAACTGGTCCTAAAAAGACGTTTTCTTCTAAGCCGTCGCCAATTACAATATCATTTGCTTCCTCTACTAATCTTTCAATTAGCTGATCCGCAATTTCTTCCTGTACAGTCACAACAGATGCTGCCATACAACGTTCACCTGCTGAACCAAAAGCGGCTCCGATAATTTGTTTTGTTGCTACGTTTAAATCTGCATCATTTAATACAATTGAATGGTTTTTAGCACCGGCTAAAGCTTGAACACGCTTTAAGTTTTCCGTGCCTTTTTTGTACACATACTCAGCTACGGGCTGGGAACCTACAAACGAAATAGCTTTCACTAATTTATGTTCAAGAAGACCGTTGACCACATCATGCGCGCCGTTTACAATGTTTAATACGCCTTTTGGCAAACCAGCTTCTTCAAACAGTTCAGCTAACCTTGCAGCTAAAAGAGGTGTACGCTCAGACGGCTTTAACACAAATGTATTGCCGCAAGCAACCGCAAGCGGGAACATCCAGCAAGGAACCATCATTGGAAAATTGAACGGCGTAATTCCTCCAATTACACCAATTGGATAGCGATACATGCCAGATTCAATGTCTGTTGCGATGTCAGGAAGCTGTTTCCCCATCATTAACGTCGGAGCACCTGCCGCGAATTCTACACATTCAATTCCACGCTGCACTTCACCTCGCGCTTCGTTAAAGCTTTTTCCGTTTTCAACCGTCACTAACTTTGCTAATTCATCCCAGTTATCTACTAATAGCTGCTGATACTTGAACAAAATTCGTGCACGTTTAGGCACGGCTGTTTTTGCCCACCCTTTGAAAGCTTCATTTGCTGCTTGCACCGCTTGATCTACATCTTCTTTTGTAGAAAGAGGCACCTGTGCGATTAATTCACCTGTCGCTGGGTTATACACAGGTTCCGTTTTTGATGCAGCTGATTCAATCCATTGTCCACCAATATAGTTTTTTACTGTTTTTACTGCTGTTTGTGTCATACAATCTCTCTCCCTTTATCTGATTTTAATAAGCTTCTATTCCTTTAATCTCTCAAGATTTTCCCTTTGTTTATTAAGCTTCCTGCAAAACTTCCGTTGCTGTCTCTATAAAGTTGAAGAGCTCAACGCTTGTCGGCATAGCATCTGAACAGCTGTGTTTTGAAATTACAATCGAAGCTGAGGCACCCCCAAATCGCATTGCCTGTGGAATTTCCAGTCCTTGCATCAATCCATAAATAAAGGCTGAAGCATAGGAATCACCAGCACCAAACGTTTTCAGAACTTTTGTTTTAAATATTCCTCCGCGGTGAGACTCACCATCTCTTGTATAGGCAATAGACCCTTCTCCACCATGTTTAATCACGACGATTTGAGCATGGTGAGAAAACCAGCGCTCTGCTGTTACTTGGTCATTAGATTCTTTATAATTTAAAAGTTTTTCCATCATGTCAAACTCTTCTCGCGTACCGATGATCACATCTGATTTTTCAGCAGCTAAATTAAAATAGACAGCTGTTTCAGCTTCTGATTCCCATGTATATGGACGATAGTCAATATCAAAAAACACTACAACTTCATGCTTACGTGCATATTCTAATGCTAGAAACACAGCTTCACGGGAAGGACTTTTTGCAAGAGCGGTTCCAGATATTAAAAGAGCCTTTGACTTCTTAATATATTCTTCTGATACTTCTGTAGGATCTAGTTTTAAATCTGCTACGTTATCACGATACATTAAGATGCTGCAATCTGTAGGACTCTTGATTTCCGTAAAAGCAAGCCCCGTTACGGCTCCTGTTTTATCAACAACAATGCTTTCTGTGTTAATCTTATTTTTTTGCAGATAATCCGTAATGAAGCGGCCCATTTGATCATCAGATACTTTTCCGATAAAACCGGTTTTCAAGCCTAGCCTCGCTGCTCCAATCGCAATATTAGCTGGAGAGCCTCCTACATATTTAGTAAATGTTTTAGTCTCTTCCATTGGACGCTGTGTTTCATTTGCATTTAAGTCAATACATAAGCGGCCGATAGCGATAAAATCTAACTCACGATTTTCTTTAAAAACAAGCGGATTCATCTTTATTCCTCCTTAGTTAAGCGCTTTCCTAAAAGGGTAGAAAGATCAATTTCTTTCATCCCCACGTTTACCGTCATTAATTCACTGCGTATTTTTTATGTTCAATCTTCACTGGCTGCCCGGATAGTAAAGATTTTTTTGCTGCTTTAGCAATTCGTTCTGCCTGTAATCCATCGTTCCCTGTACAAATAACGCTTTGATTTTCCATAATTGCTCTTGCAAACTGTGTTACTTCATCTATGTACGCTTGTGTATAGCGTTCAAGGAAGAAATATAGCGGCTTCTCTTTCACTACACTTTCGCCTGTTGATATTTCTACTGTAGTTGGACGGCAATTATCAGCAGCAGCGGCACCTTTTTCACCAAATACTTCAAGGCGCTGGTCGTAACCGTAGACAGCTTGACGACTGTTATCAATTACACCTAAAGCTCCATTTGCAAATTTTAATGACACAATTGCCGTATCTATATCTCCCGCTTCTTCAATAGCAGGATTGATGAGCGTCGTGCCGTAAGCCGATACTTCTACTACTTCGCTGCCCATTACATAACGAGCCATATCAAAATCATGAATCATCATATCCATAAACAATCCTCCTGAAGCGCGAACATATTCGGGACTCGGAGGCTGAGGGTCTCTGGAAGTGATTTTTAAAATATGCGGCTGTCCTACCTCTCCCTGCTGTACAAGATCATGCACTTTTTTAAAGTTGGGATCAAAGCGTCGGTTAAAGCCAACTTGAAGCTGTACCCCGTGTTCTTTTACTACTTCTAACGCTTGGATTGTTTCTTCTACTGAAAAACTAACGGGCTTTTCACAGAAAATATGTTTTTTCGCTCGAGCGGCTTCTTCAATAATCGATGCGTGCGTATTCGTTGGCGAACAAATGAAAACGGCATCAATTTCTGGATCAGCTAATAAATCTTGATAATTTGTTGTTAACGTCGAAATTTCTTTACTTGCAGCCCATTCATGTAAATGGTCTATTACCACATCTGAAACCGCTTTAATTTTTATTTGCGGCATTAATTTTAAATTATCAACGTGTAATTTCCCTATGCGTCCAGCACCAATTATTCCAATTGTAAGAATTCCCATCTTATTTTCCCCTTTAATTAAAAGTTAAGAAAACATTCGCTCAAACCTCTATGTAGGTTAAGCGCTTTCCTGATTCCAATTATACATAACGTTTTCTGAAATGCAAACATTTTTTATAGATTATTTAGAATATTTTTTTTTTGAAAATCTAAACGTATATTACAAAAAATTTTTTTTATTTTTTTATCTATTTATCGATGAAACATAAAGAAATTCTCTATATTTGAGTATTTTTATCATGAATTCAGTGATTATTGCCTTACATACTAATATTTTTATGATTAAAATAATTTAATTGAAAATTATATATATTTAAAATTTTAATTGACGTTCAAAAAATGTAAGCGTATACTTTTTATCAAATAGATTAAGCGCTTAACCAAATTAGTTTGATGTTTTACACAAAATAATCGATCTGGTGGTGTGGAAAATGAATGAATTTATTTCCAGAAAAACGACTTTAGACAGGATTGGGATCCCTTCTCATTTAACGTGGGGATACATAGGTATTATTGTTTTTATGATTGGCGATGGTTTAGAACAAGGATGGTTATCTCCTTATCTCGTAGAACGAGGTTTAACCATTGAACATGCTGCTTTACTGTTTACTGTTTACGGCATTACGGTCTCTGTTTCTTCCTGGTTCTCGGGCGTACTGGTTCAGCTGTGGGGTCCTAGAAAAGCAATGGCATTCGGCTTGATATCCTTTATTATTGGTTCAATTGGATTTATAGGTTTAGGACTTCATATTATGAATTACACAATTATACTAATTTGTTATGCTCTTAGAGGATTTGGTTACCCTTTATTTGCTTACTCATTCTTGGTCTGGGTGTCTTATCGCACGCCCCAGGAAATGCTTTCAAAAGCAGTAGGCTGGTTTTGGTTTGTCTTCCAGCTTGGATTAAGCGTAATCGGAGCCTTTTACTCAAGTTATATGGTTCCGAAAATTGGCGAAATCGCTACCTTGTGGAGTGGTTTACTTTTTGTTTTGATCGGTGGAATCTTTTCGATTATTATGAATAAAGACAAGTTTACCGTCCAAAAAGTAAACGATAATAAAACAAAAGAATTAATGAAAGGGATTACAATTGCATTTGAGAACCCTAAAGTAGGGATCGGTGGCATCGTAAAGATTATTAACTCTGCTGCTCAATTTGGATTTGTTGTTTTCTTGCCAACATATATGATGAAACATGATTTTACGATGAGTGAATGGTTGCAAATCTGGGGTACATTGTTTTTTGTGAATATGGCTTTTAATATTATTTTTGGTATTGTTGGAGATAAGTTTGGCTGGGTAAATACAATCAAATGGTTTGGCGGGGTTGGATGCGGAATTGTAACCCTTGCTCTCTACTATGTACCGCAATTCGTCGGACATAATTATTGGGTGATGATGATTGTCGCATGCTGTTACGGTGCAACACTAGCGGGTTATGTCCCTCTTACAGCGTTAGTGCCTTCTTTAGCTCCAGAGAATAAAGGAGCTGCAATGTCTGTGTTGAACTTAGGATCTGGACTTTCTGCTTTTGTAGGTCCTTTAATCGTGACCGTTTTTATTGGTCTTTTGGGCACGGGCGGCGTAATTTGGATCTTTGCTTGCTTATACTTCTTTGGTGCTTTTCTAACTGGTTTCCTTACGATTCCAACAGAGACAACTATTAAAGGCGAAACAATAAACGAAGTCAAAAGTTCGGTCTCTCTATAAATATGCTTAAGCAGAAAAAGCTGCAGGTGCCTCAACACCTGCAGCTTTTTTACCTTCTCTATTTTATAGCTTTTTTACCGATGCACGTTCTACTAGTTCTGGAATAATTGTTATTCGCTGTTTCGCATGCTCTTCTTTTTTCATAGACTTTAACAGCTGTTCAAACGTACTAGTAGCCATCTGAGAAATGGGTTGTTCAATCGTTGTCAAACCCGGCTCAGCAATATCAGCATAAATCGTATTATCGAATCCAATTACCGACAGATCTCCCGGGATCGAAAGCCCCTGCTTCCTTGCCTCGTTTATGAGCGATACCCCAATTAGATCTGTACATGCAAAGACTGCTGTTGGCCTATTAGGCAAGGAAAGCAGCTGTTTACTTGCTCTCCTGCTATCTTCTACCGTTGAATAACAGCTGATAATGGACTGATTTTCTAGTGATAAATTTGCCTCTGTGAGCGCTTGTTTAAATCCCGCTAATCGCCCCTCACTGCTTTTTCTATCTTTTTCAGTGATAATCGTTACCGATTGATGACCTTTTTCTATTAAATACGTACCTGCGATATATCCTCCGCGAACGTTATCAATTGTCACTACATGAGTTGAGATAGAAGGATGATCAACTGAAAACAATACAAGCGGTACATCATGCTTCACAATTTTCTTTACGAGCTTCGTATCATTTAGTTCGGTTGCGATAATAATTCCATCTACTTGTTTTTTAAATAAAAGATCTATGTATTCATGCTCACGTTCTGTTTGATGATCTGTACTGCATAAAAAAAGCGTGTATCCCGCTGCTCTAGCACTATTCTCAAAAGCTCTTGCTACCTCTGCAAAAAAAGGATTCGAGATATCAGGAACTAGAACACCGATCGTGTACGTCTTTTTTCCTGTTAACGCCGCTGCAACACTGCTAGGCTGATAATCTAATTCCATCATTACTTCATTCACTTTTTTTATCGTTTTTTCACTAATACGGCCTGTTTGATTGATTACTTTGGATACAGTGGCTATCGATACCCCTGCTTTTTTCGCAACATCGTAAATGGTTGGTTTCACTTTCACTGTTCCTTTCTTCGTGATCTCTTTCCTTATTTTATCACGAAAGTATTCAATCGTTTATTTTAGATATATGCTTTAGCTTTAAAAGAGAAATAAAAAAAGCTGCTCTACTTGAAACAGCTTTTTTATAAATGATTAATTGTTGTTCAACGATTGTTTACTCATCCATTCCATTATACTTGTTGTAGCTCCATTTATTTTAGCGTTGGGTTCATTATTATACAGATATATCCAAGATGAATGTCCGTTATACTGATAGGGCGAACCATCATTATTTTTGTATAAACCCGTGGTGTCATGCACATCTTCAAATAGTGATAAATAAACATTATTTGCGTGGCTTTTCACCAAACGTTCATAAGTTGGAAGAGTGTTAATCGTTGGTGGAAGAACCGTATCATTTTTAGCGGCTACGAACCAAATAGGTGTTTCTTTCATCTTTTCAAGATCTTGCTCCGTAATTAATCTATCATTTAGTCCTTCACATACTGGAAATGCTGCTGCAAAGTATTTTGGATAATCACGAATCATAAGCATAGTCATATATCCGCCGTTAGATGCCCCTCCAATATAGATTCTATTAGGATCAATATCAGGGTTTTTAGAAACATATTCTTGAATTAATGCCATCAATGATTCTTTATAAATAGAAGTTCCATCCGCTTCACCGGTATAACCATCCATCCATTTTGTTGGTGCTTGCGGTACTAAAACGTAGGCGCCTTCAAAATAGGCCTGAGTTTCTTTTGTGACAAAGCTAACAGCTTTATTGGCAGATAAGGGAATTGTTGCATCTGTTCCTCCCTCTCCTCCACCATGTAGCCAAATGATTAATGGATTCTTTTTCTTATCTTTTGCCGGCGCATAACTTGCGTATGCTAATTCTATATTGTGATATATACCTTTTTTAATTGTAAAATCATCTACGAGTTCTCTTTTCTCTCCCGTAAACTGTTTCACTACAAGCCCTGACAACTTTCCTTTCTTTGTTATCATATCTTTTTGCTGAGTAATAGTGTATTGACTGTCTATCCATGCATTTAATCCTGTACCATATTCATCATAATTTAATGGCGCCCCTAATGAAACGGCCGGTCCAACTTCCATTTCTAAAACTGCATATTTTCCAGTATGTACGGCTGGTTGTCCATCTTTATCGGATACATATGCTTTTTTTACTGTACGATCTCCTTGTTCCAATAAAGACGGTTCTAATCGACTATCACTTCGAGCCACATGCACGTTAAACGTTTCTTTTGTAAGTGAATTGGTTGGAACAGGTTCACCTAAGTCAATAATAATTTTTGTGATAGCCGCTCCCCAGTCATGAATCTCTGTTACTGTACGATAAGATGTAGCTTTTTCGTGCGCCTGCTTCGCAAGCGCTGTTTTCTCATAAGAGAGTATAATGCCAATTGCTAGACTCCATGTAACAGCCAATAGTACATACTTTTTTAATCTTTGATACATGATGGACTCCTCCTTTTAAATTAGAATAGAATTATTACATTCTCATTCTATTCCGAATAATATGTAACCGCTTACTTACTTGTGTTCTATTTTACGTGACCTCTCTCTCTTTCTACACATAATTATTTTCCGTTGCCTAGCGGAAAATTTTGTAACTATATTCCAATAAGCATATTCTATAAATCCTTGAAAAAATTTTTTTATTTTATGTATAAAAACTATCTATTAATCAAATCATAATCTTAACCTTATAAAAGGAGTTGATTATGATGGCAAACAGCAGAAATAAGAGCAGCAACGAATTAGCAGTACACGGTGCTCAACAAGCAATCGATCAAATGAAGTATGAGATCGCTAGCGAATTTGGCGTAACTCTTGGTCCTGACACAACTGCACGCGCAAACGGCTCAGTAGGCGGCGAAATCACAAAACGCCTTGTGCAAATGGCTGAACAGCAACTTGGCGGCGGACGTTTCTAAATCACTATCATAAGCAATACGGCTGGAGGAAGAGCGAATGACCGTTCTTCCTTTTTCCAATTTTTATATAGTCTCTTATCGCGTTTCTTCTCCTCTATATGTATCTAAAACAAAATCACTATCCCCATAACGTTCACATCCCGTTGTATACGGTTCTCTTTCTCTCACAATAGATTGGATAAAACTTAAAAGAGATTGAGACATAACTAAATCAATCTAATCTAAAGACGAATAAATTGGATACATGAGCTAGTATAGGTCGCTTATGACAACGCTGTCGATTTCCGTGCAAGGCTTCGCTTTCCGCGGGCGGCCGCTGAGCCCGCAGGAGTCTTCGCCTTGCTCCCCAATCAACAGCTAGAAGCAACTAAACATATGAAACCTACGTTCACTATTACAAAAAAAACCGAACGATTAATCGTTCGGATCTTCCTTCAATTAAAATACTCTTGTTCTAGGCTCTTTTATCTTTCTTTATAAATGTGCAAGTTCTTTAGATATCTTTTCGGTCTTTGCTTTGAGCTGTTCTTGCTGACCTTCTAAGTCAGCGATTACAGCTAAAACTTCTGTATTGTTCGGTTCTTCTTCATACTGTTTTAACGTAGCGACAAGAGACTGTGATACTTTGATGAGCTCTTGATTAACTTCTTGCTGCTGTTTTAAATAGTCAAGTTCATACTCTGTTTTTTCCAGATTTCTCATCGGTCCCCTTCCTTTCGTTAACTAGCTTTTATTTAAGCACGCAGCCTTTTATTTTCTCAGTGAGCTACTTCGGCGTTACTTTACTTTATTTTCGTGATTGCCGTATAGCATTTTTTCATTCATTGGGTCAGCTGATTTTTCAGCGGGTGTCACTGTTTGTCCTAGAGCTGAATTGTGTTTATCATGCTCAACGGCGTCTACCATCAGCAAAACTTTTCCGTTTTTAAGATCAGATACATACGAGGAAGCTTCTGCAGCAGGTACACCATATTCGGTTAATTGATTTTCGATTCGATTAACATCTTGATCCATTTTTTCTTCAGACGGCGTAAAAGCATTTTTTATTTTGTCCATGAATGATTGATGGTGCTTTGAGTGTTGATCTGTATCAACTGTTTGCACATCAATTCCTGCAGAATGCTCAATCGCTTCTGTATTTTCATGATGGGGACCACTGTTTGTCAAAACAGAAAGTGCGCTGTCTGGATATCCCTGTCTTTTTAAATTTCGAATCGCTGTAATAACGGCCTCTTCTGTGTTATACGTACCTACTACATTTTTTGTCATTTTTTATTCCTCCTAGGTATTATCATTTTTTAGCTTATTATAGTATTAATACCCTTGGATTTTTTAGTAAAACTTTTTAACTTTATCTCTAGCTCTTCTTACAAGGAGAAACCCATAAAATAAAAGACTTGAATCTAACAATTCAAGTCTTTTTCATGATATCAATAGTTTTCGCTATAAAATGGGTGACAGCAAGCGAGATACTGCTTCTTTGAATTTTATAAACAGAGAGCGCTCCTTATATCGTTCAAGTGTTAACTTTGAACTAAACTGTACGTCTTCAAGAAACAGGTTCTGCAACTTTTCCGCAATAGGTTGATCATATACAACTGCATTCACTTCAAAATTAAGGCTGAAACTTCGCGGATCAATATTCGTCGTTCCTACAGAAGATACTTCATTATCTACTACAATTGTTTTAGCATGCAAAAAGCCTTTTTCGTAGAGATAAATATTTGCACCGTATGCCAGCAGTTCACCTACATGAGACCATGTCGCCCAATATACAAAAGGGTGATCGGGTTTGTTTGGAATCATAATATGAATCTGTACTCCAGATAATAGAGCAATTTTACAAGCATCCATAAAGCTTGCGTCAGGAATAAAGTAAGGCGTTTGAAGGTACACGCTTTCTTTGGCCGACATAATCAAGGAGATATACATGTTTTTCAGGTGCTGGGTAGTCGAGTTTGGCCCGCTTGCTACAATTTGTACAGGAACCGTTCCAGAATGAGTTTCTGTACGATGCAAAAATTGTTCCAGTTCAATTGGCTGCTTTGTTGCTTGATGCCAATCTAAAATGAATCTCCCTTGAATATCGTTCACTGACTCTCCTTTAATGCGAAAATGAGTGTCTCTCCAATAACCCATTTTTGGATCTAACCCTAAATATTCATCTCCTACGTTAAATCCTCCTATGTATGCTACTTCACCATCAATAATACAAAGCTTTCGATGATTTCGATTGTTAATTCGAAAATTAATTAAGCGAAGAATTGAAGGGAAAAATGCCTGTGCTTCGCCGCCATATGAAATAAGCTCCTTAAAAAATGATGGCGTCATTTTTCTAGATCCTACTTCATCATAAAGAACGCGAACCTTTATGCCTTCTTTTGCTTTTTTTGTTAGCTCATCTCTTAATTTCTTCCCAAGATTATCTCGTTGAATAATATAATATTGAATATTAATTTCTTTTTTAGCATTTCGAATGTCCTCAAACAATGCATCAAATTTCTGATTACCATCACTAAAGATATCAATTTCATTGTCGGTGCGCACAAGTGACTTAGAAGAATTTAAATTAGTGAACAGCAGTTTATTATGTTGAATCAATAAATCATTTCGATATTCATGGGTAGCTTTAAGTTCTTTCAATTGTTCATCTACTGAAGATCTTAAATATTCCCGCTCATCAGATGATAACTTATAAAAGTTCTTCTGTTTTAGCTGTCTTCCAAAGAATAGATATACAATAAAGCCGACAATCGGTATAAAAAATAAAATAAGAAGCCACGCCCATGTAGATCCTATATCTCTTCGTTCGATGAAAATAAGAATACCGGCTAATAAAATATTAATAGCTGTTACAACAGATACACTTAGTGTAAAGATATGGGCAAATTCCATCCTGTTACTCCTTTCTTTCTATTATATCGCTTTATTAACTCATTCCCTTTTTTAACGTTCTCATTCACTTTACTATACATAACACAGATGGCTTCCTTTTTCATCTTTAGAATCCAAACTTTATTGCTTTTTTATTTTTCGCTATACCAAAAATGTAAAATATTTCTTTTTATTGTGTATTAAAAACAAGGGGGGGAAATAATTTGTTTTTTTCGTTTATTTTTCTTAGCCTCATCAATGTATTTATCAGTATTAGCCTGGGGTATACGGCTTATCAATTATTTAGAAAAGCATTTATCGGGGGTATTCTTACATGTATTCTTGCTTGCAGCGCCCCTATTATATTTGTATGGCCTTCCCTGTTTTTATCAACGGGCATATCACTTTTTCTCTACTTTCTCATTATTCACTCAAAAAAGCACATATTATCTAATATGTAAATAAAAAACACGAAAATCTAAGATTTCCGTGTTTTTATCTACAAGCTGTATACGTAATAATCCTGCACGTGATATGAATTGAAACCGCATGTTTCGTAGAGTTGCAAAGCGCGTTTGTTTTTCGCTTCAACCTCAAGAAATATATCATATCCTAGCTGAAGCTGCTTTAAAACAACTTGTTTTAAAGCAGCTTTTCCTATTCCCAATTTTTGATAAGAAGGCAAAATACCAAATCCATAAATCCATGCTTCGCTTTTATCATAAGATACCCTTAACTTTCCAACCGCTTGACTATTGTACTCTACGATAAAATGATTTTGCTGTTCTTCCGTTTTCGTTTGTTCATAATAAGCAGCTGCTTCTGTTAAAGACATACCAAAGCATTCCACATCAACTTGCATTTCCATTTTCATATCGGTATCTGATTGGGAAGAGCGAAGCGTAACAAAGGGATTATCATCTTCCAATTCTCTCTCTGTCCACTTCATTTGATATTCTGAAAAAGTAAATGAACATGGAATTTTCTTTAAGAACTCCCTGCCTGAAACCGAATCGCCAGGAGCATTTAATAAAATCTCTGTATACCCTCGCTTCTTACATATATGTAAAGCTTGAGAAAACAGCTTTGAAAAAATCCTTTTTCGGCGATAGCTAGGAGCGACCATTCCGCATATTTCTACTGTATTCCCAAACCCATAAAGACCAATAAACCCAACAAGCTGATTATCTTCATAATGAAAAAAATCGTTAACTTCATTTTTTTTTCGACTTCGTAACATATCAAAATTCAGCTTCAGCTCTATGTGCTCTTCTTGTTCGCAAATAGACTGTAGCTTTTGTATATCTTCTAACACATGTTGTTCTAACATAAAACGCCTCCTGCATTCTTCTTTTTATTATAAGTTCGGCTTTATTTAACTTTTTCCTTTCATCTTTAGCGCAATAGTCGAATAATTATAGGGTAAAAGCAAGATCAAAAAGCATATAGAGTAATCAAACTAAATAGGCGGGGTGCTTATGAAAAAGACCATTTTAATAAGTTTTATTGCACTAGTTGCTTTAACGATTATTTATTGCCTGCAGAAAGAATTTATTTTTGCTTTAGCTTTGTGGAGCATTTATGGAACAGTATTATCTGTTTTTGTATATTTTTCTTTTTACAAATCAACGGAAAATCGCGAAGAATAGTAACGATAAAGCTATTAAAAGGTCTGTGAAATAAACCTTTTACAAACCTTTTATAAATTTACATCTGGGATATATGTTGGTAACAATTTAGAAACAAGTCATCCTTATTCTTAGTGTTATAGAAAAGTTATTACCTATTTCACTAAGGAGTTGGATATTTGTATGAAGACAATTACAAAATCTATGTCGGTTTTAGCATTAGCAGCGGGCTTTACTTTTTCATCTCTATCTGCAACACTGCCATTCACTCACGAGCAAACAGCAAGTGCAGCAGAAAAAATAAACGCACCGTTCAGCGTATATGAAGTGACCGCGAACGTACTCAATATACGTTCAAAACCTAGCACTCAGGGAAAGATTCTTGATACATTAAGAAAAAAAGATCAAATTGAAGTAGTCAAGTTTGTAAATGCAGACTGGGCTGCCATTAAAATAATTGGTGGCACTGGATATATCAGTACTTCCTATTTAATGAAAGTCCCTACTACTGTTCATACAGCTGCTAACCTTAATTTACGTACAGGGCCCAGCACAAGCAACAAAGTTGTCACAACTATTCCTAAAGGAAAAAGCGTCAGCTTCTTAGCTTGGGGCTACACAAAAGATAACAAGCTTTCATTTGATTGGGCTTTTGTAGAATACAATGGCTTCAAAGGATATGTGAGCACTTCGTACTTACAGCTACCTACTTATAGATAAAAACAGATAACTCCCCTGAATTAATTCAAGGGAGTTTGTTTATGGACACCTTATTAATAGTGGCCTGCCCATGAAGCACCGATGATAATTAGTAAAATAAATAGCACCACGATTAACGCAAAGTTATTTCCGTGTCCTGCTCCGTATCCGTACCCATAACCATAACCTCCGTAAAAACTCATTTTCTTTCACCTCCCTTTTTTGTAGAATATGTGAAGGGAAATGAAAACGAACATGAGTATTCTTTATCACAAAATTCATTATAATTTATAAGCGTTAACTCTTTTACTAGTAAGGCATAGGATATAGCATCCCGTGGTTCATCTCTACATCTTTCCCACTTTTAAAGTAAGGGTATATTCCAGCAATACAAAAAAAGAAGAGTTTATATAACTCTTCTTTTTTATTGAACTGGATTATCAACTTGCATGTAGTCATTATAATATTCTTCTAACGTAATTCCTTTCTTATACACCTTAGAGGCGAGTTCTTTTCCGACAAATCGTATATGCCACGGCTCATATTTATAACCTGTAATCTGCTGCTTTCCTTCCGGATAGCGAACAATGTATCCATATTTATATGAATTTTTTTCAATCCATTTGGCTTCAGGAGTATCTTTAAAACAATCTTGAGCCGCACACTTACCTGTGCTGCTTGATACATCTATACTTAGACCAGTCTGATGTTCACTGCTGCCTGGGTGAGCGCTGTAATGATTAGCTGCCGTTTCTCCATCTTGTTTTATATACGCTTGATAAAGAGATTCTTGACGGCTTTGAGAACGATAGGCAGAAACACCTGCTAGGTAAATTCCTTCTCGTTCAGCAGCTGAAAACATCCTTTCTAACGCTTTTGCTGGTTCTGCACGCATTTGGCGTTTTTCAATTTTTTCTTTAAATATAAACCGAACGTCTGGGTATACAAGGTCAGTGGGTTCATAGTGATCAGGAAGAAGATTTTGCTTGTTTACTAACACGGCAATGGATTCGGGGTTCCCAACAACTTCTATGCCATTTTGCTTCTGTTTGGAAGAAGATAAAGGATTATGTAAATCAGACGTATTTAAACGATCATCGTGCTGAAAGAATCCTTGATAGCCTAGATACGAGAATCCTGCGATAACACCCAGTACTATTAGTAACGCTATTTTTTTATAAAATTTCATATTTCTATACTCCTGACATAATTTAAGCTTTTTAAGACACTCAAACATTGTATATAAATTAAGAAATAATTACTAATATAACAAACTAATTCCTACTATAAATTTCAGTATGCCCCGACCTATTTTTTTCAAACGTTTATTTTAAGCATAAAAAAGAGATGTCTTCTAAAAGACATCTCTTTTTACTTCTATTATATAAGACTAGTATTAGTCGATAACTGTAATTTTAACTGATCTTCTGCCCCAGTCTTGTGCAGCACTATCTGAAGAAACGAATACATCAATTCGATTTCCTTTGATTGCGCCACCTGTATCTGCTGCTACAGCTTGACCGTAACCTTCAACGTATACTTTTGAACCTAATGGAATAACGCTAGGATCAACCGCAATTACTCGTTGATTTGGATTTGATTTTAAATTTACTCCAGTAGCTGTTGTACCACTGCATCCAGCACAGTTAGCTGTATAAGCTGTTGCTTCAACAGTCATAGACTTGCCGCTAGCTTGCTGTTGAGACTGCTGTTGTTGTTGCTGTTGTTGTTGCTGTTGTTGTTGCTGTTGTTGTTGTTGTTGTTGCTGCTGAGCTGCTTGTTCTTTTTGTGCCTGCTCTTGTGCTGCCTGTGCTTGTGCCGCTGCTTGAGCTTGCTCTTGTTCTTTTTGTGCTTGCTCTTGTGCTGCCTGTGCTTGTGCTGCTGCTTGAGCTTGCTCCTGTTCCTTTTGTGCTTGCTCTTGTGCTGCCTGTGCTTGTGCTGCTTGAGCTTGCTCTTGTTCCTTTTGTGCTTGCTCTTGTGCTGCTACTTGAGCTTGCTCTTGTTCTTTTTGTGCTTGTTCTTGTGCTGCTACTTGAGCTTGCTCTTGTTCTTTTTGTGCTTGTTCTTGTGCTGCTACTTGAGCTTGCTCTTGTTCTTTTTGTGCTTGTTCTTGTGCTGCTACTTGAGCTTGCTCTTGTTCTTTTTGTGCTTGTTCTTGTGCTGCTACTTGAGCTTGCTCTTGTTCTTTTTGTGCTTGTTCTTGTGCTGCTTGTTCTTGCTGAGCTTGTGCCGTTTGAGACTGCTGCGCTTGTGGAGCTGTCTTTGCTACTGGCGCACTAGCTGTTTGAGATTGAGCTGCTTTTGCCGTTTTAATTTTAAATTGTTCTCCAGGGAAAACTAAGTCTGATGTTAAGCCGTTCCATTCTTTAATTTCTTCTACTGTTACGCCATAATGTTGACCGATTGACCACAAAGTGTCACCACGTTTTACAGTATGTAAGATTTCTTTTATGCTAGATAAGTTTAGTGTCTGATTTGGATAAATTAGTGTTGATGTTAAGTTATTAGCATCTTTTAGCTCGTCTACGCTCACATTATGATTTTGAGCGATTTTCCATAAAGTGTCACCTTTTTGTACTTCATACGTTCCGCTTGTAGAGGCAGATGCCGCACCTACAAATCCTGCTGAAAGAATTGCCGTTGTCCCTAGAGTAAATACAAATTTCTTCATTTTCCGAATACCTCCTTATTTACTCAATGACTGAATGATACCACCTGTTCATTTCACTTCCATTACAGGAATATTTTACTTTTATTACGGATTTAATTAATTTTAAACATTTTCTTGTAATATTTCTGACAATTCATTTTTGAATAATGATTAAATTTCATCAAAATCATGTAAAAATTTGACGAAAAACCTATAAAAAGTTGGAGGTGTATTCGGTGATAAAAGTAACTTATAAGTAAAAAAAACCTTCTAAAAGCCATTGACTTTTAGAAGGTTTTTTTTACTTATATGAAACAGTTAAAGTTGGAGCATATGCAGAATGATCGCCCCCGTAAATTTCAACTACATCACTTAAAAAGTCAGCTGGACCTGAGTTTGACAAGCGAAACTGGGTCTTTCCAGTCTTATTTATATATCCCCAAAGTGAGGAAGGAAGTTGAGTAGTTGTATATCCATTATCGAGTGAAGGGACTGACATTTGGAATCCTCCTGAAATAGATGGAGAAGCCTGGTAATCTATTTGTTCTAAAGTACTGCTAGTTCCAAATACACCGCTTTTAATATCACTTTTTAAAAATGTAACATTGCCAGTTAAAGATTTACGATAAATTTTTAAAGATACGTCCGTAATAATTGCATCATCAGGTAAAGAACTTGTATCAAAAGATAAAATGGTTCGGTATGTGTCGATATTGTACATTCCTTTATCCCCAATTTTATGAATAGAACTACTCATACCGTCAGCTGATAAGTTTCCGATAAATCCATCTTCAGCAGCAAGCGAAGAAAATACTGAAGATTTCTCTGAAGTTCCAGAAATTTGATAAACTTCCGTCTTTACTTCCTCTTGGTTACCCGCTGCGTCTACACTAAAAAATTTTATTGTTCTGCTAGAGTTGATGGTAATAGGCTCAGAGTACTTTAGAGAATTAACAGTTGGTATGCTTCCATCTAATGTATAGTAAGTGGTGGCAGGTTCATTGGTTGATAATGTAACAGAAACAGAACTTCCATACGTTCCTCCCGCTGGTGAAGCAGCTGTAAAGGGTGGGGATATATCTTCCGGATCAGGAGCATCACCATTTTTCGGATGGCTTTTAAAAAAGTTCCAGCTTAATTTAGCTGCATTTGGTCCTTTAGGATCTGTATAAGAACCGGATGTACTTCCCCCTGACCAAGCATGTCCCATTCCTTCTATCATGTACTTTTCCATTACTGTTTTTCCAACTGTATCTTTGTAAATATATTGCGTATAGCTTCTTCCACCAGATACTGTACCAGTTACAGTTTGATCCGCCGTATCATCAATATTGTTATTATCCAGCCCATCAGACGCTCTATCATTTGTTTGAGCCCATTGCGATAATATTTGATGCGCATTTATAGGCGCAACAGTGTAGTCAGCTGTTCCATGAAACAAGATAACTGGAACCACTCGTTTATGCTCTCCCATGGCTAAATAGGCTAAATCCCCTTGTTGGATAGGATTAGGACCTCCACTGCTCATTGCTGTATAAGCACCTGTCACACTAGTCGCTGCTTTATATTCTAAGCCGGCCCCAACACTGATAGCCGCAAATATGTCTGGATAAGTAGCTCCCATAATAACACTCATAGCTGCACCAGCAGATAGCCCTCCAACAAAGACTTGGTCGGCATCTATTGAATAACTGCTTTTTATTTGATTGACCATTCCAACAATTAACGCTGGTTCACCGCTTCCCCTTGATTGATGAGCGGTATCAAACCAGTTCCAACACTTATTTGAATTAGCAGAAGAGGGTTGTTCTGGATAAAGAACAAGAAACTTCTCTGTCTCTGCTAGTGCATTCATTTGGGTTCCTGCTGCAAATTGATCAGGATCTTGAGTACAGCCATGTAACATAACTACTAGAGGTAAGGCACCACCTCCCTGATAACTGCTAGGTACGTACAGTTTGTATGTCCTTCCGTTATATGTTTTAGAAGTAAAACTTCCTGCAGCTGAAGAAGACACAGCACCTAAAGATAAAAAAAGCATAAAAATAATCCCTGCTACAAACAATCGTTTCATCTTCCTGGTTCCTCCTTATATCGATATGATTATACTTGGTAGCAAACGTACATATCGCGATAATATAGAAGTGAATAAGGGCCACTAGTAAGATGATAGCAAGGTTTTATGTAATAAAATTTATATTAACTGCACGATTTGCCTAGGGTTATGAGGACGAATAAAATTTTTCATCTTCTAAATTCAGAAAACGCTTACATAAAATTGTAAACGATTGTGCCGATAAATACTATAAAAAAGACATACCTTTTAAAAATAGGCCGGTATGTCTTCTATGGATTGCTTACTTAAGTATTCATATTGTGACTCGCTGCAATTTACCATAGCAATGGATTGAGGATAACGCTGTAAATGAGAAGGGAGCTCCTTAAACCCAAACTGATGATAATATTCAGGAAGAATATCGCTATAAAGCATAAAAATAGCGCTGCGCTTCTCTATCTTCATCTTTTCAAAAAAGTCTTCAAGCATATCGCGGCCATACCCCATTCGTTGATAAAGCTGGTGTACAACAACGGATCCAATACCATGCAAAGCAAACTTTAATCGAGGAGTTTGTAAAAGAAGCAAAATAAATGAACCAATAATTTGATTCTCTTCATTTACGTATACATACCGAATTCCATATGTTTCTTCTTTTTGATTATCTCTAACATACTCTTTGTACGTCCTGCCTTTAGGCCATGCGGCATATCCCATTTGATAGACTTCTGCCAATTCTTCAGACTTTATTTTTCTTAATAACATGAACATCCCCTCTTTATTTATAATCCCATACGTCAGCAGACATTTTTTATAAAGTTAAAAATAGTTCCTGTATGTATATATTATACTTCATCCTACGGAAGCTTTCTTGCTCTGAGTGCTATTAACAGCTAATATGTGAGCTGCTTTCTCAAAAAACTAGAAGAATTCCTGATAGTTGTTCTTCACCCATATCAGTCATATATGTAAAGATACTCTTTATCATTCCATAAAAACATAGAGATGTAAATGTATTTCCAGCTTCATTTAACATTCATTATGTATCACCTATCCAAAAAGAGATTGGGCCATAACGAAATGAATCCAATCTAAAGACGAACAACCTGGATAAATAACCTGGAATGCTTGTTCTACCGCTGTTGCTTTCTGTGCAAGGCTTCGCTTTCCTCGGACGGACGATGAGCCTCCTCGTCGCTTACGCTCCTGCGGGGTCTCATCTGTTCCGCTTTTCCCGCAGGAGTCTTCGCCTTGCTCTCCAATCAACAGCTAGAAGCACCTCCTACTGAAACCTACGTTCACCATGACCATTAAAAAACACGAACTATTCATCTATTTTTGATAGATAGTTCGTGTTCAACGTTAACTAAACTACTTTTGTCCCAGCCTCTTTATAGTAAAAGTAATCATCACTTCTTAAGCTTTTTCGTTCTCTATATACTCCACTAGATGAAAGAAAAAACGATATGTAAGAACAAGAGCTTCACCTATCGACATTTTTTCATCAAACTCTTTTATAGCATCTAACTCAATATTCACATCCCATAATCCATCTTTATCATTAAATAAAAGCTGAACACTTGTTGGGCTTTCGTTAAGTTCCTTAGCAAAAAATTGTTTTAGTAAAGATCCGAACTTTTTTTGCATATGTAACCCCGTTAATACTTTGTATGTGCCAAACACATCATCCACTTCAAAAGAACATCCATCAAGCTTAATAAATTCGAACCATTTTGATTCTACATATAGAAATTCACTTCTGTGTTCTTTCAAGTAAGAAAGAGGGGTATCTAAAAAAGAAAGAGGAGATTCTTCTGCGATCAGCTCGTCTGTTTCTTTATCTACTCTTTCGATATAAGAATCTTTAAAACGTGAAGATGCCTCTTTTTCTTCTATTGTCAGGTTTTGCGGTACCAACTCTTTTTGCAACGCATATTCCTTTTCTTCTTGGTATAGAGATAAAGATTGACCTTGAACGTTCATTTCTTTTTCAATATAAGTTTGAATATTACTTTGTAACATGAAAAAACCTCCTGATTAATCTGCATCACTATCTTATATCATAACCTAAACAAGTGTTTATAAATATAGCCAAACAAAAAATCCTTAGGCTATGCCTAAGGATAGTAATGATATATTCAAGTATGTATAAAAGATAATTTGGTTGCGGGGACAGGATTTGAACCTGCGACCTTCGGGTTATGAGCCCGACGAGCTACCGAACTGCTCCACCCCGCGATAATAAAAATGCCTGGCAACGTCCTACTCTCACAGGGACAAAGTCCCAACTACCATTGGCGCTAAAGAGCTTAACTTCCGTGTTCGGTATGGGAACGGGTGTGACCTCTTCGCTATCGCCACCAGACAAGAGATTGCTCTCTCAAAACTAGGTAACAGTTTGCTGAGTAAAGCTTACGCTTTTAAAGTTTGGTTAAGTCCTCGATTCGATTAGTATCAGTCAGCTACACATGTCGCCACGCTTCCACCTCTGACCTATCAACCTGATCATCTTTCAGGGATCTTACTAGCTTGCGCTATGGGAAATCTCATCTTGAGGGGGGCTTCATGCTTAGATGCTTTCAGCACTTATCCCGTCCACACATAGCTACCCAGCGATGCCTTTGGCAAGACAACTGGTACACCAGCGGTGTGTCCATCCCGGTCCTCTCGTACTAAGGACAGCTCCTCTCAAATTTCCTACGCCCACGACGGATAGGGACCGAACTGTCTCACGACGTTCTGAACCCAGCTCGCGTACCGCTTTAATGGGCGAACAGCCCAACCCTTGGGACCGACTACAGCCCCAGGATGCGATGAGCCGACATCGAGGTGCCAAACCTCCCCGTCGATGTGGACTCTTGGGGGAGATAAGCCTGTTATCCCCGGGGTAGCTTTTATCCGTTGAGCGATGGCCCTTCCATGCGGAACCACCGGATCACTAAGCCCGACTTTCGTCCCTGCTCGACTTGTAGGTCTCGCAGTCAAGCTCCCTTGTGCCTTTACACTCTACGAATGATTTCCAACCATTCTGAGGGAACCTTTGGGCGCCTCCGTTACATTTTAGGAGGCGACCGCCCCAGTCAAACTGCCCACCTGACACTGTCTCCCGGCCCGATCAGGGCCGCGGGTTAGAATTTCAATACAGCCAGGGTAGTATCCCACCGACGCCTCCACCGAAGCTAGCGCTCCGGTTTCTCAGGCTCCTACCTATCCTGTACAAGCTGTACCAAAATTCAATATCAGGCTACAGTAAAGCTCCACGGGGTCTTTCCGTCCTGTCGCGGGTAACCTGCATCTTCACAGGTACTATAATTTCACCGAGTCTCTCGTTGAGACAGTGCCCAGATCGTTACGCCTTTCGTGCGGGTCGGAACTTACCCGACAAGGAATTTCGCTACCTTAGGACCGTTATAGTTACGGCCGCCGTTTACTGGGGCTTCGATTCAGAGCTTCTCCCAAAGGATAACCCCTCCTCTTAACCTTCCAGCACCGGGCAGGCGTCAGCCCCTATACTTCGCCTTGCGGCTTCGCAGAGACCTGTGTTTTTGCTAAACAGTCGCCTGGGCCTATTCACTGCGGCTCTCTCGGGCTATACACCCTACCAGAGCACCCCTTCTCCCGAAGTTACGGGGTCATTTTGCCGAGTTCCTTAACGAGAGTTCTCTCGATCACCTTAGGATTCTCTCCTCGCCTACCTGTGTCGGTTTGCGGTACGGGCACCTCCCGCCTCGCTAGAGGCTTTTCTTGGCAGTGTGGAATCAGGAACTTCGGTACTATAATTCCCTCGTCATCACAGCTCAGCCTTTATGATGAGCGGATTTGCCTACTCATCAGCCTAACTGCTTGAACGCGCATATCCAGCAGCGCGCTTACCCTATCCTACTGCGTCCCCCCATTACTCAAACGGCGGGGAGGTGGTACAGGAATATCAACCTGTTGGCCATCGCCTACGC
Organism: Priestia sp. 40; assembly: GCF_049368575.1. Classification (NCBI taxonomy): domain Bacteria; kingdom Bacillati; phylum Bacillota; class Bacilli; order Caryophanales; family Bacillaceae; genus Priestia; species Priestia sp. 40. The sequence continues at coordinate 486,855 of NZ_JBMPZA010000015.1, forward strand.
TTTTCAGCCTCGGCTTAGGTCCCGACTAACCCTGAGCGGACGAGCCTTCCTCAGGAAACCTTAGGCATTCGGTGGACAAGATTCTCACTTGTCTTTCGCTACTCATACCGGCATTCTCACTTCTAAGCGCTCCACCAGTCCTTACGGTCTGACTTCACTGCACTTAGAACGCTCTCCTACCACTGACATCAAAGATGTCAATCCACAGCTTCGGTGATACGTTTAGCCCCGGTACATTTTCGGCGCAGAGTCACTCGACCAGTGAGCTATTACGCACTCTTTAAATGGTGGCTGCTTCTAAGCCAACATCCTGGTTGTCTAAGCAACTCCACATCCTTTTCCACTTAACGTATACTTGGGGACCTTAGCTGGTGGTCTGGGCTGTTTCCCTTTTGACTACGGATCTTATCACTCGCAGTCTGACTCCCATGGATAAGTCTTTGGCATTCGGAGTTTGACTGAATTCGGTAACCCGTTGGGGGCCCCTAGTCCAATCAGTGCTCTACCTCCAAGACTCTCACAACATGAGGCTAGCCCTAAAGCTATTTCGGAGAGAACCAGCTATCTCCAGGTTCGATTGGAATTTCTCCGCTACCCACACCTCATCCCCGCACTTTTCAACGTGCGTGGGTTCGGGCCTCCATTCAGTGTTACCTGAACTTCACCCTGGACATGGGTAGATCACCTGGTTTCGGGTCTACAACCACATACTAAACGCCCTATTCAGACTCGCTTTCGCTACGGCTCCGCCTTATCAGCTTAACCTTGCATGGGATCGTAACTCGCCGGTTCATTCTACAAAAGGCACGCCATCACCCGTTAACGGGCTCTGACTACTTGTAGGCACACGGTTTCAGGATCTCTTTCACTCCCCTTCCGGGGTGCTTTTCACCTTTCCCTCACGGTACTGGTTCACTATCGGTCACTAGGTAGTATTTAGCCTTGGGAGATGGTCCTCCCAGCTTCCGACGGAATTTCACGTGTTCCGCCGTACTCAGGATACACTCAAGAGGGAACGAAGTTTCAACTACAGGGTTGTTACCTTCTTCGACGGACCTTTCCAGGTCGCTTCATTTACTTCGTTCCTTTGTAACTCCGTATAGAGTGTCCTACAACCCCAAGAGGCAAGCCTCTTGGTTTGGGCTAATTCCGTTTCGCTCGCCGCTACTCAGGAAATCGCATTTGCTTTCTCTTCCTCCGGGTACTTAGATGTTTCAGTTCCCCGGGTCTGCCTTCAATATCCTATGTATTCAGATAAAGATACTGTTCCATTACGAACAGTGGGTTTCCCCATTCGGAAATCTCCGGATCAAAGCTCACTTACAGCTCCCCGAAGCATATCGGTGTTAGTCCCGTCCTTCATCGGCTCCTAGTGCCAAGGCATTCACCGTGCGCCCTTTCTAACTTAACCATTAGCGAATAAATGGTACAACATACTGTTGTGTTATTTATTGGTTTGATTAAAGAAAAGTTTCACTTTTCCTCAGCAATTACTGTTATCTAGTTTTCAAAGAACAATCGCAACCAAAATTCTTCTTATCTAATAAGAAGAAAGTAGTATGCTTTCTATAATTGAGAGATTGAACTCTCAAAACTGAACAAAGTGTCAAAACGTACGTCATGTAAAAATCCTTAGAAAGGAGGTGATCCAGCCGCACCTTCCGATACGGCTACCTTGTTACGACTTCACCCCAATCATCTGTCCCACCTTAGGCGGCTAGCTCCTTACGGTTACTCCACCGACTTCGGGTGTTACAAACTCTCGTGGTGTGACGGGCGGTGTGTACAAGGCCCGGGAACGTATTCACCGCGGCATGCTGATCCGCGATTACTAGCGATTCCAGCTTCATGTAGGCGAGTTGCAGCCTACAATCCGAACTGAGAATGGTTTTATGGGATTGGCTTGACCTCGCGGTCTTGCAGCCCTTTGTACCATCCATTGTAGCACGTGTGTAGCCCAGGTCATAAGGGGCATGATGATTTGACGTCATCCCCACCTTCCTCCGGTTTGTCACCGGCAGTCACCTTAGAGTGCCCAACTAAATGCTGGCAACTAAGATCAAGGGTTGCGCTCGTTGCGGGACTTAACCCAACATCTCACGACACGAGCTGACGACAACCATGCACCACCTGTCACTCTGTCCCCCGAAGGGGAACGCTCTATCTCTAGAGTTGTCAGAGGATGTCAAGACCTGGTAAGGTTCTTCGCGTTGCTTCGAATTAAACCACATGCTCCACCGCTTGTGCGGGCCCCCGTCAATTCCTTTGAGTTTCAGTCTTGCGACCGTACTCCCCAGGCGGAGTGCTTAATGCGTTAGCTGCAGCACTAAAGGGCGGAAACCCTCTAACACTTAGCACTCATCGTTTACGGCGTGGACTACCAGGGTATCTAATCCTGTTTGCTCCCCACGCTTTCGCGCCTCAGCGTCAGTTACAGACCAAAAAGCCGCCTTCGCCACTGGTGTTCCTCCACATCTCTACGCATTTCACCGCTACACGTGGAATTCCGCTTTTCTCTTCTGCACTCAAGTTCCCCAGTTTCCAATGACCCTCCACGGTTGAGCCGTGGGCTTTCACATCAGACTTAAGAAACCGCCTGCGCGCGCTTTACGCCCAATAATTCCGGATAACGCTTGCCACCTACGTATTACCGCGGCTGCTGGCACGTAGTTAGCCGTGGCTTTCTGGTTAGGTACCGTCAAGGTACGAGCAGTTACTCTCGTACTTGTTCTTCCCTAACAACAGAGTTTTACGACCCGAAAGCCTTCATCACTCACGCGGCGTTGCTCCGTCAGACTTTCGTCCATTGCGGAAGATTCCCTACTGCTGCCTCCCGTAGGAGTCTGGGCCGTGTCTCAGTCCCAGTGTGGCCGATCACCCTCTCAGGTCGGCTATGCATCGTTGCCTTGGTGAGCCGTTACCTCACCAACTAGCTAATGCACCGCGGGCCCATCTGTAAGTGATAGCCGAAACCATCTTTCAATCATCTCCCATGAAGAAGAAGATCCTATCCGGTATTAGCTTCGGTTTCCCGAAGTTATCCCAGTCTTACAGGCAGGTTGCCCACGTGTTACTCACCCGTCCGCCGCTAACGTCATAGAAGCAAGCTTCTAATCAGTTCGCTCGACTTGCATGTATTAGGCACGCCGCCAGCGTTCATCCTGAGCCAGGATCAAACTCTCCGAAGAAATGTTTGACTTGCTCATTTAAAAAAATAAAAATTAACGTTGACGTTTGTCGCTTTGTTCAGTTTTCAAAGTTCAACCGCCGCTCTTAAGCGACTTTATTATCTTATCAAGTTATCAACGTAATGTCAACAACTTTTTAAAATTCTTTTTCCAGCTTCGTTGTTACTGTTATGTCTCAACGACGCTTTATAATAATATAATGCTCTGCACATAAAGTCAATATGTTTCGAGAAAAAAATGTTTTTTTCTCTTATTTGACTTCTTCCCTTACTGAGAAGTAGTTAAACTTAAATAAACTAAATTTTCTATCTTTTTCCCGAAAACCACTTATTATCTATATAAAAAAAGAAGCCCTTCACAAAAAGAGCTTCTTTCTCATCTCACTGATTAAGGTAAATAACGGCGTGCACCTGCATACTCTTCAATATATCCCTTCGTGTTTAAAGGAATAATCTCTACTGTCCGCTCGGAGTTCGGCGAATGAATCATCATGCCATCTCCCGCATACATTGCTACATGGTGGACGCTTCCTTTTCCTTGGTTATAAGCAAAGAACAATAAGTCTCCGGGTTGAAGGTTGTTCATATCTACTGGTTTCCCTGCTCGAGACTGTGGCCCTGAGTCACGTGGAATCGTAATACCATGGGATTGGTACATCGTAAACGTAAATCCAGAGCAGTCAAATCCAAAACCACTCATGCCAGCCCATAAATATGGAAGATTTAAAAATGCCTTTCCACTTTCAACAAGTTCCGTACCAGTTGGTACAGGAATATCTTTTTGAGACGTGTAGATTTTTCCTGCTTTTGTAGAAATCCATGCTGTCTTTCCATTTGGTTTTAATACTTTATATGCACTCTTTGATTTTACCAAAAGAGGTAAGCGCGTATTATAGCTAACTTCAATACCTTTCTTTTTCAAAGAAGGCGAATGATATAAATAAGTAGTCGGAGTCGTCACCATTACAAAAGGCTTCTTTGCATACTGTTCGTACCTTTTGCTATAGGTTAATTGTTTAGTAGGCATCCATCCGGGATATCCTAATTCATTTCGAGAAGTAGGCTGTGCGTCTACAGCTACTTTGACCCAGTCTCCTTGTTTGTCTAAAACCGTTACTTTGTTTCCATATAACGCTTGTGTCTCAAGCATCCCATCGCTAGATAACTGCTGCTTCTGTTTCAAATTCATCGATGTGGTCCACTTTTTCATATCTACAGGATTAGTGGCTGACGGAGCGTCCACTTCACGCAAGATGTTTGGTGCTGTCCACAGAGTAGCTGCTGCGACATCTATATAAGCAGTTTCTTTTTCTTCAGAAGCATGAACAGAAGGAGCTGCACTGACCCCAAATGTAGTTAAAATAACTGTTGTTACCGTCAAAAGCCAACCTTTTATATTCATCGTCTCTCTCCTTCTACTATATTACTATCCTTTTATTTTGAGATAGGAACGGTGATTTCTCCTATTCCAGGAAGATCTGATAAGAAAACCTCTTGACCGCTGTACTTTAACACATCTAGTTCAGTTGAAAGCCAAAGAGGAGCATCTAAGTCAAAATACGTGATATTCGGATGAGCAGCTGCCAGATGAGCAGCTGCTCCCACGGAAAGTGATGGTTCCATCATGCTTCCAATCATACATGCAACACCGTTCGCCTCAGCAATACTCGCGATTTTTCTTGCTTCATTAATTCCTCCGCACTTCATTAGCTTAATATTCAAAAGATCCACGTACCGACCGCTTACAAGCCTTAATGCATCTTTGGCAGAAAATAGACTCTCATCTGCCATAATGGGTACGTTTACTCGTTCAGTCACAAACTTTAATCCTTCCCAATCATGAGCAGGGACAGGTTGTTCTACCAATTCAATACCAAAGTTGAGAGTTTCCATTTCATTAATTAATTGCACTGCTTGTTTTGGAGACCACCCTTGATTTGCATCCAAACGAAGTTTTACATGAGCCGGAATGACAGATCGAATATGTTTAATGCGCTTAAGGTCTAGCTCAGGAATTGAACCTACCTTTACTTTTAAAATGTCAAATCCGTCCGCTGCACTTTTTTGTGCGTCCTCAGCCATTTTCTCAGGTGTATCAACACTTATCGTCATACAGGTAGAGATAGGCTGCTTATCACCCAAGAAAGCATATAAAGGAATGTTGAGAAACTTTGTATAAGCATCATGCAAAGCGATGTCAGCAGCCGCTTTGGCACTTGAATTGTGAATACAGCAGCTTTGAATTTTTTTTAAGAGTTTTTGAAACTGACGTATATCCTCTCCTATTAACGCTAGTTTAATAGGCCCTTGAAGTGCAGCTTGAATGCCTTCTAAAGAATCGCCTGTAATAACATATGTTGGCGAAGCAGCTCCTTTTCCTTTTATTCCGTTTTCTAACTGAATTTCTACACTTATGCTGTCTATCTCCGTTGCTGTTCGAAGCGCTGTTTTAAACGGAACGAGCAGTGGAACGGTTTGATGCTTTACAGTTATGTCTTTAATTATCATTTCAATCGCTTCCTTTCGGTTCAGCACAAATATTCTTTCATACGTATTTTTGGTTTATTCTTAGATCGCCCCTAAAATTTTGGCGATCATCATGCCAAAATAAGTACCTAAGAAGGAACCCATCAGAGCCATAATGACTCCTACCGGAATCAGTGCACGGTTATAAGCAGCTGCAAGCATTGGAGCAGACGCCATTCCACCAATATTAGCTAAACTTGCCACTCCGAGCGTAAATAAATCATATTTAAATAGTTTAGCTAGCAACAGCATAATCACTAAGTGCACAAACATAATGAGAAAACCAGATACTAAGTAAATAGGAGCCTGAGCTAAATTTGAAAAATCTGATTGAGAAGCAATTAGCGCTACAACGATGTATAACATAACATTGGATACATCGAGCGTACCTGGAATTTTTGCCGCTGGGGTTACAGCAAGCACTAGACCAACGATAGAAGCAATCATAATTGTCCAGCTCGTTGCATTGATAACCGCTCCCACTTCAGGCAAACGTCCTCCAATAAATGTAGAAAATGCCGAAACGAACAAACCTAGACCAAGTAAATAAAGAAGATGCTGAAACTGAGGGCCTTCTTTGTCGCTTTCAGAAGTTGCTGCGACTTCATCTATACTATTCTCAATAAAACTGACGTCTGCTTTTGTCCATTTATTAAATTTAGATGCAAATGGTACGAGCCAAAACATAAACATAACCCATACGGCATAGTTAATCGTATCCATCATGAGAGCGTAGCCAAATATATTTTCTGGAACATCCAAAATCCCTTGGAGAGCAACCATGTTAGCTGATCCTCCGGTCCAACTTCCTGATAAAGCACCAAAAGCTTTCCACGTATCCTCTACATAGAAATTCTTAAAAATGGCATAGACAAGGATAAAACCTACCATTATGCTAAAAACCGCAACGATGAATCCCCCCAGCATTCTTGGACCAAGTTTAATTACACTTCGAACATCACACTTTAACAGCATAAGCATCAGCATGGCTGGAAGCAGTGCATTTTTAACACCCGTATACATGGCGACATTTGACTCGCTATCCCCAAATAACCCTGCCGTTTGCATAAGAGCAGCTCCTATATAGATAAGCACAATACCCGGGATAAATTTAAAAAATCGATTGGCTTTAAATCTTTTTTCAATTCCTACCATGAGCGCAGCAAAGGCAGTTAACACACTCACATACATAAATCCATCTTGAATCATTTATTCTTCCCCCTTCATCTCCCCGAAAATGTTTTTATACAAAACAAAATCCAGCCCAACGTTTGAAAACGTCAGGCTGGATTTCGTCTAGGTCTATGTAGACAAAGCAGCTGTTATTTGCTGATATTTTTTCTGTGCATCATGAAACGCTACCACCAGCGCTTTTTGGGAAGACCCGAAGTAGCGGCTGTTAATTTCGTCTGTAAGGGTGGGATCACTTATGTGACGTCCAATAAAAATCGATTGAACAAATCGAACGGTCAACTCAATCGTCGCTGAGCATTCCACATCAATAATTTTCCCATTTGTTTTATCAACTACCAACCCTAAAAAATACTGATTGAACTTTTTAGTAATCGGATTGCTTTGAGGAGCTTTAGCATCTCCAATAATATAGATAGTATCTTGATCATACATGATTTTTTATTCCTCCTAAAAGAGATAACAGACGATGCTAGGGACCGGCAAATGAACGTTTGCGGAGCTACGCAACATGTATTCGCTTTCACAAGGAACATTATAATCTATTCTCAATATATCATCTATAAAACAATTTCACAATATAACTTTTATACTATTCAGAATAAAATAATATTTTTTGCAAAAAAAAAGTGATTGAGACATAACTGACTTAATCCAAACTAAAGACGAACAAATGGGATACATGAGCTGAATCGCTTGTGACACCGCAGTTGATTTCCATGTAAAACTTCACTTTCCGTAGGCGAGCGCTGAGCCTTCTCGTCGCTTTCGCTCCTGCAGTGCTTCACCATAACATAAAAACGAACCACTAATCAGACATTTTGATTAGTGGTTCGTTTTTTAATTCGGCTCAAATATTTTTGTCCCGGCTTCTTTCTACGTCATCCTTTGAATACCGTAGAGGAAAAACGATTAGGGTAATCTGTCATCACTACTTTTACTGAAGCCTGCTGGAGCTTCAAAAAATCATTCATTTCATTAATCGTATATACCCGCAAGTCTAATCCTTCTTGCTTTGCTTTTTTCCCGTACGAAGAAAGAGCAAAAGACATATCGCAGTGAAGATGCGCTCCTATCGATTTTGCTTTTCCAATCGCATCTTCGCTCACCCCTTCAAATAAAAAACCTGTTGGTATATACGAATGGAGAGATCTCACTTTAGCCAAGCTATCATAGTTAAAAGATGACAAAATAACTTGATCTTCTAAATCAAACTCATCGATTAGACGAAGAACTTTTTCCTCAAGTTTTGGATAGTAAATTTGGTCATTTTTTAATTCAATGTTCACGGTCATTTCTGTCTTTTTGTCCATCATCCACTCAAACACTTCTATTAATGTGGGAATTGATTGTTTAGAAAAACGAGAATCATACCAGCTTCCAGCATCGAATAATCGCAGCTGTTTATATGAAAAGTCTTGAACGTATCCCATTCCATTCGTCGTTCTGTCAATTCGTTCATCGTGAATAACTACTATTTCCCCGTCTTTTGTTAATTGTACATCCAATTCAATACCTGCAACCCGCATTTTTCTTGCTTCTTCAAATGCAATCATTGTATTTTCAGGATACCGTCCGCTAAAGCCGCGATGCGCATAAAGATCAATTGAAGTGTTCATTGTCTTCTATCTCCCCTAACTAGTTATTCACTAAATAAAAAGCTCGTCCTCAAAATAACTTGAAAGACGAGCTTCGTAATCATAGGTTATTTTTGATTCGCTACTTCTAATGCTCTATTTGTTTCTTTTGCAGCTTGATCAAGTGCTTCTTTCGGCTTTACTCCTTGATACAGACTTTCCATTCCTGTTACTACCTTTTGACGTGATTCAGGAAATACCGAAATCAAAGCGCCTTGTGTTGCCGGAGTTGATTTAGTTTTATGAAGCTGATCAACCGTCACTTTTAACTGCGGGTATTTTTCCCACTCTTTCTTTACAATGTCTTGGTCATATGCTTTAGGATTAACCGCAAAATAGCCGCTTTCTACGTGCCATTTTGCCTGAACTTCTGGTGTTGCTAAATATTTCATGAAGTCCCACGCCGCTTTTGATGTTTCATCACTAATTCCTTTAGACATCCATAAAGATGCTCCCCCGATAGCTACTCCTTGGCGATCCTCTTCTTTTGGAACAGGAAGATCTGATACGCCTACATCAAATGGCGCATTGTCTACTAGTGTTTTAATACCTGCTGATGAGTCTAGGAACATTGCAATTTTTTTAGATTGAAATGCTGCGCGCATATCGTCCCAGTTTTGTCCTACGTTGTAGAATGTACCTTCTTTGTACATATCATTGATTAAATTAAATGCGTTTTGTCCTTCTTTTCCATTAAATACTGCCTTCTCAGCATCACCTTTACGGCCGTTTTCGTGATCTACATACAAACCGCCTTGAGAAGCAACTAGCTCTTCAAAGAACCATCCGTAATTTAGAATTGAAAAGCCGTATTGTGATGTTTTATTTCCTTGTTTCTCTGTTAATTTTTTTGCAGCTGCCTTTAATTCATCATACGTTTTTGGAGGATTTTCAGGATCTAATCCTGCCTTTTTAAAGGCATCTTTGTTGTAAACTAACACAGGTGTTGAAGAGTTAAACGGCATTGAATATTGCTTTCCATCTACTTGGTAATAGCTTGAAATGTTTTTCTCCCACTGCGAAGTATCGTAGTGGTCTTCATCAATAAACTTTTGAACAGGCTGGATCTTACCACTGTCTATCATGAATTTCGTTCCTACTTCGAACGTCTGCATAATAGCCGGTGCATCCTTTGTTCCTGCTACTGTATTAAATTTTGTTTGTGCTTCCTCATACGTTCCTTGAAAAACAGGCTTTACTTCCACTTTGTCCTGAGATTTATTGTACTCATCGACAATTTTATTGAGTGATTTTTCAAGGTCACCGCTCATAGCGTGCCAAAAAACGACTTCTGTTTTACCTGATGCTGTTTTTTTAGTTTCTTGCGCTTCCGAAGAACCAGTTGAATTTGAGCAAGCACCTAGAACGACTAGCAAGCATGCCGTTACGATAGCCAATATCTTTTTCATCACATTCACTCTCCTATTTAATTGCACCTTGTGTTAATCCTTTTTGAAGACGTTTTTGACCTAGGAATAATAGTAATAATGTCGGTAAGATCACAACAACGACAGCGGCCATAACCACTCCCCAATCAGTTGAAATCTCTTGCGTTTGCATTTGCTTTAAACCAATCTGAACGGTACGAACATCCTCTGTATTTGTCACTAATAGTGGCCATAAATACATATTCCATGTTGTTAAAAAGCTATATACGCCAAGCGTAACTAAGCTTGTTTTAGACACAGGAAGCACCACGTTCCAAAAGAAACGAAAGCGGCTGATCCCTGCAACTTGAGAAGCTTCATATAACTCATTTGGAATGGTTTTAAACTGTTGACGCAATAAAAAGGTTCCAAATGCTAAAGCAAAAAAAGGAATCGTTAATCCTAAATAATTGTTAATCCATCCTAGCTTTTGTGCTGTTAAAAAGTTAGGAACCATCGTTGCTTCCCATGGAATCATCATCGTAGAAATAAAGAGAAAGAAAATAGTATCTCTTCCTTTAAATTTAATAAATACAAATGCAAAAGCGGCCAAACTTGAAACTAACAGCTGCCCAGCCATGACGAAGATAGATACGGCAAAACTGTTGATTAAATAATGAAGCAGCGGAACTTTTTCAAAAGCGTCCCGATAATTTTCAAATGAAAAAGATGACGGCCAAATCTTCCCTTCCAACACTTCCGCTCCACTCATAAAACTAATGGAAAAAGCGTATAGAATAGGAAACATCAATACTAACGTAGCTGCAATGAGTAACAAATAAGTTGTCCATTTTCTCGTGATGCTCATTGATAATGTACCTTCCTTTCTCCAAGTTTGAATTGAAGAGCGGTAACCAGTAGAATACAGAAAAATAAAATTGTAGCTTGAGCACTTGCAGAGCCAACATTATAGTTTACAAATGCATCTTTGTAGATTGAATAAACAATGACATTTGTGGAATCTGTAGGTCCGCCTTTTGTTAAAATGTCAATTTGTCCAAACGTTTGAAACGCGTTAATAAACGAAACGGTGATAATAAAAAACAGCGTTGGCGAAAGCATAGGAAGCGTAATTTTACGGAGCTGATACCAATAGCTAACTCCAGCAATACGCGCGTTTTCATACAGCTTTTCATCAATATTTTGTAACCCGCCAAGTAAAATTAAAAAGGTAAACCCAATGTTCATCCAAATCGTAGAGATGGACACAGCAATCAGCGCATACTTAGGATCTAATAACCACTGCACATCATGAATGCCTACAAGATTTAATACTTTATTAATAACACCGATTGTCGGGTTATACATAAACATCCAAATTACAGAAGAAGCCGCTACGCTCATTCCCATCGTAGATGAAAACATTGTTCTGAAAAAACCAATTCCTTTTAGCTTTTCATTTGCGATTAGCGCTAGGAATAATGCAATAATTAAGCCAATAGGCACCGTGTATAGTACAAATAAAAAAGTGGCTTTCATACTTTGCAAGAAGTTTGGATCTGTAAATAGATAAAAGAAATTTTGCAATCCTACAAATTTCAAGGGATTTCCCTGTGTGTCTGTAATAAAAAGACTTAAATATAAGGTCTTAATCATTGGGTAGAATAGAAATACCCCAAATAACAACAATGATGGAAGCAAGTAAGATAATCCTACCAATAGGTTAGGCATTGACTTCTTTTCTTTTGGATTTGATGAAACAGAAACAGGCGAGTTTGCTGTTTTGGTAACAGCACTCATACAAATGCCCCCTTTACAGTTAAATCTTCCGTTGATGGTTCATAGTGCAAGCATGAACCTGTACCACTATCAAATAAAAACAGATGTTTTGGATCGATAAAAATAGGGACGCGCTCTCCCACTTTTATATTCCATTGACCGTTCCACTTAGCCATCCACTGCTTGTCTCCCATTTGAAATGTAAGCAGTGTTTCCGTTCCTAGAATTTCGACATTATCTACCTCTACGATAAAGCTGGTGTTGTCGTTTGTCGCAAGCTGAACGTGCTCAGGTCTTACTCCAACCACAACTTCCTTTTTACCGCTAAGGTTGCTGTATGATGCACTCATAGAAATAGCTCTTCTATCTTCAAAAACGAGTAAGTTATTTTCTATAGAAACGTTTGATAAGTTCATAGGAGGAGAACCTATAAACGATGCTACAAACGTGTTTGCCGGTGCATTGTAAATATCAAGGGGACGCCCAACCTGCTGAATATTACCTCCATTTAAAATCATCATTCGATCCGCCATCGTCATCGCTTCCGTTTGATCATGCGTGACATAAATCATCGTAATACCTAACTTACGCTGAATCTGGCGAATTTCTGATCTCATCTTTGCTCGCAGCTTCGCATCCAAGTTTGATAACGGCTCATCCATCAGGCAAATAGGCGAATGAGTAACAATAGCACGTGCGAGTGCTACACGCTGACGCTGTCCTCCCGAAAGCTGTCTAGGCTTTCGCTTTAAATATTCACTTAAACCAAGCATTTCTGCTGCTTCCCTGCAGCGCTTATGCTGTTCTTGCTTTGAAATTTTCTTTGTATGCAGACCAAAAAGAATATTTTGTTCTACTGTCAAATGCGGATATAAAGCATAGTTTTGAAACACCATGGACAAATCGCGCTGACTTGGAAGCAGTTTATTTGCTTTTACATCTCCAATTAGCAACTCTCCCTGTGTGACTTCTTCTAATCCGGCAATCATTCTCAGCATTGTACTTTTCCCGCACCCTGAAGGACCTACTAATACGAAGAATTCTCCAGGTTCAATTGTGACGTTAATATCTTGAATAACATTTGTTTTTTGATCGTATGACTTTCCAACGTTAACTAGCTCTACTTTTTTCATTAAAAACGCTCCTTTCTCGCTCATTCATATTTTTTCCACAGCCATGATTTCCCTGTAGAAACTGCCGTAGCCCCTGCTTTTAAAGCAGCTTGGATATGGCTTTCATGTTGAATGAGTCCACCTGTAATAATAGGGATATTTGTTTTTTTAACGATTTTCTCTATCATCTCCGGAATCAACCCTGGCATTAGTTCTAATGCATCCGGTTTAATATCTTGAACGGTTTTTAACCCTTGTGCTACTGCGTCTGTATCCACTAAAAACAGCCGTTGAATAGCAACCAGCCCTTCCTGTTTTGCGTAATTAATGAGTGAACTTTTAGTGGTTACGATACCTGTGGGCTTTACAAACTTAGCGAGAAATTTCAGCCCTTCCCGGTCATAGCTAATTCCCGGAATTTTTTCAATGTGTAAGAAAACCATTCGATTATGCTGTTTGAGTAAATCTACATAGCGTTTAATTACACTAATGTTGCCAGTCAATAAAAAGGCGGCCTGGATCTCTGTTTCTAAAAATTGTTCTAAATTTTTCGGACTTTTAATGGATGCAATTAAACGATCTTGTCCAAGCTGTTGTAAGAAATCTGCTTCCTTATTCAAAACGATTCCTTCCTTTCATTTATAAAAAAACCACAAAAAACGCATAGGATGTTTATATAGACCTATTGTTTTTTGTGGTTTCTCAATTTCATAACCTTAGTAACTATTCACTTATCGTTCACATGTTTTATAATAATGGTTATTTGTGAAGGCAATATAAAGAAGCTGTTGAGTTTTGTAAAGTAAACGTATAGTTCCTGTAAATCGCCTAAAGATAAAAAAAAGCCGTTGATTTCTCAACGGCTTCACAGTGCACATTCTTCGATTTCAAATCCTAAATCTTCAATTAATCCCCAGTCAGCTGTAGGTTCTTGACCTTGAGTCGTTAAATAATCACCTACAAAAATTGAGTTTGCAGCAAACAGACCAAGCGGCTGAAGTGATCTGAGATTGACTTCTCTGCCTCCTGAAATCCGAATTTCTTTCGTTGGATTTACAAAACGCATCATCGCCAACAGCTTTAAGCATTGCATTGGCTTTAACGCCTTTTTGTCTTCTAGAGGCGTTCCTGGAACGGCAACAAGAAAGTTGCATGGAATAGAATCTGCATCTAACTTTTTAATTTGAAAAGCTAATTCAACGGCTTGCTCATTTGTCTCGCCCATTCCAAAAATCGCACCGGAACAAGGTGACAAACCTGCTTTTTTAGATGTAGTAACCGTATCGACTCGATCTTCATAGCCATGTGTAGAACAAATATTGTCGTAATTATCAGCGTGAGTATTTAAATTATGATTATAGCGATGAACACCCGCCTCGACTAGTTCGTGTGCTTGATCATCTGTTAAAAACCCTAGACAGGCACAGATTTTCAAGTCTGTCTTTTGACGAATTTCTTTTACCGCTCCCACTACGTGCGCTACTTCTTTATCAGTAGGGCGACGGCCTGACGCCACGATACAATATGTACCTGCTTTTCTTTTTTGAGCTTCAAAAGCACCTTCTACAATTTTCTCTTTTGTTAACCACGCATACTTATCAATCGGCGCTTCTGATACAATCGACTGCGAACAATATCCACAGTCTTCTGGGCATAAACCCGATTTAGTATTAATAATCATATTAAGCTTTACTTTTTTTCCATAATGATGATGACGAATTAAGTACGCGGCATTCATGACCTCTAACACTTCTTCATCCGGTACATGCAGAAGTTGAAGCGCTTCATTATATGTAATTTCTTTCCCTTGAATAATAGACTGAGCAAGTGCTTTCCAATCTCTTAAACTTGTGGTTTCCATCGATTCCCCTCCACTTTAGTAAACTAAAAAAATATAAAGTTAACAATTATAACTAAAAGTTACCATTACTTCTCCTTTTATGTCAACAATATATAATTAATAGTTAACTAAAAAAAGCCGCTTCTATGATATAGAAGTGGCTTTTTGCTTATTGCGCTTGCAGTGTGTAAATAACCGATACAAAGTCTCCAGATTTTTCATCATATGCTTCAACACCCGGATACTCATGAGTTAGAGCAATTCCTGCGTACATGAGCTCATCTCCATAAGCTGTTTGGTCTGTTTCCATCACTGTATATTCATAATTAGGATGAAGCCCTTTTAGCTCAATGCGTTCATAAGAAGGATTTGGTCTAGCTAACACTTGATAATAGCCGATGATTGCCTGTTTTTGATCGGATGAAACAACCATCCAGCTCGTCACATTTCCATCTTGTTCAAACGGACTTTTTAAGCGATAGAATGTGCCATTTTGAATAAGAGATCGGTGTTTTTTATAATACTGAATTTGTTTTTTTACCGTTTCTTTGTCATCTTCTGTCATCAGCGTAACATCTAACTCATAACCAAATGCGCCAAAATACGCAACGTCTCCTCTTGTTTCTAGACTTGTTACTCTGCGTACTTGATGATTTGGTACGGCTGATACGTGTGCTCCCATTGAACTGATTGGATAGGCAAAAGACGTGCCGTACTGAATTTTTAGACGTTCAATCGCGTCCGTGTTATCGCTCGTCCAAGCTTGAGGAGCATAATAAAGCATTCCCGGATCAAATCTAGCGCCCCCGCTTGCACATGATTCAAATAAAATATCCGGAAACTTCCTTGTTAGTCGCTCATACAAATCATACACACCTAAAATATAGCAATGTACTACTTCAAACTGACGGTTCGCGGGCAGCCCAACAGATCCAATCTCCGTTATATTTCGATTCATATCCCATTTTATATAAGAGATAGGTGCTTCACTTAAAATAGCTTCCATTCGTTCATAGATATAATTCACTACTTCTTCTCTGGAAAAATCAAGCACATATTGATTTCGTCCATGAGACTGATGACGATTTGGCACATGAATCAACCAATCTGGATGCTTTTCATACAAGTTGCTTTGCTTTGAAATCATTTCAGGTTCAAACCATAACCCAAAGTCCATACCTAAATCCGTTACTTTTTGAGCCAATGACTTCATACCGCCCGGAAGCTTATTTTCATCTACAAACCAATCTCCAAGAGAGGTTGTATCATCATTACGTTTACCGAACCAGCCGTCATCCAATACAAAAAGTTCAACGCCTAGCTTTTGCGCTTCTTTGGCAATATGTACAATTTTCTCTTCGTTAAAATCAAAATACGTCGCTTCCCAGTTATTAATTAAAACTGGTCGCTCCAAATCCCGCCATTTTCCTCTAGCCAGACGCTTGCGATATAGCTCATGATACTCTTGGCTAAGGCCGTTTAGCCCGCTATTTGAATAAGCCAGTACTAGTTCTGGTGATTGAAAAGTTTGTCCACTTTCTAGTCGCCACTGAAAATCAAAAGGATGAATGCCCATCGTTATTCTTGATACATTATAATGATCTACTTCCACTTGTCCAAGAAAGTTTCCGCTGTATACAAGACTAAAACCATATGCTTCTCCACTGTGTTCAGTTGCAGCTGGATTCTTTAAAATTAAAAACGGGTTTTGCTGACTGCTGCTTGTACCTCTCGCACTAGAAATACTTTGAATACCAGGCTGAAGCATTCGTGTTTTAACGTGTCTTTCTCGAATCCACGCACCGGAAAGCTGAACCATCTCATAATTTGATGTAGGCAAATCAATGCTGCCGCTCATGATACGCAAAATATCGACTGCTTCTTCTCCTCTATGCTCAAATCGTGCGTGACGCGTAATAATATTTCGGTCTTCGTAAACGGTATACGTTAAAATAAGTGATGCATTGAGCAATTTATCAATCAGTTCAACTTCTACAGTTGTGGCTTCACTTTCTTCTTCTACATATGTAGCAGGTAAGCCGTTTAATGGCTTCTTGCCTTTGTAAATTTTATGGTTATCGTATTCAAAATTCGTGATTCGGCTTCCGTTTTGCTGAAGAAGTTGATAGGCTGGCTCTCTGAAGTCTGTTGTTCCATAAGAAGGATACTCTTGTTTGATTGTTTCAAGAGAAAATGCTAGTTCTCCTTCATATACTGAAGCGCTAGCTCCTCTTGTTTCTACGCGTAAAAAATGCTGAAAAGATGAACGGTGCTTAAGCTTTTTTCCATAGTACAAGTGACCGAGCTGCCCGTTTCTCAACACTGAAAAGATATAACTTACATCGCGTCCCTGCAGATGAAACTCCTTTGTACGTTCATTAAATAAGATTCCCATTTTATCCCTCTCCTTACCATCAAATATCTAACGAGACATTTCCTTTTTCATCTATTGCCGTTGCATGCTCAAAAGCAGATGCTAGATTAATCTCTTTTCTCTCATACCATTTCGCTAAATCTTTGAATAACTCTTCTGTTTCAATCATTCTTGTGTCTACTCGCAGTTCAGTTTCATAGCTATGAAGAGACCAATTGCTTTCACTAAATAAGGTCATTTCTACATCTAGACACATGTCCTTCCAATTGGGAGCACACAGAATAGGATGACGTATGTCTGAACATGCAATGGTGTAGCGGTTAGAACCATTCTTATTCATAAAACAATGAACAAAAGAGGCATTCACATCGCCCTTACTAGTTTGCAAAGATTTATACAGTTGGATATCTAACAATGGAACGCTCCATTTTAATTTCATTTTTGGAAGAATTCTTTTTTTAACCGACTTGACCGTTAATTTAATAAAGTAAACACCATCTTTTTTTGTTTCATCCAATACGACATGCACACCTGGTTCCTTGTTGATCTCCAAGTTTATATAGGGTGTAGCAATCACTTCCTTCATCTCCTTCACCATCATTCTTAACTTTGTACACCAACAAAAATGTAACCGCATTCAAAAATTTGTTTTCGTATTTACAAGTAGACCACCCTAAACGAAGCTTTTTTACTTTCTTTCATTTTATGTAAAATACTTTCTAGACTCAATGGTAAAAATCAAAGTGAAAAAAAGCATTTTTTTGCTTTGTCTAGTAATTAACTAAATGCTCTTTATCTCTTAGCGCGCAATTTTCTCTTCTTTTTCAAAAAAAGATGACAAACCTAACAATATAGTATAATAATAAATAATGAAGAATGATTATACACAGAAAGGATGACAAATATGAATCATGAACCTTCTCTTCTTAAACAACTAAAATTATGGCATATCGTCGTGATAGGGTTAGGCTACATGGCACCTATGGCCGTTTTTGATACATTTGGCATTGTAACTGAATCAACAGATGGACATGTTTCAGGCGCTTATGCATTCACGTTGATTGCTATTTTATTCACAGCCATTAGTTATGGAAAAATGGTAAAAGCTTTTCCCGGAGCTGGTTCTTCTTATACATACGCACAGCAAGTAATGAATCCAAGCATTGGTTTTTTGGTAGGATGGACGGCTCTTCTTGATTATCTATTTCTACCGATGATTAATGCACTTTTGACAAATATTTACCTAAGCTCTCTGTTTCCAGGTGTTCCAAAAGCCGTATGGATTATCAGCTTTGTTGTCATCATGACCATAATGAATATTTTCAGCGTTCATTTAACCGTTTCTTTTGGTACGCTATTAGTTGCTTTTCAAATTTTAGTCGCTATTATCTTTATTATTTTAAGTGCTACAACTCAAGGCCAAGAGCTGTCATTTAAACCGTTTATAAGTGAATCGGCCTCTATATCTCTGTTATTAAACGGAGCAGCTATTTTATGCTTTTCTTTTTTAGGATTTGATGCTGTAACCACTATGGCCGAAGAAACACTTGAGCCTGAGAAAACCATTCCTAAAGGGATTCTTATTATTGCATGTACGGGAGGCGCCTTATTTATCACGGTTTCTTACTTTGCTCAGCTTCTTTTCCCTTCAGCCTCTTTGTTTCATGATTTAGAAGGTGCATCAGCGGAAATTGCTTATAAAATTGGCGGCCAGCTTTTTCAATCTATTTTTGTAGCAGCGGCCTTGACTTCAACTATTGCTTCTGGACTTGTCTCACATATGAGTGCATCAAGACTTCTCTATGCAATTGGGAAAGATGGTTATCTGCCTCGAGGAATTTTTGGCTATATTCACCCTAAAACAAAGACGCCTATTTGGAACGTGGTGATTATTGGTGGCCTCTCTTTAATTTCACTAGGTCTGTCTCTTGAAAAAGCTACCTCTTTAATTAATTTTGGTGCTTTAATTGCGTTCAGTTCAGTGAACATAGCGGTTTTTATCCATTATTTTATTCATCAAAACAAACGATCCTTCAGTGGGTATATTTCATATGTACTTATGCCTTTACTCGGCAGTTTATTTTTATTTTTTATGTGGCTTAACTTAGAAAAAACATCTTTATTTATCGGTATTGTATGGAGTATAATCGGAATTATTTATTTACTGATTGCTAGACGAAAAAATACTATTACCATTCCTACTTTTCATTTTGATTAAGGAAATAGACTTAACACATGAAAGCTGCATTTACTATACCAATGAAAAAATCCGAACGCATTCGATTCTTAATCAAGAATCAAACGCGTTCGGATTTTTCTTCAACTAAAATACTTTCGTACCAGCCTTTTTCTATTTTTTAGATTGTGAGACTTTTTCCAAAATACGCCTTTTACGGTAAAGCATCATTCCAACTTCTCCTATATCGCTAATCGCTTGTTTGTTAATATACGCCCCAAATACCATTCCTGCTATAGGAATCATTTGAAATAGCTTTTTCCATCCCAAGTTGTCTCTATAGGTTAGAAACACTTCTCTCCAACCTTGGAGCTGCTGCAAGCTCTGCGTTCGATTGCCGCTTGCTAATTCTTCTAAAATCGCACGCTTTCCTACAATATCAGAGGATGAAAACTGCATGCATTTGACCATAAAAATGCGTTCCTCTTGCTCAGTTGGATCGTAACCATAAGAAACAGCCACTTCTTGCAGTGTCTTAAGTGTAAGTCCCAATACAAAAGGAATATCAATCGCCAGTGTAAAAATTCCACCTACTCCGGTTGTAGCTCCTTGCAGCTGTGCATTCTTTTTTCGGACTTCAATAAAATACTCGGCCAATTCATCCATTTCCTGCAGAGATAAATGCTGAATATCCTCTATTGAAAGCTGCTTATTTTCTTGTAATTGGGCTGATGCTTTCTCTAGCGTTGCAGACGTATTAGCTAAATACTGGCCTCCATTATCAACATACTTAGCAATTTCATCTAATAATTTTTCTATTTTTTGATGAATGAACTTTGGCGTTACTTTATCTAAAGCTGAAAAAGGCAAGCGAGCCAGCCGCTCCCAGAAAAAAAGTCCTTTTTGGTCTTTCTCCCACTTTTCAATTTTTCGTAGTTCTATTCTCAACTGTTCATACTCTGACATATCCTCACTCTTTTCCTCGATTTATCAGCTCTGTCCTACTTGTTTATTCCGCACATACTTAATGATAAAAAACAACGCAATTAAAACAACAATTCCGATTCCAATCGGCTGCATATATTGAGACACAATCGGCCCCACCTCTTTCCACTTAGGTCCTAACTTATATCCTAAATATACGTAAATAGCCGTTACTGGAAGCATCGCAACAAATGTGTAAATAGAAAACAGCCATACATTCATTTTTGCCATCCCGCACGGAAAAGAGATAGCGGTGCGCACTCCTGGAATAAACCGTCCAAAAAAAGCGACCCCGCTGCCGTACTTATTAAAAAAGCGATCGGCAGCGTCGATTTCTTTTTCTTTCACCAAAAAGTATTTTCCATATTTTAAAACTAGCGGTCGTCCACCGTAACGTCCCAGTGCATAAAGAGTCAACGGTCCACAAACACCGCCTACTGTACCTGCAAGGATAGCCAGATACAAGTTCATATCACCTTGGTACACCCAATACCCTACTAAAGGTAAAACAAGCTCTGCCGGGACAAACTCAAACGTTAATGCTAAAATTACGCCAAAATAAGAAAGCTGTTTTAGCGCTTCAATTAAAGAAAGTAAAACCGACTCTAACAAAAATTCTCCTCCTCATGTTATTAAATCTAAGACCACAAAACTATAATTTAGCCGATTGATAGATAAAAACCAATGCGACATAGTTTTTTCCTTTCCCTCTTTACGTATGACGTACTACAAAAGTTTCAATAAAAAAAGCGCTAGTTTTATCCAGCGCTTTTATAGTTTAAAGTTAATTTGAATAATACCTACTTTACGAAGAGCATCGTATAAAATAACTAAAGCCGGTCCTAAAAATAACCCGACAAAACCTAAAAGTTTAAATCCAATGTACAAACTAACTAGTGCAGCCAAAGGTGAAATACCCATATTTGTAGAAAATACTTTTGGTTCTACTACACGTCTTACTACCGTAATGACTCCAAATAGAATAAATAAACCGATTGCTAATGAGTCATGCCCTTGAGTAAGAGCAAAAATCCCCCATGGAACGAGAACCGAGCCTGTCCCAAGGATTGGCAAGATATCGACAATTACAATTAATAAACTAAGAAGCGCGGTATACGGAACATCTAATAGCCAAAGCCCTATATAAGCCATTACAAACGTCATGACACTTAAGATAATTTGTGCCTTGATAAAACCAACCCCCGCTTGGATAAGCTGAGTGATGACAACTTGTAGCTTATATTTCGTTTCTTCTGTTAAAAATGACTTAATTTTATTTTTAATAGCAGGCAGCTCAAGGCTGATAAATACAAGCGCTACTAAATAAATAAGAAACTCTAATAGAAACCCAGGAACAGTAGCGGCAAAGCTGATGATAATTTCCACCGTACTTTTTAACAGAGAATCTAATGAATTTACGGTTTTTTCAAGCGTGCGCTCGATAGAAGAAATCACTTCTGTAGGAAGAGCGTTTGAATAGTACTTCCACTTAATAATGGTTGGGTAAATCGCGGTTTCATAGATTTCTTTTACAAATGAAGGCGCTATTTTTGAAAGAGCAACCACTTGCGTAACGATTGTCCGAACAATAAAAAATCCAATAAGTATCAGCGAAACAACATATAAAATGAAGGTGGTAAGCACTGCATAGACTCTCTTCATTTTAAAAGATTGATGCAATTTCTGAACAATACCCTCAAGTGCTAATGCTGTTAATAAAGCAAACACAATCGGTAAACTGTAAGGGATTAACAAACATACGATTACTATCGAGGCGATGACCCATATTCGCTTTTTCCACATACTCTACTATCCCCCTACTAGCTAAGCTATCTCTATATTTACTGATAAAGAAAGGAACCAGTGACTGCTTTATGTAAGAATAAAATTTGGATATTTTTATACCTGATGTTACATATTATAGGGTCAATTCCCATAATAATAAAGGAATTATTATGAAAAAAGCTACTTATTCTAATTTTTTGAATAGAATAAGTAGCTTTTTAATTTATAAATTAGCCGGCCCTCATGACCTCTGTACCTTTTTTAGGATCAAATTTGCCTTCGGATTTAGACATTACAATTGCTGCTAGTGTGTTTCCTACTAAGTTAACAACCGTACGTGCCATATCCATGATTCTGTCTACTCCAGCAATGAAGGCTAATCCTTCTGCGGGAACACCGATTGTTCCAAGAGTAGCCAGTAATACAACAAATGATGTTCCTGGCACTGCAGCCATTCCTTTCGATGTAACCATCAATACAAGAATGAGCGTCAGCTGTTGAACGATCGTTAAATCAATACCATACACCTGCGCTAAGAATAACGCTGCAATCGCTTGATAAAGAACGGAACCATCTAGGTTAAATGTATAACCAATTGGTACAACGAACGATACGATAGCTTTTGGACAGCCCATCTTTTCAAGTTTTTCCATGATACGCGGAAGAACTGTCTCAGAACTAGATGTACTGTATGCTAACAACAGTTCATCTTTCATATAGCGGAATAAGTGGAAGATGTTAATTCCTGCCCATTTCGCAATTCCTCCTAATACAACAAGTAGGAAGAAAATTAACGCTAAATAAACTAAGATAACAAGCTTTCCTAACGAAAGGAGTGAATCTAAGCCAAATTTTGAAACCGTTACACCAATTAAAGCAAATACACCAATTGGAGCCACTTTCATTACAAGGTTTACCACGTGAAACATTGCGTGAGAAACGCCGTCGAAGAATTGTACAACTGGCTTTCCTCTTTCCCCAATTGCTGCTACTCCAAGTGCAAACAACACTGTAAAGAAGATAATTGCTAGCATATCTCCTTCAACAATTGATTGGAAGAAGTTTGTCGGAACAATGTGCAAGAACGTTTCAGCCACTGACTTTCCTTCTTGCTGTTCGGATGTTTCAACGTATTGTGAAATATCACTCTTCTGTGCTGATTGAATGTCTACACCTTGCCCAGGATGAAAAATATTAGCAATCAATACACCGATTACAATTGCAAAAGTCGTAATAATTTCAAAATAGAGAATTGTTTTAACGCCGAGCTTCCCGACCTGTTTACCGCTACCTGCTCCTGCAACCCCAACGACTAAGCTTGAGATAACAATTGGAATAACAATCATCTTAATTAATCTTAAAAATAAGTCTCCTAGCGGCTGTAGGTATGTTACTACACGCGGATCGTTAAACCAAATTACCCCTACAAGAACACCGAGGATTAATCCGGTAAAAATCTGCGTAGCCAAACCAAAACGAATTTTTTTCATAGATGTACCTCCCCAAAGATGTATGACATTTGTATATACTTTTCTGAAAAAACAAAAAAAGACTATTCTTAAGAAAGAACAGCCTTTTACTTACGCTATTTTGGGCTCTTTCTCTCAATAAAGCAAACGGGGTTAACTGTCGGATTCGGAATTGAGAGTTTCCTACCTTTTGTAAGGATTCACCCCAAGGCAGCTTTACTGCCGATAATGATTCCCCCGCTCTATACGATTAAGCTTATTATTCAGTTTTTATAAAATTAAAACGATCTATACGTTGTCATACGTTTTTTACAGTCAATAAAACTAAACAGAAGTCTTACTTTTACTTAACTTTATACTGCACAAATATTAATTTACTATTTTTCGACACGTTTTGTCAATACCTATGTTTATAAAACGCTTTCAAAAGGCGATAATATATATTTATGCAAAAAAGCTATTGCAACATTGCAATAGCTTTTTCTTGCTCTTTGAGTCTCTATTAGAAGTTTAAGGGACTAAAGAACACGCGTATTTATTTTATAAAAATACAAAATATAGAATAGCTGCTAAAACAATTCGATAAATTGCAAATGGCACTAATTTGATGCGATTAATTAATTTTAGGAAAAAGCGAATGGATACCAGCGCAAAAATAAAGGCGCTGATAAAACCGGCAATAAAAAACGGTAGTGCATCTGATGTGAAGTACTGCCAGTTTTTAATCAATGAAAGTCCGCTTGCTCCTGCCATGATTGGCACTGCCATAATAAATGTAAAATCTGCGGCTGCCTTATGGCTCATTCCAAGAAGAACCCCTCCTGAAATCGTTGAGCCTGAACGAGAAAAACCTGGCCAAAGAGCAATACATTGAAACAGTCCTATACCTAGTGCTTGTCCATAAGACATTTGGTCCACCGTCTCTACACGCGGACGTTTAGGTCCAAACAAATCTGCTAGAATCATTAATACAGCTCCAACCACTAAGCCAATTAGCACCGTATTTAAAGAAAACAAATGTTCATCAATGTAATCATCAAACAAAAGTCCTAACACTCCTGCGGGTAACAGACCAACAATTACCTGCATTAAATTCAAGCGATTTGTCGGTCCAATTGGAGCAGCTGGTTTTTTTCCCAATCCTAATAAATTAATAAAACGATCTTTAAAAATAACAACTACTGCTAAGATCGACCCTAGCTGAATAACAATTTTAAATGTATTAGCTACTGGAGATGAAAATAATTCTTTTGAATTTAACCACAGGTCATCCACAATAATCATATGCCCAGTTGACGAAACAGGAGCAAACTCTGTTAAACCTTCTACAATCCCTAAAATGATTGCTACAATAATTTCCCACATAAAGCTATATACCTTGCCTTTCTTTCAAATTAATAAGCTTATCGCTTCGTTTTACATGCTCAACTATTTTCCTATTTTGACACTTGCTTTTTTATCATAATTGTTAAAACTATGAAATACAATGTGTATTTGCAAAAAGATAAGAATCTTTAATAATTTGTAATAAAAACCTTACATGCTAGAACCCAAAAACAAGATATCAGCTTTTATTTGTTTTAAAAAGCAGTCGCTGTGTTCGGTATACATTCCGGGCCCTTAGCTAAAAATGAATCATCTAGACTATTTTTCTTTGGTGTGAAAAAATGACTAAATCATTATGTTTTTTCCATACCCTTTACTGTCATCTATCATTTTAATCAACTAGTGCTTGCTTATACGACATATCCCCTAAGTAATTTGAAACTTTTTTCTCTCTTTTCTCGTATATAATAGTATCTTTTTTAGGAGGCTTTTTACTATGAATGGAAATGTACGTACAATGAAATGGGTTACTGCTGGGTATGAAGCGTTACTCGGAATTCCTTTAATTGGCGCTGGGATTGTTATGGGCTTTAGTTATACCCCTCTTTTTATTGGATTTATTCTTCATGCTATCACACTCATTTTAGCGAATAGACGCGGGTTATCTGCTTATGGAAACATACTAGGGCTTGTTACCTCACTGGTTGCTTGGATTCCATTTTTAGGATTTATCATGCATATTATTACAGCTATTGTAATTGCAATCGACGCTGCTAGACAACGCTAATTGTCTAGCTTTTTTATATTAAGGGTTGATTTTTTACCGAATGATGGTAAACTTAAGCCGTAAATTGAATAATTCGAATGTTATTTCTACTAGGGGTGTCTGATAGCTCAGACTGAGAGAAGAGTGCAATAAAACTCTTTAACCCTTTGAACCTGATTTGGGTTATACCAGCGGAGGGAAGTAGTCTTGAAAAGAATAGTATATGTTTATTCTTTTTTCGCCTATTCCATCGGGTTCTGTCTATCACAGAACCCGATTTTTTTATGGTTCGGTATAGCTACACTTTATGCGAAACCGGAGGAATATGTAATGTCAAAACAAAATGTATCAGTTTCTATGAAAAAGCCTTTTCCAAACAGTCACAAAGTATATGTCCAAGGATCCAGAGAAGACCTTAAAGTACCTATGCGTGAAATTCATCAGTCTCCTACTACAGGATCTTTTGGTGAAGAAGAAAATAGTCCCGTACGTGTATACGACACGAGCGGTGTTTATACAGATCCCCGTTATGAAATTAATTTACAAAAAGGATTACCGGCTCTGCGCGAAAAGTGGATTGCAGAACGAAACGATGTAGAAACATATCAAGGCCGTACTGTTCAGCCACAGGATAACGGTTATTATGATGGTGATCCAAGAGATCAGTACGAGCGCTTTAACACTAGTCGTTTACCGCTGCGCGCAAAAAAAAATCAAAATGTAACGCAAATGCACTATGCGAAAAAAGGAGTCATCACACCCGAAATGGAGTTTATCGCTATTCGTGAACAGATGGATCCTGAAGTTGTGCGTGAAGAAGTAGCAAGAGGACGTGCGATTATCCCTAATAATATCAATCACCCTGAGAGCGAACCGATGATTATCGGCCGCAAATTCCATGTAAAAATTAATGCTAATATCGGAAATTCAGCTATTCGTTCAGCTATTGAAGATGAAGTAGAAAAAATGACATGGGCAACGCGTTGGGGAGCCGATACAATTATGGATTTATCAACAGGAAAAGATATCCATACAACACGCGAATGGATTATCCGCAACTCGCCTGTTCCTGTAGGGACCGTTCCTATTTACCAAGCGCTTGAAAAAGTAAAAGGCGTAGCAGAAGATCTAACGTGGGAAGCATACCGCGATACATTAATTGAACAAGCAGAACAAGGTGTTGATTACTTTACTATTCACGCAGGTGTTCTTTTACGCTATATTCCTCTAACAGCGAAACGTACGACAGGTATTGTTTCACGCGGAGGATCCATCTTGGCGCAGTGGTGTTTAGCTCATCATGAAGAGAACTTTTTATATACTCGCTTTGAAGAAATCTGTGAAATCTGTAAAGCATACGATATTTCTATTTCCCTTGGCGATGGGCTACGTCCTGGTTCCATTGCAGATGCTAATGATGAGGCACAGTTCGGTGAATTAGAAACGCTTGGCGAACTAACTAAAATTGCTTGGAAACACGATGTACAAGTTATGATTGAAGGTCCTGGACACGTCCCTATGCACCTTATCAAAGAAAATGTAGATAAACAAATGGAAATATGCCAAGAAGCTCCCTTCTATACTCTTGGACCGCTTACAACCGACATCGCTCCAGGCTATGACCATATTACATCAGGTATTGGTGCTGCAATGATTGGATGGTTTGGGACAGCTATGCTTTGCTACGTAACGCCAAAAGAACACTTAGGTCTTCCAAATAAAGAAGACGTTCGAGAAGGGGTTATTACCTACAAAATTGCTGCTCATGCCGCTGACCTAGCAAAAGGCCATCCAGGAGCACAAAAACGCGATAACGCGCTGTCTAAAGCAAGATTTGAATTTAGATGGAATGATCAATTTAACCTGTCACTAGATCCAGAGCGCGCAAAAGAATATCACGATGAAACACTTCCCGCTGAAGGTGCTAAAACAGCCCATTTCTGTTCAATGTGTGGACCTAAATTCTGTTCAATGCGTATTTCCCAAGATATTCGTAACATGGCTCAAGAAAATGAAAAAGATGTAAACGAAGTAAGAGAAGAAGGAATGAAAGAAAAAGCTAAAGAGTTTGTTAACAGTGGTTCAAATATCTATCAATAATGAAGTAGAACAGCTTAAAGAACAAATTAAGCTGCTTGAAAGAAAGTTATTATTTGTTCAGCAAAATTGTCAGCACATTATCGTTGAATCCTCACATTCTTCCGTAAAGCGCTGCATTAAGTGTTTCTATCAACAAGATGCAAAAAGGACTTCGTAAAGAAGTCCTTTCATCTTTTTTTGAAACGTGCTTTCAGCATGTTCTTAACCCAATATAGTATTTTAATAATAACCCAGCCTATAAATGTACCTAGCGTGTTCAAAAAGATATCATCAATATCAAATACTCGTTCCGTTAGCTTGTACTGTAAAATTTCAATCAGAAAACTGATTAAGAAACCCGTCGTAAACACTTGAATAAAACCATCAAACCACTTCATAAACATAGGAATAAACATTCCAAGCGGCGCAAACATCACAATATTTCCCAGTATATTTGTCAGAGTGAGCATTATATTCCCACTGTCCCACATCAGACGGATCGTGCTAAATAAATCCAAGTTCATTGCTTTTCCGTAAACATGTTCGTTTTCCCTTATGAGAGTTGCATAAATGACCACTGCCGTATACGCAATAAACAGAGTGAACATGACTTTTTTAACGATTGATCTGATGCTTACCTTCACTTCAACATCACCTTCTTTGACTCCCAAAACCATTTATTATTATCTATATGTACCCGTCCATTGCTTTCATTCGTAGTGAATGCATGTACATGCTTTTTTATCCTATCACATCAATAAATAAATACAATTCCCTTTATACAATTTTATTAAACTTGATTCTTTATAAATAAAAATCCTCATCATTTTATTCTACTCATTTCATTAATTTCTACATCTATAAATAATAAGAAGCAGCGAGATAACACTTCGCTGCTTCTTATTTAATCTGGATAATAAGGATTCAAATGGATTAATACTTCCTGAATATTATCGTGCTTTTTCATAAGTGTTGCTTTGATTTCTCGTCCTAAATCATGACCTTCCTTAATTGTTTTAAAGTGGTCAATTGAAATACGTACATCCACTAATATGTAATGGCCATGTTCTCTTGCTCGAACGCGATCAATCCGCTTCACATCTTCAAATTCATAAATGCTTTCTTCAAGTTCTTTCAGTAGCTCTTCATCAATATTGCCTTCCATTAAGATTTGAAAAGACTCTCCCATCATTTGTCTGGCAATGTTAAAAATTAAATAAGCAACAAAGATACTTGCTATTTTGTCTCCATATAACAGCAGTTGAACGTCCATTTTATCACCAATAATGGATAATAAAACACCAATTGCCGCTGCAATAGAAGCAACAATATCTGCTTTATGATCGAATGCAATTGCCTCAATTGCCTTACTGTGGTGCTGCTTCGCTACGTTTAAAGAATAACGGTACAACAATACCTTTGCTATGTACGAGATAACAGCAATCCACATAGCTAAAATATTTGGAGATTCGACCGGATGGAATAAACCAACGACTCCTTCAAATACCACATAAAATGATACAAGCAATAAAATAATTCCTACGATTCCTGAGACAATTACTTCTGCTTTTCCATGCCCATATGGATGGTCATCATCTGCTGGCTTATTCGCTACTCTTATAACCAATAATACAATAATAGAGGCAAATACGTCCGCTGCAGAGTGAATACCATCAGCAAACACGGCATCACTATTTCCAATCCATCCTACTATTACTTTTCCTAGCGTAAGGGCAATATTGCTCCATACGCTAATCCACGCTACTTTTTTCGCAATGGACTCCCTTATACTATTGTTCATTTGCACACCTCGACTTACTTCTTGAAAAATCAGCTTTTTTATCTTATCACTGTTCCTTCAAGTGGGTCTAGAGCAACCTATTTTCGTTTAGCTATATATGTTTCAGCACCGCAAAATTACTGATAATCGACAACATATTCTTTTTTATTTCTCCGCCAACTTCTTACGATCAGTTGCCATTGGAGGTTCTTCCATCCAACCTTGCTCAATCATAATCCGAATTCCATCTTTTCCGTACTTTCCTATACGTCCAATTAGCTGAGAAAATTCTACTGCTACATCCGAACGGAACGACATAGACAAACCAGCACCACAGTTATCAATAGCGATCGTCACCGCTGTGGAAGTATGATACATCATCAGTTTATCTGAAAACGGTGAAATCGTTGAGTTGGTTACATATGCATCAAGCAGCCTCGGACTTGGTAAATCAGCTTCAGACAGTAACTCGGTGAAGTGCTTGATTTGCTTACTCGCAAGTTTGACTCCATCAAAAAAATAAGAGCGTAATTTTTGTGTGGTAGCTACTTGACTAAATGCCAGCATCAGCGTTTTACCTAATACATTTGTATTAACAATTTCTTGAATAGCCGTAACCTCCAAAGAAGTTAAAGGATGCATTTGAGAGAAAAGTGGTGATATAAACGTTTTCTGGTCCACAAAATTCACTTTTACAGGATAAGGAATAACCGGAGGTCTCATCAGCATGCTTTTGCTTAAAATAACGTGGTTAGAACTCTCTAAAAGACTGTCGCTTTCTTTTACACATCGGGATAGATGGTCATAAATATCTTGCCTTCTCACTGCGCTTAGCGCTCTGGCATATTTCTTCATACCTCCAATAGCCATTTCATTGACATAGATAGCCATAAAAATATCATCAAATAAAGCAGGAACTCCTTTGTTCACATCTTGTTCCCCAAAACCTACTGGGATTGGAATTTTTTCCGAACTGAATAGTTCCGTCAATTCGTCTACATGAGTTTGTGAAATATGATGTGCTTTTTTTAAGAGGTCCTTAATCTCGGGATCTTTTACAACAGATAGAAAATACCCAAGAACACATACATATAGCGTATCGCCTAAATATTGCGCCCATAAGTAACCTAACTCGGCTGCGTTCAACCGCTGATTTTGTTGATGTTTTTGCATTTCGCTCTTTATATTTTCGTTCATTCACTTATTCTCCTTTTGGATAAAGTCGTACTTTTACTATCTCCAAAGAAGCGTTGAATAAACCGCATAAAAAAGACCTAGATAATAAGTCTAGGCCTTTTAGGTTATGCATATTTCTGGTCTTCTGTCTCTTTTCTAAAAAGCTTTTCATCGCGTGAAAAACGTCTGATTTTTGTTTTAAAATAAAATGTCTAAAACTTTCGTCTTGAATGTTTTTGTACGCGGACATTAAAGTGGAATGTCGATTGTACTGATTTACTTCTCCATACCCAAACATATTTGACACTTTCATCAATTCATTTACTAACTTTACACACCTTGCGTTATCTGAAGTTAAGTTATCGCCATCTGAAAAATGAAACGGGTAAATATTATAGCGGCTCGGGTCATACTTTTGATTAATTAATTCAAGCGCTTTTCGGTAAGCAGATGAGCAAATGGTTCCTCCGCTTTCTCCTTTTGAGAAGAAGTCTTCTTCTGACACTACTTTTGCCTCTGTATGATGTGCAATAAATTCAATTTCTACTGTTTCATATTTCGTACGTAAAAAGCGTGTCATCCAAAAGAAAAAGCTACGTGCCATATACTTTTCCCATATGCCCATCGAACCGCTCGTATCCATCATAGCTAAGACGACCGCTTTCGATTCCGGCTTTATAACTTCATTCCACGTTTTGAATTTTAAATCCTCTGGATAAATAGGATGAAAAGCAGGCTTTCCTGTCATTGCATTTCGCTTATAAGCGCTCATCATCGTTCGTTTTTTATCAATATTCCCCATCAAACCTGTACGTCGTATATCATTAAATTCAATGTGTTCCACAACAATTTGATCAGATTCTTTTCGCTGAAGATTAGGCAATTCTAATTGAGCAAATAAAGCCTCTTGAAGCTCCATGAGGGACACTTCCGCTTCAAAGTAGTCTTCTCCAGCCTGGTCTCCTGCTCCTTGACCTTTTCCTGCTCCTTTTTGACCATCTCCTGCAGATCCGTCACGTGCTACTACATCCCCAACTTTACTGTCTCCATCACCTTGACCCACATGTTTGTTTTTATCATAATTGTACCGAATTCGATATTCATCCAATGATTTGATCGGAATTTTAACGACTTCTCTTCCATTGGACATCACGATATTTTCTTCTGTGATTAAATCCGGTAAATTATTTTTAATGGCTTCTTTAATTTTTTCTTGATGTCTTTTTTGATCATCGTGGCCTTTACGATGGAGGGACCAGTCTTCTTTTGAGACAGCAAAACTTTTATCTACTTCTTTTCCCACGCTATTCCCCTCCTTATTTAAAAAACACCTGCACGTTTTTACTTGGCATGCATAAGCTATACCGAAAGTTTCTGACAAATACCTTTAGTTCAAAGGTTGGTTACTCTTATCCTATGCGCAAGAATGCTATACTTGCTAACTAATTCTTTCACTATTAACTATTCATTTTATAGTGTCTAGTGTCATGTATATGTTTATGACTTATCATATGATGGTTAAGTACAATGCGTACTACACATTAGCCTAATTATGCAGAGTTTATTTGAAGAGATAAGAAAAACATGGCACAAATCGGAAGTGCCATGTTTTCTTGTTAGTACTGAGTTATCGATTTAACAAACTTCCTACATAGCGCAGCAATTCATTAGCAGATACTGAATTGTACCCATGTTCATCAATCAATCGAGCCACCACTTCATTCACTTTCTTCAACTGCTGCTCATCTGGTGTTTTAGTAGACGTTGTAATTTTCACTACGTCTTTTAAATCTGCAAACAATTTTTTCTGAATCGCTTCACGTAAGCGCTCATGCGAATTATAATCAAATCGTTTTCCTTTACGTGCATAAGCGGAAATACGAATTAAGATTTCTTCGCGGAATGCTTTTTTCGCGTTTTCTGAAATACCAATTTGTTCTTCAATTGAGCGCATTAATTTATCATCTGGATTTAACTCTTCTCCTGTTAGCGGATCGCGAAGCTTATTTTTATTGCAGTATGCTTCGACATTATCTAAATAATTATCCATTAATGTTTTAGCAGACTCTTCGTACGAATAAACGAACGCTTTTTGCACTTCTTTTTTAGCAATTTCATCATATTCCTTACGCGCCAGAGAAATATAATTCAGGTAACGCTCTCGGTCCTCAGCAGAAATAGACGCATGCTGTGCTAACCCTTCTTTCAATGAACGCAGTACATCTAATGCATTGATTGATTTAATATCTTTTCGAATGATGGTAGATGAAATGCGATTAATGACATAACGAGGATCAATACCGCTCATTCCTTCATCCGTATACTCTTTTTGTAACTCTTCTACGTCTGCATCGTTATAGCCTTCTACAGATTGACCGTCGTATAGACGCATTTTCTTTAATAAATCGATATCGCCTTTTTTAGGCTCTTTTAATCTTGTTAACGTAGTAAAGATAGATGCAATACGCAACGTATGAGGGGCAATATGAACATCTGATACGTCACTTTCACGAATCATTTTGTCATAAATTTTTTCCTCATCACTCACTTTCAAGTTATATGGAACAGGCATTACAATAATTCGTGAATGCAAAGCTTCATTTTTCTTATTGGAAATAAACGAGCGATACTCTGTTTCATTTGTATGCGCTACGATTAATTCATCTGCACTAATTAAAGCAAACCTTCCTGCTTTAAAGTTTCCTTCTTGGGTTAAAGAGAGCAAATGCCATAAAAATTTCTCATCACATTTTAACATCTCCTGGAACTCCATCATTCCCCGGTTTGCTTTATTAAGCTCTCCATCAAAGCGGTAAGCACGCGGATCTGACTCAGATCCATACTCTGCAATTGTTGAAAAGTCAATGCTTCCTGTTAGGTCGGCAATGTCTTGAGATTTCGGATCAGAAGGACTGAACGTTCCAATTCCAGTTCGTTTGTCCTCTGAGAAGAAAATGCGTTCGATAATGACGTCTTCAATTCTGCCGCCATACTCTTCCTCTAATCGCATTGTATTTAAAGGAGATAAGTTTCCTTCGATTCGGATACCATACTCTTCAAAGAAGTCTTTACGCAAATGATGTGGAATTAAATGCAGCGGATCTTCATGCATTGGGCATCCTTTAATAGCGTAAACAGCTCCTCGATCAGTAAGCGAATAAGCTTCAAGCCCTCTTTTTAACATGGTCACTAGCGTCGATTTACCACCACTTACTGGACCCATTAAAAGTAAAATACGTTTACGAACATCTAAACGCTTTGCAGCTGGATGAAAATATTCTTCCACCAAGCGTTCTAGCGAATCTTCAAGTCCAAACATTTGTCCACTGAAAAATTTATAATGTCTTTTACCATTTACCTCTTCAATTCCTGCATCCTTTATCATGTTGTATACTCTAGAGTGTGCAGGCTGAGCAATTAAAGGCTCATCTTTAATCAGCTTTAGGTACTCTTCAAATGTCCCTTCCCACTTAAGACGATTCTCTTCTTCGCGGTATCTTTCAACTTTCTTTAATATATCCATTAAAGGACCTCCCCTACTAGTTATGGTGCTAGTGAACAAGATTAATACAATCTATGCAGCAAAATGTTTGAACATGCTTTTTAAATTGTAAAATTCAGAAATTTGTCCTTGCTAGGCATTCACAGTGAAGTATTTATTAGCTATAATAAAAGAGTAAGAAGGAACGGTTAAACTTTATTAGAGAACTTACGTCTCTAGAAGAGTTATTTTGTCATTATTATCATCATGAGATATGGGAAGTCGGTTTTAACTGCAGTAGCTGTATAATCCTTTTAATTAGATTGAGGAGGAAAATCAATGCGCTTACTTTTAGTATTAGGAGTAACAATTGCTTTTTTAGCATCCATCTTCAGAGCGGGATACAATGATAAACCGGGCGTTAAAAAATAACCACTACATATCATCGTCGACATAAATAAAAAAGCGAGGTTCAATAAAATTTGAACCTCGCTTTTTATTTAAGATAAACCAGCGTAATTTTGTTGACGCAGCGCTTCATAGATTAAAATAGCTGCTGTATTAGATAAATTTAAAGAACGAACATTTTCTGTCATCGGTAAACGAAGACATCTTTCCATGTTCTCTTCAATAATGTGCTTTGGCAGACCCTTTGTTTCTCTTCCAAATACGAAGAAATGATCCTGCTCTAAGTCACTATAATCAAATGTTGTATGTGGCTGCTGACCAAATTTTGTGATGAAGTAAAAGCCTGCTTCAGGATACTTTTCGAATACTTCTTCTAATGAATCATGATACACCACATTTACAAATTCCCAGTAATCCAATCCAGCTCGCTTTAACATTTTATCATCTGTTGAAAAGCCTAACGGCCGAACTAAATGCAGCGTCGTATTTGTTGCTGCACATGTTCGCGCAATATTTCCTGTATTTGCTGGAATTTCTGGTTGAAATAACACTACGTGTACTCCCACAAATTTTCACCTCTGCTAACAAATCTATTCATCATTATACCACTAACTTGCTAAAACGAAAGACTTACCGGTCAACGATATGGAAAAAATCATACTTAATCTTTGGCGTGTAAGCCGTTGAATCTTCATAAGCCCAATATCTCATTCGACTATTATACGTGTTCGCATTCACAAGAGGCATACCATGACCGTCTTTTGCTACAACAATCGTCGTATGATTCCATCTTCCATCTCCTTCAAAATCGTAGCAGATAACGTCTCCGGGGACAAGTTCGCTTGCTGAAGATTTCCGCACGGCCCGAAGTCCTGACTTGGAGTTACTTAAATAGCTATGCATGGAATGAGCAACGGCCCAGCTATAGCTCCAGGCGTTCCCTCTCATCCACCATCCGTTTGCTTTTTTAGGATATCCCCGCATCGGCGCCTTTCCTGCATGCAAACACTGTGAGATATAGTTGGTGCAGTTTACCTCAAACTGCTTATAACTTTCATTAGGTTTATCCCAATGTTTTTCTGCATACTGAACAGCCGCAAGACGATCATAATAAGAGGCTCTTTCTTCGTCTTCCTCTACTTCTTCTACATCCATTTCAACCTCATCTTCAGAAAAATCCTTTACCAGCAGCTCATCTTGAATAAGTGTATCTTTATAAAAAAGCGCTAAACGATCTTCAATTTCTTCTTCTATATAGAAAAAATCGTTTTGTTTTAAAAATGCCTGAATGTGCACCTTATATAATACTCTTGTTTCTTCCTGATCCGTATGAGCAGATTGAATAGAACCTTTCATATTACATTTTAAAACATCAACTTCTCTTTTTTTTATAAGAGACCGCTTTAGCTCACACTGCTGTTCAATGAAAGGCTTAAAGTCTTCATGAAGCTCACCTTTTACGTAGCTGTCCGCACGCGCTTTAATTAAAGTATATAATACATTCCTTTTTGTTAGCATAATGTCACCACTTTTCTAAGCGTTTATTATACGCTATGACTCATTAGCTAACTTTATCAATAAAAATACGGTTTAGATCTCTTGAAGCATCTCTATACCTTTTGACATTTCTTCAATTACTTCTTGGTCCTTTTCTTCTTCTCTTAAGTTCATAAGTGTATCTAATGCTTCTTTATCACCAATTTTGCCTAACGCCCATGCCGCCGTTCCTCGAATAACAGGGCGAACGTCATTTTTAATTAACTCAATTAAATCTGGAACGGCGGTTTGATCTTTAAAATGGGCCAGTGCAATAATGGCATTACGCTGAATTGGCTTTTTCCCTCTCCAAGATCCTGAAACATGTCCAAATTTCTCTTTGAACTCACGATTACTCATCGTTAAAAGCGGTTTTAATTTAGGCTTCGCAAGTTCTGGGTCAGGCTCCATCTCAGGGTGAAAATGAAAGTCTTTTCCTTTATTTTCAGGACACACAGTTTGACATGTATCACAGCCATATAAACGATTGCCTAATTTACTTCGAAATTCTTCAGCTAAAAATCCTTTTGTTTGGGTTAAAAAGGCAATGCATCGCTGCGAATTCAGCTGACCGCCTGTTACAAGCGCGCCGGTAGGGCACACGTCCACACACTTATTACAAGTACCACAACCGTCCTCTATCGGTTTATCAGGAGGAAACGGGATATCTGTAATCATTTCTCCTAAATACACGTAGGAACCAAATTCAGGTGTAATAATGGCACAGTTCTTACCGCTCCAGCCAATACCAGCTCTTTCTGCTACAGCTCTGTCCGACAGCTCGCCTGTGTCTACCATCGATTGAAAGATAGCTGCAGGTACTTTTTCTTTTATGAAGGTTTCAAGCTTTTGAAGCCTATCACGTAGAACCGTATGATAATCTTGCCCCCAAGAAGCACGGCAAAAGATTCCTCGGCGATCTTCCTTTGTGCTCTTTGGTGCATCTTTTAATTTAGAAGGATACGCAAGTGCAATTGAAATAATAGATCTAGCTTTTGGAACAACTAACGTGGGATCTACTCTCTTTTCAATATCAGGTTCTTCAAAGCCCGAAGCATAACCTAACTCTTTCTGTGCTAACAATCGATTCTTTAACTCATCAAACATAGAAGCACTCGCAAATCCAATCTTATCGATTCCAATCTCTTTGCTGTATGAAATAATTTCTTCCTTTAACTGATACGCATTCATAGTGAGTAATGGCCTCCTTTCTAAGAAATTCTATATATTCATGCATTGAACTGTTTTCTCACTCAATGAAATGATAGGATGGTATCTATAAACGAACAAATACTAATTATAATAGAAAGGATCAAAAAAATGAACTTTACATTATCACCCGCTATTAAACAGCTTTGCCCTTCTTTCAAAATGGGAATCATTCAGTATAAAAATATTGAAGTTGGCGATTCTCCTCAAATGCTAAAAGGACGTCTGCGCCTCTTTCAAGAATCCATTTATTTCGACCTTGAGTCAAAAAAAGCAGCAGAATTTGAAGGTGTTAGCGAGTGGAGAAAGCTTTTCAAAACATTTGGAACTGATCCAAGTAAATACCGTCCTTCAATAGAGGCTTTAATTCGGCGAATAGGAAAACAAACGTATTTGCCTTCTATCAATTCCGCTGTGGACATTAATAACTTTTTTTCATTGCAATATGAAGTACCAATTGGAATTTATGATTCCTCTAATTTAGAGGGCCCCATCGAATTTACTATCGGTAAAAAAGAAGAGTCTTATGAAGCTCTAAATGAACGTAACATTTCTTTAGAAAATAAAATCATTTCAAAAGATGCCTTAGGAGCTTTCGGAAGCCCTTATGTCGATTCTAACCGAGCGTACGTAACTGAAAAGACAACACAAGCTGTACAGTTCATTTATTTAAAGCCTTCACTTTCAGAAGAACAGGCTTATAAACTAACTAAATCCCTAAGTGACATGTTCATTCAAATTCACGGCGGCGAAGCAACCTATCAAGTCATTAACTAATGTACGCAAATATAGCGTCTATCTTTTCAAGATAGACGCTATATTTGCGCTAAAAATAAAAAACGCAACATCTCAGCTTTGAAAGCGAGACACTGCGTTGTGATAACAATATGTATGGAGCGGGTGATGAGAATCGAACTCACGACATCAGCTTGGAAGGCTGAGGTTTTACCACTAAACTACACCCGCAAATATTATCAAAATTTGTCGACCGATAAGTAAAAATAAAAACAGGAATCATCCTGTCAAGTAAAGCTAAAGTACCGATGGTCGGGGTCGAACCGACACTCCCGAAGGAACACGATTTTGAGTCGTGCGCGTCTGCCAATTCCGCCACATCGGCAAAATAAAAAAGGCAAGTTAAAATAATAAATGGTGCCGAGGGCCGGACTTGAACCGGCACGGTAGTCACCTACCGCAGGATTTTAAGTCCTGTGTGTCTGCCAATTCCACCACCCCGGCAGCTTGTAAATAAATGGAGGCGGCAACCGGATTTGAACCGGTGATAAAGGTTTTGCAGACCTCTGCCTTACCACTTGGCTATGCCGCCATTTACTCAAGACTAAGTAACTTTATTAAAATTAAATTGGAGCGGAAGACGAGGTTCGAACTCGCGACCCCCACCTTGGCAAGGTGGTGTTCTACCACTGAACTACTTCCGCAAATATGGCTGGGCTAGCTGGATTCGAACCAACGCATGACGGAATCAAAATCCGTTGCCTTACCGCTTGGCGATAGCCCAATATTGGAATATGCATATCGTTTATAAATGGGGCGACTGATGGGAATCGAACCCACGAATGCCGGAACCACAATCCGGTGCGTTAACCACTTCGCCACAATCGCCACGTATATATGCAATGTTATTTTTATAATTGGCAGGGGCAGTAGGAATCGAACCCACACTGACGGTTTTGGAGACCGTAGTTCTACCTTTAAACTATGCCCCTGTAAATGGTGGAGGGGGGCAGATTCGAACTGCCGAACCCGAAGGAGCGGATTTACAGTCCGCCGCGTTTAGCCACTTCGCTACCCCTCCACAATAACTGTGGTGCCGGCAAGAGGACTTGAACCCCCAACCTACTGATTACAAGTCAGTTGCTCTACCAGTTGAGCTACACCGGCATTTTAAAAACAAATGTTTTTAAAATGGTGGCTCGGGACGGAATCGAACCGCCGACACAAGGATTTTCAGTCCTTTGCTCTACCAACTGAGCTACCGAGCCTTATTAAATTTAAAATGGCGGTCCCGACGGGAATCGAACCCGCGATCTCCTGCGTGACAGGCAGGCATGTTAACCGCTACACCACGGGACCACTTGGTTGCGGGGACAGGATTTGAACCTGCGACCTTCGGGTTATGAGCCCGACGAGCTACCGAACTGCTCCACCCCGCGATGATAATAGATAATATATGGTGGAGGATGACGGGATCGAACCGCCGACCCCCTGCTTGTAAGGCAGGTGCTCTCCCAGCTGAGCTAATCCTCCACTATTATGTAGATGAAAATAAATGGTGACCCGTACGGGATTCGAACCCGTGTTACCGCCGTGAAAGGGCGGTGTCTTAACCGCTTGACCAACGGGCCACTGTGCTAATTAAATGAAAATGGCGGAGAGCAAGGGATTTGAACCCTTGAGACAGCGTTAACCGCCTACACGATTTCCAATCGTGCTCCTTCGGCCACTCGGACAGCTCTCCAAATGGCTCCACAGGTAGGACTCGAACCTACGACCGATCGGTTAACAGCCGATAGCTCTACCACTGAGCTACTGTGGAATAATAACAGCCTGGCAACGTCCTACTCTCACAAGGACAAAGTCCCAACTACCATTGGCGCTAAAGAGCTTAACTTCCGTGTTCGGTATGGGAACGGGTGTGACCTCTTCGCTATCGCCACCAGACATATTATATTATACATGATTTAATAAAGAAAGCAAGACTTTTTTTGAAAAGTTTTGTTCTCTCAAAACTAGGTAACAGTTTGCTGAGTAAAGCTTACGCTTTTAAAAGTTTGGTTAAGTCCTCGATCGATTAGTATCAGTCAGCTACACATGTCGCCACGCTTCCACCTCTGACCTATCAACCTGATCATCTTTCAGGGATCTTACTAGCTTGCGCTATGGGAAATCTCATCTTGAGGGGGGCTTCATGCTTAGATGCTTTCAGCACTTATCCCGTCCACACATAGCTACCCAGCGATGCCTTTGGCAAGACAACTGGTACACCAGCGGTGTGTCCATCCCGGTCCTCTCGTACTAAGGACAGCTCCTCTCAAATTTCCTACGCCCACGACGGATAGGGACCGAACTGTCTCACGACGTTCTGAACCCAGCTCGCGTACCGCTTTAATGGGCGAACAGCCCAACCCTTGGGACCGACTACAGCCCCAGGATGCGATGAGCCGACATCGAGGTGCCAAACCTCCCCGTCGATGTGGACTCTTGGGGGAGATAAGCCTGTTATCCCCGGGGTAGCTTTTATCCGTTGAGCGATGGCCCTTCCATGCGGAACCACCGGATCACTAAGCCCGACTTTCGTCCCTGCTCGACTTGTAGGTCTCGCAGTCAAGCTCCCTTGTGCCTTTACACTCTACGAATGATTTCCAACCATTCTGAGGGAACCTTTGGGCGCCTCCGTTACATTTTAGGAGGCGACCGCCCCAGTCAAACTGCCCACCTGACACTGTCTCCCGGCCCGATCAGGGCCGCGGGTTAGAATTTCAATACAGCCAGGGTAGTATCCCACCGACGCCTCCACCGAAGCTAGCGCTCCGGTTTCTCAGGCTCCTACCTATCCTGTACAAGCTGTACCAAAATTCAATATCAGGCTACAGTAAAGCTCCACGGGGTCTTTCCGTCCTGTCGCGGGTAACCTGCATCTTCACAGGTACTATAATTTCACCGAGTCTCTCGTTGAGACAGTGCCCAGATCGTTACGCCTTTCGTGCGGGTCGGAACTTACCCGACAAGGAATTTCGCTACCTTAGGACCGTTATAGTTACGGCCGCCGTTTACTGGGGCTTCAATTCAGAGCTTCTCCCAAAGGATAACCCCTCCTCTTAACCTTCCAGCACCGGGCAGGCGTCAGCCCCTATACTTCGCCTTGCGGCTTCGCAGAGACCTGTGTTTTTGCTAAACAGTCGCCTGGGCCTATTCACTGCGGCTCTCTCGGGCTATAAACCCTACCAGAGCACCCCTTCTCCCGAAGTTACGGGGTCATTTTGCCGAGTTCCTTAACGAGAGTTCTCTCGATCACCTTAGGATTCTCTCCTCGCCTACCTGTGTCGGTTTGCGGTACGGGCACCTCCCGCCTCGCTAGAGGCTTTTCTTGGCAGTGTGGAATCAGGAACTTCGGTACTATAATTCCCTCGTCATCACAGCTCAGCCTTAATGATGAGCGGATTTGCCTACTCATCAGCCTAACTGCTTGAACGCGCATATCCAGCAGCGCGCTTACCCTATCCTACTGCGTCCCCCCATTACTCAAACGGCGGGGAGGTGGTACAGGAATATCAACCTGTTGGCCATCGCCTACGCTTTTCAGCCTCGGCTTAGGTCCCGACTAACCCTGAGCGGACGAGCCTTCCTCAGGAAACCTTAGGCATTCGGTGGACAAGATTCTCACTTGTCTTTCGCTACTCATACCGGCATTCTCACTTCTAAGCGCTCCACCAGTCCTTACGGTCTGACTTCGCTGCACTTAGAACGCTCTCCTACCACTGACATCAAAGATGTCAATCCACAGCTTCGGTGATACGTTTAGCCCCGGTACATTTTCGGCGCAGAGTCACTCGACCAGTGAGCTATTACGCACTCTTTAAATGGTGGCTGCTTCTAAGCCAACATCCTGGTTGTCTAAGCAACTCCACATCCTTTTCCACTTAACGTATACTTGGGGACCTTAGCTGGTGGTCTGGGCTGTTTCCCTTTTGACTACGGATCTTATCACTCGCAGTCTGACTCCCATGGATAAGTCTTTGGCATTCGGAGTTTGACTGAATTCGGTAACCCGTTGGGGGCCCCTAGTCCAATCAGTGCTCTACCTCCAAGACTCTCACAACATGAGGCTAGCCCTAAAGCTATTTCGGAGAGAACCAGCTATCTCCAGGTTCGATTGGAATTTCTCCGCTACCCACACCTCATCCCCGCACTTTTCAACGTGCGTGGGTTCGGGCCTCCATTCAGTGTTACCTGAACTTCACCCTGGACATGGGTAGATCACCTGGTTTCGGGTCTACAACCACATACTAAACGCCCTATTCAGACTCGCTTTCGCTACGGCTCCGCCTTATCAGCTTAACCTTGCATGGGATCGTAACTCGCCGGTTCATTCTACAAAAGGCACGCCATCACCCGTTAACGGGCTCTGACTACTTGTAGGCACACGGTTTCAGGATCTCTTTCACTCCCCTTCCGGGGTGCTTTTCACCTTTCCCTCACGGTACTGGTTCACTATCGGTCACTAGGTAGTATTTAGCCTTGGGAGATGGTCCTCCCAGCTTCCGACGGAATTTCACGTGTTCCGCCGTACTCAGGATCCACTCAAGAGGGAACGAAGTTTCAACTACAGGGTTGTTACCTTCTTCGACGGACCTTTCCAGGTCGCTTCATTTACTTCGTTCCTTTGTAACTCCGTATAGAGTGTCCTACAACCCCAAGAGGCAAGCCTCTTGGTTTGGGCTAATTCCGTTTCGCTCGCCGCTACTCAGGAAATCGCATTTGCTTTCTCTTCCTCCGGGTACTTAGATGTTTCAGTTCCCCGGGTCTGCCTTCAATATCCTATGTATTCAGATAAAGATACTGTTCCATTACGAACAGTGGGTTTCCCCATTCGGAAATCTCCGGATCAAAGCTCACTTACAGCTCCCCGAAGCATATCGGTGTTAGTCCCGTCCTTCATCGGCTCCTA
Organism: Priestia sp. 40; assembly: GCF_049368575.1. Lineage (NCBI taxonomy): Bacteria > Bacillati > Bacillota > Bacilli > Caryophanales > Bacillaceae > Priestia > Priestia sp. 40. The sequence goes on from NZ_JBMPZA010000015.1 coordinate 529,732, forward strand.
GTGCCAAGGCATTCACCGTGCGCCCTTTCTAACTTAACCATTAGCGAATAAATGGTACAACATATTGTTGTGTTATTTATTGGTTTGATTAAAGAAAAGTTTCACTTTTCCTCAGCAATTACTGTTATCTAGTTTTCAAAGAACAATCGCAACCAAAATTCTTCTTATCTAAGTAAGAAGAAAGTAGTGTGCTTTCTATAATTGAGAGATTGAACTCTCAAAACTGAACAAAGTGTCAAAACGTACGTCATGTAAAAATCCTTAGAAAGGAGGTGATCCAGCCGCACCTTCCGATACGGCTACCTTGTTACGACTTCACCCCAATCATCTGTCCCACCTTAGGCGGCTAGCTCCTTACGGTTACTCCACCGACTTCGGGTGTTACAAACTCTCGTGGTGTGACGGGCGGTGTGTACAAGGCCCGGGAACGTATTCACCGCGGCATGCTGATCCGCGATTACTAGCGATTCCAGCTTCATGTAGGCGAGTTGCAGCCTACAATCCGAACTGAGAATGGTTTTATGGGATTGGCTTGACCTCGCGGTCTTGCAGCCCTTTGTACCATCCATTGTAGCACGTGTGTAGCCCAGGTCATAAGGGGCATGATGATTTGACGTCATCCCCACCTTCCTCCGGTTTGTCACCGGCAGTCACCTTAGAGTGCCCAACTAAATGCTGGCAACTAAGATCAAGGGTTGCGCTCGTTGCGGGACTTAACCCAACATCTCACGACACGAGCTGACGACAACCATGCACCACCTGTCACTCTGTCCCCCGAAGGGGAACGCTCTATCTCTAGAGTTGTCAGAGGATGTCAAGACCTGGTAAGGTTCTTCGCGTTGCTTCGAATTAAACCACATGCTCCACCGCTTGTGCGGGCCCCCGTCAATTCCTTTGAGTTTCAGTCTTGCGACCGTACTCCCCAGGCGGAGTGCTTAATGCGTTAGCTGCAGCACTAAAGGGCGGAAACCCTCTAACACTTAGCACTCATCGTTTACGGCGTGGACTACCAGGGTATCTAATCCTGTTTGCTCCCCACGCTTTCGCGCCTCAGCGTCAGTTACAGACCAAAAAGCCGCCTTCGCCACTGGTGTTCCTCCACATCTCTACGCATTTCACCGCTACACGTGGAATTCCGCTTTTCTCTTCTGCACTCAAGTTCCCCAGTTTCCAATGACCCTCCACGGTTGAGCCGTGGGCTTTCACATCAGACTTAAGAAACCGCCTGCGCGCGCTTTACGCCCAATAATTCCGGATAACGCTTGCCACCTACGTATTACCGCGGCTGCTGGCACGTAGTTAGCCGTGGCTTTCTGGTTAGGTACCGTCAAGGTACGAGCAGTTACTCTCGTACTTGTTCTTCCCTAACAACAGAGTTTTACGACCCGAAAGCCTTCATCACTCACGCGGCGTTGCTCCGTCAGACTTTCGTCCATTGCGGAAGATTCCCTACTGCTGCCTCCCGTAGGAGTCTGGGCCGTGTCTCAGTCCCAGTGTGGCCGATCACCCTCTCAGGTCGGCTATGCATCGTTGCCTTGGTGAGCCGTTACCTCACCAACTAGCTAATGCACCGCGGGCCCATCTGTAAGTGATAGCCGAAACCATCTTTCAATCATCTCCCATGAAGGAGAAGATCCTATCCGGTATTAGCTTCGGTTTCCCGAAGTTATCCCAGTCTTACAGGCAGGTTGCCCACGTGTTACTCACCCGTCCGCCGCTAACGTCATAGAAGCAAGCTTCTAATCAGTTCGCTCGACTTGCATGTATTAGGCACGCCGCCAGCGTTCATCCTGAGCCAGGATCAAACTCTCCGAAGAAATGTTTGACTTGCTCATTTAAAAAATAAAAATTAACGTTGACGTTTGTCGCTTTGTTCAGTTTTCAAAGTTCAACCGCCGCTCTTAAGCGACTTTTTAATCTTACCAGTTTATCTCTTTCTTGTCAACAACTTTTTCAAGAATTTTTTTCAAGTTTTTGATAAATTTAGTATCGCTCATCGGCGACGTATATAAATTTACCACGGATATTTTAAAGCGTCAATAGATTTTTTAAAATAAATGGTGTTTTTTTAGAAAAAGCTTTTATCAAGGATAAACCAATGCTGTCAATTTATACGTCGGGGTATCTATACATCATAGTCGAGCCGTATCAGATACCCCTTATCTCTCTATCATTTCGCCACATAGTGTCTATGGTACAAACTCTTTCCTTTGGTTTCTACTTTTTTCACCATAATGATGTCTTTTTCAATTAAAAACTCAAGCAGTATTCCTAAATCAATAGCATAAGGTCGTATTTCCGGATGATGAACAAGTTCATTAAACGTCCATTCCTGCTTTTCACTTTTCATAATATGAACAAGATGCTTCGCACCCAGTTCAGTTTTTTTATTTACTAGAAATTCACTCGCTAAGAAAAGCAGCTCTAAACGCTTACTAACCTCTTCTTGGCTAATAATTAACTCTTCGTAAAGACGATGGATTTCAGGTTCTATTTTTTTCACTTGGTTCCACACTGTCACTTCTGGGTGAAATCCATTTTCCAGTACAGACAGTCGTGCTAAATGATGAAGAGCATGAATCACATGATTGAATGCATCTAAATAATGATTAGACGTATAGAAGTCTTTTCCTTCTTTAAATCGACGAATCAGCTTAGCAAACTCGATCCCTATTCTCGTTGTCCGATCTTCTTTAGGGAAATCAATCAAGCGTTTCTTTAAGTTTTCCATATATTCATTTCGATCAAATAACACTTTACCATTTAAGATCCAATCAATAATACGGCGGTTCGTCCCATTCATAATCCATTCACTCATTTGCTGTTCAGAAGCCATATAAAGTGCTGCACGCTCATTTTCATATTCGTATTGTTTAATAAAAAGAGACGTTTCTGTCGTTTTGGTCACAATAAATAAGATAGCATCCAAATTATCCGTCACTGGAGATTCCGATTTCTTTTTTTCAATCAGCAGAATACCTAGTGTGTCTTTATTGCTGGCTCTTTCTTGGTATATTGGCCGTAAAACATCTTCCATTTTGAGCTCTCCTAACTGTAATAGACAAATATTTTTCGAAAAATTGAAGGGTATGGACTAAGATTTCTTTTTTTATTATATACGATGTATAACGGATATCCCACTCAGAATTATGGAAATCATTCAGAAAGCTCAAAAACCAACGATAATTTTCTGAAGATTCATTTTTTATTATCATTCACTGTCTCACTCTATGATATATTGGTAACAGGGGGGATACTGATGGGGATAAAGTATTCAAATAAAATTAACAAGATTCGCACGTTTGCACTCAGCCTGATCTTTGTTGGTTTCATTGTTATGTATGGGGGAATCTTCTTTCGGTCTTCAGTCTGGCTAATGACTATTTTTATGCTTCTGGGGCTGCTGTGCATCGTAGCTAGTACCGGCGTTTATTTCTGGATTGGCATGCTTTCTACAAAAGCGGTTCAAGTAACCTGCCCTACATGTCAAAAGCAAACCAAAATGCTAGGGCGCGTAGATATGTGCATGTATTGCAACGAGCCGCTTACGCTTGACCGGTCTCTTGAAGGAAAACAATTCGATGAAAAGTATAATAGAAAAAAACAAAAAGAAAGCTGATAGTATCACTACTATCAGCTTGTTAATGCGCTTTTTTAGCCGTACAATCAGGACACGTTCCGTAAATTTCCATTCGGTGGTGACTAATATCAAAGTCAGTAATATGAGCGGCCAGCTTTTCTACTTCGTCTAAACCAGGATAATGAAAATCCACAATTTTTCCGCAGCTTTCGCAAATCACATGGTAATGCTCTGTTGTAACATAATCAAACCTGCTTGATGCATCACCGTACGTTAGTTCCTTTACAATACCTACTTCGCGAAATACTCTTAAATTATTGTAAACGGTTGCTACACTCATATTTGGAAACTTACCTTCCAGCGCTTTATAAATATCATCTGCTGTTGGATGTGTCATGGAATTGATTAAATACTCTAAAATAGCATGACGTTGTGGTGTAATACGAACGCCAGTACCTTTTAACGTTTCAAGGGCTTCTTGTAAATGATTTGACACGTCATGCACCCCTCTTCTGTAAGTATTATTACTTTATAATTCTTATAATTAGTCTACATGTTTTACCCACGTTTTGTCAACTTGATGCCTATTCCTATTTTATGTAATAAGTAGAAATTATTCATATATTTTATGCAAAAAAAGAAGTGTGGAAGTCAATCCACACTTTTAAATATATTAACATCTGAGGAGGTATGCCCTACACTGATATTGTATGTTCAAAGACTAAAACTGCTCTAGTTATCTGCCTGTTTTTATGCCATTTTTTCTTTAATAAATGATAAAGCTTCTTCCACATGCCCTTTTACCCGAACCTTGCGATACTCTTTTACGAGCATTCCTTCTTTACTAATGATAAAAGTGGAGCGTTCAATGCCCATATATTCTTTTCCAAAGTTTTTTTTCAGCGTCCATACTCCATACTCTTCAGCTACGCTGTGATCTTCGTCAGCCAACAGTAAGAACGGCAGGCCGTGCTTATCAATAAACTTATGGTGTTTGTCGATTGGATCCGGGCTCACTCCTAGAATCACCGCATCTAGCTCTTCAAAATTTTCATGCTGATCTCTGAAATCACAGGCTTCTGTTGTACAGCCTGGCGTCATATCTTTCGGATAAAAATACAGCACGACGTTTTTCCCTTTCATCGAAGCGAGTGATACTTGCTCTCCATTTGTAGACATCAATACAAAATCAGGTGCTTTTTCTCCAACTACAGCTGTCATATTTATCTTCTCCTTTACGCTTTTCATTTTCTTTGAATAGCGTACCCAATATCGGATAAGATGACAAGTTTAAGTGCGGGTGACAGTTCGCATCACAAAGATTGCAGGCATAATATAGCCGATAAACGCTTCAAAAGTTGCAAACAATTTCCCAATTCCAACCGGATACATATCTCCATATCCTACTGAAAATAACGTCGCTGCGCTAAAATACATGCTGTTAAACAGCGTGTAAAAATAGTGACCTTCATGTTCAAATCCTCCGCTTAACACCGGAATACTTCCCATTTCACACACCGTATAAATAAGGCTAAATCCCAATAAAACTGTGATATATGAATAAAACAAGACAAAGAAATGACCAATTGAGAAAAAATGAAATTCTCCAAGTTCTTTTTCAAAGAGAAACTTCATACTACCAATTACAAAGACAATGATAACGAGGATTAGAAAAATTACCATCATTCTACTCCTTTAATTTATACTCTATTACCACTATACGCGCGTTCTTGTCCGTTCATTACTACTCTGAAGCCACGAAAAAGAGCAGGCATTTAATTGCCTGCTCCTCTGTATTTTTTGACACCTGTATTCCATAAGAAAATAGAGATTCCAAAAAAAACGATTCCCATCACTGGGGTTAAAAATGCATATCCGTACCATTCAGCCCTTCCTAAGAAATAAGCAGCTGGATATACGCCTACAAATGCAAAGGGAAGAATCCACGTTAAAACATATCGGATGACATTATTATAAATATCTACAGGATACCTTCCGTAGTTTCCAATATTATAAATAGTAGGCATAATAGAGGTTCTGGCATCCGACCAGAAGCCTATGCTTGCTAAGGCGATGAAAATTCCTGCGTAGACAAGCGCTCCTCCTAAAATAAATAATAGAAAAATAAAAACATCATACCACTGGAAATGAAGATGTAAAGAAGACGCAGCGTAAGCCATTACTGCAATCCCTGTGATACCACCAAACAATGATTCTAGTTCCATCCGCTCTAAAATAACTTGAAACAAACTGTGAATCGGCCGCGTTAAAATTCGGTCCATTTCGCCTTTAACAATGTAGCGCTCGTTGAAATCCCAAATGTTAAAGAAAGACGAAAAAATAGCAAAAGGGACCAAAAAGAAACCATAAATAAAGATAATTTCCTCTCGTGACCATCCGTGCAGCGACTGAGTATGTCCAAATACAACTAAAATAAAAATCAAATTAACTGTTTGAAACAATAAGTCTGAAATGATTTCAACTACCATGTCGGTGCGATACTGAAGCCGTGTTTTCATATATTGACTAATGTACTGAAAGAAAATCGAAAAATAAAACATTTTCATAGACTACCCTCCTTGAATAACCATTTTTTTCTTCGCTATGTTCCACAAACATGCAATAGGAATAAATAGAAGTCCTGACCAAACTGCTTGTGTGATAAGAGCATTTATTACTTCCTGCCCTTTAAATCCATTTGTGAAAATCATGCTAGGAATATAACTAATGGCCTGAAAAGGGAAATAGCTCATAATATGTTGCGCCCATAAAGGATAGAAACTGATGGGCAGAAGAAGTCCTGAAAACAAATCAATAACAACGCGCTTCGCTCGAATGAGTCCATCATTGTTAAAGAGAAAGAAAGTCGTGATACCCGTTAATAAATTAATTTGTGTATTAATAATGAAACTAAAAATCAAAGACAGTCCAAAATAAAGCCATGTTGCTGCATTTGCTGAGAACTGTACAGGAAATAAAAACGCGACAATAATCATACCGGGCACTGAGAAAAACAGCAGCCGAAAAATCCCTTCTCCCAGTCCTTGCATTGTTTTCATACCAAGGTAGCTATAAGGCTTAATTAACTCTACTGCCACTTTGCCATCTTTAATTTCCATTGCCATTTCACGGTCAATGTTATTAAAATAAAAGGCTCTTGCCATCCATGAAACGGCTACATACGTTGTCATTTGAATAATGGATAAGCCTTGAATATTCTCTTTTCCACCATAAATAGCGGACCATAAAAAGTAGTAAGCACCAATATTAATCGCATAAATCAATATTCCGCTGTAATAATTCGTCCGATACGCCAGCATCATTAAAAAGCGAATGCGTATCATCTCTATATATTTATCCATTCACAACACCTTCTTCATAAATGTTGCGGATGATTTCTTCCGTTGAAATTTCTTCAATGTTAATATCATTGATTTCATGCTTTGCCACCACTTTAGCAATCAGCTGTGACATTAAGTCCCCTTTATTTTGAAGCTGTGCTGTCCACAAATATTTTTGATCACCTTCAATCCAGTTAACAGGCATCCCTTGCGTCAATAGCTTCAACTGCTCTTTATTTGGCGCGGTTCCAAATTCAAACGTAACTTGTTTAAGGTCTCCCCAATTCGAACGCAGCTTTTGCAGCGAACCGTCATAAATAATACTGCCTTCATCCAGCATTACAACGCGTTCACATAAAGCTTCAATATCTGCTAAATCATGTGTCGTAAGCAAAATTGTCGTATTATATTTTTCATTAATTTCTTTTAAAAATTGGCGGATTTTTAATTTAACTAGTACATCTAAACCGATCGTCGGTTCATCTAGAAATAGAAGCGGCGGATTATGAATAAGAGCAGCAGCCAGCTCACAGCGCATTCTTTGACCTAGAGAAAGCTTTCGCACCGGCTTATCTAGTAGCGGTCCAATATCTAACGTTTGAATAACGTGCTCCATATGAGCGTTATAATCTTCATCTGATACTTTGTATACTTTTTTTAACAGGCGAAAAGATTCTTGTACAGCAATATCCCACCACAGCTGAGAGCGTTGACCAAAAACAACTCCAATCGTTTGGGCAAACTTTTCCCTTTCTTTATGAGGGTTCATGCCATTTACGGTAATGTCGCCTGAAGTAGGAGTTAAAATTCCTGTCAACATTTTGATTGTTGTCGATTTTCCCGCTCCGTTTTCTCCTATATACCCTACCATTTCCCCTTGTTTCACGGTAAACGAAATATCATTTACAGCTTTCATAACTCTATAATTTCGGGTAAATAAATCCCGGAATGCCCCTTTAAGGCCAGAGCGGCTAGAATAGGCTTTAAATTCTTTCCGAAGTTGATTCACCTCAATAGCATTTTTCATTGTATTCCCTCCGTTACGTCGACGTATTAGTGGTTTCTTTTATTGTTTCCGGCGCCCTTGCTAGCAACTCCTCCAAGAGACGAGGAACTATTTTCTAGCAGTTAGCTCACAAATTTCTATCATACACGTTCTCGAATGTTTTTCAAGAAACAAATAAGTTTGATAGAATAAAGAAGTTGAACTTTTCATTAGGAGGCATAACATGCAATTTACAAAATCAGAACAATTACACGCTGAAGCGCTCGAACATATTGTAGGCGGCGTTAACAGCCCTTCACGTTCATATAAAGCCGTAGGAGGCGGAGCACCTGTTGCAATGGAAAAGGCAAGCGGAGCTTATTTCTGGGACGTCGATGGAAATAAATATATTGACTATTTAGCAGCTTACGGTCCTATTATTACAGGACACGCTCATCCTCATATCACGAAAGCTATTACAAAAGCAGCTGAAACGGGTGTTCTTTACGGTACTCCAACTGCTCATGAAGTCACATTTGCTAAAATGCTCAAAGAAGCGATGCCCGCATTAGATAAAGTGCGCTTCGTCAACTCTGGAACAGAAGCAGTTATGACAACAATCCGTGTAGCACGAGCTTATACTGGACGCGATAAAATCATTAAATTTGCAGGTTGCTACCACGGCCATTCTGACCTTGTATTAGTAGCAGCTGGATCTGGTCCTTCTACACTCGGAACTCCTGACTCTGCTGGTGTACCAAAAAGTATCGCTAATGAAGTCATCACGGTTCCTTTTAACGATATCGAGCCTTACAAGGAAGCATTAGAAAAATGGGGCGATCAGATTGCGGCTGTTTTAGTAGAACCGATCGTTGGAAACTTCGGAATTGTTGAGCCCGAACCCGGCTTTTTAGAACAAGTAAATGAATTAACTCACGAAGCTGGAGCGCTTGTTATTTACGATGAAGTTATTACAGCGTTTCGCTTTATGTACGGTGGAGCTCAAGACTTGCTTGGTGTAAAACCTGACCTCACTGCATTTGGAAAAATCATCGGGGGCGGTCTTCCAATCGGAGCCTATGGCGGTAAGAAAGAAATCATGGAAAAAGTGGCACCACTCGGGCCCGCTTATCAAGCAGGTACAATGGCAGGAAACCCAGCTTCTATTCTTTCTGGGATTGCTTGCCTGGAAGTACTAAAGCAAGAAGGCGTTTATGAACAGCTGGATAAGCTAGGGGCGATGCTCGAAGAAGGTATTTTAAAACATGCTCGTACATATAACATGCCAATTACGATCAATCGATTAAAAGGCGCTCTTACTCTCTACTTTACAACAGAAACGGTTAAAAACTATGAACAAGCAGAAAATACAGACGGCGAGTTATTCGCACGCTTCTTTAAACTAATGCTCCACCAAGGTGTCAATTTAGCTCCTTCGAAATATGAAGCATGGTTCCTTACTACAGCTCATACAGAACAAGATATTACCGACACATTAGAAGCAGTGGAAAAAGCATTTAAACAGTTAAGTGAAGAACGCTAATTTTTACTCTAAAGCACTCGTTTGAAAATGAGTGCTTTTTTGTCTTATCTTTGGGTTTTCTTATAGAACATCCTCACCCTTCATAACCATTTCTTACACGTCATCTCCTTTTTGTCAGCCTGTCGAAAAATCCCGAGAAATACCCTTATTTTTCTGCTTGTTTTCTCTTGATATCCATTCTTAAACCTTGTATAGTATGTTATTGTTTATATTATTTCCAACAGGTTATGTAATAAAGAAGGATTGATTTTTGCAATTTATCATTTGTTTTGGGGAACATTCTTCATAACGAAAAAACTTTTTTACAGAAAGGAACTACGAACGCACATGAAACTTGGTGCCCGCATCTTAAAAACGGGAATTGCCATTACACTTTCATTGTTATTAGGTGAATTTCTAAGTTTACCATCTCCAATATTTGCGGCAATTGCGGCTGTTTTTGCAATTCAACCGTCTATTTACAGATCTTATTTAACGATATTGGAGCAAATACAGGCGAATGTGATTGGAGCTGCTTCTGCAGTTTGTTTTGGACTTATTTTTGGTACCCATCCCATCATTATTGGTTTTACCGCTGTTGTTGTCATCGCAGTCAACTTAAAATTACGTATTAATAATACAATTGGACTTGCGCTTGTGACAGTAATTGCAATCATGGAAAATCCAGGAGATAATTTCGTTGAATATGCGCTTATACGCTTTGGTACAGTGTTACTTGGTGTATTCTCAGCATTTATTGTCAATCTTATTTTTATTCCGCCAAAGTATGAAACAAAACTGTATTATAAAATTGTAAGCACAACGGAAGAAATTATTAAATGGATTCGCATGAATCTTTATCACGCATCTGAGCACACATTGTTAAAAGAAGACATTGAAAAAATGAAAGACAATATGGCGAAGATGAATCAACTTTTCGACTTTTATAAAGAAGAAAGAACTTATTCAAAGAAAAAACGTTTTGTTAAATCACGCAAGCTTGTTTTATTTCGTCAAATGATTACCGTAACAACACGGGCTCTTACAACTTTGAAACTACTTCACCGAGTAGAAAACGACCTTCAAGTCATGCCTCAGCAATTTCAAGATTTAATCAAATCTGAAGCTGAGTGTCTTCTAATGTACCATGAGCAAGTATTGTTAAAATTCATTGGGAAATTACGCGTACAGCCAACCACTACTGTACCAAACGAAGCCTGCGTTGGAAAACGAGCTTTAATCGATAAATTTATGCAGTACAAAATATACGATAATGATGAAGAGAATAAAGTTATTTATCATATATTTCCTTTAATTTCTGTTATCATTGAGTATAGTGAAGAGTTAGAACATCTTGATAAGCTGATTGATACGTTCCAAAACTATCACAAAGATGACAACTCTTTTGATATTAATCATCAGCGACAAGAGGATTAAAAAACACCCCCTATGGTGAACCATAGGGGGTGTTTTTTAAATGGTATCAAGCTGCTGAACGTTAAAGAGCTCATAGTAGTGACCTTTTTTCTTAATTAACTCTTCATGAGAACCTCGTTCGACTACTCTTCCATTTTCTAAAAGCACAATTTCATCAACATGAGTAATTGTAGATAAACGATGGGCTACAATAAAGGTGGTACGGTCTTTTGCCAGTTCAGCTAACGCTTCTTGAATATAGTGCTCGCTTTCCAAATCTAAAGCTGAAGTGGCTTCATCAAAAATAAGAATAGCCGGATTTTTTAAAAATACGCGCGAAATGGAAATACGCTGTTTTTGGCCTCCAGACAGCTTCATTCCTCGCTCTCCCACTTTTGTATCATATCCTTCGGGCAAGTTCATGATAAAATCGTGAGCATTTGCAGCTTTTGCCGCAGCGATGACTTCTTCATCTGTCGCCCCTGGCTTTCCAAGCAGTATGTTGTTTTTAACCGTGTCACTAAACAGCACCGTATCCTGCAGGACGATTCCAATCTTATCTCGCAGGCTGCGTACTTTATAAGTTTTGATATCGATGTCATCAATAAGGATTTTCCCTTCTGTCACATCGTAAAAGCGGGGAATTAAGCTGATAAGCGTGGATTTCCCTCCTCCGCTCATTCCAACAAACGCAACGGATTTTCCTTTTTCTACATCTAAATTAATATCATGAATAACAGGTTTTTCTTCTTTCTCATAAGCAAATGAAACATTCTCAAACTGAACCTTTCCATGAAGCTCAGCGCATTCTTTTGCATCTTCTTTATCCGTAATATCATATTCTTCATCAATGAACTCAAATACCCGATCCATAGATGCAACAGACTGTGTGAGGGTAGTAGATGAATTGACCAATCGACGAAGCGGATTATACAAGCGATCAATGTAGGCAACAAATGCTACCATCGTTCCTACGCTAAGACTTTCTGTGATGACTTGATATCCAGCAAATGTAATCACGATTAAAGGCGCCAAATCAGTAATGGTATTCACTACTGCAAATGTTTTTGCATTCCAATTCGTATGATTGATTGCTTTTTGTAGAAAATTTGAATTTTGCTTATCAAATTGTTTCTGCTCATGAGGCTCAATAGCAAAGCTGCGAATAACAGAGATTCCTTGAACTCTTTCATGTAAGTGACCCTGCACTTCCGCTAAGGCCTGCGAACGGACTCTGGTTAAATGGCGCAGACGACTGTAAAAATATTTTACAGAGAACGCATAAACCGGCAGCAAAATAATCGATACCAGTGTTAAAGGTACATTCATCGTAAACATAATCACAATGGCTATTACAATCGTCATCATATCAAGCCATACATTCATTAAGCCTGTGATAACAAAGTTTTTTGTTTGCTCTACATCATTGATGACTCGTGAAATCACTTCACCCGCTCGAGTATTTGCATAGTAACGTAAGCTAAGCTTTTGAATATGGCTAAACAGCTGATCTCGAATATCATATAATACTTTGCTCGATACCCACTGAGCATAATACTGCCTGTAATATTCAATGGGAGGTCTTAACACTAAAAATATAACAAACGAAATTCCCATAATCGTCACCATTTTATGAACTTTTTCAGAGGAAGACATGCCATGTCCATTTACGATATCGTCCAAAACATATTTCAAAAGCAGCGGAATTAATAAAGGAATAGCAAATTTAATAATACCAATTAATACAGTGCCGACAATTTGCCATTTGTATGGCTGTACAAACTTCATGTAGCGTCTTATACTTCCCATAAAATCTCCCCTTTCTATCTATGAGGGCAAGCTTTCTTAGTATATGTACACGCGTCGATTTTTTAGTGCTTTTATCTCTTCTAAAACATGGTGAGCATAACGCCAAAAAGAACATTATATCAAACAGTCAGCTTTAGACGGCCTAACATAATGTTCTCTAGATCATTCATCAAGAATGCCGATATGTTAAAAAACGCTCATACCAAATGTCAATGAAATCTGGAGCAAACGGGCCTTTTCGCTGTCGAATCCAACCTTTTAACTCCTCTACGTGATTATGTAAAATACGGTCAATCACTTCTGGATAATTCATTTCTTTTCGATGCTTCTCATATTCATCTTCATCAAGAAGGGTGTATGTCATATCTGGATAGACTTTGATATCTAAATCATAATCAATATATTTGAGCGCTTCATTGTCATCATAAATGAACGGCGAACTGATATTGCAGTAATAATAAATTCCATCTTCACGAATCATCCCAATGACGTTAAACCATTGCTGAGCATGAAAATAACAAATTGCAGGCTCTCTTGTGACCCATGTTCGTCCATCTGATTCTGTAACGACCGTACGATCATTTCCTCCAATCACTAAGTTATTGGTTGCTTTTAATACGGTTGTCCGATCCCACACGCGATGAATATGTCCATTATGCTTGTAGCTGTGTATTTGAATTGTTTCTCCTTCCACCGGAATTCCCATCTCCAATACCTACTTTCATTTTAGCACTTAAAAAAATTCATATAACGTCTCCATTTGTCTTATGTTTATTATAACGGTTTCTCTCTCATTTTAACACAAATGTGCTAACCTTCTTGAGTTCAAAAAAGTCACTTCCCCTACTTTTCCTTTGCTTGGCAGCCTTAAAAAAGAGAGGAAGTGACACATCAATGTTCATTAAGCAAGTGTAGAGCAAGCCCCTTCACTTTTATATGTACGAATAATGTCTTCGGTTTGTGCTTCAAACGTCAATTGAATCTCTTTTAATTTTAGCTTCATTTCACTAATTTCATCTTGCACAGAATGAAGTTTTGCTTCTTCATGAAGTTTTATTAGTTCACCTTCAATTTCCTGACAGCGCTCAATCTCAGACTGCAAAAACAGAAGTTGATCCATGGTCTCCAATTGTTGAGTCACTAGCTGATCAAATTTTTTCATACGATAGCTCCTCCCTATTTGCTTTAACCATACACGCGGCACTTCTGTTAACATTCTGTTTAGGTGAGACAGATTCCTTTGACGAGTTGTGTAAAGTTTCAAGAAGTTTTGTCATACTTTGTTGCTTTTTATATAAGAAAAAGCGAACTTAACATCGCCGTTTGAAAGACGTTAAGTTCGCTTTTGATATTAACCTTGGTATTTACCAGAGTTTTGGTTTTTCTTTGCTTCAGCTTGTGCGTTTTGTTGTCTCACTTCTTGAGCACTTGTTTCGCTACCAAATTCAGTACCGAAGTTGTTTTTAGATGCCTGAGCATTTTGGTTTTTCACGTGTTGTGTGCTTGTACCAGATGCTGTTTTGTTTGTTTGTTTTGCCATTGTAATCACCTCCACGAAAATTAATATGCCCGGGAGGTAAATAGGGTATGCAAACTTTTTTTCAGTATTTTAAGGCGCAAGCACAAAATACATTTACCTTACATTAAAAGTGAACGCCCTCCGTCAATAATAAGCGTTTGACCGCAAATCATATTTGCTTGATCGGAGACTAAGAACATCACTGCATCTACCATATCTTTTGGCTCCACCATACGACCAGCTGGAGTATGTTTGCGCGCATCATCTAACAGTTCATCACGATTTGGGAAGTGCTTTAATGCTTCTGTATCCACAGCACCTCCAGATACAGCATTTACCACAATATTCTTTGGAGCCAGCTCCACTGCTAAATAGCGGGTCAATGCTTCTACAGCAGCTTTTGACACACCTACTGTTGTATAATTTTCTAAATAGCGAATAGAACCAAGTGAACTGATGGTAACAATCTTTCCTCCGCCTACTTTTTCCATACGTTTAGCCGCTTCTTGTGCACAGAATAAATATCCTTTGCTATTGATGTCCATTGTCCAATTCCAGTGAGTTTCTTCTAATTCCATAATAGGACGTAAAACTCCTGAAGCCGCATTACTTACAAACACGTCTAAGCAACCGAATGCTTCATCAATTTGCTCAAACATTTCTTTAATTTTTTCTACTTTTCCTACGTTTGCTTTAACAACTAATGCTTCTCTGCCTAATGCTTTAATTTCTTCCGCTACTTCCTGCGCTGCACTTTTGCTTCGTGCATAGTTTAATACAATATCGTATCCTTCTTTAGCAAGACGTAAAGCAATCTCTTTACCAATACCTCTGCTGCTTCCCGTAACTAGTGCTACCTTTTGTGACATGATGTCATCTCCCTTATGTATCATATTATCTTTACATTGTACTGATTTTATCGCATAAGAAACAAGTAATATAGGGAAAATAGATAAAACTTGATGAAATGAACGAGGTGAATAGAATGTATGTAGGTCGAGACATGACGGCTCTTTCAATGATTTCTAAAAGCGAGTGGAAAGACAGCGAGCTTGCGTTTTTCCATCACTCTTTACAGCAAATGACGCCGTATTTAAATGCTGAAGGACAAAGTATTCATCAGCAAATTATTAAAGAAATTGAAGCACGCGGCGGGTTACAGCGCCACGAAGCAGATTATACACACGGCACGCACGTATCATATGATTAAATAAAAAGAAGCGCGGAGTTTATCCACGCTTCTTTTATTTAACAAGTAAATATTCTTTTAAGATTTTTTGATGGGAAACAGGAAATGCATATTGTTCTAAATCTTTTTCAGAAACCACTTTCAAATCTTTTAATGTACTGATATCACTTACAAGCTCTGCTTCATATACTGTGATGTTCCAGACGATATGAGAAAACACGTGCTGAATTGTGGTAAACGGCGCATTAATTTTAATATCAGCTCCGTACTCATTTTGAATAAATGCCTGAAGCTGCTGATGATCTGGCGCTATACTAAGATCTACTTCTATATTTGGAAATTCCCATAGGTTAGCTAAAAGTCCTTTGCTTGGACGCTTATGAATTAGATAATTTCCTTCACCGTCTTTAATCACCGCTGCAGCAAGCTGAAGAGCACGCGGCGCTTTTTTCTTTGATTTAACAGGAAGCTCATTCTGCACTCCTTCTTCAAAAGCGCGGCAGTGTTCGCGAACTGGACATAACAAACAGGAAGGAGAAGTTGGTGTACAGACAATGGCACCAAGTTCCATCATGCCTTGATTGAAATAGGAAGGATTATCTTTTGAAATAATTTCATGCACGATTTCTTCAAACAGCTTTCTTGTTTTCGGTTTTGCAATATCATCCCAAACGGATAAAATGCGCGATAGCACACGCATGACATTTCCATCTACAGCAGGCTGTGGCACTCCGTATGCAATACTTAAAATGGCCCCTGTTGTATAAGGACCCACTCCTTTTAGTTTGGAGATTTCTGCTGGCGTATTTGGAACTTTTCCCCCGTATTGTTCGTGGACTTCTCGAACAGCGGTTTGCAAATTACGGGCACGGGAATAATAGCCTAATCCTTCCCACGCTTTTAACACATCATCTTCATTCGCATAAGCTAAGTCTTTGATAGTGGGAAATTTGCTAATAAAATTATTAAAATAAGGAATGACCGTATCTACTCTCGTTTGTTGAAGCATAATTTCAGATACCCACACCTTATAAGGGTCCTGATCTTGACGCCAAGGTAAAATGCGCTGTTCCTGCTCAAACCAAGAGATTAAGTCATTTTGAAATGCTTGAATATCAAAATTTTGTACAATATCTTTACTTTGTTTCACGTCATAGCCTCCGAGGTATTAACTATACATATACAATGTGTTGCTTTTTGAATCTTAGTAACTTTATGATAACCTTATAACAACTACAAATATGAATAGTAAAATGAATTGTTCAAATAATGAATAAAAACAGCCGATTTGCTGCGTTAATAATAAAATGAGATTTTTTGCTTTAAATCAAGCTTTCATGCTGAATTAGAATAATCTAAGATCGTCATCTTACAAAGGAGGAGTTCGCTCTGGATACTGGTACACACATTGCAATGGGAATCGCTCTGGGCGGCCTTGCAACATTAGACCCCACTGTATCTGCGAATACAGCCACAATGGATGCTGTGATGATTGGCGTAATGGCCGGGTCATTAGCACCTGATTTAGACACTGTTTTAAAGCTGCGAAACAATGCACAGTATATCCGCAATCACCGTGGAATTACACATTCTATCCCGGCTGTTATTTTATGGCCTTTGCTTATCGTGCTCATTCTTTCGCTTCTGCTACCAGGAGCTAACTTGCTGCACCTATGGATGTGGACCTTTGCAGGCGTCATTATTCACGTTTTTGTTGATATCTTTAACGCTTATGGCACGCAGGCTTTACGGCCTTTCACAAATAAATGGATTGCGCTTGGCGTAATCAACACGTTTGATTACGTGATTTTCTCAGCTCACGTACTTGCGATTTTAATCTGGTTTATTGGAGCAGAGCCAGGACCAACATTCATTACGCTGTATGTGTTATTGGCGTTTTACTATGGACTGCGCTTTTATATGCGCCATCAAATCGCCAAGAAGCTTCGAAAACAGTTTCCTGATGTTATCAAGCTCAATATCTCTCCTACGCTGCGTTTCACTCACTGGCACTTAGCCGTGACGACCGAAAAGTACTTTCATGTAGGAAGAGCAATCGGAGAAGAAATTTTTATTTATGATACGTTTGATAAAGTTCCAATTCCTGAGTCGGCCGTAATTGAAGTAGCGAAAAAAGATGAAAATTTATCTGCTTTTCTTTCCTTTTCACCTATTTATAGATGGGAACTGGACGAATATAACGACCACATTGAAGTGCGCTTTATTGATTTGCGCTACCGCAGCAAAGACTACTATCCATTTGTAGCCGTAGTACAGCTTGATTACGACTTAAATATTATTTGTTCGTACACTGGTTGGATTTTCAGTGAGAAAAAATTGCGTAAAAAGCTTGATTACCTCCCGCACTAATCATAACAAGAACAAATATGAAACCCAAAAACGAACCGTCTTGAGAAAACGGTTCGTTTTTATTTAATGTTTTAAATAGTCATCGTTATTTAATAAATGCTGATATTTAGGGTTTTTAACCGCGATTTCATGAAGTTTGTCACCGTAGCTGTTGATATACATCGTAACAACCTTTTCCGTCGCTTCTTTCCCTTTATAATCATATCCGGCTTTTGCGTAAGATGACTCAAAATCTTCCCAGAAAAGTTCGACCCACGTACGGGCTTGAGCATATGAAAGCGAACTGTTTTTATTTAATAGCTGATTCGTTAATCTTTCGAATATATCGTTCATAAGAACACCTCGATTACCAAAATTCTTTATGAGTATGTTTGCACTTTTAACTTACACTATAAATGCGGAGTTATTCACTCCCTCATGTACTATATCATAACCGCAACGCTTTCTGTTGTAAAAGGAGAGGTATCGATGCGCAATAAAGCAAAAGATTTTACAAACCAACATCATACTAAGTTTGAAGGCGAGCCTCGAGCAAAAGCAGAATACGCATCAAAACGTGCAAATGGAACGATCAATACGCATCCGCAAGAACGTATGCATGCTTCTAATGAGCGCGAAGAATAACCGCTTGCTTTGCTTATTTGTTTAAAAGTAAAGCGAATATAGAAATCAAACAAGCAGCACACTTCGTGCTGCTTGTTCGTCCCTTTATTTTTTCAACATGGAAATAGGCAATGCCTCTTCATTTTGCGGTGAGCCAAGTCTAAACCCCCATGCAAAAACTCCGTTCATATAATCAATTTTAAAATATGAACCCGGATCTCCTTGAATTTCATATACTTCCCCTGCTTTAAACGTTTCAGGATCCAATAAATACGATCTAGCCATTGTTACTTTTCTTTCTAATACTGCATACTCGTTGACCATGCCAAGCTGTTCAGCTTTTCGTGCTTTTTCTTGAAGAGACCCAATTTCTTGTTGAAGTTCATACGTCGTCATATCACTATAACGTTTTTCAGACATGCTGTTTTCCCCCTTGTTTGCTTTCATTTTATTATAACAAAAGGTATAACTAAAGGGAGACTATGAAAAGGGAGTTTTGGGAATGAAAACAGTGCTAATCACAGGCGGTGCGACGGGTCTTGGAAAAGAACTCGCAAAACTTTACGCAAAAGACTACAACGTCATTCTAGCTGGACGCAATCAACAGAAATTAACTGAGGCTCAGCATGAGCTAGGAGACAACGTATATACGATGTCTGTAGATATTACACAGTATGAAGAAGTAGGAAAATCTGTAGAAAAACTGCTGATGCAGCATTCAGTAGATATCCTTATCAACAACGCAGGCATTGGACATTTTGGTCCTTTGACAGATTATACAAAACAAGCAATCGATGAAGTCATCGATACAAATGTAAAAGGAACTATTTTTTTAACGCAAGCGCTTATGCCTCATCTCTTGACGAGACCTGAACCTAAAGTTATGAATATCATTTCAACTGCAGGACTTCGAGGGAAAGCCAATGAAAGCGTCTATGTGGCAAGTAAATTTGGCGTAAGGGGATTTACAGAAAGTTTAAAAGTGGAGTACCAAGATACCAACCTTCATGTGATTGCAGCGTATATGGGAGGCATGAATACTCCTTTTTGGGATCACAACAACCATATTAAAGATAAAAGCCGCTTGCGCTCAGCTTCAGAAATCGCTGGGATTATTTATAAACAGCAGAATGACTCAGAAGATATTTTGTTTTAAAAAGATTGAAACATAACTACATCCATCTAAATACTTGAAGCTTATGTTAAACATCACAATAAAAAAATCCGAACGAGTTGGATTCTCTATCAAGAATCTCGATTCATCGTTCGGATCTTCCTTCAACTAACATACTTTTTTCCCCGCTCTATTCCTCTTCAATAGAATCTAGAAATGATTGAATTTGTTCAATGGAAAATCCTTTTCTATAAAGAGCCTGCTTCATTTTTTGCTGATATTCCCAGCCTTCATACTTTGAAAAACGACGATGAGCTTTCATTCCTTGATATTGCAGAGCTTCCCAAACCTCATCACTTTCTTTTTCTGTATCCGTTCGCTGAAATGCTTCTTGAATAACAGAAAACGAATAGCCCTTCACTGCCAATGCTTGTTCCATTTTTTGTTTCATCATCACTTGAGATAATTTCTTGTATTTCCCTTTTAACTTTTCAATTAATTTTACAGCAGTTTGAATTTGCTGTTCTTCAGGGTATTCACATAAACTAAGGGTAATAATGGAATCAGAAATCCCCTTTTCTTTTAATTCTCTTTGAATCACATTTGGTCCTTTTGATGTCGTGTTCATCTGAGTTAACACAAATGCTTTGGCAAACTCTTCATCATTTAAATAACGGTGGCTGACTAGTTTCTGAATAACTTGTTGAATAATAGTAGAGTTAATTTCTTTTTTCTTTAAATAATCATGTACCTCTTTTTCAGAGCGCATTCGATAAGATAAGTAAATGATCGCTAAATTATAAGCTTTTTTCTCATCATCTGCATACTGAATTTCCGTTAATTCAAATTCATCAAGCTCACGACCTTTTTTTAAGTCATATTTGATGAGGACATTTTCGTCAACACCAAAGCCAAACTCTTCACCTTTACCGTAATCTAAATACACATTATAACGTTCACCGCTATTCTTTTGCGTTGTGATCTTTGTGACAACAGGCATTAACCTTCACCTCATATTTCTTATTAAATTGATGGCTGAAGAACCGCCAAACGTATCATACACATTTTTATTTATCTCAATAAAGGAGGAAGTTCGTATGAAAATTGTTATTGCTGGAGGAACTGGATTCGTAGGTAAAGCTTTAACAAAACATTTTTTAACACAAAAACATTATGTATATATTTTAACACGCAATGCAGATAAAGCTGCAAGAGATCCGAAACTTAAATATGTAGAGTGGATGCAAGAAAACAGCCAACCTGAAGAGCATGTAGAAGGAGCAGACGTTTTTATCAATTTAGCTGGCGTTTCACTTAACAGCGGCCGCTGGACGGACGAGCGCAAAAAAGCCATCGTGGAAAGCCGCCTTTCTTCTACTCAAGAAATCCTTCGTATTATGGCTGCGTTGCCCGAAAAACCGTCACTTTACGTAAATGCAAGCGCCGTTGGTTATTACGGGACATCAACGAAAGAAACGTTCACAGAAGCTTCTCCATCCATCGGCACAGACTTTTTAGCTGAAACGGTAAAAAAGTGGGAAAATGAGGCCCTAAAAGCGATGGAACTCAATATTCGTACTGTCTTAACAAGATTCGGCGTTATATTAGGGAAAGGTGGCGGAGCACTTCCTTCTACGGCCCTTCCTTATAAATTATTTGCAGGAGGAACAGTCGGTTCCGGAGAACAGTGGATGTCTTGGGTACATCTTCAAGACGTCGTGAAGATCATCGATTATTGTATCCATACCCAACAAATAGAGGGACCTGTTAATGTAACTGCCCCAAATCCCGTTCAAATGAAAGAGTTTGGAAAGACGATTGGAAAAGTGTTGAATCGTCCTCATTGGATGCCCGTACCTAGCTTTGGCCTTCAGCTGCTGATGGGAGAAATGAGTATGATTATTTTAAAGGGACAGCGCGTTTTACCTGAAAAATTGATTCAACAGAATTACATTTTTACATATACTGTATTAGAAGATGCATTGCGAGATTTACTCTAGTTATTTTCTGTTATTTCCCTAAAACAGGTGACTAAGCTGCCGATAGATAGGAGTAACTTTATGAAAACCATTCTCTTGAAAAATGCAACGCTCTATCCTATTACGTCAAAACCTATTTATAATAGTGATGTGCTCATTCAAGATGGAAAAATTGTTTTAATTGGGCCAAACTTGCAGCCACCTCTTCGAGTAGAAGTCATTGACTGCAAACAGCGTTATTTATTCCCTGGATTTATTGATGTTCATACACATCTAGGATTATATGATGAAGGAACCGGCTGGGCCGGGAATGATGCTAACGAAACCATTGAACCTATGACTCCACATATCCGAGCTTTTGACAGTGTACATCCTTTAGATCCTGGGTTTAAAGATGCCATTGAAGCGGGTATTACGTCTGTACACATTATGCCAGGAAGTGCAAATGTGATTGGAGGCACAACTTCCGTTATTAAAACAGCTGGAACAAGCATTTCTCAAATGTTAATTCAAGAGACAGCTGGACTTAAGATTGCGCTAGGAGAAAATCCAAAACGAATTCACAGCCACGGCAATAAAGAATCGATTACGCGAATGGGCATTATGGGGATGCTACGAGAAGCCTTTTATCAAGCAAAAAGCAGTGACAACAAAGATGATTTGCGCATCAAACCTCTCACTCAAGCACTGAATAGAGAGATTCCAGTTCGAATTCATGCTCATAGGGCCGATGATATTCTATCAGCTCTTCGCTTAGCAGATGAATTTCATTTAGACGTTCGTATTGAACACTGTACAGAAGGCCATTTAATTGCCAAAGAGCTGGGTGGAAGAAATTTAAAAGTGAGCGTAGGTCCAACTTTAACACGCCGCTCAAAAGTTGAACTTAAGAATAAAACGTGGAAAACTTATCAAGCTCTTTGCAATGAAGGAGTAGAAGTTTCCATTACAACGGACCATCCTTATACGCCTATTCAGTATCTAAATATTTGCGCATCCATTGCCGTACGTGAAGGACTCGAAGAGCAAAAAGCATTAGAAGGCATCACGATTACTGCTGCTCGGAATCTCCGTATTGATCATCGAATCGGCAGTATCGAAGCAGGAAAAGACGCTGATTTAGTGCTATGGAGCCATCATCCCTTTCACTACCTAGCAAAGCCTATTTTCACCATGATAGATGGTAAAATATTATTTAAAAAAAATTAACATTTTACCTATTTTCTTTTTTTATTTTTTTTAGTATGATACGTTTAGAAGCATGTGAATTTCACAAAAGCATAAACATCACACGTTGACTTTTTATGTTTGTTGACTTGTAATGGGAAGGCAAATGGTGCGCCACCAGGTAACTGGTTCTAGTGGGTTCGATTCCCACCCCGAAATTTTTTTAATTATTAAAAAATTTCGAGGGTGGGGACTTGATTGGAGTCTGTATATACCCTCGATCAGGAGGGAAAAGTTATGTTAAAAAAACGTGACCTAAATGACTGTCAATCTCTATACGAACTCATGGTACATCCTGATGTCTTCCCTTTTGTTCGTCATAAAGCCCATTCCTATGAAGAATTTTTATTTGTGACTAAACAAACGATGGAAGCAGAAGATCATGGAGAGATTATTTCTCGCACGATTTTAGACGAATGGGGTAACCCTATCGGCACCATTAATTTATTTGATGTACAGGATCAAGCCGGTTTTTTAGGCACTTGGCTTGGCAAACCATTTCATGGAAAAGGATATAATCAAATTGCAAAAGAAGCGTTCTTTAATGAACTGTTCTTTGAGTTAAATATAGAGCGAATTTTTATGCGAATTCGTAAAATCAATATCAGGTCTATTAAGGCTGCCGAAAAACTGCCTTATGCAGTACTTGCGAATGAAACACACAAAGCTTTATACGATGAAATTAATCAACATGAAGACGTATATGATTTATACGAAATTCCAAAAGACTTGTATACATTATACTACCTGCGTCACGAACAAGACGTTCAAGAAGATCACCAGCTTAAAGAAGCGTAAGAGTCTCTCCGTTACACGGAGAGCTTTTTTATGATTAAAAACGAGAGATTCTGGAAAAAATAAGTAGTATGATCGAAAAACGTTAATTGGAGGTTTTTTTATGTCTGAAAAAAAACGAAAAGAAAACGCAAAAAATACGTTAAGTAGCGCTCAAGAAATCTATTACGGCCGCGAGTTTAAAAAAGCAGACCGTGCAGGCGGCTACACGAAAAAATAAGTGAGGCAAAACATCTCTATCCAACGCTTGATCATCCCAACGTCCTTTCTGTACACTGTGTATCGGAAGGACGTTTTATATTATGTAAAGATAATAACGCGAAGATTTTATGCGTATGATTTACGATTTTTTAATACTTTACTATATCCACAAAGTTTACCCACAATTATGTGGATAATGTGTATAACTTTATCAGATATGTATATTACCGCTTTCATAACTTGAAATGACAGTGGGTAATTTTTATGTAAATTTTCTGAAAAAATGTGAATAATGTGGATAAAGTTGTGAATATCCTATACAATTCAGCAGTTAACTTCTTGTTAACCTGTGGATATCTTCTTTAGCACTTTCGTTTGTTTTAGTAGCATGAAAGCTTTTGATGTATTATAAGTATAATAATAAAAAGTAGGGGAACTTCCCCTACTTTTTTATTATTGGAAACAATATATCCACACTTGTTCCTTGATTTAACTGACTAGAAAATGTCATCTTCGCATGGTGAGCTTTAATAATCCGATAGCTGACCATCAGCCCTAAACCTGTACCTTTTTCTTTTGTACTATAAAAAGGCTCGCCTATCTTCGCTAACCGTTCAGGAGGAATACCTTGCCCTTCATCAGCAAGCTGCAGCCAAAGGTGGTTTTCTTTTGCTTTAATAGTAATATGAATACTCCCTCCTTCAGGCATTGCTTCGATAGAGTTTTTAATAATATTAATAATTACTTGTTTTAACTGATTTTTATCTCCATATACCTGTGGTAACTGGTCGTCCCTTTCAAATATGAAAGCTACCTTTTTTTCTACTGCTTCAGGTTCAAGAAGCGAGCACACTTCTTGAACAAGCGCTTGCATATTCAAGGGTTCAACATTCATAACCTGAGGTTTTCCTAACATCAAAAATTCTTCTACGATTCCATTCATTCGTTCTAATTCAGTTTCCATAATATCTATATACAAAGCATCTTTGGGATTTTGTTCTTTTAATAAGTGAACAAAACCTTTTAAAGAAGTCAAAGGATTTTTGATCTCGTGGGCAATTCCAGCTGCAAGTTCTCCTACAACGGCCAGCTTCTCAGAAGTTCTAAGCTTCTCTTCTGCTTTTTTACGCTCCGTAATATCTGTCGATACGCACAGCATTTGAATTACTTCCTGTTTTTCATTCATAATAGGAAGTTTTGCTGTTTCGACCCAGCGCCTGTTTCCTTTTGAATCTTTAAACTGTTCTTCTAATACCATCCCTTTTTGGGTACAGTTTGAAAACGCCCCTTTATATAAAAGATCTGATTGAAGGTTGAACTGATATTTATCAATTGATTGTCCAATCAAGTCATCAGATTTTTCACCTAGCAGCATCGCAAAAGATTCATTAACAAGAATGAACTCCCTTTTTTGATTAATGGCATAAATATAGCTTGGATTAATATCAATGACTTGTCTTAAAAACGTTTTTTGTTCCTGCAACTGATTTTCTTTTTGCTGTAAATTTGCTTTAGAATGGCGTATATAGCTAATCATTTCATTAAACTGTTTAGATAAAGTACCGATTTCGCCACGGTCAATTTCTCGTTCCGGAATTTTTTGATTAAAATTCCCTCGCGCTACTTGTCCCGCCAATTCATATAGTTTACGAATAGGATTCACAATTTGCCTTGCATATAGCGCAGTAAAAAAAGAAAGCAGTAAAATCGTAATAGCTGAAACGGTCCAAAGCGTTTTTTCAAACGTTTCATAAGGCCTATAAATTTCTTCAACGGGTAATTCAGCGACAATTCCCCAATCCAAAACAGGAATATATTCAAATGACGCAAAAAAGTACTTACCTTCGGTGTTCACAACGCGCTGATATCCTGATTTATGATTCATCGTTTCCTGGACGATTTCATTTTTCCTGGCATTTTCACCGATTCTCTGTTTCTCCGGGTGTGAAATAATTCTACCATTGCGGTCTACAATAAATGTATAGCCGTTCTCTCCTATATCGAACGTTTGAAAAATGGATTGAAAGCTTTTATTTTCTTCAATGCGCAGCGCTAAATTTATAACTTTTTTTACATTTTGCTGCTCATCCAAAATAGGAATCGCCATCACCACAATGTAATGCTTTGTGTCTGCTGAAACGACATCGCTTAAATATATTTTTTTAGTTCGCAGTGCTTCTTGAAAATATTTTCTTTTACTTAAGTTCACGTGCTTCATACTCTTTAAATCATCTGGGTAATAATGCTCCACATACCCTTTTGTATTAAAAATGGTTCCGCTATCGATATACGGTGAAATATTAACTATTTTCTGCAGTTCTTTGTCTATCTCTTGTTCATCATCCGATAAAAAAATAGGATCTTGCTGTACCTCGTCTCCCAAGCTCCAAATATCTTTAATAACGACGTTGATTTGCTCTTTCATTCTCTTGACGGTTTTATCAGTTACCTGTCGATATTGATCTTGAGAAATATTAGGAAGCATCACTCTTGAAACTATAAACATTAGCGTCAGTACGGTACAAATAAGAAGCACATTAATCGTGAAGATTTTCCAAAACGTATGAGATTTAAACCATTTCATGTTTGTTCACCTTAATCTAATGAAGTCTACCTCCATTGTACTGCAAAATGAAAACTTTTCCATGTAAATGATAGAATTCCATCTTTAGACATAGAAGAAAAGCATTTGGTTCTACATTACTATCAGAAAACTATGAGCTTTTTCACTGTATTTTCTGTTAAAACTTTTTTTAGGGTTCTTATATAAACTTTGCTTCCTGCATTTTCTTCATGCAGTAGAAATCAATTATTTATCCTCCAATAAAAAGACCCCATCACGAAATGATGAGGTCACCAATTTACTATTTCTTTTTCCTTCCAGCCCCGTAAAAACCAAATAAGAGAATAAACCAAACGGGTGTCAACAATAAGGCTGGGCGCGTCGCATCAGAAAACAACATAATAATAAGAATCACTGCAAACAACGCTAGCACAACATAGTTTATAAATGGTGTTAACGGTGCTTTGAATGTTGATGCTGCATGCAGCTGCGGACGCGTTTTTTTATATCTTAGATGGCAAATCAAAATGATACTCCACACCCAAATAAAACAAATAGCGCTAATGGTTGTTACGATGCCAAAAGCTTGATCTGGTATCAGTTTGCTTAACAAAGCTCCCGCCGAGATAACCAGCGTAGATACAAACAATCCGTTGCTTGGTACGTGGTTTTTGTTCAGTTTTGCAAACGTAGATGGCCCTTGGTCATTTTTACTTAAATTATATAAGATACGGCTTGTTGAAAACATTCCGCTATTACAAGCAGAAGCGGCTGAAGTTAATACAACAAAATTAATAATTCCAGCAGCAAGCGGAATTCCGACTAAACTAAAGGTTTTAACAAATGGGCTTTCTGCTGCATTCAATTCCATCCACGGGTTAATAAATAAAAGGACGATAAGCGCTCCAACATAGAAAAATAAGATTCGCAGCGGAATTTTATTAATGGCCGATGGAATATTTTTTTTGGGATTTGATGTTTCCGCTGCCGATACCCCTACCAATTCAACCCCGACGTATGCGAAAATAACCATTTGGAATGAAAGTAAGAAACCGGAAACCCCGTTTGGAAACAGTCCTCCATGATTCCAAAGATTTTGAACCGTAACCGATCCTGCATCCGTTTTAAATCCCATTACCAGTAAAATAACGCCAATAATAATTAACGCAAGAATCGTAATAACCTTTATTAAAGCAAACCAAAACTCTAATTCTCCAAATAATTTTACGGTTAATAAGTTAAGCCCTAATAAAATAATCACACAAATAAGTGCAGGAACCCACTGAGGGATATCGAACCAATATTTCACATATACGCCAACGGCAATCACGTCAGCCATAGCTGTCATGATCCAGCAAAACCAGTACGTCCATCCCGTTACGAATGAAGCCCACGGTCCAAGATATTCCTCAGCAATGTCTGTTAACGATTGATAACCTGCCTTAGACAGCAGTAGTTCTCCTAGCGCTCTCATCACAAAGAAAAGCGCAATACCCACAATTAAATAAGCAAAGATGATAGAGGGACCTGCAAGCTGTATTGCTTTACCAGAACCTAAAAATAATCCCGTCCCAATGGTTCCTCCAATCGCGATTAGCTGAACATGACGATTGGATAAATCCCTCTTTAATTCTCGTTGTTCCAACTCTAATTCCTCCTAACAATAAAACCTTTGATGCAATCGTGCGGACTACAAATAAAGTCCAATAAAAAAAGAGATTGGATGCGCTCCAATCTCATGGTCATAAGAATAACAAATATTATGGTACATGCTACCAATTAGTAACATGCCAAATAAATATCCGGTACTCTTCTGTCCTTTTGCCTGAGATTGTGAACCCTTCGGCGTCGCGAAACTATCGCGATCTCTCCAGAAGCTGCTCCTGCTATAGTGTGATCCATAGCAATCATAGCTTTCTACGTATTAAATTTTTCAATCAATAGAATGACTGTCGAATAGTTGTTTATTCTAATACCAGTTGGATGCTTTGTCAATAGGAGAAATTAGTTTCATTTATTTTCCTTATTTGAAATATGATACTACATAAAAACCTTGTTCCTTTACTTGTGATAAAGACCTCCTTATTACAAAGAAAAAAGAGCAGAATCAAATCTGCTCTTTTACTCTTTTTCTATTCATTTCTTTAACGTCAAACTCACTACATTCTCCACATGCGCCGTATGAGGGAACATATCCACAGGCTGAATGTAATCCACATGATAAGCCTTCGACAGCTGCTGCACATCTTTCGCTAATGTGGATGGATTACAAGATACGTAAACCACTTTCTTTGGCTTTACTTGTAAAATCGTTTTTAGAAGCTTGTCATCACAGCCTGTTCGCGGCGGGTCAACGACGACTACGTCTGGCTTCCATCCTTCTTTCACCCACTGCGGCATCCACTTTTCAGCTGGACCCGTCACATACGTGGCATGTTCAAATCCATGATCTTTGGCATTTTTTCGCGCGTCTACAATGGATTCTTCAATCGTGTCCATTCCGCGAATTTCTTTGGCATCTTTAGCAAGCCATAAGCCAATTGTCCCTACTCCGCAGTAAGCATCTACGATTTTTTCACTGCCTGTTAGCGCAGCTGCTTTTTTTACTTCGTCGTATAGCTTCACCGTTTGGAGAGGATTCAGCTGGAAAAATGCACGCGCTGAAAGTTCGAATGAGATATCACCTAACGTTTCTTGAATCACCGACTTTCCAGCAAGTGTAAACGTTTCGTCTCCAAAAATAAGCGATGTTTTTTGACCGTTTACGTTTTGTACGAGTGATTTCACTTCCGGTAGGCGGCGCTGAATTTCTTTAATCAGCAGCTCTTTTTTCGGAATTTCTTTTTTAGCCGTAATCAAGACAATTTGAACTTCACCCGTTTCAAACCCTACTCGAGATACAATGGTACGCACAATTCCACGGCGTTTACGCTCATTGTAGATAGGAATTTGAAGGTCTTGTAAAATTCGTTTTATTTCTTTTGTCACGTGATTTGTAGCTTTATGCTGAATGGGACAGTTTTCAATATCAATCAAGCGGTGAGAATTCAGTCCATACAAACCAGCAATGACTTTTTGTTTGTCCACGCCGACTTGAAACTGAGATTTATTACGGTAGCGCCACGGATCTTCCATACCAATCGTTTGGCGAGTTTTTTCCTCTACTTTTTTTAATGAACTGTGACGTTCGAACGCTTGCAGAACAATATCCCGCTTGGATTCTAGCTGACCTTCATAAGATAAGTGCTGAAGCTGGCAGCCTCCGCACTGGTCGTAAATCGGACAGGGTGCTTCTACGCGATGAGGAGATTTTTTGCGAATTCGCTTGATTTTCCCTTCGGCAAACTTATGCTGAACATTTGTTGCTTCTACAACCACTTCTTCATTCGGTAATGCTCCCGACACAAAGACAACTTGGCGCTTAAAATAGCCTACGCCTTCTCCATTAATACCGAGTCTTTTTATCGTCAACGGAAACGTTTGTCCTTTTTGAACTTTCATTTCAGTTTTTGGTTTATTCATGAGACCAACTCCGATTAGTTTAAATTCTTTATATAGTTATTAACGGTCTTTAGCTGCTTAAAACCTATTGGACCGTATCGCTTTAAAAAAGACATCAACGCATATTATAACACTTCAACAGCAAAAAACCGACAGAAGAAATATTCCCGTCGGTTTTTATCTTTATTTCGTTTTAGAAGGACTTTTCTTCATTTGTTTGCGTTCGTTCATTAAATCATCAATGCTTTTAAACGTATAGCCCTGCTTTTTTAAATCCACAATCGCTTGATCTAACGCATCTGCGTTATCCTTTGAAACGGTATGCAGAAGCATGATCGCACCTGGATGTATTTGAGTCATCATATTGTCGTATGAGTAGCGCCAGCCTTTTTGTTCATTCACTTTCCAGTCAACGAATGCTAGTGACCAAAATACATTCGTATAGCCTTCTTGCTTTGAAAGAGCTAGCGTTCGTTCGCTAAATACACCTCTAGGTGAGCGAAGATACTTCATTTCATCACGACCGGTAATATTTTTGTATTCATCTTTTACTTTTTGCAGCTCTTCTTTAAAACGTGCATCATCCACTTGAGTTAAGTCAGGGTGATGCCATGAATGATTGCCGACAATATGCCCTTCTTTTACCATTCGCTTAATTAGCTTAGGCTCTTCTTTTAAATAGTGTCCTGTTACAAAAAACGTCGCAGGAACCTTTCTTTTTTTGAGCACGTCTAATACCTGCGGGGTATAACCATTTTCATAACCGTTATCAAACGTTAAATAAATATTTTTTTTAGTTGTATCGCCGAGGTAAAACGCATCATACTTAGCAAGAATGTGTTCATAAGCTGTACCTGCGGATGCGGGCTTGTGATTTTTACTTTTTTGAAATCCCCAGCTGATCGGAGTGTTTGGATACATTTGTGCTTCAACAGATGCTATGCCTGTTGACATCACGAATAAAAAAACGAGAAAAAAGGTGAACCGGCGCATAAGAAGCTCCTTTCGGAAGTCATTTTACGCTTAGTATCCACTCAATTTTCTCGTTCATGAACGTTACTTTTTACCATACGTTCCCGACGTATGTTTATTTAAATACCGGTTCTTTAAATTGCTCAAGCTTTTCAAATGAAGACTTGTCTACATCTGCATGCAAGCTGTTTCCGTGTGAATCCATCGTCACTACAGCTGTAAAACCTTCTACTTTTAAATGCCACATTGCTTCAGGAATACCGAACTGCATCAAATCAACGCCTTCTACGCTCTTGATACAATCAGCATAGTACTGCGCAGCTCCGCCGATAGCATTTAAGTATACGCCCCCGTGCTCTTGAAGAGCAGCAAGCGTTTTAGGACCCATACCGCCTTTACCGATAACCGCGCGGATACCAAATTTCTTCATAATATCTCCTTGGTAAGGTTCTTCACGGATACTTGTTGTTGGTCCTGCAGCGGTTACGTGCCATTTTCCATCTTCATCTTTTAACATAACCGGGCCACAGTGATAAATGATTTGTCCATTTAAATCAATTGGCGCATCGTGGTCTGTTAAATGTTTATGAATAGCGTCGCGTCCTGTGTAGATCATACCGTTGATGCGCACTACGTCACCAACTTTTAATTCACGAATTTGCTCTTCTGTAATAGGTGCTTGTAATACAACTTCTTTTGTTTCGTCTACATTTTGGTTCTCTTCTGCGCCTGCATTTTTATTAAAATCTACTTCTTCGCCTTCTTGATACAGCCACTCTTGAACGCTTCCTGTATCAGCGTTGATTTTAATACCTAAGCGACGGTAAGCCCAGCAGTTATACGCAACTGAAACATAGAAGCTAGCAGGAATACGATTGATTACGCCGACTTTACAGCCAAGTAATGTCGTTTCTCCGCCGAAGCCCATTGTACCGATTCCTAACTTATTGGCATTTTCCATTACATACTCTTCTAATTCTTTCAGCTGAGCATTTGGATTTTCGTCATCTAAGTTTCGGAACAGCTGCTCTTTTGCTAATTCATAGCCTGTTGTACGGTCGCCACCGATTCCAACACCAATGACGCCGGCGCTACAGCCTTGGCCTTGCGCTTGATATACAGAATGCATGACACATTTACGAATGCCGTCCAAATCACGACCAGCTCTGCCTAAACCTTCTACTTCACAAGGGAGGCTATACTGAATGTTTTTGTTTTCACAGCCGCCGCCTTTTAAAATAAGACGCGCATCAATATAGTCATTTTCCCACTGTTCAAACTTAATAACCGGCGTGCCGCCGCCTAAATTATTACCGCTGTTTTCTCCAGTTAACGAATCTACAGAGTTAGGGCGAAGCTTTCCGTGCTTTGTTGCTTCTTCAATTGCCCAATAAATTGCTTCTTTAATTTGAAGCTGATTCACTCCTACAGGGGTTTTAATTTTAAATGTCGGCATACCTGTATCTTGACAAATTGGCGATAAGTTATCGTCCGCCATCTTAATATTATTGGTAATGGTCGCTAAAGACATTGCTGCACGCGTTCCTGCATTTTCACGCGCTTTTGCCTTTGCGATAGCACGTCGAACGTCTTTTGGCAATTTTGTAGATGTTTCAACAATTAAATCGTACATGCTTTGTTTTAAAGCTTCAATCATCACTTAATTCCTCCCATATCCCGATAATGTATGTATTTATCTATCTGTCGTACAACTTTCAAAATTTATTATACTCCTTCAAAAATTGTTTCGAAAGACCTTTATAGGAGGATTTCCACTTCAAGCAAAAAAGCGCTAGTTTTTCTAGCGCTTTTTCTCTCGTTCTTTCTTTATTCTTTATCTTTTTTAAATTGCTCACATTTTGCTTCTAGGTCATCAATCATCGTAATTAAACGGTCAATGTCTTCTAGGTCTGTATTTTCAGGCTCCATGGAGTCTAATACGTGTACAAACATATTCAAACGATCTTTTAAATAACGTACTTGTGAATCTTTATCTCGAACGGCGTTTCCCATTTTAAACCCTCCTGATATAGCTTTTCATTCGTATTTCTTTATATCCTAACGAATACTTTCATATTTGACAACTAAAAGCAATAAAATCCATAATAGTCACTGGTGTCCGTTTTGAATGAGACGTATAATTTAGTCTAGCAGGATGGACGGTGAGATGCTTTCATAATCATTTCACTTTACGGAAAAATAAAAGGAGTTTTTTTTATGGCCACTTTACAACGAATTACCCCGGAGTTCGATCCGTGGGAAGCGTATTTAGATATGAAACAATACGGCAAACCGACGCTCACAAACGTTGAATTTACAACAACAACGCTTTGTAATATGCGATGTGAGCACTGCGCGGTTGGATATACACTGCAGCCAAAAGATCCAAACGCACTGCCGCTTGATTTAATTTTAAAACGTCTCGATGAAATTCCAACTCTTCGGGCGTTAAGCATTACGGGCGGAGAGCCTATGATGTCCCTATCTTCTGTGAAAAATTATGTGGTGCCTTTATTAAAGTATGCACATGAACGTGGTGTCCGTACACAGATTAATTCAAATTTAACATTAGATCTTGCTCGTTACGAACAAATCATTCCTTATTTAGATGTTTTACATATTTCTCACAACTGGGGAACGATGGACGATTTTGTGGAAGCTGGCTTTGCAATGATGGATCGAAAGCCTACTTATGAGCAGCGCGCCAAATATTTCGACCGAATGATTGAAAACAGCCGTGCGCTTGTAAAAGCTGGTGTAACGGTATCAGCTGAAACGATGTTAAATAAACGTACGCTTCCTCATATGGAAAAGATTCATCGTCAAATTGTGGATGAAATGCTTTGTCAGCGTCACGAAGTACACCCTATGTATCCAAGTGACTTTGCCAGCACATTAGAAACATTATCTCTTCCTGAAATGCGCCAAGCAATTCGTCACCTTCTTGATATTCGAGATGAAAATGTGTGGATGCTATTCGGCACGTTACCTTTTTATGCATGCAGTAATAATGAGGAAGACTTAGCGCTTTTACAACGCTTATATAGCAGTAAAAATGTAACTGTTCGAAACGATCCAGACGGGCGCTCTCGCCTAAATGTAAATATTTTTGACGGAGATATTATCGTAACGGATTTTGGTGATACGCCTCCTCTTGGCAACATTCAAGATACAAAGCTTACAGACGCTTTTGATACGTGGCAACAAAGTACGATTTCAAAAGAACTTAGCTGTCATTGTTCAGCAGTCTCTTGTTTGGGACCTAATATTTTGGTGAAAAACAGCTATTATCAAGATACTGATTTTAGCAAACTCCAAGCGAACATCACAAAATAACAAAAAAGAGATTCCAGCACTGGAATCTCTTTTTTGTTATCTCGGCTGATCGTAAGCCCCAAAGCTTAAGGAAACATAGTCTTGTACAGGAATCCATGCTCCAATTCCTTGAGACGTTACATTTCTCACCACAATTGAGCGCTTACTTCCTTTTACCGTTACATACACTTCTCCATACGTCACTTTTCCCTTTTCACTTACAGCAGGCGTGTACGCATAGAGATAACCTACTTTTTTAGGAGCTACGTTATAGACCTGGTCTTTTTTCGTTCCAGCACCTACAAACGTTTGAAAAGATAAAGCAAGCTTTGTTTTTTTAGCTGCTTCGATTAGCATCATTTGTTTAACATGATCAGGCTGAGGCACTTTTGCTGTTAATCCGCCTTTTACATGGCTTTGATTTTCCTGACTGTACATCATTTTATACTGAGTTTTTCCTGCTCTGTTATCATAATGATTCGTATTGATTCGCTGGTGCTGCCAGTTAACGTTTGTTTCTGCGGATTCATAATTTAACGGCCACTGTCCTAAAAAGATGGTTGCTCTAAAACCAATTGCCCATGGAGTTTTAGAAATGTTTGATTCATTTAATATACGAATTAAATCAGGGTTTTCAATTTTTACATTTGACGTTTCAATAAGCTCTTTTGTGAACTCACTCGGCTGCAAATATGGCGTGTCTTGACTAGCATTTGGATACGTATTTTCTTTTGAGATATTTAAAGCTGAAGAAGGCACGTTGATGGTAGGCTGAGCTGTTTTCGCAATGGCGATCTTCGTTGAACATGAAAATGAAATAATGATGGTAAACACAAATAAAAGCAATTTACGTAACATCTAGAAACTCCTTTCAACATCGTTAATGAATGCAACCATAGTTTTTTCAAACAACCCCTGTTTTATCCTGAATAACAAAAGGGAAATTCTTCTATTCAATTACACAAAAAGAAACGTTCACATAAAGTGAACGTTTCTTTTTTAAATAAGATAAAAACCAATTCCCATAATAATATAAGCACCTAAAAGAGTTGCACCTTCAAACCAGTTTGTATCTCCGTCATTAGAAATCGCAATGGTTAAAAATACAGCTGTTACCATCGCAATCAACTCAGGCCAAGTAAAAACTAGAGACATTTGGTTTTCGAACATTAGCGAAACAAGTACTAATATCGGTGCTACAAACATCGCTACTTGTAAAGTTGACCCAACAGCAATTTCAACAGCTACACCCATGCGATTTTTAACGGCCATAATAATAGCGGAAGCATGCTCTGCCGCGTTCCCAACAATCGCTACAATGATGACCCCGATGAACAGCTCACTCCAGCCAAAGCTTTCCGATACAATTTCGATTGTACTTACCAAGCTTTCGGATACGTAAGCTACAGCTAACGTAGACAAAAAGAGAACCGCAATCGCTTTCCACATTGACCACTCTGGCTCCTCATGTTCTTCCACTTCTTCACTTTTATGCTGATACACGCCTCGATGCGTGACCAGCTTAAAGAATAACGCCGCTAAGTATAAGATGATGAGAATAATGGAAATTCCGACACTTAGAGACATGGTCTTCGCTTCGTCCATTTCGCTAGCAAACACTTCAGGAATAACAAACGCAACGATAACAGCAAAGATCAATAATCCAGAATTATGTCTTGCATCATAGACATTAAATTCTTGACGCTTAAATTTAAGTCCCCCGATAAAGAATGAAAGACCGCCTACAAGAAGGAGATTTCCTAATACAGAACCGGTTAACGATGCAAGCACCACGGCTGTAAGGCCTTCTTTTAAAGCAAAAATCGAAATAATTAATTCTACAGCGTTACCAAAGGTAGCATTCAATAGACCGCCTATCCGAGGACCAGCTACAACAGCTAAGCTCTCTGTAGCTCTTCCCATAAAAGCTGCGAGGGCAATGATTGTTAAACAGTAAATAATAAACATAAGAACATCTGACCAGTGCATCATGTGCCCAATAACAGATAGCGGCACCCCAAGAATAACCGCTATCAGAAAAATCCGATTGATCATCGATATGTACACCTACCTTATTCATTTTTTGACAACAAAATCAATCATATCAAATTAATGGAATTTGTATAGACTCACCGTCAATGTTAGTATTTTTAACCTATTTTTATAAATGATAAACCTCTAATTGATTTTTGATTAAGATATTTAAAAATCAGCCAAACTACCAAGGATAATGAGATAGAATGAGGAGTGAAAAAATGAGTAATGATGTAAAAAATCAAATTTTATCGGTACTGGATGACTATACAATCGGAACGTTAGCTACGATTCAAGATGGAAAACCTTATTCACGCTTTATGATGTTTTTTCATGAAGATCTTGTGCTTTACACCGCCACCAATAAAGATACCCACAAAGTCGAAGAACTAGAAAAAAACCCTTACGTTCATATTTTGTTAGGCTATGATGGGCAAGGTTGGAGTGATCCGTATGTAGAGGTAGAAGCCAAAGTAAATGTAGAAACAAACGAAGAGTTAAAAAAGAAATTTTGGAATGAAAAGTTAAAAGAGTGGATTAAAAGTCCAGATGACCCAAATTTTTTGCTTCTTCAGCTGACTCCTGAACGCATGCGCTATTTTGATAAAGCCGGAAGCAAACCAAAAGAAATATAAAAGTGGACAATGTCCACTTTTATTTTATTTCGAAGGTTTCTGTCACTTCTATACTGTCAATAACCGACTGTAGCATTGAACAATTTTTTCGGGCTAGCTCAATCGATTTTTCAATTTTGTCTAATGGCAGGTCTTCTCCTGTGATGATATAGTGCAAATGAATTTTTTCGATTCGCCCCGCTTTTTCATCATTGCGCGTTACATCAGCTTGGATGCGTAAATCAGAAAAAGCGATTCTTTTTTTCTCTAGAATTTTTCTTAACACGCCTCCGCTGCAAACGGCAATGGACGATGTCATTAGCTGATAAGGACGAAAGCCATACTCTTCATCTCCTGCGATATGTAGCTCTCCATAAGGAAGATCTGTCGTAAATCCCGCTTCTTTTTTCATGTTAAATTCCATTTTCTTCACTCCTTTACTTCATTATAAACTCCTTTTTATATAACCACCTACTCTCAATATGGATCACTTGTTACACCGCGGTTTATTTCCGGGCACCATCACAATAAAAAAATCCGAACGAATTTGATTCTTGATCAAGAATCAAATTCGTTCGGATCTTCCTTCAACTAACATACTTTTGTACTAGCCTTTTTTATGACTCCGTATTAAACTAATTTTCCAGCGCGAATATCATCCGTCATTCCTTCGTAAGGCGCTTGAGCGATAACTTCCTCATTATCCACTCCGACATTTTTGATAAATGTAATGTCAGCAAATTCCGGAACCACGTATTTTGGATATGTCTCATATTTCTCACGAGACTCATGCATTAAATCGAGATGATCATTTTGATAGCATACTGTGATTTCAGGATGTTCATGTACCCATTTTGGGAAGAAGATAATGCCGTGCATGCGTTTTTCATCAGGCATAAAGTTCAAAGATACATCTGTTCCCGTTGGTTCAGTCCACGATACTTTATATACACCTTCTGTTAATTTCACAATATCTACTTTTTGGTCGCGAACCCATCTTCCTGCCACCATTCCGCTATGAATACGGTAATCAATTGTATTTTCGTTTTTAATATAAATTTCATATTCCCATCCGTTTTCGTATGTGTAAATCATATGATTTCCAATAAATTTTTCCATGTTTATACCTCTCCTTTGGTCTGGTTTATAAAACTTCGTATATATCTAGCACAACGCTGTCTGGCTTTCTTACAGCAGCGCCTATAAACATGCGGTTCTGTAACCACTTATACTTTGCACTTCCTGTTTCAAAGACAGGAATCGTACGGAAATATACATGCTCTGGAGGTACAATTTTACCTTCAGCAGCCTGGTCTCTAAATTCTTCGCTAACCTGACGAATTCCGTTGTTTTCAATATAGATAAGTTCATCATCTTCTGTTTGAATCACATAACGAGCAGATAAATCCACGCGTCCATCCCAACGAATAATTTGAGAATCTGCTCCGCTCGGAAGGATTAAGCCTTTTATCTTTCCATATGCAGTACCTGACTTAATGGGAATAAACTGTTTTTTCCCCAAGCCCGTATGACCAATAACAACAGGTGTACCAACATTAATTGTAAATGTCGCTATTTTTTTAAGCTCTGGTTCTATCATAGCAATCACCTCTTAATTGTAAACAAAAACATGTAACTATTTACATGTTTTATTCTACTCTCCTTACATAAAGATGTCAAATGGACAGCACAGCCTGTTTATATCCTTGTCAATAAAGCGTTTTCCTTGTACGATTAAACAGTTGGATTGACAAAATATAGATAAAAAGAGGTTGAATGCTATGAGTGCTACTCATCAACAACGTTTCTGGATTTTAGTTAGCCTTGTCGCCATTTCTGGATTCAGCCAAGGCATGCTGCTGCCTTTAATTGCTATTATTTTTGAGAAAGACGGCCTTTCCTCTACTATAAACGGATTAAACGCAACTGGATTGTACCTGGGCATCTTATTTATTTCTCCGTTCATGGAAGCGCCGCTTCGCAGATACGGATATAAACCAATTATCGCAGCAGGGGGACTTTTAGTTATTGTATCTTTAGCTTTGTTTCCCCTGTGGAAATCTGTTGTATTTTGGTTTGTGCTCCGTTTATTTATTGGAATAGGAGATCACGCGCTGCACTTTGGAACTCAAACTTGGATTACATCGTCTTCCCCTGCTGATAAACGAGGTCGAAATATTTCATTATACGGGCTTTTTTTCGGTATTGGTTTTGCTGTTGGACCTTTAATGACGCCGTTAATTGAAATTAATCAAGCGCTGCCTTTTATGATTTCATCCGCTCTATGTCTTCTAACGTGGGTCTTTTTATTTTTGATAAAAAATGAATTTCCCCTACAGGAAGTGGAGGTTAATTCATTAAAAGAAACGGCTAAACGATTTTCTAAAGCGGCGAAATATGCTTGGATTGCTTTTTTACCGCCTTTTGGATACGGTTTTTTAGAATCATCACTGAACGGAAGCTTTCCTGTATATGGTTTACGAATTGGTTTGCAAGTAGAGTTTATTTCACTTCTGCTGACTTCTTTTGCAGTTGGAGCTATTGTGTTTCAGCTTCCTCTTGGCATACTGAGCGATAAATTGGGACGGAAATTGGTATTAGGGTGGATTTTATCAATTGGAGCCATGACTTTTTTTACAGCAAGTCTCTTGGAAGACACCTCTATTCCATTAGTAGCTTGTTTATTTATAGCAGGCATGGTTGTAGGCTCTACGTTTAGTTTAGGAATCAGCTATATGACGGACTTGATTCCTACTCGTCTACTGCCTACAGGTAATTTGCTATGCGGCATTGCTTTTAGTATCGGAAGCCTTGCCGGCCCTTACATAGGCGGCACGTTTATTCAGTTCTTTCACCATATCAGCTTTTTTAATATTATCAGCGGGATGCTTTGCTGTATTTTTATCGTTCTTTTTGTATTCGGACAAAAAATGCCTATGCAACAAAAAACAAGCGAGAACATCTAAGTTCTCGCTTGTTTTTTAAACTTTTAGCGTTGTGTGCTGAAGAGCTGATTTTTCAATTTGAATCGTCGTATGCTCAATACCGCAGTGATCGTGTACTAAATCAATGGCTTTTTGCAAAATCTGCTGACAATCTTTTTCATCTTCTACGCGCATATGACAGCTCAATGAGTCCAGTCCTGAAGTAATCGTCCAAATGTGTAAATCATGCACATCTGTGACTCCTTCAATGTTTTCAAGAAGGTTTTTTATTTCACTGTGATCCACTCCTTCAGGAGAGCCTTCCATCAAAATATGAACACTATGAGCAAGCACGCCCCAAGCGCTTTTTAAAATTAATACAGACACAACTACAGAAATAATCGGATCAGCAATATACCATCCAAACAGCATCATAAGAAGCCCCGCTACAATAGCTCCAATAGATCCTAAAGCATCTCCCAATACGTGTAAGTAAGCGCTGCGTAAATTTACATTTCCTTTTACATCGCCTTGTCTCATAAGTGACCATGCGCTGATTAAATTAGCCAGTAAACCAACAGTAGCAATCAGCATCATGCTGCCGCTGGCAACAGACTGCGGCTCTAATACGCGCTGATAGGCTTCATATATGATAAATCCTGCTATTACAAACAGTGCCACTCCGTTAAAAAGAGCCGCTAATATTTCAAAACGATAATAACCGTACGTTTTTTTAGCCGATGCAGCTCGATTAGCAAACCATATCGCTACAAGGCTAAGAGCAAGTGAGCTTGTATCAGAAAGCATGTGTCCGCTATCGGATAATAACGCTAAACTATTTGTAAAAAGCCCTCCAACAAACTCAAGAACCATAATACCCGCTGTGATAATTAGTGCAATTAACAGACCTTTTTTGTTGCCTTCACGCTGTGTATCAAAATGGTGATGGTGACCATGATGATGGTGGTGATGATCATGACTCATGCAAAGCCCCTCCTTTTATTCGTTGTGTGCGCATTCTACGTGCTGAATTACTTGATGCAGTATTCCAACTACGTGTTCATCATCGTACGTATAGAAATACGTATTCCCTTCACGGCGATATTTTACTAAACGTAAATGACGCAAGTGAGTTAACTGATGTGAAATAGCTGATTGTGAAACACCAAGCACTTCAACCATATGACCCACTGAACACTCTTCTTGAAATAGCAAATAAAGAATTTTCATTCTCGTGGGATCTGAAATAGCTTTTAGTATTCTTGATGCTTCTTCTACTGTTTGAGGTGATAAAAACGAATGTTCATCTTTTTTCATAACATCTCTCCGTTCATTATATGCAAGTATATGAGCATATGTTCATATATAAATTATAAAACGCATTTTTCTATATAGTCAATTATTTACGTCTTTCAAAATTTTTTTGCCTATTTTAAAAAAAAATCCACACAAAATACTTTTTCTGTTATATAATACAATTAAATATAATAAACTGTATTAAAACAGATGGAGAGGAGAATAATAAATGAGCAGACAAGAACGTAAAAACATGATTACATTTATTGAAACAATGAAGGGGATTGACCGTGAAACCTTAATGTACATGACGGATGCCGATATCGAGCACATTTACACTTCCGCTTATAAATATTATGAAGAGCATTTAGATATGTAGTACGTTTTTTACAGAATGCAGACGTCCAGCTGCATTCTGTTTTTATTTTTTAAGCATTAGTTGTTACCTCCTTGCTTGTTCCGTGCTATACTATACTAAATATCCCAATTCAAAAGATAATAAATGGAAAAAGTGTGCTGCTATCGCTGAGATGGCAGCTTTCGTGCTTTTTTAGGGGTAATGATTGTGATTATTTTTCTCAATTATCGTTCAAGGAGGATTTGTATGGAAAATGCGTTACCTAAAAAACAAGAACAAACGCCGCAAACATCTTCTGCTGTCAACGTATTAAAAACACATGGTGAACTCATTGCTGCACTATTGAGCGGAGTGCTTATTTTAGCCGGCTGGCTGCTGTCAAAACAGCAGGATACAGCTGTATCTATCACGCTCTTTGTATTAGCTTATGTGATAGGTGGATTTGCTAAAGCAAAAGAAGGCATTGAAGAAACGATTGAAAATAAAGAATTAAACGTGGAAATGTTAATGATTATTGCCGCCATTGGAGCGGCTGTAATTGGCTACTGGACAGAAGGTGCTATGCTTATTTTCATTTTTGCATTAAGCGGTGCATTAGAAACGTACACCATGAATAAAAGCAACCGAGAAATTAGCGCCTTGATGAATTTGCAGCCGCAAGAAGCAACGCGTCTGATTGGAGACCAAGAAGAAATTGTCTCCATTTCGGATTTACAAATCGGTGACTTGCTGCTAGTTAAGCCGGGTGAACGAGTGCCATCCGATGGTATTGTTGTCTCAGGTCAAACAACGATTGATCAGGCTGCTATTACAGGGGAATCTGTTCCTGTACTAAAACAGCTCGATGATGAAGTATTCGCGGGCACGGTGAATGTGAAAGGCGCCATTACCATCAAAATGACAAAGCCAAGTGCTGAGACGCTGTTTCAAAAGATCATTCAACTTGTTCAAACAGCTCAAAGTGAAAAGTCGCCTTCTCAATTGTTTATTGAACGATTTGAAGGCACATACGTAAAAATTGTTCTATCGGTTGTAGCAGTTATGCTGTTTCTCCCACACTATGTGCTTGGATGGAGCTGGACCGAGACATTTTACCGTGCAATGATTCTCTTAGTTGTAGCGTCTCCTTGCGCTCTGGTTGCATCTATCACCCCTGCTTCGCTGTCTGCTATTTCAAACGGAGCAAAAAAAGGAATTTTGTTCAAAGGCGGCGTGCATTTGGAAAGATTAAGTCATTTAAGCGCAATTGCTTTTGATAAAACAGGAACGTTAACAAAAGGAAAGCCAGAGGTGACAAATGTCATTGTCCGTTCTGATATGAACGAACAGGAATTTCTTATTAAAATAGCATCAATTGAACGCCAGTCCAATCATCCGCTTGCTCAGTCCATTGTTGACTTTGTGAAAAATAAGCAGGAATTGACGCTCGTTCAGCCAGATTCGCTTGAAGACGTTCCCGGATACGGTGTCATTGGGTCTCTTCAAGGAGATACGTGGAAGATAGGAAAAGCAGATTTTGTAGGTAAAGAAGATGCAGCTGAATTTGAAAATGGGATTTCATCTACGCTTGCCAGTGAAGGAAAAACGATTGTGTACGCAAAAGACCAGCATGGTATTGTAGGATTGCTTGCCCTAAAAGACGTTGTACGAACAGAAGCTGTAGACGCTGTTAAATCTCTTAAAGAGCAGGGGATTCATACCGTCATGATTACAGGAGACAGCGAAAAAACAGCCGAAGCCATTTCAAAAGAATGTGCCGTCGATGAATACATTGCAGAATGTTTGCCTGAAGCGAAAGTAGATAAAATTAAAGCTTTAAAAGAAAAATTCCCTACCGTTTCAATGGTGGGAGATGGCATTAACGATGCACCTGCTCTGGCTACTGCTAACGTTGGAGTAGCCATGGGAGAAGGAACGGATGTCGCACTTGAAACAGCCGATATCGTTTTAATGAAAAATGATTTATCAAAAATTTCGGATGCAGTAGCTCTTTCCAGACGGATGAATTCAATTGTGAAACAAAACGTTATTTTTTCTATTGCCGTCATCTTTCTATTAAT
Source organism: Priestia sp. 40 (assembly GCF_049368575.1). NCBI lineage: Bacteria > Bacillati > Bacillota > Bacilli > Caryophanales > Bacillaceae > Priestia > Priestia sp. 40. The sequence continues at coordinate 573,019 of NZ_JBMPZA010000015.1, forward strand.
TTGTTCGAATTTTTTCCAAGTGCTTGATATGCCATTTGGTGTTATAGGTCACGAAGGCAGCACCATTTTAGTTATTTTAAACGGCCTTCGCTTGCTAAAATCTTAACTCAAAAAAGCCTAACGTATTTGTTAGGCTTTTTATTATGGAAATCAATTCCTTAATGGTAACCGTTTTGTCCATTTTGGCTGTTGCTTGTTTTATGCTTGGGCTGGCTCTTTTTATTTTGCTTTGTATTGCTTCCGTCTTTTTTCGTATGCTTTGTCATGATGTAAAACCTCCCTTTCACTTTGTTAGTATGCTCATATCTTGCGAATGATTTCATCCCAATTTGTGACTATGAAGATTTAACTCGACGGTCGTAGAAAATAGCGTTAATTTCTCCTCCAATAACGATAATCATACCTGATAGATACAGCCAAATAAGCAGGATAATAATTCCGCCCAAGCTTCCATATGTAGCTGTATAGTTATTGAAATGATTTACGTAATACGCAAACAGCATTGATACCACTGTCCATCCGACCGTAGCAAAAGCCGCTCCTTTTACAACATTTCGAATCAGCAGCTTTTTATTAGGAGCAAAGTAATATAACCCCGTAAAAACGGTAAACAAAATGAGACCGCTGATAATCCAGCGGGAAGCAGACCATAAAGCGAGAAAAGTTTCTGAAAACCCAAACGTAGACGATAAATAAAGACCAATCATATGACCGAAAACCGGAAGTAAAAGCGCTACAATAATAACAAATATCATCGCAAAAGTAAGGAGAACTGCCATACCTCTCGCCACTAAAAAAGGCCGATTTTCTTGTACGTGATACGCTCGGTTAAATGCTCTTACAATCGCATTAATTCCATTTGAAGCAGACCACATCGTCGCAATGATACCAAAGGACAATAGCTTTTCATTATGAGAACCAATGATATGGGAAACGTTGCTTTCAATCATGTGCAGCGTTTGCTGTGGCGCTACATTTTCGACCAAGTCAAGCAGGTCTGTTGATTCCAATGGCAAAAATCCAATCAGCGTAATTAAGAAAATTAAAAAAGGAAATAGCGAGAGCAGCAAATAATAAGCCAATTCAGCTGATAAACTGGGCAGCTCATCTCGATGAATGCGGCCCATCAGTTCTTTGCCAAACCTTACGATGTTATTTATGTACATTCCAGCCATATGTGCCTCCTTATTTATTTCTGTTCATCACCATACTTCTCCGCAAATGCTTCTTTTGTATCGTTTACAATTTCCATCACCTGAGGCGTTGTTTCTTTTAACTTTTCTACTTTTCCTGCTACAAATGATACATCTTCAGAAACTTGCTCGATGGTCGTGCGAATGGTTTCATATTTCTCTTTGACAGTATGCGTTACAAGTTCAGGGTGCTGAATAAGAGTTGTTGTTTTGTCTTTCAGTTTTTTGCTTCCTTGAATGACGGCGCTTCTTGTTTCTTTATCAAATAAAGAAACAGCTCCTCCTATAATTGCTCCAATGACAATACCTTCTACTAGCTTATTTCGTTTACCCATTTGTCGTTTCTCCTCCGTTTTTTATTTTTTAAGTATCTCTTATTCCGAGAAATGCTTCTCTATAATTTCGTCTAACAGAGCCTTGCATCCTTCTTGAACTAAGTCATATACTTCGTCAAAATTCCCCGTGAAATAAGGGTCAGGCACATCTTCAATATGTAAATCGGGCACAAAATCCAAAAGCCTTGCAATATAACCTGTTTTAGTATGTCCAGCCATCCTTCTCAGATTTCCTACATTTTCGACATCCATTCCAATAATATAATGGAATTTAGCTACATCCTCTTGAATCACTTGTCTTGCTGTTTGCCCTTTAAAATCAATGTTGTTTTTCGTTAAAATAGACTGCGTCCCTTCATGAGGAGGATTGCCTTTGTGCCAGCCTCCTGTGCCTGCAGAATCTACGTGAATTTGTCCTTCTAGCCCTTTTTTCTTCACCATATCTTTAAAAACCGCTTCTGCCATCGGTGAACGACAAATATTTCCCAAACAAACGAATAATACGTTAATCATAGTCTCGACTCCTTTCCCTTATTACAAACATTATATACAATCATTTTTAAACTAAAAAATAGTTTTCTTTTATTTATATCGTTTCCACTCTTCTGTGGATAAGAACCTGACATAAAAGTGTTCACACGATAAAAACATGTTACAATAAAAAAAACGCAACTGGAAGGATGAACAAAGTGGATTTATCAGTAAAATCTCCAGAGAATATTAAACATATGGTCGATAGCATTAGTGAAAAATTGCGCATGCTAAATATCGGAGCAATTAAAGCTGAAGCTTTTGACGAAGAAATGTATGAAGACTTAAAGTACTTATACGATATGGTAATGAGAAAAGATTCTTTTAGCCCAAGTGAAATGCAAGCGATCGCGGAAGAATTAGGTACACTGCGTAAACAAGCTTAATGACAACTCCGTCAATGACTAATAGCCATTGACGGTTTTTTCTACATTTTTTTCTATACATGAATGCTGCACCTTTTAGCGAGCAAATAAGAGTTAAATCGTTTACATACACATAGATGAAATATTCCCAAAAATCTTTCTTTTTTATTAGGAATTGACGTTTTTATTATTTGTCTATAGAATGTATCGAAATACCTAAAGCTCGTATAGTCTTGGAAATAGGGTCCAAGAGTTTCTACCGAACTACCGTAAATAGTTGGACTACGAGGGTTGAACATCATTCATACTGCATTTTTATTCTTCTTTATGTTCTCCCTTACATAGTCCTTCATTGTTATTCAGTTATACAATGAGAGGAGTCACATTCATGTCAAATACAAAAACAACCTTAAAAAAACAGCTTGCTGTTGCCAATAAAAAAATACCTGCAGATCTTGTAGTGAAAAACGGGAAAATTATCGATGTCTTTACGCTTTCCATCATCGAAGCCGATATTGCGATTGCAAATGGAGTGATTGTTGGAATAGGTCAATACGATGGGAATAACGTCGTGGATGCAAAAGGAAAATACATTTCTCCTACATTCATTGATGGACACGTTCACATTGAATCATCAATGGTTACACCTAAAGAGTTCTCAAAACTTCTTGTACCTAGAGGCGTCACAACTGTCGTAACGGACCCTCATGAAATTGCGAATGTTTCAGGGAAATCTGGCATTGAATTTATGCTTCAAAACTCGGATTCCATTCCCTTAGACGTATTTGTGAACTTACCTTCAAGCGTTCCAGCAACTCCTTTTGAAAGCTCTGGAGCCGTCTTAAAAGCAGCTGACTTAGCGCCATTTTTCTCTCACCCTCGCGTGCTTGGATTAGCAGAAGTGATGGATTTCCCTGCTGTGCGAGATGGAGATAACGATATGCTCGATAAATTACAAGCAGCTAACGATGCAAATGGCGTAATTGATGGGCACGGCTCAGGGTTAGATGCTACGGGCGTTAATATTTATCGTACCGCTAACATTTCAACAGATCATGAATGCGTAACAGCAGAAGAAGCAATTGAACGTATTCAGCGCGGGATGTATGTTCTGATCCGCCAAGGTTCTGTCGCTAAAGATTTGAAGCAATTATTACCCGCTGTAAATGAACGCAACGCACGCAGATTTTTATTCTGTACAGATGACAAACACCTAGATGATTTATTAACGGAAGGTTCTATTGATTATAATGTTCGTTTTGCTATTGAACTCGGGCTGGATCCATTAATTGCTATTCAAATGGCTTCATTAAATGCCGCCGAATGCTACGGGTTAAAAGATAGAGGTGCCGTTGCTCCTGGTTACAAAGCTGATTTTATTCTATTCGACGACTTAACCGATATATCTGCAGGACACGTCTATCAAAACGGAGAGCTCATTGCTGAAAATGGAGAGATGCTTTCTGTTCATGAAGAACAAATTGATCTTCCAACAGAACTAATGAATTCTGTTCATTTGAAAGAGTTTTCTATCAACAAACTTACGATACCACTTCAGCACAATCGCGCTAATATTATTGAAATTAATACAAACAGCTTGCTTACAAATCATATTGTAGAAGAAGTTCAGGTGAAACAAAATGAATTTCAGCCTTCTATAGAAAACGATCAGCTGAAAATGGCGGTTGTTGAGCGTCATCATCTGACAGGAAATATTGGTCTTGGAATTGTAAAAGGATTTCAGTTAAAGGACGGAGCGATTGCTACTACGATTGCTCACGATTCACATAACATCGTAGCGGTAGGAACAAATGACGAGGATTTAGCAAAAGCAATTGCGGCAATTGAAGAAATCGGCGGAGGTATTGTTATTGTAAAAGGCAATGAAGTGATTGGCTCCCTCCCTCTTTCCATCGGAGGATTAATGTCACCTCATCCTTACAATGAAGTGAACAGCTTACTTGAGCAGCTTCACGGAGCTCTTCATGATCTCGATATCTCACAGAAATTCAATCCGTTGCTGACTTTATCTTTCTTGAGCTTACCTGTTATTCCATGTCTAAAATTAACCGACAAAGGATTATTTAACGTAAAAGAATTTAAGCATATCCCTGTTCAAGCATAAAATAAAAAGGACTCTTTCGAGTCCTTTTTATTTATACCCTTTAGAGGGGGTAGTTCGAGTTTTACGATTTTTATAATGACGATATCCTTCTTTTAACAGGATAGGAAAAACAGCGACTAGAATTTTTTTTACTATACGTCCCAATTTAAGGCACTCCTTTACGTGTTCTTACTTTACTATACCCAAATTGGACAGCTAAAAACGCAAAAAAGAGCAGGTATATCCTGCTCTTTTTGTATTACTTACCGATAAATTGTTGAGTCCAGTACGTAGTATCACCTTTGACGTATCCAACACCAATTTCAGTGAAATCAGGGTTTAGAATGTTTTTGCGGTGACCGTCACTATTCATCCAAGCATTCATTACATCCTCAGGAGATTGCTGACCTTTTGCAATATTTTCACCTGCAGTTGTATATTCAATGCCAAATTGTTTCATCATATCAAATGGTGAACCATACGTTGGTGAATTGTGGTCAAAGTAGCCTTTATCCATCATATCTTTTGATTTAGTGCGTGCAACGTCACTTAATTCTTTGTTAAGTGTTAGAGGTTTCAGACCTTGTTTTTCACGCTCTTGGTTCACTAAATCTACTACCTTTTGTTCAAATTGACTAGCATCTTTTGTTTGTTCTGCTTTATCAGTATTTTCTGATTGTTGAGCTTTTGTATTTTGCTGTGTTTGCTCAGGAGCTTTTGCCTCTTCACTTTGCTCTGGTGCTTTTGCTTGTTCCTGTGGAGCTGCTTCAGCTTGCTCTGGTGTTTGTGTTTCTTGTTGTGGAGCTTCTGCTTGAGCAGATTGTCCTTGAGCGTTAAATTTCTTTAATAGCTCATCTACATTTATATTTTGTGCTGCTTGAGCATCTTTAATGTTAATTTGTTTTGGAGTGTTGCAATCAGGAGCTGCTGCATTTGCTTGTCCTGCTGTTAGTAATCCTAATGATACGGCACCTGCGACAGTGGCAATACGAAACCTTTTCTTCATGTTTGAAATCCTCCTATGTGATAATAAAGTTTTTTGTAAAACCGCAACGCATCTAAGCTTGTAGCAAGCCAATCTCGTGATGCACCCTCATTGTTGCATGAAAACTATGAAACTCGCAACGCCTTTTAAGCTACCAAAATTATACTCACACTTATGTAAAAAATATTTCGATTATATTACGCGGCTTCCATCTATTGATAGTAAAAGGTTTTCATATACTTTGAGAAACAGCTCCATCCAATGCGGTAATATAACTGTAAATTCCTCGTCAAAAACGTTACATACAAAAAAGGCGACAGCAGAGTGGTAAATCACCCTGTTATCGCCTTTTACAGAAAGTTTTACTAATATTATTTGCTTATTTTAAGACATTTACTGATTCACGTACGAATGCTTCCATATCGTCTGGTGTACGGCTTGTAACTAGTTGATTACCGCATACCACCACTTCTTTGTCATGGAAGTTTGCACCTGCATTTTTCAAATCAATAGCAATTGATTTGAAACCAGTTACGTCACGTCCTTTTAATGTTTCAGCATTGATTAGCAGCTGTGGTCCGTGACAAATAGCCATAACAGGTTTGCCTTCATCCATAAATGATTTTGTGAAAGCTACGACTTGATCGTCCGCACGCAAGATATCTGGTGAGAAACCTCCCGGTAAAAACAATGCGTCAAAATCTTCTGGTTTTACATCCCCAATTGCTTTATCAATTGTTAATGTTGTTTCGCCTTGTTTACCTGTTACTTCACCTGTTTTAACGTCGATTTTTGTTAGCGTATGGCCTTCTTCTTCAAAGGCTTTGGCTGGATCTGTATATTCCACATCTTCAAATAAATCTGTTACTAATACTGCAATTTTCTTACTCATTCTAAGCAACTCCTTAATTGATTTGTGTACTAATGTTCTATAAATAAAATACCCGTACACTATTCTTTTAAACATAGTTTATGAGTAAAAAACTTTTCTACAATAATCAAAAACCATATTGAAGATTTTTATAAAGCAGAAATTCAAAACAAATTAAATGTCTGGAACGTCATCTCTTCTGGAACTGGGTACACATCTCTCCCTGCAATCACGTTCAGAATACGCTGATTGCGCTGAACGGATAAACCAAGATTTGTTGCGCCAGATCCATGTGAATGTTCGATATTAGTTAACGTAAAAAAGTGGTGGTTACGGGGGTGTTTAAAGACAAGCCGGTAATCTTTTGTGACTTTGAAACGCTTGTCATCTTCCCATTCGATATCATCTTTTATTCGTTCGATGAACGGCGAAATCTTTGGCTTATAGCCCGTGGACAATATCAAACGATCTGCTTCGTATTGAAAAGAGCGTTCAGCCTTTAATTGTTTGCACTCCAGCTCATATGCATTTCCTTTTTTATGAATATCACTTACTTCAGTCGAAGCTTGAATCGTAACGGGTACTTTCCCTTTAAGGGAACGATGATAAAGTAAATCATATATTTTCGTTAAGGTAGAAGATTCAATTCCGTGACGTAAAGGATTTAAATCTTCTACCGTACTTGTACGTTCCTCAAAAGGCAGCGAATGAAAGTAATCTACATAATCTGGCGAAAATAACTCTTGAGCAAGCTTGGATTGATCAAGCTGAAAAAAATTCGAGGATCTTGTAAACCATGTAAGGTGGTAATGATGTTCAGTCTGTTCTTCTAGTAAATCAAGAAAAATCTCTGCAGCACTTTGCCCTGAACCAACAATCGTTACATGCTTTCCTTTTTGAATCTCTTCTTTTTTATGTAAATAGCCGCTGCTGTGTAAAATATGCTCACTCAGCTTTTTGTCAAAAGCCGGAGGCACAAGTGGAATGCTTCCTGTTCCCATTACAACGTGTTTAGCATTTACTGTTTGAATTCCCTCAGGTGTTTCTACCTTTACTTCATAATACTCTTCTTCATTTTTCGGTATCACGTCCACAACTTTTGAAGAAAAGTGGCAGGAAGATAGCTGCTCCGCTACCCATTTTGCGTACTCGTTGTATTCTTGACGCGGAATGTCAAAACGATTAAAGAAAAAGAACGGATACAAGCGTTTTTGCTTGTGAATATAATTTAGAAAAGAATAGGGGCTTGTTGGATCCGCAAAGGTAACTAAGTCTGCTAGAAATGGAATCTGCAAGTCCGTGCCGTCAATTAACATGCCCGGATGCCATTCAAATTTCTCTTCTTTATCAAAGAAGACGGCATCAATTTCATCAAGAGGCTCAGCAAGGGCCGCTAAGCCTAAGTTAAAAGGTCCTATTCCTATTCCCACCATGTCATACTGCTTATTTGTCATCTTTAAACTCCCTTTCATAAAAAAAGCTAACAGTATTGTCTACTGTTAGCTTTTTACCCTTTTTCCATACATTTATGCGGAAGGAGTCATACTCATTTTCGGACCAAACGATTCATACATGATATTTTCTTGGGAAATACCCATTTCAGCTAGGCCTTCTAACGCCATTTGCGTAAATGAAGAAGATCCACAAACATAATAATATGCATGTTTATCGCCGGCATATTTAGCTAGCTCTTTTTTAGTTAAGCGACCGTACGTTATATGTTCATCCTGCTGAGCTGTTTGCGCTTTACTATAGAAAACATGTTGTTCAAACGTATATCTCTCTGACAACGATTGAAGCTCTCGTTTCATTGCATGAAACTGCTCATTTTTAGCACTGTGAATAAATGTTACTTCTTGATTGTTTTCCAGAGCTTGATGAAGCATTGACATCATTGGAGTAATTCCTACACCTCCACTAATAAACACTGATTTATTATTTTCTTTTAAGACAAAGTCTCCTGCTGGAACGCTGACTTCAAGCAAGTCTCCTTCTTTCAATTGATCATGTAAATAAGTTGACACGACCCCGTCTTCCATTTGCTTTTCTTTTTTTACCGTAATTTTATAGTATGGTTGGTTTGGATAGCCAGATAAGCTGTATTGGCGAATGGATAAATATTCTTGACCAGGAATTCGTACACTCACATATTGACCTGGCAGAAAAGCAGGCAATGCTTTTTGATCAGGTGATACTAAATAAAACGAGTACACGTCTTCTGCTTCTTTTACTTTTTTATGAACCATTAATTTTTTATAATCTTTCCATCCTTTTTCTTCGGCTTCTTCATATAACTCTTGCTCCACACTTATGAATACGTCTGCAATGGCACCGTAAGCTTCTTTCCAAGCTTCCATAATCTCATCGGTAGCAGCTTCTTTTAAAACATCTTTAATTGCCTTTAGTAAGAACTCGCCGACAATTGGATAGTGCTCTGCTTTCACGCCGATACTGCGATGTTTATGGGCGATTTGCTTCACAACTGGAAGCAGCGTTTCAAGCCGATCGATATACTGTGCAGCGGCATAAACTGTATTAGCTAACGCCATTTGCTGACGTCCTGTTTTTTGATTTGTTTGGTTGAATACATTTTTTAAAGAAGGATACTGTTCAAAAAGCATTTCATAAAAACGAGTTGTGATTGCTTGACCATGCTTTTCTAAAACAGGAACTGTACTTTTTACAATAGAAATAGTTGTTTGTTTCATAACTTTCGCCTCCGAAAGATTCATTTTAAAAGATATATTTTTAATACACCTTTATAATACTCATATCCTACTTAAAAAGATATATTTTATATACATTTTTAAAGGAATGTTCACAAATTCACCCTGTCAAAAATGTGAGCATTCTTTCTGTATTTCTTAGATATAGACATGCTATTATAGATATATCAGCTGCTGATAAGAGAAGAGGTAAAAAGATGAGGCTCACACAATATACAGATTACTCACTGCGAGTTTTATTATATTTAGGCGTTCGCGATAATAATAAACTAAGCAATATAAAAGAAATTGCTGAAGCGTATAATATTTCAAAAAACCATCTTATGAAAATCATTCACGAGCTTGGAAAACTTGGCTTAATTGAAACAATCCGAGGACGAAACGGCGGTATTCGTTTAGCTCAGCTTCCAAAAGACATTAATATTGGAAAAGTGGTACGTCAAACAGAAGAAGATTTTCATATCGTTGAATGTTTTGACTGTGAAGGAAATTTCTGCATTATTAGCCCCGTCTGTAAGTTAAAAAGTGTCTTACATGAAGCCATGCAAGCCTTCATTAAGGTTTTAGATCAGTATACATTAGAAGATCTAATCCAAAACAAAGACGAATTAAACCTCCTCCTTCTATCCCAAAAAAACGAGGAATGAGTAAACTAAAATTCACCTGAAATCATTCTCGTTTTTTTAACCTTTTCCCTTTCATCATAAAATAAAAGATGTTACAATGAGGCACGTATTGGAAAGACAAGATGTCTCCATTCGAGCAGACAATGAACCTCATTCTGTTCATCCTAAAAAAATGACGAAAGGGTGTTTGAGTATGCACGTAGGAAGCAAAGGTTGGTATGTTGAGGAACTTAAGAAACGAGGAGTTCGCAACCATGAAGGCCGCAAAGTGGAAAAGTACAAAACATATGTACTTGCTAACTTGCTTGATAAACACAAAAATTAATTAACGTGTAATAAGAGAGTACACATGTGTACTCTCTTTTTTGTTCATTTAATAAGCAGCTTCTTGATAAAAATAGTTTGGTGATAATACTTTATTTTTATAAGGCTTATGAAAAATATGTGTAGTAGCTGGCGAAACCGGTGGAATTAACCACGTCCAGTTCCCAGTCACTTCGCGGCCATTTTTTTGCTCTCGTTCTTCAAACAAGTGAAATTGCTGAGCAGCCGTGTGATGGTCTACAATGCTAACGCCTTCTCGTTTAAAAGAAGAAAGCACTGCAACGTTTAATTCCACAAGAGCTTTGTCCTTCCAAAGCGTAGCATTATAATTCATGTTCAATCCCATTATAGAAGCTACTTTTGGAAGTTGATTATAGCGATGCGTGTCCGCTAAATTTCGGGCACCAATTTCAGTCCCCATGTACCATCCATTAAACGGTGCTGCGACGTACTCAATCCCTCCAATTTCTAGCTTCATATCTGAAATCATTGGGACAGCGTACCATTTTAACTGTAAGTCTTCAAATTCAGGAAGTTCTGGATGCGTAATAGCTACTTCCTTCACTAAATGTTTTGGAATCTCAAAATATCGAGGCGACTCTTCATTCACTTGCAGGACAAGAGGAAGAACATCAAAGTGAGTTCTCTCACCTTCCCATCCTAATTTTTGACAAACTTCCGTGAACGCAACAGAATCAGGGTCTCCTATCATACCATATTCCGTCTCGTACCCAGCATAGCGGATTAGCTGATGATTCCATATCCTGACCGGTTCTTTTGCCTTCATTTTTGGTTTAAACACCGTAATAGTAGGACGGATTTTCCCGTCATTTGTTGCATATTCAATATGATGAAAAAGGGCGTCTCTTACCTCTTCAACTGTGCTCGCCTCTCGCTTATCAAATACATTAAGCGATTGCCAAAATAGTCGTCCGATACATTTATTGCTGTTTCTCCAAGCCATACGAGCTCCGTGCTCTAGCTCTTCAAATGTATGATCATAATGTCCGAGTGACATAATTTGCTGATGAATTTCTTTTAATCGCTTGTTTTTATCCGCTTCGCTTTTTTCAAGCTCAGCGTAACACGTCTCTATAAATACACGTGCTTGTTCAAATAATTCTTCTTGCTTCAACGTTTGTTCCCCCCTAGAAGAACAGATTTCATTCTTTTCGTTCAAGAAAAGCAAGTTTCAGTATACCATTCTCATAGCGGAAACGCGCATCATAATGCTTTAATAACCTCTTTCAATATTAACCAAGTTAGAAGGCAATTCACCTTGCTCAACTTTTTGCAGCGTTTCAACAAAACACTCGACGGCTTCTTCAGGCGTAGTGACCGCTGAAATATGAGGTGTTATGATGATATGTGAATGATGCCACCAAGAAGATTCTTTTGTTAACGGCTCACGTTCAAACACATCTATGTATGCTTTTCGAATACGCTTTTGTTCAATAGCTCCTACTAACGCATTTTCATCTACAGTTGCACCTCGTCCAACGTTTATAAAGTATGCATTTTTAACTAAATTCATCCATTTTTGATCAAAGTAGCTTTTTGTTTCACTCGTTAGTGGCATGGTGCTAATAATCCAATCCGCTTCTTTTAACAATTCTTTTTCTTTTGAAATGGAGAAGACTTGATCAAATGAGGGCTTTTCATTTCCATTTTTAGATACGCCTATCACTCGTACACCAAAAGATTTTAAAACAGCGGCAAGACGTCCGCCGATTTCACCTGTTCCATAAATTATGACCGTTTGAGTAGAAAGCTGCTGAGGCTCTACCACTTTCCACTGCTTTTGTTTTTGCTGATGCTGAAACTGTGTGTGGTGCTGAAGTTCAGCTAGCATATAGCTAAGGCAATATTCACTGATTCGCTGACCGAATGAACAAACCGTACGTGTTAACATCACGCTCTTTTTCCAATTCCCACTTTCTAAGAACCGATCGACTCCTGCGCCGAGAGAATGAATCCATTTAAAGCTATGATCTTCAAAGCAATTCGTTGGACCGAAGGATAAAAGCGCATCAGCCCAGTTTAAATCTTCGATTGTAACGTCTTGCTCTTCCATAAACCGAAACGTCTGTGTGAGCTTCTTTTGATTGATTATCTCCTGCAGCTCTTTATACATTCTTCCTGCCACTAGTATCGTATGAATCTTCATTTCTTGTTCCCCTGCCTTTTTATTCTTCTTTTGCATACTCTATTTAAGTACTTCGGTATAACCGTTCCTTCATCATGACGGATTTTCTACATTGATATATATAGTATGAATGAAGTGAAAGGAAGACGCGAGTGAATTTTATATGACTTTCAGGCCTAGAAAACTCATATGGATTTATGTATATAAGTTCGCTATAATCGTTATGAATCAATTTGTTTATAACGAAACGTACGATAGATATTTTAAAAGAAAAGGTGTGTCAGCATGAGTGTATTAAACGTAAAAAATCTAAGCCACGGTTTTGGTGACCGTGCGATTTTTAACGATGTATCATTTCGATTGTTAAAAGGTGAACACGTCGGCTTAATTGGAGCAAACGGCGAAGGTAAATCAACATTTATGAACATCATTACAGGCAAACTAGAACCGGATGCGGGAAAAGTAGAATGGTCTAAAAAAGTGCGCGTCGGCTATTTAGATCAGCACACAGCATTAGAGCGCGGTCTTTCTATTCGTGATGTACTAAAAAGTGCTTTTCAATACCTATTTGATTTAGAAGCTCAAATGAATGGACTCTATGAGAAAATGGCCGATGTATCACCAGAAGAACTTGAAAAACTTTTAGAAGAAGTCGGTACACTTCAAGACCTCTTAACAAACAATGACTTTTATGTCATCGATGCAAAAGTTGAAGAAATTGCACGCGGATTAGGATTGGAAGATATCGGCTTAGATCGCGATGTACAGGATTTAAGCGGTGGACAGCGTACAAAAGTATTATTAGCCAAACTGTTGCTTGAAAAGCCAGAAATCCTATTACTTGATGAGCCTACAAACTACTTGGATGAACAGCATATTGAGTGGCTGCGACGCTACTTGCAAGAATATGAAAATGCCTTTATTTTAATTTCTCATGACCTTCCGTTTTTAAACAGCGTCATCAATTTGATTTATCATATGGAAAACCAAGAGTTAAATCGCTATGTAGGTGACTACGACGATTTTATGAAAGTATATGAGATGAAAAAACAGCAGCTTGAAGCAGCTTATAAAAAGCAACAGCAAGAAATGGCAGATTTAAAAGATTTCGTAGCGAGAAACAAAGCCCGTGTTTCGACACGAAATATGGCCATGTCCCGTCAAAAAAAGCTCGATAAAATGGAAGTAATTGAACTAGCTCAAGAGCGTCCAAAACCAGAGTTTAACTTTAAGAGTGCTCGTACTTCAAGCAAATTAATTTTTGAAACATCTGATTTAGTCATTGGATACGAAGAGCCGCTTTCTAAGCCATTAAATTTAAAAATGGAGCGAGGTCAAAAGATTGCCCTTGTAGGAGCAAATGGAATTGGGAAAACAACTCTTTTAAAAAGTATTTTAGGAGAAATCAAACCGATTTCAGGCTCTGTAGAAAAAGGAGATTATCAGCATATTGGCTATTTTGAACAAGAAATCAAAACGGCTAATTACAATACGTGTATTGAAGAAGTATGGAATGAGTTTCCTCACTTCACCCAATATGAGATTCGTGCAGCTCTAGCTAAATGCGGATTAACAACAAAACATATTGAAAGTAAAGTAGAAGTTTTAAGCGGTGGAGAAAAAGCAAAAGTTCGCCTATGTAAGCTGATTAACAATGAAACCAACATCCTTGTACTTGATGAGCCTACAAACCACTTGGATGTAGATGCGAAAGATGAATTGAAACGAGCTTTAAAAGAATATAAAGGAAGTATCTTAATTATTTGTCACGAACCTGAATTTTATCAAGACGTTGTCACAGACGTGTGGAACTGCGAATCTTGGACGACTAAATTATTTTAAAAAAACGGGTTAAAAGAGGCATATCTTTTAGAAAAAGTGGGAATGATAAGATTAAGTTCCCCCCCTTTGTGTGAGTAGCCATTTTTTAAATGGTTACTTTTTTTATGTATAGTCCTTTAATAAAATGGCTATATTGTATCTATACTCCCTAAACCCAAAAAGACCGCTGCAGCGATGCAGCGGTCTTTTCGTTGTCATGGCTTCATCTGTAGCCAGCTATCAAAATGATGAATAGCTATACTGCTTAGAGGATTTTCAGCTTGACACTCCGTCAGCAAAATATCCAGCTCTTGCACCATCTTTTCTTCTCCTTTAGCAGAAAAAGAAATGTATTCTCCTTCATCTGAAGCCATCGTTTCTACCCCTATTTCAATCGGAGTGGATAGTACACGTCCCCACTTGCGTTCATTTTCTGTTATTTCAGCAATACCGTTTTCTTTACCTGCGTGATTTCGGTACGCCATGATTGTGACTTCATCAGCGTACTGAATAACCCAATGCCCCAATGAACCAGAACCGCTGCTATTTTTGAATGGAACTTCGTCAAACCAAAACGGTATATCTACAGCAAGCGGCAAGTGTAACTCATGAGACTGTACAGCGGCTTGAGAAATAACATATTGATACTGCAGAATACTTTTCGCTCGATTATCTTCCCAACTTTTATACAAATAAGGCTCTACATCCAAATGAATCCCTGAAAATTGCTGTTGCTCGTCTGCTGCTGCTTGGTAAGCTGTTATCCAATTAAAAAATGCTTCCTGCTCTTCTATACCAGAAGGTCCTATCCAATAAGGAGAGCCGTCAAGTGCGTAAACACTTATGCCCTTGGCTTGTGCTTGTTGGATAAAATGCCTATATACGGAAGGTGAAAGATGAGTATCAATTTGTAAATAAACGTTTGTCACTTTTTTTTCTTGAAGCTTTTCGAGGATAGCTTCTTGGTTTAGCATCCATTTCTTTGTATCCCACACCCACGTCGACAGCGGTATATTCATCTCTGCATTCACCTTTGATCCACATCCTATTCCTTTCCCCATATTAAACAGCCATACAACCACCAGAAAAATAAGAACGCACTTGCTTTTCAAACTCTTTTTCCTCCTTTATACGAGCCAGAACTCATATAAAGAGAGTCTGACAGCTTGGCACAACTTTATGGTGAATTTCCCCCTTAAATCTGTAGCTTTTAGCAAACTCCTACTTATCAATTTTTTGCAGCTTAATCTCTATATGTTCTATCGGTTGCTTGATTTATTTCTCTATATCTTTCTTATTAAATAAATATGCCTGTTTTGGATGGTTTGGCTGATTTGGATATTTCAACTGTAATTGTCCTTTTCGTAATAGCTTTGTTAAATAATTATTACGTACTCCATCCGGCGTTCTTTCTAGTAAATAAGCAAACTCTTTAAGCATGAGCGGTTTTTCTTTACATAACTCAAGAATAATATGTTCCATCTGATTCGGCGAAAGCCGTTTTTTTTCACGAGCCAGCGCTGCAATATCCCATAGTTTCGTATCAATATTCTCCACATTCACCGAATCGGAAGAATCCTCTTCTCGCTCCTTATTATAGGAGTTACAACTATTATTAGAGGAGTTTATGTCGTTATTGTATAAGTTTATTTCATTATTATAGTAGTTATCCTCTTTATTATAGGAGTTTATGTCGTTATTATATGACCTAAACTCCTCTATTAAATTTTTATTATAGGAGTCACTGTTTTTATTATAGGAGTCACTTTCGACATCGTTTTCAGGTTTATTTTGATATTTTTCGACACCTTTAAAATTATTTCCCGAATCGGTTATGGACGTATTGTAAGTGTCTTTTTCAGAAGAACTTACCTGTCTTTCTTGAGTGGACAGAGATAACATGACCACTGTACGATGCATAGAAACATCTTGATCAATAGCCGGCGTTTTATAATGATGCAAGCTCCAATTTTGCTTTACTTTTTTCAAACCAGAGCCCGAACGTTCACATAATCCTAGTAAACTGAATAGCTTAACGATATTTGGGTTTCGAAGCTGACTAACGGTATTGCTAAAAACTGAATCTGTAGGTACTAATAAAAGACCTGGGTTAGAAAAGACGTAATGAGAAGGTTGCTTTTCTAAAATAACGCCGCCCTCGCCATTATAATCTGCATGAATAAGCATATTAATCAAAACTTCTGTTAAAGAGGAAGCGATTGACGACTGCGGTTCGCTATTGCGAACAATTTCATGAATATGAAAATAAAAATCAAAAATATTTCCTGACCACGTCCCGTCTTGAGAGGTAAAGCGCTCTGTCCATTCTTCGTTTCCTTTACTTTCCCGGTATTCTAAAAAGTATTGTGGTAAAACTTCTGTGATAATCCGTTCTTCACTGAATAAAAGCAGGCCTGCGAGTGTGACTCCTTCTTTATGGGTATCTCTCACCTTTCCCCAAGCTCCTACTTTGTATAAAAACTCCTTTGTTTCAAGCGCATTCCAAGGATGAGCTGGTTTTACTTCAGCAAACCGGTCTCGGTAGCTTTTGATCGTATCAAAATTTAATTCATTTAATCCATAGTGCTCTAGGATGAGATTATCTTGTAACATATTCAACTCTCCTATTATCTTTGTATATTTATTTAACAGCGCGAATATGCTGTTTCTTACCCCTTATTAATAACATACTAATTTTATTTATCTAGATATCGCATAGATCCTGCTTCTGTCGCCCAATCTTTTCTACATCTATATATACACCTCATCTATTCTATCATTTTTTCTTTCTTCTCTCCTTCATTTTTCAATCTCCAACACAGTCGAGTTTATTGTGTAAAAGCTGTGGATATTTACCTTTATCCACAGCTTTTACACAGACTACAAACCCTTTTCTAGCTGTTTCAATATAAATTTGTTATAATACCCTTCATAACAACGGATTAAGTGAGGGATTACGTATGGAAAAAGCTACATTTGCAGGTGGATGTTTCTGGTGCATGGTTACACCTTTTGAAGAGCTAGAAGGTATTCACGGCATTGTATCAGGATATATGGGGGGAACTGTGGATAACCCTACTTATGAGCAAGTAAAATCTGGAACAAGCGGTTACTACGAAGTGGTTCAAATTACATTTGATCCTGAAGTGTTTCCGTATAAACGTTTATTAGATCTTTATTGGCCACAAATTGATCCAACAGATGACGGAGGTCAATTCCAAGATCGCGGCTCGCAGTATCGAACAGCAATTTTTTACCATAACGATAGCCAAAAGCAGGAAGCTGAAGAGACAAAGCTAGAGGTCGCAAAAAGCGGACGTTTTAAAAAACCAATCGTGACAAGCATCCTTCCTGCCTCTGCGTTTTATGAAGCCGAGGAATATCATCAAGATTTTCATAAGAAAAATCCAGATCACTATAAAGAAGACCGCGCTAAGTCCGGTCGGGATGAATTTATTCAAGCGAATTGGAAATAATTCTTGTGTTCAAAACAAAGCCGCATAGCGTTTGCTATGCGGCTTTGTTTTACCAATTATCTGTATAAGTCGTTGTTGTTGACGGCACGCTCCAATATTGCTGCGAAGGCTGCCATGCTTTTAAAGATCCATCAGCTTTCTTCACAATTGCTTTAAATTGAACACTTTGACTGGCAGGAAAATAAACGGTTCCTCTCCAATCAGCTGTAGATGCGTTATAGGTTAATTTAATTGGATATATAGACGTATCCCACTGACCTAGCTCAGCTCTGTCTCCAACAATATAAACCGTTTCTCCAACCGTAGTTGGCGCATTTTTTACTACAACCGTTTGCGCAACTGGTGTAACGCCCAACGTATTTTTAAATTGCCCCATAAGCGTATCATTATTAATTACATCGTAGAAACGAAGCAAAGTAAATCCTGCAAAATTATAATTAAATGCCATTTCAGCTGCTTTTTTATATTGATCTTCACTGCCTATGGTTAAAGCATTTTCCCCGTTTAAAACAATTCCTTTTGCATTCGCAATACCTGCTACTTGGCGTACAAGCGTCTTTGGCATAGAATATTCCGGATAATTCCCGCTGTCCGTCATTTCTAAGCATGTAAAGGTGATATCTAATTTAGCCGTTTTAAACGCGTCCAAAAGCCCGTTATAATCATTGTATCCAGCTGGCTTTTCTGCAGCATGAGGGATCGTCGGATTATTGTACTGCCAATGGATTCCTGCCACTTTTGCACCAATTGGTACGTTAAAAGTGGCATCAAAAGCCTGATGAGCTAATTGTCCAATACGTTTTGTGTGGTCCTCCAAAGCTACTTGGTACCATGATAAGAAATCTTTTCCATAAGCCGTTGAATAACCATCTTTTAAGAACTGATAGCCATCTGATGGCGGTAAAATTTGCGATGTAGATGTTAAATTGGTTCCCCATGCCTGATTAACGCCGGCGAGTGAGCCGTATTTAGTCAAAGCATATGATTGAAACTTGCTTTTAGCAAAGTTCGTATACACCTGAAATTTCCCTCTAGAGGGATACCCTGTGCCGTCTGCTGCTGTATAAGACGGATAACGAATTTCACCTGCAGGGCCTCCTGATAAATAGATTTTAGCAATCACGTCTTTATAAGGTGCTAACGCTTGCGCAAATGCCGTGTAGAGCTCACCATATTGCTTAGAAATAACATCTGTTGCAAGCGGGCTTAGCGTTTCTTTATTTATCGTGCCCGTTTCAGATTTAAAGTACAGGCTGTCATCACTTTTTAAATTCCATACCCACGATGGAAGCGGAACGTTACAATCATCTCCTACATTACCGCCGCACTGATGAGTAGAAATGATTGGAACAATCTTTATACCTGCATTACGAGCAGCTTGAGCAAAGCGCTGCGCATAGGAAAAATCGAACTGCTGATCGCCGTTTTTCTCCATGTCTCCCCACCAGAAGTCTACTGTCACTGCATAAAATCCATTTTGTTTCGCTTTGCGTAAATCGTTCTCAAAAGCTTCCCATGTTGTATAGTCTGTTACCTTTTTTAAAGGCGCCATTAAATAGGTTTTGTAACCTGGATTCATTGATTTTCCATCTACGGCAGCCGCTCCGTTAAGTGGATTCAAAATGAAAGCGTTAACAAAAATGAACATCAAAACGAAAGCCAATCCTTTTTTACATAGCTGTTTCATATCTTCCCTCCATTTTTTCAAAATCACCTATAGGTATTCGGCAGATTTTGATTTTTTCCTTTTTCTTTTATAAAAAAAGACGCCCGGCCAGGACGCCTCCTTCATTAGTTCCAAATCTCATTCACCCATTCAGGATGGTCAATAAACGGATTGCGATTATGCTGATAATCTGAATAAATAATGTCATTTCTGCGTCGTTCTCGATCATCTACTGGATCTTGGGCGTTCCATTGAAGAAGCACAGATAATTTCCCGTGATAAGGAGCAGTGCCATTATTCACTGTGTTATTAAGTTCTAAGTCAGGCTCATCACTTACATCGCCTTCATAGCGAACGGCCATATAAAACAACATACGAGCCACGTCGCCTTTTACTTCATCTCGAGGTTCCCACGAATCACTGTCAAAATAATTTCCGAGTGCTTCGCTATGTTCCGTCCCTCCGTTATCAAAATCTAAGTTTCCTCTCGTACTGTTTACAGACACATCGGTTGGACGTAAATGATGAAGATCTGTTCC
Organism: Priestia sp. 40; assembly: GCF_049368575.1. Classification (NCBI taxonomy): domain Bacteria; kingdom Bacillati; phylum Bacillota; class Bacilli; order Caryophanales; family Bacillaceae; genus Priestia; species Priestia sp. 40. Next base: position 592,727 of record NZ_JBMPZA010000015.1, read on the forward strand.
AGGTCCCATGGCTGTTCCAAAATCCCCGTGAGACTTTGCCCAGACGTGCTCACGATTCCAATCGTCCACTCCGCCTCCATTTGTACTCTTAGCCTGTGAACGCCCCGTGTAGAGCAAAATAACGTTATTTGCGTTAGCTGGATCTTCATCCGTTTTCTTTAAAGCTTCCCATACCGCTGAATACGACAGTTCTGTATGATGGTCAATAATGTTATGAAGCTCTGTCTTTAAGGTATTTCCTGTTTTTCCAGCTGCAGTACGATAATAGTCTTCTACTGGAACGGTTGGCTCTGTGGGATCTGGAGTCGGATCAGTTCCTCCTGTTTCTGTACTGATAGAAGTAACTGATTTTATTCCTGGGTGTGAAAAATAAGGAGTAAGTGTGCCCGTAACAGTAAGACTTTTCCCTTTTAACTCCGAGTGACTTTGAAGTCCAAATGTACTTCGCAAATTTGAAGGAATTTGAACGTACACCATCTTGTCTGTATTGGTTTCATTTGCACTGTCAGCAAGAGCAAGTGCATAATCGTTTGGGTAATTGCTCGTAATAACTGTAGATGTGCCTGTAGGCTGACCTACTACATATCCTTTAACCGTTTGTACACTGTTGTTTTGATTCTCAAGAGCTTGTGCAACAGATAAAAACGCGGCTGCTTGACTAACAGGAGTTAAGCTCACTAAAAGAACAAAAATAAGCAGAGACATTGCCCATGTTTTTTTACACAGAGCGTATAATTTCACTTTTTTATTCCTCCTTATGATAGGTTTGAAAACTAGTTTTCTTCCACCTCTTTATATTATTTTTTCACTGTGAATTCCCTGCCTATTTTTTGTTAAGTTTTATAGTGAAAAAGATGTATTCTTCTTTACAGTGACAGCCACTTTATGCGAAGGGTTATATTTTCAAAAGTCCACATTGGAAAAAGCATTATGTGTCTTTCTTTATATATGGTATAATCAACCGAATCGTAAAAGAGCTTATACCATTTCAGAAAATGAAATGATTTAAATAGAAATGAGGATTGTCTATGCTTAGTTTTGCCGAAAAATTAGCTATTATTTCATCGTTTCCAGAGCTGCATCGAAAAGATGTATCTTTAGGACGCGTGAATTTTCATTATGAAGAGAGCGTGTACGATAAAACGGTTGTTGTGCATCATCTGCACCCTAACGGAAATGGATTTGTATATGCAGGGTTTTTAAAAGGATATGAAACAAATGACAAAGGTCTTGTAAATATCCGTGATTATACAGCAGAAGAGCTTCGCTCAATTATTGAGGCTTCTATTGAATCTTTGTCTACCCTTCCTGATACAGCTAGAGAAGAAGCTATTGTAGGGAATGGAAATGAACAGCGCTGGAACGGCCCAGACAATGCAACGCTTTTACTTGTTCATGAAGATGACCTGTGGAATGTTTATTCTGGCTTGAATTTAGAGGCAGCATTTCTATCTTACGAAGAAGCAGAAGATTATTTGTTTGAAGAAGGCTTCCGCCGCCTGTAAATTTACGTCTATACGAAAAAACCTCGCTGTTGATTAACAGCGAGGTTTTTTCATTTTTTTACAGAAGGCTGAGGGCTAATGCGCGGTATTAAAACCGCAAATAATACAACAACCCCCACACCAATCAATAATAAATAAAACCATTGTAGGTCTGATGACTTTTCAGAAGCCGTTTGTTCTGTTCGATCTTTCTTGTAGGAAGTGTTTTTAGAAGAAAACAAGTTATATTCTTTTGCTTTCGCAGAAATCGTATTATCTTCAGCTGATGCGTTCGCGAAAAGATTTTCTTTTAAACTCTCTTTCTCTACATCCTCCTCTTTTTCAAATGTAAGATCCTTTATTTCCTCCGGAATATTTCCTACTTCCTTTTTATCTTCTAGCAAAGATTCGGGGTCTAAGTTAATGGGATCATCTTTATATACATTTGGTTTAATCTCTTCAACGTTTCCGTCATCAGCTTCAGCCGCTGCTGCTACAGGGAAACAAAGAAGTGAAAAAATAAGAACAATACTTCCAATCTTCTTATTAAGCACTATAGGTTTCATCATTTTCAACCTCTTTAGTCGTCTTTAACGCACGAATAATAGATGGCAGAACACTTAAAACGGCAGTCATCCCCAGTAATACAATAAGCGCCTGTCCAAATAGAGACTGCGTATCATATTGAATTGACATATATACTTTAGATACTGGATCTTTGTAATTAAAGTTTGGCATAGATAAGTTAAGAAGCGGGGTAATATAAAATAAAATCAACCCTACTGTCGTCACCCATCCAGCGAAGCTTCCTAATAAGAAAGCAACACGTACGAGTGTAGATGAAGCAAGCAATAAGACGATCGTAAAGATTGACCATTCCATTGCCCGGTCTCCCGATAACGAATAAATATTAAGGCTAAAGATACTTACCATTAACCCTACAATCAAATTCAATAACCCAAACAGCGTACCTTTTACAAGCATAGGTGCATGTCGGTAGTATTGACTGAAGTAGCCAATTAGTAAGCTGCTGATTAAGATAATAACCAAAATGACAACCGGGGGAACCTCTTTTACTTTTTCAGCCGGCACTTCACCGCTTACTTGAAGAGGATTTGCTAAATAATGATAAACGTAATCATTATTCTGTCCATCTACTAATGTATTATTTAACAAGCGGTATACCTGGCCTCGTACCAACTTCGTTGAATCCACGTTTTGGGCCCACTTGCTGTTAAGCGTGTCAGCCTTATCCTGAACTTCATTTACACGCTTCTGCAATTCATCTGTGTACGTGACAACATTAGCTTGTCTTTCACCTAAAGATGAAATGAGTTCGTTCATTCCCTTTAACTCTTGACCCATGCTTTGCTGCAGCGTCATTAAACCTGTTACGTCCGGAGCTTCTTTCTTTTCTAATGCTTGATCTTCACCTGCGCTAGATTGAAGCTCTTGATTCATTGCATTTGCTTTTTCTTGAATAGCTGATAGCTCTTCCATAATCGATGCTTGTTCAGCATCAACTGTTTGTCCATATTGATCAGCAAAATCTTGCACTGAACTTTGGAACTGTGCTAACTCTTCTTTTGTTAGTGACAGGTTTTGTTGGATTTGCTTACGCGCGTCTTGAGAAGAAACGGTTCCAGCTAACGCCTGCTGCAAACTTCCTTTAATAGAGTCGTTGTTAAGGACGCTGTTCTGTATGTCCGTATTTCCTACTTGAGCTAAAGTCAAATCATACTGCGATAAATCACCGTAGTACTTTAGCAGATCCTCTGCACTGCTGCTTTTAATCTTACCTGAGAATGTATTGCTCAGCTTTTCCTTGCGAGAAGCTGAAAGGTTTGGAGAAGATAAAATTTTATCTTCTTTGTTTTTAATCATCGTAATGAGACCATCAACATCCGCACTGCCTTTAGAAGGCTTTTTGCCGTCTTCTTTCAACTTTTCATTCTCTTTTTTTAATCGTTCATTTTCTTCTTGAAGCTTAGCAATTTGACTGCTCGACGACTTGGTTGCTTCTTCTAAGTCTTTCTCTGCTTTGTTTTTCTGTGCTGTCAAAGACTCAACTTCTGCTTCCAAGCTTGCAATTTTCTGCTTCAGTGCATCCGTATTTTCTCCTGAAGTTTCAGGCTGAACAGTTACATTTTGCAGCTCATCTTTGACTGCCTGTACCTGTGTTTTCAGATTAGCCACTTTTTCAAGCGCACTTTTCACAGCATTGGATGTGCCTGATGTATCAGGTGTATCCGGTGTTTCAGGCGTTTCCGTGCCCTCAGGTGTCTCAGGTGCTTCAGGCGCTTGGGGTGTTTCACTCGTCATGCCTTGAAGCTGCTTTTCTAAATCATCAAGCCCTTTTGATATATCATCAAGCTTTGCTGTTTGCTGAGATAAATCCACTTGAATTGGTTCTGACGTTCCTCCGCCCTGATTAGAATCTGGCTGAGTTCCATCATCTTCTCCAGGATCCGTCGGCGTCTCTCCACCTTGATTAGGATCTGGCTGAGTTCCGTCACCTTCTCCAGGGTCCGTTGGCGTCTCTCCGTCTTGATTAGGATCTGGCTGAGTTCCATCACTTTCCCCTGGATCCGTTGAGCCCCCGCCGCCATCATTTGATGAAGCTGTCTCTAGCTGCGCACGAAGCGGCTTTAACTTACTTTCAATTTGGTTTAGGGTTGTTTGCTCAGACTGCTGTTTGTATGAACTGATGATTTGGCCGTTCAAATCTTGCAGAGCTTTTTCTTGTTCACTGACGTTATCTGCTTGTTGATCTCCAAGTTCTCCAACGGCTTTTTGATTTTCATCCAGCTGCTGTTGAATGGAAGACAAACCACTAAATACTTGATTGGCCTGCTCATTAAAATTTTGCTTAGAGCTTGGCTGATTAGATTCAAGGGAAGACAACCCTTGTTGAATCGCAGCGACGCTTTGAGCCTGCGTTTTTTCAAGCATTTGTTTCTGTGTTTCTTGATATGTTTGATATTGATTTACATATTCAATAAAGTTATTTAAATTCTTTTCAACCTGTTCTACGTCGCCTTGTCTGTCGCTAGAACCTTTTTCTGCTTTATTTACATTATCTTGGATTTGCTGAAGAATTTTCTTTTGATCATTTAATTCACCTGCTAAATCTTTTGAATTCGGTTTATAAAAAGCGACCATTGTTTTTTGAAAGGCGATTTCTTTATTTAGAATTTTATCGAACTGTCCGCGTACCTTATCCACTTCCTGTGATACATAACTCCAGTACAAAGAGGACATTTCATTATTAACCTTTGTAGTAGCATCTTCTAATTCCCCTACTACTTTTTCCTTATTAACTGCGTTAAGCTGGCTTTGAACTTTGTATTCCAAAGTAGCTTTTTCTGGCTTTTTTTCCTGATACGATAAAATATTTTGTGAGAAAGTCGAGGGAATATAGATAACCGCATCATATTTCCCATTCTGTAAACCGCTTGTAGCCGCGCTTCGTCCAAGCACGGTCCATTGATAATCCGACCCCTCCTGTAAAAGAGGAGTCACTTTTTCTCCAAATTCTATCGCTTTTTCACTGTTTTCTTTTACTCCATTATCTTCGTTAACAACCGCAATCGTTCTTGTTGAGTTTTCTGTGACTTGCAGCGGGTTGTCTCCAATATACTGAAAAAAGAAAGAAGGAAGAGCCAAGATTAAAACAACAGCTAATATGACTTTAAGTGTATACTTACGCTGTTCGGTCATGTTAAGATCTTCCTTTCACTTACACATAGCGGGATTTGAATTCTTGTTTCTTTTCCACTTTTAATATAATAACCGAAGCCAGGGTTAACGTCGGCTTCTTTTCGGTCATAAGGAAGTGTAAATAAGCTTTGCTCTGTTTTCTTCATCAACAACACAGCTTGGCCAATTTGCTTCACTTCTGTTGTTAACGCGTCAAATCCTTTTGAAAACTCATTGTTGTTCCCTGCAACAATCAAGTTAAAGCCGAGGTGGCTATAATTTTTCATCAATTTTGTAATGCGATCCTGCAAGACACTGTCTAAGTTTTGCTGGAATCGTACAAATCCGTCTACTACAAGCATGATCGGGGCGAATGAAAGGCCGTGTACGGTTCCTTCCTGCACTGCTTCCAAATACTTATTTTCACGTCGCTGCAATCGTTCTTCGGTTAGGTCAAGCCAGTCGACGATCTGTTCTTTTGTTTCCATGTAAACAACTTGCTCTTCAGCTGCATAGCTTGATAAACCACGGTCAACCGAATCAAATAATCCGATTTGCTTCACGCCTTGTTCAAGCGCTGTTTGCAGTATGACTTTCACTACATTTGTCTTTCCTTTTTGCGTCTGCCCCATGACGATACAATGCTTATTTTTCATAAAGTTCATATGCACCGGTCGAACAAACTCTTCATCTAATCCAAGAGGAATAACTCCTTTTTCGCGAATAACTCTTCTGTCTGTCATAAACTCAGCAAGTACAAGTTTCGATGACAGCATTGGCACCGGCTCCGGAAGAATAGCACCAGCATATTGATTCTTTAATCGTTGAATGTGCAGCTTAACTGCATCAAAAATTTCAAAATCATCTTTTCCTTCCGCAGGTAAAAACAGCTGTACAAAATAAGGTTGATCCGTTTTGATAATAGCCCGGCCTGGAATAGACTCTAGCGCATACGGCGTACGTCCTAAAATAGAATACGCTTCTGAATGATCCATTAAGTAATGAACCACCTTCGTTTTCAAGTTATTCATAAGTGACTGACGAATAGAATTCACGCGCGTCGCGGTAAAGATCATATAAATTCCTAAAGACTGGCCGTCACGCACAAGCTGTGTGAACTGCATTTCTAGATCTTGCATTTCTTCTTTGACAAGATCAAAATTATCAATCGTGATAAAAATTAGAGGAAGCTCTTCTGAACTTAGAGCATTATACATTTTAATATTGCTAACTTCATGCTGTTGAAATAACTGCTTTCGCCTTGCGATTTCTTGTTTGATAATGGTCATGAATTTTTCAATTTTACGCATTTGATCCATTAAGAAATAATCCGCCGTATGAGGCAGCTGACGAAGCGGCAGCAGCGTACCGTTCCCAAAGTCAAAAATGTAATAATGAAGCTGCTCTGGGCTCTGTCTTTCAGCTAGACTAAGAAGCAACATCATGACTGTAAACGATTTACCGTATCCTGACGAACCAAATATACCAATGTTTCCATCGTCCATCAGCTGATAGTTATATACCGTTTGACTTTGCTTTTCAGGTTCATCAATTAAGCCAATTGGGAATACGCCGTCTCGCTTCTCTTTGTACTCACTGCGAAGCAATCTCTCTTTAAGAGGCGGCAGCCATGGACTATTTAATTTTTTGATACCTAATTCCTGCTGCGTTTGTTCGATTTTTTGCACCACAACATCAATTTCTGCTTCCGCTTGTTTGGATGACGTCTGCTGAGTAGATACATCAGATAAAGGAATCAACCCGAGATCTGTTACAATGGCTACTTCATCTTCAGCCCCATACGTATCTTCCATGTACGGCGCGCCGCTCCAAGCTGACTGAAACAGTTCATACACTTCATTATTTCCAACCTGCAGATAGCCTCGACCCGTCACCGTAATAGAAGCAGCATCCGCATTTTTTAAGATTTCTTTACTATCAGCGGCATCTTGGACTTTTAACGCTACTTTAAAGCGGGCATTACTCCAAATTTGATCGTCAATAACACCGCCTGGCTTTTGTGTTGCTAAAATTAAATGAACGCCTAGACTACGTCCAATTCGCGCCGCGCTGACTAATTCGCGAATGAACTCTGGTTCTTCACTTTTTAACTCAGCAAATTCATCCGAGATTAAGAATAAGTGAGGCAGAGGTTCTTCTGCCATACCTTGCTTATATAAATCTGTATAATCATTAATATGATTGACTTCATATCTATCAAACAAGCGTTGGCGTCGCTTTAATTCACTTTTAATAGAAGCTAAGGCTCTTGTACTAAAATTCTTACTTCCTTCAATATTTGTAATGGTTCCAAGCAGGTGAGGCATGTTCTTAAACGGCTGAGCCATTCCTCCGCCCTTATAGTCAATCAATAAAAATGCGACTTCATGGGGGTGGAAATTCACCGCTAGAGAAAGAATGTACGTTTGTAAAAATTCACTTTTCCCTGACCCCGTCGTACCTGCAAGCAATCCATGAGGGCCGTGAGCTTTTTCGTGAAGATTTAGTTCAACAATATCTTCTTTTCCTTTTAAACCAATGGGAACTGCTAGCGACTTAGCTGATTCATTGCTCTGCCACCTTTGTACGATATCCAATTCACCAATTTCTCTTGCTTTAAATAATTCTAAGAATGAAACGCTATTTGGAATTGAGTTGGTCATACCAACTTGGTGATCCAATGTCCGCAGCATCCTTGCAAATCTTTCATTATAATCAAGCGTGTGTTTATCAAGCTGAAATGGAATATTCACAGCTTTTTGCTTTTGAATTAATATATCCCCTTCGGATTCGTTAATATAACGAACGAGTGTGTGAACATGCTCCGTTAAGCTTTCCTTTGTCTCTGCCGCAAATATTGCAGAGAACCCAAGGTGAGGGTGATATCCTTCTAAATACTCTAAGATAACATGATCTGCAATTAACTGCTGATTCGTAATAATAAAAACAAAGTGAGGCAGGAAAACCCCTTCTCCTTTTGCTTCATCTAAATCGCGTTCTCTCAGCATTTCATAAATAGAAGATAGAAGCTGATCTCTCGTTTTTTCATTATAGATGAAACCTTTCGCAAAAGAATGCGGAAGCTGAAAATGAGGAAGCCATTTCATCCATTCCCACTCTTTATATTCTTCTTCATCAAAAATGAATACGAACCTTACGTCATGATAACTGTGGGAAAATGCCAGCTGCCCTACAAGCTGATGCAGTTCATTCTTCACCGTTTTCATCTTTCCTACCAGACCGATAGAGCCTAAACCTAAATGAGCGGTAACAGGGGCATTTTTGACTTCTCGATAGACCTTCTCCATGTGCTGAGACTGCTCAAGCAAATCATCAATTTCTCGATTAGCCATATCTCCGCTATTTAGCGAAATTTGGTAGCTTCCAGGAACTGTTCCTGTCCCAAGACGCACCTGTAAGAAATCACTGCTTTCTACAGTTCGTTCCCAAATTCGATCAGAAATCTGTTCTGTTAAATATTTCATTCGTTCAAACGTCGGAAAATGATAAGATAATACATCTCGTTGAACTGATACTAGTTCTTGTAATTCCTCGCGCTTGTTTTCTAGATACTTTGTATAGATTCGACGACGACGCTCCTGCCGCTTCTTGCGCTGTTTTTTATCTTTGAAATATTGAACAGTAGATACAATCAGCGTGGTCGTAAACATCATGACAGATATAATAATAAAAATTCCCCTGGGCTGAATAATCGATACCGTACCCATGACTAAAAGCATGACTAATGGGGGTAAAATGGTAAGCCATAAGCTTCGGTTATTTTCATCATTATCTTGAGACGGAAAGGACAAGCTCACCTTATCATTAGGCAAATCATAGATCATGCGCGGTGTCCGTCTATAAACCGGGTACTTCTTTTTCATTTCAGAAATAGGTTGCGCCGTAGCCGGAAGCTTAGATGCATAATCATAGTAGCTTTGAATCTTCAGCAAATCTTTTTCGATCAATTGAATCGTCATAGAAGACCATAAAATAAGATCTCCGGGCTGAAGGTTCTTATTCTCTTCTATTCGGTGTCCATTAAGATAAAGCGGTTCTTGGTTATAAAAGACCTTCCACTTCCCGTTTATCTTTGATAAGTAAAATCCTTTTTTTGGCTCTACTACACACTTTTCTTTCTGCTGATACACATCAGCTGCTTCATCACTTGTGGAAAACGAGACTTCTGATCCGTAATCAATATAATAGACAGCTTCTTTAACAGCCGTCTCTGTAAGGGCAAAGGTTAAAGCCTGTCCTTGTTCTCGCCATACAAACGACTCAGAAACAGATAGCTCTGCTATCCTTTCTTCTCCGTAGGAAATCAAGAGCCGGCCGTTCTTTTCAGATGACAGCGTCATTTGCCCTTTCTCGAACGGATAGGAAAAAGTAAACGTTTGATGCTGAGTGTTTCCAACCGTTGCTTGGCGAAAGGTTTTAAAATCTATAGGCAGCTGCTGATACGTTTGCCCACTAACTATCCAAAGCATATTCATACAACTACCTCCCTACTTCGATTGATCTTCCTGCTGTTTTTTCTGCTCTTCTTGTTTCTTTTTCTCAGCTTCTGCAGCTTTCTGTTCTTCTTCCTGCTGCTTGGCCGCCTGTTCTTCCTCAGCCTGTTTCTCTTCTTGCTGCTTGGCTGCTTCCGCTTCTTGCTGGTCATTTTCTTTCTTGAATTCTTCAAGTTCGTTTGCTACTTTATCAAGCTCTTCTTGCTTTTTATCAGCCGCTAAATCGTTGTCTGTCTTTAGCTGACCTTCGTATTTCATTAATGCATAGATAATTAACGAACGTTCTTCTAACAACCTGCTCACTTCTAAAGCTTTTTTGTTGTCTCCTCGGCCAATGTAAAACCAATAGGCAAAGTACTGAGGATCTGACTGAAGCGTAATAGCCTTTAAAGCATTTGCCTTTTGCTCCTCTCCTAACTTTTCATTAACAAGATAGGAGGTTGCTATTTCGTATTGCACAATTTTAGGCATGCTTTCAATGTCATAATCTTCAAGTTTGTCGACCACTTTGCTGTAGTTTTTTTCAAGAAAGTATTCGTTACTTTCTACAAATGCTTCTTGTTTCGGCTGCGCAAAAAAGTAAGAGTAAAACGTATAAATAAGAGCTGGAATTAATAAAACAAGTATACCCACAGATGAAAACTTAAAAATGGTCCAGCGTTTTTGAGGAAGTTGAACGAGTGTCTTTTGATGCTTTTCAATTTGGGTTAGCTTATGCTGAACAAATTGACTCAACTCTTCCTCATTGCTGATATGCATTATTTTTTTAGCGTCTTCTTTTAATTGCAAGGTCTCATACAACTTAAAATATTGTTCAAATGTATGCGATGAGTCAACGGCCGCTGCTATCGTAGCTTTTAACTCTTGAAAGCTTTGTTCCTCGTTAGGCTCATAAGGAGGTAAACTTTCTTTCACTCCATAATGTAAAAAAGCAGGACTTAAACTTTTATCAAAAATGATATTTTCTGGACAAATCAACAAATGCAGTCTTGAAAAAGAATGCTGCTTTACCTGTTTGATAAGCTGATCTGCAAACAGCCACTTTTGCTGTTCTTCTTTTCCTCTTAATGCTGTAAAAGGTTGAAATTCAGAGGTAGGCTTAATTGCTATTTTAAGTTCATCATCGCTCATCATGATTTCTTTTTGAAAAGTCGTGTTTACATCCTTTAACATTTCAATTTCAACAGAACGATTAAGTCGAATTTTTTCTTTTTGAAAAACAAATGTATATTCATTATTATGACGTGTCATTACAGCTTCGAGCTGTTCTTCTAAGTAAGTCGGTTTCTTCTCTGACATTCTAATAGACTCCTTTAGAGAATTTCGATACAATCACCTGTGGTAATTCCGCAGTTAATCATCGTCTCATTTCCCGAGAAAATAAGATTTTTATTTGAAACACGTATCCACGCACCGTCCTTTGGTGATTGAGTAATCTTTTTAGCTTGCCAAACGATCTCGACTACTTTTTTGAGTGAATGATAGTTTGAAAGTCGCAAATCGAACCGATCACCTGTATAGTGCTTTAAGTCTACTGTTACTTCTATATACATAGGGTTTCATCACCTCAAAACATAGAAAAAGCGCCTTCATCTTTTGAGAATAGGGCGCTCCTTTTATTACTTCACTTAGATTATTAGATGAAGTTAACCGCGGATTTGGCTAGCGATTTGGTTATCTGTATCTTCAAGAACATTTGCAGAGTCATCTAATTGCTTAGCAATCTTTGTAAGTAGGTTAGACATTTCAACGAAAGAAGGCTTTAATTCTTCGTATTGAGCAGCAAACGCTTCGCTCGAAGCACCTTCCCACATGTCTTGAAGTTGATTTTTCATTGTATCAAGACGGCTTACTAATTCTTGAACTTGACCGCTTTCATTAGTATATCGACCTGCCATGTCGCGAAGCTCTGCTGGTGTTACGCGAATAATTCCTGACATACATATCTCTCCTTCGGTTTATATATTTACTATTATTGTAAGAAACTCTAGTGATAAGGTCAAAGGTTACTTGCAAAAGCCTCCAAAAATGAGAATATGTATCTACAAATACCCCTAAAAAATGCAAATAAAACCTGCATAACCAAGATTTTGTTCTCATCCAAACCTTTTACATCTGATCTATAGGTACCTATTTAAAGGAAAATAAAAACTATAAGACTATTAAATTACATTTTTATTCATTATCTATAGAACTATTTACTAGTAATAAAAAAGCAGCAGCCTATTTAAGACCCCTGCCTCTTTACATACATCTTCTATTTATTTAAGATTCAGACATGCTTGGAAAAAGCACATGCGCTTGTTAGTGCTTTGGCTACTGCTTAAAATAATTTTGATCTTCTTTTAACATCCTTATTTCTTCGGGGATGAATAATTTTGAGAGAGGCGTGTCAGGATTAAGTAATATCGCTATTTCTTCATTTAATACAGGCAGCATGTCCTTAAATGATACGCATACGGTCTTTTCATCTTTTAGCATCTGTTCGATAGGATATTTTGACGAAAACACAGGTAAATATCGGTACGCTGCGCTGTTCATCGTCTGGACGTAGTGCTCTGCAATTAATATATCTGATGCTCCATGCTCTGAACTAACAACTAGCCATAAATTGCTATTCATTAAAGTTTTATAAAATTGAGCAATTTTCTTATTATCTTTCATTGCTTCAATTAACGATTTTTCTAATAAGTTAAATGTATATTTCATCGCCGAGACAACCCTGTAAGGAACTGTACCATTTCACTTCCAGCGCCATCATATACTTCATTCATTCTCTCTTCACTTCCTCTGTGCTGTCACTAAACATAATGTTTGAAGGATTCATTTCCTGACTTAAAATGCCCAACCCCATTTGAATAACGCCATAAGTAAAAAATTCCGTTCGACTGCATGTAGAACCATTCACTACTTTTTCTTCCCAAGACATAGAAAGCGAATTCCACATAACATTAAGAGTACCTAAAGGTTTTTCAATCGTTCTATGCATATTGTCATACGTATTCCATTCTTTTAAGTTCTTTATGTTATTCCACGTATCTTGTGAATGGGTGCTCCCATCGCTCCATACGCTCGACCAAAACTCCGTCCAGCCTGAAGAGCCTTCTAGCTCTCCATCTGCTTTTCTCATTTGTTCTGCAGTGTCTCTTACTAATAAATGTGCGTTTTCCGTTAGCGAATCAAGTTTGCGAATCATATGCTGTAACTCTTCCTGTAAGTCCAGCACTTTATCAATATCTGCAACAGACAAGAAATGTAGATTTGTAGCTTCCCAGCTTAGTTTTTGAAGTGCATCAGCCGTCTGTGAATGAGACTGCTGAATTCGCTCTGCAAATGCCTGCAGCACCTCTGGATTTACTTTTATCTCCATGTATGTCCGTCCCCCTATCTCTTGTAAGCCTTCAGTCATCATCCAAACATTTTTTAAGCCTATACGGAAAGACTCACTTTCTAAAGGAGTGAGTCGATAATGTTATTTATTACGCCGATGCTAACTCTCTTAATCGTGAAATTTCTAAGCGTAAAGTTTGAAACAATTCATCCCTTACGTCGTACAGATGAAAAGTAGATTGCGTAATATCATTATAAATATCCTCATATGAGCTCTTAGAACGCCCTGACCAATCTGACGCATATTGTTGGTGCGAATTTTGAAACAGATAGATACCCTCTTCAAGAAATTCCATGATACGTTGAACTTCATGTAAATATGATTCTAATTGATCTGCATCTCGACTATATTCTTTACTTTTTCTTCTTCGCTCTATGTCGTCAAAGAGATCATCAATTGCATCCATAAAATGTCCCCACGTCCTTCTTCCTCTTTTATTAGAAGTCTCTTAAAGTAATGTTAAAATAAGGTTACAAAAAACAAAATCCATCATTCAAACTATTTTCATACCTAGGAAAAAATATCTACATTTCTCTTTTTTTACTTATTTATACAGGGAAAATAGAGAAAATAAACAACGCCAGGCTGCTGTAATAAAGCAGTAGACGTTGCTTTTTAGGTTGTGACACTGCTGTTATAAAAAGGCAGAATACCTAGTTTACATTCGACCTTTTTGTTTCTTTTTCTTGTTAAATGGCTTTTTTGAAGGTTTTTTAGCTGTACGAGACTGCTCTTTTGTTCCTTCATCCACGATTTCACCCATATAAAGTTCTTTTTTCGCTAATGAAAGTTGAAGTTCACGTGCGATTTGTTTTAAATTTCGTTCTTCTCGTTCAGTCACAAGAGAAATAACTGTACCTTCTGCTCCCGATCTGCCTGTTCTACCTGAGCGATGTACATATTGATCCGCATCTTGAGGAACATCGATGTGAATCACATGCGTCAGTCCCTTGATGTCTAATCCTCTAGCTGCGACATCCGTTGCTAATAAGATAGGGAAATCTCCTTTTCGAAACCCTTTAATCGTCGTAGCACGATCTTCTTTTTTCGTTTCACTGTGTAAAGAGCCGGCTTCTACACGCTTAAATGTTAATTTTTCTTCAAACTCGATGAGAGTATCAATCCCTTTAAAAAAGGCTAAAGCTTTCATTTGTTCTTGGCGAACTAGTTTTCTAAGCACGTCCACTTTATCTCTGGCTTCACTTTTAATGTATACATGCTCTACCTTAGAAGCTGGGAGTTCATCTCTTCCTACTTCTATTTCAAGAGGATGGTTCATCATGTCTTTTGCTAACGATTTGGTACGTTCTGATACGGTAGCTGAGAAGACTAGAATTTGACGATCACTTAACGCCATTTTCACAATCTGTTGAACCGTTTGAACATGTTCAGGCACAAATAATTGATCCGCTTCATCAATCACAATTGTTTTGACTTCGTGCATTTTTAATTTCTTCATTTTAATTAATTCGTTCAAGCGTCCTGGAGTACCAACAATGATATTAGGACGTTTTTTTAGTTTTTCCAATTGACGTTTCATATTCGCTCCGCCGATAAACGCTGCGCTTGAAATGCCGCTTCCCTGTGACCAAGTTTGAATTTCACCATGAATTTGCATAACCAATTCATGGGAAGATGCTAAGATAACCGCTTGAATATGAGATGGCCCCGGCTGAATACGGTGTAAGACAGGCAACAAATATGCCAGCGTCTTTCCTGTTCCCGTTGGGGATTCTCCTATTACATCTTTATTAGCTAAAATCTCTGAAATAGCTTTCGTTTGAATGGCAGTAGGCTCATTGAACCCTGCTTTTTTCCACGCCTCTTGTAAAAAAGGCTGTAAAGTCTCTATAAACTGACTCATATCTATCTCCTTTTCCATGCTTTTCTCGATATTATAAACGATTTTTTCATTTCAATTAAACGAATGTACCAGTGGCCATGTGCGTTAATACTGACCTTAATTTCTATTTATAAATAAACCTTTCTTATCCCAAGGGACCCTGTCAATCCGTCAGTAGAAAAATCGGTTGTTTCCTTAACTTTCCTACATCAATATACATAGCTTCAACTATGATACACTATTGCTTCTATAGAAAACAATATGATCCTCTTTATTATGGACGAAAACTTGTATAAGAAGGAGTTTTTATGTCCTATATGGATCCAGACGCAAAGGGCTCAGCTGCTTACTTCCTCTTTTTCAAGAAAACAGCCGCCTCTCTGAACTACGAGAGGCGGCTGTTTCGTTCTATAATTGGCATATCAATAGTAACCGTTGTCCCTTTTCCTTTACCGCTTTTAAAATGCATGGTACCTTGATGACGCTCCATGATTTTGTAACACACGGCCAGCCCTAAGCCAGTGCCAGCTTCTTTTGTAGAATAAAACGGCGTTCCTACTTGTTCAATCCTCTCTTGACTCATTCCGATTCCATTGTCTTCAAAGTGAATCAATGCTCGCGTATCTTTTTCTTCAACTGTTATTGTAATATGACCTTTCTCCATAATAGCTTCTACACCATTTTTGATCACATTGATGAATACTTGTTTCAACTGATTTGCATCAGCCGAAACATAAATAGGCCTTTTTGCTGTTTCTTTCAATAAAATAGAAACATTATTTAAATTGGCCTGCGCTTCCATTAGCGTAATAACTTGTTTTAAAATCTCACATAAATTGGTCTTTTCAAAAGATACATGCTGCTTTTTTCCAAGAATGAGCATTTCACTGGAGATTAAGTTGATGCGGTCGATTTCAGACATCATAATGTCTAAATAAGTGTCATTTGTTTCCTTAGAGGCTTGCATAACTTGTACAAAGCCTTTTAAAGAAGTAAGCGGGTTCCTAATTTCATGTGCGACGGCACCTGCCATTTGTCCAATAACCGACATTTTTTCCGAGGTTATCATGAGCTCTTCATCTTGGCGGTATGTAGTGATATCACGTGCAATCATAAATACGCCTACCACCTGCTTATGAACGACGATGGGAAGCAAAGAACACCTAAGCAACCGCCTTTCTTGTTTTTTATTGATGACATTCATTTCGAACTTAGCACCTTTTCCATTCAGTACTTCTTTAAAATACTCTTTACACATATCAAATTCTTCAGCTGCAATAAGAGCTGAAGGTTTCATCTTTTGCAATTCTTCACTGGAGTATCCAACGATTGCTTCACCTTCCGGGTTAGCAAGAAGAACTTCCCCTGTTTTGCTTATTTCAAAAACGCCATCGGGGTTATGTTTAAATAAAGACTGATAGTGCTGATTGCTCGTTTGAAGTTCGTGTTCTTTCGCTATGAGCTCCTGCTGGGACTTCACTAGTTTATAAGCTCTCCTATATACCAACCCATACAAAATAATCCCCGTAGCTAAAATAAAAAACCAACCTTTGTACTGTTGAAAAAAAATATATACTTCAAAACAACCTTGCGCTAATGTTCTAGATATATTGTCAGATATCAAGATCCATACAGCGCCAATAATGATATATACAATCGAAATTCTTAAAGCTACTTTACGCGCGTGTTTCACCAAATTTTAATCACCTGTTTATCAGTATTGATTCCCTGTCTTATTGCCTTTATATGAATTGTTGACTTTTCGTAGCTATTTCATGCCGTTGTAAAAAATTGATGAATGGCCTGACCTAAGTTACTAATAGATTTTACATTTGCTTGAAAATGATACTGGTGAAGCCATTGGCTATGATCGGGTGTCACACCTGTTAGATAAATCTGTACGCCCATTAGCTGAAATTCCCATATTAAATGTTCTAGCGCGGCAACACCTCGTTCATCAATTTGACCGATTCCATTAAAGTCAATAATAACTCGATCAACGGTTTCTTCATCTATCTGTTTGAGCAACCGATGTTCATTTTTCATGATGACTTCTTCAAATAAATCTCCAAACAGAGGGATAAGTACCATGTTATTTGATAAATGAATAAACGGTCCTGAAAGTTCTATAACTCGGTTCATGGCCTTTTCTAATCGTTCTTTTTGCAGCAGGAGTTCTAAGTCCGTTTCAGATAAACGCGCTGTGTGTTGTTCGATTTTTTCTGAAAGAATTTTAATTTGGGAATCTTCCTCTACACATATTACATGCGCCTTATCTTGCTCCCATTTGCAATTCACAGTATAAAGAGACATCTTAGCTTTGCGCGAATGCATGACTAATTCTGTTTTTATTTTTTTCTTCTGCCCTAATCGTTTTCTAGCTTTGTTCTGACTATCTTCGTCAACAATTTCTAAAAAATGTTGAACTTCTCCGAATAAAGCGGCTGCTTCATCAGATTGCGCTAGAATATTCATTTCCTCATCCATAATAAAAACAGGAAGCGGAGCATATTTAATAGTCGACAACCTTAATCCCCCTAATTGATTGATAATGAAAAAACTCTTTCAACTCCTCTAACTGTGCAATAAATCGAACTTGATTCGTTTGAACAAGAGGAAACTTATAGTTTGAAACTACTCGGCCTCCAACTAAAATAAGCGGCTGATGTTTTGTCTTTTGTAATCCTTCTATATATTCGTTTGCTTTTTCTATATGATGAGTTAAACTGAACGAGATTCCTACTAAATCAGGTTTCCATTGTTCAACAGCGTGCGTCGCATGTAAAAGCGGAGAATCTGCTCCTAAAAGTTTCGTCTGCCAGCCGTGCTCTTCAAAGAGAATGGAAATCATTTTTAAACCTAAAAAATGCTGTTCATTTTCTATACACAAAAACAGACCTTTTTTTTCATGTTTAATAACTTCTTGTCTTATACACAATTGATAGCGTGACAAAACATAGTCACAGGTAGTAGTAGCTAAATGTTCATCAGCCACTGAAATTTCATCTTCTTCCCACATCATACCGATTTGAGCCATTGACACTGAAATGAATTGCTGAAAAATATAAAATGTATCGAAACCCTGCTGTCTTTTTTTCCAAACAATATTCCAAGCTTCATCTTGATTCCCTGATAACAGTAATTCAGTCAAGCGTTCTATGCTTCCAATCAAGAAACCACCTCTTTTTCAGTCAAACGACTTGTTTTTTTTCTTTGTTATTATCAACCATACCACTTAACTCACCGGCACTCTACAGTAAAATATTCTCACACCAACAAAATAACACCGGACGTCTCTGACAGGTCAATCTCTTTATTTTTCAAAATCAACGAGGTAGTGATGCAGCAAGTGACGGTTTTGTTCATTGTATAAGTACGCATACACAGGACGTCCTATTGTGCCGTAAGTCATTCTTTCTCCAAGAAGACCTATATCTGTTAGAAATTTTAAATATTTCCGAATAGACACTCTTGAAATCCCCGTTTTTTCAGCTACATCATCGGTCGAAAAAGGGTGATCTTTAAGATGCTCAATGGCTTCTATGATAACTTCTAATGTTCCTGTCGTTAAACCCTTAGGCAACGGCTCTACCGGAGCTTCTTTTATTTTTTTATTAGACAGCAGCCCGTCTAATTCCTGTTGATTAAGCTGAGGTTGCTGTTTTAACGTACGAAATGTTTGTTTGTAAGCCGAAAGTGCTTGATAAAAGCGTTCAAATGTAAAAGGCTTAATCAAATAATCAATCGCTCCGTAGCGTAAAGCTTGTTGAATCGTTTGGGCATCCGAAGCAGCGGTGATAAAAATGACATCTATTTCCTCTTGTTTTGTTCGAATCTCTTGTAAAACTCTCAAACCATTTTGCCCAGGCATAAAGATATCAAGCAGCACTAAATCAACTTGATGTTCATTTATCTTCACCAAGGCTTCATGACCCGAATGAGCAACAGCGACCACTGTAAACCCCTCTATCTCTTCAATGTACTTTTGATTAAACTGAGCAACCATGGGGTCATCTTCAACAATTAATACTTTAATCAACTTGATCTCTCCTTGTTTCGTACGGAATATCAATATAGAATGTGGTACCGCTATTTATAAATGAGTCAATGACGATTTGGCCACCTAGTTCATCAATCGTTTGCTTCACTAAATGCAGCCCAAACCCTCTGCTCGTTCCTTTTGTAGAAAAGCCTTTCTTGAAAATCTGATTCATTGTATCGGAAGGAATGCCGCAGCCTGTATCCGTGACTTGAATTGTAAGTTTATTGTTTTTATACACAAGCATAACAGACACTTTTTTAGAGGCTTGATGACAAACTGAATCAATTGCATTATCAATTAAATTTCCAATAATGGTAATGAGATGATGAGTAACATGTGGATCTGAAGGTTCTGGAATAACTTCATCAGCGGAAAAAGTCAATTCTACGCTTTCTTCTCTAGCATAACTCATTTTGCCCATCAGAAAACCTGCCAACGCATGATCTTTAATAGATTTAGTCACTGAACTAGATTCATCGACACGGTGATTAACAAGCTGATGAATATACGTTTTTAGCTCATCATAATAATTCATCTGCACCATTCCTAAAATCACATGAAGTTTATTCATAAATTCATGCGATTGTGCTCGAAGCGCTTCCACATACATTTTAACACCTGTTAGCTGTTCTGCTAAGATATTAACTTCTGTTTTATCCCGAAACGTAGAAAGTGCCCCTACAATCTCTTCGTTTACCACTAGCGGTACCCTATTAACCACAATGGCTACTCCATTTATGACTTGCTCTTCATCGTAATGAGATTCCCCCGTAGACAAAACGTCGTCCAACCTGGAGGTGGGCATATATTCTCGAATAGACAAACCGATTGGCTCTGATGCTAATCCCGCTTTAACAAATAAGCGGCGTGCAGAACGATTAGCAAGTGTAATATTACCTTCTTTATCAACAGCTATCACTCCTTCACGAACCGACTGCAGCATGGTGCTTCTCTCTTCTAGAATTTTAGCAATTTCAGAAGGTTCCAAGCCAAATAAAATTTTCTTTATGTAATTCGCTAATAAAATAGCACCAAGAACGCCTACAAGTAAACCAATTAATGAACCTAAAACAATTCGACGATGCCCATCTCTAATTGCTTCATTTACATTATTTAAAGAAATCCCCACAGCTACTGCACCAATTTGTTGATTTTTTTCATTATAAATAGGTGCAAAAGCGCGCAGAGATTTATCAAGCGTTCCTTTTGATACAGATACATAAGATTTCCCGTGCAATGATTTTTGCTCATCGCCTCCGGCAAACCTCTTTCCTATCTTTTTAGGATCTGGGTGAGATTGGCGAATTCCATTCATATCCATAACAACGATAAACAAGACGCTTGATTTTTCACGAATTCGTTTAGTAAATTCTTGAATTGACTGAGGTGTTTTTGTCTCTAGTCCTTCTTTCACGTTCGTTGATTCTGAAATAATCGTAGCAATAGTCCGAGCTTTTTCAGCCTGTTGATCTCGAATATTTTTTCCAATTGAACTGCTAACTAATAAATCCGTTAACAATAGCGATAGAATCACCACCATGCATACAAGCAGCACCGTGATGCTTCGCAGCCCCATTCTTCCGTGTTTCACATTCTTCCCTCGCTTCCCTGCTTTTCTTGTTTATAGCACAAGAAAAAGATCTTATCTAGAGTCAGATAAGATCTTCGCTTATTTAATTTCATTTTTACTGAGTTGATTAACATTTATACAGGAAGGTTAACAATCTACTTTATAGTTTAGGTCCTTTTCGATATTTGAACCATCCCATTTTATAAAAGGCAAAGACCATTACGCCTACAAGCCCAATCATAATGCCAAGTACAATAAAATAATTATATTTCCCCGTCAGTTCCGGCATATATGAAAAGTTCATGCCATAGAGACCAGCAATAAACGTCAACGGTAAGAAAATAGCTGACATAAGCGTTAGCGTAAACATGATTGAATTCATACGATCCGAGTTAATGGACATAAAGCTTTCTCGAATATCATTTGACAAATCCCTGCTTGCTTGCATAATTTCAATCATATTTAATAGGTGGTCATAAATATCATTAAAATAGCGAACCTGCTCTTTTGCTTTTAACGCATTCGTTGACATAATACGATACATTAAATCTCTCATGGGGTTTAAAATGCGGCGCATTCGTGACAAATCACTTCGGATGTCATAAAGCTGCCTCATTAATTCATCCATAGGTTCGTCTTTTGCATTGTCTTCAATGTCGTCTATGTGATCTTCAAATTTATAAAGCACAGGGAAGTATTCGTCAACGGTATGATCTAAGAGTTCATACATGATATCCCATGTTCCATCTTCGGTAGCCTCAGGATCTTTTTTGATAAGCTCCCACACCCTAGCCACGCTCGTTAGCTTATCCATATGATAAGTGACTAAAAAGTTATCTCCTACAAACGCAGATACTTCTAAGTGCTCAAGCTCTTCTTTATGAAGTGCATAATAGACTAAAAAATAATGCTCATCATACAACTCAAATTTAGCCCGCTGACCTTGATTCAAACAGTCCTCAACTGCTAAAGGATGAAAATTAAATTGTTCAAGCTGCTTTTTTTCTTCCTCGGTGGGATTGTAAAAATCAACCCAATACCATTGAAAGTCATGGCTTGAACGAATCTCATTCATTTCTATTTCTTTAATAGCTCCTTCTTTGGTTTTAGCTACAATTTTAATCATAAGATAACCTCTGTCTTTTTTGATACTATTCTCTGCACATACCCTTTTTACCATTTTGTTAAACTTTTTTCTTTTAATGTACGCCTTTTCTTGTCTATACATACGATGATGGTGACAACAAGAGAACAAAACGGTGAGGAGGTATATCCATATGCATGAATTTTACTCCCGGCATGAAGAATATTGGGAAGATGATACAAGACTAGACCAACAGCTTTTAAGAGATATAAACAAAGCTGTAAACGATGAGTTTTCCGCTATTCACTACTATACACGCTTAGCAGAGCTGGCTCCTAATAATCAGTTTCAACAAGCTATATTAGGTATTCGGCAGGATGAAATTAAACACTTTGACTGGTTTTCTAAAGCCTATTATGATTTATCAGGCAGCTACCCACAGATTTCATTAAACATAAAATTGCCAAATACTTTTCAAGAAGGGGTCTCTGAATCCATTAAAGATGAAGTAGAAACCGTTCCATTTTATCAATCAATCGCTAGAAAAATCACAAATGCTCGAATTCAAAGCCGCATTGTTCGAGCTGCGAACGATGAACAGCGCCACGGTCAAATTTTTCGAACCATTCAGTCCCACTTCTCATACTAAATAATACGCTTGCAGTCGCAAGCGTATTATTTAGTATGGTTTTATTATTATCTCTTACTTTGTAGCATTAAATTCTTCTTTGATTTTTTGGAGCAACGTTTGATTTGTTAATACGTCATACCCTGTTAATGCCATTGTTTGTGCCCCGAGTATCATTGCTTCTCTTCCTTGCTCACTTAAAGCTGCTTCTCTAAATTCGTGCGTATGACAAACAAAATAATCATCACAAATTTGAATATACGGATGAATAGCCGGAACAACCTGACTTACATTCCCCATATCTAAAGATCCATGATCGCCTTGGTCTTCTGTAATGCTTTGTTCGCTCACGCCTAATGAGATGAGATTATTTGTATAGACATCGGATAATGTTTGATTCGTTCGCATATCATCATAAGAAAACTCATAGTTTGAGATTTTTAATTTTGTTCCCGTAGCTAAAGCAGCACCATGTGCACATGCCTTCACCTTATCTGTTACTTCATCTACATATGCACGAGTTGAAGCCCGGACATAAAATTGTGCTACTGCATAATCCGGTACAACGTTGGCAGCCTTGCCACCCTCTGTAATGACTCCATGAATACGGACATCCGGCTTCACATGCTGGCGAAGCGCATTAATGCTGTTGAACGTTTGTAATACGCCGTCTAACGCGTTGATTCCTTCATGAGGAGCAGCAGCTGCGTGCGCGGATTTTCCGAAGAACTCAAACTGAATGGCATCCATCGCAAGAGAACGCCCACTTTTTTGGTGGCAGTAATAAGGATGTACCATCATAGCTACGTCTAAATGATTAAAAATGCCTTGCTCGGCCATCGTTACTTTACCGCCTCGTGTTTCCTCTGCAGGCGTTCCGTATACGTATACTTTACCGCCTGTTTCTGCAACTGCTTTACTAAGACCAATACCAGCTGCAATGGACATAGTTCCGATTAAGTTATGTCCGCATGCATGTCCAAGATCCGGCAAAGCATCGTACTCAGCCATAAACCCAATCGATGGACCTGGCTTTTGACTGTCATAAACAGCAGTAAAAGCAGTTGGCAAGTCACATGTACCAATTTCAACTGTGAACCCTTGTTCTTTTAAAATATCCGTTAATGCTTTACACGCTTTGAATTCTTCGTGACCAAGCTCAGGGTTTTGCCCAATATATTTGCTTACATCGTAAAATGTATCCTGTAATTTATTAATTGTTTCATTTATCAATTGTTTCATTAGTTGTACTCCTCTTTTAAATATTTAAACAAATTATAGTATATTTATTCGTTTTTTAAAAGCTAGTTTTTAAGACGTGTTTTCCTATCACCTTAATATGCCTTATAATTAAACTACTAACTGTTTTAAAGAAGGTATGCATAATGATTAACGTAAAAAAATTTAATTTTTTAGGCGGTCGTATTATTAAAACAGGCATTGCCGTTTTTTTAACTGCGCTCATTTGTCAGTCGATTGGCTGGCCTTATATGCTGGCTGTTATTACAGCTATTGTTACGATTGAACCAACCGCTGCCGATTCTATTAAAAAAGCGTTTATACGCTTTCCTGCTTCAGCAATCGGAGCTGCTTTTGCCATGCTTTATACATTTCTTCTCGGCGTGACGCCGCTTACCTACATGCTTGTTGCCGTTTCTACTATTATATCCTGTTCTAAATTGCGTTTGCATGCAGGAACACTCGTTGCCACGCTAACAGGAGTGGCTATGCTGACGATTGTGCACGACCATTACTTTATATCGCTTTTAATTCGCCTAGCGACCACCAGTATTGGACTGCTTATTTCTTCACTTGTAAATATCATCGTTCTTCCTCCTAATTATACACCGATTATTACGAGGAAAATTCAAAATCTCTCAAAACAAATGAGCAGCGTCCTACAGCAAAGAGGAGTTGAACTTTCTCAAGTACACGCTTGTCATAAACAAACAAAACTTCAATTCCAACTGCTTTCTGCTGAAATTGAAAAAATTGAGACACTTTGTGAGTATCAGCGAAAAGAATGGAAGTTTCATCATTTCACTCGTACAGCTATGAGAAAGTTCCACTATGAATATAAGAAACTTTCTCTTATGAGGCAGCTTGTCTATCATATTGGTAATTTAATTTATTTGCCTGCTCATCAGCTGCAAAGTGCAGAACATCAAGTGATATGGGATACTTTCACTTCCTTTCATAACGTCTTACAAAATGAACAATATAAAAGCTCTTTTCAGCATCAAACGCTTATTTTAACTTTAAAACAAAGGTTTTGGGCACATAAACACGAAGAAAATACAGTAGATCAGCCTTTTTCAACAGAAACAACAATGCTGTACGAACTGCTTGCCATTCATCACCTGCTTGAAGAACTACACCGTATTCATTGTTTGAAGGATCGATATAACTTAAATAACTCATCTGTCTCACTTTCTTCATAAAAAAATCCTCACATACGTGAGGATTTTTTTGTTTACGAAACTTGTGACTCATCTTTCTTATATTCTTTCTCCCAATAGTCTGCATTTTTAATTCCTAGCTTAACAGGATCAAAAACAGGGTCTAGCCCCTGTTTTTTCTGAGTTTCATAGTCTTTTAATGCAACTAACGCAGGCTTAGCTAAAATTAAGATAGCAATTAAATTTAGCCATACCATGATACCAAGCCCCACATCACCTAGCGCCCAAGCTAGTGATGCTTGTTTAACTGACCCGTAGAACGTAGCTCCTAGAAGGACAAGCTTTAATGCAAACATAGCCCACTTTCCGTTCTTTCCGCGAGTTAGATAAGCAATATTTGTTTCGGCGATGTAATAATAAGCCATAATCGTTGTAAATGCGAAGAAAAATAGAGCAACTGCCACGAAACCAGCCCCAAATCCAGGTAACACTGTTTCAATAGCAGCTTGTGTAAATCCAGGTCCTGCTTCTACACCCGGTAAATTCGAAATAATAAATGAACCGCCTGGTCCTTCCGTATTGTACATGCCTGTGAATAAAATCATAAAAGCCGTTGCTGAACAAACGAACAGGGTGTCAATATAAACCGAAAAAGCTTGTACAAGTCCTTGTTTCGCCGGATGCGAAACTTCTGCTGCAGCTGCTGCGTGCGCCCCTGTTCCTTGTCCTGCTTCATTTGAATAAATGCCCCGCTTCACTCCCCAAGAAACAGCTAAACCAACAATTCCTCCAAAAGCAGAATCTAATGCAAAAGCACTTTTAAAAATAAGAGCGATAACTCCCGGCAACTCGGAAATGTTCATGGCAATAATGATAAGAGCTAAAATAATATACCCAAGTGCCATAAAAGGTACAACGAATTGTGCCACCCCTGCAATACGCTTAACGCCTCCAAAGATAATAAAAGCAAGAATAATAACTAATCCTACTGCTGTAACCGTTGGACTAACGCCAAATGCGTTGTCGATGCCAAGCGCGATGGAGTTAGACTGAACGCCCGGCATTAGGATACTCATCGCAACAAGTGCTGCAATAGCAAATAAAATGCCATACCATTTCATACCTGTTCCTTTTTCAATATAGTACGCTGGACCACCTCGATATTGGCCATCTTGTTTAACTTTATAAATTTGAGCAAGTGTTGATTCGATGAATGCACTAGAAGCACCAATAAAAGCAACTGCCCACATCCAAAATACAGCTCCTGGACCTCCAAAAGCGATAGCTGTTGCCACTCCAGCAATGTTTCCTGTTCCGACTCGTCCCGACAGCGCTAAAGACAGGGCTTGGAAGGAAGAAACTCCTGCTTCTGAGCTTTTACCCTGAAACATAAGCATAACCATGTCTTTTAAGTGTCTTACCTGCAAAAACCTCGTTAAAATTGAGAAAAACAGGCCGATCGCAAGACACCCATAAATAACAGGTGTGCTCCATAGCACATTATTCAAACTCGTTACAAATTGCTCCAAACGATAACCCCCTTATTTTTTTAATTCAGACTATTTTAAATTATAAGTTAAATTATAAATTTTAACAATAAAACTCTAAATTAAAACTTTTTTTTAGTTAAAATACACAAAAAAACTTATAAAATCCTCAAAAACATCCAACAATGAACCGTTTACATTCCTTAATTCTCGCTTTCAAAAGAGAGATATCTGCACCTTTCTTATCAGGAACACATAGGCTATAGGAGTTATTTTCTATTAGAAGGTGTGAAAAACAATGATGAGAATAGAGCCTTTATTTTATCGTCCTTTAGCTCTAGACCTTCTTTATGCGTGCGTCTTAGCTTATAAGCAATACGCACAGGGAGGCACATTTGATGTACCTGAAGGCTACCGGCTTATTAAATCGTTTAAAGCTTCTGCCGTAGGGGTTCAAGAATGGTTTGGTTTTATTTTAGAATCTGATGACTCTATCGTAATTGCCTTTCGAGGAACTCAATCTGAGGCAGATTGGATTGCTGATGCTCGCATTAAGCAGCGCCCTTATCCATACAATCAACAAGCCGGTCTCGTCCACGAAGGTTTTTTAGCCGTTTACGAATCATGCCGTGATGAAATTTTTGAAACGTATCAGTCCCTTACCCCAAAGCCACTTTATATAACGGGGCATAGCCTAGGTGGTGCACTCGCTGCTCTTCATGCCTTAGATGTCGCCACAAACGCATCTTTTCCAGAGGTTACAATGTACAACTACGGAGCTCCTCGAGTAGGTGATCCTCAATTCGTTCAAACATACACAAATCTTGTTTCAAATAGCCGCTGCTTTGTTAACACGACGGATACGGTTCCTAAAATCCCTCCGAAGCGACTCTATTCCCCTTCCACCAAGCAAACAATTTATTACGATCAAGACCCTCTTCAACTCTCATTTACCATTCAAACAGGTTCTACCGTAGGGAACCATAATCCCCAAACGTACAGTGTTGGCATTTGGATGATGTCGGATTATCCTATTTTGGTCCAAAAATAAAAAACAGGCGGAATGCCTGTTTTTTTATGCACCGATTGCTGCTTTGATTTCTTCTATTTGTTCTTGATGACGCTTTTCGTGATAACCAATAAAGTCAATCCATTGCTTTAAATCCATTAACCCAAATACAGGGTGTGGAAATGATTTTTGCTTTAGCTTATCTTCACTTGCTGTTTCTTCTAACTCTGCTAAAGCCTCTCTTGATTCTGCCAGCTTACTCTTCATTTCTTCTAATGTCTGCTTTTCATTAGAAGGCGTAACTTGAGCCGGTGCATCTACTTTTCGCGAACGGTCTACCGCTAAATGAAACGGCTTATCTTCAGTGGGCTGATCTACACCGTTTTCTAACTGATCCTTTACACGTGAAACAATCATGCGCTCCATCAAATATAAATGTTCTAATACTTGCATAACGCTCCATGTATTAGATGCTGCCTGCTGATTTAATTGTTCGTATGTTAATGATTCTACACTGTTCAATACATCATTTCGAAACTGTTCATTTTTGTTCATTTTTCATCCTCCTCCAGGATTCCTCTAACTTATCCTACCAAAAAACTCTTCCATATAAAAAAGATATCCCTTTACTTAACCTTGTTTTAACTGAAATTGTTTCACGTGAAAAAATCATATTTTCTATTTGACATTGGTTAACCAGGGTGTTATATTTAGATTTCTGGCTTTTCTTTAAGAGCTAGACATAGTGAAAGTAACTTGAGAGGATGTATCGTACAATGCAAGGTAAAAATACTGGCATTCGACACATGTCTTTGAACAAAACTTATTCACACTGGATCGGCTTCGGAGCCGTAAGGATGCAAGAGAGGTAGGGCTTGCGTCGTTTAGGTTAATCGATCATGTGGAAAAACAAACCGCGGCAATGGATGAAATCCATGCAAGCACAATCAATGCTAATTGTGCCCTAACAACAACGAAACATACAAAAACCGTAATCATGGATTTTATAAAGAAAGTAATCATTTTGTTTTTACACTTGCAAAAAGCAAGTTACTGATAAGAAACACGAACAAAAGCGAGCAGATGCATCTGCTCGCTTTTTTAATGATTATTTTTTATTTACTTTATCATTTCTTTTTTAGCGGATCTTACAAAAAAAGCCGAAACCACACTGGTTTCGGCTTTTTCTTATTGCTCTGCTAGTACATCAGCAAATGCTTTTGCATAAGGAGGAAGGTCTGGCGGACGGCGGCTTGAAATGATGTGGCCGTCGATTACGACTGCTTCATCATGCCAAATAGCTCCCGCATTTTCCATATCATCTTTGATTCCTGGCGTACTTGTTACGTTTCGGCCATCTAAGATTTTTGCAGAGATTAATACCCATCCTGCATGGCAGATTTGACCGATTGGCTTTTGCTGTTCATCCATATGACGAACCATTTCAATTACTTCAGGGTAGCGGCGCAGTTTATCCGGCGCCCAGCCTCCAGGTACTAAAATAGCGTCATATTCAGCTGGATCAACATCTTTAAAAGCATAGTCTGATACGGCTGGAACACCGTATTTCCCCACGTACGTTTCGTTTGCTTTTTCTCCAACTAAATGTACTTCTGCTCCTTCTTCTCGAAGACGCATCACTGGATACCATAGTTCTAGATCTTCAAAGTCTGCACTAACAAGCGCAATAACTCTTTTATTTTCTAAACGCATCGTAACACCTCCGCCATCAGTATAGCATGTTGGAGAATAAGATTGAAAATAAGGGACTAACTTGTACATAATTAAAGGATTTTTCAAGTGCTCTTCCGAAAACTTTTGTATGCCAAATGGTCTAATTTTATATTTTCACTTGACTGGGGACAAACATCACACTACAATGTGTAGTGTGATGTTCATAATGTTGTAAAATTATCCAAATAAGAAAGACTTTCTGATTTAATTACTACATTTCTTTTTTCGGGCTTTCACACTACATAATGTAGTGTTTTTCAAATACACTTAAAGGAGGAAGTAAAGTGAATAAAAACGTCGAAATTGGTTCACTTATTATTCGTTTAGTATTAGGTTTTACATTTTTAGTACACGGCTTTCAAAAATGGCAAGGCGGGATTGAAAATACAGTAGGGTTCTTCGATAGCTTAGGAATCCCTGGTTTCATGGCATATATTGTTGCAACAATTGAACTTGTAGGTGGTATTCTTATTATCCTTGGTTTAGCAACAAGAGTCATAGGTGCTTTATTTATAGCAGTAATGCTCGGCGCTATTTTCACAGCCAAGCTTAAAAGCGGATTTGTTGGCGGATTTGAGTTTGATATCGCTTTAATTGCAATGTCTGCTCACCTATTTCTTGCAGGAAGCCAGTTCCTTGCTCTTGATAAAGTGGTATTTAAAAAGAAGAAACTGCTTTTTCTCTTCAAGAAGAAAGCAGTAAATAAAAAAGAAAGCTTATACTCTCCCAATATAAGCTTTCAGGTTAGTCCCGCCGTTTGAGGCGGGCTTTTTTTATATTTGAAGCAGTAAATTCGCAAATAAAGAAGAGCGCTCGGACAACGTATCAATTTGAATATGTTCATATTCCGCATGTATTCCTTTTCCGCATGCTCCTAATCCATCCAACGTGGGAACACCAATGGCCGCTGTAAAATTGCCATCACTTCCGCCGCCAACAGCCGCTTCTTCTAATTTCATACCCAGTTTGGCCGCAATTGACTGAGCGCATTCAAATAACTCTTCCGTTTGTTTAGACTTCACCATCGGAGGACGGTTCATGCCTCCCGTTACTTCGAGCTTTATCCCTTTTAAGATGGGTGTTAAGTTCAAAATAATATCCGTCATACGTTTCGCTTCTTCTTCTGTAGAAACACGTAAATCTACGTGTGCTTCTGCATATTCCGGCACTACATTTGTACCGCTGCCTCCTGTAAATGTTCCAACGTTCACCGTTGTACCTTTTTCATAATCTGTTAAGCCCTGCAAGAAAATCACTTGGCGCGCAAGCTCTTCAATCGCATTGATTCCTTCTTTGTGGTGATTACCCGCGTGTGCTGCTCGTCCCCATACTTTTACGGTGAAAATTCCCGCTCCTTTGCGCGACGTTTTTAACGCACCTGAACCCGCCACAGCCGGTTCCGCTACTAGCACTGCTTCACTTCTTTGTGCTTCTTCTTCAATGTATTTTTTAGAAGAAATTGACCCAATCTCTTCATCCGAATTGCAGAAAAACACAATTTTTTTATCGAGCGATAAGCCAAGCTCTTGAATCGCTTTAATCGCCCATATAGATTGCACAATGCCGCCTTTCATGTCTAAAATTCCCGGACCGTACAGCTTGTTTCCCTCTGTTCTTAGACTCAGCCTTCCCTTTTCCCATACCGTGTCAAAGTGACCGATAATTAAAAGCTGCTTTTCTCCTTCTCCAATCGTAAATTTCAAATGGTTTCCTACTTCTTTTTCTTCTATAATTTCGTACCCTACCCCTAAACGCTTTTGAAACAGCTCCGTTAAATACATTCCACACTGATCTACTAACTCTTTACTGTAGGACGGTGATTCTTTTTTCACAAATCCAACTAAATCTTCAAGCATCTCTTGTTCGTGTTCTTTTAAATAACTAAATACACTTTGTTCTACCATTACCTGACTCAAATCAATTCCTCCTCCAAACAACCCCTGCTGCTTGCATTAAATGCTTTTATTTATCGTACGTATAACTATGTTCTACGTTTCACATAACGACCTTAAATTATCCTTAATTATAATGGTTTTCAGACAATTTTCCATCATTTAAATACAGATAATACTTTAACTTATTCATAACAGACCGAAAATAGCCATAAACTTCAACAAATTCATACAAAAAAGCTTCAATCTTCAACAGATTAAAGCTTTCGTTTGACTAATTGACATTTATTTTAATATTTTTCCCTTTTGACTTCACACTCACAAAAACAAACATAGACACTAAAAAAATAAACAGAATAACGCCAACCATTTCAAAGTTTACTTCGGCCCATGGGTTAAAGAAAGTGAATGCTAAATAGAGTGACACACCATACGCGAGGACAACAATAACCCAGCCCATCAAGCGGGAAGCAGATCGCCCAAACTTACTCGATTCATTCACCATTTTATGTACAATCAGTGAATCGATTGTATCTGTCAGCATCATACCAAACATAAATACTAGTCCTAATAAAAGCGGCGTATACTTGCCTGCGTTCCCTACAGCTAGAGACCACACGGCCGTTTGACTGACCGTTTCGGCTGCTAAAGCGAACAACGCTCCTACAAGAATAATTAAAAAAGGATTCGTTGTTCCTTTTGCGATTTTCGGAATAAACTTCCCTTTTAACCCGCTCAGCTCAAACTCTTCCTCTTTATTTTTGGTTCGAAGCAAATGATATGTGTTTAATGTCCCGATTAGAAAGAGGGAGATAATGGATACCCAGGATGCAAAATGATCGAAATACGATGGAAACGTAAAATTCTTCATCACCACGCCAAGCACCCCGGCCGTGACGGCCACCATTCCTCCGTGACCTAGTGAAAACAGCGTGCCGACCCACGGGGCAAAACGGCTCCCCATTCGCCAATTATATCGGGTCTGGCCATCAATAAAAGCTAAGTGATCTGCATCCAATCCGTGCCTGATTCCTAATAAAAAGACAAGTAAAAAAACTGATAAACCTTCCATTTCCTACACTCCTTTTTTTAAAATAAAACATAAAAAAGCCTCAATTCTATAGAAATTGAGGATGTGTCGGCATATGAAAATAAACAGCAATTGCTCACTGCGTACCTTGATACACCGCCTCTTTCCTAGAAGAGTCAAGTGTACAGAATAGGTAGGTCTCCTGGCTTGAGATCATCATTTTCTACCGCCTTCCCCGTTTTGAGTGACGATAAGATAGAAAACTCCCTGCTTACAGTGGCTGGACCGCTCGAGATTTGCACTCGATTCCCTGTTACCTCTTACGCTATGTAAGAGCACCTAAACTGTGCGAATGATTCATTTTCTTCCTCATTATACTAGTACCGCTTACAAATGAATAGAGAAAATTCAAATAAAAAAGCCCTGCTAAGCTTTACATGCTTAGCAGGGCTTTTTAAAGCAATTAAATTACTTCTACCGTTACGTCTACGTTACCGCTGATTGCTTTTGAATACGGGCAGTATGAGTGAGCTAGGTCTACATATTTTTTCGCTGTTTCTAAATCTAAGCCTTCGATATGAGCTTCAAGCGCTACAGCAATTTTTACTCCTTGATCAGCTTTATCTGGAAGCAGCTGAACAGTAGCTTTTACTTCACTGCTTTTGATTTCTACGTTATGTTTTTTCAACATAAATTCTAACGCACTGTTGAAACAAGCACTGTATCCAGCTGCAAATAGCTGCTCTGGGTTTGTTGCTGTTGTTGCTTCTCCACCAAGTGCTGGAGGTGTTGCAACATCTAAATTAAAGATATTATCTAAAGAATGAACTTCTCCTGTTCTTCCACCTGTGTTAACGACTGTTGTTTCATATAAAGCTTTCATGTATAAATCTCTCCTCTTTTTTAGTAATTTTATTAAAAGTTTTTTATTTATCGTTTCTGTAATTTAATTGTACAAAATTTAATTTTAAAAAACAAGTATTAAATGCATTAAAAATTTCCCAATAAAAAAAGCCGCGTATTTGCGGCTTTTTCTTAATAATATTGAGACTGCCCGTCATAAGCTGATTTTCGAAAAATAGACAGATTGGTAATAGCTCTCATAATTTTGGTATTAAAAATAACATAATGAATAAACAACGCGAGCACGCAGCCTAGAATAGCTCCTGTTAACACATCGAATGGATAGTGAACGCCAACCCATACGCGTGAAAATGCAATGAGTGCACCCATTACAACCCACATGCGCCCTGAACGTTTGAAATGTAGCCAAATGGTAAAAGTGATAACTAATGCAGACGTAGCATGATCGCTTGGAAATGAAGAATTCGCGGCGTGATCAATAAGCTGATTCACGTGGTGAGAGATAAATGGACGATCTCGATAAGCAAATAAACTAATCACTTTATTGATAATGACTCCTGTGGCACAAGCACATAAAGCTTGGAATGCTACAACACGGCTGCCGTTTTTATTAATAAGTAAAAACAAGCCGAGTAAAACAATAAGTACATACTGGGCATAATCTGCAAAGAATACCATCAGCGAATCTACAAACTTCACATGCGAGGCGTACTGATTCACCGCATGGAAAATGGTATAGTCTACTGAATTAATAGCTGATAACATAATCGAAATCCTTTCTTATTTTTAAATGTCATTAGCTATCTTATCAGTTTCTGAAGAAAATGAACATGTTTTTGTCAGAAGCTTCCTAACTGGTATTTATAAATAACGTAGTCAGGCTGAGTGGTAAGCCAACAGATTTTTGCCCATTAACTTACCTGCGAATGATCCACGATGTTTTTTTGCAAAAAGATTTCTTCTAAAGAAGGCTCTTCTACGTGAATTTGATAAATATCGATGCCGCATTGAATCAATTCGCGAATAATCAGAGGGATATTTCTCTCTTTTTGAAGCATCACTTTTGTGTACGTGTGATGGTATTCCACGTCCGGACTCACCGTACGGAAAAACTGTTGAATATATTCTTTATGACTGCTTGGGTAAGGATCATGTTTAATCATCACCGTTTTTTTCGCTTGGTATTGAAAACGCAGTTCTTCCATTGTCCCTTCTACTAAAATAACACCATTTTTCATAATCGCTACACGTGTACAAATCTTCTCAACTTCATTTAAATTATGAGACGTCATAAAAATTGTCTTGCCCTGATTTTGAAGTTCTCTTATTAATTCATGAATGTGGAGAGCAGATTCAATATCTACTCCAGAAGTTGGTTCATCTAAAAAGATAAGATCTGGGTCTGTTACAATCGCTTGAGCAATTCCTAACTTCTTTTTCATTCCAAATGAAAACTTTCCAACTTTCTGATGGTCATGTCCTTCTAATCCTACTTTCTTCAGTACATTACTACAGTGTTCTTTAGAAAAACGATGTCCGTTTATCTTTAAAAAATAGCGCAAATGATTGAGTGCCGTCATCTCATCATAAAAGGTAGCATAGTCAGGAAGCACACCTATTTTCTTCTGAAGCTCTAAATCAATATCACTCTGTCCCAGCAGCGTAAATT
This sequence comes from Priestia sp. 40, assembly GCF_049368575.1. Classification (NCBI taxonomy): domain Bacteria; kingdom Bacillati; phylum Bacillota; class Bacilli; order Caryophanales; family Bacillaceae; genus Priestia; species Priestia sp. 40. The sequence goes on from NZ_JBMPZA010000015.1 coordinate 627,066, forward strand.
CTCCTGCTGAAGGGAATGAAACGCCGGTAAGCATATTAATAAATGTAGACTTCCCTGCTCCGTTCCTCCCTAAAAATCCGTAAATTTCTCCTTGTGGGACTTGCAAATTAATACTATTAACAATTGTTTTAGATCCACACTTTTTAGTTAATTTACTTGTTTCAATAGCATACATATTATACTTCTCTCCTTTTAAAACTCCAAAGTGCCGTACATAAACAGAGTGCTGCAAAAATAAGAAGAACCGTTAAATACCCTTTCTCCAACTTTAAATAGTAGTAGGGTGTCACATACTTAAACCATGCAATGTACGCTTTTGATGAAAATATGCTCCATCCACTCAGTACCGGTAGAACAAACGATAAAATAATTGATAAAAACATAGTATGAGTTGGACTTGGTATTAAAGCTGAAAGCATTAAAACAAATGAAATGATACAAACGGTGAATAGCAGGCACTCTAAAAATATATAAAAAGAAAAATGATGCGAAATAAACCCAATCAGTAGAAAAGAAATAGAGATACAAACAAGCCAGAAACAACAAATTCCTAAGAATTTCCCTAGTACAATACGCTCTCTTGATGTTTTGGTAACTAAAAACCTGGCTGTTCTTGTTTTAATTTCTTGATTAATAACATTATGAGAAAGACTTGAAATAAACAAAGGTCCGAACCCGAGAAGCATCACCAAAATCCCCCCGTTGGCTCCATCTCGAATCTGTGCGCTCGTCAGTTGACCTCCAAGTTGACTAACTAGATGGGCTATTCCATAGGAAGCACCGCATACGATTAAAATAACGATAATTGATTTAACACTTTTAAATAAGCTTTGAAACTCTTTCACACTAATGGCCCACATTTCGAAAATCTCCTCGTAAATAAGTTTGACTGCTATCATCCAACAAAAGGATGATTTATTTCCTCCGGTAAAGCTTTTTTCTCTTTGGGCTTTCCGTTCCAAGAAAAATTTGTCCATATGCGCAGCAGCTTTTCCACCGGTCCAGTTTGGAATTTTTGCACGTACATATAACTGCCGATCAGCTGAATTCCGTATATACCGATGCAGACAAAAATCCCTGCTATCATGCCGAGCTTTCCGAAATAACCTAATCCATAACCGTAAAAAATCGTCGTGCATATAACCGTTTGCATTAAATAATTACTAAGCGATATCCTGCCTACGCTTTCAAAAGTCTTCATCAAAAATGACCTCTCGCATTTCGCATATACCCAAGCAAATCCTGCAATATAACCAAGAGATAAGAGACTCCCACCTAACATATGTGTAGAACCAGCCCAATTAGCATCTGGCCATACGTACATAGTTCCTTTTAACAATAAGCTAAGCGGAATCAACACGGCCGCCCAACGGCCATACTGTTTTTGATTAGCTGAAACGTCGTAAAACCACTTTTTCTTCCCTGCGTACATGCCAAACAAAAATAAAGCACCCATTATAAATGGTGTAAACAAGAAGGCAAAAGCAAATTTATATCCTGCTATATTCATCGGATCAACGTTGTTGCGGTGGTCTTTAATTTGTTCATAAGTTCCACTTCCATAAACATGAATCGTATCTTTTACGTATGTGGTAAGCGTTTGTTTATCACTAAGAAGATACATATTATCGTTTAATGAACCGTAACCAGCTGCTCCCGTAAGAACTAGTAAAATCGATGCCCATACCAACAGCGTTTTAGCTTTACGGTTTAAAAAGAAAACTAATAAAAATATCCCCATCATTCCGTAAAACGTAAGAATATCTCCTTCCCATAAAAGTACTCCATGCAGTAGGCCAAACCCTAGAAGCAGAAAAAAGCGGCGAAAGAAATGCCTTTTTACTCCTAACTGCCTTCTTTCTAAGCTTTCTTTCATCTTCACCATTGAATAACCGAATAAAAAAGTAAAGATTGGCATAAAACTTTCTTCTACCGCGACTTTTAAAAAGATATAGGCTGCTGAATCACTTGGTGATAGCGAGAAGAGATGAATCATATCCTTTCCGTAAATACCATATTGAAAAATCAGCATATTCGCTAGTAAAATACCAAACAAGCTGAATCCTCTCATACTATCAATTACTTTAACCCGCCTAACATCATTACTCATCCTTTTAACTCCTTTACTATGTGTCTGTATATTTAGTATATGAAATGAAGGTTTCAAGAAAATAAACGGGAGATTATCTTTTCTTTAACATTTTCCAATTTTGTTAATCTTTTCGTAATGTTCTTATGCTAAAATCGAATACGTATGAAATGAAACAGAGGTGATTTATATTGGAAGATGCATCTATATTGCTAGTTGATGATGAAATTGCTATTGTCAAAATGCTGGAGACAGTATTAAAAAAAGAAGGCTTCAACCAAATCTATAAAGCTCACACCGCTCAAGAAGCGCTAGATGTTTTACATAATAAAACGATTGATATTATTTTGTTGGACGTCATGCTTCCCGATAAAAGCGGATTTGATATTTGTCCTAAAATTCGTGAGCTCTCAAACGCATATATCCTGTTCATAACAGCCAAAGTATCTGACTTGGATGTGTTAACGGGTTTCGCCATGGGCGGAGACGACTACGTAACCAAGCCATTTAATCCTTTAGAGGTTGCGGCACGAATTAAAGCACGACTGCGCAGAAAACAAGCGCTGACGGAAAGAAGTCCTGTAAAAATGGAATCACAGCCTTCAAATCGCTATGAGTTTGATCGTTTTATCGTAGATGAATCCGCTGGAGAGCTCATTGTAGATGGTCAAACGCTTGCTTGCCCCGCACAAGTATTTTTGCTGCTACTTCATTTTTGTAAAAACATGAACGTGGTTCTTTCTAAATCACAGCTGCTTGAAGCCGTTTGGGGATATAACCAGTTCGTAGACGACAATACGGTAACCGTTCATATTCGAAGAATTAGAGAAAGAATCGAAGATAACCCTAGCAGTCCACAACACTTAGTTACGGTACGAGGGCTTGGATATAAATTAGTGAATGGAAAAGCACTATGAAATCAATTAAAAGAAGGTTGACCTTTCATTTTTCGTTTCAGTTTATTGCGATTATTGCATGTGTTTGCTGCGTTCTTTTTTGCGCTTTAATGTTTCTAGCTTATTACCTTTCAAAGCAAGATATCAAAAGAGACTTACCCTCTGGATCACTTAGCGTATTAACCGGGGATACAACAGTTGAAGGTGGAAAAGCAACCGTTTCAGATGATTTAGCAAAACAACTTAAACAAGAAGGACTATGGTACCAAGTACTGAACAAACAAGGAAAAGTAATTGGAGAAGTTAACTCCCCAAAAGACTTACCTAAGCACTACGGTCTTTCAGAGTTATTAGAAATGGATAAAACCAAAAAATTTAAAGGCTATAATGTCGTAACAGAACTTGATACCTTTTTGACTACACCCACTTATTATATTTTGGGCTATAAAAGTGATTTAAAAGAACAGCTATATGCTTTGTATGCTAAATATAATAAACAAAGTGTGCCTCCCAAAAGCGATATCCCTCTTATCAAAAAGGCGTTAAAAGAAAAAGATGCTTCGCTTCAAATTTTAAATGAGAAAGGTGATATCTTAGCTTCAATTAGAATGCCTAAAGAAAAAACACGTTACGATCCTTTAGAAATTATTTCCCGAAAAATTGAACAAGATAAATATGATTCAACAGTTACTGTATTCCATGATCCAAAGAAGAAAATTTCATGGGTTTTTTATACCCCTAATAATTACCAAAGTATAACCGATGAATCTATTATCCGAAAAGCTTGGATGATCTCCATCATCGTGGCGGTTTCTGTTCTTATAGCCACTATCACTTTCTCCATCTGGAACGCTTTTCGCTACGGTGGGCCCTTACTTCTCTTCACCAGCTGGCTCGGACGTATGGGAAGCGGAAACTATTCAGAAGTGCTAACAGAAAAAGAGCGGAAGCGCGTCTTTCGGAAAAATGGAAAAGTACGTTTTCAATATCGCCTCTATTCAGAAGTAATTACAGCCTTTTATGAGATGGCAGAGCAGCTTAGCTTAGCTGAAAAAGAACGAAAGCAGCTAGAGACTACTCGCGAAGAATGGATGACGGGAATATCACATGATTTGCGGACACCTCTTTCAACAATTCAAGGATATGGCCATATGCTTGAAAGCGGCTATTACAATTGGAACGAAGAAGAGCTAAAAGAAATTGGCCAAACGCTGCGTGACAAAAGTGAATATATGGTGGGGCTTGTAGAAGATTTTTCACTGGCCTTTAAGCTTAAAAATAATGTGGTTGCCTTAGAAACGAAAAAAGTGGACGTTCATCAATTGCTTCAGCATATTGTTTTAAAATTCGTTAACGATCGAACCATTAAAAATGTGCAATTCTCTTATGTACCCGTTCACCTTCAACCTTTTATTCAAGCTGATGCACGGTGGTTTGAACGAATGGTTGATAACCTAATTTTTAATGCTATTAAACATAATCCGGAGAACACCACTATTACAATTTTGACCGTTCTAAAAAGTGACCACGTCTTGATTACAATTCAAGATGATGGAATTGGAATGGATGAAGAAACGCAGAAAAATTTATTTGACCGCTATTACCGCGGCACAAATACAACCGAAAAAACAGAAGGTGCTGGACTTGGCATGAGTATCGCAAAGGCGATTTGCGAACTTCATAAAGGGCATATTGAAGTGAAATCCACTCCTAACCAAGGCACTGCCATTACCTTGCATATTCCTCTTTCAACCAATCAGCAGCCGGGCTAACCTCCAGCTGCTTTTATACACCTCAATCCTCTCCATGCTATAATGTACGCAACTATACATAGACACAAGGGGGAATTTTTTTGAGTAAAGGCAGAATTTTAATTGTAGAAGATGAGCGCAAAATTGCTCGTTTAATTCAGCTCGAGCTTGAACATGAAGGCTATGAAACCGGCATGGCTTATACGGGCACAGAAGGATTGGCAGAGTTTCAAGAACACGATTGGGATTTGCTGCTTTTAGATGTGATGCTTCCTGAACTGAGCGGACTCGAAGTACTTCGTCGCATTCGAGCAAACGATGATCAGACGCCCGTTATCTTATTAACCGCTCGAGACGCCCTTCCTGATAAGGTAAGCGGACTAGATTTAGGAGCGAACGATTACATTACAAAGCCCTTTCAAATTGAGGAGCTTTTTGCACGTATCCGCGTATGGCTTCGCCATCCTGCATCAGCATCTCCTGCTGAAAAAGAAGCAGATACTCTGCAGCTAGGAACTTTAGTTGTTAATGAAAAAACGCGAGAAGTCACGCGTGAAAATGAAGCTATTGAGCTGACTCCTAAAGAATATGATTTACTTGTCTATATGCTTCAAAACAACAATCAAGTGCTAAGCTTTGAACAGCTTCTTACAAACGTATGGGGATTCGATTACTACGGAGACACGAATATTGTATACGTATACATTCGTTATTTGCGCAAAAAAATTGATGCTCCATTTTCAACACCCTACATTCAAACAGTGCGCGGCGTTGGCTATATGCTTAAGGAGTAGCTTATGAAACTGCAAACAAAGATTATCCTTACATCAACTGCCCTGCTTTTTATTCTCTTAGTAATTGCAAACAGTTCGATTTACTTCATTTTCAAGAAAACCATGGAAGACAACGCAATTGAACGTTTGCAAGCAGAAACAAGCAACGTAACAAATGGGCTGAAACAAACGAGTGCGACGGTTAAACAAGCCAATTTGCTTCGTGCCTATTTGCCTCCTAACGGGATGATTCGCATTTTGCCTAAATCAGGGAGTCCTTTAGTTGTATCGGTTACTGATCAAACCAAAGAGCTTCAGGACTTACCTTATTCTTATTATTCAAATGAACAAACAACCATCAAAGAAGACGACGGCCACCTATACGCAATTTCGCATACTCCCGTCATTTGGACGGACGGCGAAGTTGTTTCTTTGGAAGTCACAGAACAGCTGGCAGATGTGGAACAATCTCTGCAGACATTAAAATTTATCTTGCTCATTGCCTCTCTTGTTATATTAATTCCGACCATATTTGCCGGACGGCTTTTAAGTAAAATTATTTTGCGGCCTATCAAATCTCTTATTCATACTATGGAAGAAATTCAAGTGTCTCGCACATTTAAAAAAATTGACCTCTCTTCTTCTTCTAAAGATGAGTTAGATCAAATGGCCAATACCTTCAATAATATGATGGATTTATTAGAGGAAAACTATAAAAAGCAAGAGCAGTTCGTATCCGATGCTTCTCATGAATTAAAAACACCGCTGACCGTTGTAGAAAGCTATGCCAATATGCTAAAACGATGGGGAATGAAGCGTCCAGATATTTTAGAAGAAGCCATCGAAGCCATTCACTCTGAGTCTTTGCGCATGAAACAGCTTACGTCTCAAATGCTGGTGCTTGCGAAAGATGAGTCGCAGTGGAAGCTTCACATGGAACACGTAGATGCGGCGGCCGTCTGCAGACAAACAATCAAACATCTAGAACAAGCCTTTGAACGAACCATTTATTTAAACGTAAAAACCGATCAGCCCGTCGTAACAGCCGATGAAAAACGCTTAAAGCAGCTGCTGTACATCCTCTTAGATAATGCCATTAAATATAGTGAAAAAGCAGTGGAAGTAACTATAACAAGAAGTGAAAGCTTTATGATTACGGTCACAGATCAAGGAATTGGTATTCCAAAAGAAGACTTATCAAACGTGTATGAACGCTTTTTTCGCGTAGATAAAGCAAGAAATCGAGAAACCGGTGGTTCAGGGCTTGGATTATCCATTGCTCGAAAGATTGTAGAAACTCATAGCGGACGTATTGAGATTAGCAGCGATGAAGGAAAAGGGACATCCGTAACGGTTTGCTTTCCTCTTTAATTTCTCACCGTTTCTTAGAGATTTTTAAGAATTGCCTGCTATACTACTTTTTAAGATACTGGAGGTGAATGTATGAAGAAAACGGTGCTTTTTATACTTATTTTTCTTGCCGTTGGTTCAGCTTGCTTTTACGGAATAGCAAAAGCAGTGAATCGGCCTGATACACTTTTATCCGAATCGGACGTCAGCAGTATCATCCAGCAAAAATATGGCGGCACTATTGAAAATGCAAGCTTTTCTCAAAAAGATGATGAACCGATTTATCAAATAACTTTGCTTAAAGATGATATTCCATACCACATCACAGTAAATGGAAAAAATGGAGAAGTCCAGTCATTAATCAAACAAAAAGTAGAGAAACAAACGTCTACTCAAACTAAAAATGATACAGAAGAAGAACAAAAAAAGAGCGAGCAGCCACCAGTTTCTCCTACATCCGACGAGCCTCTCATTTCAATGGAACAAGCAAGAGATATTGCTTTACAAAAAGTAAAAGGAACGTTTTCCTCAGTTGAAATAGAAGAGGAAGAAGGCCAAACCTTCTACGAAGTCGAAATTGATCAGTCTAAAACAAGAGAAGCTAAAGTAATGATAAATGCTTACTCTGGACATGTAGATTCCATCACCTATGAAAATGATGATTAAAAGGTACAGCCGAAAGCTGTGCTTTTTCTTATCCATTTTTATTTATTTCTAAGAAAATTTTAAACTTCTTCTTCTTTTCCTTTAAAGTTCATTGGCTAAGATAGTCTTAACAACAAATCAAGGAGGCCGTAACATATGAAAGTTATTACAACCGTTTTAGCCAGTGCAGTATTAGTCGGTGGATTAGGTGCAAGTGCATATGCCATGACAGATCAGTCCAAAAGCAATGACAAGAAGCAAACCACAACGATTGAAGAAGCAAAGGCAAAAGACATTGCTCTTCAAAAAACAGACGGCGGTGACATTACAAATATCCAATTAGCCGTAGATGACGGCGTTAAACAATATGAAGTAGACATCACAAAAGGTAATAAAGAATACGATGTAGATATTGACAGCAGCAGCGGTAAAATCATTGAATTTGATGAAGACCCAAAAGATGATGATGAGAAAGAAGAGAATCTCCAAAATGCTTCCCCTGCCATTTCATTAGATCAAGCGATAAAAACAGCTTTAAAAAGTGCTAAAGGAACCGTTAACGAAACGGATTTAGACCAAGAAAACAACCGTTTAGTATATGAAATTGAAATTGACACTGCTGATCAACGTGAAGCAACTGTTTCAGTAGATGCGAAAAACGGTGACGTAATCAGTGTAGAAATAGATGATTAATAGAAAAAGCACGCTCCAAAAGGAGCGTGCTTCTTTTTTATACCGCTAATTTAATAACCGTTAATACAATACCAATCAAGAATCCACATAGAGCGCCGTTCACTCGAATCCACTGCAAATCTTTTCCGACATTGTTTTCCATCATATCCACAAGTGTTTCATCATCTAATTTATCTAAGTTTTCTTGAACAAGCTGTCCAATTTTCGAATGATTCTCGTCTACAAAGCTCATGATTTGCTTTTGAATAGCCGTATCAATTGCTTCTTGACGCTCTGCATCCGCTTCAAGAGCATTCAGCCAGCTCTCTACGTAAGGAACGGCGTAACTTTTCATAAATTCAGGGCTTTCAATGAATGCTGTCACTTTCGTTTTCATTTTATCAACGATTTCTGTTAATTGATTCGTTACATTTAACTCATTAATCGATTTTTGTTTCCATACTTCTAATTTTCCAAGAAGTTCTTCATTGTGTTCCAAGCCTTGCAGCTCTTTTCTAATTCCATTTACCAAAGCAAGGCGGTATTCATCATCTTCATTACGAAGACGACCTGTAATAGAGAGCAGTAGATTTTGCAAAATAGACCCTAGCTTCTCTTCGTTAATCATGCTTTGAAATGATTTGAGAGCAAATTGTAAAATACCGTCAAGCTCAATATTATCCAGCGCATTTTTAGCAATACTTCCGAGCTGATACTGCGTTTCTTCTTTTTTAATCCAGCTCTCTCCTTTATTTAAAAGAACATCGAGCGCTTTTTCATCATACTGATTTTTCACCACTTCTCCGACAATCGAATGCACGATAGGTTTTAACTCTATTGCTGAAAGCGATGATTTGAGCTCTTTTTCAATAATAGGAACTACTTTATCTGTATCCACACGATTAATCGCATCAACAAGCAGTGCTGTTCCTTTTTGTTGAATCGTTTCCGAATGAACACCTTTTCGAACAATCGGAAGCAAACGTTTTGTAAACGCAATTCTTTTTACTTTTTCTTGAATACTTTCTTTTGACAGCCAGTCGTTTTCAAGCGTTGAGACTAACCCTTTTGTAATACGCTGTCTGTTTTTAGGAAGCAGCGCAGTGTGTGGAATAGGAATGCCTAAAGGGTGACGAAAAAGCGCCGTAACGGCAAACCAATCCGCTAAGCCGCCGACTAATCCAGCTTCGAATCCACCTTGAAGCAACCGACCCCAAATTGAATCACCAAAAGGCATTGTCGCAACGAAGCCCACTCCCATAATCGCCAAAGAAATCGTGGCTAAGTGCTTTGATTTCTTCTTTGGGTTTGTTTTTAATACATTATTTGATTCCATTGTAGTCCTCATCCTTTATTTATTTAACTAAACATTTCATCTAGAAATATGTTACGTGATGCAGAAATTTCCGCAAAAAAAGAAAGACAAGCTTTTACCCTCGTCTTTCTAGTATATTGCCTTTTTGCTATACTTCAAACTTTTTTTCTTTTCGACTTTTGTTAATAAATGAAAAAATAAGGAGTACGACCAGGATAACCGCACATACGCTTGATCCAATCACATTGTTTTTGTTAAACATAAACGATACAAAAATAACAAGCAGTGCTGCTGTTGCAAAAAGCGTTGTATAAGGAAACCACTTTAATGCGAAAAACGGCTTTTCTTTATATCCTTTACGCAGCTTTAATTGAGCTAAACAAATACTCACCCAAATAAGAATGATTGTGAAACCAGGAATGGTCATTAAATAACTAATTACATTATCCGGCGTTTTATAGGCTAAAAACACACCTATTAAAATACAAGCAGCCGTAATCATCAAACCGTTAATCGGAATACCGTTTTTTGAAACTTTCAAGAAGCGCTTGGATGCTTCTCCGCTTTGAGCCATAGCATAAAGCGTACGCGACGTTGCATACATCCCTGAATTGGCTGCTGATAAAACGGCCGTCAATAAAACAAAGTTCATAATATGAGCCGCACCCGGAAGTCCAGTGATACTAAACACTTGCACAAACGGACTCTCTTGCCCTGATACAGAATTCCAAGGCATAAGGCCGCAAATAATTAAAATAGGCAAAATATAAAATCCAATCACTCGCCATACTGTGCCTTTGATTACTTTCGGTAACACATTTTTTACATCTTTTGTTTCCGTTACGGCCACACCAATTAGTTCAGCTCCGCCGTAAGAGAACATTACAATTAAAAAGGCACTAAGCACACCGCTCATGCCGTGAGGGAAAAAGCCTCCATGAGCCGTATAATTTGCCCAAGGATTTTGCACATCGCTTGGAATCACACCGAATAAAATAAAAGCTCCCAAGATGATAAAAGCGGTAAGAGCAATTACTTTAATACCGGCAAACCAAAACTCAATTTCTCCGTAATACTTCACTTGAAATAAATTCATCCCTACAATCAGCACTGCACAAAGAAAGCTTAAGAGCCAAAGAGGTACAGAAGGGAACCAAAACTTCAAAAAGCTTCCTCCCGCAAGCAGTTCAACAACCGTCACGACAATCCAGTTTACCCAGTACAGCCACCCTACAATAAAAGAGGTTTGCGTACCGAATGCCTTATGCACTAAATTTTGTACGTTCATATTCGGATAGACAATTGCCATCTCCGCTAGTGCTGTCATTACAATAAATAAGATAAGACCGCCAAATAAATACGCCAGTACAACACTTGGTCCTGCAATACCTAGCGTATCAGCACTGCCTTTAAAAATGCCTGTCCCAATCATACCGGCAAGCGCAATGAGCTGCACATGACGAGGCAACAGACCTTTTTTTAAATTTTGATCTTGTTTTTCCATGATGCCCGTCCCTTCTGTTCATTTTACGTGTTAGTTTAACCAAATCACTTCTTGCGCAAAAACCCCTACCGGATATTCAGTAGGGGGTGAACCAACACTGTTTTTCTTCTCTATGATGAATGAAAATGATCTGATTTAACCACTGTTACTTTAGTCATTTTATGCGTTGAATTAATACATTGTCAATGTTATTTATTTTCCAAAAATAAAGTCAAAAGAGCCTCTATACTCTTTTGACTTCTAGTTTCCGTGCAATGATTGATAAAGCATAATTCACAATAAAATACATCATCGCGATAATCAAAAACATCGGCACCACATAACTTTGTTTCTGACCGTAAATAATTTGAGCATTATGCAGCAAATCAGGAAGTGCGATCACTACTGCAAGCGACGTATCTTTTAATAAGGAAATAAACTGACTAACTAAAGGAGGTACCATTCGCCGCAAAGCTTGGGGCAGCACAACGAAACGAAGCGTTTGATAATAGTTTAAACCTGATGAACGCGCCGCTTCGATTTGTCCTTTTTCAATTGATTTCAATCCGCTTCGGATAATTTCTGAAATCATAGCAGATTCAAATACAGTGAGGGCCACAATCGCTGCTGACGTAATTTCCATATCAATTCCGATTTCAGGTAAAGCAAAGTATGTAAAAAAGATGATTAAAAGCAGCGGCAAATTCCGGATAATTTCTACGACAAAAGCGAGTACATGAGACAGAACTGGAATGCGGGCATACCTTAAAATACCTACTATACTTCCAATAAGAAAACTTAACACAATCGAAATGAATGCCACTTTTAAAGTGACCCAAAATCCTTCCATTAAGAAGGAAAGGTGATCAGGAGAATAAGCACCCACAAAATCCATCACTTTCACTCCTTTCAGCTTGTTTTACCAAGACGTTTCTCAAGATAACCAACTCCTAAGCTCAACGGAATGGTTAGAACTAAATAGAACAGAGCCACAAAAATATACACATCAAACACTACGTAAGTTTGAGAGGAAACAAGATCCGCCTGATACATTAAATCAAAACCAGCAACAATCCCTAACACGGATGAGTTTTTTACTAAATTAATAAATTGATTCCCTAGAGGAGGAATGACGATTTTAATCGCTTGAGGCAATATAATGAATCTCATCGCCTGACCGTACGTAAGGCCAGATGAACGCGCCGCTTCAAGCTGCCCTTTTGGAACAGCCATAATTCCTGCTCGTATAGCTTCGGCGATAAAAGCTGCCGTATAAATAGTGAGTCCCAGCACTCCGGCTGCTGTACCACTGATTCCCGCCACAATAAAAATAAAAAAGACGATAACCACAAGGGGAATATTCCGAATGAACTCTACGTAGACCGTACCAATTACATTTACTATTTTGAGAGGGGCTATTCGCATTACCGCAATGATCGTACCAAGTACAAAACTGGCCACTAAAGCGATCAGACTGGCGATAATGGTGTACTTAAAACCTTCTAAATAAAGATCCATATTGTTCGTCAGAATTGAAAAATCCAACAATTTTCTTCCTCCTTTCAACTAAACAAGCAGGATGAGCATAATGCTGCTCATCCTGAGAAAAGAAAACTGTACGCTTATTGTTTGATCCACTTGTCGTGAATTTCATCATATTTTCCAGAGTCTTTTATCTTTTTAAGCGCGTCGTTTAATGCATCTACAAGCTCTTTGTTTCCTTTTTTCACAGCAATGCCATAAGGCTCTTCTGTGAACGGCTTTCCTACTAATTCATAAGAAGAATCTTCATCAGCCATTCCATAAAGAATAGCATCGTCAGTTGTTAAAGCATCTCCTTGCTTAGATTTTAAAGCTGTAAATGCTTCTGCATAGTTTTCAAACTCTAATACCGTTGTCTCTGGTGCTTTTTCTCGAATATTAATAGCTGAAGTTGATCCTTTAACAGCCAACACTTTAGTACCTTTCTTCAAATCATCAACGCTTTTAATTTTACTGCCTTTTTTCACAAGAAGAGACTGGCCAGCTTGGAAATATACATCCGTAAAATCCACTTCTTTTTTACGCTCATCTGTAATGGTCATTGTTGCAACAACAGCGTCAATATCTCCTTTTTGAAGAAGAGGAACCCTTGTTTTGGACGTAACTTCTTTAAATTCTACCTTATTTTCATCTCCTAAAATCTCTTTAGCCAGCTGCTTAGAGATATCAACATCAAAACCTTCCACTTCACCCGTCTTCGGATTTTTTAATCCAAACAAACGCGTATCATTTTTAACTCCAATGACGATTTTCCCTCGGTCTTTGATTTCAGTGAGCGCATCTTTTTTAGCTGAGGATCCACTCGTTTCTTCACTTTTCCCTCCGCAAGCTGCTAACATCATAGCCGCTGCTAATGAAAGCACAGCTGCCTTTAAAAACGTTTTTGATTTCTTCATGTTACTCCCCCTATTAAACAATTAATGATTTAAAATACGGCTAAGAAATAAACGTGCCCTTTCTTCTTGCGGGTTTTCGTAAAACTCAGCCGGAGTTGCCTCTTCTAAGATTTTTCCATGATCCATAAATACAATGCGGTCCGCTACTTCTTTTGCAAACCCCATTTCATGAGTTACAACTACCATGGTCATTCCTTCTTTAGCCAATGTTTTCATGACATCTAGCACTTCTCCGATCATTTCTGGATCAAGAGCAGAGGTAGGCTCATCGAAAAGCATAATCTCTGGTTTCATCGCAAGTCCCCTCGCAATGGCTACACGCTGCTGCTGGCCGCCTGAAAGCTGGGATGGATAGGCGTTAGCCTTTTCACCGATTCCTACTTTATCTAAATAGTATAGAGCTGTTTTCTTAGCTTCTTCTGACGACTGTCCCAGTATTTTCATAGGCGCTAAGGTGATATTTTCTAAAACCGTTTTGTGCGGATATAAATAAAAATGCTGAAACACCATACCTATATTGCGGCGCAGTTTATTAATATTTGTTTTTTTATCTGCAACCAATATATTATTTACTGTTAACTGCCCATTAGATATTGTTTCTAAATAATTTATGCAGCGCAGCATCGTACTTTTACCAGAACCCGAAGGGCCAATTACAACGACCACTTCACCTTTTTTAATTGTTAAATTGATATCTTTTAATACGTGAAAATCACCGTAATATTTATTCACTCCCTCAAAAACAATCATTTTCTCCCTCCTAATCTGTAAAAAATCAAAAAATGTTTAAATTTTTAAAATTTTTAAAATATGTTAAAAATTATATTCTTACCCTTAAAATAAAGTCAACAGTTGACAAATTATCTCTTTTTTGTAATCAAAATGAACTATCTTCAAATAAAATATGCTAGAAAAATAAAAGGTTTTGTCGGCAGCTGCCGATATGTAAGTATACATTCGCTAGGCTGAAGGTACTTGTATAAGCTTAATCAATAGATTATATTAGTTAACGCATATCTTTATACGAATTGTCTTTCGTTTTTATGAAGCAGTTCTCTACAATCCTACCTCTTACTAACTTCCTGTCCGCATTTTTGTTATATCAATATATAAAAATCCAATATCTATAAATTAATAAAAAAAGAAATTACAAGTCTCAAGTCGTGTTAGAGGTTCTGACATAAATATAGTGAAATTATATTACTCCTCAAAAAACACACGCTTTGTTAGCGTGTGCGGTTTGTTATATTTTCCGGACTCATTTGAAAATGCGGATAGTCTTTAAAACCTTGCCAGTCTCCTCCCCATTCGAACCCTAAATTTTTTGCGATGTCTACAACTTCCATCCAATCAGATTGATTATTGTTATTACCGTCATATTCCATATCCCAAATAACTCGTCCATCTTTTAACTGAATAGCAAAATCAATAGCTAATCCATAGTTATGATAAGACTGGCCGCCCTTTGAGTAGGTAACAATGTTACCTTCTTCCGTTCTGCCTTTTGCATACAGCCTATCTTGTTCTTCTTTTGAACGGAAACCTTCCGTAATTACAATCGAGATTCCTTGGTCACTTGCTTGTTGCACAAGTTTATTTTTCTTTTCTTCTACGACAGGATGCAACTCAGTTGCTCCTGAAAAATCTTCTAGCGTTGGACCTGGCTTTAACTCATCGCGAAACAAAAATACCAGGCTTACCGCTATCACAACTATCAAAGCTATTGCCAATTTTTTAAGAACGTTCATCTATATAAAATCTCCATTCTTTTATGCTATTACTTAGATAAAATCATATCGAATTTCATTTTGTTATCCAATAAAAGAGCTGTAGTGTTCAACAAACGTCTATATTTTTTCGTTTTTTATCTATTTTCACCATTTTTTCACTATTGGTGGTTACATTAACAATTGTGGACAGCTCTGTACCACACCCCTATAACTTTTAAGGAGTGACAACAGCATGAAAAAGAAACTATTCGGTTATATCATGGCAAGCGGTTTAACACTAGGAGTTATGGCCGCTGCAAACTCCACAGCATTTGCAGCAAGCAAAGATGAAACAAGCTCTTCAACAGTTGTAGAGCGAACAAATGGCAGTACAACAAATACGAATGATGCAACACAACAAAAAGTTGATGATATTATGAAAAAAGCACAGGAACAATTACAGAAACTCGGCGTAAGCTTACCTCAGCACAAAGAAGGCCCCTTCAGCAATCTAGATGCTGCTACGAAGAAAAAAGCCAAAGCTATTATGGACCAACTTCGCGACGGCACGCTAACTAAGGAACAAGCTGAAGCCAAATTAAAAGAACTCGGCGTAGACTTTCCTGAACATAAAGGCGGCCCTTTTAGCAATCTAGATGCTGCCACTAAGAAAAAAGCCAAAGCTATTATGGATCAGCTTCGCAACGGCACGCTGACTAAGGAACAAGCTGAAGCCAAATTAAAAGAACTTGGAGTTCAACTTCCTGCTAAAAAGAAAGATTTTCTAAGCGGGTTAGATGCTGAAACAAAAGCTAAAGCCGAAAGCATTTTAGAAAATGCAAAAAAAGAAATTCAAAAACTTGGCGTTACAATGCCTTTTGAAAAGCACGAGCACAAAGCTCAATAACTAAAAAAGCTACTTGGCTGTTGAAAGCCAAGTAGCTTTTTTATGATGCAGTTTTCCTTCTCACTAACGTCATGTACACACCTAATGCTAATAAATCACAAACCATAATCACAATGCCCATCGGCAGAGCATTTTGCCCTCCTCCAAGTCCAACAAGAGGAGCTACGGCTGCTCCGAGCAAGAACGGAAGCAATCCTAGAAGCGCTGAAGCACTTCCCGCGTTCGAAGCTTGATTTTGCATAGCAAGTGAAAAAACGGTTGTGTTCACAATTCCTACGCTTGATACCACAAAGAAAAGCAAGATGCAGACTAAAATAACGGACATGTGAGTAGCAATCACCGCTACTAAAAGTACGCTTCCAACGGCTGCTTGAAGCAATCCATATATAAGAAGAGTAGCTTCTTTTACTTTCCCAGCTAAACGTCCTGTCACTTGAGTAGCTATAATGAGACCAAAACCGTTAATAGCAAAAACAAAGCTGAACATCTGCGGAGACAGCCCGTAAATGTCTTGAAGAACAAAAGTCGAACCTGAAATATAAGCAAACATAGCACTCATAATAAAACCTTGCGCCAGTGCATATCCCACGAAGACACCGTCTTTTAGCAATACGCCAAATGTACGCAGTACTTCGGTTAATCCGCCTTCTTTACGGCGTTCGACCGGCAGCGTTTCTTTTAAGCCAAATAAAACAGCAAAAAACATTAGTGCACCAATTACAGCTAACACACCAAACACTCCGCGCCACGACATAACCGTCAGCAGCTGTCCACCGGCAACCGGAGCTAAAATAGGAGCTAAACCATTTACGAGCATAAGCATGGAGAAAAACTTTGTTAAATCCGAACCCGAAAACAAGTCTCGTACGCTCGCTCTTGAAATAACCATTCCTGCTGCTCCTGCCATTCCTTGAATAAATCGCAAAACGATAAAAATCCAAATAGAAGGCGCAAACACGCATAAAATAGATGCAACCGCATAGGTGATTAATGCTGCTACAAGCGGCTTTTTCCTTCCGCGAATATCACTGAATGGCCCCATAACCACTTGCCCAAATGCTAAGCCCAATAAGCAAGCTGTCAGACTGACCTGGGCTAAAGAAGCTGAAGTATGCAGTTCTTTCGCAAGCGTCGGCAGCGCTGGCAAATACATATCGATTGATAACGGTCCAAATGCGCTTAGTGAACCCAAAATTAAAATAAATAAAATGCGATTTCCTCGGCTTAAAGACATTCCTTGGGAAATACTTTGCTGATTCATCTATTGTTGTCTCTCCCTTCAGCAGTTTTACAATAGTCTCATCTTAAACCCTCCAGCTACTGGATAGTCAAGACGTAATTCGAATTTGAATTTCAGTCAGCCGCTCTTCTTCATGATGTGAAATAAATGAATCTACAATCCGCCGAATTAAGAAAGGACCTTCTGCTTTGTATCCTTCCGCTTTAATAAAGTTCAGTAATGCATCGTAATAGACTCCTGTGGTATCTCTTTTTTCTCTCATATAAATAGATGCGTAATCGCCTTCAGGTATTAACGTAACGAGTTCATGCTTAAAAGAAACATCGCTTTCGACTAATAAAAAAATGCCATCGTAATCTGTAAATTGTTGTTTTTTCGTGTTTTCTACCGATAGCATAAACCCTACTTTCCCAATCATAATCGGGGTAATATGGCTGATTTTCTTTTTTAAATCACGCAGAACACTTTCAGTCCCGTCTAACGTACCTACCTCTGCTTTTACTTGAACAACTTCACGAGAAGGAAGGTATTTGATAAATGGGGCTCCTATTTGGTTAATATGTCTCGTCTGTTCTAATTCCTTCATTCGAGTTGTTAACTGCACATTCACTCTTTGAAGGTGACGAATTTTTTCTTTTGTTACCTGCTGATATTCCGCTAAGGTTTCAATAAATTCATCCAAGCTGCTATGCTCCATCTTCCTTTTAATTTCTTTTAAGGGAACTCCCATCAGCTTTAGATAGACAATGATATCTAATTTCTTAAATTGCTCTAACGTATAGTAACGATATCCGGTTTGCTGATCAACTTCGTAAGGCTCAAATAGACCAATTTCATCATAATAACGGAGTGTTTTAATCGGAATATCGTGCAGCCTGGCCATTTGTCCAATTGTAAATTTGTTTTGCACTATAAATTCACCTTCTTTATGTAAAGCTGCTCGCACTCACAGCAAGCAACACCATCATTCTCATCATTTATTTAGTTCTTGTATAAGCTCTTCCACAATAAGATGCGCAGGCAGTTTTTTTGCCATCGCAAACCCGGTTCCTGCCCACAAAGAAGTGTACTCTGGATTATTCATTTGTGTAGCTTTTGTTCGAATAGGCTTTGTCATATAATGAATATGAGGGTAAGCGGATAGTGCCAATTTATCATAGGAAGTAAAAAAAGAATTCACAAATCCTCTAGCACGTTTTCCTGTAAAAGCTCGTGTGACACCTGTTTCATTAAAACGCTTTTGAAGAATGCTTTCTTTATGAAGAGCACTCGCTCCGCTTTCTGGACAACAAATAAAAGCTGTACCTAACTGTGCAGCAGAAGCTCCTTCTTGTAACACGTGTTTAATGTCAGACCCCCTCATCAACCCTCCCGCAGCAATCAACGGCCTTTTAGTGATTAGACGAACTTCTTTTAGCAAATGCATAAGCTGATAGTCCACCGAACCCTCTAAAAAAGTAGACCGGTGGCCGCCGGCTTCAATTCCTTGCAAACATAGCGCATCCGCTCCTGCTCTCAAAGCCACTTCGGCTTCTTGAGGTGTTGTAATCGTAACGAAAACACGGCTTCCAATTCCTTTTAAACTTGCTACAATCTCTCGATCCGGGCACCCAAACGTAAAGCTCACAGCAGGTACTCGATGTTTTTGAATGATGTCCAGCTTGGCACTCCATTCATCATCATCATTCTTTGGTATACCAACTTCACACTCCAAATATTCAGCTGCTTTTAACAGTTCTTTTTGATAACAATCAAGCGCTTCAACTGCTACTTTTTCATTTGTGGGAACAAACAGATTCACTCCAAAAGGTTTTTTCGTAAGTGAGTGCATCTCTATAATTTCCTGCTCCAATTCACGCGCACTTTTATATCCCGCAGCTAAAAAACCTAGCCCTCCGCTATTAGATACAGCGGCAGCTAATTTAGGCGTCGAAACTCCTCCTGCCATGGGAGCTTGTACAATTGGATATGTACATATACCTTCCACACTTCTCACCTCGCCCTTTCATGCGTTCTCTCTTCATTCTACTACAACCCCAGAAAAAAAAAGCCCTCCAAAAGGGCTTTTCTTCCATATATAGATAGGTTATAAATAATGCTAAGGAACGCCCACTACCTGACTATTACCTCAAAGGTTCACCTATGCGGATGGCACTAACCCTGCAAGGGGAGTGACAGCCGCTTAGGTTTGAAAGCGAGACCTGATTGTTCTTTGATCAGGTCTTGCTTTCTACATCGTTTACTTATAGTGGAGGAACTTTACGCACACAGCTTCTGGAACCGTAACGTTAGATTGAAGAAGCGTTAGCTTTCCACTTTCTTGGTCTCTTTCAAACAGTACCAAGTTTCCTGTTTCTTGATTAGACGCTACAATAAATTGTTCCGTTGGATCCAAAACAAAATCGCGCGGCCAATCGCCTTCAGTGCCTGTCCATTCTACGAACGTTAACTGTCCAGAATCCTGATCTACTTTGAATGTTGCAATCGAGTTATGTCCGCGGTTTCCTGCATAGACAAAGCGACCATCTGAAGAAATGTGGATCGCACTCCCTTGATTATTTTCTGTAAAATCAGCCGGGATCGCTAAAGTAGCTTGTTGTTGAGTAAAGCTTCCTTTGCCTTCGTCATAAGTTAAAAATAAAACTTCAGAGCTGAATTCTGTCATTGCATACGCATAGCGGCCATTTGGATGGAACGTTAAATGTCTAGGGCCAGAACCAACAGATGTAGAAAGGCTGTTGACTTCCTTCAATTTATTCTCTTCCACTTCATATGTCACGATTTCATCAATACCTAAGTCCACAACGGCCACGTGCTTTTCTCCAGGAGTAAAATCGGCATAGTGTACGTGTGGTTTTCCTTTTTGTCCTTTTTTGAGATCTGAATGAGGATGTTCCACTACGGATGCTACATATTCAATTTCCCCTGTTTCTTCATTAACAGAATACGTCTCAACGCTCCCTTTATGAAAGTTAGCAGATAAAACAAGCGTATTATCTTCATTCACTGAAACATAGCAAGGAGGCGCGCCGTCTAGCAGCTGTTTGTTTACAAACTTTAGTTGACCCGTGTTTGGATCAACCTTAAAAGCAGCTACTCCGCCTTTTTCTCCTTCTTTAATAACTGTATAAAGATGTTCGTTGTCTTTGCTTGCATTTAAGTATGTAGGGTTTTCAATTTTAGCCACGGCTTTTACTTCTACAATCTTTTTAGCCTTCGTATCTAACGTAAATGTATAGACACCTTCACTGCCTGCTTTTGTATATGTACCTGCAAATCCAATAAATTTTCCATGTTCACTCATTTTCCTATACCCCTCCTAAAGAATTGTTTCGTTTCATTTATTTTACTATATCATACCGCATTTGTTATAGAGAATGCTCCAATTCAACGTTCATTTATCAGTTTTCCCTACATGCCTATCGTCAAACCCTTCCTTTTTAAGCCTGCATCTTGCATTTTCCTACCATTGGGCGTTATGATTAAGGATGATTTTATATCGCCCCATAGCAGACGGCTTCTGTATTTCTTGGATTTTCAAATAAAGAAGAATCGACTGATGAATAGTCGACTTTTATCGCTATAACCGCTGCTCAACTTTTTTCGTAAAGTTACATCAAAAAAGGAGTGAACAACAATGATCACATTAAAAAGTGAACGCGAAATTAATTTAATGCACGAAGCAGGTAAATTATTAGCTTCTTGTCATAAAGAAATCGCTAAAATGATCAAACCAGGCATAACAACAATGCAAATTGATAAATTTGTTGAAGAGTACTTAGCACAGCACGGAGCAACGCCGGAACAAAAAGGATACAAAGGATATCAATATGCAACGTGCGCTTCTTTAAATGATGAAATTTGCCATGGTTTTCCAACAACTAAACCGTTAAAAGACGGTGATATTGTAACCATTGATATGGTTGTAAATTTAAACGGAGGCTTAGCGGATTCCGCATGGACTCACACCGTTGGAGACATTTCAGACGAAGCACAGCGTCTAGTAGATGTTACATACGAAGCGCTTTTAAAAGGAATCGAGCAAGCACAGCCAGGAAATCGCACAGGTGACATTGGCCACGCTATTCAAAGCTATGTAGAAGGCGAAAAGTTCTCTGTAGTACGCGACTTTACAGGGCACGGAATTGGAAATACGATGCACGAAGCGCCTACCATTCTTCACTATGGAAAAGCTGGCAAAGGTACACGTTTAAAAGAAGGAATGGTTATTACAATTGAGCCAATGGTAAACGCTGGTACATGGCACTCTAAAATGGACAAAAACGGCTGGACTGCTCGTACAACAGACGGTAAGTTATCTGCGCAATTTGAACATACACTTGCGATTACGAAAAACGGTCCTCTTATTTTAACAGCACATTAAAAAAACAGCCCTTTTGAGGCTGTTTTCTTAATGTAGAGGAAATTTAATAACAAAAACTGTGCCGCGGGAAGAAGTAGATAATAACTTGATTTGTCCTCCGTGACTTTCTAGAATACGCTGAGCAATTGGCAGACCAAGACCTGTTCCACTATCTTTTGAAGTGGAAAACGGCTGGTATAGCGACTGCCGCATATGTACAGGGATTCCCTTTCCTGTATCCTCAATATATAGACAATACCTATCTTCATGGATCTGCGAGTAGATTGTAATCACTCCTTCTCCATCCATGGCTTCCATACTGTTTCGAATTAAATTATGAAGAACTTGTTTGATTTGTTTTTCATCTACCTTTAATATATACGGCTGCAGTTTCACATCAAAGATAAGCTTATCTTTTTCTGTGAATTTGCTTGAGCGAGTAATCAAAGGCAATAGCTCATCAATAATATCCTGCATGCTGACTTTTCTCATCACTGGAGTTCCTGGTTTTGATAACAACAGCATTTCTTCAATGATGTAATTAATCCTCTCTAGCTCTTTCATAAGCAGCGGCAGATAAAAACGCTCTTTCTCTTCATCGGAAAGAGACTGATTCATCAGAGATATAAACCCGTGAATTACGGCAAGCGGATTACGAATCTCATGAGCGGCTCCAGCTGCAACTTCTCCAACAATGGCAAGCTTCTCAGACTGATGCATTCGCTTTTCTAATTCCTCCGTATCTGATATATCAATGAAATAAAAAATTCTTCCGATGCTTTCGTTCTGTTCATTAAACAGCTGCGTTTGAGAAACTAAGAAGCAATAGCAAGCCTCTTTCGTTCCAAATAACACTTTTTTATTTTCATGAATTTCTCCCGAATTCAACATGCTCCAAAATTCAGTATTATATTCAGGACATTCCTCCATATACTCGCAAATATCCTTTTCATCGAGATCTAAAAACTGCTTTGCTGAGGTATTGGCAAATATACTATTTGTCTCATCTTCCATTGTAATAATTCCAACAGGCAGTGAATTTAAGATCTGCTGACGATACGCTTTATCTTTAATGATTTTCCAAAATGAATCTTCTAAACTAACCGACATTTGATTAATAGAAGCCGAAAGCTGCTTCAGCTCAATTTGCTTTGTGTCTTGAAGAACAAGACCGTATTCTCCGTCTGCAATGTCATTCACCTTTTCAATCATTTGTTCAATTGGTTTCGTAAGGCTCGCACTCATGCGATAAGAGACATAAAGAGAAGCCACAATAGCACTTACTGTTAAAATTAATAGTAAAATTAATGAATCTTTAATAATGACAGACAGTGTATCTGATAGTATATCAAGTGAATCAACCGTCTCTTCTTTTGAACTATTAATATCTTTTTTTATCTGATGCAAATCCGGCAAATAATTTTCCTTAAGATACTCTTTTGCTCCCTCTATATCTCCATACTTCAGCAGTCCTTGTACGTTATTAGAAATCTTAAAATCCAGCAGCTCAATTTTTTCCTTCAGTGGAATCAACGATTTTGGCACAGGCTGCTTATATCTTTCATTATTTTCGATAACTCGTGTATCATATGATTGATATTCTTCTATCAAAGAGACAGTGGGGTTCTTTAGATTATTTTTCACAATGTATTCTTTTATGTTCAGCTGCTCTTCCCAATAAGAAAGCCACACCATTTGAGGAACATCTTCATCTTTAATTTCGTTGCTTACATGATTCATTTTATCAACGGCATGAACTAAAACTAAAGAGAACCCGCTTAACATGAATGTAATCAAAAGAAGAATCGTTAATATTTGGCTACGGAACGACATGTTGCGAAATAATTGATTCATAATCATCTCTTTCTTTTTCATAGTTACTTCGGCTGAGTAGACATTCTAACTTTCGAATATAAAATTTGTTTTTCCCCTTTACTGTACATCGGTCCAAAAGGCGCTAGTTTATAAACACCGTCCCTGGCGTCAAGTTTAACTTCTCCAGTTGGAAGACCTGTTTTACTAAAATAGTCTTTCATAATCACGTTGTAAGCTTGAGGAACATCATTGATCACACTGGTTAAAATAACAGACCTACCCATGTACGCCTGATCATCTAAATATCCTATTACGTACATTCCTTGTACTTTCGCTTCTTGAATAACTTCTTGATTATATGAATTTCCTTTAGCATAGACGATATCGACGCCTTCATCTTTTAACTCACGGAGCAGCTTTACTGCTTTTACTCCATCGTCTCGGCTGTTTGCAACTCGATAATAAAAAGCAATTGAGGAATCAGACGCTTTTATGCCTTTTTCAAACCCTGGATTTTTTTCGCGCGCTTCAAATGCATCAATTAATCCAATTTTTTTCGTTTTTGTCTTCATGGCAGCTGCCGTACCTGCCAGATACTCTATTTTTGTTTGATCAAATGTATATACCGTTTGGTTTTTATAAGTTGAAGTACCGTGAATGGTGACGAAATGAACATGAGGATACTTAGGAGCAAGTTCTGTAAAAACGGTAGAAAATTCTCTTCCATGTCCAATTACGACTTTTGTTCCATTTTTAATAACTTTTTCAGCTGCTTCCTTCATTTTTTGGTTCGTATTTACTTCGCTAATAACTTGAGCTGAAACAGGATACTGCTGCTCGATGTTGATTTTTCCTTTATAAGCTAGACTGCCCCAGCTTTGATCCGTCAGTACATCAGAGGTGAGAATTGCAACGCTTGTGTTTTCTACTTTTTTTGTCGTTTGCTGACTTATAATCCCTTGTGTTTTCGAAATAATAATAATTAAAAACGAAGCGATAACAATCAGGGCAAGCAATAAAATCAGCCTTAACTGTCTTGATCGTTGCATAGACCTTCTCCTTTTTGTTTAGCATACTTTCATTATATAAAAAAAGCATCTAAAAAGACTACATCTTTAAAGAAATTCCAACTTTTTTCGACATTTCTTTCATATCTTACCTTTTTTAACACTTTCACACCAAAAGAAAAAGCAGAAAACATTTGTTTTCTGCTTCTGCCTTCAATCTTCATCTTTTACGTCCATATCTTCAGGGATTGGCTCATTTAGGTATTCTTCAATTTGTTTTTTGTACTTTTCCATTTGCTCTAAATGGGTGTTAAACTGCTCTTTATTTAATAAGTAGTTTTCACCATCAAATATAGCCCGTACTTTTCCTTCTTGAATCAATTTCTGTACATATTCTTCAGGAAAAGATAGATACTCTGCTGCTTCTTTTATCGTTAAATACATCCTGCTCCACCTTTTAGACGTTATAGTGTACTTCTTCTGTAGCTTTAACCATTAACTCATACTGACGCAAGCGAAGCTGGAATAATGTTAACGGATCATAGTAAGCTTCAGGATTGGCTTTCATATGACTTAACACGTCTTGATTTTCATTAATATGCGCCTGTGTTTCTTCAATCGTTTCTTTTAAAACCTCTTTTGGCTTTTCAAAGAATAGTTCAATATCAACTTCTAAATTTTTCTCAAATAAATTAAACTGCATAAAAAACTTTGCCAGCATAGATTCTGTGATATCTTGATAGTCTTGACTTTCAATGTACTTTTTATATTGATTATAAAGCAGCGTTTGGTTTTGAAGAATGGAAGAAAACAGCTTTCCTGCTCCTTTTAACAAGAGCTGCGTTGGATTAACGCGAAGTAAAATATTTTCTTCATCCAGCTGAACCCGATTAGCCATACGATTAACGTCGCGGCGCCAGTCGTCCAGCACTTTAAAATCGCAGGCTAACGTTAATTTTTGCTCATTGTACATCTTATTTAATGACTCTGCTACTTCTTCAATATCTACTTGACTCGCAATCAGCTCTTCATTTGATGTAGCAATCCAGTCCTTTAAAGAAATGCGGAACTTAGGTAGGACATCTTGCTGCAAGTGCTCTTCCACGCGCATATTCATTTGTTTATTCAGCTCAATATGAACCGTACTAAAATCACTGTCTTCCTTCACTAATTCTGAAGACTTTTTGAGTAAACGAGGAATTTTATTTTTTAACTTTTTGCTAATATCCTCTTTGATGCCGTGATAAGCTGAAACAATACTACTCGCTTTTTCTTGTTCTAAGTCATCCACTCGATGCAAGAAGCCATTTAATCGCACAAGCATATCTTCGTTCCATTTAATGCTTTCAATCAAATGATTTTCTGTTTGATTTCTCTTCTCCACTAAGCTCTTTAGCATGCTTTGAATGAAGAACAGCAGTCTGCGCGCACGCTCTTCTACTCCAACGTCGTTTGGATCGTAATAGAAATTAGCTTTAATAAACTGAGCCAAGTCTCCGTGATGCTGACTCGATACGTAGTGAGGCGTATAGGCTAATACATGCGCCTGAGGGAAATCAGCTCCAATGCTTGCCTCAAATTCTTTTGTAATTCGCTCAATCGTTGCTTGATTATAAAGACTGTCCATATTGTTGATGACAAAATGAACTGGCGTATTTGGCGCATGCTCTTTAATCTCCAGCAATAATTCTCTTTCTTCATCAAGCAGCGATTCTTTTGCATCAAGCACAAACAGTAAACCATCTGCTAAAGGAGCATATTTAAATGCATCCTGCTCACGCGCCTCTTGTTCTGTAAAACTTGGCGTAACAATGCATGAACAATTATGCTTATCAAGGAATGCAAAAGGTTTTTTCACTTCTACAAGCGCCTGATGAGGAGATTGCTCCGCTCCGTCAATCGTTTCCATCGGAATGATTTCTTGATCAGCGATTTGCTGGATGGATTCTTCCTCATCATGAATGAACACAAAGGTTGTTTCGTGATTTTGCGGTACCTTTTCTTCTGTAATCGATCCCACAAATGAAGACGTTGCAGCATTTGTTCCTGTAATTAATAAGTGTGTCGTATGAGCATCTAATAAAAAATCTACCCACCATTTAAAGGTGTGCCCCACTTCTAAACCATTTTCATTAGCCCATTTAATAATGCCATGGCAAAGCTTGTAGTGATATTCAAGACCATCAATGTCGTTACGCGCCTCAAAAATTAATCTGCCCGCATTTTCGATTGTAATGGTATCAATAGTTGACGGAAACTTTTCATTCCATGAAAGTACGGCCGCAGACGGAAATAACGCACGTGACTTATTGGTAATTTTAAGCCAGTTTGTTAATACGTTCGGAATGACTTCATGCAATTCCTTTACAGAATGATCACTTTCCATTAAGTCGGTATACGTCTCTTGATAAAGAGTTGAAATCTCTTGCCAATAATCATAGAGGCCCACTTCAATATTTAAGAAAATATCATTGATAGTTTTAATCCAAGCAAGATAAGGAGGCTGACTCTTATATTGTTTCCATAAAGCTGAAACAAGCTGTTTGAAATATACTTGGTCTACTTTATAAAATGAAATCATTACTTGATAAAAATAGTTAGGGATAAAGTTTGCTGTATATCCTTTATCTACGTAAGTCTTTAATACCGCAAACCAATTTAACGATTCCGTTCGAATACACTCATCTACCGCAAGCTCCACTGCGCTGTTAAAGTCTTCTTGCTCTTCATAAAATCTGCGTGCAATCGCCGTGACGTTTGGATAATCCGGCTGAGAAGCAACCAGCTCGTTAATGACTTCATAAGCTCGTTCAATATTGTTATGGTCCGTATAAAGCGAAAACAGCTTTAGCGCTATTTCAGCTTTTAATACTTTTGAATCCGTTTCGATGGATAAGTAAAGCTCTTCAGCGAGCGTAGACAACCCCAATTCATAATGCGCGTCGGCTGTATTTTTCTTCGCCCACAGCTTAAACTCGCCATTTACATTCTCCCACTTAAAAATCGCAGATTCAAAATCTTGGTTGTGGAAGTACACTTCTCCCTGAGCTAAGCGAATGAGCGATAAGTCGTACCACTCTTTTTGCTGCTCTTCGTAATAAGCTTGTCCAAGGACTTTTACAGGCGGCTGATTTTCATTTTCTTGCATAAACGTTTCGTAATATTTCTTTTTCGTTAACTGATATTCTACCGTCATATAGTCTCTCCTTTTTGATGTCAATATTTTATGTACTCTATCAAATTCCCTTTTTTATACTTTTCATACACGATATTTTCTTACTCATATTTTACGCAAAAAAAGCCTCAAGAACTACTCTTAAGGCTTTTTTTATAACTTTTATACTATAAAAATGGCTATTTATCATAAATCGGTGCTGAAATAACAAATAGATTAATAGGCATCCCGTCGAAACAGCCCCATTACTTCTACCGTTTCCGTAATATTTACGAAAGCTTCAGGATCAACCGATTGAATTAACTGCTTGAGGTTTGCAAGCTCATAGCGTGAAATCACCGTCATTAATATTTTACGGTCTTCTCTTGAATAAGCTCCTTCACCGTTCATTAACGTCACGCCGCGCACCAAATTCGTAAGAAGCTGCTGCTTCATTTCTTCGCCTTTTCTCGTAATAATGGTTAACGTGAGCTTAATGTGGCGAGTATGAATCGCATCCACTACTTTTCCTGTGACGAAAATCGAAAGCATCGTATATAAAGCCGCGTCCCAGTTCACAAAAAAACCTGAAACAAATACGACCACGGCATTCATCGCTGATAATATAGCGCCAAGCGGAAATTCTTTTTTATGCGTAAGAAGCATCGCAATGATATCAAACCCACCTGTCGAAGCCGACTGACGAAAAACAAATCCTACGCCAATTCCAGTTAAAACTCCTCCAAAAACAGCTGACAGAATAGGATCTGTACTAACAGCTCTCAAGGGAATCACGTATAAAGCAATTGATAAAGCCACAACGGACAGCAGGGTATGTAAAACAAACCGCTTTCCTAACTTCATAAAACCAATAATTAAAAGGGGTAAATTTAACAAAAAATTCATTGTTCCCGTGCTTGCAGGCGTTAAAATTCCTATAATCATAGCAATACCGCTAATGCCGCTGCTTAGCACTTTATGGGGGATTAAAAACCAATTGTATGCAAATCCAATTAACACAGAACCTGCTATAATAGCAATTGCTCTATACATGATGTCCCTTCACCTCTTACCACAAATATAATGTTTTCATTTATTGCTTCTTCATTATAATTCCTAAAATATTGAAAACCTTAAAAAAAGTATATTCAGAAATTTGCTGTGTTGGTGGGGTGGACAAATGGCAAAATAAAACGGACATAACGGCAATTAGTGCTTTTATATTGAGCTTTATCTGCTTTTTTGTATGAGCCACTCTAACTTTGTCTTTTTCTTGCTTATTCAAAATAAAAAGCTGCTTTCTTTACTAAGATAGCAGCTTTGATGAAGAGTTATTTTAATTTTAATACCGCTACATTCTCCACATGCGTTGTATGCGGAAACATATCAACAGGCTGAACTTCAACCGTCTCATATCCGCCTTTTTCTAAAATAGCTAGGTCACGCGCCAGAGTTGCTGGTCCGCATGAAACATAGACTACTTTTTTCGGTTTCATGTCAATGATGGTATTCAAAAGAGCTTCGTCGCATCCTTTTCGCGGTGGATCTACGACGATGACGTCTGCTTTGATGCCTTGTTTGTACCAGTTTGGAATGACGACTTCTGCTTCGCCTACTGCAAATTCAGCGTTGTGAATACCGTTTAGCTCAGCGTTGCGCTTTGCATCTTCAATCGCTTCAGGGACGATTTCAACGCCATATACTTTTTTCGCTTTTTGAGCGAGAAATAACGAGATTGTTCCGATTCCACAGTAGGCGTCAATGACCGTTTCTTCTCCTGTTAAATCTGCATACTCAAGCGCTTTGTCATACAGCACTTTCGTTTGCTCAGGGTTTACTTGGTAGAATGATTTTGCTGAAATGGCAAATTTAACATCGCCGATATAGTCGTAAATATATTCTTCTCCCCAAAGTACGCTCGTTTGGTTCCCTAAAATGACGTTAGTACGCTTGCTGTTTACGTTTTGAACAATTGATTTCACGTTCGGCACGGCTTCGATAATGTCTTCTATAATACGCTTTTTGTTTGGCAACTCAGCTGTACGAGTAACAATTACAACCATAATTTCACCCGTTACAAGTCCGTAGCGCGCCATGATATGACGAAGCGAGCCTTTATGCTTTTGTTCCTGGTAAGCAGAAACCCCATGCTTTTCACAGATTGATTTGACAGCTTGAACAACATCATCATTTGCCTGCTGCTGAATCAAACAGGCATCCATGTTAATGATGTCGTGGCTTCGCTGCTGGTAAAACCCAGCGACCAAACCGCCTTCTCGCTCTGCTACGGGAACTTGAGCTTTGTTTCGATAGCGCCAAGGATCGTTCATTCCTAGCGTCGAATGTACCGGAACGTCAGGTAAATGGCCAATTCGCGCCATGACGTCTTTTACTTGCTTTTGTTTAAATTGCAGCTGTCCTTCATAGCTTACATGCTGCAGCTGACAGCCTCCGCACTGCTTGTATACCGGACAGGGTGCTTCAACACGCTGCTCACTAATTGTATGGTGCTTGATAAGCTTGCCAAACGCATAGCCTTTTTTTACTTTAATGACTTTTACTTGGCCGCTTTCGCCGGGCAGCGCATTTTGAACGAAAATAGGAAATCCGTTCACTTTCGCTACACCCGCTCCGTCATGCGTTAAATCTTCAAACGCAACATCTATATATTCATTTTTTTCTACAGGTGGTTTTAATTTTTCCATTTATCGTTACATCCTTTTAGTCATTTGAAAATGCTGAACTGATTGTACCATAAGAGCCAAAGCCAAACAAAGAAAAGCATGAAAAAAGATCGCAATTAGGCGATCTCATTTTTTTCCATCAATTCAGCTGTTGCTTTTGGAACAAAGATTTCTACATGGCGATATAAGTTTACAAATTCCCCAGGCAATAATCCGCCGTACTCGCCATCTAGATTTAACTGCATTTTATCATTTGTATGAATTTTAACACGGTTCGCTTTTGTATAAATAATATGAGGATCATTGATGTGTTCCCCTCGCAGCGCAAGTGTCGCAATTCGAATAAATTCAGCTAAATTTGCTTTCTTTAAAATAATTAAATCAAACATGCCGTCATCTAAAGAGGAATCTGGTGCCAGCTTTTCAAAACCGCCGACTGAGTTCGTTAAGGAAACAAGGAAGAACATAATCTCGCCGCCAAAGAATTTTCCGTCATACTCAATTTCAACAGATGTTGGTTTAATAGAAGGAAGCATTTCCATGCCTTTTAAATAGTAAGCTAGCTGTCCAAGCATTGTTTTTAACTTGCTTGGCACTTCATATGTTAATTCAGTTAAACGGCCGCCTCCGGCGATATTTACAAAGTAATGCGTTTCTCCATCGTTTGTTACACAGCCCAAGTCAATTGGCTTTGTTACGCCTTCTACAATGACATCAATAGCGCCTTCAATCGTACGCGGCACATTAATGGCACGAGCAAAGTCATTGGTTGTTCCAACAGGAATAATACCTAGCTGCGGACGATAGTCTTGTCCAGCGATACCGTTTACGACTTCATTGATGGTACCGTCTCCACCAGCTGCGATTACAACGTCAAAGCGACGTTCTACTGCTACTTTAGCAGCTTCTGTTGCATCACCAGCACAAGTTGTAGCATGACAAGATGTTTCGTAGCCTGCTTGCTCTAGCTTTTGCAAAACTTCCGGTAAGTTTTTCTTAAAAATTTCACGGCCCGATGTCGGGTTATAAATAATTCTCGCTCTTTTCATATTCATCATCCTAATAATGATAATTTGTCACAAATCTTTGCCTACTTTTATCAGTGAAAGAATGCCCCCTCACATTACATCATCAACAAGAGGGGGCATGAACAAACATATTATAAAGAAATTAACCTTGATATACAATATTCACGTTTCGGTTTTTATTCATACCTTCAGCGCGATCGCCCTTACTCATAATAAATGTGAGATGGATCCCCACCTCACATTTAGTTATCAAATTTAGCGTTTATTAATTTCTTCTAAAAGAATTTTATTAACCATCGGTGGGTTCGCTTGGCCTTTTGAAGCTTTCATAATTTGACCAACTAAGAAGCCAATTGCACGATCCTTACCGTTTTTGAAATCTTCAATAGATTGAGGGTTTGCATCTAATGCATCTGTTACGAATTTGCGTAAAGTTGCATCATCAGAAATTTGTACAAGACCTTTTTCTTTTACAATTTTCTTTGCATCTCCGCCATTTTCAATTAATTCTTTGAATACTTTTTTCGCAATTTTAGACGAAATTGTACCTTCTTGAATTAATTGAATCATACCAGCTAGGCCTTCAGGTGTTAAGGCTACATCTGAAAGTTCTTTTTGGTTTGAGTTTAAGTAAGCAGAAACCTCACCCATTAACCAGTTAGAAGATAGCTTCGCATCTCCGCCCGCAGCAAGTGTTGCTTCAAAGAAATCAGACATTTCTTTTGTTAGCGTCAATACCATAGCATCATAAGCAGGTAAGCCAAGCTCTTCTACATAGCGCTTTTTACGAGCATCTGGAAGTTCAGGAATCGAAGCACGAACGCGTTCTTTCCACTCTTCGTCGATGTGTAATTCTAATAAGTCAGGCTCTGGGAAGTAGCGATAATCGTCAGATCCTTCTTTTACACGCATTAGAATTGTTTCGCCAGTAGACTCATCAAAACGGCGTGTTTCCTGCTCGATTAGGCCACCAGACAATAACACTTTTTCTTGACGAATTTCTTCGTGTTCAAGACCGCGGCGCACATAGTTAAATGAGTTTAAGTTCTTTAATTCAGCTTTTGTACCGAACTCTTCTTGTCCAACTGGACGTAAAGAAATATTGGCATCACAGCGAAGTGAACCTTCTTCCATTTTACAGTCAGATACGCCTGTATATTGAATAATTGATTTTAATTTTTCTAAATAAGCATATGCTTCTTCAGGAGAACGCATATCTGCTTCTGATACAATCTCAATTAGAGGTGTACCTTGGCGGTTGAAGTCTACTAGTGAATAACCATCGCCTGTATGCGTTAACTTACCAGCATCTTCTTCTAAATGAAGTCGGTTGATACGAATACGCTTCGTTTCACCTTTCACTTCTACTTCAATCCAACCGTTCTCGCCAATTGGTTTATCAAATTGAGAGATTTGATAAGCTTTTGGGTTATCCGGATAGAAATAGTTTTTGCGGTCAAACTTTGTATCTGTTGCGATTTCACAGTTTAGCGCAAGCGCTGCTTTCATTGCAAAATCAACTGCTTCTTTGTTTAACACAGGTAATACGCCAGGATAACCTAAGTCAATTACACTTGTGTTAGCATTTGGAGCCGCACCAAATGCGTTTGGACTTGCTGAGAAAATTTTAGATTTTGTCTTAAGCTCAACGTGTACTTCAAGACCAATAATCGTTTCAAAGTTCATCTTTATCTCACCCCTTACAGTGCTGGTTTCGCTTTATGATGCTCAGTTGCTTGTTCGAATGCATGAGCAACACGATAGATTGTGCTTTCGTCGAAATGCTTACCGATAATTTGTAACCCTAATGGCAATCCATTTGATAAGCCGCAAGGCACAGAAATACCAGGTACTCCAGCAAGGTTTACTGGGATTGTTAAAATATCGTTTGCATACATTGTTAATGGATCATCTGTTTTCTCACCAATTTTGAATGATGGAGTTGGTGTAGTTGGTCCAATGATAACGTCATAGTTTTCAAATACAGACTCAAAGTCTTGCTTAATTAACGTACGTACTTGCTGTGCTTTTTTGTAGTAAGCATCATAATAACCAGAGCTTAACGCAAATGTTCCAAGCATGATACGGCGTTTTACTTCGTTTCCAAAGCCTTCGCTTCGGGACTGCTTGTACATTTCGATTAAGTTCTCAGCATTATCTGTACGGTATCCGTAGCGAACTCCGTCAAAACGAGATAAGTTAGCAGACGCTTCAGAAGAAGATAATAGATAATACGTAGCTAATGCGTATTTAGAGTGTGGAAGCGATACTTCTTCCCAAGTTGCGCCTAGTCCTTCTAACACTTTTAGCGCATCTAAAACAGACTGGCGAGCTTCTTCGCCCACACCTTCGCCTAAGTATTCTTTTGGAACAGCAATTTTAAGGCCTTTTACGTCACCTGTTAAAGCAGATACATAGTCCGGTACATCAACATTAGCAGAAGTAGAATCCATTGGGTCTACGCCTGAAATTGCTTGAAGTAAGTATGCATTATCTTCAACAGAATTTGTGATTGGTCCGATTTGATCTAAAGAAGATGCAAATGCCACTAATCCGTAACGAGATACGCGACCATACGTTGGTTTTAATCCGACAACACCGCAGTAAGCAGCTGGCTGACGAATTGAACCACCTGTATCAGAACCTAAAGAGAACGGAACTTCGCCTGCTGCTACAGCTGCAGCTGAACCACCGCTAGATCCACCCGGTACGTAATCTAAATTCCATGGGTTGCGCGTTAACTGAAGACCTGAGTTTTCAGTTGAAGAACCCATTGCGAATTCATCCATATTTAATTTACCGATTGTTACCGCTTCAGCTGCCTGCAATTTTTGAACAACTGTTGCATCATAAATCGGATCAAAGTTTGCTAGAATTTTACTAGAGCAAGTTGTACGTAAATCTTTTGTGACAATATTATCTTTTACACCGATCGGCATACCAAATAATAGGCCAAATTCATCTTTTGTTTGTAATGCTTCATCTAGCTCTTTTGCATAAGCACGAGCATTGTCTTCATTAAGCGCTAAGAACGCACCTACTTTATCATCTACTTCATTAATACGTTTGTATGATTCGTCTACTAAATCTTGTACACGTACTTCTTTCTTGTGTAAAAGGCTATGTAGTTCTGAAAGTTTACGATCGAATAAAGACATCGTAAAGCCTCCTTCCTTATTCTAAAATAGTTGGTACTCGAATGTAGCCATCCTTGTGGTCTGGCGCGTTTTTTACTACGTCTTCAATTGGTAAGCCTTTAGCTGGCTTATCTTCACGCATCACGTTTTTCATATCCAATACGTGAGAAGTTGGTTTTACATTTGTAGTATCTAACTCATCTAATTGTTCTGCATATGTAATAATAGCATCTAATTGTTTTGTAAATAGTTCTGCTTCGTCATCCGTCACCGCAAGTCTCGCTAAGTTTGCAACGTGTTTTACTTGATCAACAGAAATTCTTGACATGTTCCTTCACCTCCGAATATTCGTCCCACTACAATATACTGATAATACCAAACTTCACTAGCAACAGGCAACATTTCTGAGACTAGTTCCTAAAATATTAAAAACCCCGCCAGACAAGACAGGGCTTACATTTATCACTTCTATTTTATACCAAATCTATTTCATTCAAACAACATTCCATACTTTTCCTTCGTCATAAAATATTTCTCTCTTGCATAGGTATAAAATAACCTTCTTTTTAGAAAAGATAGATAGAAAAAGAAACATGCTTTAGAAGAACACACCACCATGTTTTAATTTCACTAGTCTTTGGGAAAGTAAAGAAAACGAATAACTACTTTACCGTAAAAGAGGTGCTATAAAAATTGAATAAAATACTTATACAGTCAGTCATCCACCAGCGCCCTGTGTATCAGCAAAGCGGAAGATGGTTTGTATTAGATGAAGAATTCAAGTGGGATTTGTCCACCTTGCAAAAAGATGTTTTTGCTTGTTTAAATAAAGCCTTTCATATTCCTATCATTTTTTGTGATTCATGTGAAGCCAATAAAATTGTCTCCGCTCTTGGAGAAGAAGAAGCAGAATACCTGCAGTTTGCCTCAGGTGTTTACTGGCGAGAAGTCGGCATTATATTTATTTTTAAATTTGATGACTACCTTCCGCTTGTTGAAACCATCTTTCACGAGCTGCGTCACTATATTCAAGATCACATCCCTTATTATCAGAAAGAATTTGAGCTGGATAAAAAACGCCCGTATGAAGAGCGGACAACCGAACAAGATGCGTTTGCATTTGCTGCTTATTATCTTGCTAAGTTTACAAGACAAAATTCTCACGCCATTCCTTCATAAAAGGCAATTTCATAGAATTAGAAAAAGACACTGCTTTCGCAGTGTCTTTTTTGCTTACTCTTCGTAAATATGAACGAACGGCTTGTCTTCATCTGCTTTTCTAACAATGAGAGCTTCCGGTCCGCTTACTGAGTTAATAGAGATACTCGTTTCCATATATGAAGGGAAATGATCAAGCATTAAACCAGCAACGTACTGAGTAAATCCTACAATTTCACCTTTTCCATAAAATTGTACGGGAATATCAATCGTCATTTTTTGAAGCTGCCCATCTTTGTAATACCCTTTCCCTACTACGCTTGTAAAGTTTGGGAAATAGTCTTCGATTTGCGCTTTAAACTCATCAAATTTCATCGCATCATCTCGGTGATCTTTTGTTGCATCTGATGATGGGAATAAATAATATTGCTCGTCTAAATTATCCCAGCTGCCAACGGCCGTATCATTTGAACCTGCATTTCCGACAGCTATAAAGTTACCCGGTGTTAAAGAGGACTTAGCACTTTGTTTGAATAATGCTACTCGAACTGGCACATTTTCTAAGCCTTTGATGTTGCGCATACGCTTAACAATTTCATCTGCCATTTGCTTTCCTTGCGCTTCAATCTCTTTATTTGTAAGCTTCACTTCACGTGCATAACCATTTTCTTCTGTATAATAATGAACAGAATTCATCGCTAAGCCAATTGTGACGCCTCCAAGTTTTACCTTGTCGTCTCCGTCTTGGATAAGGTAATCTTGCTCAGTAATGTTCGCTAAGTACATTGGACTTGTTTCGTTGCGCGTTTTCAAATCGCCTTTTTCTGTATCAATTGGGTTTAACCCATTGTTTTTAAGCTTCTTTTTCGCCGTATCATCTTTTGTTTTGCTTTGAAGATCTTTAAACTGTTTATCACTCAGCTTACGGCTTAACCATGAGCGAATAGTATCTTTATCAAGGTACTGGCCTTCTTGATACACATATTTTTTCGGAGAATAGCTATCTGTTGATAAGCGCATTAAGCCTGTTTCAAATTCTTGCGCATCCAAGCGGTTATTTAAGTTTGCTGCTACTAAGCCTCTTGCCACTCCCGCTTTAAATGGAAGAATTGTTCGGTAATAATCATCTGAAATACTATACTTCGGAATAACTGCTTTTTCTTTCTTGTTGTTGGTTTGTTGAACAGTCTCTTTATCGTCCGAAAGGTTCGGTGCACACGCTGAAGTTACAAGCATGACCGCAAGAGAAAGTAACAATATCTTTTTCAACTACACACACCTCTTATTTATTTAATTCCGTAAGTAGCCTTGCCTCATCCCATACTTCAATTTCAAGCTCGTTAGCTTTTGTCAGTTTGGAACCAGCCTCTTCCCCTGCCACAACAAGGTCTGTCTTTTTACTTACGCTTCCTGTGACTTTACCGCCAAGTGCTTCAATTTGTGCTTTTGCCTCATTGCGAGATAGCTGTTCAAGCTTACCTGTTAATACAACGGTTTTACCAGCAAAAACAGAATCTACATTTTCTACACTTACAAGCTTGGGTCCTTTGTATGTAAGGTTTACTCCATACTCTTTTAATTCATGTATAAGTTCTTGAACCTCTTCTTGTGTAAAGTAAGCGACAATAGCATCAGCCATTTTGGCACCAATTTCATTAATTGCCACTAATTCATCATACGTTGCTTTTGTTAACTTGTCTATGGTTTCAAAGTGCTGAGCTAACGTCTTTGCAGCTTTTGCTCCGACATGGCGAATGCCCAAACCAAAAAGCAAACGCTCAAGCGAATTTTCTTTAGAGGCTTCGATGGCCGAAATCAAATTATCAGCAGATTTCTCACCCATGCGCTCAAGCTCGATTAACTGCTGTTTTGTCAGCGTATAAATATCCGCTACATCTTTAATTAACTGTTCGCGAAATAATTGTGATATAACTTTTTCACCAAGTCCATCAATGTTCATCGCATTGCGGGACACGAAATGAATAAGTCCTTCACGAATTTGAGCAGGACAGCTTGGGTTAATGCAGCGAAGCGCCACTTCTCCTTCTAAACGCACCAGTTCACTTTCACATTCCGGGCAGTGAGTAGGCATCGTAAACTCTTGCTCTTCTCCCGTTCGCTTCTCCTCAATTACATTCACTACCTCAGGAATAATATCTCCTGCTTTTTTCACCACGACATAATCTCCGATACGAATGTCTTTTTCACGAATTAAATCTTCATTGTGAAGAGACGCACGCTGTACCGTCGTACCTGCTACTTGAACCGGCTCCAAAATAGCTGTTGGCGTAATAACACCTGTCCGGCCTACCGTCAGCTCAATATTTACAAGCTTGGTTACAACTTCTTCAGCAGGAAACTTATAAGCAATAGCCCAGCGTGGACTTTTGGCCGTTGTTCCAAGCTCAGCCTGCTGATCAAATGAATCTACTTTTACAACAATGCCATCAATATCATAAGATAGTTCTGGACGTTGCGTTTGCCAGCTTTCGATGTAAGCAATCACATCATCAATGGTTTCACACGTCTGTCTTTCCTTATTTGTTTTAAAGCCAAGCTCATCGAGTAAATTCAAACTTTCGCTGTGAGAGTCGATTTCTAATTCTCCTGTATCAGTCATGGCATAGACAAAGATATCTAAATTACGTTTTGCCGCAATTTTAGGATCTAGCTGACGCAGTGAGCCTGCAGCTGCGTTACGCGGGTTAGCAAACGGAACTTCATCTCTTTCCATTTTTGCTTCATTAAGTGCTTCGAATGATTTTCTCGGCATAAATGCTTCTCCGCGAACTTCCATTGATAACGGTTCTTTAATTCGCAGTGGAATAGAGCGGATTGTTTTTAAGTTTTCAGTAATATTTTCACCAGTCGTACCGTCTCCGCGCGTAGCCCCCAGCACTAAGTATCCATCTTCATAGCGAAGAGATACAGCAAGCCCGTCAATTTTAAGTTCGCATACATAAGAAAACTCATCTCCGACAGTTTGGCGCACTCGGCGGTCAAAATCCCGAAGGTCTTCTTCATTAAATGCATTTCCTAAACTCAGCATAGACGTTTGATGCTGAACCTTCTCAAACGCATCGAGCACTTGGCCGCCGATGCGCTGAGTAGGTGAGTCAGCTGTTTTTAATTCTGGAAATGATTCTTCTATCTCAATTAACTCATTCATTAATTTATCGTATTCTGCATCTGGAACAGATGGCTGATCTAACACATAATATTCATATCCATATTGATTTAATAAGTCGCGTAATTCTTGAACGCGTGATTTTGCTGTCTCAAACTCCATATTCTAGCTCCTTTTCACGATTACACTTTCGTAACCGGGGCAAATTTAGCAAGCAGTCTTTTTACACCTGTAGGACTAGGAAAAGCAATGTCTAATTCTTTTGAGTCTCCTTCTCCTTTTACACTTACAACTGTACCAATTCCCCATTTTTTGTGTTCGGCCTTATCTCCAACGCTCCATCCAATTGACTCACTGCCCGTTGATACAAGCTTCGTTTTTGCCACGGCCGCTTGTCGGCGTGCTGCAAACGGCGAAGCTGAAGACCCTGAACGACCAGCAGCAGGCTTGCGCATCGTTTCATTTAAAGATTCCACAAGCTCGCTTGGGATTTCTCCAATGAAGCGCGATTTTGGATTGACGTTTGTTTTACCAAATAGTGTACGCATTTGAGCATTTAATAAATACAATTCTTGTTCAGCACGTGTAATCCCTACGTAGGCTAAGCGTCGTTCTTCTTCCATTTCATTATCTTCGAATAATGATCGGCTATGAGGGAATACGCCTTCTTCCATACCCATTAGGAAAACAACCGGGAACTCTAGACCTTTTGCTGAGTGAAGCGTCATCAGAATCACTTGTTCGTTCTCTTCTTCTTCCTCATCATCAAGCTTATCGATATCAGCAACAAGTGCTAAATCGGTTAAAAATGCTACTAAGCTTTTATCTTCGCTTGCTTCTTCAAACGTTTTTGTAACAGATAAAAACTCATCAATATTCTCTAAGCGACTTTGTGCTTCAATTGTTTTTTCTACTTTAAGCGCTTCACGGTATCCTGTTCTTTCTAATACTTGTTCCACAAGCTCTGTTACAGACATATAGTCTTGCATTTGAGCTAAGTTTGAAATCATTGATTGGAAATCACGCAGTGCCTTTGTTGCTTTGCCCGTTAACCCCATCAATTCTACTTCATCAAGCGCTTTGAAAATAGAAATGTCATGAACGTTTCCGTAATTGGCTACTTTATCGACTGAAGTAGCTCCAACTCCGCGCTTTGGAACGTTCACAATACGAGCTAAGCTAATGTCATCATCTTGGTTGGCAATTAAGCGCAAGTACGCAAGCAAATCTTTAATCTCTTTGCGGTCGTAGAACTTAATGCCGCCGACAATTGTATAATTAATATTGGATTTTAGCAGTACTTCCTCCATTACACGGGACTGTGCATTTGTACGATACAAAATGGCAAAATCGCTATATTTACGTTTGCCGCTGTCTACTGCTTCTTTAATTTTACGTGCTACAAACTGTGCCTCATCGTGCTCACTCATTGCTTGATAATGATAAATCTTCTGGCCTTCATCGTTTTCCGTCCATAAGTTTTTCACTTTACGGTTCATGTTATTTGCGATGACGCCGTTTGCCGCAGCTAAAATCGTTTTTGTTGAACGATAATTTTGTTCAAGCAAAATGGTTTTAGCTTTTGGGTAATCTTTTTCAAATGACAAGATATTTGTAATATCAGCCCCGCGCCAGCGGTAAATAGACTGATCTGAATCCCCTACTACGCATACATTTTCAAATCGTGCAGCTAGCAAGCGAACCAGCATATATTGTGCATGGTTTGTATCTTGATACTCGTCCACATGAATATATTGAAACTTGCGCTGATAGTACGTTAACACTTCAGGAACTCGTTTAAATAACTGAATCGTTGTCATAATCAAATCATCAAAATCGAGCGCTTGGTTTTTCTTTAAACGCTTTTCATACTCTTTGTAGACTTTACTTACAACTTCTTCATATGGTCCCGCTGCTGTTTTATCAAATTCTTCCGCTACTTTCAGCTCATTTTTAGCTGAACTAATGCTTCCTAATAGCGAGCGCGGATCGAATTTTTTTGGGTCGATGTTTTGATCTTTTAAAATGTTTTTAATAACGGACAGCTGATCCGTTGAATCTAAAATTGTAAAGTTACGATTAAAGCCAATACGATCAATATCTCTTCGTAAAATACGCACGCACATCGAGTGGAACGTTGAAATCCAGATATCTTCTGCCACTCCGCCAACGATACTTGCCACACGCTCTCTCATTTCACGAGCTGCTTTGTTTGTGAAGGTAATAGCTAAAATATTCCAAGGTGCAACTTCTTTTTCTGCC
This sequence comes from Priestia sp. 40, assembly GCF_049368575.1. NCBI lineage: Bacteria > Bacillati > Bacillota > Bacilli > Caryophanales > Bacillaceae > Priestia > Priestia sp. 40. The sequence continues at coordinate 668,069 of NZ_JBMPZA010000015.1, forward strand.
ATTAAAAACGCAATTCGGTGCGTTAATACACGTGTTTTTCCACTTCCTGCACCGGCCATAAGTAATAACGGTCCGTCTGTTGTTTTAACTGCCTCTTGCTGCTGAGGGTTTAATCCTGTTAATAATTTTTCACTTAAAAAATTCACGTTTTCACCGCCTATATCGAACATATATTCTCTATTCTACTTTATTTATTTTTCACTGTGCAATATTCTTTTTTACCGCTTTTACAGTTTTTAACGCTTCAGATAAATCCGTATAGATAACATTTCCTACAATAACCGTGTCCGCTAGCTCTCCCATCTCGCTCGCTTGCTCTTTTGTTACAATACCCCCGCCGTAAAACAACTTCGTCTCATTTAGAGAATTTTTCACTTCTGCCACTAATGCAGGGTCTCCATATGTTCCGCTGTATTCTAGATAGAAAACGGGCAAATGAAACATGCGTTCAGCCATGCGAGCATACGCTACAACGTCTTCTGCATCCAAATCAGTTTTCGCTTCCGTTAGGCCAGCCACTTTTGCTTCGGGGTTAAGAACGCAGTATCCTTCTACAAAAATTTCATCCCAGTCCATAATCTCTCCGTATTCCTTCATCGCCGCATGATGTAAGTCAACAATCCACTTTGGATCCTTGCTGTTTAAAACGGTCGGAATGAAATAAGAATCAAACCCAGGCGTTACAGAGTCAATGGTTGATACTTCTAGCGCACACGGCACCGTGTAGCGGCGAATACGCATTAACAACTGCAGTACATTGTCTAGAGTCACTCCGTCAGATCCTCCAACAAGAACCGCATCCGTGCCGGATTCGCAAATTTTCTCTAAATCTGCATCTGAAATCTCTTTATTAGGATCTAATTTAAAGACATGTCTCCACTCTTTAATATCATACATATAGGTTCCTCCATTTCTTTACACTTAAAAGTTCGCGCTCGTCCATTTGTTCATTATAACAAAACTAGGAGGGTGAAATGAAAGGAAAACCGAACTTTTCATCACGTTTTTTGTTTTCAAAAAATATGGATAAAAGATACGGTTTTATCCTCAAATTCCGAAAGAAAACATCACAAAAAAAGCCCATTTTGCACAAGGTTATTGTTTCTCTGCATAGGATATGCTAATATATAGCTACTAAAATTCATATGATATACGCTGAAGGATCAATAGTACTTAAATCCTCTTCACAAAGCGAACTAGGGACGGTGAGAGCCTAGAGAATGGTTTAAGGAAAAGGCAGTCTGGAGTATATACAGACGAAGGTGGATACATTTTGTATCAACCAGGGTGGAACCGCGGGAAAAACTCTCGTCCCTGGGCATATTGTTGATATGCCCAGGGACGAGAGTTTTTTTGTACCCGCTCTTTTTGTTTCGCTTGAATTACTACCATTTACAGGAGGAATTAGAATGTCAAAAACAATGGATCAAATCGTATCTCACGCCAAACACCGCGGCTTTGTATTTCAAGGTTCTGAAATTTACGGCGGTCTTGCAAATACATGGGATTACGGCCCGCTTGGCGTAGAATTAAAGAACAATATTAAAAAAGCATGGTGGAAAAAATTCATTCAAGAATCTCCATACAACGTTGGTTTAGACGCTGCGATTTTAATGAATCCAAAAACATGGGAAGCTTCTGGTCACTTAGGAAACTTTAATGACCCAATGATCGACTGTAAGGATTGTAAAGCTCGTCACCGTGCCGATAAATTAATTGAAGAAAAGCTTCAAGAAAAAGGCATTGAAATGATCGTAGACGGCCTTTCATTTGATGCAATGGCTGACTTAATTAAAGAACACGAGATTACATGTCCTGAGTGTGGTTCAGCTAACTTCACTGAAATTCGCCAATTTAACTTAATGTTCAAAACGCACCAAGGTGTAACTGAAACATCAACAAATGAAATTTATCTTCGTCCTGAAACGGCTCAAGGTATTTTCGTAAACTTTAAAAACGTTCAGCGCTCAATGCGTAAAAAGCTTCCATTCGGTATCGGCCAAGTGGGTAAAAGCTTCCGTAACGAGATTACACCTGGTAACTTCACATTCCGTACGCGTGAATTTGAACAAATGGAACTTGAATTCTTCTGTAAACCAGGCACTGAATTAGAGTGGTTTAACTACTGGAAAGAAACATGTAACAAATGGCTTCTTTCTCTTGGTATGAAAGAAGAAAATGTTCGTCTTCGCGACCATGATGATGATGAACTTTCTCACTACAGTAATGCAACAACAGACTTTGAATACAAATTCCCATTCGGCTGGGGCGAACTATGGGGCGTAGCTTCTCGTACTGACTACGACTTAAAACAGCACATGGAACACTCTGGAGAAGACTTCCAATATGTTGATCAAGAAACAAACGAACGCTATGTACCTTACTGCATCGAGCCTTCTTTAGGGGCTGACCGTGTAACACTAGCTTATATGATTGATGCATATGAAGAAGAAACGTTAGAAGATGGCTCTTCTCGTACAGTTATGCAGCTTCACCCTGCTTTAGCACCATTTAAAGCTGCTGTATTACCACTTTCTAAAAAGCTTTCCAACGAAGCTCGCGCTGTTTTTGAAGATTTAGCAAAATACTTTATGATTGACTATGATGATGCTGGTTCAATCGGTAAACGTTACCGTCGCCATGATGAAATCGGTACGCCGTTCTGTATTACATTCGACTTCGATTCATTAGAAGACAATCAAGTAACAATCCGTAACCGCGACACAATGGAACAAAAACGTGTAGCAATTAGCGACCTTAAAAATATCATTGAAGAAGCAACTCAATTTTAATTAAAAAAATAAGCGTATGGCTGCTTCAGCCATACGCTTTACTTTTGATTTGAATCTTCTTGAAGGCGTTCTAACACCATTTGATACGCATCGCTTCCATAATTCAAGCAGCGTTTAACACGGGAAATAGTCGCTGTGCTTGCTCCAGTTTCCGTCTCAATTTTATGGTACGTGTTGCCTTCTCTTAGCATTCTTGCTACTTCTAAGCGCTGTGCTAATGATTGAATTTCATTAACTGTACATAGGTCATCAAAAAATTGATAGCATTCTTCAATGTTTTCTAATGATAAAATCGCTTGAAATAGCTGATCTAATTCTTTTCCTCGTAGTTTGTTGATTTGCATCGTATCGAACTCCTTTATCATTGGCTTTCTTTACTGGTTGTTTCTATCTATAAAATACAGTTTCTATATTTATTTGCACATACATTCATTCTGTATGAAGACAGCCAATTTCATACAAATTTCAAATTCCTTTGATACTTTTATATTTTAACGCATTATAGACGGAAAAAGTACTTTTTTATTCATAACGTCATAAATTCCTACTGGCGTGATACGAATATAAGGCAAATGTGTAGATGAAAAGAACAGCAGTGAATAGACAGGATCATCGTGTTTGTATCCTCGGTCACCCAGCACTTTCTTGAGTTCCACCTCTCGTTTACTTAACTCTTCCATCGGCAGATTCGACATGACTCCTTTTAACGGAAGATCCAATTCATATACTACCTTCTCTCCTTCTGTAATGACAATACCGCCGCCAATTTCTTTCATACGTTTAAATGCACACATCATATCTTTTTTGGATTTTCCAATTAAAATAAAATCACCTGTATTTGAAAATGAACTCGCCAATCCAGATACATTTGTCGCAAATCCTTTTAACAGCGTATTGATGCGCCACTTGCCTTCTCGGTCCACCAGCACTAAAAAGCTTTCATCATGATCAGAGGCTAATACATCTCCGCTCACATTTAAGTGAATGGAATACGGCTCCATAATAACAGCATTTTTCATTTTTACGCCTACTGGCATTGAAAATTGAAAATCGTCCATCGTTAAATCAAAGTCTAACTTTAACGGTGAAAAACCAAACTTTTCCCAAGGAAATTCTACCGAGGCTAATGCTTGCTCTTTGCCTTCTTTTTTCATCCACTTTCCTTTTGCTAGCACAGATACCGGAGTAGGCCGCATAGGATCTTCTAAAATATTAATATTAGCCACACAGCCTGTTGCTACATGGCCATGCAAATGTTCCATGTTATAATAGCGAGCAATATTTACAGACACCATATTATAAGCATCTAACACGGGAACTCCTTCTGAAATAGCTAATGTAATTAACATATCTGACACGCCGTTTTGGTAAAAAGAAGGCGGAGAGCCGTCTGTATTCATCGTAATGTGGTCAAAATAATCTACTCTCAGCTCTTTTAACTCCTGCAACAACTTTGGTAAATCCGGACGAATCGAGGAGTGGCGCAAAGCGACGTCATAGCCTTGCGTTAACCGAGCAACAACATCTTCCCCTGTCATAGACTCATGATCGCTGTCTGCCCCGAGCAATTTCATTTTTGCCAAGGTAAATGCTGATGCCCCCGGGAAATGTCCTTCAATGTGCTTCCTCATTCGTTTTGTCTCTTGAACCCAGTGAAGCATTAAATCATCTCCGTCTAAAAGCTTCGGCCAACTTGTCAGTTCGCCTCCTTGTAAGACAGCTTCATTTTGTAGCCAAGAAGTAATGTTCGTATGTGAGAAGATGTCAGCCTCTTCATCAATTTCCGTCTGCGAATCAAACCTGCACCACCAATACAGCGATTGTGGTAACGTTTTCATTTCTTCGATCAATGAAAATGCCGTTTTTTGTTCAAGCTGTAAAGCGAGAATTAAATTATCATTAAATAAAGTCGTTGTTCCGTGCTTGGCTGCATATTGGGAAAAAGTCTGGGGATTATATAACTGAAACGGGTGAACATGCGGCTCAATATACCCAGGAACCACATATTTCTCACTGCAGTCTATAATCTCTGTAGAAGCGTCTGTGTGCTTAGGCATCTCTGAGCCAACGTATACAATACGATCTTGGTAAACCCAAATATGTGCTTTTTTCCACTGCTTCATTCGAGCGTTCAAATATGTTGCATCTTTTAAGACAACAGTTGGTGCTTTTTGACCGTTTAATACTAAAAGCTGCTGTCTAATATGTTTGCTTTTCCAGCGGTATCTTTGTTCCGGCATGCTAAATTCCCCCTAATTTACTATGTATTTTTATCGTAACATATCCGTGATGTAAACGCATTCAGAAACTGTTATTAATTTTATGAATAAAGGTGATAAAACATGAAACCAAATATCGGCATTGTTAACGCATTAATTCGACTTACATTGGGCTTTACCCTTCTTTCTTGGACAACATCTCGTTTATCTCGCAGACCGTACAAAGATTCATACATCTTCTTAGGGTTAATGGGAGCTTTAAAAGTTGCAGAAGGCATCACGCGTTTTTGCCCCCTTACGTACGCATATGATTCATGTCAAAAACATGATGAGCATGAACACCATCCAAACGGAAACGAAGAAACGTATAATCCTTCATAAGGTAAAAAGGAGAGCCGGAGCTCTCCTTTTTTATTTTAAAGCTGCTTTTGTTAATGCACGATGGCCGATGTCTTTGCGATAGAAAAAGCCTTTTTCTACATCGATATGAGCCATTTGTTTGTATACTTCTTGCTGCGCTTCTTGAAGGGTTGCTCCTTTGGCACCTACTAATAGAACACGGCCGCCGTTTGAAACGTATGTGTCGTTTTCTAAAGCTGTACCAGCGTGGAAAACAAGCGCGTCTTCACTAATCGCATCCAACCCGTTAATTGGCGCACCCTTTTGATAAGCTTCTGGGTAGCCTGCTGCTGCTAATACAATTCCAATAACTGCTTCGTTATCCCATTCAATTTCTACTTTTTCTTCTTTCAAAATGCGAAGAAGCACATCGACTAAATCGCTTTTCATACGCGGCAGTACAACCTGTGTTTCAGGATCTCCAAAACGCGCATTAAATTCAATAACTTTTGGTCCTTTTTGTGTTTGAATCAGACCAGCATATAGAATTCCTGTATACTCACAGCCTTCTTCAGCTAATCCTTTAGCCATTGGAAGTAAGATGTTTTCTACAGCCTCTTGTACTTCTGCATCACTGATTTGCGGAACAGGAGAGTAAGCTCCCATGCCTCCTGTGTTCGGACCTTGATCGCCGTCAAAAGCACGCTTATGATCTTGTGCAATTACCATTGGATATACATTTGTACCGCGTACAAATGCCATTAATGAAAATTCTTCACCATCCAAAAATTCTTCTACAACTACTTTTGCACTTGCTTCTTTAAATTTTTGGTCAACTAGAAAATCACGTAATGTATCTACAGCTTCTTCCACTGTTAAAGCAACAGTTACACCTTTTCCAGCTGCTAAGCCGTCTGCTTTGATAACAATTGGAGCGCCTTGCTTTTCCACATATGCTTTTGCTTCCTCGTAAGACGTAAATGTTTCATACGCTGCGGTTGGAATATCATACTTTTTCATGAGCTCTTTTGCAAAGCTTTTGCTTCCTTCAATCATCGCTGCTTGTTTGCGCGGCCCAAAGACCGGAAGACCTTCTTGTTCAAATCGATCAACAATGCCTTCAATTAGCGGATTTTCTGGTCCAACAATTGTTAACCCAATCTTGTTTTCTTTTGCAAACTGCACAAGCTCTTCTTGGCTGCTTTCATCGATTGGTACAATCGTTGCCACGTCTCTCATACCTGGATTCCCTGGTGCTACAAACACTTCGTTAACAAGTGGACTTTTTGAAGCTTTCCATGCAATTGTATGCTCTCTTCCGCCTTTTCCAATAACTAAAACATTCACGTTCTTCACCTCATTAATGTTTAAAATGTCTTACGCCTGTAAATACCATTGCAATGCCGTATTCATCTGCTTTTGCAATTGACTCTTCATCACGAATTGATCCGCCTGGCTGAATAATAGCTGTGATTCCTGCTTTAGCTGCTGCTTCTACTGTATCGCCCATTGGGAAGAACGCATCTGAACCTAAAGCTGAACCTTGTGCTTTTTCACCAGCTTGTTCAATCGCAATTTTTGCAGCGCCTACGCGATTCATTTGACCAGCCCCTACGCCAATTGTCATGTCATCTTTTGCAAGTACAATAGCATTAGACTTAACATTTTTAACAACTTTCCATGCTAATTTTAAATCTGCCCACTCTTTTTCTGTTGGCTCACGTTTCGTTGGAACAGTAATCGTTGCATCATCAAATCCGAATACGTCTTCATCCTGAACAAGCACGCCGCCTTTTACAGATGTTAAGAAAGCTTCTTTTTCTGCTTTTTCATCAAGCTCTATCGTTAGTAAACGAAGGTTTTTCTTAGCTGTTAATACATCTAATGCTTCTTGATCGAACGCAGGAGCAATGATGATTTCTAAGAAAATTTCTTTTAACTGAATAGCCGTTTCACGGTCGATAGGACGGTTAGCTGCTACGATGCCGCCAAAGATAGATGTAGGATCCGCTTCGTATGCTTTTTGATAAGCTTGAGCAATTGTTTCACCCACACCTACACCGCAAGGATTCATATGTTTGATTGCTACGATAGCCGGCTCTTTGAATTCTTTTACGATTTGAAGAGCTGCATTTGCATCGTTGATATTATTGTATGATAACTCTTTTCCATGCAGCTGCGTAGCTGTTGCAATAGAACCTTTTTGTGTTAACGGCTTTTTATAGAAAGAAGCTTGTTGGTGAGGATTTTCTCCGTATCGTAAGCCTTGAACACGCTCATACGTTACTGTTAATTTCTCAGGAGTTGTTTCACCTGTAATGTTTGTTAAGTATTCAGCGATTAATGCATCATAAGCTGCCGTATGACGGAATACTTTTGCTGCTAATCGTTGATTAGTTTCAAATGAAACATTGCCATCAGCTTTTAACTCTTCTACTACGGTTGCGTAATCGCTTGGATCTACTACAACTGAGACAGAACGATAGTTTTTCGCAGCTGAACGAAGCATTGTAGGTCCACCGATGTCAATATTCTCAATCGCTTCAGCAAGCGTTACATCCTCTTTTTCAATTGTCTTTTTAAATGGATATAAGTTTACAACTACAAAGTCGATTGGCGAGATATTATGCTCTTTCATTTGTGCTTGATGCTCTTCATTATCGCGTAACGCTAATAAAGCACCGTGAACGTTAGGATGCAATGTTTTTAAACGGCCGTCTAAAATTTCTGGGAAACCAGTTACTTCAGAAATTCCGATAACGTCAATGCCGTTTTCTTCTAGGGTACGCTTTGTACCGCCAGTTGAAATAATTTCTACTCCTAAGTCCTTTAATTCTTGTGCAAATGAAACAATACCTTCTTTATCAGATACGCTAATAAGCGCGCGTTTTGCTGTCATTTTGTAAACTCCTCCTGATCCGATCTCTCATTTAAAATCTTTCTTTCACTACTACTCTACCATAGTAAAGGATTAAAACTTTTTTGACAAGGTTACATCCTATTTATTTAACTGCGGCTTGTTCAAATAATTCATTCAGTACCGCGGGATAAAATTGATGTTCAATTTCATGAATACGGGCCTCAACTGTTTCTCTTGTATCGCCTTTTTCAATGCGAATAGCCTGCTGGTCAATAATTGGTCCTGTATCCATGCCTTCATCTACAAAATGCACGGTAATTCCAATCACTTTTACTCCTGCATCAAAAGCTTGACCAATAGCATCAATCCCAGGAAATGCAGGTAAAAGCGAAGGGTGAATATTAACAATACGATTTTTGTATGGCTTAAGCAACGTCGAACCAACTAATCGCATATATCCTGCTAAAACAAGAAATTCTACTTTAGCTGATGTAAGCTCTGCAAGAATTGCTGCTTCATACGCTTCTTTATTTTCATAGTTTTTAGGCGAACAAACAAAGCATGGTATTCCACATGCTTTTGCTCGTTCAATTACGTATGCATCCGGTTTATTACAAACAACAAGCGCAATATTTGCTTTTAATCGACCTGACTGAGTTGCTTCGTAGATGGATTGAAAGTTACTGCCGTTTCCAGAAGCAAACACTGCAATATTTATCATGCAAACGTCCCTCCAGCAAATTCAACACCTGTTCCTTCTTTTACACGTCCGATAACAAATGCTTTTTCGCCTTCGTTTTCAATTGCTTCAATGACTTTATTCATATCTTCAGGTTCAACAGCTAAAACAAATCCGATTCCCATGTTGAATACTTCAAACATTTCTTTACGGTCTAGCTTGCCTTGCTCTTCAAGGAAATCAAACACGTATGGAATTGGCCAAGAACCGTAATCGATTTCGACACCTAAACCTTCAGGAAGCATACGAGGGATATTTTCAACAAATCCGCCTCCAGTAATATGAGCCATACCTGCCACCTTAGCTGCATGTAATGCTTTTAGGACTGGCTTCACGTATATTTTTGTTGGCGTTAATAACTCAACTCCGAGCTTTTCATTAAAACCAGCGTAAGTTTCGTGAAGATTTAATCCTTGATCATCAACAATTTTACGTACAAGAGAGTAGCCATTGCTGTGAATACCGCTAGATGAGATACCGATCAACAGCTGTCCAGCTTTAATCTCATCTCCAGTGATAATTTCTGACTTTTCTACTGCTCCTACTGTAAACCCTGCAAGATCATATTCATCTTCTTCGTATAAACCTGGCATTTCAGCTGTTTCTCCGCCAATTAACGCACAGTTGGATTGTTCACAGCCGTCTGCAATTCCTTTTACAATCGATTCAATTTTTTCAGGAACTGCTTTCCCGCAAGCAATATAATCTAAGAAGTAAAGAGGCTCTGCTCCTTGTGCTAAAACGTCGTTTACACACATGGCCACTGCATCCACACCGATTGTGTCATGCTTATCCATTTGAAAAGCAAGTTTCAATTTTGTTCCTACTCCATCTGTACCAGAAACAAGAACAGGCTCTTTTAAATTCAATGTAGATAAATCAAACATTCCGCCAAAGCCGCCGACTGTTCCCATAATACCTGCACGAGCAGTGCGTTCTACGTGCTTTTTAATACGTGAAACAGCTTCATATCCTGCTTCTAAGTCAACTCCAGCTTGTTTATATGAATATGACATGTTGTCACTCCTTTTTTACGTTAAAACTAACAAGTTACCTTTTCATGAGGGTGTACAGTATCTGGATAAATTTCAGTTGGATACTTTCCAGTGAAACATGCCATACACTGTCCGCCATTGCCTTCATACTGTCTGCCGATTGCATCTACTAACCCTTCGTTGCTTAAGAAAACAAGTGAATCTGCTTCAATTAATTCACGAATTTCTTCAACAGAACGCGTAGCAGCAATTAGCTCAGAGGATGACGACGTGTCAATTCCATAGAAACATGGATTTTTGATAGGTGGTGAACTGATGCGTACATGTACTTCAGTTGCTCCTGCTTCTCGAAGCATACGAACAATGCGACGGCTTGTTGTGCCGCGAACGATAGAATCATCTACCATAACAACACGCTTACCCTCTACAATTTTACGTACGGGAGACAACTTCATTTTTACACCTTGTTCACGCAGTTCTTGTGAAGGCTGAATGAATGTACGGCCTACGTATCGATTCTTAATTAAACCTAATTCGTATGGAATCCCGGACTGTTCTGCAAAGCCGATTGCTGCTGAAATACTTGAATCCGGAACGCCTGTTACAACGTCTGCTTCAATTGGTGACTCAACTGCAAGTTGTTTCCCAAGGTTTTTACGAGCAGAGTGAACATTGATTCCATCAATATTGCTATCTGGTCTTGAAAAATAAATATATTCCATACTGCAAATAGCACGGTTTACGTTTAGTGTGAATCGCTCTGATTGAATACCTTCATCATTAATAATAAGTAATTCACCAGGCTCTACATCACGCTCATGAACCGCTCCAACAATATCAAACGCACACGTTTCAGAAGCTACTACATAGGCATCACCTAATCGTCCAATCGATAATGGACGCAGTCCGTGAGGATCAAGTGCAACCATCATTGTATCTTCTGTTAAAATAACGAATGCGTATGCGCCTTTAACCATTGATAAAGCATTTTTCACTTTATCTTTCATATCTTCATAGCCGCTTCGTTTAATTAAATGAGCCAGTACTTCTGTATCAGATGTTGATTGAAAAATACTCCCTTGGTTTTCCAGCTGATGCTTTAATGCATTTGCATTAACCAAGTTTCCATTATGAGCTAACGCAATGCTTCCGCTATGAGAGCGGAAGTGAAGGGGTTGAACATTTTCAAACCCTCCGCCTCCAGCTGTTGCATAACGAACGTGTCCAATTGCTGCTTTACCGTTTAGTTGCTCTAACTCTCCGTGGCCAAATACTTCGTTAACAAGGCCGACGCCTTTCATCACTGTTACTTTTTCACCGTCTGTTACAGCAATACCAGCGCCTTCTTGTCCGCGGTGTTGCAAGCTATGCAAACCGTAATAAGCAATCTGGCTTGCGTTTTCATGTCCCCATACACCGAATACGCCACATTCTTCGTTTAAGCCTTTGATTTCAGCAAGCATGGAAGCGCTCCTTTCCAAGCAGTAGTTAATTCTTCAACTGATAACTGAACAAGAACACTTTCTTGATGTTTAACAGTTAATGTTGCATCTTCTGTTACGCGACCTACTAATGCTGCATCTTGTACAAGCATTTCGAATTTTTCTTTATTCTCTGGTGAAACCGTTACGATAAAGCGTGATTGTGTTTCACTGAATAGCTCTGCTGTTGCTTCACCGTTTACCGTTACGTTTACACCTAATCCGCTGCCGTTCATCACTTTTTCAGCTAGAGCTACCGCGAATCCTCCTTCTGCAATATCGTGAGCAGACTGAACTGCACCTTCACGAATTGCTTGAAGAAGCTGATCTTGACGTGTTTTTTCAATTGCTAAATCTAATTTAGGTGAATGGCCGAATACCGTACCGTTTTCTAGTACTTTTTGAAGCTCAGTACCTGCGAATTCTGCTTCAGCTTTACCAATAACATAGATTAAGTCATCTTTTTTCTTCGCATATTGAGTTGTAATATGGTTGATATCCTCGATCAAACCAACCATTCCAATAACAGGAGTTGGGTAAATTGCTTCACCTTTTGTTTCATTGTAAAGAGATACGTTACCACCGATAACCGGAGTCGATAGCTCACGGCAAGCGTCGCTCATACCGTCTGTTGCTTTTTCAATTTGCCAGAAGATTTCTGGTTTTTCAGGGTTACCGAAGTTTAAGCAGTCTGTAATCGCAAGAGGCTGTGCACCAGAACATACAAGGTTACGAGCAGCTTCTGCCACTGCGATACGGCCGCCTACTTCCGGGTCTAGGTATAAATAGCGAGAGTTACAGTCTGTTGTCATCGCTAATGCTTTATTTGTATCACGTACACGAACAACCGCCGCGTCAGATCCAGGAGATACAACTGTGTTTGTACGTACTTGGTAGTCATATTGGTTGTAAACCCACTCTTTGTTTGCAATCGTAGGCTGTTTTAAAAGCGTTACTAACATATCACTGTGATTTTCAACAGTAGGAGCATATGCTGACTGCTCTTGGAACTCACGATAGTATGCTGGTTCTTGAGATGGTTTGTGGTATACCGGTGCATCTTCTGCTAATGCATCTACAGGAACATCTGCTACTACTTCTCCGTTGTGAGTTAAACGAAGGCGCTTATCGTCGGTTACGTGACCAACTGAAACAGCTTCTAATCCGTATTTTTCAACGATTTCTACGATTTCATTTTCACGGCCTTTTTCAACAACGATGAGCATGCGCTCTTGAGATTCTGAAAGCATCATTTCATATGGTGTCATGCCCGTTTCACGCTGAGGTACAAGATTAAGGTTCATTTCAATACCAGAACCTGCTTTACTTGCCATCTCTGCTGAAGAACTTGTTAAGCCCGCGGCACCCATATCTTGAATGCCGACTAAAGCGTCACACTTGATAAGCTCTAAGCAAGCTTCAAGAAGAAGTTTTTCCATAAATGGATCTCCTACTTGTACAGCAGGACGTTTTTCATCTGACTGATCAGATAGCTCTTCAGAAGCAAATGTAGCGCCGTGGATACCGTCGCGTCCCGTTTTTGCTCCTACGTACATAACCGTGTTGCCAACGCCTTTAGCTTGACCTTTTTGAATGTCTTCGTGGTTAATTAAACCAACACACATAGCGTTAACAAGCGGATTTCCTTCATATGAAGCTTCAAACTGAATTTCTCCGCCTACTGTTGGGATTCCTACACAGTTACCGTAACCTGCGATTCCCGCTACTACTTCCTCAAACAAATGACGAACCTTTGGAGATGTTAATTCACCAAAACGTAAAGAGTTTAAAAGTGCAATCGGTCTTGCTCCCATTGAAAAGACGTCACGAATGATACCACCTACACCAGTTGCTGCTCCTTGATAAGGCTCAATCGCTGATGGATGGTTATGACTTTCGATTTTAAATACAACGGCTTGGTTGTCACCGATATCGACGATACCAGCTCCTTCACCAGGACCTTGTAATACTTTTTCACCCGTGATAGGGAATTTTTTCAGTACAGGCTTAGAGTTTTTATAACTGCAGTGCTCTGACCACATAACAGAGAATAAACCTGTTTCTGTATAGTTAGGAGTACGACCAAGCAGTTTCTCTACATTTGCAAACTCTTCGTCTGTTAATCCCATGTCTCGATATAACTTTTGTTCTTTAATTTGCTCTACATTTGGTTCAAGAAGTAACGACATTTTGTTCCCTCCACTGCTTTACGATTGATTGAAATAATTTAAGTCCGTCCGCGCTTCCTAAAAGATCGCTTACCGCTCTTTCTGGGTGAGGCATCATTCCTAATACGTTGCCTGTTTCGTTCGTAATCCCTGCAATATCTTGAAGACTTCCGTTTGGATTATCACCTGCGTATTGGAAAAGAATCTGGTTGTTTTCAATCAATTTTTGTAACGTGTGTTCATCACAATAGTAGTTGCCTTCACCGTGTGCCACTGGAATAGCAATTACTTCATCTTTGCCATAAGCATTTGTAAACATTGTTTCGTTATTAGCTACTTTTAAATTCACTGTTTTACAGATAAATTTTAAGTTTTCATTACGGCGCATAGCACCTGGTAGTAATCCTGCTTCTAATAAAATTTGGAATCCATTACATACGCCTAGTACTGGCTTTCCTTGGCTTGCTGCTTTTTTTACAGCGTCCATTACATTTGAGAAGCGAGCGATAGCACCTGAACGAAGGTAATCTCCATATGAGAAACCGCCTGGAAGCAAGATACCATCATATTGATCTAATGATTCTGTATCGTGCCAAACGTAATCTACTTCTTCACCAAGCTCATCTTTGATAGCATGATACATATCTACGTCACAGTTTGATCCTGGAAAAACAATTACAGCAAATTTCACTGTACGACAACCTCCTCAACCTCGTAACGGTAATCTTCAATTACTGTATTAACTAAAAGCTTTTCACACATTTCTTTTACGCGTTCATCTAATGAATCTGTGCTGTCGATTGTTAGCTTCTAAAAATTTACCGATGCGTACTTCTTGAACTTCTTCATAAGACATACGGTGCAATGAATTTTTAACGGCTACTCCTTGAGGGTCTAATACACTTTCTCTTAATGTGACAAATACTTTTACTTTATACATGGTTGGGTTATCCTCCGATTCGCTGTAAGATTTTTTCGTATGCTTCTGTTAAACCGCCTAAGTCTCTGCGGAATACATCTTTATCTAATTTTTCGTTCGTATGAACATCCCAGAAGCGGCAAGTGTCAGGTGAAATTTCATCCGCTAAAATAATGTCGCCTTGAGAAGTACGGCCGAATTCTAATTTAAAATCTACCAAGAAAATGTCTTTATCTTTGAAAAATTCCGATAATACTTCGTTGATTTGAAGTGCTTGTGCCTTTAAACTATCAATCTCTTCTTGAGTTGCAGCCTTAAGGAAAATTGCATGTTCTGCAAGAATTAACGGATCACCAAGCGCGTCATCTTTATAGTAAAGTTCAACGATTGGCTGTTCAAAGCGAATACCTTCTTCTACGCCAATTCGCTTCGCAAGGCTTCCTGCTGTAGCATTTCGTACAACAACTTCAAGCGGAACAATCTCTACTTTCTTAACCGCTTGTTCATGATCTGAAAGCTGCTTCACAAAGTGAGTTGTAATCCCTTGCTCATGTAACATTGAAAATAGTAAACTACTAATTTGGTTGTTCAGCTGTGCTTTCCCGCTAATCTCTGCCTTTTTCTGACCGTTGAATGCTGTAGCTTCGTTTTTATAAGCAACCCACAATACATCTTGCTCATCAGTAGCGTAAATTTTTTTCGCTTTTCCTTCATAAAGTAACTCTTGCTTTTCCATGCTGTCACCTCTACATACAGAATATTCAGATACACTTTTTTAGATAAAGGCAAGGACGTGCCTTGCCTTTTTTATTAAAGACCTAAACGTTCAAAAATCATATCTACATTTTTTAAATGGTGCTTATGATCGAAGCAATCTTCAATCTCTTCTGGTGATAAGTGGCGAGTAATACGCTCTTCGCCTTCAATTAAAGAACGGAAAGGAACTTGAGTTTCCCATGCTTCCATTGCTTTTGGCTGTACTAAGTCGTATGCTTCTTCACGTACCATACCTTTATTAATTAATGTTAACAGTACACGCTGTGAGTAAATTAACCCTAGTGTACGATCCATGTTGCGCTTCATGTTGTCAGGGAATACTGTTAAGTTTTTAACAATATTTGCAAAACGATTTAACATGTAATTTAAAGCAATCGTTGCATCAGGTAAGATGACACGCTCTGCCGATGAATGAGAGATGTCACGCTCATGCCAAAGCGGTACATTATCATAAGCTGTAACCATATAGCCGCGAATTAAGCGAGCAAGTCCCGTTACGTTCTCAGAACCGATTGGATTACGTTTATGAGGCATTGCAGATGATCCTTTTTGACCTTTTGCAAAGTACTCTTCAACCTCACGTGTTTCACTCTTTTGAAGACCGCGAACTTCTACTGCAAATTTCTCAATAGATGTCGCAATTAACGCTAGGACTGACATATAGTGTGCATGACGGTCACGCTGTAATGTTTGCGTAGAGATTGGTGCTGGTGAAATCCCTAGCTTCTCACATACGTATTTTTCAACGAAAGGATCGATGTTAGCAAACGTTCCAACTGCTCCTGACATTTTACCGAATTCCACTTCAGCTGCAGCACGTTTTAAACGCTCTAGGTTACGCTTCATTTCTTCGTACCATAACCCCATTTTCAAACCAAAAGTCGTTGGCTCAGCGTGTACACCGTGCGTACGTCCCATCATAACCGTATACTTATGTTCTTGAGCTTTTTCCTTTAGTACTTCTACAAAGCGCTCTACGTCACTTAGCAAGATTTCATTAGCTTGCTTTAATAAATAAGATAGTGCTGTATCAACTACGTCAGTTGAAGTCAAACCGTAGTGTACCCACTTGCGCTCTTCACCAAGCGTTTCAGATACTGCACGAGTGAAAGCTACTACGTCATGACGTGTTTCTAGTTCAATTTCATTGATGCGGTTAATATCAAAAGATGCATTTTGACGAATTAACTTCACATCTTCTTTCGGAATGTGTCCTAATTCTGACCATGCTTCGCAAGCTAGAATTTCAACTTCTAACCAAGCTTTAAATTTATTTTCTTCTGTCCAAATAGCTGCCATTTCTGGTCTTGTATAACGTTCAATCATGTTGTTACTTCCTCCGTTCTTTCCCAAATTCCTAGAGATTCGGCTTTTTCTATCGCCTCATCTATCTTATCAGCTAATACCGTGATATGTCCCATTTTTCTCTTCTCTTTTGCAACTTTTTTTCCGTACAAATGCAAGTGCATATCATCTAAACATTCGATTTTTGCCATTGTGTTCTCAATATGTTCCCCTAATAGGTTAACCATAACAGCAGGTTTTAATAAAGTCGGCTGTGCTAGGGTCCAGTTACAAATGGCTCTTACGTGCTGTTGAAATTGAGAAAGATCACAAGCATTGATTGAATAATGACCTGAATTATGAGGTCTAGGCGCCATTTCATTTATATAAATCTGACCTTCTTTAGTTAGAAACATCTCAACTGCTAACGTACCAACTAAATCTAATCCTTTTGCTATTTCCTGCGCATATTGAAGAGCTTTCGCTTCTTGATCTGCTGTAATACGTGCTGGAACAATTGTTTGGTGTAAAATATGATGCTTATGAATGTTCTCAGCTACTGGTAAACATACCGTTTCGCCTTTTGCATTGCGGTGCACAATAACTGATACTTCTTTATCTAAATTCATCCACTGTTCTACAATACATTCTGATTGCGCTAATAGCTCAGCTGCTTCACGAATATTATTTTCATTTTTCACTAGAACTTGCCCTTTACCGTCATATCCGCCTCGGCAAGTTTTTACAACACAAGGATAACCAATTGTTTCGACAGCTTTTAAAAGTTCTTCTTCAGTCGTAACGATTGCATAGTCAGGAACGTCTAGATTAAGCTTTGTAATCATTTCTTTTTCTAAACGGCGATTTTGTGTAACGGCTAGTAAATGACTGCCCTGTGGCACGTAGCATTTTGTTTCTAGCCATTTCATCATCTCAACATCAACGTTTTCAAATTCATAGGTGATGACATCTGACACTTCAGCAAGCTTTTCAACCGCTTTTCTATCATCATAGTTGCCAATGACTTTAATATCTGCTACTTGACCGCAAGGAGAATCTTCTGTTGGTTCAAGCACTGCAATGTAATAACCCATTTCTTTAGCAGATAGTGCAATCATTCTCCCAAGCTGTCCACCGCCTACGATTCCAATTGTTTTACCAGGAGGTATAAGTAAATTAGACAAGTTGATCACTACTTTCTAACACAGATGATTTAATAGACTCTCTACGATTTTCAAGTTGATCACTTAACGTTGGATCCTGTGTTGCTAAGATTTGTGCTGCTAGCAACCCAGCGTTCGTAGAACCAGCTTTTCCAATAGCTACTGTAGCTACCGGTACGCCGCCTGGCATTTGAACAATCGATAAAAGTGAATCTAAACCGTTTAAGTTACTTGATTTAACTGGTACACCTATTACAGGTAAAATTGTTTTTGCAGCAATCATACCAGGTAAGTGAGCAGCGCCACCAGCGCCAGCAATAATAACTTTAATCCCTCGTTCTTTAGCAGTTTCAGCATACTCAAACATATAATCCGGCGTTCGATGTGCTGATACAACTTTCTTTTCATATTCAATATTTAATTCATCTAAAATGTCACACGCATATTTCATAGTGCTCCAGTCTGACTGACTGCCCATTACAACAGCAACTTTTACATTCATGAATAAAAGCTCCTTTTTCACGTTATAAAAAAACCTAGGGTATGTTATGGCTCACTAAAGGAAAGCCACAACTACCCTAGGTTTCATGTATCAATATTCCTTTTGAAAAGGAATCATGTTTACCTATTTAGTAATTGTACTCTCCTCATAGTCCAATGATTTACGGTCATCGGGTAGAAACTCGTGGGCCATATTCCCACTATTATATGAGGTTTCGGATATCTCAATTGACAACTTAATAATAACAGCGAAACCAGAAAAAAGTCAACCCAAAAATCGAATGTTTACTATTTTTATCATTAAAATGTTCGTATTTAGAGACTTTTCCCTTCGAAAACAATCTGTTGCTTTACCGGAACATACTCTTTTTTACCATTTATTTCTTTTTCTTCAAAGATAGGCTTTTCCATTCGTCGAACGGGCATATACCCATCTTTTTTCATCCGATCTAAACAACTTGCGATTGTTTCATTTTCCTGTAATTCGTATAGTACTTTTTTTGATTTCTTACCCAAAATGCAGCCTCCAGTTTGAAAGAAGTTTCTTACAACGTCAAAAAGAACTTTTATAATAAAAAATTAAATGAATCCACTATAGTGTAACATAATTTAAAAGTTAAATTCACGCTGTAATTTTTAGAAACAAAAAAGACTAGTCATTGAATGACTAGTCTTTTTATTGGCCTGGCAACGTCCTACTCTCACAGGGACAAAGTCCCAACTACCATTGGCGCTAAAGAGCTTAACTTCCGTGTTCGGTATGGGAACGGGTGTGACCTCTTCGCTATCGCCACCAGACAAGAGATTGCTCTCTCAAAACTAGATAACAGTTTGCTGAGTAAAGCTTACGCTTTTAAAGTTTGGTTAAGTCCTCGATCGATTAGTATCAGTCAGCTACACATGTCGCCACGCTTCCACCTCTGACCTATCAACCTGATCATCTTTCAGGGATCTTACTAGCTTACGCTATGGGAAATCTCATCTTGAGGGGGGCTTCATGCTTAGATGCTTTCAGCACTTATCCCGTCCACACATAGCTACCCAGCGATGCCTTTGGCAAGACAACTGGTACACCAGCGGTGTGTCCATCCCGGTCCTCTCGTACTAAGGACAGCTCCTCTCAAATTTCCTACGCCCACGACGGATAGGGACCGAACTGTCTCACGACGTTCTGAACCCAGCTCGCGTACCGCTTTAATGGGCGAACAGCCCAACCCTTGGGACCGACTACAGCCCCAGGATGCGATGAGCCGACATCGAGGTGCCAAACCTCCCCGTCGATGTGGACTCTTGGGGGAGATAAGCCTGTTATCCCCGGGGTAGCTTTTATCCGTTGAGCGATGGCCCTTCCATGCGGAACCACCGGATCACTAAGCCCGACTTTCGTCCCTGCTCGACTTGTAGGTCTCGCAGTCAAGCTCCCTTGTGCCTTTACACTCTACGAATGATTTCCAACCATTCTGAGGGAACCTTTGGGCGCCTCCGTTACATTTTAGGAGGCGACCGCCCCAGTCAAACTGCCCACCTGACACTGTCTCCCGGCCCGATCAGGGCCGCGGGTTAGAATTTCAATACAGCCAGGGTAGTATCCCACCGACGCCTCCACCGAAGCTAGCGCTCCGGCTTCTCAGGCTCCTACCTATCCTGTACAAGCTGTACCAAAATTCAATATCAGGCTACAGTAAAGCTCCACGGGGTCTTTCCGTCCTGTCGCGGGTAACCTGCATCTTCACAGGTACTATAATTTCACCGAGTCTCTCGTTGAGACAGTGCCCAGATCGTTACGCCTTTCGTGCGGGTCGGAACTTACCCGACAAGGAATTTCGCTACCTTAGGACCGTTATAGTTACGGCCGCCGTTTACTGGGGCTTCGATTCAGAGCTTCTCCCAAAGGATAACCCCTCCTCTTAACCTTCCAGCACCGGGCAGGCGTCAGCCCCTATACTTCGCCTTGCGGCTTCGCAGAGACCTGTGTTTTTGCTAAACAGTCGCCTGGGCCTATTCACTGCGGCTCTCTCGGGCTATACACCCTACCAGAGCACCCCTTCTCCCGAAGTTACGGGGTCATTTTGCCGAGTTCCTTAACGAGAGTTCTCTCGATCACCTTAGGATTCTCTCCTCGCCTACCTGTGTCGGTTTGCGGTACGGGCACCTCCCGCCTCGCTAGAGGCTTTTCTTGGCAGTGTGGAATCAGGAACTTCGGTACTATAATTCCCTCGTCATCACAGCTCAGCCTTTATGATGAGCGGATTTGCCTACTCATCAGCCTAACTGCTTGAACGCGCATATCCAGCAGCGCGCTTACCCTATCCTACTGCGTCCCCCCATTACTCAAACGGCGGGGAGGTGGTACAGGAATATCAACCTGTTGGCCATCGCCTACGCTTTTCAGCCTCGGCTTAGGTCCCGACTAACCCTGAGCGGACGAGCCTTCCTCAGGAAACCTTAGGCATTCGGTGGACAAGATTCTCACTTGTCTTTCGCTACTCATACCGGCATTCTCACTTCTAAGCGCTCCACCAGTCCTTACGGTCTGACTTCACAGCACTTAGAACGCTCTCCTACCACTGACATCAAAGATGTCAATCCACAGCTTCGGTGATACGTTTAGCCCCGGTACATTTTCGGCGCAGAGTCACTCGACCAGTGAGCTATTACGCACTCTTTAAATGGTGGCTGCTTCTAAGCCAACATCCTGGTTGTCTAAGCAACTCCACATCCTTTTCCACTTAACGTATACTTGGGGACCTTAGCTGGTGGTCTGGGCTGTTTCCCTTTTGACTACGGATCTTATCACTCGCAGTCTGACTCCCATGGATAAGTCTTTGGCATTCGGAGTTTGACTGAATTCGGTAACCCGTTGGGGGCCCCTAGTCCAATCAGTGCTCTACCTCCAAGACTCTCACAACATGAGGCTAGCCCTAAAGCTATTTCGGAGAGAACCAGCTATCTCCAGGTTCGATTGGAATTTCTCCGCTACCCACACCTCATCCCCGCACTTTTCAACGTGCGTGGGTTCGGGCCTCCATTCAGTGTTACCTGAACTTCACCCTGGACATGGGTAGATCACCTGGTTTCGGGTCTACAACCACATACTAAACGCCCTATTCAGACTCGCTTTCGCTACGGCTCCGCCTTATCAGCTTAACCTTGCATGGGATCGTAACTCGCCGGTTCATTCTACAAAAGGCACGCCATCACCCGTTAACGGGCTCTGACTACTTGTAGGCACACGGTTTCAGGATCTCTTTCACTCCCCTTCCGGGGTGCTTTTCACCTTTCCCTCACGGTACTGGTTCACTATCGGTCACTAGGTAGTATTTAGCCTTGGGAGATGGTCCTCCCAGCTTCCGACGGAATTTCACGTGTTCCGCCGTACTCAGGATCCACTCAAGAGGGAACGAAGTTTCAACTACAGGGTTGTTACCTTCTTTGACGGACCTTTCCAGGTCGCTTCATTTACTTCGTTCCTTTGTAACTCCGTATAGAGTGTCCTACAACCCCAAGAGGCAAGCCTCTTGGTTTGGGCTAATTCCGTTTCGCTCGCCGCTACTCAGGAAATCGCATTTGCTTTCTCTTCCTCCGGGTACTTAGATGTTTCAGTTCCCCGGGTCTGCCTTCAATATCCTATGTATTCAGATAAAGATACTGTTCCATTACGAACAGTGGGTTTCCCCATTCGGAAATCTCCGGATCAAAGCTCACTTACAGCTCCCCGAAGCATATCGGTGTTAGTCCCGTCCTTCATCGGCTCCTAGTGCCAAGGCATTCACCGTGCGCCCTTTCTAACTTAACCATTAGCGAATAAATGGTACAACATATTGTTGTGTTATTTATTGGTTTGATTAAAGAAAAGTTTCACTTTTCCTCAGCAATTACTGTTATCTAGTTTTCAAAGAACAATCGCAACCAAAATCCTTCTTATCTAATAAGAAGAAAGTAGTATGCTTTCTATAATTGAGAGATTG
>NZ_JBMPZA010000016.1:0-258155 GCF_049368575.1 Priestia sp. 40
ATAGAGGTTTTGCTTTGCGTCCAATCCCCACAATGACTTGCAGCGTCTCGGGTACATACGCCACTGTATGAAGCGTTCCAGCAGAAGTCCAGTAATCTTCTTTAAAAATACCGTATTCATCTTCATTAAATAAAGAGAAAGCTTCAAGAGGCGATAGCTTTTTTTCAATATGATCTCGAATATGATCGAGCCTTTCCTTTGACTCTACCAAATGATGACGATTTTCTTCGACTAGCTGATTAAAATGGTTCGTGCACCCCATCATCGTTCCTCTTTGTACATGAACGCCTCGTCCAGATGCTTCGACTACTGCTCCTGTCCGCTGCGGTCATAAATGGAATAATTAAACGCATGACGGTGTGGTGCCCTTTCTAAAATAGCAACAGCCTCTTCTGTCGTTTCACATGTTTCTAAAATAAACCGAGCAAGCGTACAGCAAATAAATCCGTTTGTTTGACGGCGGCGATTAACAAAATGATAGCCAATTGCTAATCCTTTTTCGTTCATTCCATCCATTCGCCCAATCATTCTCGTTCCAAACCCGACGCTTGCATATCCTTCATTTGGCTGAAAAAGCAAAAATCGACCTTCGTAGGTTTTAGGATGATAATCGTAGTTTCGCACGTACACGCCGTGCTGCATAAGAGCCGAACATCCCGTTTTTTTCCACTCTTGCTGATACCCGCTGTACTCATGTATAACGTCTTCAAGAGGCCAATCTAAACCTTCTGCTAAGCCCACTAGCTCATCCCACAGTCCAGGAGCAAATAAGTCGTAATAATGACGAGCTTCTTTTGCTATCGTTTGATAGCTTCGTAATGAACGTTTTCTTCTTTTTTGATGATTTTCAAACAGCTTTGTTCCTTTATGTAACTTCCCTTGCATTTTACCAAGCTCTCGGTAAGAGCCTCGTCCTTGAATGACTTCTACCTGTATTTCTTTCACTTCTATCACTCCAATTTTCCAGTACCTTTATTGTGCAGCAAGCGCTCTATTCTTTGCAACTTTCTCCTCTCATAGAACTCTCTTCCTTTGAATACAGTTATAAAGAAACAGGTCGAAAGATTGAAAAGCATTATTATAAGAGGTGATCATATTGCTAAAGGAAGTTCAGCTAGAGATTTAGCGAAGAATCGCCTATCTGCGCCCAACACAAAAAAATGACGGGTCATTTCGCTACTGTTTTGAAACAGGCGTTATGCCTGATGCGTTTTTAATTATGCTTCTTCGCACCTTTGATTTAGATAAAGAAGTGTTGATTAAACAATTAACCGAACGGATCGTTTCCCTTCAAAATGAAGAGGGTCTTTGGACGTTGTTTGATGATGAAGAACATAACTTATCCGCCACTATTCAAGCTTATACAGCTCTTTTATATTCAGGCTATTACCAAAAAAATGACCGGATTTTGCGAAAAGCAGAAAGATATATTATAGATTCAGGAGGCATTTCTCGCGCTCATTTTCTCACAAGATGGATGCTTTGTGTGAACGGCTTATACGAGTGGCCAAAGCTATTTTACCTCCCGCTTTCTCTTTTGCTCGTGCCTACCTATGTACCGCTTAATTTTTATGAATTAAGCACCTATGCCAGAATTCACTTCGTTCCGATGATGGTAGCGGGAAACAAAAAATTTTCACTTACTTCTAGGCATACACCTTCTCTTTCTCATTTAGATGTAAGAGAACAGAAACAGAAATCGAATGAAACTGCTCAAGAATCACGCGCTTCTATTTTTTTAGTCGACCATTTAAAACAACTGGCTTCTTTACCGTCTTACATCCACAAGCTTGGTTATCAAGCAGCCGAGCGTTACATGCTAGAAAGAATTGAAAAAGATGGAACACTCTACAGCTACGCCACCTCTACTTTTTTTATGATTTACGGTCTTTTGGCTCTTGGCTATAAAAAAGATTCCTTTGTGGTTCAGAAAGCAATTGACGGTATTTGTTCACTACTTAGTACATGCAGCGGCCACGTGCACGTGGAAAACTCCACGTCAACCGTTTGGGATACCGCCCTGCTATCTTACGCTCTACAAGAAGCCGGTGTACCGCAACAGGATCCCATGATTAAAGGCACAACCCGTTACTTAAAGAAAAGACAGCATACAAAGCTTGGAGACTGGCAGTTTCATAACCCGAATACAGCACCTGGAGGCTGGGGGTTTTCCGATATTAATACGAATAACCCTGACTTAGACGATACGTCTGCTGCTATCAGAGCTCTTTCTAGAAGAGCACAAACCGATACAGATTATTTGGAGTCTTGGCAAAGAGGCATTAACTGGCTGTTGTCCATGCAAAACAAAGACGGGGGTTTTGCTGCATTTGAAAAAAATACCGACTCTATCTTATTTACTTATCTGCCGCTTGAAAACGCAAAAGATGCAGCGACGGATCCGGCTACTGCCGATTTAACCGGTCGAGTGCTTGAGTGCCTCGGAAATTTTGCCGGTATGAATAAATCCCATCCTTCGATTAAAGCTGCAGTAAAATGGCTGTTTGATCATCAATTGGATAACGGGAGCTGGTACAGCCGGTGGGGTGTTTGCTACATTTACGGAACGTGGGCCGCTATTACAGGACTCCGTGCTGTAGGCATTTCTGCTTCTGATCCGCGTATCATCAAAGCCATCAATTGGCTCAAAAGCATTCAACAAGAAGACGGCGGCTTCGGAGAATCATGCTATAGCGCTTCTTTAAAAAAATATGTGCCACTATCGTTTAGCACTCCTTCTCAAACGGCTTGGGCTCTCGATGCTTTAATGACAATATGTCCATTAAAAGATCGAGCCGTTGAAAAAGGAATTAAATTTTTACTGAATCCAAATCTTACAGAGCAGCAAATTCATTATCCCACGGGGATTGGTCTTCCTGGACAATTTTATATTCAGTACCACAGCTACAATGATATTTTCCCTCTTCTTGCACTTGCCCACTACGCAAAAAAACATTCTTCGTAAAGAAACAGCGCCTATAGCTGTTTCTTTTTATACATAAAAGCAGGTTTTTTTAGGAGACAAGTGGAATACCTTTTTAATGTTAGGAAAGAAAGGATGCATCAAATGAATAATGTTTCACCACTTTTAAAAGGAAAAAACGTGATACTAAGAAAACCAAAAGACAGCGATGTACATGACTATTTAGCATGCAAGCAAATAAAAGAACTTATTCGCATGTACGGAGGCGATACCCGAAACTTAAAACCTCTTACATTACAAGATGCCAAGCGACACGTCGAGTACATAAAGTCTCAAAAGCTGAATTGGTGTATTGAATATCAGCAGCGTTTTGTTGGAGAAGCTCGGCTGACCGTTAACGAGTACGACCGGCGCGCACGGTACGCAATTGGCTTATTTGATTCTTCCGTTTGGAATCAAGGGCTCGGCACTGAAGTTACAAAATTGGTACTGGCCTACGCATTTGAACACCTTCACTTGCACAGAGTCGATTTACGAGTGCTCGAATACAACCATAGAGCCATTGCTTGTTATGAAAAATGCGGTTTTGTAAAAGAAGGAATAGAGCGTGAAGGTGCTTTTATTGAAGAAGCATTTCAGACAGACATTATCATGAGTATACTCGAACAGGAGTATTATCAGCTTTAAAGGAGAGAATCAGCTGTCATCATCGTACTTCTTTAAAAGTTCGTATAGCCCAAGCCTTTTGTGAATAAAGTAACATAACGATATAACCAAAGGGGCCAACGATGACAACTTATGATTCCTCTTCTTTTGTATTTGTAACCATTGATAAACATGACATTGCTGCTTTTTTACTAATTGATATTATTTGCAGCACCACTATTTATGTAGCATGTAAACATTATCTCCACAATGAGCTGGTTTCCATTGCAAGCAGCGCTCTTTTTCCCATGGTATGTAAGAAGGTTTCTCGACGCTAGCTCAGCTTTTTACCGGTTCTTTTAATGACAGCCAAGTGCGTTCCTTCTGCTGCTGAATCTCTACGGAGTGATTAAAAAATTTAGAAAGATGCGGCTCAGTGAGCTGGTCTTTCGTTTTTCCAGAAGAAAACACTTCTCCTTGCCGCATACAAAGCGTATGGGTAAAGCAAGGCAAAATTTCTTCTACATGGTGAGTAACATAAATAAGCGTAGGAGCTTTTGGCTGCTCTGCCATTTTTGCAATCAGCTGAAGAAGCTGTTCTCGAGCCATTATATCTAGACCTGTACATGGCTCATCAAGTATTAAAAGCTTTGGTGAAGCCATAAGAGCTCGGGCAATTAGTACTCGCTGGCGCTCTCCTTGAGAAAGTGTTCCGTAGGCCTGATTTTGTAAATCTTCGCAATTTAACAGCTTCATTAATTCTATGGCTTGGTTCATATCTTTTTGCTCCACTTGTTCATATAACCCAATAGATGCAAATTTTCCGCTTAAAATCATTTCTACAACCGTATCGTCATCTCGAAACCGCTGCTGAAGCGAAGAGCTTACCCATCCAATTTCTTTTCTGAGCTCAGACAGATTTGTTTCTCCAAATTTCCTTGAAAGAACTTCTACTTCCCCTTTTGTTGGCCAGATATATCCGTTGATGATATTTAAAAGCGTCGTTTTTCCGGAACCATTTAATCCAAGCAAACACCAATGTTCCCCTTTTTCCACTGACCACGACACGCTTTTTAAAATTTCTTTTTCTGCTCGTTTTACCGAAACGTTGTTAATGTTGATCACGCTAACACTCCTTTACTCTCATTTTTCATTATATATACTATAAAAGAATAATGATTTATTCCATTTGTTAACTTGCTTTTCTTTTTTCATGCCAATTCTTTCAGCTACTTTAATCGATGGGTAATTGGCTGGATCAATTAATGATATAATCTTCTGAAATTTCAGCGTATTAAGTCCGTAATGCAGGCAAGCTTTTGCTGCTTCACTCGCATAGCCTTTTCCCCAGCAGCTGCGTAAAAATAAATAGCCAAGCTCTGGATCTACCTTTCCGTCTACTTTTTGAAGAACCATGCCGCACTGCCCTAGAAACTCTCCATTCTGTTTATCCTCAGCGACCCACATGCTAATGCCATATGTTTGATAATGCTGCTTCATCCATTGAATCCAGCGATATGTGTCTTGTTCATTTTTAGTAGAAGAATAATACTTCATGGTTTCAGCATCTTCAAATATTTTCATTAAATTGCCTGCATCGCTTTCAGCCATAGCTCGCAGCGTCATTCGCTCTGTCTCAATAATCGTATGAATCCTCTCCTTTCTTCCATTCCATAGCGTAATATCTTTATTATCCGCTACTATTTTCTTTTCGTAAAGTTTTCCTTTTTTTATTTAAATGAAACAGAAAAAAGGCACCAAAAAAGGCTGCTACACACAGCCCTTTAATCTGGATCACACGTTTTCCCGTACCGTAATACGTTATATATAGCACGTCCATCACTTGCAGATGTTTCTGTATATTGAATTGGCAACAGTGAAAAAATAACATAATAGACTGAAAAATAAACAAATTGATAGCAAAATATATCTTCAGGCAGAATATTAGCCATAATTAATCCATTTATTATAAAAATAGTAAGTAAATTAAACAGTACACCTCCCGCATACACCACTGCATGGGAGAAGCGACTATCGTTCTTAAGATTTTCATATTTACAAAACGAGTCTAGAAAATAGACTGACTTAATTTTAAACTTCCCCATTTTAAGAATGGTTTTCCCCCGCCCAATAGTAAAATCGACCTTCCCTCCGAAAATAATTGCCATGACGGAATGCCCCAGCTGATGAACAAATGATACAAGTGGCAATACAAGACAGAATGACCACACAAACTTTGGAAGATCATTTAACCCAAACACGTTTATCCCTCCTTTTTGTTTCTTCTCTCTACTTTTCCTCCCCGGTTTCACTTAAAACTACATTTAAATTCTTTTTTAAAACTCATACGAAATGACTAGCATTCACCGTAGGCCTTATGCTTTAGATAAAAAACCCTTGTATGTAATTTATGAAAAATACATTTTCCGAAAAACAGTTGGGGTCACGTTTTCTTGTTCTTTAAAGCGCTTGATAAAATAGCTAGGATGTTCATACCCTACTTGTCTTGCTATATCTTGTACAGAGATTTGGCTGTTTTTAAGCAGCAGTTTCTTTGCTTTTTGAATTCGTACGCGCGTTACGTATTCAAACGGACGGATACCAAGAGATTGTTGAAAAAGCAAACACGTATACTGCTCCGTTACGTTGAGCTGCTGCGCCAGTACTTCTAGCGTTAACGGCTGATGATAATATTCCTCGATATAACGAAGGGCTGGGTTTAGCTGAGTAATTTGCTGCAGGCGACTTTTGCTTTCTATATATACGCTGTCTTGGCGAAGTTTCAAAATGGCGCTATATAGTAGTTCAGAGCACTGCATGGTGCTAGAGGTATGATTTTCTTCTAATCGATCCATTAGCTCTTGTAGCATCCTATAAAGACTTTCAGCATGTGTAAGGACGATTTTTCCCGAATTAATAAATTGAAAAGAAAGCATGATATCATCAATCACACTTCCGTTAAAAGAAACCCAGCATACTTGCCATTCGCTCGTAACGGGATAGTATTCGTGCGGAACGTGCGGCGTCAGAAACATTCCTTCATTTTCTTTTATAATATAAACCTCGTCATTTACACGAAGCTCGCCTCTTCCTTTTATACATTGAATCCATTGATAATCAGGAAACTCTCCCTGACGTTTAATATGCGTTTGATGTCGCCAGCTTCCAGCGCTTGTAACATAAAATGGCAGTTTCATATCTTCATCTGAAAGAGCCGGAAAGTACATACGGTCCACATTACTTCCTCCTTTTTATGTGAATATAGTTATATTATCATGAAAATAATTAGATTGATAAGGTTCTCAGAAAACGTTATCATTTTCATATAAACTAATAACCTAGTAATCTAGAAATGAGGGATCGACATGTTAAAAACCGGCAAGAAATTTAATTATACAGCACCTGCAAACGGATACCCTGAATGGAATAACAACCCTGAGATTTTTCAATTGAACCGTGCGAAAGCACACGCTTTACTAATGCCTTATCAAACGGTCGAAGAGGCCTTAAAAAATGATAGAAAATCTTCTGTTTACTACCAAAGCTTAAATGGCAGCTGGTACTTTCATTTTGCTGAAAATGCAGATGGCCGCGTTAAAAACTTTTTCGCTCCTGAATTTTCACATAAGAAATGGGACTCTATTTCAGTTCCTTCACACTGGCAGCTGCAAGGATATGACTATCCTCAATATACAAACGTGACATACCCTTGGGTTGAAAACGAAAACCTCGAACCTCCTTTTGCACCGACTAAATATAACCCTGTCGGTCAGTACGTCCGTACTTTTACACCTAAATCAGAATGGAAAAATCAGCCGGTGTACGTCAGCTTCCAAGGCGTCGAATCTGCTTTTTACGTATGGGTTAACGGTGAGTTTGTTGGATACAGCGAAGACAGCTTTACTCCAGCTGAATTTGATATAACTTCTTACCTTCAAGATGGTGAAAATACGATAGCAGTAGAAGTATATCGCTGGAGTGACGCAAGCTGGCTTGAAGACCAAGATTTTTGGCGAATGAGCGGCATCTTCCGAGATGTGTATCTCTATTCTACTCCACCGGTTCACATCTATGACTTTAGCGTTCGTTCGTCGCTTGATAACAACTACGAAGATGGTGAACTTAGCGTTTCAGCTGATATTTTAAATTACTTTCAGCACGATACTCAAGATCTAACATTTGAAGTCATGCTGTATGACGCGAATGGCCAAGAAGTACTACAAGCTCCGCTGCAAACAAATTTAAGTGTAAGCGATCAACGTACAGTCTCCTTGCGTACACACATTAAAAGCCCTGAAAAATGGAGCGCAGAAAGTCCTAATTTGTATACGCTTGTACTTAGCTTAAAGAATTCTGCTGGTTCTATTATCGAAACAGAAAGCTGTAAAGTCGGCTTCCGTACCTTTGAGCTAAAGAACGGCCTTATGACGATTAACGGCAAGCGCATTGTACTTCGAGGAGTGAATCGCCACGAATTTGATTCAGTAAAAGGCCGGGCAGGCATCACACGCGAAGACATGATTCACAACATTTTGCTGATGAAACAGCATAATATTAACGCGGTGCGTACATCCCATTACCCTAACGATTCAGTATGGTATGAACTGTGTGATGAATACGGACTGTACGTGATTGACGAAACCAACTTGGAAACGCACGGCACGTGGACTTATTTACAAGAAGGTGAACAAAAAGCCGTTCCAGGAAGCAAACCAGAATGGAAAGAAAACGTATTAGATCGCTGTCGTTCTATGTACGAACGTGACAAAAACCACCCTTCTATTATTATTTGGTCACTTGGCAATGAGTCATTTGGCGGAGAAAATTTTAAGCATATGTATACCTTTTTTAAAGAAAAAGATTCCACGCGACTCGTTCATTACGAAGGAATCTTCCATCACCGTGACTATGATGCTTCTGATATAGAAAGCACGATGTATATTAAGCCAGCAGATGTAGAACGCTATGCCTTAATGAATCCGAAAAAACCTTATATTCTGTGTGAATACAGTCATGCGATGGGTAATTCTTGCGGAAATCTGTACAAATACTGGGAGCTGTTTGATCAATATCCAATCTTGCAAGGCGGTTTTATATGGGACTGGAAAGATCAAGCTCTTCAAACAACAGCAGAAGACGGTACACCTTACTTAGCTTACGGCGGAGATTTTGGTGATACGCCTAACGATGGCAACTTCTGCGGAAACGGCTTAATCTTTGCTGATGGGACAGCTAGCCCAAAAATTGCAGAAGTAAAAAAATGCTATCAGCCCGTAAAGTGGACAGCAGTCGACGCTGCAAAAGGAAAGTTTGCCGTTCAAAACAAACACCTGTTTACAAACTTGAACGCCTATGATTTTGTTTGGACTGTTGAAAAAAACGGTGAACTCGTTGAAAAGCATGCGTCCCTTTTAAATGTAGATCCTGATGGTACAGAAGAACTGACGCTTTCTTATCCTCTTTACGAGCAAGAAAACGAAACTGATGAATTTGTTTTAACTCTTTCTCTCAGATTATCCAAAGATATAGCTTGGGCTTCAGCTGGATATGAAGTGGCGTACGAACAGTTTGTACTGCCTGCTAAAGCCGCTGTACCTTCAGTAAAAGCTGCTTATCCTGCTTTATCAGTTGACCAAAACGAACAAACGCTTACGGTTACAGGAACTAGCTTCACGGCTATTTTTGACAAGCAAAAAGGGCAGTTTATCTCTTACAACTATAAGCATACCGAGCTGCTTGCGTCGGGTTTTCGTCCGAACTTTTGGCGCGCAGTAACCGATAATGACCTCGGCAATAAATTGCATGAAAGATGTCAAACGTGGCGTCAAGCAAGCTTAGAGCAGCACGTGAAAAAAGTAACTGTTCAACCGCAAATTGACTTTGTTATCATTTCGGTTGAGCTAGCTTTAGACAGCTCTCTTGCTTCTTGCTATGTAACGTATACGCTATATAACGATGGTGAAATGAAGATTGAACAATCTTTAGCACCTTCTGAGGCAATGCCTGAAATTCCTGAAATCGGCATGCTGTTTACGATGGATGCGGCTTTTGATTCTTTAACATGGTACGGCAGAGGCCCTCACGAAAATTATTGGGATCGTAAAACTGGCGCTAAGCTTGGCCTTCATAAAGGCAGTGTAAAAGAACAAGTTACACCGTATTTACGCCCTCAAGAATGCGGAAACAAAACGGACGTTAGATGGGCAACTATTACAAACGATCAAGGACGCGGCTTTTTACTAAAAGGTTTGCCAATAGTCGAGCTGAATGCTTTACCTTACTCGCCTTTTGAACTGGAGGCTTACGATCATTTTTACAAACTGCCGTTAAGCGATTCCGTAACCGTACGGGTTAACTACAAGCAAATGGGCGTTGGCGGAGACGACAGCTGGGGAGCTAAAACACATCCTGATTACACACTATACGCCAACCGCTCGTATACAAATATGTTTACGCTAAAACCTCTATAATATAAAAATCAAAAGAGACTGGGACAACAGTATTTTAATTAAAATTAAACAAGAACTATTAATCAAAATTACTGATTAATAGTTCTTGTTTTTTGTTGTCATGGTGAACCTAGGCTCCATGTGTTTAGTTGCTTCTAGCTGTTGATTGGAAGGCAAGGCAAAGACTCCTGCGGGGAAAGCGGAACAGGTGAGACCCCGCAGGAGCGCAAGCGACGAGGAGGCTCAGCGGCCGCCCGCGGAAAGCGAAGTCTTGCACGGAAATCAACGGCGGTGTCACAAGCGGTTCAGCTCATGTGTACGAGTTGTTCGTCTTTCGATTGAATTCATTTCGTTATGTTCTCAACCTTTTTCTTATGATGTCACCTCTGGCTTTCGCTGAGAAAGTAAAAATACCGTAGCGATAATAAGAATTGTACCTAGCCACTCCGTCCACCCAAACGTCACATGAAGCCATAGAACAGATAGCGCGGCTGCTGATAAAGGCTCCGCTGACGCAAGAACAATGGCTTCTGAAGCGCTAATATGCTTTAAACTTTCCAAGTAGCAATAAAAGGCAATGAGCGTTCCAAAGATAATCACAAATAGCACCGCACACAGCGACAATAGCGACCACTCACCGGCTATATGCCACGGCTGGTGAATAAATGAAAAACTTACACCTCCTATTACCATTCCCCAGCCTACTACTTCAATTGAGCTCCATTTCGCCAGAAGGCGTTTAGGCTGAAGCGTATAAAAAGCAGACGTCACGGCTGCCCCAATCCCCCAAAACAACCCCCATCCTGTAATAGACAGCTCGTTAAAATTTCCGCTTGTTGCAAGAAAAAATGTCCCCGTTATGACGAGCGCAACAGAAATCATTTCTACTTTCACCGGCCACTTTCTTGCTTGCACAGCTAAATAGCCAATAATAAATATTGGCGACGTATATTGAAGCACTGTAGCTGTAGCAGCGTTTCCTGCTTCAATAGCTGCAAAGTATGTATACTGCACGCCGAGCATACCGATTACACCAAACAAAAGCAGCGAAGTCCTCTCTTCTTTTGCTTTCCAAATCGCAAAAATATTGCGCTGCTTAGAGGCTATTGCCAAAAGCAGCAATCCGGATACTAGCATACGAACGACGACCAGCCACTCTGCGTTAAAACTCTTATGCTGAAATAAATATTGAGCTACCGTGCCAGATACTCCCCACATTGTGGCACCAATGATTACAAGCAGCAGCCCCCATGCTCGTTTAGATGACGTTTGAACTCCTTCCACTTACCATTCCTTCTCTCTTTTTCATATATATTTTAACTTACCTCGCTCTTCGTTAACGGTCAATAGCAAAAAAAGTCGAAGCATATTGCTTCGACTTTTTTTAAATACTTTTATGAAGTAATTTCTTAAGTAAAGGAAATAGCACATCGGGAAGTTCTTCGATGTTTGGTACTAGAATACTATATTTCCCGTACATATTTTGAATGGTTTTCTTTTGTCCTTCATCAATTTCACCGTTCGATAAAAAGACGTTGATGACTTCGATTCCATGCTTTCGCGCCTCTAATACCGCTTCGTGCGTATCTACAATACCATTTTGTTCATATCCCATAGCGGCTGGTTCACCGTCTGAAAACACAAGTAAAAACTTCTGCTGTTCAGAACGCTGAAGCAAGCGGCGTGTCATATGACGAATAGCAAATCCATCACGGTTATCTTCTTCAGGTTCAAGCTGCATAATTTCAGGACCGCTTTTACGCTTTAATGATGCTTGAAAGTCCATAACCGTCTGCAGGTAGTTAGGCTGGCTTGTTTCAGTAGCATCATTTGTATCTTCCCAAAATCCTACAATTTGATGAGGCACCATAACGGATTTTAACGCTTCGTGAAATAGCGTAATCCCGAGCTTCGTTTCATCCATTTTGTCGTACATCGACGCAGAACAGTCAACTAAAAGAGAGAAGACAGCATCAATTTGTGCAGAATCTTCATCTTTTTTATAAAACAAACGAGGATTATCATCCGTCCATAGTTTTAGAAGTTTTTTATTTAATCGGCCAAAGTGTAGCTCGCTTCTAGGTAGCGTTTTTTTATGTTCAAGCGTTTTTTCAATCATTTGCTTTAATTTTTTTTGATACGATGCAATGATTTTTTTATTCTCATCATACTGAACAACGTGATCGTCGTTCGGAAGTTTAGAATCTACAAAAACAGCATAGGCATGCTTATTTTCTTTCCCATACTCATAATCCGCTTCCCCGTCTTTTTCCGGGTGCGTTTGCTCCATGGCTTCGATTTGAGAATAATCGTTTCGTGATGTTTTTTGAGAAGATCCTTGCACCATTCCCATTGCTTGATCTCCATCGTCGCCTTCACGAACACCATCGCCTAGCATATCTGTTTTTGAACCTTGATCCATATCAAACTGTAGAAAACTTTGCGTCGCTTCGCTTGTCTCTCGATGCCACATTTCCATTTTCTCTTCGTGAATGTCTTCATCTCCGTCTTTTTCATGCTCTAAAATATCATCGTTCACTAATGAATCTTTGCGTTTTAAATCTTCAAATGTTAACCCTTCTTCTAACTGATCATACTGAAGTTCAGCCAAGAAGAAATAAGTATTAAGCATATCTTTTTCGATAATATCATCAAAAACATCTACGAGTTCAAGGCAGATGCGCGATACATCTTTTGTTGTTTTCGCTTCATATACATTTGTTAGCTGTCTGCGAATAAAAGGCATCGCTAAGTTAATCGATTCACTCATTGAAGGAATTTCTTCAAACGGATTTTCAGCCGTTAATAGCAAGTAAATGCCGTTAAAAAGTGCATCCGTGTACACGCTTTTTGTTAAATTTGCGCTCATTTGTGTAGCAAAATATTTTCTATAGAGCTCCCTTCTGACGGCGAAGGCTTTTTTCGTTCCAGGACGTTCGCGTTTGCATACTTCTTCTAAACGAATATCTTCAAACAGCATAAACAGCTGCTTAGCTAAGCTAGGTACCGACGTTTTATTTATTTTCTTTAAATATGCATTAATTTCTTTGAAGTTTGAATGCTTATAGCTTCCAATACTTCTTAAAAACACATCACTTTTTAAGCCGTACACTTTGTCTTCTTCTGGACGGTTATCCCAAAAGTGACTGAGATAAATAATGCCGTGTACAGGATCATAATAAGATGAAACGCGATACTCTACTTCAATTTCATCATTTTTTGTTAATGTTTTCGTTAAATCTGCCAGCTCCATATAGAGAAAGGAATCTACATTTTTGTCGTTAAATTTAATAAATCGCATAGCGCCACTCCTTACTCAAATAATGTTTCAGCAATATTTTGAATGGCGGCTTTTTCCCTTTCATCTTCTAGCTTTTCAATAATACCGCGTTTAATCGCGCGAAGAGGCGGCATATAAAGAGCTAAATCACACGTATCGATAAGCGCACGAATGGACGCAGCTTCTTCTGATACATGGCCGCTTTGAACTTGAGTAATTAAATCTGCGGAGAGCGTGACAAATTTATCAATTAATTTTTCGTCTTTTAACTGAGACTGAGACATTAGAACTTGCTTTAAGCTGCTCCCTTGAATATATGGCACTTCAATAACAACAAAACGATTTTTTAACGCTTCGTTTAATGGAACAGTCCCAACATACCCTTCGTTAATAGCCGCTACTACGCCGAATGTTTGCTGACCGCGCACTACATCTCCAGTAAATGGGTTTGTAATCATTTTTCGGTAATCAAGTACTCCGTTTAAAATAGGAAGCGTTTCAGGTTTCGCCATGTTAATTTCATCAATATATAATAAATGGCCTTTTTTCATTGCCTGAATAACAGGTCCTTCTACAAACTCGATACCTGTTTTACCTTCTTGTTCAGAAATTGTTTTAAAGCCAAGCAGCGCTTCTGCATCTAAATCAACCGAGCAGTTAACGCTATGCATCGGCTGAGAAAATAAATGCGACAGCGTTTCGGCAAGCTTTGTTTTACCTGAACCTGTTGGCCCTTTTAAAAGTACGTTTTTCCCTAGTGACAAGGCAATAATGGCATCTTCTAAAATATCTGCTTCTTCTGCTGTATAGCCGCCTTTTCCAATTAATAGCTGATCAGCATGAGACAGATTTTCATATTTACGATTCGCTAAAAGCGAAAGAACCTCTTTTGGTAATGATAATTGTGATAATTGAATTGACATAACAAAAAATCCTTTCTTTCTGCATACTTTCTATAGTTTACTAAAAAACATTCTTCTTCTCAAAGAATTGCTTTACCTATGCGTTTCTCTAAGGTTTCCGGTAGAAAAATTGCCGTCTTTAGACATATATTCAGTAAAAAAAAGTAGGTTATTCACCTACTTTTTTACGATTTTATAGTTTTTATGATTAACGACTGTTTTCATAGATTCGCCCGTTTCAGCATCTTTCCCAAAATCTACGATAACCGAATTGTCTCGCACTACCATAACAATTCCTTTAAATCCTTTATAGTCGCCTTTTTTAGGCTGAATCGTATCGCCAACTTTAGCTGCTTTGACTTTAGGTGCTTGTTCTTCTGTACCTTGTGTATTTTCTACGTCCATCATGACCCCACCTTTTCCAATTTACCGTGTTTTTTATAAGTGAAAACACAATTTAATTTACTTTTTGTTGAAAATACTTAGTTTATTTTCCCACAAACATCCATGGTTAAACACCATGTGTTTGTCCTTTTTCATTTTGCAAACAAACGCTGTATTTTTTATTATGTATGTAGCTGTTTTTTGTAAGAGCACATCCTTGTTCTATCATAACATTTTCTGTTTCCTTCGAACACCAATTACCCTTTAGTTTTTTAAAAAAATGACAAATCACACGGAATTATGTCGAATTTCATATGATTTTCTTTTTAGTATGATAAGCTATATATCGTATTTTAAGCATCTTTTATCTATTACATACGATTTTTGATAAAAAAACCGAAACTTTTATCCACAAATTGCGTTGATTAAATGAAAGGGGGAGAAAATGGCACAACAGCATAACTTTGAACACATTTATAAACAGCACATGCATGATTTGCTGCGCTATCTTCTCTCTCTTACTCGCAGAAAAGAATCAGCGGAAGATTTAATGCAGGAGACCTTTTACCGGGCACTTTTACACTTAGAAACGTATAAAGGCGAGGAAGTGAAGCCTTGGCTGTTCAAAATTGCTTATCACGCCTTTATTGACTGGTATCGAAAAGAAAAAAAACGCCCTACTGTCGAAATAGAAGAATGGCACTTTACTCCTCAGCCAAGTGCTGAAGAACAAGTGATGATTCAAAGTGAAATCGACGGCTGGCTTTGCTGATGTATCTGCTTTGCCTCCGGCTAAGCAGAATATTGTACTGTTACGAGATTATCATGGCTTCACATATGAAGAGATTGCAGAAATGACTGGCTTTACTCTGTCAAAAGTGAAAATGGACTTGTATCGTGGTCGTCAACAATTGAAAAAAAGAAAGGAAGAGGACGGATGAGCTGTCAAGATATGAAGCATCAATGGGAAAAATATAAAAACGGCACTTTGACAGACAAAGAAGCAGAAACACTTGAACAACATACGGAAAATTGTGAAGCATGCTCAGCTCATTTAGAGTACTTGCTAATCGAAGATGAACCGTTATCGCCCACTCCATCAACTACTTCACTAAGTGACGATACGATGTTGGATAATAAAAAAGTTAAAAAGTCCATTTATATCGCCAAATGGAAGCAGCGCCTTTCAAATGTGACAACTGTCATTAGCTCTGTGGTTCTGCTATGGATTATCGGCAGCTTTTTATCCATTGTATATTATCATCAATCAAAAACCGAATACATAAACAGCGTCAATCAAGCGGCTATCGAATCTGCTTTTCCGAACGTTCATATACGTGAAACCACTTCTGATACACAGTCCTTTTTCCGAATGCAGTCGCAAATGGAAGCTTATAAGCAAATTGGACGTGAAGAGCAGGCCATTGGGACGTTTACATTTCATCAGCTGTTTGATAAAACGAGCGGTGTAGAAAAAGAATTTTCCGGCGGTAAATACGATCTTAACCTTTCCTTTGTCTATCCTGATCCAAAAAAACTAAAGCTACATGCAAAAGAGTATAAGGAATGGACGAATGAAACATGGAATGCATTAGAAAACCTACCTAAAGGAACGGTAAGTGAAGTGGCTATTTCTTTTGATGATACGTATTCGCTAAAAGAAGTTCAGCAAAAAATGAACGCCATCGACAGCCGTGATTTTTCTACCTCTTGGTACGCGCTTAATACAGGGAACGAACAAAAAACAAGCACAAAAGATGAGCCATTAATTGACTTAACATCAACATTTGGCTTTCCAGAGTTTTTAGACTTGCCTTACGAGCACAAAGAAAATCAAACGCACTCTACTAGCAAGTCGAACGTTTTAGGTATGATGAAACTATTAGCCGATAATGAAGAAACGGTCCAAAAAGTTCGTCAGCTAGACCATTCCGATTTGTTGCTAAAGCAGCGATATTCTTATGTAAAAAAACATGGAGTCGGTGTGTACGGCGTTGTGATTACAGGACCTACCAAAAAGCTTCTGAAATTAAAAAATGATCCGTCTATCACCTATGCGTCACTTGGAGATGTAGAGCTATGGAATTGGTTCAACCGTCCTTCATCCGGCACGTTAATGAATCAGTAACAAGCACTTGAAAGCAAGTGCTTGTTTTTATTTCTTTGTTAATTCTTCAAATCTTTCTACAGCTTCGCTTTTATCAAATGAACTAAACCATCGATAGTCTTGGTCATCTAAAATACGATAGTGCTGACTAATCATATTTTGCTGCAGACGAAAAGAACCTTCTTTTTGAATCTCTTTCCACCATACTCTTCCTCCGAGCGTTTTATCTTTTGGAGAAGATACGCCGTTATGAGCAATGATTTCTACTACTTCTAAGGGGACGTCTCCTAAAACTGATTGAAGGATTTCACTGTCACCAAACAAACCGCATACTGCAACAGTAGTCGTCCACCCTGCTTCCGTGCGCCCTTTTTCAATTTGAACCAATGTTTTTTTGGAAATACCAATGACTTCAGCCATTCTATCTTGTGAATAGTTTCTTTCTAAACGAATTAATCGTATTTTATCCGATACTGATTTAATCACTTCTTGTTTATTCATTTTTACAGCCCTTTCTTTCTATACACGCACATGTCTTTAGTGTAATATTACACCTAATTAAAGAAGAGTTTCAAGCGTTTCCCTTCATCACAAGACGGGGAAATATACTAAAATGGTTTAACAATTAAAAGGAGTTGAGAATATGTATATCATTGTATGGGCTATGCTTGTACTATACGCCTTTTTGCTAGCTCCGGGAGCAAGCGCCGCTAATGATTTGCTGTTTAAAAATCTTATCACAGGAAATTTTCAACAGGTAGATCCGCTCGTGGTTATGGTATTCTCTTTTTTAGGACTTTTCCCAATATTGTTTATGGTAATGATTTGTAAAGAAGATACGTACAAACTGCCTGGATGGCCATTTTCTCTTCTATCATTTGGGCTTGGAGCTTTTTCTCTTTTGTTCTATTATCATTGGAAAGGACAAAAAGTTCGAACACGTTCGCGTATTTCTTCACGTTTCATTGCTATCATTTCTTCTCGTCTATGGATTGGACTATGCTTAGCGCTCACGATTGCAGGTTACGTATACGGACTATCCATAGGTTCAATAAGAGCTTATGGAGATGCTTTTATGCAGTCACAGCTTGTTAGCGTGATGACCGCTGATTTTTTTGTTTTAACGTGGCTTTCTTATTCCGTTATGACAAAAGAAAGGATAGCATCCCGACCTTCCCTTCTCTTATGTTTCATTCCAGTTGCGGGCCCTTTTTTTATTTTGTTACTGCATAACCGCCAAAATATTAGAGAAGAAAAACTTTAAATAAAAGTCTTGCGTTCCATTCATTATTCCGTTATAATCATTTCTTGTACGATGAAAGTTGATTAATTAGAAAACATTTATATATCGGCATTTTATTTACATTTGTTATACATACCTGCGCTGTGCGTATACTCATGTTGTCTTAAACCTTTGAGTGTTAAAAGGGAGCTCAAAATTTAGCTGCAGATAGCACGCCCTTCTTGGGACGCTAAACCCGGCTATGAGGGCACCCACCTAGTAGATCTGGGTATTTAAGACACTTAGGGTTACGGCAGTGCGGGCTTATTTTTTAGTTAGCTGTAGCTAGCTTTTTTATTTTTTAATTTATTAGTTTACATAATTATTTTATTGTTAACTTATATTTTTTTTAGACATGTATGTTTTATTTATCTTCGATTGAGGAACATAAAAAGTAATAAAGGAGATGGATAAAATGAATGAACAAAAAATTGCTAAAAAAGTAAATGAAGTATTAGAAGGAAATCGTGTAGGAACATTAGCCACAGTTGTAAACAACAAACCCCACTCTCGCTATATGACATTTTTCAGCGATGAAGATGGTATCGCTCTTTACACACCAACAAATATCAATACACATAAGGCAGAAGAAATCGAAGCCAATCCGAACGTGCACGTACTATTGGGCTACAGTGGCGAAGGATATGGCGATCAATACTTAGAATTATCTGGGACAGCTGTTCTTCGTACCGGTGATCAACTAAAAGGACGTATATGGAACGATCACATGAAAGAATGGTTTGACGGTCCAAATGACCCTGAGTATGTTGTTCTTGAAATTACGCCAAACGAAATTCGCTTTATGAATGAAGGCGAAGAAACTCCTCAAACTGTTCAGCTATAATAAAAAAAGCGCACACTGTGCGCTTTTTTTATTTTCCTACCGCTTCTTTCAATTGAGCTGCTTTTTCTTTTGGAGACGCTGCTAAGCTAATCGCGGTAATAATAGAAACGCCATCTGCACCTGCTTCTACTACTTGTTTGGCATTTTCAGGCGTGATGCCACCGATTCCTACAATTGGAAAGTCAATATTCTGGTTTCGCACTTCTTCAATTAATTTTGTACCTTGCACTGCTTTTGCGTCTTTTTTTGTAGAAGTAGGAAAAACAGGTCCCATTCCTACATAATCCGCCCCGTCTTTTATCGCTTGCTGCAGCTCTTGTACATTATGAACAGAGACGCCCACAATTCCTTTTCCTATTTTTTCTCGAACAATATGAGCTTTTTCATCTTCTTGTCCAATATGAACGCCATCTGCTTGTAAGCGGATCGCTAAGTCAAGATCATCATTCACAACAAAAGGAACGCTGTGCTGCTGACAAATTTGCTGAAGTTCTTTCGCCAGCTGATATTTCGCTTCTCCTTTTAGGGCACCCTCGCCTTTTTCACGAAATTGAAACACGGTAACGCCGCCTTCAATTGCTTCTTTTAATACTTCTTTCGGATCTTTTTTACAGTTATTACTGCCCATTATAAAATAAACTTGCAGCAGCTTTTTGATTTCTTCGTTTGTCATTTTCCGGCTCCTTTTAACGTTGATGTACTCTTGCATATGATTCAATATCCTGCCCAGATAAAAGATGAAGCTGGTTTAAGAGCTCAATTTGAAAGCTTCCCGGCCCTTCTTCACCTTTTTTCGCTGCGGCGATTTCACCTGCCACTCCGTAAAAACTTAAAGCAGCAACGCTTGCCTCGACATATTCTTTTTCTACAGCAGCGAAAGCTCCTATAATTGATGTCAACAGACATCCAGTCCCCGTCACTTTCGTAAATAACGGGTGACCGTTGTCTACTGTATACGTTGTGTTTCCATCCGTGATTACATCTTGTTTACCCGTAATAACAATCACTGTATCTAATTTGTTCGCCGCTTTCTCAGCAAGTTCAATGACGTCTCCTTGCCCTTCTAATGAATCAACGCCTTTAATGAGCCATGACTCGCCTACTACATTCGCAACTTCAGCAGCGTTACCACGAATAACTGCAATATTTAATTCTTCTACAAGCTGACGTGCTACTTCTGTACGAAACGGTGTCGCTCCGGCTCCTACAGGATCGAAAATAACCGGCACGCCATTTTCATTTGCTGATTTTCCTGCTATTCTCATTGCTTCTACTTCTTGAGCCGTCAGTGTACCCATATTTAAGACAAGCGCTCCGGCGATTCGAGCCATATCAGCCACTTCTTCCTTCGCATAAGCCATAACAGGTGCCGCTCCTAGGGCAAGCAGTCCATTTGCTGTAAAATTGGTTACCACAACATTCGTAATATTATGAATAAGCGGACTTAAGTCTCTTACTTTTTCTAATTGAGCTGAAATTTTACTAATATCCATGTTCTCTCACTCTTTTCATTTAGTTTTAACACTGCAAAAAAAGACAAAAAAGCACCTTGCATGCGCAAAGTGCTTTGGTATGTACTCACATTCCCTGCGCTGGCATTATCCAACAGGTTCAAATGGTCAACAGGCGCCCCTGTACTCTCAGCCTGCCCCGCGCAAGCTCCCATACTATTCTTGTTACGTTTAAAGTTTACTATTAACCCTTTTTATTTGCAACCATTTCACTGTTTTGCCGATAAAATAAAGCTTCGCTATAGGCTGAGTGGTGTTGTAAATCTTACAGCTTTACTAAAAGCATCATTAAAAGACCTCCAGTAAGCTACTGGAGGTCTTCTATCCCCTAAAAATTCTATCAT
Source organism: Priestia sp. 40 (assembly GCF_049368575.1). Classification (NCBI taxonomy): domain Bacteria; kingdom Bacillati; phylum Bacillota; class Bacilli; order Caryophanales; family Bacillaceae; genus Priestia; species Priestia sp. 40. Next base: position 20,672 of record NZ_JBMPZA010000016.1, read on the forward strand.
TTTTCCTTCTCGTTATTTCTCTTGAATCGCTTGATTTCTCACAGCTGTTTTTCGATCCTTCCCTGCTCTTAAAGATAAAAGAAAACAAAGCAGCAGTACAAGTGCAGCTGATACGTACGGATAATTAATGTTTATATCAAAGAGAAAGCCTGCGACAACGGGTCCAATAATATTCCCAAGACTTGTATAAGCAGAATTTAGTCCGGCTACATACCCTTGGTCGTCTTGTGCCATCATCGACATTTGCGTGCTGATTGCCGGACGTAAAATATCTGTTGCTAAAAAGACGATAAATGTTACAACAATAATAAGCCAGTACGTGTGCACAAATAGCGTAAGTAAAATAAAAAGTCCCGTCATCATCAAGCAAAACGAAATCACTCTTTTTTCACCGAACTTATTTAAAATCCAGCCAAAAATCGTAACCTGCACAACAGCCCCTGCAATAGAGCCAAACGTAATAACAAACGCAATATCTTTTGGCGTAAAGCTAAATTTATGATCCACAAATAGTGAAAAGATCGTTTCATAATTGGATAATCCAAACGATGTCACAAAAACGATAATTAAACTTAAAAAATAAGGTTCTTTATAGGAATTCATAAGCTGCAGTAGCAGACGCTCTTGCTTTGGATTTTCGTTGCTTACAGAATCTTGTACAGGGCGGGACTCTGGCAAAACAAACAGCGTAATCACTGCTGCTAAGCCCCCTGCTACTGCGGCCATATAAAACGGTACGCGCATGCCGTATTCAGCTAAAAAGCCCCCGATACCGGGCCCAATAATAAATCCTGTTGTAATCGCCGCCGTCACATAGCCCATTCCTTTAGCACGTTCTTTAGCAGACGTCACGTCCGCTGTATAGGCCATAACAGCAGGCATAATAAGCGCGGCCCCGACCCCGCCTAGCATTCTCGATACAAATAATAAGAGAGGTGTACTCACTGAACCAAAGAACCATTCAGACAGGGCAAAAACAATCATTCCCGCTACAATAATTTTCTTTCTCCCTAACGAATCTGATAACCGCCCCGCTAAAGGTGAAAACAGAAATTGAGTTAGCGAAAACACCGCTACTAAAAGGCCCATCACGCTGCCGTTGATATGAAGCTCCGTCATATATGTTGGCATAATTGGAATAACGAGACCGATTCCCGTAAAGATAATAAAGATATTTAGCATAAGCAGCAAAATCGCCGCTCGATTTCTCAATAATAATGACATATAAACCTCCTGATTACAAAAATACTGAACGTTCGGTCTATAAAGATACAAAATAATGAGGGATTACTCATTGCTAAAATAAGTATCCCCAATTATTTAAGAAGACCTTACTATAATTCCGTTTAAAAATACATCGATCGCTGAATGATAAAGCTGCATGGCATTTTCCGTACTCGTTTTTCGAGACATGCGGCTCATTCCAACAAATAGCCCTTCTAAAATCACTGCAAGCTGCTCTGCATTTTTATGAGAAAACTCACCTTCATCGATGCCTTTTTGCAAAAGTTCGCGGTTAAACTCCACGTGCCGTTTCACCATTTCATCAATTCGCTCTTCGATATCGCTTCCCTTTTCCTCATTGTTAAAAAACTCATCGGCGGCTTTTGTAAGAGGATGATTCAAATCATCTAAAATGATTTGCTCAGCAATTCCAAAAAGCTTATCTCTTGTTGTTTTGTAAAGAGACTCTCTTTCTTTCCAGTTTCTCTCCCACTCAAGGTCCCATTCGTCTATTAAATAAAGAAAAAGTCCTTCTTTACTTTTAAAGTGATAATAAATATTCCCTTTACTGCTTCCTGTAGCTTCTACAATATCCTCAATAGACGTAGCTTTATAGCCTTTTTGAGAAAATAATGCTTTAGCAGCATCTGCCACTTTTCTTTTGGTTTGTTCACTTTGAAGCTTTTTTTTATTCAAGCTTTTTCCACCGCCCCGCACATTTATTATTTATACTGAACATTCGTTTTGTATTATCTATCACCTATACTACATAGGAAAAACCCTTTTGTCTAGTGAGAAAACCTAGTTTATACCTTTTTATATGAATCGTGACAAAATAAAAAACAAAGAGATTGTGACTTAACGAAATGAATCCAATCTAAAGACGAACAAATGGGATACATGAAACCTACCACCATTACCATGAAAAAATCCGAACGAGTTTGATTCTCCATCAAGAATCTCAATTCCTCGTTCGGATTTTCCTTCAACGAAACTACTTTTGCCCCAGCCTTGTTTAATCATTCAATTTCTTTGTCATAAATACACTGTATGGATCTTCTTTGTAGGTGGAAAACGGTTCGCACTCGTAAAATCCAAAACTGGCGTATAGCTTTCTAGCCGGTTCAAAAGCGGGTGCGGATCCTGTTTCTAAGCTTAAGCGTCGGTACCCTCGTTTTTGTGCTTCATTTATTATGTACTGCAGCAGCTCTCTAGCAATTCCTTTCCGCAAATGAGCCGTGGCTGTTCGCATCGATTTAATTTCTCCGTGATGCTCATCTAGCTCTTTTATAGCCCCGCATCCTGCTAGCTGACTGCATTCCCACACGCTCCAAAACGTAATGTCCTGTTGTTTTAAGCTTTCAATATCTAGAGCATGAATACTTTCAGGCGGCGAATGTAAGTTCATTCCTTGAAGGTGTGAACTTACTAATTCAATAACTTCATTGTTCGTTAAGTGATCTCTTTTTATTTTAATCATCTTCTCTTCCTTCCTCTTACTAAGGGGTAGTCAACTACAAACCGACTAGTGAATAGATTCACTGTCGACCTTCAAAAATCCTTTTATATCCTCTCTTCTTTTTCTCCATTTATTAAAACCGACTTTGCCAAGCAGGTATTTCATACATTGTTAAACGGAGGTGAAATTCGTTGAAGAAAGTTTTATTTTGTCTTGTCCCTCTTTTGTTTTTATTATCGGCCTGCTTTAGTGACCCTGTTCAAGATGATTTAATCGACTATAACAATCAAGAGTTAAAAAAAGCCGCTCAGCTTGAAAAAGAAGCGATTGACGCATACGATTCTGTTACAGGCGCTAACTACACAAGTGACGCTGTTATGTATGATACGATGACGAGTGAGGTTATTCCTACCTATCGTAAATTTGTTGACGAACTAGAAAATATCGAGGTAGAAACCGACGAGCTTCGAAAGGTTCATGAAGGCTATATAAAAGCTGCCAATACCCAGTACAATGCTTTCATTAAAATTGTCAGCGCTTTAGAAAAGCAGGATCGCAACCTTATTGCTGAGGCAAACGCTATGCTTGATGAAGCACGAAAAGGCATACGCGATTATAATGCAGCTATTAAAAAGCTGGCTAAAGAACATGACGTAAAAATTGATGAACCAAAAACACAGCGAGAAAACAGCCTATAGTTTTAATGCAAAAAAAGAAGGTCTCTAAAAATAGTAAGAGACCTTCTTTCGTATGGTGTTTCACTTTTTCTACGTTCAATAAATAAAGATGAGTGTTAAGAAATATTGCTTAAAGACGCATAATAAGAGGCAATAATTTCTTCGTCTGAATGCGGAATTTCCTTTCCTTTTACAAGCTGAGCGCCGTTAATACAGCCGCTTGTAAGTAAAATAATATCATTCGGCTTTCCTAAAGAAAGCGACTTTAATACTCCTTCCGTTCGAGTAGGGGCGCGGTGAATATTGCTTGCGCTCGGATTCGAAAAACCTGTCATCACTTGATCTACGATTACATTCGGATCATGATGACCTGGATGATCAACCGTTACGATAATTTCATCAGCTTTTCCTTCAATGGTGCGCGCCATTTTAGGCATTTTGTTAAAATCTCGAATGCCGATCCCTGCAATCATGACAATCAGCTGGTTGTACTCCATTTTTTTTACTTCTTCGACCAAACGAGTAAGAGCAACAGGCGTATGGGCATAGTCTAAGATCACTTTTTGGTTATTTGGACCTTCTATCACTTGAAAGCGCCCTTCTGGACTTTCCAATTGAGGAAGCACGCTAATAATATCTTCAATGTGGTATTCAAAGTGAAGGGCTGTACCGACGGCTGCTAACACGTTGGCAATGTTGTAATCGCCATATACAGGCACTGCTACTTTGTATGACTGTCCTTTATAAAGTAAATCAAAGAAAGAGCCTCCTTCTTTGACAATAATGTTTTTTGCTTGCAGAGTTGCTTCCGCATTATTTAATAAACTATACGTGACTTTAGGTCCTTCAAATACCCTGCTTAAGTCTTTACCCATGTCCTGATCATCTATATTAATAACGGCATGTTTGGCCTGTTGAAATAATTTCATCTTGCATTTTTTATAGTGCTCAAACGTTTTATGATACTCTAAATGCTCTTCCGATAAGTTTGTGTGAATGGCTACATCAAAATAAATATTTTCTACTCGCTGCTGATCAATCGCAATTGAAGATACTTCCATCACTGCCGCTTCATCGCCTCTTGTATACAAATCATAAAAAATTTTATGCAAGTCTACCGATTCCGGCGTTGTAGGCGTACTTTTTTTATAAACTAACTTTTGCTTTGATGACCAAATGCCGGTCGTTCCAATCGACCCTGTCGGCAATTTTAAAAGAGTTAAAAGCGACCTTACGTAAGCTGCTACGGTTGTTTTACCATTTGTACCTGTAACGCCAATTGTCTCAATTTTTTCATCTGTATAATCAAAATACATTTTAGAAAAAGATGCCATTACTTTACGGACGTCGTCAACAGCTAAAAACGTACAGTGAGCATACTGAGTGCTTAAAAGACGAAGCTGCTCAACGCTTGTCCCAAATACTGCTACCGCTCCTCTAGATATAGCTTCTTTAATATATTGATGTCCATCTTCATTTTCACCTTTTATACTAAAAAATACGGATCCGTCGTGAACTTGCTTTGAATGATATGTGAGATGGGTGATTGTTTGAGATGCAGGCCCAAAAATATGTTTAATTGATAAGTCTGTTAATGTATCAAAGTGGATGTTCATAGCTATTCCTCACAGTATATAAATTTTATTTTTAATATGTTCTAAAATCCCTTAAATACTCTTTGAAGGATATTTTTTCTTTATCTCCATTTATAAAGAACTTTCTACAATTCAATCTTTTTATTTTGCTTTCATGTGTAGAACGAAAATAAAGAAAAGACGGATCACTATTTTTTAAAACTAAAAGCATGTAAAATATGGATGAAATGTGTATATCATACCAACAGCAAAAGCAAAGTATTGTAGTAAAATATTCCCCCTACACGCGCAAAACGAAACCATTCTTTAAAATAAAATGATTTCATAGAGTAAGTTGAATCATGATAAATACTTGAAAAGGGGGGAAGAAAGATTACTTGTATTAACCAGTCCCTCCCTTTGCAAAATCATAAAGAAAACATCATAATAAAAGATGCGCATAACAGCGTGAACAACTCTGCTTTGAAAGGATGGACTACAGCAAATGACGCGTTCTCTTTTAGCGATTGAACCACTTCCTCTTTCGGTTTATCAACAGCCTACGCTTGAACTAGCTCAGTCGCTGTTAGGGTGTCTTCTTATTCATGAAACGCCAGAAGGAACTGCATCTGGTTTTATTGTAGAAACCGAGGCTTATAAAGGACCTTTCGACCGAGCAGCTCATAGCTTTAACAACCGGCGCACAAAAAGAACAGAGGTAATGTTCGGTCCTCCTGGTCATGCCTATACCCATACAATGCATACACATTGTTTACTCAATGTTGTAAGCAGCGATATCGATTGTCCAGAAGGCGTCCTCATTCGAGCTATTGAGCCATTTAGCGGAAAAGATTTGATGAAAACTAGACGTCGAGGGATGGAAAATGAAATAAATTGGACAAACGGTCCTGGGAAACTAACAAAAGCACTAGGGGTTTCAATGGATTTGTACGGCCATGATTTAACCACCCCTCCTCTTTATATTGCTCGTGGCTTCACTCCTTCAGCGATTTCCGCCGGACCTCGCGTTGGCATTGATAATTCTGGTGAAGCGAAGGATTACCCTTGGCGCTTTTGGGTTACCAATCACCCGTTTGTATCGAAATTTAGGTGAACAGAAAGCAAATAATTTATCAACGAAAATAAAAGAAGCACCTCTTTTTTAGAGATGCTTCTTTTTACTTACGCCCACCACATTTGTGAGGGAGTTTCTTCAATTAATACACTTTGTAAGTTTGTAACCGCGCGTTTAAACCCTTCTTCAATCGACATGATTGGATCTTCGTGTTCAATGCTGACTACATAATCGTATCCGTATGTGCGAAGTGCACTCATCATATCAGACCACTCTTTTACATCATGTCCGCACCCTACGGATCTAAACGTCCATGCACGCGTTTGGACTTCTCCGTATGGCTGCATATCCGTCAGTCCATACATGTTAATATTATCTTGGTCCAAGTACGTATCCTTTGCATGGAAATGATGAATCGCATTTTCTTTTGCTAAAATTTTAATAGCTCCTACCGGATCAATTCCTTGCCACCATAAATGACTTGGATCAAGGTTAGCACCAATCGCTGGACTTGTTTTTTCGCGAAGCTTTAGGAGCGTATACGGAGTATGAACTAGAAATCCACCGTGAAGTTCTAAACCAATTTTTACATTATGCTCCTCTGCTAGTTCTCCAATTTCTTTCCAATAAGGAACAAGCTTATTTTCCCACTGCCAATTCAATACGTCTCCATACTCGTTAGGCCAAGGAGTAACAGGCCAGTTTGGGTACTTCGCTTCTTCGTGATCTCCTGCTGTTCCAGAAAAGCAGTTAACCACTGGAACATCAACTAATGATGCTAGTTGGATGGTCTTGCGAAGCGTTTCGTCAGATTCTTTTGCAAAACTTGCCTCAGGTGAAATAGGATTGCCGTGGCAGCTAAATGCGCTGATTGTAAGTCCGCGGTCTTTTATCTGCTTCACATATGCTTCTCTTTTTTCTTCATCTTCAAGCAGCTCATCTAGCGGACAATGGCTGTTTCCCGGATAGCCGCCCGTTCCGATTTCAACAGCATGAAGACCTGCTGCTTTTACTTTATCTAACATCTCTTCAAAAGAAAGATCCGCAAATAAGACCGTGAATACTCCAAGTTTCATTTTAATTTCCCCCTGTGCGATATATTTCATCAATAATAGCTGAGACTTGAAGCGCTTCTTGTGGCTTTACCACTAATTCAGCATTTCCTTTACACGCTTCAACGAAATTTTTAGCCTGACTCAGGCTGTAATCATCTTCTCCATCTATCCAAGGTGACGTACTATTCATGAGCATACCGTTTTTAGACGTATATAGTTCAAACGGAAACACGCTTAAACCGCCCTCTACCCCTGATATGCTTACGTGCTCTTCATCATCTTCGATATTAGCAGCCCAAGAAGTTTCTAAAAGAAGCGACGCTCCATTTTCAAATTTAATATAGGCCGTTACATGATCATCCACGCTGAATGTTTCATGATCAAATGCTCCCCATTGATTTAATTGGTTAGGCGTTTTACTCAGATCATTATATGTACTCCCCAATACTTCAGTATGCTTTGGGTTTCCCATTAGCCAAAGCGTTAAATCAAGCAAATGGCAGCCGTAATCAATTAAGCTGCCTCCCCCTTGAAGATCTTTGTTCGTAAATACCCCCCAACCGGGAACCTTTCGGCGACGCATTGCTCTGACACGTGCAACTAATGGGCGCCCTACCTCTGTCATCATTTTTTTCGCAGCCTGCGCTTCTTTCATGAATCGGTAATGATACGCAATCGCTAATTGCTTACCTGATTCTCTAGCAGCAGCAAGCATTTCTTCACCTTGCTCTTTAGACATCGCCATTGGCTTTTCACATAGGACGTGCACGCCTGCTTTTAGCGCTTCTACTGCAAACTCGGCGTGAAATTTATTCGGTGTACAAATACATACAGCATCCACTTCTTTAAACATATCTTTGTAATCAACAAATACGTGAGGGATATTATGCTCATTGGCTACCTCTGTGGCTCTTTCACTATTAATATCGCTAAGCCCCCAAATCACACATTCATCACCCAGTTGTCTGAATGCCGGGATATGCCTGCTTACAGCAATCCCTCCTGCTCCGATTATGCCAATTCTCACGTTTTTCACCTCTTACACGCGCGTAATTTGTTTCGTTTGACTTGATTTTAAAGCTGCTAAAATAACAGCAAGTGATTTTAATCCTTCTTCACCAGGAACAGGAGATTCTTTATCTTCTGCAACTGCATCTACAAATTGTTCAATGACGTGAGAATTACTTTGTCCGCCTTCATCGTTCGACTGGATCTTTCCTAATTCATAGTTCACCACTTCACCCGTTGCATATTGGGCAACTAATGAATACGTCGGATCGTCCTCTAAACGAAGAATCCCTTTCTCTCCGTAAACAATCGTGGAGTTATCTTCTTTTCCATTGTAAGCCCAGCTTGCCGCAAGCGTCCCGATAATCCCGCTTTCCGTTTTTAATACACACACAGCGTTGTCGTCTACATTTGCAAAGTCTTTTGCATTGCTTTCCACAAATGCACCGACTTCTACAATTTCTTCGCTCAATATGTAGCGAAGCATATCAGTTTTATGAACACCTAAATCTCCCATAGCACCAATAAACGCTTCGTCTTTTTTGAAGAACCAGCTTTCTTTTCCGTCCACGCTCCAGCCTTCAGGACCACCGTGGCCAAAAGCCGTACGGAAACTATAAATTTTACCGATTTCTCCTTTTTCAATAAGTTCACGAGCTTTTTGATGAGAAGCTACAAAGCGCTGATTATGTCCGATCATTAGTTTTTTACCGTTTGTTTTTGCTGCTTCAATCATTGCTTTCGCTTCTTCTTCTGATGTTGCCATCGGCTTTTCACACAGGACATGAACTCCGCTGTTTAACGCTGCAACCGAAATAGGCGCATGAAGATAGTTGGGCGTACATACGCTCACTGCTTCCACTGTACCGCTTGCTAAAAGCTCTTCATAGTTTGTGTAAGCTTTTACACCGTACTGCTGCGCTACGCTGTTTGCACGTTCTGTGTTTATATCGCAAACGGCTACTAATTCTACTTGTTCATTCATCTTATATTCTGGTAAGTGACGGTGTTGCGCAATGCTTCCGCACCCAATAACGCCAATTTTTACTTTTGCCATCTTTCCTATCCCCTTTGCTTAAGCATGATTAATTAGTTTTTAACAGCGATTGATTCAAGCGGTTGCGCATTGCCGTAAACAGGACGTTTTCTCTCTGCTGGCTTCGCCCATTTAATAGCATTCATAATGACACGCTGAATGTCTTTGTTATGGTATGTTGGATATGTTTCATGTCCAGGTCTGAAATAAAATACTTTTCCGTTTCCACGTTTGTACGTGCAGCCGCTTCTGAAAATTTCTCCGCCTTCAAACCAGCTCGTGAAAATCAGTTCATCAGGTGCTGGAATATCAAAGTGCTCTCCATACATTTCTTCGCGCTCAAGCTCGATAAATTCACCAATACCTTCGACAATCGGATGGCTCGGTTCTACTACCCACAAGCGCTCTTTTTCATCTGCTTCACGCCATTTTAAGTCGCAGCTTGTGCCCATTAACTCTTTAAAAATTTTAGAAAAGTGACCTGAGTGTAAGACAATAAGCCCCATACCGTCTAGCACCCGCTGCTTTACTTTCTCAACGATGTCGTCTTTTACTTCGTCATGTGCTAAATGACCCCACCATACTAAAACATCCGTTTGATTTAATACTTCTTCAGTCAACCCGTGTTCTACTTCGTCTAATGTGGCTGTGTGCGTACGAAACCCTCCTTCTTCTAAAAAAGAAGCGATGGCACCGTGAATGCCTTCAGCGTAAATTTCTCTTACAACCGGATTTTTCTGTTCATGACGATTTTCATTCCATACTGTAACATTAATCATTTTCATATCCCCTTTTTTTGTGAATGCTAACTTATATCCCCTTTTTTTATAAATGCTAAACTTTGGTTAACCGGTTAACTTACTGTGGTTCACCCGCGCTTAGCAGTCGAATCTCGAATAACAAGTTCAACCGATAATTTTACATGCTGCAGCGTGTTGAAACGGTGTTCAATTGCTTGAATAACAGACGTTGCGGCTACCACTCCTTTGTTAAATACATCTTGACGAATGGTTGTTAGACTTGGAGATGCATAGCTGCTAAACGTGATGTCGTCAAACCCTACAATTGAATAGTCTTGCGGAATTCTTTTCCCTTTTTCTTGTAGCGCTTTCATAATTCCAAGCGCCAGCGTATCAGAGGATGCAAAAACCGCCTGAATATCCTTATGATCTTGCAGCAGTTTGTTTCCTAAATTGTATCCGTTATCAAATGAGCTTTCGTTCACTTCAAAAACAAATGCCCTGGACGGTGTAATGCCCGCTTCTTTTAATGCTTTCTCGTAGCCTATATACCGCTTCTTATCAACTGGACTATTGACGAGATGGTGCGCGACAAAAGCAATTTTTTGGTGCCCAAAATTCACTAAATGTTTTGTAGCGAGATATCCTCCATACTCATCGTCTACCGAAATATGATGATAGTCACGTTCGTACTTTTCATATGTATCTACTAACACAATCGGATTCGATAACGCTTTCATTTTTTCATATAATCGATGCGGGAAGGCTCCTAAAAACAGAAGACCATCAATATTTCTCGTCCGAATCCATTTTAAGCAATCAGCTGGGCTACTCACTCCGGATATGACTAGATCATAACCATGCTTACGTATTACATATTCAATTCCACTAATCATTTCGCTGTAATAATGGTTATCTTTAAATATAGTAGAAAGTGAATCGTCCGTAAGTGGAAACATAACGCCAATCATATTAGACTTTTGCTTTGAAAGACTAACGGCGGTTAAATTTGGTTCGTAGTTTAATTCTTTTACCGCTGTTAAAATTCGCTCTTTTGTTTCATCGGATACTTTGTTAATTCCGTTTAAGACGTAAGATACTGAAGCTGCAGACACCCCTGCATGCTTTGCTACATCACGAATCGTTATCTTTTCTCCCATAAAATCTCTCCAGTTAAACGGTTAACTATTTACTCGTTCATTATAATTCACTCCTTTATTATCAGTCAACGTATTTTTCAAATTATCTGTTAACTATTATAATATCTTCCTAGATTGGTATGTTTTAAGCAGTGACAAGATGTATTGACACCTGTTAATCTTTGAAACGTACATATAAAGTTCGGTGCACAGCACGTACCGATCCATGATAAAAGGGGCGTTCAAAAGGATTTCAGGAGGTACTTACTTTATGTTTAAGAAACTAGCAATTATCGGAGCACTAGCAATTCCTATGTTTGGCATGAATCACGGGGCAAATGCCGCTGAAACAACTCATCGCGTAAAATCCGGAGAGACTCTTTACAAGATTGGCGCTGAATACGGGGTTACGGTTAAACAGTTAAAAGAAGCGAATCACAAATCTACCGACTCTATTAATGCAAATGAAACATTAACAATCCCTAACTCTATTAGCGAAAGTGATAAAGATCTGTTAGCTCGCCTTGTACAAGCTGAAGCAAAAGGCGAACCTTACGCTGGCAAAGTGGCTGTAGCAACAGTCGTCTTAAACCGCGTAGATAGCGATTCTTTCCCAGACTCTATTCATGATGTGATTTATCAAGGTACACAGTTTACACCTGTACAAAACGGTGAAATTAATAAAGCAGCGGATGCTGAAGCAAAAAAAGCTGTAAATGAAGCACTAGCTTTTAGAGGTCAAGGAAAAGGTTCGTTATTCTTCTTTAATCCAGATAAAACAAGCAACCAGTGGCTTCGTCAAAAACAGGTTACGATTACAATCGGAAATCACGTTTTTGCAAAATAAACAAAAAAAGCACTCAGATGAGTGCTTTTTTTAATATGCAACAAGTAAGCTTAATAGAACAGCTATAATAATAATAGGCAATACGTATTTAACTAGAAAGAACCATGCGTTGAATAATTTAGCGCCTTTTGTACTTCCTGAAATAAACTCTTCATACACGGCTTCTTTTTTCATTTTAAATGTCACAAAAATCGCAATGGCTAAACTTCCAAGAGGCAGCATTAAGTTGCTCACAAAAAAGTCAGCTACGTCAAATATACTTCTGCCAAAAAGTGAAACATGTTTTAATACACCAAACGAAAGCGCTGATGGGATACCTACTACGAACACAAGAATCCCTGATAAAGAAGCGTAGCGAGTTCGTTTTGTCTGATCGTCTTTGGTTAAAGCAGCTACGATAATTTCCAGCAGTGAAAAAGCAGACGTAAGCGTAGCGAATAGAAATAAAATTAAAAACAGTGCTAAAAAGACGGTGCCAAACGGCATTTTCTCAAATACTGTTGGCAAGACCACAAACAAAAGTCCAGGCCCTTCAGTTGGCTTTAATCCAAACGAAAAAACGGCTGGAAAAATAGCCAAGCCTGCCAGCAGCGAAACAAACAAGTTTAAAATAGCAATGGTGCCTGCTGAACGCGTCAAGCTTACTTTTTTCCCTAAATAAGAGCTATATGTCACCATGCAGGATAATCCCACGCAAAGCGAGAAAAACGACTGGCCAAGCGCATAGAGAACAGATGACCCTGTAATGGCTGAAAAATCCGGTTTTAAAAAGAACTTTACTCCGTCCATAGCTCCGTCCAATGTTAAAGAGCGCACAACAATAATGATAAAACAGATAAATAACAGCGGCATCATATATTTATTAGCACGCTCTATTCCTTTTTGTACGCCTTTTGAAATAACAAACACTGTAATTAATAAAAACAGCGCCTGTGCACCTAATACTACATAAGGTTGACTAATGACAGCATTAAATAGCGGGCCATACTCTTTTCCGCTTAGCATGCCGGTTACGCTCATAATCGTATATAAAATCACCCAGCCGCCAACGACGCTGTAAAAGGAAAGCAATACGACACAGCTGACTACTCCCAGCCTGCCAATCCATACCCAAGCGGACTTCGGGGCAATTGCCTTATAAGCACTAATTGCTTCTTTTCCCGTATGTCTTCCAATGATAAATTCTGCCAGCAGAAGCGGCAATCCAATAAAAATTGTAAATAAAATAAACAACGCAAAAAATGCTCCACCGCCACTGGTTCCCGTTACGTATGGAAATTTCCATATCGCTCCTAGACCAATTGCTGCCCCAGCAGATGCTAAAATAAAACCGAGGCGTGAAGACCACTGATTTCCTTTACTCATATAATGTTACTCTCTCCTCTTCTAAACTCAAAACTCACCTGATTAGTACTGTACCATAAATGCAGAAGAAAATCATTCCCGTTTTACTTTTTTGTATAAAATGATATTTATATAAAAAAATGAAGAAGCAGCGGCTTCTTCATTTTAGGTTCGATCTTTTTATTCAACAATTATTCTCTGTACGATGACTCATCTCCACGGTAGGCTTCCTGATTTGATATTTCTTCAATATGCATATGCCCTTCTCTTTCTAACCGAAGAACCGTACGCTCTGCATCTTCATAACTCTCGCAGGTCACTTGTTTATACTCCATAGTATCTTTATCTGTGTAAGCGACTATATATGTTTCCATTTTAACTCCTCCTATATAACCTATATGTAACGTATGTTGCCTTTTTCATTTATTTCTAAACATATAGGCTCCAAACCAAGAGCCTAGCATACTATAATAACGGGACTTCAATTTAAAAAAGTTGAATTTTTCATTACGCACCGATGCAACATGGAGGTTACACTTATGACATTTATTTTATCATTCGTACCAATTGTTGTTCCGTTTGGTATTTTAATTAGCTTAATTGCTTTTACAGCTGCTTTTTTACAATCAAAAGAGCATCATAAAAAGCTCTAGCTTATATAGGCTAGAGCTTCTTTTTACAAACGTCTATAGCGCTTAATCAATCCTACAATAATAGCAATTGCTAATAAAACAACTGAAATAATGACCGTGATTACAATGGACTGATTTCCACTTTGTTTTACCGCAATGGCAATATAAGCCCAAACAAAAACAAGCGGATAAACAGCGTCTCGGTTTTTTAATGTGAATGTAATGCCAAGCACGGCCCCTACTAGCAGCATAATAATCGTCCAGGCTAACTCGTTTAAGCCAAGCAAATGTTCTATTCCATTCGCTTGAAATACGACAAACACATTAACAATAGTCGCAACGGAAATCCAGCCAAGATAAAGGGAAATCGGCAGACGCATGAACCATGTTGTCATCCGAGAATGCTGAATGATGGAATACACAACCATTAATGTACCCAAAATAAAGAACATAACTAAAAGTGATAACTTATAGTAATCGTTTTGGAAAATAAAAATCCATGCACTGTTCAACAAACAGTTTAGGAAAAACCAAATGCCTATACGTGCGTATATCTCCTTTTGATCTTCTCTTGCAAAAAATTGACGTATAACCCAAATGGTTAATAATAAATAAATAACGCCCCAGATAGCAAAGGCATAACCGGCTGGTGTAAACAACGTAGGAACTTGTGCAGAAGCCTCTGCCGTTGTTTTTCCTCCTATTGGAATAGCATTTGCTAAATAATTCACAAGTAGTGTAATAGCCAAACCTACTACATTTAATACGGCATACAAACGAAATTTTGCCATTTTATTCTCTCCTTTCTTCTATTTATAGGGGGAAATGTTTTGGAGACCAAAACGGCTCTTCCCTTCATTAATACCTCTTCTCCCCTAAAAATATGCATTTTTACACAAAAATGATTAAAAACAGCTTAAAGAAGCTGCCTCTTTAAGGGATAAAAAACAGTTTGCTTCCAAGTTTTAATATCACTTTTCATTTTTCAGAATATATGGTAAGTTAAACATAGATTAACAGGAAGTCCACTAGGGGTGCCCATCGGCTGAGACAAGTTTTCTTGATCCCTTTGAACCTGATCTGGCTCATACCAGCGTAGGAAAGTGGCAATGTTCAGTTTCTTACTGTCCTTTGCCACTCCGCTTATAAACGGAGTGTTTTTTATTTCCTTTATGTGCTTGTTTGTGACTTCCTCATATTAAAGGAGGATTTTGATGTCATTTTCATCTCAATTAAGACAAGAAGCAAACTATATTTACGAAGCAATTTTTAACCATCCTTTTATTAAAGGAATTGCTGAAGGAAACGTGCCAAAAGAAGCGCTTATTCACTACGTTTCTCAAGACTATGAATACTTAACAGCATTTGTCCGCATTTACGGCGCTGCTTTAACAAAATGCCGCACGCGCACCGAAATGGAAGCCTTTAATGCCGGCATTTCTACGGTGTTACATAGTGAAGTCCACCCTCACAATAATTTTTGTGAAGTAGCAGGCGTACGCTATGAAGACCTTCACACTGAGACGCTTTCACCGACGGCTAGTCACTACATCAATCATATGATGAGCGTTGCGCATACAGGCAGCTTAGCGGAAATCATTGCCGTGCTCCTTCCATGCCCGTGGACGTACGTTGAAATTGGCCAGCGCATTACAGAGCAAGTAAATCCATCTCCTTCTCATCCTTTTTATGAATGGATTCAGTTTTATAATAATGAAGAAATGAATGGCACAACACAATGGTTTTGCAACAAGCTTGATGAACTTGCAGAGCAAGCGACTGAAGAAGAACGTAACCGTATGAAAGATCACTTCATCAAAAGCTGTGAACTCGAGTATTTATTTTGGGAAATGGCATATACCCAAGAAAAATGGCCGCTTTCTCAGCTTTCACTTTCAAAATAACAAAAGAGCCTCCTATCAGGAGGCTCTTTTATTTCAATAATTTTTTAATCATTTTCAAGCTTTGTTTTTCCGAAGGATAGCGGAATGACAAATCAAACTTGGTTGTTTGAGACAGCATGCTTTTAAAATGAGAAAATGTCCGGAAGCTGTCTTCTCCATGATATTGACCCGTACCGCTTTCTCCTACTCCGCCAAAGGGTAAATACGGCGTAGCGATATGCATAAGCGTATCATTTATACAGCCTCCTCCAAATGAAAGACGCTCCGTTATGACGTTTTGCACATCTTCACTTTCTGTAAATAAGTAAAGAGCTAACGGCTTAGCTTTTTCTTGGACTTTGTGAACGACTTCGTCTAGCGTTTCGTATTCAATTAAAGGAAGAATTGGTCCAAAGATTTCTTCTTGCATAACGTCCGAATTCCAGCTCACTTCACTTAACACCGTAGGCTCTATTGTTAACCTGTCCTTCTGATATCCGCCTCCAACTATAGCATTTCCGTCTTTTAAAAACTCAACTAGCCGAGTAAAATGGCGCTCACTGACAATACGGCCGTAGCGGTCGCTTTCAAGTGGATTACTACCGTAAAATTGATAAATTGCTTCGCGAAGTTTCTCTACCAGCTGCGCTTTCACTTTTTTATGCACGAGCAAATAATCAGGAGCAACACACGTTTGGCCTGCATTCATTCCTTTGCCAAACATAATTCGTTTCGCTGCAAGATCTAGGTTTGCATCTTCATGTACAATGCACGGACTTTTCCCACCTAGCTCAAGCGTGACTGGAATAAGCTGCTTCCCTGCTTCTTGCATAATAATTTTCCCTACATTTACACTTCCCGTAAAGAAAATATAATCAAGGGGCTGTTTTAAAAGCAGGCTTGTCGTGTCTACAGCGCCTTCAATCACCGTCACAAATGCTGGATCAAAAGCCTCAGCTAGTAATTCTTGTATAACGCGAGATACGCTAGGCGTTAATTCAGAAGGTTTGATAATCGCCGTGTTTCCAGCGGCAATCGCTCCTACTAAAGGAGACAGCGCTAATTGAAACGGATAGTTCCACGGGGCAATAATTAACGCGACTCCATACGGTTCAGGAACAATTTTCCCTTTAGAGCCCACATGTGTTAAAGCGGTTTTTACTTTTTTAGGCTTCATCCATTTTGCTAAATGCTTAAGCGTAAATCGAATCTCCTCTAGTAAAATTCCAATTTCCGACGTGTACGCCTCTACTTCAGATTTATTTAAGTCTTGTTTTAACGCATCCATAATTCTCTGCTCGTTTTGTTTGACTACGTCTCTGAGCTTATTCAGCGCTTGAATGCGGCTGCTGATGCTCTTTGTCTTTTGCGCATAGAAATATTGCTTTTGTGTGGAGACAATATGCTCAATGACCGTTTCATCTGTGATATAGAATTGCTCGTATTTCATCTCTTTCATCTCCCTATAAACATTCGGCTTCAACTGTAGCAAGCAAGCTTTTTAATAGCTCAACTGCCTCGTTTAAAGCTAATGAATAATATCTCTGCGTCCCTTTTTGCTCAATTTTTACAAGCTTTTGATCGCGTAAAATTTTTAAATGATGAGAAATTGCCGGTCGTGATAAAGTAGACTCGTTTGCAATCTCATTAACGGTTAAGGGCTCTTTTTCGGCGAGCAGCAAAATAATGTCTTGTCTTGCTGAATCACTTAGGGCCTGAAAGACAGGAATGCTGGCACGAAATAACTCGACTGCTTTTTCACTCATACATAATCTCCTTTATTTAATTTCTTGTGTTCTGCGCACAACGGAGGAAAGCCATTTTCTTGGCACGAAGCGCGGGATGAACGTGGCAAGGCGAAACTGTACTCCTGGTACAATAACCGTCTGCCCTTTCATAAATTTTTTATAGCCCACTTTAACAACTGTTTCTACATCCATTGCACCGCTTTGAAAAAGCTTGGAGTTGCTTAGCTGGGCTCGGTCGCTAAAACCAGTTTTAGTTGGACCTGGGCATAGAGCACTTACCGTTACATTGGTACCTTTTAATTCATTTTCAAGGGCCTCTGTGAAAGATAACACGTACGCTTTTGTTGCGTAATATACCGTCATAAGCGGACCCGGCATAAATGCAGCAACAGATGCAATGTTTAAAATTTTTCCGCGGTTTCTTTTGACCATATCGGGTAAAAATAATTTTGTTAAATGAGTTAATGCTCGAATATTTAAATCAATCATGTTTAACTCTTCATCTAAAGCTGTTTCAATAAATTTGCCGTATAGTCCAAAACCAGCATTGTTCACTAAATAATCAACGTGCATTTTTTTATTTTTAAGTTCTTCATATAATGACTGTATCTCTTCTTCTCTTGATAAATCCTTAACAACCGTTACCACTTCAATATTATAAGTAGATTTTAAATTCTCTCCAAGCGCTGTTAGTTTATCAGCGCTTCTGGCAACTAAAATTACAGGATGTCCATCCTTTGCGAATTGATAAGCTAACTCTTTACCTATTCCTCCGGACGCACCGGTGATGAGCGCATAATGCTGTGACATAATATTCACTCCTTATGTTTATATGTTCAAGAACTTAAACATTTAAACTTATCTTATAGGATTCATTTTTTCCCGTCAACTGTTTTCTATACTCTCTTGATCTTCTCTATTTTTAATTTTTTCCATTAGCGGATTTCTGTACATTTTTTTACAAAATATGCGCTTTCTTTACATAGAAGGCTAATGTCGTCTAGTTTTGACAACCTTTGTCACCTAGCAGGAAAACAAGTGAAGATATGGTGAATACAACATACAACAAATAATCCATTACATAGTTGGATGAAAATAGATAAGGGAGGAAATGAAAAATGATGGAGACATATACAATTAAAAAAGTAAGTGATCAATTAGAGGTAGAAAAGAAAACGCTAAAACAATGGGAAAAATTATTGGGCAGCTATTTAACAATTGAACGAGTAGATGGGGCCCGTGTCTATACAGAGGAACAAATTGAATTATTTAATGATATTAAACAGCTGTTTGATGAACAATGTACGTTAGATGAAGTCAAAGAATACGTTCAGCTGCTGATAAAGGAACAAGAAGAACAGGAGCATTTAGTGATGGAGTCAGAGGCAGCGGTTTCAAAAGAAGATGGACCGGCACAGCTAAAAACAGCTAAAAAAGAAAACGTCATTGATTTTCAAGAACACTCCAATAAACAAGTAAAGCAAGAAAAGAAGAAAACTGCCGACAAGCAGGAAAACATTCCAAAAAATAAGCAAGAAAAGATCCCCCCTATACCTGAAGCGCGATTAGCTACCGAAGAAGAAAAGCAGACCATTTCTGCTTCTATTGAAGAGCCAAAACCAAATGACCTTGTCGTGAATGAAAAAGAACTGCTTCAAGGGGAATTAGTAGAAGCTGTTCGCCGCTATGAAGATGTGTTTGAGGTACTTGATACATTTAAAGCTGATTTGTTAAAAGAAATGCGAGAGGGTATGCGAAATGAAGTTCGCGAAGAAATTGTCGGAGAAGTAAAAAGAGAGCTTGAAAAAAGTGCTACCCAAACTGTAGAAATGGTGGAGTCGGTCGGGGCATACATCTCTGAGTCTTCAGAACGCAGCGCAAGAGATGTAGAAAATATGTCTAAAAAAATTATCCGTTCTAACGAAAAATCGTTTGATGAAGTCACTTCTTTGATTGAAGATTATTCAACAATCGCTGAAGAGAAAACCGAGGATATGCGCCTGTTCATGAAAGATGTGATGGAGAATGCGGATGAATCCTCTAAAGAAATGCAGTATTTACTAGACCGATTCTCAAGCAACTCCACTGTTGCGATGAATCAAGTAAAATTTATGGTTGAAAAATTAAACAATTCTTCAACTAATACGACAGAAGAGCTTCGTGATTTAATTGATTCAATGAATGAGGAACGAGTCTATTATTTAAAAGAAATGGAGAAAGAACGTAAGCTTCATCGTCAAAGCGTAGCTGAACGCGAAGAGATGTTTAGTGATTTTGTCCAAACCTTTAGACAAACCGCCGCTGCTGATATGAAGCGAAAACGGAAGTGGTGGAAGCTGTTTCTCTCCTAAACACCGGCCCTATGGTAATAGGGCCGGTGTTTTTTAATAGTATGAACAATAGTAGTTTGTATGTAAGAAATGTTAAGGTAGCGTGTGGCGATGAGACGTTATACTTTGAAAAACATGATAGCCGCTTACCGATACGCCTATAGTTCCTGCTCCTGGAAACACTGTATCTCCGCATAACCACAGTCCTTGTAAGCCAGATCGATGCGAAATGCTGTTGAACAAGGCATGATCTAACGTTTGCGGAAAGCCTCCCACTCCGCCGTTTGGGCGAGAAGTGAACCTTTCCCATGCTTTAGGAGCTCCCGAAATTTGATGCTCTGCTTTTTCAATGCTAGGAATAATGGTTTTAATGCCTGCTACCATTTTTTCCTCAAGAACTTTTTTTTGAAGGTCATAGGCTTCTTTGTTACTCCACTTACTAAGATCAATGTGAGTAGACGCTGTAATTGTACGCTTGCCTTCAGGGGCTCGAAAACGATCATCAGGATGAGACACGGAGATAAATAAATGATTTCCTTCCGTCATTTCTCCTTGTTCGGACTGAAGTACTTGCTGAAACAACTCTACCTTTTGCAGCAGATCTCTTTCATCAATCGCAAAATACATCGAAAACGTTCCCCACTGCGGAAGCTCGCTTTTTTCTTTTGCCCGCTTATGAATATGTTGGTAATCTTCATCATGTAATAAAGACTTTAAGCTTTGAACCGGTGCGTTGCATACAACGTCTGATGCACGGTAACGGTTACCTCTATGATCATGCACGATCCAGCCGTCATTATCACGCTCTACCTTTACTACTTTCCTTCCTAGAGTCGTTTTTCCTCCGCTGGCTTTAATCGATTTTTGCAGCGCTTCTGCGACTTTGTATAAGCCACCTTTTACATAAAAAGCACCTTCGTGATAAATATCCAACGCTAAACATCCAATAAGCATTGAACAGTTCTCACTCGTTGTCTGCATGCTGTCTATTAATTGACCATCAACAAAATGAAGAAAGTCCGCTTCGTCTAGCAAGCTGTGTTTTTTTAGTAAATAACTAAACGATTGATGAAAATAAGGCAACAGCTTCATAGAACCAAAATTCAACGAACTTGCCAGCCTGCTCCACTCACCGACTGTCAGAGGAGGAAGAACCGGCAGAGACTGCATAAGCTTGCGAATTTCTTTTGCCATTCTAAACACATTTTCATAAAAGCTCTTAATATTCTTCGCTTTATGAGGAAATTGTTTTTGAAGATAGGAAATATGCTCATAACGGTCTTGGTAATAAATCAGTGTACGATGAGGAAGATGAACTTTCATGATTTTCTCAAGAGGAATCTTTTCAATTTCTAGACCAAGGTACGTGCCGATTCGCTCATGTATCCCTCCGCGCTCAAATCCCATTCCAAGCGTCGCCCCAACAGGAAACGTATACAAATGGCGCTGAAATTTCCCTGCACAGCCTCCCCATTCTCGAGAAGCTTCTAAAATCGTCACTTCATAGTCATGTTTAGCTAAAAGCGCTCCCGCTGTTAACCCACCTATTCCTCCGCCTATTACAACAACTTGCTTATACATGTTTTCACCTTCTTTAGCTCTTTCTTCTATTGTGCAAAAAAAAGAAGCTCACGGCAATTTAGAAGCGGCTCGTTACTGAAATAAAAAAGCCGTGATTGATCTCACAGCTTTTTCGCTTATTTTGTAATCACTCCACAAACAATCCGATCTCCTGAGTTTCCTGAAGGATCCGTTGTGTAATCGTCGACTTTATCATGTATCACTAATGCCGATCCATCCATATCCAAAAGAGAATTCGGCTTTCCTTCTTGCAGCGTGACAAGAGAAGCAAAAATTTCTGTATCTACTTTGCCATTTGGAGCAACTTCTAGATTGGGCAAATCGCCTGCATGCGGGCCTTTTGTATTTTTATAGCCGTGTTCACGTTTAAAAGGATTAAAATGGGCACCCGCTGTTTTAAAATCTGGCACCTCACATTTTCCTATTTCATGAATATGAAATCCATGTCTTCCCGGTGAAAGACCTTGAGCAGTTAATTTAATGTGCACGCCGTTCTTTGCTTCTGACAGGGTAGCCTCTCCTACTTTTTTGCCTGACGTATTTGTTAAATCCACTTTAATAGGTTCTACCAATACTTCGCTTGTTTCTTTCGCTTCCTCTGTTTTCAGGTGATTTTCATGAGCGTTATTTTGCTCTTTTACCATGCTGCATGCTGCTAGCAATAACAGAATAAAAACGACGCATCCGTTCATTATCAACTTTTGCATCCGTGATTCCTCCTTTTGCTTATTTATCACCATCCTTTCACTATTTTCCTTTTTTTAGACATAAAAAAAGAGGATGGGACAAAAGTATTTTAGTCGAAGGAAAATCTGAACAAGTTGAATTTTTCACGGTGATGATGAACGTAGGTTTCATCTAGACAGGTGCTTCTAGCTGTTGATTGGAGAGCAAGACGAAGACTCCTGGGGGAAAAGCGGCATAGATGAGACCCCGCAGGAGCATAAGCGACGAGGAGGCTCATCGGCCGCCCGCGGAAAGCGAAGTCTTGCGCGGAATTCAACAGCGGTGTCACAAGCTATTCATACTAGCTTATTGATCCTCTTTTTTCTCCTTTAGATTTGGTTGATGTAGTTATGTCTCAACCTCACCCGTTTTTCCACTTTTTTCTTCGTTTTAACGTCTTACTTTTGTTTAAAGTTGTATTCTTTTTCCGTTCCATTTGAAAAACGAACTTCTAATTCAAACGACTGAAAATCTTTTTTTAGACCAAACGCATCGATGACTTCTTTTTTTACATCTTCATCGGGGGTGCGCTGATCAAAATTTAACTTTTTAAATTTTGAAGATAATTTATTAAAAGCTTTGTCTCCGTTCAGGTGCTCATCGTTAATATTATCATCCACTTTGGCTTCTATCTCATCATTTTCGTTTTCATAGTCGGCTTCATAATCATTATTAAGTCCCTTGTAGTCCACTTCTAAATCAAATTTTGAAAAGTTAAAAGACGTGTTTTCACTTTGATTATCATAGCTCATCGGCGTTCCGCCATTCGTCACGCCTTGTTTATTTTGAGCTTCTCTCGCCGGTGCCGCATCATCATTGTGGCAAGCTGAAAGTACGCTCATACCTATAAGGGAAAAGAATATGAAAAAGGGTCTTTTCTTCACTGTATTTCCTCCTTTGACTTCACTCTTCCTTCCCTTTATGTCCACAAATTTGATTTTTATACGCCTTCACTAGAAAACCCCGCTCTCTAAAAAGAAAGCGGGGTTTTTCGTCTTGTTTATTTTACATTAGAATAAGAAATACTGTACATGCTGTTAAAATACGTATTGTAAAGAGCTTGAACAGCACGGTCTAAAGCGTCTGCTTTCACACCAAACATCATGCTTACCTCAGAAGAACCTTGGTTAATCATTTCAAGATTCACTTCAGCACGAGCAAAAGCTTCTGTAGCTTTTGCAGCAATTCCTACTGTGCTATTCATGCCTTCTCCTACTACCATAACCATAGCAAGATCACGTTCAATAAAGATTTCATCTACTTCAAGTTCCTTTTCAATTCGAGCAAATACGCGTTTTTCCACATCTGGCGTAAGCTGATGCTCGCGCATGATGACAGAGATATTATCAATTCCTGAAGGGGTATGTTCGTATGAAATACCTTCATCTTCTAAAATTTCAAGCAATCTTCTGCCAAAACCAATTTCACGGTTTAATAAGTATTTGCTCACATGAATGTTGCAAAAACCTTTGTCCCCAGCGATTCCGACCACCGGCGTATCGCCGTGAGGACGCTCAGCTACAATAAATGTACCCTTTGCTTCAGGATTATTTGTATTCTTTACACATACAGGAATGCCTAGTTTATAAACCGGCTCTAGCGCTTCATCATGGAAGACAGAAAAACCTGCATAGGATAGTTCACGCATTTCTCTGTATGTGACTTCTTTCATTTCATGAGGCTTTTCCACAAGTCTTGGATCTACGCTATAAATAGCATCTACGTCCGTAAAGTTTTCATACAAATCAGCTTTTACTCCCGCTGCTACAATTGAGCCTGTGATATCTGAACCACCGCGCGAGAACGTAACCATGTTCCCTTCTTCAGAGTAGCCAAAGAATCCTGGAATCACCAAAATGCCCGAACGCTCTCTTAGCTGCGGCAGTTTTTCATAAGACAGTGGAAGCACTCTTGCTCTTCCGGGTTCATCAGAAACAAAAATACCTGCTTCTTTTGGATTTACATAATGAGCTTCAAACCCTAAATGGTTTAAATAAGCAGCCATTACCTTTGCGTTATTATCTTCTCCGCTTGCTTTTAGACAGTCTAATAAGCGAAACGGATCGTTTTTATGTAAATCAATAAGTGATTGTAAATTCGCAATAATATCAGTAATGATCGTTTCTGGCATAGACAAGTCAACCACAATTTCACGATAGCGATCGATTACTTGCCCAAACGCATCGACGTAATCTTCTCCAAGCTGTATTTTGGCAGAAAGTGCGATTAGCAAATCTGTCATTTTTGTATCTTCTCCGTATCGCTTACCCGGAGCTGATACAACTACCAGCTTTCTCTCTTTATCAGACGTTACAATATGCGCAACCTGTTTAAATTTCTCTGCGCTTGCAACTGAACTCCCGCCAAATTTCGCAACCTTCATGTTTGAGACACTTCCTTACTTTGTTTTTAATATTCGATTATTGTACCATATTTTATCAAGCAGAAAAGCTTATCTATCTAACTTTTCTAAAAATTAAAGGAATACTACCGTAATTGTACTCTCATAAAGAACAAATGTCTACCTCAAAAATACAAAAAGACTGATTTTACATAGTGTAAAATCAGTCTTTTTTTGTTATTCTGCTTTTGGCTTTTTTAATACACCTACAAGGACCGCTGTTACAATTGCACCAATTAAAATTGCTAGTGCATATAAAAGAGGATTTCCTTGTACAATTCCGATAACGAATACGCCACCGTGTGGTGCTGGTAAACCGATGTGGAACATCATTGTTAAAGCACCTGCTACCGCAGCACCGATAACCGATGCAGGAATAACACGGCCTGGGTCAGCTGCTGCGAATGGAATCGCACCTTCTGTGATAAATGAAAGACCCATTACATAACACGTTTTACCTGTTTCACGCTCTTGGCGAGTAAATTTGTTTTTGAACAAAGTTGTCGCAATAGCCATACCTAATGGTGGAACCATACCTCCTGCCATAATCGCTGCGTGTGGTGCATAGTTTCCAGCATCAATCATTGCGATACCAAATGTAAAGGCTGCCTTATTAATAGGACCACCCATATCAATAGCCATCATACCGCCTAAGATAATACCTAATAATACTAAGTTACCTGTACCAAATCCACTTAACCAGTGCGTTAATCCTTTGTTAATTGCACTAACTGGTTCATTTACAACATAAAGCATAATCAATCCTGAGATGAAAATTCCAAATAGCGGATAAAGAAGAACTGGCTTAATTCCATCAAGCGCTTGCGGTAAACCGCTGAATAATTTCTTTAATCCCACTACTACATAACCCGCTAAGAAACCAGCGATTAAACCACCTAAGAAACCGCCTCCACCAGAAGCTGCTAAAAGACCCGCAACCATACCAGGAGCTAAACCAGGACGATCAGCAATACTCATTGCAATGAATCCTGCTAGTACTGGTACTAGTAAGAAGAATGCATTATCTCCGCCAATTGTTTTTAGCGCCGCTGCAAATGCATTGTACGTTGGATCTTTCGGTTCTGCTGAGTGAATACCAAACATAAACGAGATGGCAATTAAGATTCCGCCCCCTACAACAAACGGAAGCATTGCTGATACACCGCTCATTAGGTGCTTGTAAAACCCTGTACGCTCTGATCCTTTACTTTCTCCGCCTTCTTTGCTGCCACCGCCGCCGCTGTATACAGGAGCGTCTCCTTTTAACGCGCGGTTAATTAATTCTTCAGGCTTGCGAATTCCTTCAGCTACTGGAACTTGAATAACTTTTTTACCTGCAAAACGTTCCATTTCTACTTGCTTGTCCGCTGCAACAATAATAGCGGTAGCGTTTTCAATTTCTTCCTTCGTCAACGCGTTTTTAACACCGCTGGAACCATTTGTTTCAACTTTAAGCGTCACGTTCATATCTTTCGCTTTTGCTTTTAGGCTGTCCGCTGCCATATATGTGTGGGCAATTCCTGTTGGACAAGCCGTTACAGCAAGCACTAATTGATCTGAAGCTGTATCCACTTCTTCTTCCGGCGCTTCATTTTCAGTTTCTTTATCATCAATTGCTTTGATGACTTCATCAATTGATGATGCTGTTAGCAACGTTTTTCGGAACGATTCGTCCATTAATAACGTAGACAAACGAGATAATGTTTCTAAGTGAGCATTATTCGCGCCTTCACTCGCTGCAATCATGAAGAATAGGTGTGCAGGCTGTCCGTCTAATGATTCATAATCAATACCTTCTGTTGAGCGTCCAAATGCAATGGCCGGTGTTTTTACCGAGCTTGTTTTTGCATGTGG
Organism: Priestia sp. 40; assembly: GCF_049368575.1. Taxonomy (NCBI): domain Bacteria; kingdom Bacillati; phylum Bacillota; class Bacilli; order Caryophanales; family Bacillaceae; genus Priestia; species Priestia sp. 40. Next base: position 47,005 of record NZ_JBMPZA010000016.1, read on the forward strand.
AATAGCAATACCTTCCCCAATTCCCGTTGTGCTTTGAGATTCACGATTTAAAATTGCTTCTTTATAGCCAGCTCGGTCGCTTAAGCGACCAGCTTCGTCTAATTTTCCAACTAATTCATCAATAACATCAGCTTTTGACGTGCTTTTTAAATCAAGAATGATTGTATCTTTTTTTAGTAGTTCTGTAATTCTCATTCTCGGTTCCCCCTACTCTACCTTTGTGATTGACACTTGTTCACGAAGCGTCTTTACATCTTCTGCTGTACATAATTCAAGTGAGAATGCTGTGGCACTTCCTGAAGCAACTCCTGTTTGGAAGGCTTCTAATAAATCCCCTTGTTTTACATAAGAAGCAATAAATCCAGCTACAAGTGAATCGCCAGCTCCAACAGAATTTTTCACTGTTCCTTTAGGGACTGTGGCACTGTAGACACCGCTTTCGTTAATAAGAAGTGCTCCATCGCCTGCCATGGATACAACGACGTTTTGCGCTCCTTGTTCCACGAGTTTTTTACCGTATACCAGCGCATCTTCTGCACTGTTTACTTCTACATCAAACAATTCTGCAAGTTCATGATGATTTGGTTTGATAAAAAACGGCTTGTGAGACACGACGTCTAGCAAGGTTTTTCCACTTGCATCTACTACTACTTTTACTCCGTTCGCTGCTGCTAGCTCAGTCAACGTTTCATAGACAGAACTTGGAAGCGTTTTCGGTATACTCCCTGCTAATACGAAGATATCGCCTTCAGTCATTTGCTTCACTTGAGTCAATAAAGACTGAAGCGCTTCGTCTGTAATAGCAGGTCCTTGACCGTTAATTTCTGTTTCTTTTTCTGTTTTCAACTTTACGTTAATGCGCGTATCTCCATCAACTCTTGTAAAAGCTGTTTCAATATTCTCTGCTTTTAAGTAGTCTTCGATATAAGTTCCTGTAAAACCGGCTACAAAACCGAGAGCTTTATTATCAACACCTAATCGCTTTAAAACGCGAGAGACGTTAATGCCTTTTCCTCCTGGAAACTTAGCTTCATTCGTTGTGCGGTTAAGCCCGCCTTCTTCGAATGCTGAAACATGTACTACGTAATCAACGGATGGGTTCAACGTACATGTATAAATCATGATTTCACAACCTTTATGTCTGTTTTGTTTGCATACTGTATAAGTACATCGCTAGGTACGTCATTTGTTATAATTTTTGCTTCGTGTAAATCGGCTATTTTCGCAAAACTTGTTTCAAAAAATTTAGTGGAATCTGATAAAATATAAGATTCTCTAGACAGCTTCATTGCCGTTTGCTTGATCAATGCTTCTTCTGGATCAGGAGTTGTATATCCGTATTGATGATGAATCCCGTTCGCTCCCATAAAACATTTATCAAAACGATACTGTTCAAGACTTAAAAGGGCTCCATTGCCAATTAAAGCGCCCGTTTTATGTTTAACCGATCCTCCAATTAAATAGAGGGTGATACCTTGTTCTAGCATCGGGTTTAAATGCATTAAACCATTTGTCACGACAACTACATCTTTTTGCTTTAAAAAAGGAATCATTTCATACGTTGTAGTTCCTGCATCTAAAAAAATACAGTCACCTTCATTTATAATGGAAGCCGCATACTCTGCAATGTTTCGTTTATCTTGAACATTTTTGGCAGATTTTTCGATAACGCTCAGTTCGATTCGTTTACTGCGAATAAGCGAAGCGCCACCGTGAACACGTTTGAGCATTTGCTCTTCTTCTAGTTGACTTAAGTCTCTTCTAATTGTGGATTCCGAAGCGCCTGTAACTTCGATAAACTCTTGCACTTTTACAAGTTCTTTCTCTTTTAAAAGTTTTAAGATTAGTTGATGTCTCTCCGGCGTTAACATGTTCTAGCTCCTTTTTCAAAAAAGCGTTTTCATTTATTTCATGTACTTACTTTATCACGGTTTACATTCAAAATCAATCATAAAAAATCAAAAACATTCATTTTTTTAATTACAAAATGAAATTTTTTGAACGAATAATTAGATTTGCATTTGTTTTAATAATAGTTCACACAAAAGGAAATAAGCTGGTAATTCAAGAATTTGTCTACTTTTCTCATTATATGTAAAGGTTTTCTTTCACTCAATTAGCCATGACTGTTTTTGACTATTTCTTGACCGATTGAATTTTTTCTGACTGAATTACGTTTAGCTTGTCCTGTTTTAATGAGAGCCTATACATCAAAAAAGTTGTCCACCTTTTTGGACAACTCCAAGTGACCCATCATTTAAATAAAAACAGAAGCATATATAATATAGAAGCAAGTGCAGAAGAAATAGCTAAACTTGAGATAAAACGAACGAGTCTTTTTTTAATGAACTGCGTTAATTCAATTTCTCTTACTTGAGTTTTTTCATTTTGCATACAATATCCCTTCTTTAATCAAAATTTCCTAGTAGCTCAAAGTTACTACTCGCAGAATATGCTTTTATGTATTGTATGCAAGCGTTAAAAAAAAGATACAAATCGAACAAAAAAGCTACTCTTAGCTAGAGTAGCTTTCATCTTTCCATACATCTGCTTCAATTACTGCATCCGCTCGAATCGAATATGTATAACAAGGCCCTGTCACCATCAGCGTATTCGACTGCAGCGAGACTTTATCGATCGTCACTCGTTCATATCTTTGAATATGTCCTGCTTCATAGACATGAAGCGTTACTGGATGATGCTCCGAGTAACTGTTCATAATGACATTTTCAATATGCTCAATCTTCTCTTTTTCCAACCCTAAAGGCTGCTTATGCGCTTTGGGACTGTACATTTTCTTCATTTTCTCTAAATGCTCGGGCATTACTAACTTCGCATACTGTTTTAATTCATCTTGATACACGTTCATTCTCCCCCTTGACTCTTGCTTCTATTTTACCGAACAAACATTCTCATTGCAAAACTTTTTAATCAAAATAAAAGCAAACAATTCATTTTTTCATACTACATAAAAACTGTCAAAAGATTTTATATTGATAGCAGAAGCTGATTTTTAAAAAAATAATAATATCCCATCTTTAATTCGGTCTCTAGAGTTGGTATAATACATTGTCATGATTGTGTTTTCGGAGTTTTTGATGATTGGAGGTAACGTTCATGATTAATAAAATAAAAGAAATTAGCCTCATTGTTCTGGGTAGCCTTATTTTTGCACTGGCCATTAATTACTTTGCTATTCCAAATGAATTAGCTGAAGGCGGTGTAACCGGTGTAACAATGATTACTTATTATGTACTAGGCTGGTCTCCGGGTATCACAAACTTTATATTAAACGGTTTGCTGGTACTGATTGGATACAAATTACTTCACAAACGTGTTATTGCTTACACAATTATATGTATTGTTTTCACGTCTCTATTCCTACATATAACTGAAGGACTGGGAAATCCTCTTGACGATACGTTACTGGGGGCTATTTTTGCTGGAATTTTAGCCGGAGTAGGACTGGGACTTGTGTTTAGAGGAGGCGGAACTTCCGGCGGCTCTGCAGTCATTGCGCGCTTAGCTAATCAATATCTAGACTGGAATATTAGCAAAACGATGCTAGCAATTGATTTATTAGTTGTAGCAAGCGCTTATTTTGTCATCGGTGGAGAAAAGACGATGTATACGGTTATTTCTCTTTACATCGGAACAAAAGTGCTTGATTATATTATTGAAGGACTCAACCCTCGCAAAGCAATCACCATTATTTCACACCGTTCAGCTGAAGTAGCCGAACAAGTCAATAAAAAGATGCAGCGCGGCGTCACTGTCTTTTCTGCTCATGGAAGCTATACAAAAGAAGCAAAAGACGTATTGTACGTGGTTGTGAACAAACAAGAACTGCTAGAGTTAAAGCGTATTATCCATAAAGTCGACGAACAAGCCTTTGTGGTTGTCCACGATGTGCGCGACGTCTTTGGAGTAGGTTTTACTATTCCAAAAGCCAGCTAAAAACCCGCTGTAAAAAAGCGGGTTTTTTCTATTATATATGTTTGCGGTGAAAATACAGTGAACCTGCTGCTACAAAAAGAAGAAAGCTGCTTATGATAACCACTAAGAAAGTCTGTGTAGTCAGCATCAAATCCCATGACTCCCTTCCCGTTACACCTAACATTCCATACATCGGCTGAGTCCATGGGTACCAGGGACCAAATCTTTCAGAATTAACAACGAATAAATTCGGTAGTGTTAAAATGACGCTAACTGTTAAAGATGCTCCAAAGCTAGAAAGTGCCATCGACACAGCTAACATAAATGCAAGAATTGGCAACACTGCAATCCAGCCGCCTAGCATATTTCCAGCTATCATTTTTAATGGAATAGTACTCGGATAGTCTTTCAACATGCTAACCCCTAATAAAACAACAAATACAAGCACTTGAAGAATTCCCATAAAAGCCGCTGCTGTGATCAATTTTGCTCCGTATACTGCTGTCCTTGTCACAGGAAGAGATAATAATTGTTTCCACCCTCCTGCTTCGTGTTCGTATCGACAAACGAATGAAGTTACTAAACCGCCAATTAACGGAAAAAGCAATAAGCCGTGAACATTGGCAATGAAAGCACTTGCCATAAGCCATTTCATTTTCCCATTTGGCAGCGCCGGGTCTCCCACAAAAAGGATAGCAGCGATAAGAATTGGACTAATAAAAAGATATATCCAGGCTTTTGTTTTCAACAATTTAAACCATTCTACCTTACATAATTGCCACAACATTTACGCCACATCCTTTCTGATAAAGTGAAAGGCGCCTGCACCATATAAGAAAATACCAATAATTGCACCTGTTATCATATACGTATTCCGGTAATCAGAAAATACTAGCATCGGCCATTGCCAAATAAACCAGCTTGGCAACTCTCCCATACCACTCATTGTCACACTCATCATAATACCTAGTGCAAGAGAACGGCTTTGATTTTTGAAAAGTATGGACAACCATATTTGAATAGCTACAAACGGGATGGCTGAAAAGAACGGATAGAAGTTATAAACAAAAAGAGTTTTCCAAGAAGGGGGAAGACCAAATCCCAACCACCACCCTAGCCCGATTATACCAATCAATAGAAAAGCAGAAGCGATGAGTAACATAGCCATAACTACTATAAATTTTGCCGTATAAACACTTAGGCGGCTTACTGGTAAGCTCAGCAGCTGCTTCCAGGAGCTTCTGTGATATTCAACATGCGCTATATTTGAAGCAAGAATTGTTCCTCCCAGTAAAAAAGCTGTAGGAAGCGTAATGTTTATTTCATGAAAAAGACCTTCCCACACATTTGGATTTTGTTGAATTAAATATTCATATCGAACGCTGTAATCTACCAGTGTTAAGCCTACTACACCTGCTGGACCTAAAAATAATAAAAACCAGAGCCATTTTCTTTTTAATTTCATACACTCAGCCTGCAGTATTTTTATGAACATGTTCATTCTCCTCGTTCGTCAGCTTTAAAAAGATATCTTCTAGTGACTTTGTTTTTTCTTCGACGCGATAGATAGAGACATTTTCTCGCACGAGTTGATAAACAAGATGTGCCACTCGCTCATGATCAATATAATCTAGAAGGAGACTGTTTTTATTGACAGTAGGTACAAATCCGTTTGTTAATAGTATTGTTTTTGCCTTTTCTATTTCCCCTATTGTAAATGCCACTTGATGTTTGGCCTTTTTGCGAAGCGATTCAATTGAGCCATTAAATAGCATCTTTCCTTTTGTAATAATGCCCACTTGAGTCGCTAAGTGGTCAATTTCATAAAGTAAATGACTTGAAATTAAAACGGTAACGCCATTTTCCCTTGGCATTTCTTTAATTAATGAGCGAATTTCTTGAATCCCTGCAGGATCTAGTCCATTAGTTGGTTCATCTAAGATTAATAAGCGAGGGTTTCCTAGAAGTGCTGAAGCAATGCCAAGACGCTGTTTCATCCCAAGAGAAAATCCTTTAACTGGACGATTTGCTTCTTTTGTTAACTTTACAATATCTAGTACTTCATCCACTCTATTTCTAGATACGCCCAGTATCTTGCGAAGTACCTCTAGATTTTCTCTTGCAGTTAAATGTGCATAATAAGAAGGGCTCTCTACAAGTGAACCTATCTTTTTTAAGGCTCGAATATGCTGCCTATGATTTATTATTCTTTCTCCAAACAGCTCAATTTCACCGCTCGTTGGCTTCATTAGACCAAGAAGCATTCGAATCGTTGTTGTCTTCCCTGCTCCGTTTGGTCCTAAAAAACCATAGATGTCTCCTTCTTTAATGGAAAGATTCACTTCGCTTACAGCTTCTACTCCTTTAAATACTTTTGTCACCTGAGTCGTTTTAACAATTTCCACTTTTATCACCTCTCTATTACTATAAACAGAGAAAGTTAAGAGGAAGGAAAAGAAAGGTTAAAATTCGTTTAAAAAAGCGAGTGAATTAATCACTCGCTTCATACACAATTTGAATATCCGTTCCATGCTTTGTTGAATGAATTGACCACGTTAACTCCATTTCTTTAATCATTACATCCACAACCGCTAAACCTACACCGTTTTGTTTGGTCTCACTATTCTTTTTAAAGCCTGACCCTTTATCAGAAATGATAAGAGAAGATGAACTATGTTCTTGAACAAGGCGAAAACCAATAAAACGACCTTCTTTAGCATGACGAATTACGTTTTGACATAAGTTATCTATTATTCTTTCTAACCACTGCACGTCTCCGTACCAGTATAGAGACTGAGGTGGAAGTTGAATATCCACTTCCATATTCTCTTCTTCAAATAGTGGATACCACTGCGCAATGCTTTTTCTAAGAAATCGAGTCATATCAATTTCCTCTTCTTGATACGGATATTTTCCATTTAACAGCAGCGTATAGGAAAATAAATTATCTATTAAATTACTAACAAATTCTACTTTAGCATCAATTACTTCAAGAGACTGTTGAACATTCAACGTTACTTCTTCATTTTTCAGCTGATAAATATGAGTCCGAACGGTCGTGAGCGGTGTTCGTAAGTCATGCGATAGACTCATAATTAAGTCTTGCCGCAGCTGTTCTTCTTGCTGCTCTCGGTTTCGACTTTCATGAAGCTGTTTAATCATTTGATTAAATGATTGTTCTAGCTGTCCAATCTCATCTGTGGAACCAGGTACAACAGGTAAAGGAATTCCTTGTTCGTCTTTGTTGTTCATAGCAGCCTGTAACGTTCGCAGCCTTTTTCGAATTCGAAGAAAAAAGAATAGAGAAAGCACAATAAAAGAAAGCACAATGATAAAAACAAACCCTAAATAAATATTATAGTAGGCTGGATCTAGTTTCTGAATAGGAGGCTCAACGGCTTTTTCTGGCACTTCAATGACCATAAAACCTTGCTTTTTATCTGTTCCAATAAAGGTAATAACCGTATACGGATCGTTTCCGTATCGTTTTTTTATAAATTCAGCCGTATAAGACGATGACCATTGCTTCGGAAGGGATTCATGATAAGGAATCGGAAGCTGTGTTTGTCCAGCAGCGTTCACCCAAAACATTGAAGCTTCCGGATATTTTCTTTTTAATAATTTTAGCTTTTGGTTGATTGTTTCCTCATTTGCTCCTTCTAGCTTTTTGGCTTCTTGATTCCACATTTGTTCGTAGTAGCTTTTTCCTTTATACTCTTCATCTAATAATCCTTGAATACGCATAAAAGGAACAGTGATCAGCCATGAGCCCGCAAAAAATGATAACGGTATAATCAATACAGCTACAATCATAAATAAGATATACTTCGTAACAAGAGACTGTGCAACGTTCATTGCTTGACCCTGTAGCCAATCCCACGTATTGTTTCAATAATTTCAGGCTTAGCCGCATTTTTCTCAAGCTTCTCTCGCAAATAGCGAATATGTACCATTAAGGTTTTATCTCCTTCGATATAACGCTCTTTCCATACTCCTTCATAAATTTGTTCTTTTGTTAAAATTTGATTTAAATGCTGAAGGAAATACGTAAAAATATGAAATTGCTTACCTGTTAAACTAATTTCTTCACTTGTCTCTCTGTTCATTACACGATAGTCTATCATCGAAATATGCAAATGTTTTAAAATAAGTTCTTCTTTCTTTCTTGAAAACCTTCTTAACAATACTTCGAGCCTTGCGAGCAGTTCTTCTGGATGAAACGGCTTTGTGACATAGTCATCGGCAAACTCTAGCCCAATAATCTTATCTTCTAGAGCTGTACGAGCTGAAAGCATTAAAACAGGGACATCAGGCGCTAACTTTTTAAGCTTTTTTCCCACTGTAAATCCATCTAAGCCGGGAAGCATTACATCTAGAATGACAATATCCGCTTGTTTAATAAACTGGCTGGCGCTATCTCCCGATTGTAACCAAGTAACTTCATAGTTTTGCTTTTTAAGCTCTTTTTGAATCATTAACCCAATTTCTTCATTGTCTTCAATGTATAAAACATGATTCATATACGCCCTCCTTTACTTCTTTTTCCATTTTATCGAACTCTTGTTAACAGTAAAAGACAAAAAAGCTAAAAGGCGATGCCTTTTAGCTTTTTTCTTTACACGTCCATTTAATTAACAAGCCGCAGTGCGTTAATCCTCCCCCAAACCCATAGAGAATAAGGAGGTCATTATCCTGTACTTTTCCTGTCATTATTCCTTCGTTTAAAGCAAGCGGAATAGAAGCTGAAGATGTATTTCCGCAGTATTGCACACTCGTTAACGTTTTATCCATTGAAACACCTGTTTTAGCACAAATAGCTTCAATCATCCGAAGGTTTGCACTGTGCGGAATAAACCAATTTACATCAGAAAGAGAAATGGAAGTACCCTTTAACAATGCTTCTACTCCTTTTGGAATCGTTCGGACAGCAAAACGATATACTTCACGCCCGTTTTGAACTAAATTTCCACTGGAGTTAATTTCTTTCCCTAAAAGAGTGTCAGATAAATTGGAACGGTATAAATTTATACCTCCGCTCCCATCCGTTCCGTAGTGACATCCTAAGAAACTTGGATTACACTCGTCGTACTCTACAAGCATCGCTCCGCTCCGTCACCAAACAGTACGCATGTTGCCCGGTCCGTATAATCTGTAATTTTTGACATGACTTCCGCACCAATAACTAAAATTTTTTTATGCAATCCGGACGTCACTAAGCCGTTCGCCATGTGAAGTCCATATGTAAAACCGGCGCATGCGGCACTTAAATCAAATGCAGCAGCTTGATTAATATGAAAGTAATCTTGAACCTGACATGCTACGCTAGGAAAAAAGTGATCCGGCGTTGTTGTCGAAACAATAATTGCATCTACATCTTCTATTTCTACAGCATATCGGTTGAGCAAATTTTCAACTGCTCGAATGGCAAGCGTAGACGTGTATTCGCCTTCACCAGCAATTCGTTGTTCTTTCATTCCCGTGCGCTGTACAATCCATTCGTCACTTGTATCAACCATTTCTTTTAAATGGTCGTTCGTTAATTTTTGCTTTGGTGTATATATCCCCATTCCTGTGATTCTAGCTTTTGATTGCATCATTTCTCCACCTCAAATCAGTTGATACTTAATTATAACACCTACTTTTAATATCTGGTACTAATTTATTAGCAGATAAAAAGCGCAAAGGCGTACCCTTCACGCTTTTTATCAAATAGAATAATCTTCTGGAATAAATACTTTTAGCTGCTTAGGCTTTACATACACCTGCTCTCCTACTTGAAGGCTAAGTGTTTTATAATGCTCTTTGCTTAATTCAGCTTCTAAAAATTCTTCTGCATCTTCTCTTTTTAATTCAATTTGCACGATAGGTCCTATCACATGAATATGGCTAACGGTTGCAGAAACAGCATCTGCGCTTGTTTTTACTTTTTCAAGGTGAATATCATGAGGTCGCACATATCCAACAGCTGCCTCTTCATTTCTTCCGCTAAATTCTGGAACATCCATTTCAAAGCTTCCTTGTTTTAGCCTGCCTTTATGAATTCGTCCCTTAAATAAATTGACGTTCCCTAAAAAATCGTACACGAATGGACTGTTAGGATGATCATATACTTCCTCAGGACTTCCAATCTGCTCAATTTTCCCGTTGTTCATCACAACAATACGATCGGCCACATCTAAAGCTTCTTCTTGATCATGCGTAACGAATATACTCGTAATATGAAAGTCATTATGCAATTTACGCAGCCATCTGCGCAAATCTTTGCGAACTTTTGCATCCAGAGCTCCAAAAGGTTCATCTAATAGCAGTACTTTTGGTTCCACTGCTAACGCTCGAGCAAGCGCCACTCGCTGCCGCTGTCCGCCGGATAATTGAGAGGGATAGCGATTTGCAAGCGGCTCTAGCTTCACAAGCTGCAGCAGCTCGGTTACTTTCTTGTTAATGTCTATTTTAGCAGGCCTTGTTTTTTTAGGTCGTACTTTTAAACCATACGCAATGTTATCAAACACAGTCATATGCCTGAACAAAGCATAGTGTTGAAAAACAAACCCTACATTTCGCTCCTTTGGATTTACGTGCGTAATTTCCTTTCCATCAAATAAAATAGCTCCTTGATCAAGGTGTTCAAGACCGGCAATGATGCGAAGCAAAGATGTTTTTCCAGAACCGGACGGACCGAGCAAAGCTACTAATTCACCCGTTTGAATATCAATGTTAATAGAATCCAGCGCTTTAAAATCACCAAAGTTTTTTGATACGTGCTTAATATGGATACTCATCTCATAAGCTCCTTCCTATTTAAATATGTTTGGCTTTCCACTCAATAATATTTTTTACAATTAATGTAAATATAGCTAAAACTGACATTAAAGATGCTACCGCAAACGCTGCTGCAAATTGATATTCATTGTAGAGAATTTCAATATGAAGAGGCATCGTATTAGTCATTCCTCGAATGTGCCCAGACACAACGGAAACAGCTCCAAACTCCCCAATTGCACGCGCATTACATAAAATAATGCCATATAATAAGCCCCATTTAATATTAGGTAATGTCACTAGAAAAAAAGTTTTGAAACCGCTGGCTCCTAACGTTAACGATGCTTCTTCTTCGGCTGACCCTTGAGCTTGCATGAGTGGAATCAATTCTTTGGCAACAAACGGAAGCGTTACAAAAAGGGTAGCTAATATAATACCGGGAATAGCAAAGACAATTTTAATATCTTGATTAAACAGCCATTCTCCGAATAACCCTTGTGCACCAAATAATAAAATAAAAACCAATCCAGCAATAACAGGCGAAACGGCAAACGGTAAATCAATAAGCGTAATTAAAATATTTTTCCCTTTAAAATCAAACTTCGTAATTAACCATGCAGCTACCACGCCAAAAACGGCATTTAAAGGAACGGTAATCAGCACAACAACTAACGTTAGTTTAATAGCAGCTAAAGCATCCGGATTCGTAATCGCAGCTAGATACGTTTCCAACCCTTTTTGAAAGGCTGTCATAAAAATAGTAATAAGTGGAAGCACTAAGAATAGAGCTAAAAAAGCAAGCGCAATAAACGTAAGCAGCCATCGGACGACTTTAGGCTCTTTTAAACTAGAATGATTAAGTTCCACATTCGTTTTTGCATGCTGCATTGGAACATGTCCTGCCAATGTCATCCCTCCTTAACTATGTACAAATTTACGATTTGTCCACCATTGAATAATATTAATAAGTAATAACAGAAAAAATGATACAACGAGCATGACTGATGCAATAGCAGTAGCGCCCGCATAATCGTACTGCTCGAGTTTTGTCATGATAATAAGCGGCGTAATTTCAGTTTTCATCGGCATATTTCCAGCAATAAAAACAACCGACCCATATTCTCCAAGCGCTCTTGCGAATGAAAGAGAAAAACCTGTTAAAACAGCAGGCACCAGCTCTGGAAAAATAACTTTTCTGAACGTTTGCATTCGGCTGGCTCCTAAACTAGCAGATGCTTCTTCGATCTCTGTATTAAAGTTTTGCAATACCGGCTGCACCATTCGGACGACAAACGGCAGACCGATAAACGTAAGAGCGATAATAATTCCGATAGGCGTAAATGCGATTTTAAACGTAAATAATTGACCAATCCATCCTTTCGGAACGTAAAGAGTGGTCAAGGCAATGCCGGCAACAGCCGTTGGCAAGGCAAACGGCAAATCCACAAGTCCGTCAATAAACCTCTTTCCAGGAAAATGATACCTCACTAATACCCACGCAATAATGGTTCCAAAAATAACATTAATAATGCCGGCTGCAAATGCTGCTCCAAAACTTAATTTATACGATGCTACTACTCTAGGGTCTGTAACAGTTTTAATAAAGTCGCTCCATCCCATAGATGCCGTATTTAAAAAAATCATAGCTAACGGAAAAAGAACAAGGATGCTTGCATAAAACATTGTAAAACCTAAAGAAAGCCCAAATCCAGGTAAGATGCTTTTCTTTTTCTTCTGTCGTTGTAACACGCTCACGTCTTACACCTCTCTCTGCTTTCAAGATACATGTACACAGAAGATACGAATCACCATTCGTATCTTCCTCGTTCTACTTTTTTAATGAATCATATTATTTTGGCTGATAAATCTGATCGAACGTTCCCCCATCATTAAAATGCGTTTCTTGAGCTTTTTTCCATCCACCAAAATCCTTAATGGTGACTAGGTTAAGAGAAGGAAATTGATCTTTGTGTTTCTCTAATACTTTTTCATTTCGAGGGCGATAGTAGTTTTCTGCTGCGATTTCCTGACCTTTTTCTGTATATAGGTATTTTAAGTATGCTTTTGCGACCTTTGTCGTGCCTTTCTTTTCAGCTACTTTATCTACTACAGCAACAGGCGGCTCCGCTAAAATACTTAATGACGGTGTTACAATTTCAAATTTATCTTTTCCTAGCTCATTTAACGATAAGTAAGCTTCGTTTTCCCATGCAATTAACACGTCTCCAATGCCTCGCTCTACAAAGGTAGTTGTAGCTCCTCGTGCACCTGAGTCTAACACTTCGACATTTCCATAAAGCTTACTCATGAAGTCTTCAATCTTTTTGTTATCGTCGTTGTATTTATCCTTCGCGTATGCCCAAGCCGCTAAATAATTCCAGCGTGCGCCTCCAGAAGTTTTTGGATTTGGCGTAATAACAGAGGTACCTTTTTTAGTTAAATCATCCCAATCTTTAATTCCTTTTGGATTTCCTTTACGAACTAAAAAAACAATCGTTGAAGTGTATGGTGTAGAATTATGAGCCAATTCTTTTTCCCAGTCTTTGTTTAATAATTGGCGAGTTTGAGCGATTTCATCAATATCGTAAGCAAGCGCCAGCGTTACTACATCCGCTTCTAAACCGTCAATAACTGCTCGGCCTTGCTTACCAGAGCCACCGTGTGATTGCTGTATCGTGACGTCTTGCCCTGTTTTATCTTTCCAATAAGACGCAAAGCTCTTATTGAACTCCTGATAAAGCTCACGTGTAGGATCATAGGAAACGTTTAAAAGTTCTACCGGTTTTTTTGAATCGTTTTTACTCGTAGAACTATCTTTCCCTGCTGTTTCAGTAGATTTTCCATTGCCGCAACCTGCTAGCACCACGAGCAGTGCTGTCAGCACCATTAAAAACTGAACCGCTTTTTTCTTCATGTTTTACTCCCCTTTTTATAAAAAAATACAAAAAGGCCGCTATCTCTTTGAAAAGAGAAGCAGCCTTCAGTTAGTCTGATCAGCGTATATGCTCTTAAATTATTCTTATTAAATTTATTAGTAAGAATAAAAAGAAAATACTTTCTGAAAAGACAATTTATTCTTGTTTTTATAATAAACACACTTCACCTATTAGTCAACTAGGTTTTTAATCTTTTTTACACTTATTTTAGTTCTTTTTGCGTATTTTCCTTACTTACTGCGTGCCTGATACTCTTTTTCTAAGTCAGAGAGTGTGAGTTCAAAAAGATGATGATTTTCTTTTTTGTAAATCCCTTTTTTCAGTAACTCTTCAATAAGGTATTGTTTTCTTTGCCGCACCGCTGCTCGTAATAAATTTTCCATCTTTTCTCCTCCTATTATATTAATTTAAGAATAAAAAAAGACTCCTAACACAGGTCAGAAGCCTTCGGTAATCCGATCAGCACAGGAATGAAACTGTCAGATCTTCATCATTTTAAAAAGTATAAAGCTGCTTTAGCAGCTTTACACTTCTCATCGTCATACTCATATAACCTATAACTCAATTTTAATTCGAAAAATTCTAAATCTTTGACCGGAAAGAAAGTCAATTCTTCTTCGAATACGCACGTTTTCTATGTTTAGTACAGTACTTGCTTGCCCCGCCGTCAAGCGTTCGCTATCTAGGCCGGCCCTTCAGTTTCTCTAAATACGTATTTAAATAGGCTTATTTGTGGCTTGCTACTTTGCTTTTAGCTAAAAAACGGTTTTTTTCCGTGCTGTCTACCTGAGTAATTTGTCCGTCGTGAAGAGTAATTAGTACAGATCCATAGTTGATTTCAGTTAGTAATTTAACAATATAATCTAATTTTTCTTGTGTAATCGAAGCCATTTTATCATTCTCCTATTCATAGATAAATTTATATTTTAGTTGCAGTTGAATAAACAAGGCGAACAACATCTATAAGTACTTGTATAATGTGCAGAAGATAAATACATGGTAATCCTCCCCATATGTTCAGTTGAAGATTGAGATTTTAATGACCACAACCAATGTACAGAAAAGGCCCACACTAGTAGCGAACAAGTATGAGCCTTCGGTTGACCGATCAGCTTCTTTAGCATCCCAATTTTTTCAAAAGATTTATACTATCTATATTATTTACACTTTACCTATATGTCAAGTAGGGATTAAAAAAATAAATGGATATTATTAAATTTTTTTATATCTATAAAAAACTCATCTGTATGAATTTACACAGATGAGTCTTTTTTATTCCTATTTTTTTGGATAGGTAATGTTACAGTAAAGGTGCTTCCTTGATCACTTTTGCTTTCTACATGTATGGATCCCTCATGCAGTCGAACAATTTTTTTGGTAATAGCTAGACCAAGCCCGCTTCCTTTTAACGTTCTGGATTTATCTACTTTATAAAAGCTTTCAAAAATATATTTTTGATCTTCTTCGGCAATACCAATTCCATTATCTTTTACTTTCACTTCTATTTTTTCGTCTTTTAGAGAAATGGATATTGTCACAAATCCATGTTCAGGCGTATATTTAATAGCATTTGTTACTAAATTTAGCCAAACTTGCTCTAACAAATCTTTATCTGCTTCTATTTGAACATTGGATAAATCAAGGTCAATTTCTATGTTCTTTTTTATCCACTGAGGTTCTAAAGCCATGACCACATGCCTGATTTGTTCATCTAACCGGTATTGCTGCAGCATTAGCGTTTGATGTTCAGAGTCAAGAGAAGCAAGCTTTAGCAAATTGGAACTAAGCTGAGAAAGTCTTGTACTTTCTTTTTCAATAATCGTTAAATATTGTATCTTTTTATCTTCACTGACGATATCGTCTTTAAGTGCCGCTGAAAAACCGCGAATAGAGGTCAGCGGTGATTGAATTTCATGCGAAACGCTAGCAATGAACTCTTGCCTCATGGTTTCTATTTTGTTTAATTCTTTAGTCATTTGATTAAAGTTTTTAGTTAACAGGCCGATTTCATCATTCGCTGCGTGCTCGACTTGCACATTGTATTCGCCTTTTCCGACAACTTTCATCGCCGTACTGAGACGCTTAATCGGTTTAATAATAATCGTTGAAACATATGCAAATAATACAATACCTACTAATAAAATCGTAATAAGCTGGATATTTTGAACATCTTGAATAACTGAAAACTGCCGCTGTGGATGAGACTGAATAAATAGAGCATACGACCGTCCATTTTCTTGAAAAGGAAGACCCACTACGTTTGGCTGTGGACGATCACCTTTTTCCTCGTTTAAATTAGAATAACGCTTCCCTTCTAATACTTGATCTACTTCTTTCGATGTAATTGGAATAGGCGGTCCTGGCTGCCCTAATACCTTTTCTTTATGCTGATCATCAATAATAATAAACGAAAAATGAATGAATGATGAATTAGATAAAAACCTTGCAGCTTTGTCGGAGTCTTCTGCTCCGTACAAATCGATAAAATCTTCTCCCATCTTCACCATATCCTGACCTAATCGCATTTCGAGCTTCTGCTTGCTAAGAAATGTCGTGACGACAACGGTAATCACAACGCTCAATAAAATCGTAATGATGAATGACAGAACCAGCTTTACATAAATTGATTTCACGTTAACACCCTTCTGCTCTATAGCCTAGTCCGCGAATTGTTTTGATTTCCATACCGACGTTTTTCATATGATTAAGCCTCT
Source organism: Priestia sp. 40 (assembly GCF_049368575.1). Classification (NCBI taxonomy): domain Bacteria; kingdom Bacillati; phylum Bacillota; class Bacilli; order Caryophanales; family Bacillaceae; genus Priestia; species Priestia sp. 40. The sequence goes on from NZ_JBMPZA010000016.1 coordinate 63,350, forward strand.
CTCGCAGACGTTTTATGTGAACGTCTACCGTGCGCTCATCGCCTTCATAATCATATCCCCAAATTAATTGAATAAGCTGATCACGAGTAAAAATCTTTCCTGGAGAACTAACTAACGTGAACAGTAATTCAAACTCTTTTAGCGGAAGCTGTTCGCTTGTTTCTCCTGCACTCATCTCTAATTTGGTACGGTCTAATTTTATATTTCCCATATAGATTATATTGTTGGCTTCTACTCGGTACCTGCGTAAAAGCGCCTTTACACGAGCAACCATTTCCTGAGGATCAAAAGGCTTGACGACATAGTCGTCTGTTCCGATATCAAATCCTTTTAGTTTATCATGCGATTCGCCTCTAGCTGTTACCATCAAAACCGGTATATCAAAATACTCCTTAATTTCCTTTGTTAGTTCCCATCCGTCTTTAAATGGCATCATGATATCAACGACCGCTAGATCAATTCGAAACTCTTCCATTTTCGCCCACGCTTCTTCACCATCTGCTGCTTTTATAATTTTAAATCCTTGATTTTCCAAATATAATGATATCAGCTCTCGAATATGTTGATCATCATCTGCAACTAATATTTGAATCATACATGTCTCTCCCTATCCCTAAGTTTGTCCAGCTTTTACGCACAGTAAGCTCTCTGTTTATAGTAAACAGAGAGCCACATAAGATCATACAATGATTTTATACTTCAAATATGAACTGAATATGAACAAACTGATTAACTCTTATTAGCTGAAGTTGTTTGCTCGTTCTTTTTCTACAATTCCTTCCAAATACGATAAAAACGTTTGACGTAAATCTTTACGCTTTAACGCCACTTCTACCATTGCTTTCATATAGCCTACCTTATCTCCAATGTCAAAGCGTTTCCCTTCCAGTTCAAGAGCAAACAGCCTCTCTTTTTCACATACTACACGCAGTGCATCTGTTAATTGTAATTCATTTCCTACCCCTCTTTCAATCGTTTTTAGATAAGAAAAAATAGAAGGGTTTAAAATGTAGCGGCCCATAACGGCAATAGTTGACGGAGCTTGTTCTATCGATGGTTTTTCAACCAAGTCATTCACTTCATGAAGGCTGCCGGATTTATTTTTTGGCTGAATGATGCCGTATTTCGATACCTCTTCAACATCCACTTTTTGAACTCCGATAACTGATTGATTAGTCGTTTCATGCGCTTGGATCATCTGTTTAAGGGCAGGTTCTTCAGAAGTCATAATATCGTCTCCAAGAAGAACGGCAAACGGCTCATCTCCAATAAACTGCTCGGCGCAAAGAATAGCATGACCAAGTCCTAACGGCTCTTTTTGACGAATATAGTGAATGCTGGCCATTGATGAAATCGTTTGTACTTCTTTTAACATTTCGTACTTGTGCTTTTCTTCAAGCATTTGCTCTAATTCAATTGATTTATCAAAATGGTCTTCAATTGATTTTTTATTTCGGCCTGTAATAAAAATAATACTTTCAATACCTGATTTCACAGCTTCTTCTACAATATATTGTACAGCAGGCTTATCAACAATTGGCAGCATTTCTTTCGGCTGTGCTTTTGTCGCCGGCAAAAATCGAGTTCCTAAACCGCCTACTGGAATAACTGCTTTTTTTATCGTCATATATGAATCCCTCTTTCTTTTTTGGTAGTAAATACAAATAATTTGGTGCCAATAAAATTGATACCGACACTTACGATTGTAATTAAAAGTTTACTGATTAGCAGTGGTATACCCCATTTACTATATAGAACAGTCAACAGAAAAGATGTTAGGGATAAAGTGATTAAATTCACGACCACGAATGAAATCACTTCACGCTTACTGCTTTTTTCTTTTTTCTTAAACGTCCACTTACGATTCATGACATAACTGTTTAAAATCCCCGCGCTGTATGAAATCCACTGCGCTAGTATGTAGTTAACACCGATTGTTGTTAAAAGTGCGTATACTACAAAATCAATCAGTGTATTCACAACTCCTACTATCGCAAATTTAATCAAAGGTAGCCATTTGTTAGTCACGAAGAGATACTTCCTTGCGTGTTTCAAACTGATATTTTTCACGGACGATATAAAGCGGACGATTTTTTGTTTCATCGTAGATGCGTCCAATATATTCTCCGATCATACCAAGAATGATTAAAATGATGCCGCTAAAGAATAGCTGAATGACAATTAATGACGACCATCCTGTGATGGTGCTTTCTGTAAACAACTTCAAATACAGTACTACTAAAAGATAAATAAAACCAATACCAGATAGCGTTACACCAGCATAGCTAGCTAGCTTTAATGGTTTATATGAAAAAGATGTAATACCATCCATTGAAAGCTTTAACATCTTTTTCAAAGGATATTTGGACTCCCCAGCCAAACGCTCGTCTCGCTCATATTCTACTGCTATTTGCTTAAAGCCCACCCAGCTTACTAATCCGCGAACAAAGCGATTTTTTTCTTGAATGCTATTCATTTGATTGCATACTTTACGATCCAGCAAACGAAAATCCCCAGTATCGAGCGGAATATCAATATCGGTCATCGCACGTAAGAAACGATAAAACATAGCAGCCGTTTGCTTTTTAAAATATGTTTCTCCTTTTCGCTTTGTACGCTTAGCGTATACAACGTCAAACCCTTGCTCCCATTTTTCAATCATCTCTAAAATCAATTCGGGCGGGTCTTGCAAATCAGCATCAATCACAACAACCGCTTCTCCTCTTGCATAATCCATACCAGCTGTAATAGCAATTTGATGACCAAAGTTACGGGCAAAATCTAATAAAACAACCGCTGGGTCTTGCTCACTGTACTCTTTAATGATTTCTGCTGTTCGGTCTCTACTGCCGTCGTTCACGAAAAGAAGCTCGTAAGCTTCTTTCGTTGAACGCATCACTTCTGTTAGACGGCGGTAGGTTTCATGAATCACTTCTTCTTCGTTGTAGACAGGAACAACAATAGAATATTTAATAATTGAACTCATGTTCATCTCCTCCTTATTTAAGCGTTATTTCGTATAATGTTCCGTTTCCAGATGGCCCTTGCTGAGCACTTGATGAAGTAGACTGCCATTTGGAAGAAGGAATCTCCTTACTATTTTCTTTAATCCACGTGATAACGTCAGATTGACCTCCCTTGCCCATTCCAGACAAGTAGAAATATTTCACTTCACCTTTTTTAATCATGGCTTTTAATTTACTCACCGTTAAAATTGGGTCTGAACCGCTAAATCCTCCCATTGCCATGACTGGCTTGCCCGTTTTGATAATGTAAGGCGCAGCTGAAGTTGAATCCGTTGTGGCAAATAAATATTTTTCGCCTGTATTATTTTTTGTTAAATAGTTTAGTAACTTTTTGTTCACTTCTGCGTTCATCCCTCCACTTTTTCGTTTTGAAGATGATAACTTGCTTGAAGAGCTACTTGGCATTTGCATTTGACCATTATTATTGGACGAGCCTCCTGGCATTTGACCGCTACTTGACGAACCATTTGGAGGCTGCATTTGACCATTATTGGACGAACCGCCCGGCATTTGCATTTGACCGCCGTTCGATGAACCGGTTGGCGGCTGCATTTGATTGTTTGAAGATGAATTGCTGCTAGAGCTTCCTGGAGGCTGCATGCCGTTAAAGCCAGACTGTTTGCTATTCGTTGCTGTGCTTGGAGGTCCTCCCATACCGCTTGAAGAATCAGGACCTGCTGCTGGAAGCATGCTATTTCCACCATAAATAATTGGTGTCATCGCCCAGTACGCCGGCATTGCAAGCAAGACAACCATTGCTGCTACTCCTAAATAATTCGTTACAGAATTTTTACGCTCTTTACGAATAGCTAAAACAAGAGCTAAAATGACGCCCAGTGCCCCTACACCTGCAATTGGCGCTACGCCGATTGAGCTGACATAAGGAGACATGATATATACTTGAAGCGCTGCTGTTGTTAAAATACCTCCCGGCAACAGCCATGATTTCCAACCATTACGCTGTTTGTACATACTCCATAAAGCTACTGCTCCCGCTCCTGCAAATGCTGCGATTGGAGGTGCCAGCATAATTAAATAATACTGATGGAAAAATCCTGCGATACTAAAGAAAACAGCTACTGGCAGCAGCCACGCTAACCAAAATAAACTTTCTTTTTGTTTTGTTGTGTAAGGTCCTTTAAATTTCATTCCTGCAAATAGACCTACGATTGAGAAGATTACAAATGGCAATAACCAGCTGATTTGATCTGATAATCCTTTTTGGAACAGTCGGAATGGACCAGGGTTCCCTGTGTTGAACATTCCGTTTTGATTTCCTCCACCTGGAGCCTGCATCTTTTTAGAAGAGCTGCTCTTGCTTTGATTTGAGCTTTGTGAAGACTCAGCATTTGAATTACTAGTTTGTTTTGTTTCATTGCTTGCTGTTTGCTGCTGAGCTTGAGCAGGCTGTTTATGACTGCTTCCCGTCACGCTTGTATTTCCAGTTAAACGATTGATACCGTTATATCCAAAAGCAAGCTCTAGAACTGAATTTGTTTGACTGCTTCCCATATAAGGCCGCTTATCAGCAGAAGTTGAATCTACTACAACTGCCCATGAGACAGAAACAGCAAGCATCAGTGCAGTTGCTGTTGTTAAAAAAGCAATTTTCTTTTTCCACGTAATTTTGGTCGCCACTACATAGAAAACATAGAATGCTGGTAAAACCATGTATGCTTGAAGCATTTTCATGTTAAATGCAACACCGATCATCGCAAAAGCCGCTAACACCCAGCCAAATTTAGCCGTACGCACAGCACGAAACAACATCCACGTTGCTACTAATAATGTAAACACAAGCATACTATCAATATTATTTGTTCGGCTTACCGCCGGCACAATTGGCGTCAAAGCCATACCAAGAGCAGCAAACCTCCCAGCCCATACGCCAAACGTACGTTTTACGAGTACGTATAGTAAAAGAACTGAACCGATGCCCGCTAAGGCTTGCGGTAAAATAACGCTCCACCCGTGAAATCCAAATATTTTGGCGCTAATTGTCTGAATCCAAAACACAACCGGCGGCTTATCAATCGTTACATAGCCTCCTGGATCAAAAGATGCGTAAAAGAAATTATGAAAACTTTGAAGCATACTTTTGACAGCTGCCGTGTAATAAGCGTTGGCGTATTCATCTGTCCAAATTTTAAATAAGTTCAAAAACGCTGCAATTAAAACAATTGGAACTAAAAATAAGTCTATTCTTTTTTTGTTTGAAGTCCGTTCTTCTTTCACTTCACTGTTCATGTGTTTCATTTCACTCCTTCGTAATTTCTGACTTTAGTCTAACAAGCTTATGTGAACTGATTATGAACAGTAAAAATAATGTTTTTATTTTTTAAAAAGCTATTTGACCTCTTACGCTCAGCAATGAAATATTTTACAATTAAAGAATCAAGTACATGAAATGAAAAGCATCTTTCTTGGATGCTGCAGCTTCTATGAAACATTCTTATCAACAATTCATCCACTTCTTGCCGAGAAAGGAGACAACTTTATGATTCAAGTAAAAGATATATACGGAAATTTACCCACACTAGAAACAGAAAGACTCCGCTTGCGGAAAGTTACCAAAAAAGATGTGCGTGACATGTTTGAATATGCCTCAAATGAAAAGGTAAGCAGATATGTAAATTGGGAAAAGCACCGAAAGCTTCAAGATACAAAAGAGTTTGTTTCCTTCGTTTTAAAGCAGTACAGCAACCAATCTATTTCTCCTTGGGCTATGGAAATCAAAGCCTTGAAAAAATGTATTGGCACCATTGACTTTGTCACTTGGAACCCTACTCATCGCATTGCGGAAATTGGCTATGCGATTTCTGAAGCATATTGGAATAAGGGATTTGTTACGGAAGCAGCTGAAAAAGTAATTGCGTTTGGATTTGAAGAAATGGATTTGGTCCGCATTCAGGCGAGGTGCTTTGTTGAGAATGCCGCATCTGAGAAAGTGATGAAAAAAATCGGTATGTCTTATGAAGGAACGATTCGAAAAGCCATGTTTATTAAGGGAGCTCACCAAGACTTAAAGTTATATTCAATCTTGCGAGAAGAATATACGCGCAACGCGTAGAAAATGTATAAAATACTTTCCATAACATAGGCTAACTTCAACACTAACTCTTCCTTTTGAGGTGAACAATGTTGGAGCAAGCAATTCAGCATTTAGACTTATCTGCACATGGTTTGTGGTTTCCAGTTACCGTTAGTTTATGCTTATTTATTCTTGCCCTTGTTTTATTTAAACAACAGCTAACTTGGCGAGATTTTTATATCACGTTTAGCGCAGTTGGATTTGTCGGATGGCTTTGTGATGTTATCATTACGCGTGTTTTTAACGTGATTGACTTGGGGGATCCAAAAGTTACAGGACTTGGAGATATTCTAAGTTATACGTTTATTCCACCTTCCCTTTCCATTTTATTTTTGGCTTACTTAACAGCTAAAAATAAATGGGTTTTATCCCTTCTCTTTTGCGCGGGTTCACTACTCATAGAATACGGAATGATTAAAAGTGGCTATATGCATTTAAACGGCTGGTTTTTTATCTATTCAATCGTGGTATACTTCCTCGTTTATGCTTTTGTGCTGCCATGGCATATGGCATTTATCAAGTAAAAAAGCGGATGTTGATTAACATCCGCTTTTTTACTATGCTCTTACTTTCTACCTGCTGAAATCCATATTTATGGCCGGTCATTTTATGCGCCGCGATGACACATGCGCGCGTTTATGTTCTTCAGGGCGTATAAACCCAATTTTTAAAAGCGCCGCTTCTAAATTTGCTTCTGTTTTAATTTGATTAAAATCAATTCCTAGTTTCACTACCGTTTGGGCAATTTCCGGTCGTATCCCCGTTATAATAGCTTCCACTCCCACCAATTTAAGAGATCGATGAATTTTAAAAAGATTGTCTGCTACCATTGTATCAATAATCACGACACCTGAAATATCCAAAATAAGATAAGATAATTGAAGGCTTGTCCCTTTTTTTAAGCAGGTTTCCATAATAACTTGCGAGCGGTGGGTATCAATTTCTCCAATAATGGGCATAATAGCAATCCCTTTTGTAACGGGTACGAGCGGAACTGAAAGTTCTTCTAGTGACGTATAAGCTAAATTCATCATATATCGATTATGCTCGTCATAAATTTGACCAAAAACACATGTTACCGTATCTAAAAGTGGATCAATTCGTTCACTGACATGCAGCATGGTAATTGCAGCAAACTGATGCTCCTCTAGTTCTCGTGTAAATACATCCCAAATAACGCTGCGATAGATTGGAAGGATACCTAGTGCTTTTTCTAAAGGAATATTTTTTTCCACTGCATATTTTCCCGTTTCTAGTGCCCATTCTTTAACAAGTTTAAGTAAAGTCTCTTGTTCTTCAAATAGAGATCTTCCAAAGTATTCCATAATTAACACTCGCCACTTCAAAATTTTCTTTTCTTTCAATTCCTCTAGACTTAGCGTATGTGTAGCATCTAAACGTTCGGCTAATTTTTCTGACAAGCTATATTTATGTTCAAGAATCTTTTTTCCTATATACACGAGCTCCTCTTTCATAAAATACGTTCAGCTCCTCTTTTCTGCTATTTTTACTGCGTATATAACTTTGACTAAGCCTACTTACCCACCCGACAATTGACTAGCCTTCCTAAAAATAACAAAAAAGCGGTTATTTTATGAATTTTCTTTCTTTTTATTATAGTATCAGAGTAAGAGCCGCACAACTTAAAATTTGCTTCGGAAAAAATTTATGCTTTTATATAAAAAGCGAGATGGGGACATAACGAAATCAACAGTTAGAAGTCATTACATACATTAAATCTACGTTTACGATGATCATAAAAAAACACGAACTATCCATCACCTTTCAATAGATAGTTCGCGTTCAACTTTAACTAACATACTTTTGTCTCAGCCTCGTTTTTTATATTGACTTTCTTTTATCTCACCTTACACTTGGAATAGCCAGACGACAATCGGTCCAAAAACCGATCCTAATACAGCACTTAACGTCATTGATACTGAACTCATCGATACCGTTAGCTCACCGTATTCAAATGCTTTAGAAGTTCCTAGGGCATGAGAAGCACTGCCTAGTGCAATGCCTTTTCCTAAAGAACTTTTGATCCTAATCCATTTTAAAAGTAGCGGTCCAAGGATTACCCCTGAAAAGCCTGCAATCATAACAAATACCACGGTCATCGATGGAACGCCCCCTAGTCCTGTGGCAATTTGAATCGCTACCGGGGTAGTAATAGATTTAGGAATAATGGATAAAATCAGGCTTCGATCAACGCCAAATACTTCAGCAAACACAAGTCCGCTGATCATGCCTGCGAATAAACCTACAAATACCCCTCCAATAATAGGAACGCTGTATTTTACTAGCATCTCACGCTGTTTATAGAGTGGATACGCTAATGCAACAACAGCTGGTCCTAGAAGTGAATTAATCCATTTGCCTCCAATCATATACTCATCATAGGAAATATGAAAAGCAAGCAAAAGAAGAATAACGAATATGGTTGTAGTTAAAACAGGAATAAGAATCGGATAGGAGAACCGCACGTATACTTTTGCCATGACTAGATACAAAGCAACTGTAGCTACGATTATAAGGACCGCGATAAAGAATTCTTGCACTGTTGTTTCTCCTTTCGTTTGTTCGATTTCTTTTCCAAAAGTTGGCTGGCAGTCCCTGCGGCGGCCATCGTAACAATCGTACTAAGCACAATAATTAAAAATAGAACCGCTCCGCTGCTTGAAAGAAGCGAAGGATAATTCATCACACCTGCCATAGCTGGTATGAATAATAGCGGTAAAAAAGATAACAAGAAACTTGCTCCGTCTTCAATTATTTTGATGGGAACAACTTTGCACGTTAAGCAAATGAGCATTAAAATTAAGCCTATAATACTGCCTGGAATAGGTAGATGAAGCATATGGTGAACAGCTTCGCCAATCATAGAAAAAGCATAAAGAATCGCAATTTGTAAAATGATTCGTATCACTTTCATTATAGGTCACTGTCCTATAAATAAAGAACAGCTGCCCTCCTCTCTTTATTTTGTCATGTTGTCTAACATTTAACTATATAAACACCTTTACTTTACCTACTTTTACTTGTACTATACAACTATATATACATTTGTATTATACAAGTATATATTTCTTTGTCAATGAATGATTTTGTAAGGGGCGATTATGATGCAAGAAAAGAATTCAATTGAATTGATTGAATATGAACTTACTACCTTTATTAGACGAGCGGTCTATCTTGATAATTCTGAAAATAAAATAGGAAACCTAGAAAGATCAGCTTATTTATTACTGCGGCAACTAGATGAATTTGGACCAGCTCGTGTAAAAGAACTGGCAGAAGCGTTTAAACTCGACATTTCAACTCTTTCTAGACAGGCTGCTGCTTTAGAAAATAAAAGGCTTATTTCTCGCTCCTCTGATCCTTCGGATGGACGAGTCAGCCTATTTGACATCACAACACGCGGGAAACAAATGCTGCAAACCGATAAGCAAATGCGCCTTGAACGCTATCATAGTATGTTAAAAAAATGGTCAAGTGAAGAAAAGGAGCTGTTTGGCAAACTATTAATGCGGATGAATGACGCATTTATCGATTAAATAGAAATTCATGAAAATTAGGCTGCTGCTGCAAGGTGTTTGTCCCTTTCTCTTTTCTCTTTTTTGCATTTAATGTAAAGAGACTATTGAAAAGGATGTATGATTATGTCTGTTCCGAATAAACGGAAAGCCACGCCCTGCCTCTTCCCCGGCTATAAATGGTGTGGCCCCGGATGCAGTGGTCCGGGATGCCCCGTAAATGATGTAGACTGCTGCTGTAAATACCATGATTTATGCTATGAAGATTACGGATCATGCCGCTCATGTGATGAGCAATTTCTTGACTGTCTTTGCCCCAAAGTAAATCCGTACAGTTTAAAAGGAAGACAGGCATACGCTATGTATACCTATATGCGGCTGAAGTTAGCTTTAAAACAATATGACTAAGCAGAAAAGAGATGAATTAAAAAATTCATCTCTTTTTTATACTATTTTATCCGTATGAATCCAAAAGCGCTGAACAACAGCTCCGTTTTCTTCTATATAATCCTCGTCTTGTATACCACCGTTTGCCAAAATAGTTTGACGAGAAGCGGTGTTCCAATCATCGCACACTACTAATGCCCGTTGAACTCCTAGCTTTCTGATCTCTTGAAGAGATAACTTTAATAGAAGCTTTGCATACCCTTTTTTTCTTTCGCTTGGCCGAATACCATAACCTATATGCCCCCCGCTGTTTCGGAGCAATTCACTTAGTTCATGACGGATATTAACTACGCCTATCACTCTTTCTTTATACATTAGCCAATAGGTAGAATCCGGTACATATCCTTTTTTTAATCCGATCCCTTTTTCGGCATTTATTAACTCTTGAATCATTCCTTCAAAGTGAGTAGGGTCTTTAGCAATTACCCACGGAATCATTTTTTCTCCGCTTTCTTTCCATTCATTATAAAAACTCATATAAGCATTTCGATAAGCTGCATCTGGTTTCACCAAAACGGGGGTTTCCACGTACCTTCCTCCTTTTTTATTTATTAAGTTTATACTACCTGTTGTCTCCAATAAGTAAAAGAGAATAGTGGAAAATTTTCCGCTGAATTTATTTTTTATAGTCTGAAATTCCTGCAGACTGCTGCAAACGACGGGCAATTTCTGCAAATTCATCCGGACCGATGCCAGGAGCAAACTCTTCTGGTATGTCATCTAAATCAGGAATGCTGCTTCCGTTAGGCGTTCCTTCGATGACTTCTAATAAACTGCCATCTTCGGGATGCGTACCTTTCCATATTTGAGCTATTTTTTTGTAATCGCCGTCGCTGAACGTATAAAGTCAACGATGAACTCCTTGATCTTCAAATTTCCTTGCTGTATCAAATGCCTTGTTGCTCAAATTAGGAATTGGAATAAGCTTTGTCATCTCCACGCCCGTTGCTATTTCGAGTGCTTTTGCGTAGGCAATAACATGGACTCCGCCTCGTACTAATAAATACCCAATCATTTCACGAGCTACGGGATTATCCGTCATTTCGTATACACGCATTTTATGTGTACGTGCTCCGCATTCTAAAAAGAAATTATGAAGTAAATCTAAGATTAAATTTCCGCTGTTAAACACGTTACTCCCTGTCCATGGTCTTCCCATCGAATCAAAAGGGTACGCTGTTTGAGCGGTTTCAATAAAATGAGAAGTATTTCGAAGGTTCTTCGCATTTTGTAGTGGTGCAATGTTTGGGTCCCCTGGAAATGTTGTTCCTTGCAGCATAAGATTGATTGTATTGGACACAAGTTCCACATGTCCAAATTCTTCTGCAGTAATACTTGCTACTAAATCATAAAACGGTCTTAGCTTTTTCTTGGAGCGAAAATTGAATGATTGATACATGTAATTATTCAGCGTTGACATTTCTCCAAACTTGCCGCCCAACAATTCTTGAACGGCAGCAGCCGCATTTGGATCTGGGTTTTTGGATTCGGGTAAATCAATGAGTAACTTATCTATTCGTTTGAACACGGCACATTCCCCCAACCTAGTATAATTAGATACTGACTTATTTCGATACATGTAAATAAAATTAAAACGTAAATCCGTCTATTTACTTGTATGTGTCCAAAAGGTTGTTTCATTCTCTCTATAAGAATTAAGTATGTTTTCCACATAAAAAACAGCAGAGATAACTCTACTGTTCATTACTTATTCGGGCATAATCCACACAATTTGCTGAATTCGAACAAAAAAGGTAGAGCCTTTAGCTGCAATCACAACATGATCAATTTTCACATCTTTCACTCTGCCTCTTACACTTCCTCTTACCGTCTCAATCACGACATCCTTCCCTTGAACAGACTGCAGTGTAGCATATACATAAGGATCGACGTGTGTCACCATCGACGGCGTTTCATAGTTGCGTTCATCTTCTTCATAAGACATGAAATCGCTCCTTTCACTTTAAAGATTCGCTTTAATGTATGCTTTTAACATCGCCTCCTGAACCAAAACTTCTTTCTTCTTAGGATATAATAAAAAAACAGCCAATGAATGAATATTCATTGGCTGTTTTTTTATTATATCGTCACTCGTTTAAATAAATTCCTTAAAGAACCTCGTTACTTTTGCAAGTGTGTATAGGAAGGTTCGCTTTATAACAGGTTCTTCTTTCTTTTGAATCTCAGGAGATTTAATCCATCGCTTGTGATTGGCAATAAGAATACTTTTATCCATTTTGTTTTCCATCGCCTTTGTCAGCTCTTTTGCAAATTCTTGACTATCGATAATGACCATTGATTCATTATTCAAAAACGTAGAACGGGAATCTAAATTGAAAGAGCCTACGGCGCTGAGTCTTTGATCATAAATCACAGATTTGGCATGGATGGAATAAGGTCCTTGGTATTCGTAAAGCTTTACACCTGTCTTCACAATCATATCACGCATACTGATATACCCGGAAAAAGCCAACACATTGGGCGTAGATGTAACTGAATTTGTGAGTAGCGTCCATTGAACGTCTGGCTTCTTTTTCATTGCTGTATACTTTCTCATCGCATTGGTGGGCACCACATAAGGACTTTGAATAAGAACAGAGCCGTTAGCTGCTTCTGCCAGGTTAATAAACGTTTTCCACATAAAAGGTCTTTTATTAAAGCGTTCAATTGGATTATGAATAAAAGAAACACGCTTTGTAGGAACGGTGGAATCATTCCAATTAATCTTAGGCGTCGCAAACGTTTCTCCTACTTGCTTAGCTTTATCATATTGCTGCAGCAGCAAAGCTTCCATCCTCTTTCCCTGATCGACCTGGTACTGTGTGAGATGATGAAAAGCTTTTTTAGTGTAAGGATGAGCCCATAATTCATTTATATAATTTTGCATTTGAGTGATGACGCTATCTTGTTTATGTTTGCTGTTTGTAATAAAGACATCACGATCATAGACGAAGTCTGGAGGAGGCTTTTTAGCCAAATATTTGTCCCCTATATTCCGTCCTCCTATTATGCCTAGCTGTCCGTCTACAACCATTATTTTGTCATGCATACGATTTTGCCACGCCCAAGGTTTAAACAATTGAAATGGTTCGTAATACTTCACTTCAATATTAGGATGTGAAGCTAATGCATAGAGCACGCCCCTTCGGTTTCCCCGTAAGCCGTTAGCTATCCCATCCAAAAGAACCCGAGTATGGACGCCTCGATCAGCTGCTTTAAAAAGAGCGGCCATAATTAAATCAGTTGACTCTCCTTTTCCTATTGAGTAATAAGCAATATCAATCGATTTCTCAGCTTCTTGAATCATTTGAATACGTACTCTTCCTGCCTCATAACCATCTTCAAGAAGTCTCACTCGATCCGTAGACTCACTGTGACCAAAAAAGCTAGCCGGTTTAATTGAGGTCGTTTCCTCACCTGTTTTTAAAGGTACATAAAAGAGAACCACCGCCGTTATAACCACATACAGAATATATAAAGATAAAATAATAAGTAATCCTTTGAATGCTATTTTTATCATCACAACTCCAGCTTTTTGTCTTTTTCTGTTATCGTTCACAAATAATGATCATTACATGCAAGAAACTGCTTCCTTGATTGCTTTGCGCTTTGTTCTTTTGACACATTTATTTTTTCTGATTCACTATTTGTATAGTATGCTAGTACATATCATAGAAAAAAGGATGATGGTGATGGAGGAATATTCTTTTCGTTTTCATATTACAGATTCTTACCCTTTGCAAAATGAAAACGATAAAATAGAAGCTGTTGTACGCACCAAAATCAAGCATGCGGAGCGAGGATGCTTGTATGAGGGGTATCTTCGTGTTCATATCACTAAAATCGGTGTATTTCCCGTGGCAAAAGATATTGCTGAAGCGATTAGCGTTCGTTCGCTTCGTCAGCAGTTAGCGGCCGAATTAAAAAGATACGTACGGCCGCACCGCAACTTTTTATAACTTTATCCAAACATTTGTCCAAGTGGACTTTCATCTGCAATAATATCTTGAATAGCATAGATAGAAATTGGAAAGTAAGGAATTCCATATGCGTAAGGAGCCAGGTCATACAGCTGATAAAATAGCACAAGTGATTTATCCGCGATATAAAAATCTTGATCTGGTTTAATTCCTTTATATTCTCCAAGAACCATAATATCGCGCTCTTTTATTTGCTCTCCTACTATTTTAGAAAGAACACTCACGTAATTACTGTCTTTTTTAAATAAATCTTTTAGTTGATACGTTTTTCCATTCAGCACGTTAAATGTTAACGGAACTACCACGGTCAATCCGTGCGCTCCCCCGGAATAAGCAAAATTGACAAGCGTTAAGCTGAGCACATTTCGCTCGTTTGTTTTCAACTCATAATAACCCGTTTCTTCTGTATCCGGATTTTCTCCATATCCCTGCTGACGAATTAATTCATTCGTACGCTGCAAGATTTTACTGTTAATGCTGTGCTGAACAGCTTGATTAGTCAAATGAACAGCTGGATAGTAAACGTTTAACTTTTTCTTCACCATTTGTTGAGAATATACCGTTGCAGGTAACGTAACCATCGCTTCCTCCTCTTTCTATACAGATTGTTACATTCTATTCTTTTAGCTTTCATTCCATTACTGAAGCAAAAAAATCCCGTGCATATACGCACGGGATTTTTAACTTTCTATTATTTTACGTTGTTAATTGTTTTAGCAGCGTCTACCGTATTTTTTAATAGCATCGTGATGGTCATCGGACCAACGCCGCCTGGTACTGGTGTGATATAACCTGCAACTTCTAAAGCCGCTTCGTAATCAACATCACCAACGAGTTTACCATTTTCCATTGTGTTACCTACATCAATTACAATGGCACCCGGCTTAATATCATCTGCTTTGATAAGTCTAGGTTGTCCTACAGCTGACACAAGAATATCAGCTTGTTTTGTTAAAGCAGATAAATCTTTTGTGCGAGAGTGAGCAATTGTTACCGTTGCACTTTCTTGAAGTAACAGCATGGATACTGGTTTACCAACAATATTGCTTCGTCCAATTACTACCGCATGTTTACCTGAAATTTCTTCACCTGAACGTTTAATTAACTCAACGATACCGTGTGGTGTACATGGTAAATAGCACTCATCGCCAATGACCATATTCCCTACGCTTACTGGGTGGAAGCCATCTACATCTTTTTTAGGAGATACGGCATTTAATACTGCTTTTTCATCAATATGTTTTGGTAATGGAAGTTGAATAAGAATACCATGAACAGATGGATTTCCATTCAAGTGATGGATTTCGTTTAAAAGCTCTTCTTCAGTAATCGTTACGTCACGTTTGATAATTTCAGATGCAACACCGATTTCTTCACAAGCCTTTGCTTTTGCTTTTACATATGATTGGGAAGCAGGGTTTTCTCCTACTAAAATCACGGTTAAACCAGGAACGATACCTTTTGTTTTTAATTGAGCTACCTCTTCTTTTAATGCGGCGCGCAGTTCTTGCGCTACTTCTTTTCCTTTAATTACTTTCGCTGTCATGATGTTTTTTGCTCCTTTCAACTGTAGCCATTTAATAAATGTACGAATTATAGTTATTAATCTAACACAAAAGTTCGGTTTTGTTCAATGTTTTTATTATTTTTATTTTAAATAGATGAAAATAAATAACAAATAACGTATATTCCATTCTTATCGCACTATAATATTTTGCATTCACCAAAGCTGTTTTTATTCAAACGTTGCTTTTCCAAATTAAAAACCGCACCTTCGGCACGGTTTTCGACGATTTATTTTTCTGTTGATACGCTTTTCTTTGTAGTCAACGGCAGTACGTCTTCCTCTGTTTTTAGATCCTTTACATGCATTTCCTTGAGAGGCACACTTATTTTCTTATTTTTCGGAGGTTCTTCAAAATTCTCCACCCAATCACATAGTAGTTCAAATCCTTGATACACATAAGGCAGAAGAGGCTGAAGCTTTCGATCTGGATCAATTTGATGATTCCACACTAAGCTATCAATGTGGTTTCCATTTTCAATTACATAGTGACGATGAAGGTGCTGTTTACCAGAATCTTTTACTAGTTGTTCATAAGGATAGGCATGAATATCTGGAAAAATAAGAGCATCTAGCGACCCTGTAATGCTTATCAATGGAACGGAAATATCACCTGTATTTTCAATTTCACGGACGCGTTGCTTTACATCTTGCGGTCTTTCTCGATAATCATACTTTTCAAAAATAGAGTCTAACGAGCGATCTCTCACTCCGTTTTCAAAAAGCGTCAAGTATTTTTGCCACGGAATGCTTCCAGGTGCCTGACTGTCAAACTCATCTCTATATATATTAAGCGTTAAAAACCAATAATACTGGTCATGATATGGCCATAGAAACTCAGATCCTTTTGGCAATCCTGCTTGATACAACCGATGCAAAGCTTCTTTTTGCGATTCACCTACTGTATACAGTGCTTCTTGGGCATGATTTACAACAGGTGTTAGGGAAGTAATTAAATTATCGTGATCAGCTCGCCACATAACCCCTTCCCATTCAACGCCTCCATTAAAAAGCTGCGGCTCTCCATGTTTCCCGTCGTTTTCTAAAGCGTAGCGAACAACGTAACCACCATTAGAAATACCCAACGCATATGTTTTTATATCAAAATATTCTGTCACTTCTTTCTGAAGTTTATGACGATAATTTTCAAATAAAAATTTCTGCGCGATTTTTGTCACTTCGCGATATTGAATATGCCATTTTTTAATGGAGTCTTCTTCTTTGACTAACGCATTCTTTGCTTTAGCAAATGGATCATCTCTTACTTCTTCTCCCTGAGTTCCTTTATCAGAAGCAGCAAACGCAAATCCTTTTGCCAACACATAGTCGCTGAATAGTAAATCCGTTGATTTCTCATCTCGGGTAGCTGGGACTCCTGACATAACTAACTTTCCATTCCAATCATCAGGAATTCGAATGAGAAATTTACCACCGTCAGCTTCACCTTCTACTTGAACGCCCGTTATTTCTTCAGGCTGATACATGTAATACCATCCATTTTTTTCTTCTTTTGTTCCCCAATAGATAGGAGCTAGCCCGATGTTTCCATAAGCAGTGGCTGCTTGAAATTGAAGAGGATTTTTAGTCGTTAACCAGTTTCCATACTTACCGTCAAACGTTATGATATTCAAGTGATAACCTCCATTCACATTTGCTTTTGAAGATAATCTGTGGGGACTGTACACGCATCATTTTAGTTAAATATTACCATCAACCTTTTAAAAAGTACATCAAAACGCCTTTCTTACAGAAACAAAATAGACATTTATCACAACTGAGCCCATAGCACCGTATAATATTGAAATTTATTCAAAAAAAGGAGTGTCAATGACTATGAGTTCGTTTAATTCTTCAAAACTTTCTACGACCCTTATTCCACCTGCTACTTCCTCCTATCCGGTTTCCGGACGAAAATATACCCTTACTCATTCCGATACAACCGGTCAGCTTTTTTTAAGCATCGGATGCTCATACAACAAGAAGGCGATAGATAAAAATATGCGTGATGAAGTACTAGCTGCTCTTCATGTAACAGACCGACAAGCAGTTATTCAAGGCGAAGTTTTTGTTAGCGGAGGTGAATTCAGCCGGGAACAAGCGCAGCTTCGTTATCAGATTTTCCGCCGGGAACTCCCCCTTGCTTTAGAAGCAATGTTTTACGGAGACCAAGCGTTTTTTCAACATTATCCCGACTTGCTAAATACACCGATTTACATTTATTTCATATCGACTTATCAAGAATTTAGAGGGTGGTCCTATTATCAAACTCCTAAATTTTATTTAAAACAAACATGCAGCAGCTAGCACGCTCGTGCATAAACTAATGGGAAATGAACGAGGAAGGTGTGAATGTTTCATGTACAGTCAATGGGTTTACCCCTATATGCCGCGCTATTACCATCCAGTGGTTCCTACTACGAATGAAAATTATTTAGAACCTTATAGATACAACGAAGACTTATTTTCTTATATCCTGCATGAAGAAGAGGAAGTTAGATCTACACGCGATGTAGACAGAGTGATGAAAATTTTAAAACGACAGTATCAGTCCATCTACAGAGATGCTCAACGAGGCGGGATGGATAGCAAACTAACAGAATACTTATTTCGTTCCATTGTAAGATTTGTTGATGATAACTATAGCAATTACAGCGGATCTATTAACGAACGTGTCGAAAAAGCGGCGCGACAGCTGAAAAAACGTGACCCCTGGATATTTGAACTTTTTAACTTATACAGCGTTTCCCCCGCTTCACAAATTCGAATCACCAACACGATTTTAACCGTTTCATTTGAAAATTTACGAAGAGGAAATGAAGTGCCAAATCCTAGATAAACAAAAAACCGCCACAATTGTGACGGTTTTTTGTTATGGTAATACAGTTGCTCCCATTAGATGGCTATCAACTTGTTTAGCTACTTCACGACCTTCATGAATAGCCCATACGATTAAACTTTGCCCACGACGAGCATCACCAGCAGCAAAAACACCTTCAACATTTGTTTTGTAATTTCCATACGCTGCATCTACGCGACGATTTTTCGTTTCAACACCAAACGCTGATAGAACCGGATGCTCTGGACCTTCAAACCCAATCGCAATAAAGACAAGCTGAGCTGGCCATACTTTTTCTGTTCCTGGAATTTCGGTAAAGATGTACTGTCCATTTTCACCTTTTACTTTTTCCATTTGAACCGTATGAAGTTCCTTTAGATTGCCTTGCTCATCTGCCACGATTTTTTTCGTTTGAATTGAATATTCACGTGGATCGTCCCCAAATTTCGCCTGTGCTTCTTCATAAGCATATTCAAGATTAAATACATGTGGATATTCAGGCCACATATTATCTGCCGTACGCTCAGCAGGAAGCTGAGGATGTTTACCAAACTGAACAACGCTGCGGCATTTTTGACGAAGAGCAGTAGCCACACAGTCAGCTCCCGTGTCTCCGCCTCCAATAACAATAACGTCTTTTCCTTCTGCATCAATAAATTGACCATCTTTGAAGTTAGAGTCTAAAAGGCTTTTTGTTGAAGTTGTTAAGTAGTCCATTGCAAAGTGAACTCCTTTTGCTTCACGACCTTCTAATACTAGATCTCTTTGCTTCTGAGCTCCTGTACACAAAATCACAGCATCATATTGTTCTTTTAACTCTTCAGCAGTAATGTCTTTTCCAACTTCCGTATTCGTTACAAAATCAATACCTTCTTGCGTCAATAAACGAACACGTCTTTCCACTACTTCTTTATCTAGCTTCATATTTGGGATTCCATATGTTAATAAACCGCCGGCACGATCTGCTCTTTCATATACCGTTACTGAATGACCCGCTTGGTTCAGCTGATCTGCGCTCGCTAAGCCTGCTGGTCCAGAGCCAATAACAGCAATTTTTTTGCCTGTTCTTTTCTCCGGAATACGCGGAGTAATCCACCCATTCTCAAAGCCTTTATCAATAATAGCGCGTTCAATATTCTTGATCGAAACCGCTGGATCTGAAATAGCAAGCGTACAGGAACCTTCACACGGAGCAGGACAAACGCGTCCTGTAAACTCCGGGAAGTTGTTCGTTTTCATTAAACGCTCTAAAGCTTCTTTCCAGCGTCCTTTATAAACTAAATCATTCCACTCTGGAATTAAGTTATAGATTGGACATCCGGAAGTAAAAGCATTAATATCCATTCCCATGTGGCAAAAAGGTGTGCCACAATCCATACATCGTGCTCCTTGACGGCTTAGCGCTTCATCAGATAAAGGAGCAGCATACTCTTTCCAATCACCTAAACGTTTTAACGGGTCACGTTCCTTCCCTTTTTCACGTTTGATTTCCATAAACCCTGTTGGTTTTCCCATCGTACTCTCCCCTTTCTTACTGAGCTACCGCTTCTTGTTGTTTTGCCGATGCTTTCTTTTCTTGTTTTGCATTTTCCTCAAACGCACTCATAGCTGCTTCTTCTTCCGTTAGTCCAGCTGCTTTTTGCTCTTCAATGCGATTCATCATGCGTTTATAATCATTCGGAATCACTTTTACAAATTTTGAAAGTGATTGTTCCCAATTTTCCAAGACAAATGCTGCTTTATGACTGTTCGTATATTTCAGATGATTTGAAACCATCTCTTTTACTTCTTCTGCTTCTTCGCCTTTTAAGCTCTCAAATCCAATCATGTCTTTATTGCAAAGGTTTTTGAATGCTTCTTGATCATCAGCAAATACGTAAGCAATACCGCCTGACATTCCTGCACCAAAGTTTTTACCTACATCGCCTAATACGACAACACGTCCGCCAGTCATATATTCACAGCCATGATCGCCAATTCCTTCAACCACTACGTTCACACCGCTGTTACGAACTGCAAAACGTTCCCCTGCTAGCCCGCTAACATAGGCTTCACCGCTTGTTGCACCGTAAAATGCAACGTTCCCGACGATAACATTCTCACCTGACACAGCCGTTGTTTCCTTAGGTGGAGCAACAATGATTTTACCTCCTGATAAACCTTTTCCGATATAATCATTTGCATCTCCAGTTAGATACATAGACATTCCTTTTGGAACAAACGCACCAAAACTTTGTCCTGCAGAGCCAGTGAATCGAAGAGTAATCGTATCTTCTGGCAGACCTTTCTCACCGTAACGTTTTGTAACTTCACTTCCTACAATTGTTCCAGCTACACGGTTAATATTAGAAATTGGCAGTTCTAACTCAACTTGATACTTATGCTCGATTGCTTGCTGTACCGCAGGCAAAATCTTTTGCATATCAAGAGATTCGTCAATTTTGTGGTTTTGAGGTGTTTTAAAGGTACGTACACCTTCAGCTTGATATAAAAGAGTTGTTAAGTCTAAGTGCTGCGCTTTCCAGTGATTTTTTGCACGTTCGCTAACGCTTAATACGTCTGTACGTCCAACCATTTCATCCACTGTTTTAAATCCAAGTTCAGCCATAATTTCGCGCACTTCTTGTGCAACAAATTTCATATAGTTAACGATGTGATCCGCTTCTCCTAGGAACTTTTTACGAAGCTCTGGGTTTTGCGTTGCCACTCCAACTGGACATGTATCTAAGTGACACGCACGCATCATGATACAGCCTAAAACAATTAAAGGCGCCGTAGCAAAACCAAACTCTTCTGCTCCTAAAAGTGCTGCCATGACTACATCTTTACCCGTCATTAATTTCCCGTCTGTTTCAAGCACTACCTTTTCACGAAGACCGTTTAACATAAGCGTTTGATGAGCTTCTGCTAAGCCAAGTTCCCACGGTAGTCCAGTGTGTTTAATACTTGTTTTTGGAGATGCTCCCGTACCTCCGTCGTAACCGCTAATAACAATAACGTCCGCTACTCCTTTTGCTACTCCGGCAGCAATCGTTCCTACTCCTGCTTTTGAAACGAGTTTGACGCTGATTCGTGCATCACGGTTTATATTTTTTAAGTCATGAATAAGCTGTGCTAAATCTTCAATCGAGTAAATATCGTGGTGTGGAGGAGGTGAAATTAAGCCTACTCCTGGCGTTGATCCACGCACATCTGCTACCCATGGATATACTTTGTTTCCTGGAAGCTGACCGCCTTCTCCTGGTTTTGCACCTTGTGCCATTTTAATTTGAAGCTCATCCGCATTCACAAGGTAATGACTTTTCACTCCAAAACGGCCAGAAGCAATCTGTTTAATCGCACTGCGGCGATTATCTCCATTTTCATCCACAGTGTAGCGGCTAGGATGCTCGCCACCTTCTCCACTGTTACTGCGTGCTCCTAAACGGTTCATCGCGATCGCTAATGTTTCATGAGCTTCTTGACTTAAAGATCCAAACGACATAGCACCTGATTTAAAACGTTTTACAATCGAATCAACTGATTCCACTTCATCAATGGAGATAGATGAACGCGTTTCATTAAACGAGAATAGGTTGCGCAAGAAACCGATGCGTTCTTCATTAGCCGATTCAGAGAATTTTTTAAATAAGCTGTAATCTCCCTTACGGCAAGCCCACTGCAACGTGTGAATTGTTTTTGGATTAAACGCATGATGCTCGCCCGTGTGTCTCCACTGGAAGTCACTTCCTGATTCTAACGTTTGCTCAATTGTTTCAACATAAGCATTGTCATGACGCGTTTTCGCTTCTTTTGCAATAACATCTAAACCGATACCGCCAAGCTGCGAAGCAGTACCTGTAAAATATTGCTCGATAACCTCTGCACTGATTCCAACTGCTTCAAAAATTTGTGCGCCCCGATAACTTTGCACCGTTGAAATACCCATTTTAGACATTACTTTTACGACACCTTCAGTAACAGCTTTTACATATTTCTCAACAGCATAGTCATACGATACGTTCAACGTACCTGCGTCAATTTCATTTTGATATGTTGCAAAAGTAAGATATGGATTAATTGCGTCTGCGCCGTAACCAATCAGCGCTGCAAAATGGTGCACTTCACGTGCTTCTCCTGTTTCCACTACAATGCTCGCCTTTGTACGGTTTCCTTTTCGCACTAAGTGCTGGTGAAGCCCGCTGACCGCTAATAAAGCTGGAATAGCTACAGATTGAGCTCCTGCTTCACGGTCTGTCAGAACAAGAATGCTAGCGCCTGCGTTAATTGCCGATTCAGCTTCAGCAAATACGCGATCAAGATCTGCTTTTAAATCATTTGTGAACACAGCAGAAATAACAGCACTTTTGAAATCTGGATGAATAGCAGACTTCAGCTGATCAGTTTGATCGTTTGTTAAAACCGGCGTCTCAAGCTGAATTCGATGAATATTTTCTTTTGTTGGATGCAGTAAATTCCCTTCTGCACCAAGCAATGTCATTGTTGATGTAACCAACTGTTCACGAATAGCATCAATCGGTGGGTTCGTTACTTGAGCAAACAGCTGCTTAAAGTAATTGAACAGCGATTGAGGACGATCAGACAACACGGCTAATGGAGTATCATTACCCATCGAACCAAGCGGATCTTTTCCTTCTGTAATAACTGGAACTAAATATTTATGAATATCTTCATACGTGTAGCCAAATGACTTCTGGCGAATAACCAAATCATCGAAGTATTCAGATTTTTCTTCCTGCACTTCTGGCAACGTTACCAGCTGTTCATCTAACCACTCTTGATAAGGCTCAGCCTGTGCCATTTCAGATTTAATTTCTTCGTCTGAAATAATTCGGCCTTCCTCTAAATCGATTAGAAGCATTTTACCTGGGCTTAAACGATCTTTATATAATACATTTTCATCTTCAACATCAATGACGCCTACTTCTGATGAAAGTATGATGTAATCATCTTTTGTAACATAATAGCGAGCTGGACGTAAACCGTTACGATCTAAAATAGCACCGATTTGCTTTCCATCTGTAAACGAAATAGCAGTCGGACCATCCCATGGCTCCATTAATGCGCTATGATACTCATAGAAAGCACGTTTTTCTTTTGACATGTGCGGATTCTCAGACCAAGGCTCTGGAATAAGCATCATCGCTGCATGCGCTGGCTTGCGGCCGGCCAATACAAAGAACTCCAGCGCATTATCTAACATGGATGAGTCGCTTCCTTCAGCATCTAAAATTGGAAGAACCTTCGGTAAATCCTTACCAAATGCGTCCGAAACAAACTGCTGTTCGCGCGCTCTCATCCAGTTTTGATTACCGCGAAGCGTATTGATTTCACCGTTGTGAATTAAATAACGGTTTGGATGTGCTCTTTCCCAGCTTGGGAACGTGTTTGTGCTAAAGCGAGAATGCACTAAAGCAAACGCTGAAGTAAAGTCTTCATCTTGTAGGTCAAGATAAAAAGCATCAACTTGTTCAGGCGTTAATAACCCTTTGTACACAATTGTTCTACTTGAAAGACTCGTAAAATAAAAACGGTTTTGACGCGCCTGCGCCCAATTTTCTGCTTGCTTGCGAATAACATATAGTTTACGCTCAAACGCTAAGTCATCTTGAATACTGTCGTTCGCTCCAATAAATACTTGTCGTACATACGGACAGCTTTCTTTTGCAACTTTTCCGATTTTTCCGACATTTACAGGTACAGTTCTCCAACCTAATAACGTTTGTCCCTCTTCTTCAATTAATTTATTAATATAAGCTTCAATTTCTCGACGCTCGTCTTCATTATTTGAGAAAAAGATCATTCCAACTCCATAACGACCTTTTTCTGGCAAGTTCAGTTCAACGCATGTCTTTTTAAAGAACGCGTGTGGAATTTGTACCATTAATCCAGCTCCATCTCCTGTTAGCGGATCGCTTCCCTGTCCGCCTCGATGGTCAAGCTGGCAAAGCATATTTAGTCCTTTTTTAACGATATCATGTGACGCTACGCCTTTTAATTGAGCGTATAGTCCGATTCCACATGCATCGTGCTCAAATTCAGGACGGTAGAGACCTTGAGCTTTCGGCATTTGATTGTATGTCATCTTCTTCTCCCCCGTTCGTTTTCTTTATCTTTTTAAGATCACCTGTTTACATTGTAAGTTTTCAAATCAATATAAACAATATATAATTTAGATAAAACTAATCTAATTTTGATATATATAGATGGAGGATGCCTATGGAACTGCGTCAATTACGCTATTTTATGGAAGTTGCAAAAAGAGAACACGTATCTGAGGCGGCGGAATATCTGCATGTAGCTCAATCAGCAATCAGCCGTCAAATCGCGAACCTGGAGTCTGAGCTAGGTGTTAGTTTATTCAAACGCGAAGGACGAAATGTCAAGTTAACAGCAATAGGAAAAGTCTTTCTCGAGCATACCGAGACGGCTATGAAAGCGATTGACTATGCGAAAGAGCAAATCGATGAATACTTGGATCCCGAAAGAGGAACGATTAAAATCGGATTTCCAACAAGTCTTGCTAGTCACCTTCTTCCTACTATTATATCAGCCTTTAAAGAAGAACACCCAAATGTTGCTTTTCATCTTAGACAAGGTTCGTACAAATTTTTAATTGAATCGGTTAAAAAAAGAGATATTAATATCGCTTTTTTAGGCCCTGTACCTGTAGAGGATCAGAGTATAGAAGGGCATATTCTATTCACTGAAAATCTTTTAGCCCTTGTTCCTTCTCATCATCCGCTCGCTGAACGGGATAACATTCGGCTGCGGGATTTAAGAAATGAAGATTTTGTGCTATTTCCAAAAGGATTCATTTTACATAAAATGGCCTTTGACGCTTGCAAACAAGCAGGATTCATGCCCAATATTTCATCTGAAGGAGAAGATTTAGATGCGATTAAAGGCCTTGTATCCGCAGGAATTGGCGTCACTCTTCTTCCTGAAAGCACAGTGTCTGAAACGACTCCTCGTTTTACGACTAAACTTCCTATTCATACGCCGCAGCTTCAGCGTACAGTCGGGATGATTATTCCTAGAAATCGTGATTTAGCACCTTCTGATAAAATTTTTTATAAGTTTGTCAAAACCTTTTTTGAACGGTTGGAGCAGTATAAATAATAGAGGCCCCCTGCCTCTCTTATTCTTTGCTTTACACACTATTTCTCAGCTGATCAATTCTATAAACAGATCTTCTTTTTCCCTAAAGCTAACAGGCATTGACGCTTACCGGACTCTTTCTTATACTGAAGTAACTGACTAAAAAGAAACAAGGTGACTGCTATGGATTTTAAAATTAATTTTTTATCATTTTACGTAATACAAGTAGAAGGAAAAGAAGAACAGGCTTCTAAACAATATAAGCATTTTCAAACGCTTGATACAGAAGAATATGAAGAAAGTTCCATTAAAGATTTTTTAGACGGTGAATTTAAAAAGATTGTAAAGCGCAAAGTAGAGCGACACCCTAAAGCAGAACAAGTGCCTACAAAGCTCGGGTATTTTATAGTTGAACCAGGACACGCTCTCGACTCAAACCCTAATTATAATTTATTTCACCGCACTCGTTTTGCCACAACCAAAGAAGAATTTGAAGAAAATAGCGAGCAGTTTATCAATGCATACCTTGATACTGCAGCGGTTCGAGGAGGAGCATTTTTAGTTGTATCTGCTGTTCCAAGAAAATATTTTGATCATGCTTTTGTGTTTATTTTAAAATGTGACTTCGAACCAAAAGTGGCTTCAATTTCAGATGAATCAACCCTTATTCGCCACGTAGAGATGGCTATTACTACTAAAAACATGAAATCCATTCAATATCCATACATGCCTGAAGAAGGCATGGTGGAAGAAAGTGAACTTGTCATCCACCAAGCGTCTCACGCCCGTTACTTTGAAGACTTCTTGAAATTCATTGACTATAACGAGCCGATGCCTGAGATTATGAAAACACAAGTGATGGATATGGTGCGTGAACACGTCAGCGAAACGTTTGAAGCAGAAAGCGTAGAGCTTGAACAGTTTGAGTCAGACATGGAACTGTGGGCAACAAGTGAAAAGCGTGAGCTTCAAGAACGTTTGGATACCCACCAAGTCATGGAAGCTGCTGCTCATATCGTCGAGCATACGCCTGATGCGGAGCTTAAAATGAAGCTTGGCGAAACAGAGATTAAAGGACTGTTAGCTGATTTTGGGGAGAATATTCACTTGGCGAAAGTAAACGGACGCTACGTGGCGTTAATTGAAGCAGAATCGATTCTGTTTGAAAAAGGCGCGTCTCCGATTGAGTTTCATAAGCCGGATGATTTGCACGGAATTATTGAGAAAATCAGCAGTAAGAAATGGGAAGAATAAATAAAAGCCAGAGAGTATAACATAGCTCTCTGGCTTTTATTTAACTAAAAAATCAGCTCTATTTATCCACCTTAATTCTCTACTAATTGGCTCACGGAAACATTTTGTTCATTCTCCGGCTGACCTAGCGGATAAATTCTTACCGTATCATTTTCTTCGCTTACATGTTGAATATAAACGGCCGTATCGTTATACGTAACGTTAGCCATAACGGGTGAATCAGCAATTTGTTTTGCTCGCTGCTTGTCCACGTTTCTTACCCCCTCTATGCTGAGATACATATAAGGTTTGCTTAAAGAATGGATGATATTCGCCGTTTAGAATAGTTCTAGCGCTTTTTAGCGGTGCGGTAGCCAAGGTAAAAGATGAAAGAAGTATAGATAATAAATGCAGCTCCAGCTAGCAAGATCATTTTGTGATGATGCCAAAGCTCTACGTATGTTTTGATGAAGATCCCTTTTGTAAGTAAAATATATTGATACACAATAAAGCCAACCACCAAAGCAAGAAACAGCACTCGAAACAAACGAATGAAATCAATGTTAGATAAAACGGAAGCAGCTTTTACCCAGGGCGATATAGAAGGCTGCGCTTTTTTGGTGCTGCGGCTCTTCGACTTTTGTTTCTTTGCAGGCGGAGCTTTTGATTCTTCTATTTTAGGTGCTGGTTTTTGTTTCCCTTGAGCCATCGGTCACTTTCCCTCTTTCTTAAATAAAGTGTCTAAAAAAGAAGCTTTTCTATTTTGCATATTCAAGAAAGAGGCAGCTATCTCCTTTTCGCTTTTAAAAATACTTTCCTTTTTAAATACAGAATGTCTTTAGGTATGTGCCTATAGCATTTTTCTTATCTTCGCATACGTTATATCGTGTTTAATTTGAATTTACTATTTAAAAGGAGCGGTGCCCTAATGAACCCTTATTATTTCAACTCTGGATATATTCCTCAGCAAGTTGATTACTCAGTTCAACAATACTATCCCCCTTACGTACCACAGCATGAAGAATACGATGAAAGACAGCAGCTTCAAAATCTTGGAGGATTTGAACGAAGAATACGTGCCCTTGAGAGACAAAATGAGGAGCAAGTCAGAGAAATTACTCGTTTAAATCGCGTTGTGGAGCGACATACTGACCGTATAAACAGATTAAATCAGCGCTTACGCAATGTAGAAAGAAGACTTAACATTCCATTTACAGCAAGCCAGGACGGATTTTAAACTCACCTTAAGCATTCCCGTTTCTTTTGAGCGAGAATGCTTTTTACATGTCTTCCGTCGTTTTTGATAGCACAAAGGATATTTGATTAAACTTTACATAAAATAAAATTTGACTATGAAAAAGAAAAGGAGAAAATCACATGAAATCCCCTGTTGTTATTTGTCCTAACTGTCATTCTCAAAAAGAGCTTGCTACCGTTTTAACTGCTCAATCCAATCAAAACGTTATCTATACATGCTCAGCTTGCGGCTATAAGCTGACAAACATTAAAACAAGCAAAGGATAATCAGTATCTCTCACTTCACTTAGTACCTATACTCAATACGTTCTTCTGTGCATATACAAAAATTAACGTTTACGTAAATGTTATTAATTTTGTATACTGATAGTATTATGGGAAAGGGAGTTGAAGAAGTTGAAGTTTAAAATGAAGGAACGCGGGCAGCTGCATTTGAGTCCCGAAGGAAAACAATTGATTTTAGACTTATACGAATCAAATATGATGGAATCTGTAAATGAAGCTTTGGATGCTGAAACAAGAAGCTTTCACAGTGGAAAAGCCGATGGGATACAGGCTATTCTACTTCTTTTAGGGGTACAGCTAGAAGAAAACACTTCACAATCCTAAATGAATGCCCTATAAAAACCATAAAAGCAGACGCACTCTTCTGGTGAATGCGCCTGCTTTTTATGATTCTTCCTGCTCAAATTTTACAATTGCAGTCTTAGCACGATCTCTCAGTGACAGAAGGTCAGACTCTACTTTTAAGATATTTTTCTTTTTCTGTTCAATCAGCTTGAGCTGCTCTTCTACCGTATGTAACACTTGCTCTAACTTTTCTTTTTGTTGACTTGTTCCTTTCACTTGCCTATAATCCATCTTTTGTATTTCAAGAGTATCACTTAAAGCAAGAAATTCCTGTAATTCCTGAAGTGAAAAACCCATGACTTCTTTGGCATTCGTAATTTTCTTTAAGAATTCTACATGTTCTTCAGTGTACAGACGAAATCCACCTTCACTTCTTGGAGGTGCTGGCATCAGTCCAATTTGTTCATAATAACGAATCGTACGTTTTGTTAAACCGCTTTGCTTCGCTACATCATCTATTTTTAGTTCACTCATTTTTAAATCCCCTTTAATCAATTAACAATGTCAACTTTTCGTACTTGTTACTATTATACACTAACGTTAGATATCTCAAAACAAATCTGAACAGCTGTACACTTATTTAAAAATAAATAAGCAATTTCTTTACCCTTTTTTAGAGTAAAAAAATTGCTTATACAGTATATACTGGGTTCTTTTCTCTAAAACCTTATCATAAATGCCGTTTTTGTTAATTTACGATTTAGCATACAAATTAATAAATTTGTTTTTGAGACTTCTTTTTTCTATCCACTAAATGTTTATTAACTTGTATGTAGCCTTCTCTTTCTGTACTAGCCCCGCCTGCGCTGAGTACACCGATAGCCACGCATGCTATCCAACCTAGTTTCATTATAACAGAAAGCGCTTACATAATAAAGTGTTATGCTTTAATTTCTAAAAAGTTATAAATACAATCAGCAGGTCTTTTTCTAGCCCCTGCTGATTTGTTAAATAGAACCGGCGACGCGGCGACGGTACAGCTTTATAAAATAGTAAATAGGTCGTCTTAATAAGCGACTTTATAAATCAAAAACCGTTCATATGGATTTTTACGATCCAACTCTGGCAGCATTACCTCTTCTTTCAAAATGAAAGAAGGGTGTTTTTCGAGATGATGAAGATAATCCTCCGAACTATAATACAAAATCAAATCAATCTCGCGCTTATTCTCTTCCCACGAAAGCAAAATATTGTTCACTACTTGGATAAAAATTTGAACTGAAAAAGGGTTAAAAAAATAAAAGCAGTTGTCTAGTGGATGAATCTTATATTCCTGGGCTAAACAACACTGAAAATGAATATGACGTTTTCAACCCTTGGCTTTTTTTAAATAGCGCCTCTGATTATCTATGGCCTGCTCATAAAAGTGCTCATTCATTTCTATCCCTACAGCGGTGGCATTACATAGGTAGTTCACATAAAAATTCAGCCTCCCTTTCCCACACCCGAAGTCGACAATTCTATCGCTGCTTGTTAGCTCATACTGAGTGAAAAGTGTTTCTAATGCACTATAAGGCGTGGGTTCATAACGGTGGTAATGGAATGAATCATTAAATCCCTTTTGTTCTCCCGTTGTTTTTATATTTAATAAAGCGTCATAATATTGCTCATTCATGGCCAATCTCCTGTTTATAGTTGTTGAAAAAGAGAAAGAAGGACAGATGTCCCTCTTTCTCTTTTTTCTCACTCTACTTTCACACGCATTTCTGATATTTTAAGACCAATCTCTTCGATTAAATGCACAGCTTCCGCTCGTTTTTGATCATCTAATGTGCTGATTTCTGGTATATCTATGCTTTTTAAATATCAATAAGAGGCTTTAAGTCTTTCTAGGGTATCTTCTTGGTCAAAATTTTTCATGATTATCTCCTCCAGTTTATGTAGTTACTATATGTATACCACAAACATGTCCGTAATAAATCTAACCTGTTTAATAAATACTAAACGTATCTGATTTATCTAAGAGGAAATGCACTTCTAATAGCTGATATATACTCAAAAAATTCCTGGGTTTTAGAATTTTTACGTTCATTTCTCGTGTTAGTTGCAAAAAAAGCTTCTCTTTGCGCTTTACTTATCTCAATTTGCACACCCATCCGCCTAGCTGTTTTATTGGTTATATTTCTAGGGCTTGTACCGGAAAAAGGATCTTGATCTGATAAAATTTCTGTACTAAAGCCTTTGGAAACAAGCGCTTCACGTACTTTGGACCTTAACGCTTTGTCAGCACCACCGATTTTAGTGTGTTTTTCACTTTTATCATTGTATCCATGAAAAGATACTGCATAGTCTTCTTTCGATATAATAGTTAGCGCATGAGGTTCATCAAAATGAGTGGATGTGATATGAAGGTCGGCATTTCCTGATTTCTTTAACCCTTCAAATATATAGTACGAGTATTCGTTTCCTGCTAGTCCAACAGCAAGTTCGGATGTTCCCGTTTCGATACCTCCGCCGTGTATCGCGAGCATAATAATGTTAGAAGGTCTGATTTCAAATTGAATTTTGTAGTCTTGGTTGTATACTTCATAAGAGGCAAGTTCAGAGAAGCTAGCATATTTATCTGGCATCATATATCCTCCTTGTGAATAAGACATAGTAAACAAACTTATTAGTTCTTTCTTTAATGTACCACATCTTTTCTTTCATCACATACTATGTGATTGCAATTACCAATAAATATGGTACGATTAAGTTCGAGTTTCTTGCTCGTTAAAAGTTCACCAGATAGTCAAAATTTTCATTTTTAAGCATTCCATTTTTATCTTATAATAAAGGATGTACTTATTTTTAATTGGGAATTCGACATTTTTCTTTGTTTTTTTAAAAAGTTCAAGGAATGTTAACAAATTTTACGAGCAACCTTGATGTAATTACGATATTTTTTTGTTAAAATAGTTTAGTTGATTAATAAAGATTAGGTTTATTCATGTAAGAATAAGCTCAAAAAGGAGAATTGCTGTGAAAAATACCGAAGTTATCACAAAGGAATCACTTCCTATCAATCAGTATTTTTCCCGGGAAGTAATCAGTGCTATTATAAAAACTGGGATTATTAAATCGAACTCACTAGGAATGGTTGCTGGGCTTTGTCTCGCAATTGCTGTTAACGACTTAAGCTTTGTGACACAAATTCCTATCATTATTTTGGCTTTAATTGGGACATCCTTTGTCGTAGGAGGAGCTGGGGCAGTTAATAACTTCTATGACCGTGATATCGATGCGATCATGAAACGTACAAAAGACAGACCGACGGTAACAGGAGCGGTCAACCCTAAATTTGCTCTATGGTTAGGACTGGCTTTATTTGTTATTGGTGTAGGTATTTTATTTTTAGTTTCTAACATGGCCGCCATTATGGGTATTTTAGGATTTTTCTTTTATGTAGTGCCTTATACTATGCTTACAAAACGTACAACCATTTATAATACCGAAGTCGGAAGTATTTCTGGAGCTATGCCTCCAATCATTGGATGGGCCGCTATTTCACCAGACTTATTCCATCCGGTAGCAATTGGATTGTTTGTATTTATGTTTTTATGGCAGCCTCCTCACTTCTACGCTATTGCGATTAGAAGACTTGAGGAATATAAAGCCGCAGGTGTACCAATGCTTCCTGTAGTAAAAGGTATCCGTCGTTCCAAAGTCCAAACGCTTGTATACCTAGTTATTTTGCTAGCGGCATCTTTCTTATTTTTATCGTTTAGTAAAATTATCGCATTTACAATGTTCGGTTTAACACTAGTGTGGATGCTTCTTGGGATTGTTGGATTTAAAAAATTAGAAGATACAAAATGGGCTACTTTAATGTTTGTGTTCTCATTGAACCATCTTACGATTATTTTTGCCCTTATGATTATACTGTCATTTTTTAAATAATAAATGCTCAAAAGCAGGTAGCTATCAGCTACCTGCTTTTATATTAGATACATCTTTTGCTTTAAGCGAAATCATTCCTCCGTATCTCGCCGAAACTGCTCCACCTAACGCGTTGGCAAACATTGTGTACCGCTTACATGCTTCCTCACTTTCAGGCAAACCTTTTTCATGAATACACCAGAGAATTCCTGCCATAAACGCGTCACCCGCTCCTGTTGTATCTATCGCCTGCACTTTTTTTGCACTCACATGAAGCATTTGATTTGCAGTAACGGCTACTGCACCATTTTCTCCTTGCGTGACCCATACGTACGGAATATGATACGCTCTCAGTTTTTCTAGACTTTCTGTCAGATCTGTTGAATTCATCAAAAATAGCAGCTCATCTTGAGAAATTTTCAAAATATCTGTTTCGTACAAAAACGGTGTTACGGTATTTCTACATGCTGCTTCACTTTCCCATCTTTTCATTCGAATATTTGGATCAAACGCTACAAGCATACGATGTTTTTTTGCGAACTTCACAGCTTCTTTTGTAGTTTCTTGGGAAATCGGATGAAACAACGTACCTGATCCAAAATAAAAAATCGCTGCCTGCTCAAATAAAGCTTCCTTCAGCTCATGTTTATACACTTGCTCATGAGGTGTAGAATCTATGTAGGAATGGAAGTAACGATCTTCTTCTTTACTTTTATGTACATACACTTCACAAACTTTTTTAATCTCCGATATTACACAGCCGCTTTGATCCACTCCTTCCATTAAAAGATTCTTTCTTACGAAATCACTTGTTTCATCACTGCCTAACTTGCAGATATAATATGCTTTTGCTCCTAGCTTCTGAACTCCGACTGCTACATTAACGGTTGTGCCTCCTAAAAAAGGGTCAAAGCTGGTGTTAAATTCGTTTTTAGCAATATAATCAATAAACGCCTCACCGTATGAAATAATTCCTTTTTTCAAGTTAATCCTCACCTTCTTTCTTCTGTCTCCCAACGCATTTTACACATACACACGCTTTTCCTCTGCTTTCTAAAGGAATTTGTTCAAACAGATCAGGGGTAAAAACTTTCTGCATGCACCAACACTTTTCTATTTCTCTACCTTGTACAGAAGCACAGTTATTTTTCTCTCCGCAGATAGGACATCTGCTATCATCGCCTGAAAATGCCATGAATTCCTCTCCTTTTTTTCTATGCAGTTGTATAGATTATCTTTATTAGTATACAAGAGGTGGTTAAAATGCGCTTTCTGCTTTTTGATATTTTCGTTTTCAACTTCTTCTATTCTTGATACTATACATATAAAGGAAATAACATATTGCGAAAGGAGCCTTTATGACAACACATTTATTTCACCAAAAACCCCTTGCTACATGGATGCATGAATATCCTTTATTAACACCTTTAATCAATAAACAGGAAACACTTTGGATAAATCCTTATATAAAACCTGCTCAAGAAGCACTTTCTTCTCTTTCTTTACATACCAAAGACATAAAAGATGCAAAAGAACGACTTTCTCGCTTTTCTTCTTTTCTTCAAATCGCTTTTCCGGAGCTGAAAGCATCAAAAGGAATCATTGAATCACCTCTTCAAGAAATTGCATACATGAAAGACTATTTAAATCAACAAATGAATAATAAGCTTCAAGGAAAATTATTGATGAAATGCGATCATGATCTTCCCATATCAGGTTCTATTAAAGCAAGAGGCGGCATTTATGAAGTATTAAAGTTTGCTGAAAGTCTTGCTATCAAAGAAGGGCTTCTTACCAAGGAAAGCAGCTACGCTCTTCTAGCTGAAGAACGATGTAAAAAGTTATTTTCTTCTTATTCTATTGCAGTAGGATCTACCGGTAATTTAGGTTTAAGCATTGGTATTATGAGCGCTACTCTCGGCTTTAACGTCACCGTCCATATGTCAGCCGATGCGAAGAAATGGAAAAAAGATCTGCTTCGTTCTAAAGGTGTAACCGTTATTGAATATCAGTCTGACTACGGAAAAGCCGTGGAAGAAGGACGAAAGCAAGCCGAAGCAGACCCCGCCTGTCATTTTATCGACGATGAGCAGTCTAGAGATTTATTTCTTGGTTATTCCGTTGCGGCTTTACGTTTGAAAAAGCAGCTAGCGGAGCTGCGGATTCAAGTAGACGCCGAACACCCTTTATTTGTCTATTTACCTTGCGGAGTAGGCGGAGGGCCTGGCGGTATTACGTTTGGATTAAAAGCAATATACGGTGATCACGTTCACTGCTTTTTTGCTGAACCTACTCACTCTCCTTGCATGCTGCTTGGATTAATGACCGAGCTGCATGATGGCATTTCCGTTACCGATATTGGACTTGATAACGTAACAGCTGCCGATGGACTAGCTGTAGGAAGGCCATCTGGCTTTGTAGGCGAAACGATAAAATCGCTTATTAGTGGAATTTATACTGTAGAAGATGATCAGCTTTTCCGATTTATTTATGAGCTAGCCAATCGTGAAAATATGTATATAGAACCTTCAGCAGCGGCTAGTTTACAAGGACCTCTTCACCTGATGGAAAGCGGGTCTTCCTATATACAAGCGCAAGCACTAGAAAACGATATGTCAAAAGCTACTCACCTTGTATGGTCAACTGGAGGGAGTATGGTGCCAGTTGAGGTAATGAATAGCTATTACGAGCAAGGAAAAAATTTAATGAATAGATAACGTCAAAAGGCATGAAGAACAATGATGTTCTTCATGCCTTTTTAGAAGAAGTAGCTTGCAGAAAGATAGGATGCCAAATCTCAAATGGAAAATATCCTGACTTATAGCTGCCGCTTGTACCCATAGTTGAAATTTTTATTTTCCTGTATCCTTTTTTCCATAAAAAGGTGCCTGCAAACACCTCAATTTCTTCTATTTTCTTCCTTCTAATAATCGTTGTTTTTCGTGTTAAAAACTGCGATCGAATACTGACAAATACATCGTTCATCATCAAGCCACCTTGGCGATAGCCTAACCAGTGAATAAGTACATATGCAAGGCACAGCACAGCAATAATCCACACAAACATTGATTTCCAAAAGCTGATGCCAATTCCTGCCGCTGCAAATAACAAGATCGGTAATAGTAATGGATACCACGCATATTGAATCGCTGTATTTCTTGGACACTTTACATATTCATAGTGCGGCACATATACGTTCATTAACGCTGCAATCTCTTTTTTCTGGATAAACGGGTGCAAATAGACCTTTTCTTTTAAATCAGAGGTTACGACGTTTAACGAAACGGAAGACCATCCAAATAAGCGTCGAACCAACCCTTCCTCTATCGTAACAGCCTGTATTTTATGAAAAGGAATCGTAAGGGATTTCTTATTTAACAATCCGTATTTAATATGTAGATAATGATCGTAGCGTTCTACTGTAAAACCGCCAAATCGTATTACATATAAAACGATAGACAGCAAATAAGCAAGCACCACAATTACAGCCACTAATACAAATAAACCAAGCATCGATTGATGAATCACTTCTTCGTAAGCTGTCTTTACCCAGCGGTTGATATACGTATCAATATACTGATAGAGAAAACCAAGAGCAGCAAATATATAGCCAAAATTCCCGGAAAACGCAGCAGCTAACGCCAGCTGTTTCACCGACACTTTCATCGTACGTTCAGGACTTTTTTCCCTTATTTCCGGCTGACTTCCTGACAGCTTTAACGTATCTTTAAGATGGTGCGCTTCTTTTAGTGAAATACCAGATAAATCAATTTCAGCATCCGTACCGCTGCTGGCCGTGTCAATACGAAGCCGGGCTAAGCGAAGAATTCTAAAAATAAATGGCTGATCTAACTGAATCGATTGGATGCGATTTCGTTGAATAAATCGTTTTTCTTTTTTAAAGACCCCTTTATAAAGACGCACTTCCGTTTCCGTTACTTCATAACGAAATTCCTTCCAAGTAAAAAAAGCAAATAAAGCGACTACGCCTCCCGCTAATAGCGTTGCCCACCAATATGTAAACAACAGATGCCGATTGACGATAAATATAAACACAAAAGGCAGGATATTATTTTTTATATGTTCAATAAATGCTATTGCAATATATAGCGGATGCAGCCGCTTACTCATCTTCATCATCTACCTCTGCTAGTCTAGCAATATACTCTCGCAGTGCTTCAGCATCTCTTTGTACAAGTGCAGGAATTTCCACGCTTCCGGCTGCTGTGATGATTTTAACAGATGCCAAGTCAAATTTTCGAAAAATCGGCCCTGTCAACGTTTCAACGTGCTGCACTTTCACAAGCGGAATTTTCGTATGATACCAGACGAATAGCCCTCTTTGTACATCAATTTGAGTATCTGTAACTTCATATGAATATACATTCATATATACATTTGGAGCTATAATTGTATATATGATAAAGCTCACGACTAATAGTCCAGCTGATATCCATCCAATAATTGACCACCAATCAAAAAAATGAACGAGTAGAAAATAACCCGCTGTTGCAAGAAGCCACAGGCTATGGGTAAAAATGGATTGCCAGCGCATTGCTTTTTTAGCCTCGAGGGGCAATTTGCCTTTTAAATGTTCAAACTCCATAAAAACTCCTTTCTCTACCTTTTTTACTATTTCTATTACTATATTACGTTAAAAAAGGAAAAAAGTTTCATAGTTTGCTATTTTCTTATTATTTTTTGATAAAAACAAACAAGGCTGCCTCGAAATAGGCAGCCTTGTTTGTTATCGATAAACGCCGTCTTTCTCTCCGTGTACAACAGCCGCTCTTTCAACTGCTTCAGATACTGCTTCATGTACAGCTAGATTAAGAGGGTGAGGAACTAAATCGCCTGGACGCGTTGAATTCGCAATGGCTTCAGCTGCAGCTACAAGCATCGTATGCGTAATATCGCGCACACCCGCATTTAACACTCCTCTGAAAATACCTGGGAAGCCAAGTACATTATTCACTGACCTTCCGTCAGTAGCGTAAATAGCTCCTGCTTCAAGAGCATCTTCAGGTTCAATTTCTGGCTTTGGATTAGAAAGTGCTAGAATGATTTGCCCTTTTCGGATCCATTCTTTTTGTATTAAGCCAGGTACACCTGTTGTTGCGATAACAATATCACAGTTCTCCATAAGCTCTTCTAATGAATCCGCTACTTTTCCACCATAGCTGACTAAGCGCTCATTCGCTTCAGGAGACTTATCAGCTCCTATCACCTGTTTGACACCGTAAGCCATGAACATTCTGCAAGTAGCGATACCGGCAGCTCCTAAGCCAATCTGCCCTACTTTTGCTTCTTTCAAATTCACACCTGTGCTGCGACAAGCTGAGATAGCTGCTGCTAGCGTCACAACTGCTGTTCCGTGTTGATCATCATGCATAACTGGAATATCGAGCTCTTCTTTTAAACGTTCTTCAATTTCAAAGCAGTGAGGCGACCCTATATCTTCTAGTAAAATTCCGCCAAATCCCGGTGAAATATTTTTAACCGTTTGAATGATTTCTTCCGGCTCATTTACATTCAACAAAATGGGGATAGCGTTTACATTGGCAAGCTGATCAAATAACGCAGCTTTTCCTTCCATAACGGGCATTCCTGCAACTGGACCAATATTTCCTAACCCTAATATAGCGGTGCCATCCGTTACAATCGCAACCGTGTTTCCAATGCTCGTATAAATTTTAGCTTTGTCGGGCTGTTCTTGAATAGCACGGCAAACGTTTGCTACACCTGGTGTATATACTCTTCTTAAGTCAGCGATCGACTCAATTTTCATTTTGCTTTTCATTTGAATTTTACCGCCTTCATGCGCATGAAGAACTTCATCTGATACTGTATGTAAAGTAATGCCTTCTAAACTGCGAACCGCTTCAAGCAATTCCTCAAGCTGGTCTTCACTTTCTACTTGGACCGTAATGCTTCTCATGGTGTAGTTATGTCCTACTTTAACGGTTTCAACCTCGCCAATGTCCCCTCCAACATTTCCAATAGCTGTTGCTACTCTTCCTAAGTTTCCCGGTACAGTCGGTGTTTGTACCATTAATGTGCGTATTAAATTATTCATCATATCCCCATATCCCCCTTGTCCTAATCTTGCAAGTACGTCTGCTTACTCAATGAAGCGTTTAAAACGCTCAAATTCCCCATAAGTTCATGTTATCTACTTATCTTACAAGTAGATCTATGCGTACTGTCTTTTCCATAAAAAAAAGAAATAGATAACGCTTTCAAAAA
This sequence comes from Priestia sp. 40, assembly GCF_049368575.1. Classification (NCBI taxonomy): domain Bacteria; kingdom Bacillati; phylum Bacillota; class Bacilli; order Caryophanales; family Bacillaceae; genus Priestia; species Priestia sp. 40. The sequence continues at coordinate 102,155 of NZ_JBMPZA010000016.1, forward strand.
GCTGTTTCGCTTTGATTATAAGCAAAGTTTTTAGAATAATCAAGCGATGACATTGTGAAAATTCATAAATTATTAAGAAGGAATTTGTTCTCCATAAACAGAAAAGACTTATATAGAGAAGAAACAAAGGAGTGAAGCAATTGAAATCAATTTGTGTATTTGCAGGATCGAGCGCTGGAATAAAAACAGAATATAAAGAGGCCGCCGTCTCACTAGGACGCTACATGGCCCAAAAAAACTACCGGCTGATTTACGGAGGCTCACGAATGGGACTGATGGGAGAAGTCGCAAATGAAATGCTTCAGCATGGAGGCGAAGTCATCGGCATTATGCCCCGCGGTTTGTTTAGCGGTGAAATTGTTCATACCGCGCTGACAGAACTCATCGAAGTAGAGAGCATGCATGAGCGAAAGGCAACTATGCACGAGCTAGCTGATGGTTACATTGCACTTCCTGGAGGTTTTGGGACGTTTGAAGAATTGTTTGAAGCTCTTTGCTGGGCTCAAATTGGCATACATAAAAAACCAGTGGGGTTATTAAATGTGAACGGCTACTACAACCCGCTTATGCAAATGGTTCAGCATGCCGTAGATGAAGGGTTTTCTACGGATTCTGCTATCCGTCTCATCAACATTTCTGATACTCCCAAACAGCTTATCTCTTCAATGGACACCTACACGTCTCCTTCAGAAGAACAAAAATGGAACACTGAACACTAAAAAGCAAGCGCATCATTTGCGCTCGCTTTTTAAGCATTATTAAAAGCAATTTCATATTTTTTTACGCCAAAAACAAAAGGGCTGGCTATTGGCTTTAAAGACTGATTCTGAACTTTGGAAAATTCCCCTTTTTCTAGTAGCTTAGTAAAGGCAATTTTCCCTTCCATTCTGGCTAGCGGTGCTCCTAAGCAAAAATGGATACCAAATCCAAAGCTCACGTGAGGATTTGTTTTACGATGTACGACAAAAGTGTCAGGACGTTCAAACTTAACTGAATCTCTATTTGCACTTGCTGCCCAGCTAATTACCTGCTGCCCTTTTTTAATTTTACACTCTCCAAGTTCTACATCTTCAGCGGCTATGCGTCCAATCGCTTGAATAGGAGGATAATAGCGAAGCGTTTCTTCCACTAGGTTCGGAACTAGCGATATGTCTTGACGAACTTCATTCTGCACGTCTACGTCTTCTGTCATATATCGGACTCCGTTCGTAATTAAGTTTGTTGTTGTCTCATTACCTGCTACTAGCAATAAAATACAAAATCCCAGTACTTCCTCTTCTGTTAATTGCTCGCCGTCAATTTCTGCTTCTAAAAGCAGCGAAATCAGATCTTCTTGTTTCTTTCTCTGACGATGGGCGATAATTTCTTTAAAATACCCTTGCAAAAAAAGCACGCCTTCATTACGCTTTTGCATCATTTTCGCAAAAGCTTCGTCTGAATTATTTTCGGCACCGCTCACTAAGTCATCGGAGTACTTTTTAAACAGTGCTCGGTCTTGTATTGGTACTCCTAGCAGCTCTGCTATTACAATAATCGGCAGTGGTCCAGCAAAGTCTTCTACTATATCAAACTTTTTTTTGCTGCTTACTTCATCTAATAAATAATCTGCAATCTCTTCAATATGACCCTCCAAGTGCTGAATAGCTCTTGGCGTAAAAGCTTTGTTTACTAAATTTCGTAACTTTGTATGTTTTGGAGGGTCCATCATTAAAATACTTTCTTGGCGTTCTTCCATTGCTCGTTTGGATGAAAAAAGCGACGGGTTTTTTAAAATATACTTTACTGTTTCATAATCAAATACATCCCAGCAGTTTCGGCTTTCATCGTAACGAATAGGTGCCTCTTGACGCAGACTGTTATAAACGTCAAATGGGTAAATCTGCTGTTCAACGGATGTGATTTCTTGCATAGGAATTAAGTTAGCATAACGATTTTCTCTTTTCACTGCTTTTGGGTTCATCTCGTCTTCCTTCTTTCGTTTAAAAGTAACCTCGTTAAGTTTTTTAATCTTCTACAGATGAAAGAATTTTTTTCCATCCTTATATCTTTTGATCAGACTATCACAAGGTTTTTTCACTTTCAACGGACATAATCAGAAAATTTTGTCAATTATACAGAAGACTTATTTTATTTAAGGTCTAAATCAGTGATTCTTTTCCATTTTTTTAGTTCTTTTATCTTGTTTCATAATAATCACATAGATGGTTACACTACAAATAAGTACGCAAGAAAGTAGGGATCTCATGTGATAGATGCCCTTATGTGGGGTGGTGTCTCAGGCTCAGCTGTATTGATTGGAGCTATTATAGCCATTTTTGTACCTTTAAAAAAACAGTTGACTGCTTATATTATGGCTTTTGGCACGGGCGTTTTGTTAGGAGCTGCTGCTTACGAGCTCATTCAAGATTCGGTAAAAGAAGCAGGCATTATTGCTTCTTCTTTAGGATTCTTAACAGGCGCAGCACTTTTTACTCTTCTTGACATGTCCTTAGCTAAAAGAGGCGCTCACAAAAGAAAACGTTCAGACCATCTAGTCCCCGCTAGCTCAGGACTAGCCATTTTTATTGGTACCATTATAGATGCTATACCTGAGTCACTGATGATTGGCGCAAGTTTGATTGAACAGCACCACGTTAGCTGGCTGCTTGTTGTTTCTATTTTTATCAGCAATATACCGGAAGGAATCTCCGGGACAAGCGGACTACTAAAAAGCCAATACAAGCGAAAGAAAATTTTTTCATTATGGCTTTCTGTCTTCTTTATATCAGCTCTTTTTTCTTGGATTGGATATCTATTTCTTCAAGACGCTACCCCAAACATGATGGGCTTTATTGCCTCATTCGCCGGTGGTGGAATTGTGGCAATGGTTGCTTCTACAATGTTGCCAGAAGCTTTTGAAGAAGGTGGTCCTGTTATTGGTTTTATTGCTTCATTAGGGTTATTAACTTCTATTATTTTGGATTATATGTCTTTTTAATGAATAAACTTATATTTTGTATGAAACAAAATATATAGGTCTTTCGTCTTTACAAGTAGATATAAACAAAAGGAGTTACCATTATGAAAAAAATATATGCTTCTCTTACACTTTGCACAGTGCTCACTTGCCTATCAGGGTGTGCCTATGCACCTCATAATAATCTGTCTGCCGAAAGAGTCTCTGCTTCTTCTATTCAACATACTTCTTCTTCAAAACATGAGGCTTCAGTAGAGGAAATTACAAATAAGCTTCCAGGACACGTTTATTTAAAAGGTATAACCTTTCAAGATGCGCAAAAACCTTACTACTTAGCAATTAATTACGCTGCAATAGATAATCAGCATACGTTCGAAAAAAGCTGGACGTCTGTGAAAACTAAACGCATACTTTTACATAACGCAACCATCTTACTTTCTGCCGTACAAAATGCTGACAGCGTTCACTTTACTATTAATACGACTGTTCCTCAGACAATCACCATTACTCGAAAAGAGTTAACCGACTTCTACGGAAGAGATCTGGGGAATTATAATGACGTGAAACAAGTATGGAAAGAAAAATTCGAAGGACAGCAAGAAAAAATCGAGGAATTTTATGATGCACATCCAATTACGGAAATGCAGTAAAAGCGGCCCATGGCCGCTTTTTAAAGTTGTTTTTTCATAAACACCTGCTCAAGTTTGATTCTTTCATCTGTATATAAATCTTGGAAACCAAATGATTTTAACATTTTCACGAGTAAGCTATTTCTTTTTTCAGGTACATTATATGTATTGTAAGCAATTGGTCCATACATATTAAAAATGGTTGCTAATAAAAAGCCCAGAATGTCCTCTGAATTCGAGATATGTTCCTTAACGCTTCCTTGATAAAAAGTAACGGAATTCACGATGCCTATGGAAGAAAAATTCTTTTGAAATAACAGATAGCCCACTTCTTCGTTTTTTTCATTCAACGCAATAAACGATTCTCCATCACGAATACAGTCAAATTGATTTTTCCACGGAACGTCGTATGTATAAAAGGGTAGGTTCTGAATATCTTTTGCAAGTTTTCTCTTTAACGAATACGCAAGCTGATTCTTCTTTTTAAGTAAAGAAGCGGGAAAACTACCTCTATGCTTTAGAAATAAAAGCGTATCTACAATTTCATATCCGTATTTCTGATAAAGGTGAATGGCTTTTTCATTCACTTTAAATGCTTCCAGACTAGCTTCTACTACTCCTTGCTGCTCGTATCTCTCAAGTGTAGCTTTTAGTAAGGCTTCTCCAATTCCCATTTTCTGGTAAGGTAAGACTACGCTTGTACCTCCATTCCAAGCATGTTTTTTTCCCTTGACCTTTTTTATTCCATTTAACATAATTCCAGCTGGTGTTTCATTATAAAAAGCCATAAAAGAATGGTCGAACAGATAGCTGATCGAAACCAAATCTACAAGTGAATTGATCTAGTGACATCTCAACCGGAATGTAATAATCTTCAAAACCCTTATTAAATGCTTCTAGCGCATCAGAAAAAGAACACTGACTTAAAGACTTAATTATAATCACAGGACATTCCTTCCTTTTTTAAAAAGATAATAAGCTAAAAAAGCATCAATAACATTCTGAATTTTTGTGGCTTTTGAAAGAAAAGAAAGAGACATACCGTTTAAACACCCTGTCTCTTCCTTTCTTTTAACAGTCTATTCTATTGTTTTTTAACCTCTACATCCGAAGCTTTCACAAACGCATAGCGGTGATTAAAATAAATTTGATAATATTCGTCTTTTCCAGCAATCATTTTGTGATCGTTTGGATTTGTTGTAAAAGTTGGTGCATAGTAATAGTCACTCCTTACTTTTTCTACCCCCACGTACACCTGGTCTGGAGAGATTGTGTACTGAAGTGGCACCATGTCTTTAACTGGTATATTAGAAGGATAGACTGAAGCTTCAGGAAAAGCTCCTCCATACACTTGAATGCTTTCTTTTCCTGGTTTTGGCGTTAATAATATGCCTGTACCTTTACTTGTATTTTTATTATGCGGATTGTAAAACCAGGCTTTTTGCCCTCCGTACCAAATCGCTGTCCATTCTCCTTTTGTCTCAGCTACTGCATACGTTTGGCCAGTTACAGCTTTGCTTCCCCAGTCTAACGTTTGTTTTGTTCCCGGCCCTGAAGCTGCAGGCTCATTAAGTAGCGGTGAATCATTGCTCGGAGCTTGATGCAAATACACAAAGTTGGCCGGCTGCTTTGGTGCATCTGATACCTCCGGCTGATTGTTTTGAAAGACGGGATTAATCGTAACGGCTAGTTTGTTTGTGTGCTGGCGCTCGACTGGGCTTCCTACTAAATCCATATAGTGTCCCCAATCCCAAAACGGTCCGGGATCTGAATGCATACCTGATTGAGCCTTAGGAGACAAACCTGGCACCTCGTCATGACCAATAATGTGTGCTCGGTCTAACGGAATATTATATTCTTTGGCAAGGTGGCGTACGAGTCTTGCTGAAGAACGATACATTTCTTCTGTAAACCACGTAGATCCTTCAAGGGCGAATCCTTCATGTTCGATTCCAATACTGTGCGTATTAAAATACCAGTTTCCTGCGTGCCATGCTACGTCTTTGTTATGGATCATCTGTGCGATGTGACCATCACTTGAACGGATTACATAGTTTGCAGCGGCTCTATTAGGGTTAGCAAACAAATCAATCGTTCCATCATAACTTACTTCTGTATCATGAATAACAATATAGCGAACATCTGATTTTTGACGATTCGCAATATCATAGTTTCCGTAATCTGAAGGACTTTCGCTGAATTTCCCGTAAAATGCAGGGATGTATTCACATTTTAAAGATGCGGGACAATCCGCTTTATTCGTATTGGAATTTTCAGTGCGAGGAATCGATATATCTATGTTTTGAGGAGAAATTTTAAGATGCTGTCCATCTGAAGTTGTAAGCTCTGCTCCTTTTTCCAACGTTTCATATACATCATCGGCAAATACTTGAGCGTTTTCTTTATCCTGAGAAGAACTGTAAGCTGCGACTGCTTCGTACCATTTTTGATCAGTGGACGGTACGTTTCCATTTTTGTCTTTTGCAATAAAAGCTAGCACAGCAGCGCCACCGCGAATATTTTGTACAGGATCTTTTTTTAATCTTTCTTTATCTGATTTAAGCAGCTTAGCAGCTAAGGAGAGCGTTTGCTGTTTGTCATATGCTGGCTTTGAAGGCGAAGCTCCATTTCCTTTTCCATCTTCTAAAGAAGGGATGTCTGTTAAATGCATCAGGCCGTATCCCCCGGCTGCGCTGGGTTTTCCATTATGACTTTCCCAGCGCGACTTGTTGTAGGAAATTGCTTTTAAAAGCGAAGCTGGCACATCAAATTCTTTAGATGCTTGTGCAAATGCTAGCTCCAAAGAATCCGACTGATTCTCTGCAGCCTGAGCGACTAGAGGCGCTTGTAGCATATGAATAGGCGTATAACCTGTACACATAACCCCAGCCGTAAGCATGGCTATCCCTATCTTGTTTAGTTTTAATCGTTTTTTTAGTTTCAAACGTATTCCTCCCCCGTAAAATATGTAAATGAGGTAAATAAAGACATAATATGACTTTACCTCGTTCTCAACCATTTCGTCTTCTTTCTTTCTATTCCCTTGAGACAATAGTCTAAAAGATTCGACAGAGTTACTAGGAGGAAAGATGTGGTAGGAGGAAAAAATGATAAAACCATCCCTCTTTTTTAAAGCTGAGCTCTCAAAAATGGTTGAGTACAAAGGCGGTACATTCATCCCTTTTGCTGCCTTTTTAATAAAGCAGCAATATTGTAGATAATGACATTCTTTCTATAATTCAACTATTACTAAACCAAATTTCTTAATTTACCAGTTTTTTAACAGACTGTACGTTCGACATTTTAGTAACTTTTCACCATAGTTAACCATGGAAAAGGTTGCTATTATTAAAGACAAGAGAATGTTTACATATGATTGAACGCAGCAAGAACTGCTCTTGAAAGGAGATACCTTATGAGAGGACACAGCATTCCAGCAATTAAGTTGAATGAAGAAGAAAAAGAAAAATTAGAGGAACTTATTGAACACTATAATTTAAAACGAACGTCTCTCATTCGAAAATTTATTATGGATGGAAAAGTTAAGCCGCCTTTAATCGGCAAAGAAGCAGGTGTGGAACTATTAGTTAACCTGCGAAAAATTGAGTCTGAGCTAAGCCGGCTAAGCAATAATATGCATCAAATCGCAAAGTATTTACATAAACCAAAAGATAAGCAAAATCATTCACAGAACCTTGAAGAAATCCTGTTAGAAATGATGAAAAAACAAAAACATGTGCAAGAAGATGTAGAAACTATTTCAGAGCAGCTTAGCGATCATTTATACGTTAAATAGAGAAAAAACGCTCTTTTCATTTCAGAAAAGAGCGTTTTTTACAAAGAAGTAGGGATTTAAATACTTTTTTTCATGCCGCACTTTGCGCATGTACGAATAAAAATAAAGTCTTTTACTAAGCTTTTAAATTTTACATGTCCGCAGTTGTCGCATCTGCCTGCAACTTTATCCGGAAACTCCTCATATACATATACTTTTGTTAAATCAATCGCTTCTTGTTGCTCTTCCATTTCCATCACACCTTTATGCATCTTTACGATTCAGCTCTTTATATTCTATCAAAAATAAGTAAAATTACTAGGGTGAAAGCTTCAAAAAAACAAGCAGGTTTTTTCACGATGTTTTTATCCGTTCAGCTTTGTACCACCATTTTTCTCTATCTAAAAATGCTTTTACATTCAATATTTTTTTATCGTGAAGTGTAAAGATGGCTACCGCAGCTCCTTCTTTAGAAAAGGTTACCGCTGTTTCTAACTTTTCTTCCCTCACAAACAATTTTAATGCTTCCAAATTTTCTTTTGTTAATTCCGCAGTTGTGATAGTTTCTCCTTCAATGATTGTATCTTTTTTTTCAATAAAATGTTCTCCATCAATTATCCAGGCTGCATGCGTTTCACTATAAACTTGAAAGAGGGTATTCTTTTTTAAATAACCTGTTCTCTCTAACATATTTGCATACTTATACGTCTCAGTATCCTGGGTTGTTTTTATCCATAAAGGTTTATATAAAAAAGTAGGCTTTGGGAACCCTTCCTCGTCAGAATCTCTCACGGGATTTGTAGATTTAGGCTCCAAGTTTAAAAACTGCGCAACCCCTTTTGCATATGCCACCCCCATATCTTTTAGAAATTGAGGATTTTTTAAGAGCTTTGCATCGTGTTCTGTATCAATAAACCCAATTTCAGTTAATACAGACGGCATATATGAACGCCTTAACACACTATGATTAGCCAATTTTCTGCCTCGGTTAGAGTGATTGTATTTATCGAGAACTAATTTTGCGTGATCATGAATATCGTTTCGGAACACAATGGTTTGGTTATTTATATTCTTACTATAAATAAAATCTTCATATCCCGTTTCTCCACCTGAATTTATATGAATAGATAAGTATACATCAGCCCCCCACGCATTGGCTTTGTTAGCCCGTTCATTTAATGACAGAAACACATCGGTTGTACGCGTTGTACAAAGAGAAAACCCTTGATAGTGAGTAGAAAGAAAAGAGATAATGTGCTGCTGAACAGCTAACACTACGTCTTTTTCATATAACCCGTTGGCTACAGCCCCTAGATCTGCCCCTCCGTGACCTGCATCTAAATAAATTTTTTTCATATAACCCGTCTCCTCCTTATTCTTAGCATATGCATGAATAAGCGAAGACGTTTGTTATACAAAACTACTTTTATGTATAAAGCTTTTTGCTATAGCTCATTTAGAAGTCTTTACAACTGATTTACCATAGCTGGTAACATTAAAATATGTATTTGATCCATCGTCTTCATTGATCACAACATCTAAGTCATGAAAATAACGATGAAGTTCTTTTAACAGTGCTTGATCTTTCGTCTGCTCTAGCTGTCCAGCGAGCTTCTCCATATGCTGAAAGTCTTTCTTTAAAACAGAATCTTTTACTTCAATCGTGCCAATTGTATTTTTAATGGCTCCCGCTTCTTCTTGTACGGCAGGCCAGTCTGGGTGCTCAATGGCACTCCACCCCGTCAAATCATTTAGTACGTCATGATGTTCAGCTATAAAATCTTTTGCCTGCTGATCGTTGCTTTCCAGCTTATCAACTTTTTGTTGATTCACTTTAATGGCACTTGCCTTTATACTTTGCTGTGATAAAAAAGGAATTTTTCCGTTTTGGTACAATATCCATCCTGTCGCTCCTCCCCCGACTAAAAGAACGGATAAAGATATCGACATGATCATACGCTTCTTCTTACTTTTATGTCTTTTTTCCATTTGACTCCTTTCCGGGTATTCAAAACCCTTTAGGCCTTATGAACTGAAACGAATAACCTACAAAAAGAATTTTACCATATTTTTAATATTAAAAATATTAAAAAGGTCGAGACATAACTAAATTAATTCAATCTAAAGACGAGCAAATGGGATACATGAGCTCATATGGATGGCTTGTTACACGCCGTTACTTCGCTTTCCGCAGAAGTCTTCGCCTTGCCCTCCAATCAACTGCTAAAGGGAATTAAACAGATAAAACCTGCGTTCACCATAACAAAAAAATGAACTGTCAATCAAAAAATTTCGATTAATAGTTCATTTTTCACTTCAGCTAAAATACTTTTTTCCGGTATCTTTGAATCTACTTCAGTTAACTTTCACCTTTGTGTAGCGATTTTTAGGAACATTCAACTGCAAGTTGCTTCTTAACGTACTCCCTTCGTATTCTGTACGATATAAGCCTCTTTCTTGCAGTATCGGTACAACATGTTCAACAAAGTCATCTAAGCCATGCGGAACGCTTGAATGAATAATAAAGCCGTCAGCTCCTTTTTCTTCAAACCATTGTTCCATCAAAGTAGCGATATGCTCTGGCGTCCCAATAAATTGTGTTTTAGGTGTAGCAATTCGCAGCGCCGCTTCTCGCAGTGTCCACTTATGTTTTTTAGCGTTTTCTTTGATTTTATCAGTTGTACTGCGGAAACTATTACTTCCGATACCCCCTAAATCAGGAAATGCCTCATCTAATGGAAACTGTGAAAAATCAAAATGATCGAAAAAACGTCCTAAGTAGTTGAGCGCATGTTCAATTGTCACCAATTGAGAAAGTTCTTCATATTTTCTTTCGGCTTCTTCGGTTGTACTGCCAATGATAGGACCTATTCCCGGGAAAATTAAAAGTTCGTTTTCATTGCGCCCTTGCGCTACGGCTCTTGATTTTACATCTTGGTAAAAAGCTTTTGCTTCTTCTAAATTGTCTTGTCCCGTAAACACTGCGTCAGCCGTTTTCGCTGCTAGATCTTTGCCGCTTTCAGAAGAGCCTGCTTGAAACACTACGGGCTGCCCCTGAGCTGAGCGGCCAATGTTTAACGGACCTTCTACAGAGAAAAATTCGCCTTTGTGATGCAGGCGGTGCAGCTTTTTCTCTTCAAAAAATTGTCCGGTTTCTTTATTTCGAATAAATGCATCATCTTCCCAAGAATCCCATAATCCCTTTGTTACTTCTAGAAACTCTTCAGCTATTCTATAGCGTTTATCATGAGTAGGATGCTCTTTTCCATAGTTAAGCGCAGATCCTTCTAATGGAGATGTTACAACATTCCACCCTGCTCGGCCGCTGCTAATATGATCAAGCGAAGCAAATTGTCTAGCCACCGTAAACGGCTCGCTATACGAAGTCGATAGAGTGCCAACTAAACCAATATGAGAAGTGACAGAAGCAAGTGCTGATAGAATAGTAAGAGGTTCAAAACGATTCAAAAAATGGGGAAGCGATTTTTCATTAATATATAATCCATCGGCAATGAACACTAAATCAAATTTTCCTTCTTCCGCTTTTTGAGCCTGCTGCTTGTAAAAACCGAAATTAACGCTGGCATCTGACAAAATTTCAGGGTGCCTCCATGCCCCCATGTTTCCTCCCACTCCATGAATAATAGCCCCTAGCTTTAATTGTCTTTGATGTGTCATATTACCATTCTCCTTTTTCATATCCATTCATAAATTCTCGTAATTGATTGGTCAAACCACCTGCTCCAAAGCGAAGGACTCCTTCTTTTTCGGTCTTTCTTTCATTTCCTTCCTGTGCAAATTGCAAAAAAGCGATAACGTGAACTCTTCTAGGGTGAATATTTTCAATTCCTGCGTCATAAAACCATTGATCAATTGTATTGTAAATCCCTTTATTGACTCTGAATTGACTGTGGCACCAATTAAAAAACTGTAGATCAGGAAGATTTAAATACCGCGCTTGCCCTAGCTTGGAAGCTGTATGTTCACTAGATACATAGCCCATATGTTGAAATCTTTGCTTAACTTGTAGTGTATCGGCTTTAATTTGATGTTTTAAAAACTCAATGGAAGGGAACTTTTTCTCTCCTCGCACCCGAAAGATCACGTCGCATTGAACTGTCTCTCCATAAATAACGTCGTTAAAGTCCAAAATATGAACCTCAAATGTTTTAGATAGTTCCGATCCAAATGTCGGCTTAACGCCTACATTCATAACTCCTATATGATCAAGTCCCCGCAGATGAACGAGGACACCATACACGCCATTTTTTAATTCCTCATGCTGAGTATCTATATTAGCTGTTGGAAAACCCAAATGTCTTCCTTGCTGCCTTCCAGGTACAACCAGGCCTTTTATAATAAGTTTTTTGCTTGTTTTAGCTTTTAATGCTCCTCTATTCACTACGTTCACCCTTCTTCCCTTAAGTCTAGTTAAAAATAAAAGGTTCTTTGCACAATGCGTGACATTGTGCAAAGAACCTCTAGTGATCTAGTCGGTTTGTTTAATTTGATGATTTTATCATATACTTATTATTCCTATGAGTCAAGTGGGTTTTAAATTAAAATATTAGATTGTTTTTTCATAAACATAAGAGTAAGGCGAATGCGTTGGGTTAATACGCTTGAAAAATTGCTTTGTTCGATCTTCTTTTGGGTTTAAAAATATTTCTTCAGGATGACCTTGTTCGACAATCTTTCCTCCGTCCATAAACACCACGTGATTAGAGACTTCACGGGCAAAACTCATTTCGTGCGTAACAATAATCATCGTAATTCCTTCTTCAGCAATTTTACGAATAACAGACAGTACTTCACCCACCAGTTCAGGGTCCAAAGCAGACGTTGGCTCATCAAATAAAATAACTTCAGGATTTAAAGCAAGCGCTCTAGCAATACCCACTCGCTGCTGTTGACCTCCTGATAATTGACTTGGATACGCATTTGCTTTTTCAGCAAGCCCAACTTTTTCAAGAACGTCTAAACTGCGTTGTTTTGCTTCTTCCTTTGACAGCTTTTGAACAATAACTAGCCCCTCCATAATATTTTCAATAACGGTTTTGTGTTTGAACAAATTGTATTGCTGAAAAACCATCGTTGTTTTTTGTCGAAGAGTTAAAATGTCTTTGCGATTTGGCTTTTGGCACTGCACCGTAAATTGATCAATCGAAACTTCTCCTTCATCTGCTTTTTCTAAGAAATTAATGCAGCGTAAAAACGTAGTCTTTCCAGAGCCACTCGGCCCTAAAATGGTCACAACGTCCCCTTTTTTAACAACTAAATCAATACCGTCCAATACTGTATGTTGACCAAATGTTTTTTTAATATTTGTTAATGTAATCATACAACCCCTCCTCGATTATAAACCGTTAATTTTCGTTCAAGCAGCGCTGTTATTCCTTCTATTAACATCGTCAGCATCCAATAAATAAGAGCAGCAGCAATATAGGCTTCTAAAAACTTAAGATTATTTGAAGCTACGATATTAGCTGCACCGTTTAACTCTTTTTGTGAGACGATGAATGCGATAGAAGACGTATGCAAAAAGCCAATGAAGATATTGCATAAATTTGGTAAAGACAAAGCAAACGCCTGTGGAAAAACAATTCGTTTCATCGATTGAAAACGATTCATACCAATGGAATACGCAGCCTCAATTTGTCCTTTTTCTACAGCTAACAAACCAGAGCGAATGATCTCTGACATATAAGCTCCCGCTGTAAAAGACAAAGCGATTAATACAAATACGACAATAGGAATGCTGTTTGCATTGAAGCCCCATCCATGGTAGCTCGATAGTTTATTAATAAATAGCGGGAACCCTAGGTAAATAACCATAATATGAAGAATAGCAGGCGTTCCTCGGAAAAATGATACGTATACATTGGCAATAGGCGTTATTATTTTCACTGAATTGATTCTCACAGCCGCAACAGCAATACCAATAAGCAATCCGCCTAGTAATGGACCGATGGTAATAAGGAGTGTTAAAGGTAATGCCTTTAAAATTTCTACAAATGCTGTCCATATAAACGGTACGTCAATAATCATGTTTACACCTCTTTTAGTAAGCTCGTTTTATACATGAACAGGCTGATCGTGTTTTTGCAGCTTCTGTTCGGATTTCATAAAAAATTTCTCTAATATAATGGCTACAAAATAATAAATAATGGCAAGTGCAATATATACTTCAACTGCATGAGCCGTTGCTGCGATAATGGTATCTCCTCTTCCCATCATATCCATCACACCAATGGTAAAGGCTAAAGACGTATCTTTTAAGGACCCTATCACAAGATTTCCAAAGTTAGGAAAGGCTACAACGAGAGCTTGCGGCAGCACAATTCGAGTGAACGTTTGTTTTCCGGTCATTCCTATACTATACGCTGCTTCAGTTTGCCCTTTATCTACACTATTAATGGCGCCGCGCATCATTTCAGAGAAAGACGCCGCCGTGCTCAGTGAATATGTGATAATAACAAATACAAGCGGAGCCATTCTCGAAACGTCAATATGAATCAATTGTAAAAGGGCAGGTACCCCGTAAAAAACTAGAAATAATTGAATTAAAATAGGCGTCCCCCTCATAAAAGAAATATAAACTGCTGCTAGTTGACTTAACACCGGTACTTTATAAATACGAGGCAGGGCAATAAACAATCCCAAGGTACTGCCAATCACAAGTGAAGCAATCAAAATCCAAATTGTAATATGCAAATAAGATAATAATTGAGGAATAGAGGTGAAAATCAGCTCTATATCAAATGCTTTTCCCATCTTTTTCTCTCCTTTGTTTCCCTCTACAGGTAGCGAAAGGACCCAAGTTCAAGGCTTGGGTCACAGTAAGTGCTTTAGTTATTTCCAGCTGCTTTTGTATAATCTTCTCCTAGCCATTTTTTACTTAATTTTGTCAATGTTCCGTCTTCTTTTATTTCTTTTAGCGCTTTATCAACATCTTTTTGTAAACCCGTTTCATTTTTTCGAAGCATAAAATATACTTTTGAATTTGAAATAGCAGGTCCTACAACTTTTTGCTCTGCGTCCGCTTGCTTATTGACAAAGTCAACTGCAAACGGCGTACTAATTGTAGCGTCCGCACGTCCTGTTTTTAGCTGCGTTTTTGTATCATCAGATCCTTGACCTGAATAAACGATATCAATTTTATTTCCATGTTCTTTGTTATACTTATCGATTAAGTTAGCAGAGTTACTCGTTGCTCCTACAATTACCTTTTTACCGCTCAAATCTTTAATTGATTTAATTGACGTATTTTTTTCATTTACAACTACATGTAGCGGAAAGATATTATAAGGTTCTTTATTAAACAAGAACTTTTGTTTTCTTTCTTCATTCACTTCCATCTGATGGGCTACTAAATCAATTTTGTTGGATTCCAAGCTCAAAAGTAAATTAGAAAAATCCATGGTTTTGAATTCAAACTTATAGTTTGGAAGACGTTTGTCTATTTCTTTAACAAGCTCTACGTCATACCCCGTTAGATTTCCTTTATCGTCAAGAAAGCAAATGTTAGGAAATTGCGTACCCGTTCCTACAATAATTTTTTGCACTTTATCTTTGCTTGCGTTAGCTGCTGTTTCTTTATTGGGTGTTCCGCAAGCGGCTAATAATAAAAGAAGTGATAAAAAGATAGCTGTCAGCTGTAGTTTTTTCATGTGTTTGGTCCCTCACTATGTCTCAAAATAATTTATTGTTTTAACGAATGAATAAAATGGATGTTGCAGCTATTTAACGATTGGTGAATAGTCTTCAATCAACTTTTCTATTTGTTCATAATCTTTTTCAATAACTCCTTTAAACTGCCCCTTATCTCCAATTTCAACGACCGGTACATGACGAATACCGTATTTAATTTCAAGTAAATCTCGCAAATAATCTTTTCCTTCTACATCAATACTTTCATATTGATAGCCTTTTTCATGAAAATATGCTTTTAGTTCTTCGCAATGATGACAACCTTTTCGATTCCATAATAAAATTTTTACTGACATGGTTTCTCCTCTTTTCTTTTAAATGATTAATTAGCTTGTTGTAACTCCTTGTGTTTTTCTAACTCATATCTTTCGGGATGCAAGATCTTTCTTAAGAATACGCCTTTTCCTTCTTCTCCTTGATCGACTTCAAAAAAGCGTTCATACCCTTTTCTTTCATACATAGGAATCAACCATGGGTGTCGATCAGAAGTAGCTAATGTAACAGCAGGAGCCCCCAGTTGATCTCGAATAACCGTTTCTTCAACCCACGTTAAGAGTTTAGAACCTACTCCTTTCTTTTTAACCAAAGGATCTACCGCAAACCACCATAAGAAAGGCCAGTTCGTTATTTCTTTATACGTTCTTGCTGTAATCGTAGCTACGATTTTTTCATCACTTTCCAGCACGTAGCAGCGGCTGTTTTGAATGTTTTCTTTTACAAGTTGAATCGTTGCCGTCGCGGCAGGAAATTTAATTCCTAGCTTTCGAATCGGCTCGTATGCTCGAAGCGTTAAATCTAACAGTTCTTCAGCATCTTCTACGGTTGCTAATCGAAATAATTCACTCATTTTCTTCACCTCATTTTATAAATGTTTGAAGAGATAGATTCCCTTTGTAAATCAGCTCATCCACCGCTTCCTTTAAACGACTTTTGGCATTCGCATTGTTGATACCTGTAAAAGAGACGTATTCATGCAGTAGAAAAAGACTGCTTAGCCAGTAAGGTCTACCTAAAAAAGACGCTAAAAGTTTTAAATCATACTTAGCTTTTAGTAAAGAATTCACATTTTCACCAATAAGAATTGGCAGAAGTATTTTTTTATACAGTAAATCTTCCGGCAATATTTTTGTTAGCCGTTCAAAAGATTCTACGTATGTTTCATTTACTCCCGATAACAGAACGACAATACTTTTAGCTTGGTTCATTTTCGAAATAAATGCCTTTACTTCTTTCTGCGCTTCCTGCTTCAAAGCGTGTACATCATGATACGAGATAGCTTCTGCGTGCACTCCTTTTGAGGTTAAGCAAGCTTCTAGCTCATCTTTCACTGAGGCTATTTGTTGATAATTATGGGAGCTTCCGTTATATAAAATACATACATCGCTCACTTTTTTCCCCTCCTTTTTACAGCAAAAAGGCTCCTGAAGTTTCCTCAGGAGCCTTTGGTAGACCAATCAGCTTTAACTGTTTCTTTGATAAAACCGGAGAATAAAGTGAAGTGTCTTTGAAACATACTCACTAAATTCTTATTTATCCAAGTTGTTTTATCGGCTTTTCTGTTTGATGATTCAACTATATAGCCTCAAAATGGCAAAGTCAACTTATTTTTCAAAAAATATTTTTCTTTTAAAAAACTCTTTTCATCTGGAAAATCCTTTGCTAAAATTAATCCCAATTATTCTTACCTTTTTTATCAACTTTAAGGAGTGTTTTCAGTGAAATTAAGTATTTTAGATCAAAGCCCACGTTATGAAGGTGAACGTGCTGAAGATGCATTTCAGCATACCATTCAATTAGCTCAGCTAGCAGAAGAACTTGGTTACCATCGCTTTTGGGTAGCGGAGCATCATGACTCTGAACATGTTGTAGGATCATCACCCGAAGTGTTAATTTCTCACCTGCTCGCTAAAACGCATCATATTCGTATTGGTTCAGGAGGTGTTATGCTTCAGCACTACAGCCCTTATAAAGTAGCAGAAAATTTTAACGTTTTAGCCTCACTATCTCCAAATCGCATCGATCTTGGCATCGGCAGAGCACCAGGAGGACTACCTCATTCTACTCAAGCCTTGCAACAAAACTCTCAGCCCACTAAGTCCTTAACAGACAAACTGATAGAACTTAAACAATACCTAAACGATACGCTGCCGGAAGATCACCCTCTTTACGGTTTAAAAGCCTATCCAAGGCCCCAAAAAGCAGCAGATATGTTTTTACTGGGAGCAAGTGCTTCAAGCGCAGAGCTTGCGGCATCTCTAAACCTTCCTTATGTATTTGCTCAATTCATTAATGGTGATCAAAAAGTGCTAGAAGAAGCGATTTCTGTCTATAATCAGCACGTTTCATCCCATGCACGCTCGCTTGTCGTTGCCCTTTCCATCATCGTAGCGGATACCGTAGAAGAAGCAAAAGCATTAGCATCCAGCACAAAAATATTTAAAGTATACTTACAAAATGGGAAATCCGCTACATTAGGCTCCAAAGAAAAAGCGGAAGAATTTGGTCAGCAGTCCAAAGAAAGCTTTCAAATTGAAGAAAAAGAAGCGAACGTCATATACGGTACAAAAGAAACCGTTCGTCAAAAGCTTCAAGCTTTGAAGCAGTCATTTTCTATTGATGAATTTATTATTCTTACTGCTCTTCAAGATTTTGAACAAAAAAAGCGGTCTTATACGCTCTTAAAAGAAGCTTTCAGTGAAGGAGATGCTCAGAAAACGAATCAAACTCTAGCAGCTTACTAATCAAGAGGCTGAAATAAAAGAATTTTAGTCGAAGTAAAATACGAAGTAATAATCAAAATGATTGATTATTACTTCGTATTTTTTCGTTGTCATGGTAAACGTAGCTTTCATGTGTTTAATTGCTTCTAGCTATTGATTGGGCTGTTTTAGCTATGTCTCAAGTTCTTTGTTTCATCTACTTACGAGGCGTTCAAACAAAATATACGCATGCTTCTTTTTTTCAAAAAATCATTAAATTGAATCAAACGTTTTTTTATAGTACCATATGAAGATATGAGTCTAGTAGAAGAAGGGAATTTAAAATTATGCCTTACAAAATGATTGTTTTAGATTTGGATGATACACTATTATGCGATGATCACACTATTTCTCCCCGCACAAAAGAAGCATTAATGAAGGCGCAAGAATCGGGAGTAAAAGTTGTACTTGCTTCTGGCCGACCAACTTACGGAATGGTTCACATCGCCAAAGAACTGGAGTTAGAAAAGTACGGAAGCTTTATTTTATCGTTTAACGGGGCGAAAATTATTAATTGCTTAACAAATGAAGAGCTATTTAGCAGCACCTTATCTCCGAGAACCGTTGCACGTCTCGACGATATTAGCCGCGAAGAAGGCGTTTTAATTCATACGTACGTTGGAGATGAAATTATAACAGAAGTAGAAAATAAATTTACGGATATTGAAAGTGACATTACAGGTCTGCCGATCCGTGTTGTTTCATCTTTTACTGATGCCGTTACAGAACCTGTTGTAAAAGTACTCATGCTTGCAGAACCGGAAATGCTGGTTCACGTTGAAAAGAAACTTCAAAAGCAGCTTCAAGGAGAGCTAAGCGTAATGCGCTCTAAACCATACTTCCTTGAATTCACAGAAGAAGGTGTCACAAAAGGGACAAGCTTACATTTATTAATTCAACAGCTTGGCATTACACGCGATGAAGTGATTGCTATTGGCGACAGTTATAATGATCTTGCCATGATTGAATTTGCTGGACTTGGCGTAGCAATGGGAAATGCTCCTGAAGATATTAAAGAAAAAGCCAACCACGTAACAGATACAAACATGAACGACGGTGTGGCGAAAGTTGTGGAAGAATTTATCTTAAAACCCGTTAGCGTTTCATAAGACAAAAAAAGCAGCTCGTACGAACCGAGCTGCTTTTTTTGTTCTGATTTTATACTCCTAAAAGTTTCATAAGAAGCGTAGCTAAAATAACAGTAGAAGCGCCTCCAAGTCTTGTTGCTACTTGAGCAAATGGCATAAGTGACATACGGTTGGAAGCTGATAAAATCGCTACATCTCCCGTACCTCCTAAACCGCTGTGACAGCCGGTTACAATTGCTGCATCCACCGGATGCATTTTCATCATTTTACCTACAAAATAACCGGTTGCTACCATAGCCATAACAACTGCTGCACATACGACTACATAACCTGGTGTCACAATTTTCACTACATCTTCAAGAGGAATATACAAAATTCCTAGGCCTACCATTAACGGCCATGTCAAGCTCGTAGAAATGAATTTGTACATATGGTAAGCACCTTGCTCCATCTTAGCAGGCATTACTTGTAAACATTTGACTAGCGTTGCCGCTACGATCATTAAAACTGGACCTGGAATTCCTAAAAATTTATGTGCTAAGCCTCCGAAAATAAAGAAACTACATGCAATTAAAAGACCTGCGCCCATTAACGAAAAATCTACTGGTTTCTTGATATTTGTATCTTCTGAGATTCCATCTCCGCCTTTTGTCTTCACAAGAACTCCATTACCTGTTAATTCTGGCTTTTTCTCTCCTAGACGTTTCATTAAGCCAGCACATACGATAGCAACGATATTTCCGATAACAGCAGCTGGAATCATTTGCGACACAAAAGATTCTGCTGAACTACCTAAAATTTGAGAATAAGCAAGTGAAAGCGGTAAAATACCTTCACCAATCCCTCCACCAATAATTGGTACAACAATATAGAAAAATGTATGTTTTGCTCCGTAACCAAATAACATCCCAACTGCTACGCCTGCAGCTACAGCGGCTAGCGTACCTAATACAAGCGGTACGAACATACGTGTAAAGCCTTGAATTAAAACTTTACGGTTCATACCAAGAATACTTCCGGCTACTAAACAAGAAATATAAAGGTACAAAAAGTTTGATGTTTTCATCAAAGTTGTTACCGCTTCCATAGATGCGGGATTTAAAACATTATAAAAAACTAATACGGAAGGTACAAGCAGTGATAAAATAGCTGGTCCGCCAATATCTTTTAAAATCGGAATTTTTAATCCTAAATCACCAAGCAGCATTCCCATTACCATAATAATCGCAAATCCGCCAATCATATCTGGAGGAAGCTCGTTGTAAACGGCCGCGCCATATACAATTAATGCAAGTAAAACGTATAGCGGTAGAGGAATAACCCCTACTTTAATATTGTTGATTCGGTTCCAAAAACCCTTATTTTCAGGCTGTGAATCTTGAGTAAACGTTTCCAATTTACGTGCTGTATTCATCTCATAACCCCCTGTGGTTCTAATATAGAGAATCATACACAAGTTTCAAAAAACTATATACGTTATGTAACTTAAGAATTCTTTTTGTAACTAAAAAAAGCACAGCTTCTAAAAAAGAAGCTGTGCTTTTTCTATCTAAAAATTAAGCATTTACTGTTTCTAAAGCTTTAATTTCTTTGTATGTTGGTTCCCACATTGCTGCTTTTACTGCCGCTTTAACATCTGTTGGAACTTCTTTTGCAACGCCATCTTTAATTGCTGCGTTAGCAACCGCTAAAGCAACGTTATATGATACTTCACGTAATTCTTCTACGCGTGGTAGTAATGAAGCACCCGGTTTGCTGCTGTCTACCATTTGAGCTACAGCGTGTGCACATGCTGCGAACATGCTGTCTGTAATAACTTCTGCTTTTACTACGATTGATCCAAGACCAAGACCAGGGAAAACAAAAGCATTATTAGATTGACCAATTTCATATTCCACACCATCGTAGTTAACTGGTTCAAACGGACTTCCAGTCGCTACAAGTGCTTTTCCTTCTGTCCAATTTAATAGGTTTTCAGGAGTAGCTTCCGCAAGCGGAGTTGGATTTGACATCGGTAAAATAGCTGGGCGTTCTACATGCTTCGCCATTTCTTTTACGATTTCTTCTGAGAATGCACCTGCTACACCAGACGTACCAATTAAGATCGTCGGTTTAACTTGTCTGACAACTTCTAAAAGAGAAATTTTGTCTTCTTCACGGTTCCAGTCCTTCACTTCTTCTGCTTTTCGTGCATAAGGCGTTTGGAAACCTAATAAGTCGTCCATGTCATCTGTTAAAAGGCCTCGGAAATCAACAGCCCAGAAGTTTTTGTATGCTTCTTCTTCTGTAATACCGTCTAATACCATTGCGTCACGAACTTGATCTGCAATACCGATACCTGCTGTACCCGGTCCAAAGATTAAAACGCGGTGGTCACGAAGTGGCATTTTAGACACTTGAACTGCTGAGAAAATAGCTGCAAGCGTTACAGCACCTGTTCCTTGAATATCATCATTAAACGTTAGAATTTCTTTTCCGTACTTGTTAATAATGTTACGAGCATTTACATTACCAAAGTCTTCCCAGTGTAACAGTGCGTTAGGGAATATTTCAAGAGATTTTGAAATAAATTGGTCCACGAAATGATCATAGCGCTCACCGCGGATACGTTCATGACGGTTTCCGATATATAAAGGATCATTTAATAATTTTTCGTTGTTTGTTCCTACGTCAAGAACAACTGGAAGTACTCTGCTTGGATCGATTCCTGCTGCAGCTGTGTATACGGCTAATTTACCGATAGCAATATTAATACCGCCAACGCCCCAGTCGCCAATTCCTAAAATACTTTCTGAATCCGTAATAACCATTAAATCAATATCTTCACTATTTGCATCGATATTTTTAAGAGCTTCTTCAATACCCTCTACATTATCGATTGACAAGTATACGCCACCCGGACGGCGATATTCATGGCTGTATTCTTGGATTGCTTGTCCAACTGTTGGTGTATAAACAACAGGAAGCATTTCTTTCAAGTGATCTTGTAATAAACGATAAAATAATACAGCATTACGGTTTTGTAAATCGTTTAAATATACATTCTTACCAAGGTTATCTGGCTGAGCTAAAAATTGCTCATATGCACGTTTTGCTTGCTCATCTAAAGTTAAAGTCATTGGAGGAAGTAAACCTTCCAATCCTAACGTTTTACGCTCTTCTTTTGTAAAAGCTACCCCTTTGTTTAACATTGGAGCTCCTAAAATTTCTTTCCCGCGTAAAGTCGTTTCGATTGTTTCATTATCTGCAAAAAATACGTTGCGCATACGACTATCTTCCTTTCTGTAGACTTGTATGACAAGCATACAAGTTGGTTAGATTTAAGTGATTAACATCTTATATGGATATTACATATTATTCAAATGTCCGTTAACTTTTTATGAATAGCATGCTAATTCATTTGACAATAGTATATTTTATGCCTATCTATTTCTGCTGTCAACTATTTTAGTAGAGCAATTTTTTAATTATAAAGAGGTTGAAATTTCTGAATTAACTATCTTTTATTAATTTTCTTTTTATATAGGTATTAAGAACCCTCTTTATTCTGTTCATCTCTTTTGGAAAGTCAAAATAATCCTTTAATATGGAAAAAATGTTTAATTATAAAAAATTTATTTTGAAATAATTTTAGTTTGCTTATAAAAGAATATTTTTTATTTTTTTGTCTATGCTGATTAGTGAATTACTATGAATATTCTTTCCTTTCTATCTATACATATAAACTACATAGTTCTTTTTTATAATAATGGAGGTTATTATATGTTAAAACCAGATACAGCTATTATTTTTGGATTTCTTATCGAAGAGGCGGCCAGTCGATTAGACGATCAAGAGATTAAAGAAATTGCGGCTAAAGAGCTAGAAAATGGAGAATTGGTGTTTGAAGAAGCCAGTTATTTTTATAAACGCTTTTTTATCCCTGCTTCTTCTGAATTAAGACAAGCTCTTCGCCGAGAGGTCTTATCGCTTCATTTAACATTAAATCAAATCAAAAATGCTCATGGTAACGGATCCATGTCTAAGATTGCTCATATGCATCAAATTATTGCAGAAACTGAAAAATCAACAAACGAACTTAACAGACTTTTAAATCTTGCGTTCTATGAGGGTGAAGACGATCAGACCTACGCCTCCTTCATGAATATTTTTTCAAATAAATCATAAAAAAACCGTCCTTAAGGACGGTTTTTTTTATTGAACACCTTTCATTAAACGCTGAATTTTTGGCGAAATCATTAGTACAATTACCCCTAAAATGACCGAAACTCCGCCCAATGCAGCGAAATAAACAACTTGCGAAATGTTTTCATAATATTGAACAAGCTGAGCATTGATTGCCTGTGCCGCTGCGCTTGTTAGGAACCACAAACTCATCGTTTGAGCAGAAAACGCTGCAGGTGCTAGTTTTGTTGTAGTTGATAGCCCTACTGGTGATAAACAAAGCTCTCCAACTACAACTAAGAAGAAGCTTAGCACTAGCCATAGCGGGCTCGCTAATGTTTCATTTCCATGAATACTAGCCGGGATAACCATGACAAGGAAAGAAAGCCCTGCAAATAATAGTCCTAATGAAAACTTCTTTGGTGTAGAAGGCTGTCTGTTTCCTAATTTCACCCAAATTGCTGCAAAAACTGGGGCAAATATAATAATGAATAACGGATTTAACGATTGGAACCAGCCAACTGGAATTTTAAAGCCGCCATACGTTAGCTGTGTATGATCTTTTGCATACGTTGCTAAAATTGTTGACCCCTGCTCTTGAATTGCCCAGAACATTACTCCAGAAACAAAAAGAGGGATATAAGCTAATACGCGTGAACGCTCATCAGCTGTTGTCTTGGGACTCTTATACATAACCACAAAGTAAATAATAGGAATAACAATCGCTAAAATACTTACAAATAAAATAACGCCTTCAACTGTTAAAATACCTGCTAAAGAAGTCAGTACAATAAAGATAGCAAGTACAACTACAGCAAGTGCAATAGTACCAAAAACTTTTTTGCGCTCTTCTGGTTTTAAAGGGTTTGGAACTTGTCTACCTGCACGCCCTAGGTTTTTACCTCGTGTAGCCATAAATACGATTAGGCCTAAAAGCATTCCTACTGCCGCGATTCCAAAACCTAAGTGATAGTTATACTTTTCACCTACTGTTGAAACAACTAGCGGCGCGATAAATGCTCCAGCATTTACACCCATATAGAAGATACTAAATCCAGCATCTCGACGGTTATCAGTCGGGCTATACATATCGCCCACAACGCTTGAAACGTTTGGTTTTAATAAACCTGTTCCGATGATAATCAAGAACATTGAAATAAACAGCGCTGTTACACCTGCTGGCAACGCAAGCACTAGATGTCCGAGCATAATAAATATACCGCCGTAAAACACCGTATTAGACGTACCTAAAATGCGGTCTGCAATCCAACCGCCAATAATTCCAGACATATAAACAAGGGAACCATAAATAGAAAAGATCGCTAAAGCGGTTCCTTGTTCCATTCCTAATCCACCGTTTGCAATTGTATCGTACATGTACAATACAAGTAGCGCACGCATTCCATAGTATGAAAAACGCTCCCAGAATTCTGTAAAGAACAAGGTAAATAAACCTTTAGGATGTCCGAAGAATCCTTTTTGAGGAACTGTTTCATACACTTTTTCTCTCTCTACCGACATATTCCTTAACCTCTCTTTCAACCGTAAACCATCATAGACAAAACTGTCAAAAAATTATGATGATATAAAAAAATAGAAACAAGAAAATTTTATTCTTATAAAATGATTCTGTCAATATCAGAATTTTACAATGAGTGCATAATATACGGTTTTTCGTTATAAAATTGCACCTATAAAAAGCTTTAAATCAAGATTTCTTTTCTTGAAATATCTTTTTGAAAAATTTTTTATACAAAACCCTTGATTACAAAGCATCTGATTATCTACTTTTCATACAACCAGATAATATTTTTCTTTTTTGGAATTTTTTCTTTATATTTAAAAAGAAGCTTTATTATTTTCTCATTATGTTTCCTTCAACCGAAAATATACTTTTTTAAAAT
Source organism: Priestia sp. 40 (assembly GCF_049368575.1). Lineage (NCBI taxonomy): Bacteria > Bacillati > Bacillota > Bacilli > Caryophanales > Bacillaceae > Priestia > Priestia sp. 40. The sequence goes on from NZ_JBMPZA010000016.1 coordinate 127,140, forward strand.
AATAAAACCCTCTTTAAAAATGTCTCTTTTGTTATAGTAGATACTCTTTTTTCACCTATGTAATACCTTTAATATAAGTCATCCTCATTTTTTTATGTAAAAAAAGAGATAAAAGGTTTATTTTTCACCTCTTTTTTCACTGTACCTACAATTTGACGTGTTCACCGTTTACCATTTGTCCTTTGTGAAGAGGAAACACACCTTCTTCTTTAGTGTATACAATCGTTCCTCTATTAATGGTAGTTAAAATAACGCTATTAAATACCGTTCCTTCATATATACTGTGCTTATGTTTGAAAACCATTCCTTCTTTTGTCACTTTTTCAGTTTGATCCAGATCAACGATAACCAAATCCGCATCGGATCCGAGCAAAATGCTTCCTTTTTTAGGATATAAGCCGAATCGTTTAGCTGGATTGGTTGATACAAGCTTTGAAATGTGAGAAAGAGAAATCCCTCTAGTGATCACTCCCTCACTAATCATTGCTTGCAAAGAGTACTGACCGCCTGATATTCCACCCCAAACTTTAAATAAATCATTCTGATGAGCTGTTTTTAACTCAATCGGGCAAGGAGAATGATCCGAAGAAATCATATCTACTTCCTCTGATTGAATACAAGCCCATAATTTTTCTTTTTGACTCCTGCTGCGAAGAGGAGGTGCACACTTAGCCGTTACGCCAATTTCTTCAAAGTCTTCCTCTGTAAAAAGTAAATAATGCGGACAAGTTTCCAGCGTAACGTTCATTCCATTCTTCTTTGCTTCCGTAATAAGCTGCACTGCTTCATAGCTGCTAATGTGTACAAAGTGAAGCGGACATCCCGTTTCTTCACCGTACTCAAGCGCTTGCTTTACTGCGTTTACTTCTGCTACAACCGGTCGCGTTTCTAAATAATCTTTAATAGCCGTTTGTTTTTGCTTCTGTTTAGCCTGTTCAAACTTTTGTATTAAGTCATTTCTTTCAGCATGCAGGGCAAGCACTTTATTTAGTTTTGCAATCTCTTTCATTCCTTCGTATAATGTGAGGTCATCTGAGAAATCAAATTCAGAACCGGCTTCTGACATAAATGCTTTAAAACCTATTACACCCGAATGAGCCATTTTGGCTAATTCTTCTTTATTACCAGGAACCAACCCTCCCCATAGACCGTAATCTACTACTGACTTTTGATCAGCCAGCTTTTTCTTTTCCCACAGCGCTGCTTCTGTTACGGTAGGAGGAACGCCGTTTAAAGGCATATCAAAATATGTAGTGCAGCCTCCTGCGGCCATAGATGCTGAACCGTAGTCAAACCCTTCCCAATGGTCTCGGCTCGGTTCATCAAAATGCACGTGAATATCAATCATTCCAGGCAGAACATATTTGTCTTTAGCATCTACGTATTTTTTTGCTGGTGTGCTAACACCTTGCGCTATTTCTGCAATCTTTCCCTTTTTAATACCTATGTCCGCTTTTACTATTTCATCTTCTAATACGACCGAACCATCCCGAATAATTAAATCGTACATGTTATCAAACTCCCCTTTATTTAACTACTCCATCTTCTTATTAAACGAAGCAGTCTGCTATTGTTCTATCATGCACTGTTTCCTTTAAAAAGTCTTTATCCTTGTAAAGAAACCTGACACATAGACTGGTTATTACGCTAGTAAATATAACTGAATTATCTGATTTTTACACTCACCATTTTGTCTAAACTTTTCTTTTTCATTTGGTCACTTTCACTAACTGAAAAGAGATTGAGACATAACTAAATCACTGGACGAACAAATTGGATAAAGGAGCTAGTATAGATTCTTTTGACCTTGCTGTTGATTTCCGTGCGAGCCTTTCCTTTCTGCTGGGTCTCACTTATTTCACTTTTCCCGCAGGAGTCTTCTCCTTGCCCACCAATCAACAGCTAGAAGCAACTACATACGCGAAACCTACGTTCACCCTAACCATAAAAAAATCCGAACGAGTTTGATTCCCCATCAAGAATCAAACTTGTTCAGATCTTCCTTCAACTAAAACCCTTTTGTCACAGTCTCTTTTAACTCTTTTTCACTTTTTGTGACATGGGCAATCTTACTGTAAATGTACTGCCTTTTTCCTGTTCACTTTCTACATCAATTTTCCCTTTATGTGTTTCTACGATCCATTTAGCGATTGCTAGGCCTAGTCCATGACCTCCCATTTGACGGGAACGCGATTTGTCAGCACGATAAAAGCGGTCAAAAATCCGATCCTTTTCATCTGGATGGATCCCAACGCCCGTATCACGTACTTTTAATATACATTCACTCCCATGCTGAACTACTTGAATGTTTACACTTCCATGAGGAGTTGTATATTTAATCGCATTATCTAACAAAATGTAAATCAGCTGAGTTAGACGCTCTTGATCTCCAGTTACCACTAATTTTTCCGGCGTATCCAGTTGCAAATCAATATGTTTAGAAACCGCTAGGGTTTCAACGGATTCCATTACCTTTTGCACCGCGGCTGTAATATCAAAGGGCATCATTGCTTTTTCTACTTTATTAGAGTCTGAGCGTGCAAGCGTAAGCAAATCACTGACGAGACTCGTCATGCGCTTCACTTCAGCTTTCATATTATTGATTAATTTTTTAGAAAAAGGATCTTCTGTTACTTCCTCCTGCATTTCTAAAGCGTTGATAGAAGAAAGCATAACGCTAAGCGGCGTTCTTAACTCATGGGATGCATCCGCCACAAACTCTTTTTGCTTTTGGAAAGCTGTTTCAATTGGGACCATAGCCCGTTTTGACATTAAGCGGCTGATATAAATGGCTACTCCTACAAACAGTACGGTAAGGCTTAACATAATAATAAGGAGCCACTTTAACAGCTGATAAAGAAATGAAACGTCTTTTCCAATATAAAGCATCCCTAAAAATTGACCTTTATAAAAAATAGGTTCACCCGCCATCATCAAATCAATATCTATTTTGCCTTCCCCGTTTTGCCCTTTTACTCCTTCAATGTGTTCAAAACTAGGACGGGGGGCTTTTATTCGTTCTTTCCTCACTTCATTTTCAATAGGGATCCACCCATCAATTAAATCTAATAAGTTAGAGCGAAGCCGCTCACTCGCTTCGTTTCCCATAATAAGATCCCCTTCAGGACTGATGACATAATAAAAAAACTGATCTTCACCGGCTACGACAATGTTTTTGTACTCTTCTTTTGACTGCTGATTCGAGCTGTTTATCGCTTGTTTAATTAAGATGCTTTGGACAATTCGAGACTCTTGCTTTAGCATGCTATTTAAGTTTTGCTGCTGACTGTTGGATACAACCACATACACCAATGCATAAACAATAAACACGAATAATAGCAGAAACAGCATCAGTAATGCGCTATATCGGAATGTTAAACGATTTTGCGTCTGGCTGAATAAATCTTGCTTTACTTTTTGTTTTACTTTCTGTTTAGCTCTTGTAAGGAGTTTAGCTTTCAATTTTGTAGCCTACTCCGCGAATGCTTTGAATAAGATCCTGTTTGTTGAATTTCTCTAGTTTTTTCCGCAAAAGTTTAACCGTCGCATCAATCGTTTTAATGGAAACATCTGATTCATATCCCCATACCCGGTCTAAAATAATATCTCGAGAAAGAACTTGTCCTTTGTTTTTCACTAAAAAATCTAGCAGTTGAAATTCACGAGGACTTAATTGAATAAACTCCTCGTCAAACTGCACGGTTTGACTTGCTCTTTTTAATATCATGCTGGCGATCTCTACTTCTTCTTCTAAAATTGGTGCATAATTACGACGAGACAAAGCGCGAAGCCTTGCAAGCAGCTCGTCAATTTCAAATGGCTTAATAACGTAATCATCCGCTCCCGCATCTAAGCCTTGTATACGATCTTGAACCGCATCTTTTGCTGTTAACATAAGAATAGCTCCCGCGTATCCTTCTTTTCTTAGACGTTTACATACATCAATTCCGTCTCCGTTTGGCATCATCCAGTCAAGAATTAACACATCATAATGCGCTTCAGATGCATAATCATATGCATCATTCCCTTCCGTCACCCATTCGACGTTATAGCCTCCTTTTTTCTTTAGCATATAACTAACTAATTCACCTAGCTGCAAATCATCTTCTGCTAGCAATACGTTCATTCCGCGTAACTCCTTCCTTCATCCGATACATGTCGCTGCATCCTTTTGTTTACTTTATTATACAAAAAGAATCAGCAGAAACAAGCTGCCTCTACTGATCTCTTCTTATTTTACTTTTTCCTATCTGTATTTAGTAAGGGAGCAAACTTCCGTCTACTAGTTTGCATCTTTTGTACTCTTTATGAATGCCTAACGATTTGATTTGAATATGAAGGATTTGATCCATTAACAGTTTCTGTCACCTTTACAACACGCCGGCATATTTCAGCTCGTACACCTCTGTGCTTCAATTGTTCGACGATTTTTTCTAATTTACTATAAGACGCTGTTTGTTTCATATCCATCCCCTCATTTCGTTAAGGTATTATTTATGAATCAAGTTTGTTTGTAATATCATACTTTTTCTTTAGCTTTTGTAACCATGTTGGATACTCTGTTTGGTATTTTTGATCAAGCAGCGTTTGCTTGATTTTTGCTTTGCTATTTTCATATGTTGCTTTTTGCGCTTCTTTTTTGCCTGTTACTTTAATAATGTGATAACCGTATTCTGTTTTAACAGGATCACTTACTTCATTTACCTTCATTGAAAATGCTTTGTTGGCAAAAGCTTCGACCATATCGCCTTTTTTGAAGTATCCAAGGTTTCCGCCATCTGATTTAGAAGCTGTATCTGTTGAATATTCTTTTGCTAGCTTAGCAAAATCTTCTCCTTTATCAAGCTTTGCCTTTACTTCTTTTGCTGTTTTTTCGTCTGATACTAAGATGTGGCTAGCTTTCACCTGTGCTTCTGTAGCTAGTGAATCTTTATTTTGATTAAAGTACGATTTCATTTCACTATCTTTAATACTAATAGTCGACTCGACCATTTTTTTTGCTTCAATATTCGTCTTTAAATCTTTTTTCAGCTCTGACAATTTTACACCACTAGATGCTAATGCTTGATTTAGTGCATCTTCTCCCCCATACTGACTTTTAAGGTTTTCTAATTCAGCATTAATTTCTTTATCGGTTACTTTAATATTTTGTTTAGCTGCTTCTTTTGAAATGACTTTTTGTTCAATTAGTGAATCAAGGACGCTTGATCCTCCTTGAGCAAGAAGAGCATCGTACAGCTGATCTTTTGTGATTTTTTCATCACCAACGGTAGCAACCACCTTTGATTTATTCATTGCTACGGCACCAATAGCTACTGCAGCAATAATCACAACGGCTGCAATAATCATAATTATTTTGTTTTTAGACATCGTTAAACTCCTTTTCCATTTCTCATTACTTACCTAAACTTAAACTTTTGCGCCTTGGTAACGGTTTAAGCTCAATTAAAGGTCTTGCAATAGTAGATACGTATTTACTCGACAACAACCACGCCACTCCACAAGCTCCAATTAGAAGAATACTGTATCCTTGTACACTTTCTATCCAATCTCCAAAAGAAGATAGGCGGATATATTTAATCAGAAACCCATGTAGCAGATATACATAAAAGGTTTGAGCACCTCGAGATGTAAAAGACATCGTTTGTGTAGGGATCAAAGCTAGAAAGGAAATCGTCATTGCTAAGCTGATGCTATAAAATAGCATACGAATGGTCATTCCCTCTAATTGATTTACACCTAAAGAGGCATAAGATTTTGAACCAAATAACCACTCTTTCTCAAAGTCCGGTGCTATATACTGGATCCATAGAGCAATAATCAGCAAAGTGCCTCCAGCTACTTTTTTGCAAGAAACAGACGTCAACTTTTTAAAATGTTCTTTTTTCATATAAAATCCTGCTAAGAAGAAGGGAAAGAACACAAAGGTTCTAGAAAGGCTTAACGTTGTTTCCAGCGGTTCACATAAGCCAATCATAATTCCTAAAACTGCCGCAACGGCTAATGGATATTTGATTTTTGTAAAAATGAACAACATGGCGTTCCAACAAAATAAACTCAATAAAAACCATAGCGACCAAGCCGGCTGAAACACTGAAACTTCGAATGTGGATTCATCATACAGTTTATAGTCGTATACCGCATAGATAAGCTGAAAAATAATATAAGGAAGTAATACTTTCTTCGCCGCCTTCCACATATATCCTTTTTTTCGATATCCCTTTGCAAAATAGCCGCTTATTAAAATAAACGCTGGCATATGAAAGGTGTAAATAAATATGTAGAGCGTTCGTAGCCACTGTTTATCATTGATGAAGGGAGTTAACAAATGGCCAAACACTACTAATACAATTAAGATAAATTTTACGTTATCAAAATACGCATCCCGCTTAGCCATTTGATCTCCTCCTTTCTTTCGCGTTCTACGGATCTGTACGACGTGCTGCTGCGAATATCTTTTCTTTACATTCCTTACTATACATAGTGAAAATGAAAAAACAGTGAAAACCTTGCTTTTTTCTATTTTTAAATAAGGCGCGGCTAAATAAGTTTGACAAATGGCGCCTCTTTCTCTACTATATAGATACGCACCCTATCCAATTCAATTTCGCTTGTTGCGGGACACTTAACCAGTACGGATGGATAGGGTGTTTTTGTATGCAAAAAAAGCAGAAGACCTAGGTCTTCTGCTTTTTATTTTGCTATAGGCTGACTTTCGTTTTTTCTGTTTCCTTTTTTATTTTTCAAATAATAAAACAAGTAACAAAAAAGGACAAACGGAATACCGCAGTATAATGCGATACGCTGACTCTCATCAAAAGCCAGTCCTACACAAGCGGCAAAGCATAAAACAAACGCTAAAATAGGAACAATAGGATATAAAGGAGCTTTGTAAACAAGCTTCGATACATCATTCCCTTCTTTAATATAGCGTCTTCTGAACATAAAATGAGAAGCCGCAATAGCCATCCATACAGCTACAACCGCAAATCCAGAAATAGAAACTAATACTAAGTAAACAGTTGTTGGTGCAACCACGCTTGACAGCAAGGACAGACATGCCACTCCCATGCTGATAAGTAACGAATTAAATGGAACCCCTTTAGACGTTACTTTCCCTAACCAAGTGCTGACCATTTTTTGATCAGATAATGACCATAGCATTCTCGAACATGCATATAATCCTGCATTAGCGTTTGATAATAAAGCTGTTAAAATAACCAAGTTCATGATATCTGCTGCGTAAGGAATACCTATTTGATCAAATACCGTCACAAAAGGACTTTCTAACACTCCTGCTTGTTTCCATGAAATCAACCCTGATAGTACAAACATGGCACCAATAAAGAAGAAGAATGTACGCCAAATGATATTTTTAATTGCTCGAGGTATGTTCTTTTCCGGATCCTCTGTTTCTCCCGCCGTAATACCAATTAATTCTGTTCCTGAAAAAGCAAAGCTAACAGAAACCATCGTAATTAATACAGGCATAAGTCCATTTGGAAATAAACCGCCCTCTCCTGTAAAATGAGAAAGCATTGGCGCTTTTTCATGACCGCTAAGAGGAATGAATCCAAACATCGCTGCTGCGCCTAAAATAATAAATACAATGATCGTTAATACTTTAATACTTGAAAACCAAAATTCTGTTTCGCCGAAAAAACGTACAGATGTTGCATTTAAACCAAATAATAAAAGGGCAAACAGCGCGCTCCATATCCAAACCGAAACGTCAGGAAACCATCTTTGCATAAGCAACCCAGACGCTGTAAACTCCGAACCGACAGATACCACCCAAGTCAGCCAGTAGAGCCAGCCAACCGCAAAACCAGTTCCCGGCCCGATAAACTTTGTAGCGTATACTTGAAATGATCCTGATACAGGCATTGCTACGCTTAGTTCCCCCAGACATATCATGACTAAATACATAATTAATCCACCGATTAAATAAGCAAGGAGTGTTCCCCCAGGACCTGCTGCATTAATTGTATAGCCTGAATTAAGAAACAACCCCGTACCGATAACACCGCCAAGGGAAATCATAAATAAATGACGGCTTTTCATTTTTCTTTGTAATTGATTCATAGATGTTGTATTCTCCCCCATTATGTACCTCCTTTTTTTATAGTAAGCCCATCTAAAAACTTGGTTTATTTACATATTCTCTATAGTCTCTTCTCTGCAGGAGTAGGCTCTATTTCTTCGATATGTACGAATTTTGTATATTGTATACAATATACACTTCTTAAATCTTTTTACGATTATATCATTTTTCAGATTTTTTACAACAATGAATAGTAAAAAATATTTCAATAATTCTATTTTTTATATTCTAACTAAGATTAAACGAAGTGATATGATATGATTATTTTTACACCTGTACGTTCTTTCATGCTATTTTTATACTCTTTCGTCACCATGACATGAAGAGAAGGAACGGCTGATGCGATATTTATTTTAGGGGGAAACAATGAACAAGGGGCCTATGATTTATCATTCATTAAAAGATCATGTATATAACTACATAGCAAGTCAAATTCAAGACGGTACACTGCTGCCTAACGACAAAATAAATGAAGCCAGTATTTGTTCTCAGCTGAATGTCAGCCGAACGCCTGTGAGAGAAGCGCTTATTAAATTGGCTTCAGACAACCTATTAGAATATAGACCGCGCAGAGGGTTTACTGTAAAGGAAATTGATACACCAAAAAAACTAGAAGTATTTGAAATCGTCGGTGCTTTAGATGGTCTTGCAGCTGCCCTGTCGATTGACCACTTAACTAAAGAAGATTTTACGGAGATGGATGAGCTTATTAAAAAAATCGATGTTTCGATTGAACTAGAACATTATCAGGATTATCAAAAATATCAAACGTATTTTCATCGAGTATATTTGAACCGATGCGGTAATGTGACCTTAAAAGAACAGCTTATATCTTTACAAGACGGATTCATAAGACAAACGTACTTTAGCGATGACAATAAAGAGCTATACGCCATTTTACATGTGATGAATGAACATCACCGCCACATTCTAAAACTTCTGAAGCAGAAAAAAAAGGCGGATGTTCAGCTTTACCTTCAAAATGTTCACTGGAGAATCGAATATCCAGAAATGATCTGATCAAAAAGAGATTAAGACATAACTAAATCAATCCAGTCAACAGCTAGAAGCAATGAAATACATGAAACCTACGTTTATCATACCAATAAAAAAATCCGAACGAAGTTGATTCTCCATCAAGAATCTCAATTCATCGTTCGGATTTTCTTTCAACTAACATACGGTTGTCGCAGCCTCTTTTATTTTGCTATAGCAGAACGGTGTTTTTCCTCTTTTACGTACCAAATGAATTTCCCTGTATATCCGTAAATAATTGCCAAAATAATAGAGACAAAGCTGAGCCACATAAACGGCAGATAAGCGAATGTAGAAATCCCAAGCGTTGTAGCTAGAAATACACCGTTGTCCGTCCACGGAACCATCCCTGAAGTTAAGGTTCCCCCTACTTCTGAGTTACGGGCAAGCACTAGACGCTGTATTCTTAACTTGTCATAACTTTTCTCCATAATTTTCGGTGTTAAAATCAATGAAACATACATTGCACAACCAAATATATTCCCTAATAACCCCACGAAAATAGTAGAAGCCGTAACGTTTCCTGAATTGACAAGAATTTTTTCAAATTTAGATAGCAGGACTTCTAAGACGCCGAGCTCATCTAATAACCCGCCAAAGCCTAGTCCAAAAATAATGACAATAATGGAACCCACCATGCTTAAAATTCCGCCACGATTTAATAGCTCACTTAAAAATGTGTTGTCGGTATTAATTTTAAATCCTTCATAAGCCGTATTAAATGCGCTCGCCACATCCATATGTTGAAAGACAACTGCCCATATAATTCCTAATAACGAGCCAATCGCAATTGCTGGAAGAGAAGGTTTCTTTAATGCTAAAAGGACAATGACAGCCAAAGCCGGAATCAGCATCCACCCGCTGATATGGAATGTATCCAACAGCGAAGATTTTAACCCTTCTACCCGTCCAGCATCAAAATCTTTTCCGCCATACATAAACCCTGTTACCGTAAATAATACTGCCGTAATGAGGTAAGCAGGAATATCTAACACTAACATTGCTTTTACGTGATCAATAACGTTCACTCGAGCCATTGACGCAGATAAAATGGTACTGTCAGAAAGAGGAGAAAGCTTGTCTCCAAAATAAGCTCCTGAAATCACAGCTCCAGCTACTAAAGGAAGCGGCATGCCTAAGCCTTGTCCGATTCCCATCATCGCGATTCCGGCTGTACCAACCGTTCCCCAAGATGTTCCTGTTGAAATCGAGGTAATAGAGCAAATGATAAGTGTAGCAAGTAAAAAGAATGTTGGATTAATAAACTCTAATCCAAAATAAATAAGAGAAGGAACAACTCCTCCGGCAATCCATGTTCCAATTAACGTACCGACGGCTAATAAAATTAAAATAGCTTCTAAGCCGTTTGATATTCCTCTTGTAATGGCCCCTTGCAGCTGATTATACGTATACCCAAGTCGTACTCCTAGCGCCATAACAATAAACCATGAAATAAATAAAGCGAGCTGAATAGGTAAATCAAAAACAGTTGCAAATGAAATAACAACTGCTAAAAATAAAGCAAGCACAATCATTATTTCCCACATAGATGGTAAACGGGTTGTGTTCAAACTAGCTCCTCCTAAACTGGTATGTAGATTCTGGAATGTGGTATCGTTTAAGAGCAAAACGTCCTTATTTTTTAATTGTTCCTCTTACTGCTTGAACGTATGTATTTCTATGAGTACTTAAACAATAAACTGCATCTTTTTAAGAACATAAAATAAGGATACTTGCGTAAACAATAAGCCATTTTTCTTTTATCCAGTGGTCATAATACCATAAGATTGTGCTTTCTTACAAGACTCGTTATAAAGCGCTTTCTGTTTGTTTATACATTTTAATATATAAATATATTTTCATTTATTTTATTCAACGAAAAGAGGAAAGTAACATGAAAGAATATGCAACGTTTGCGGGAGGATGCTTTTGGTGCATGGTCGCTCCTTTTGATCAGCTTCCAGGAATCAGCAGTATCCGCTCGGGCTACGCTAGAGATGAACAAATCACTTCTGAAGCTTCTGCTCTTGTAAAAAAGGAAAACGAGTACGTAGAGGCTGTGCAAATTGTATGGGATCCTTCTCACATTACGTTTGAAGAACTGCTTAACCTGTATTGGCAGCAAATTGACCCTACGGATTCCGGCGGACAGTTTTCAGACCGCGGGCCGTCATATCGAGCCATTATTTTTTATCACAACGAAAAACAAAAAGAAGCGGCTTTCGATTCTAAAAAAAAGCTCGCCCAAAGCGGACGCTTTAAGCGTCCTATCGTCACACCTATTTTACCTTTTTCTTCTTTTTATGAAGCAGAAGAGCAGCAGCAGGATTATTATCGAAAAAACGCATTTCACTATAAATTATACAAAGAAGGCTCGGGGCGAACTGATTTTCTGACACAGCATTGGCCAAAGGACCGCTCTTACCTTAAAAAGGTCCTAACGCCCATGCAATATTTTGTTACGCAGGAAAACGGAACCGAACCTCCTTTTACAAATTTATATTGGAATAACAAAAAACAAGGAATTTACGTTGACCTTCTAACGGGAGAAGCACTGTTCAAAACGTCAGATCAGCTTCCTTCTCATACAGGCTGGCCCATTTTTAAGCGCCCTATCTTATACGGAAACATAAAAAGAGTGCCGGCGCAGCATTCAACAGCGCTAAAAAGCAAAGAAGGAGATAACTATCTGGGTTTACTTTTAACAGGAAAAAACAGCGAATACTATCAAGTAAATTCCGCGGCTTTACGCTTTATTCCAAAAGAGAAGCTTAAAGAAGAAGGCTATGAAGATTTTTTAATTTTGTTTTGATGCCTATACTTTTTTAAAAGGGTAAAAATAAGCGGTTACTTTCTTTGCGTAGTGTACAGTTAAATCATGATGGTCCGCCGGACGCAAAAAAGGCTGAGTGATGGAGTCTTCTCTTATTTCACACTCCCCTTTTTGGAGCTCCCAAGGATCATGATAAAGGTCTCCTCTGTAGACATTTCCTTGATGAGTGGTAAATAAGCAGTAGCGCTCTGTAAGCCAATGAGCTAATTCTCCTTTTCTACTGCGATAGGACGGAGAAATACCTCTATATGTAAGCTTTACTCGCTCTTTTTTTGAGTCTCTGTGCGTTCGAACTGACTGAAAAGAAATATGGTTATGAGTTTTGTTGAATGTCATAGCAGCGTGGTAATAAGGCAAGTGAAAAAACTGACGAGCAATCCATACTCCTAGTGGATTGCTTGCGTCTAAACTAAAAAAATAAACGCCTTTTTCCCCTTTATATGTAACATATGTACGCACATTTAGCTCATATAGCCGTGAAAAGATGGGCACGGCGGGCGTTCCTTTAAATCGAATACCTGTCATCGTAAAAGGCACAAGTGCAATCCACCCTTGACCATCATAGGTGTCAGGCTCTAACTGACTCGGCAATAAAGAAGCCAAAAATGCCGGATCTACAGGCCAATGAATAAACAGTAAATCTTTCCACGTTTGTTTCATTATCCAATTATTTTCCACTTCTTGGTCCCTCCTTTTTCTAGATGTTCTTTCCCATTAATTCAGCGGCTGCCGATTTGCCTGACAAATATGCGCTCTCTAACCGTGAGTGATTCGTCTCGTCTTCCCTTCTTAAAAAAGCATCTCCTGCCACCAGTAGCGACGGCATAATTTTAGCAAAGGGCTGATGAAGAACTTGTTCAACCTCTGCATAGCGCCATTTCTTTAACTGAATGCTTTTAATATGATTTGCACCTATCCATTCGTTTATTTCATTTTTTATCGCCCGCAGCAACTCATGTTCATGTTCATCAAAATGTTTTTCTGACCAGTCTTTATTCATATATATGCTAAGAACGGGCGTCTTTGATATTCCTTTTTGCTCATGATTAACGATTCTTTGGATTGTGCTAGATGGATTTGTGATTTGACCATGATCACTATACAACATCTCTGTGTAAAGCTCCACGATAGCAACCAAGCAGGGACTAAATTTCAGTGTTTTAAGAATAGATTGGTCCGCTTGCAGGTTACTATTATTAAATACCTCAATAACCTGAGGAGACGGAGGTGTAAGAATGATATCAGTCGCTTCAAAAATCTCATTTTCTTCTGTATACAGCTGGTACCTTCCGTTTCGAAAATCAATGGTTTGAACTTTTCGATTCAAGTATACGCGTAGATCTTTTGCTAAATATTTAGCTAATGCATTCATGCCATTTATACTTTGATAACGAGGGTGATGCTCACCAAACCACTTCTTAACCTTTCTATCAGCTATCCATTTATTTACGGCTTGCTGAAATTCATCGGATCTCACTGTAAAAAATTGAGCTCCGTGATCTGCTTTTCCATCCCCTACTCTTCGTGTAGCCATTCGTCCCCCTACACTTTTACTCTTATCAAGAAGAAAGACCTCTATTCCTGCTTTTTGTAATTCAGCCGCCGCTGTAAGGCCGGTCATTCCTGCACCTACTATTCCTACTCGTTTCATTTTTTCCTCCTTATTTAACTCATTTACTTACAGTATAAAAAAAGCGGAATGATTGAGCTAATTTAAACTGTCTTTTTCATTTACCTTCGCTCCTGCTTGTCTCAAAAAAATAGTCTACGATTCCTTTCAGCTTAATATACTTGTTGTATACAAATATATTTTTACCCGCTAGCACGTCTATAGATAGGAGGACCGTCACATGATGCTCTATGATATTAAGCACAAAGTATATTACGAAGTATTTAATACAGCTCGCCCTAAAATGAAGGACGCTCACCAAGGACGAAGCTGGGGATATGTTTATAAAAATCTCAATGGACAACCTACAAAGTTCTGGATTGACTTTACACACGGTCGTTTTATGTACTTTCAAGTTGAAGACAAGTGGTATCGCGTGCAATATTTGCAGTCCAATGATAAGAAAAAAACAGCCGATGTCTTTAAAGGCGCTCTCATTGATTTGATTTTAGATGGAATGGATCTCAAATTAGTACGAGGAAACTTTGAGAAGAGAAGACTCTTAGCTTTATAACACATAGAAAAACAGCCGTAAAAGCAGTCCTGCTTTTACGGCTGTTTAATTGTACGAGGAGTAATCAATATTTCAACCCTTCTATTTTTCGCTTGCCCCTCTGCTGTATTGTTAGATGTCACGGGTTTGAACTCTCCAAACCCTTTTGCACTGAACATGCTTGGATTAAGCTTATCGTTTTTTAAGATAACTTTCATAAAGTTAACTGCTCTCATCACGCTTAACTCCCAGTTGGATTCAAAACCAGCGTTCCGAATAGGTACGTTATCGGTGTGACCGCTAATAATAATGTTACGAGGAGGATCAATCACCAAAAGCTCTGAAATATCATTTGCGATTTTTGTATCTTCACTCCGAACTTGTGCTCTTCCCGAATCAAACAATACATTGTCTCGAATGGAAATTAAGAGACCTTCATCTGTTAGCGAAGTCTGCAATTGATTTGTTAAGTTTTTCTTTTGAATATACGCATTAATTTTAGATTGAATTTGCTGAAGCTCTTCTTGGTCAGCTTCTCGTATGGTTTGCTCCTTTTGTTCGCTCGTTAACGATTGTGAAGAAGCAGGAGACTGATTGGGGGCTGTCTCCACTTCATTTGTTTTTTCCGTACTTTTAGCTGCAGGAGTATTTGAAGGCTGAACCGCTTCTTCAGATTCCTGCAGAGATTGAAATTCCATCACACCCGTTCCTCCAACGAATGCTTCATTAAATGCGCGAGAAAGGTTCTTAAATTTTTGCGCATCCACTGAGCTCATTGCAAACAATACAATGAATAAAGCAAGTAAAAGTGTAAGCAAATCTGAGTAAGGAAGCAGCCAGCTTTCGTCAACATGGTCCTCCTCGTGCTTTCGTTTTCTGCGTCTACTCATTTATGCCCACTTCACTTTCTTGAAGAAGCTTTTTACGTTCCGCTGTTGGCAAATAAGAAGCCAGCTTTTGCTCAATCACTTTTGGTGTTTCTCCTTCTAGAAGTGAAAGCACTCCTTCGATCATCATATACTTTACCTTTACTTCATGTTTCGATTTACGCTTTAGTTTATTTGCAAACGGATGCCATAGTACATACCCAGTAAAAATACCAAGAAGCGTAGCAACAAAAGCCGCGCTGATCGCATGTCCTAGCGTATCTGTATCTTCCATGTTCCCAAGCGCAGCAATTAACCCTATAACAGCTCCAAGTACACCCAGAGTTGGAGCATATGTACCTGCTAAAGCGAAAATACTTGCACCCGTTTGATGTCTTTCTTCCATAGCATCAATTTCTTCAGACAACACGTCTCGTATATAATCCGCACTTTGACCATCAATAGCTAAATTCAAACCATTTTTTAAGAAAGGGTCATCTACATCAACAATTTGGGCTTCAAGTGATAGTAACCCTTCTTTTCGAACAACTTGTCCCCATTCTGAAAACATGGATACTAAATCAACGGGCTGCAGCATTTTTTGTTCTTTAAACAGGACACCAAACAGTTTTGGGACTCTTTTGATTTCATTTGAAGGAAATGCAATCACTACTGCTCCAACGGTTCCGACAATAATAATTAAAATAGCAGCCGGATTTCCTAACACAGATGGATTAACCCCTTTGAAAAACATGCCTACAATAAGAGAGGCTATTCCTAAAATCAGTCCAATAAAAGATGTTTTATCCATATGTAATTCTCCTATCCTTAACTTCCTGTTCTTTCTTTTTGTGTATTTTATCCTCATCTTTTATTTCGACTATTTCATAGAATTTTTAAGCTTTTTATGAATCATATTTACAATTACAGCTTTTCTCTATTATAAAAACACTTTTTTCAACTTTTCATACAGAATGTCTGAAGGACCAGCTATAATCGCTACAATTTGATTTTCCACATAAATAGCAGCCGTCATCTTATTATCAATATCAGCTAAAATGGCAAACCCGACGTTAATATTCAACTTTACTCACCTCTGTAACGTTGTTGTTTATTCAACATATAAAAAGAGCAGTCTTACCATTTATTTTTCCGTGTTTTATTGACATTTGTAAATTTTATATTAAGATTATGTAAATGAGTTGACAAAATGGAGGTGATATTATGCTACTAGAAAAATACTGTAAAGACACTGATTTAATGATTATCCAGTTTACAATCGAACTAACAAAAGATATTCACGCTAAAATCTCCGCACGTACTTTATTTTATGAAGAACAGGTGATACGTTATGCTGAAAAAAGAATACGTTCTTTCTTACATCCTCTTTCCCTTAAACATACGCTAAAATTTGTCTATCAATCTGAAATACTACAAACCATTCTATTCAAATTAAAACCAACTTTTGAACAGCAGCACGTACTGCGCTGTATTTCATCTTAAAAAGGAGTTCCCTTTAGCGGAAACTCCTTTTTGATTTGATTCTACGATATAGACGATATGCTTTTCTGATAACGTTTAAAAGCGGATACGGCAAGCGGATATGGTATTTATCAATAAACGGATAAAAGGTGTAATAAGCTTTTACAATGTCTGTCCATTTTTTATCAATACCCTCCTTATAAAAGTCAGAAATATCCACCACATATCCTCTTCCATCTTTCATCATGACATTTTTGCCATGCACATCATACGGGTTTAACCCCTGGCTTCTTGCATAGTCCAAAGCCTTGTTCACATCTTTTATGACTTGTTCTGGAATCTTTATGCCCCGCTGGACGGCATCATACAGTGTAACGCCTGTAAGTCTTTTTAAAATCAAGTACGTCTTTCCCTCATAAAAAAGTTGAGAATAAGCTGGGTGAACGCCCAGCTTTCTATACACTTGCGCTTCTTTTTTTACACCATAAACGTCTCTTCCGTATACTTTTACGACAAATTCAGGATAATTTTCGTGCGTAAACACACCGGCATAGTTTCCTTTACCAATAAGTACCCACTCTTTTGTTTTGTTCGTAACTTCAACTGGATCATAGTCACTTTCACTTTGAATCATAACTTGCGTTAGTAATGATGTTTCTACTAGCGACACTAACTGTTTAATTGTTTTATCCATAGTCCCCTCTAAAAATCCTTCAGTAATCTCTATCAAATATTACCCTATGATAAATCTCAATGCAGGATGTGTCAATAAATTGACAGCCTGATAGAAAGAGGGAAAGTATTCCCGTTCATTCAAGACTGCGTGTGGACTTTGTGAACATTCACATTCAGTTCTTCTTTCATATTCAGCATTACGCCTGCCATCGGAGCAATAGACTCGGGCTTAGTCAGCTGAAATAAAAAGCGCTTTGTCATTTCTGACAGAAAAATGGTTACTATTTCAGTGATATAGTCCATGCCCCTTTCCGCTTGATGATCAATCCCAAGCGGCATATACATATAGCTTGGGACATCAATGGACCCTCCTTTTTCAAAACGGTCAGGTAAAAATTCACTTGGCTCTAAAAAATAATCTTCATGGCGATGCATCATATAAGGGCTAATTAACATAATCTCCCCTTTTTTAATACTGTAACCATCTATTTGTATATCTTCACGTGCCTGACGCCCAAATAACCAAAGAGGCGGATATAACCTCATGCTTTCAGCAATTATTTTGCGCATATAGGTCAGATTTTTGGTTGAAAGCGATTCGCCGCTAGCATAGGCTTGAATTTCTTTATGCAGCTGAAGGTGCTCCCTAGTATTTTGAGACAGTAAATAAATAGACCAGCTGCATACGTGCGTAATCATTTCATACATCGAAAGGAATATAGAATTTAGCTGTTGGTATATTTCTCTTTCATCGATGTCTTCTCCGCAAGAATTCAATATATACTGCAGTAAATCCTTTCCTTCGGTTTTGTTTTGAACACGCATTTGAACGCGTTCAAAAAGGAGTTGTTCTAGCTGCTCATCTGAGTCAGGCTGGTGCAAAGGTAGACGAATATAAATTTTGCCTAACTTTTCTTTTTTTCTCATAAGCGCTTGAACATAGTGAATTTTATCTTTATCCTGAATCGAAATGCCAAATACAAGTTGAAGGAGTACAGCTACGACTATCTGTCTTATGTCTTTTACTATCATTCGAAGCTGCCCTTCTTCCCACGTTTCCGTATGTTTTTCAATTATTTTTGCGATTGCTTCCTTATTATAAGTTAGATGTTGTTTTATTTGTGAGGGTTGAATGGGGCTCATATATAATGCTTCATCTGTCCATAACATTTCTTCGCCTAGCAGCGTTTTAAACATATGCGTTAGTTTAATTTTTTGAAACGCCTTGTTGTTTGTAATGACTACATCTTTAATAAGTTGAGGGTCTCTCGTTACATAAAAGCGTTTGTGCGCAACTCTAAATGTTGCAATTTCTCCATACTGAGTCAAGTTTTCTAAAAAACCCAGGGGGTTCTCTCTAAACTTTTGCAGGTGACCGGTAAGCTTATACGACGAGGGGCCCTGTATAACCGGCAATGTTATCACTCCTTTTCTAAAAATGCGGGACTTAAACAAATAAAAGAGTAGTCCACTAAAGACTACTCTTTTTCACACAAAGATATGCTATTGATTTTCACAAAAAATCTTACTTATTATTCCATATTGATCCATACGCTTTTCACTTCAGTGTAGTTATCAAGCGCATAGCTTCCCATTTCACGACCAATTCCCGACTGTTTATAGCCTCCAAACGGGCTTGCTGCATCAAATACGTTGTAACAGTTCACCCACACTGTACCCGCTTTAATACCATGAGCAATATAGTGTGCTTTCTTTAGATCTTGTGTCCAGACGCCCGCTGCTAGACCATATGCTGTATCATTTGCTTTGGCAATCAAATCATCAAGATCGTCAAACGGCATAGCAGCTACGACCGGACCGAAGATTTCTTCACGGGCAATCGTCATCGAATGATCGACGTCTGCAAAGATAGTCGGTTCTACGAAATAGCCTTGATCAAATGGAATGTTTCCTCCTGCGAGTACTTCCGCTCCTTCTTCAATTCCTTTATCAATATAGGTTTTCACTCGTTTTTGCTGCTGCGCAGATACAAGCGGACCCATTGTTGTCTCATCTGCTAATCCATTTCCTTGTTTAATAGATTTCGTTTGAGAAACTAAATCAGCTACGACATTATCATATAAGCTTTTTTGGACATACAGACGACTTCCAGCACAACATACTTGTCCTTGATTAAACATAATACCTGAGAGCGCACCAGGAACTGCTTTTGTTAAGTCTGCATCCGGGAGGATAATGTTTGGTGATTTACCTCCAAGCTCTAACGTCACACGCTTTAAGGAGTCGCTAGCTTGTTTCATAATTGCTTTTCCGACAGCAGTAGATCCTGTAAAAGCAATTTTATCGACAAGATCATGATGAACGAGCGGTTCACCTGCTGTTTTCCCGTAGCCTGGCACAATGTTTAGCACGCCTTTTGGGAACCCTGCTTCATCGGCTAGTCTAGCCAAGTAAAGTGCGGAAAGCGGCGTTTGTTCTGCCGGTTTGAGAACAATTGTACATCCAGTTGCCAAAGCGGCTCCGAGCTTCCAAGCGGCCATTAAAAGCGGGAAGTTCCACGGAATAATTTGGCCAACAACTCCCACTGGTTCATATCTTGTATAGTTAAAATACGCTCCTTGCACAGGAATAGTTTGTCCAACCATTTTAGTTGACCACCCAGCAAAGTAGCGGAAATGTTCGATGGCTAATGGAATGTCTGCATTTGATGTTTCACGAATTGGTTTTCCGTTATCAAGCGTTTCAAGCTGCGCAAGTTCCAATTGATGTGTTTCCATTAAATCAGCTAATTTATAAATGAGTCGACTTCTTTCAGCTGCTGACATCTTTGTCCAAGGTCCATGATCAAAGGCTTCTCTAGCCGCTCTGACGGCACGATCAATATCCTCTGGATTTGCTTCAGCTACATCTGCCAACTTTTCACCCGTTGCTGGATTTACCGTTTCAAACGTTTTTCCTGAAACAGAGTCTACCCACTCCCCGTTAATGTATAGCTGTTTAACTCCTTTTAAAAACTCCACTACTTTCGGACTCATTTCAACTTTTTTCGCTCCAAGATTTTGCATCAAATACATACCTCCCCACGAATTTTGAAAACGCTAACAATGAATATTTTACCATGTTATCTAGTAAAATCAACAATTTCGCATACAATATTCTGAATTTTTCTACATAAATTCTAGCTATCTCAAACTTATCTTACTAGTACAAATGTCGAAAGAGGCGAAACGTTTACTGTATTTCCTTTCACCGTACGGAGCGTTTGTGTTCCTGCCCGCTTGCCGTCAACAAGTAATCTCCACGTTCTGTTAGAAGGTAAATGAACTGTTTGAGCTTGTTTATTTGCATTATGAATCACCATTATTTCGTTTGCTTTATCTTTATTGGCTTTAGCATTTAACGTATAACCTACTACGTTTGCTGGTGCATCAACAAAGCGTAAATTTTGATGAATAGCCTGTGCACTTGTCATTCTAAATGAGGAATATTGCTTTCGAAGCGCAATAAGTCCCTTCATGTAATCTACCTCTTGGCTGAAAGCTGCTCGGCGCTTCCAATCTAACTGATTGACAGAATCGGGTGACTGATAGCTATTATGATCTCCGCCTTTTGTTCTCATAAACTCTTGACCTGCATGTATAAAGTTCATTCCTTGAGATGTTAAAGTAATGGAAGAAGCAAGCTTATGCATCTGCATTCTCGTTCGCTCCGTGTCAGCAGGGTTCGTCAGCTGAAGCTTATCCCATAACGTATGGTTATCGTGCGCTTCTACATATGTGACAACTTGATCTGGATCTTCATACGTGGCAGTTGAACGATCGTAATCTATTCCAGCTGCTATACTTTGCTGTATGAGCTTTTCTTGTCCTTGCTTTCCATTAACAAATCCGTTGTCATGATCAAAAAACACGCTGCCTTTAAGGCCATCTCGCATACCGTCATTAAAGTGAGCAATGCGTTTCATATCCTGAGCGTTTTTCTGGTTAGCTTTGAGCTTAGCGTCAAGCTCGGTTCCTAGATCCCATCCCTCTCCTAAGATGATAATGGAAGGATCCATTTCATCTAACTTCTTTCTCACTTCATTCATTGTCTTTGTATCGTGAATCCCCATTAAATCGAATCGAAACCCGTCAATGTGGTACTCTTTTGCCCAATAAGCCACAGAATCTACAATAAACTTCCGAACCATTTTCCGTTCAGAAGCCGTGTCGTTTCCAACACCTGTTCCGTTGGATAGAGTTCCATCTTCTTTATAGCGGAAGTAGTAGCCTGGAACTAGTTTATCAAAGCTATGCTCACTCACTGCATACACATGGTTATAGACAACGTCCATTACCATACGAAGCTGCTTGTCATGAAGCGTTTGAATCATTTGTTTAAGCTCAATAATTCTAGTCTTAGGATTATATGGATTTGTTGAATAGGAACCTTCTGGTACGTTATAATTTTTCGGATCATATCCCCAGTTAAACTGCGGCTCGTTTAATTTCGTTTCATCCACCGTACGATAATCATAAATAGGCAGAAACTGAACATGCGTTACACCTAGGTCTTTAATATGACTGAGTCCTGTTTTTACGCCATTTGGTCCCTTCGTATTCCACTCCGCTACGCCCAAATACTTTCCTTTATTTTTGATACCGCTCTCTTTTTGAGACGATAAATCTCTTACGTGTAGTTCATAGATGATGGCATCTTCTGGATTTTTAAATTTTGGCTTATTCGTACTCCACTTTCTTGGATTTGTCTTAGCCAAATCCACCACAACTCCACGATCTCCATTCACCGTTGTTGCTCGTACATATGGATCAACCGCTTCATTCCAGCTGTTCCCAATTTTTACTTTGTACGTGTAAATTAGCTCATCTTGATTTCCTTTTAACTCCGCTTTCCACGTTCCTTTTTCACTTTTAGTCATAGAAATTTCTTTTACAGCTTTGGAGTTCCATGAAGAATAAGTCACTAGCTTGGCTTCGCTTGCGGTTGGAGCCCATACGCGAAAATTTGTTTGTTTCTTAGAATACGTGTTTCCTAAATCATTCCCGCTGTACGCATACTTTTCGTCAAATTCTTTGGTACGAACAACATTTCCATTGACTACATTAGCTGAGCCGTATCCTTTTTGCTTAACTTTATACGTTTTTGTAACGTCCAGAGGCTGTTTTGTTATGATTTTAACTTTAGTAGTAACAGAGTCTCCTCCCTCTTTATAAGGTGTCACTTTCTCAATTTGAGCTCCGTCAATTTCAATGTCTCCTACACTCTTAGAAGAATCGAACGGTACGTTTGTTTCTAATGTAATTTGATTAAATGCATCCATAGTCGCTTTCGTGATTTTCCGAGTGATATCTACTACAGCTCTATCATAATAAATTCGATTTTGCCCTTGAACAATCCATACTTCTACATTCCCATCTTTCCCAACCTTGGTAATAAAGCGGTCTCCTCCGTCTTTATTTTCCCAATCGCTATCACTAGTAGAGTGGCGTACAATAAAACCTATTTTGTCAAATAAGTTACCAGTTCCACTGTTAAGCGTGTAAGTGGCTCTCTTCCCAAAATTCGTGTCTTCCGTAAATTGGATCTGCTTGCCTTCTTTTTCGTCACCTGGCCACGTCCAAATGTTCCACCCGCTGTAATCTCCGTCATATCGGTGATAGTTTAAAGTAACGTTTACTTTATCAAACTTCGGTAAATCCCGGTATTCACCGTCAGGAGGAGACGTATATGTATGTTCATCTCCACTTTTTACCCATACTTCTCCTTCACCGTTCTCCACTGAGACGAAGCGGTCTCCTCCATCTTTTTCCCATGACTCTGTTCGTACAATAAAGCCTACTTTATCATAAGTACCGGGTAGTTCAACTTCCGCTACTTTTCCAAACTGATCTTCCCCTGTAAATGCGTAAGCCTTCCCTTCTCCACCTTCAGGAAAAACCCATAATCCCCATTCTTTTGTGTCGTTTGAAGCAGGCTGATAGTGAATCGTGATTTTTGTGGTATCCGCTGCAGATGCAAACGATTGCATAATCGGGCTAAAAAAAGAGCTTACTAGTAAGAGTAAAGCCGTCAGTACCATTGCATATTTAATCCAACTACGTTTCAATTAAAACCCTCCCATAAAATAGAGTACGTACACATTTTTCACTATAACCTTTTTTGAAAGCGTTATCATAAGTATTTTTTCCTATTTTATGTGAATAAAGAAAAAAAATCCATAGTTAACAATGTTAACTATGGATGCTGTATCTCTTTTACACTTCTGCTGTTTCAGGAGAGATTGTTTGATCGTTGTATACGCTTGTATCTAGCTCTTTTGTTAGTTTACTAGTTACAACTCCGGCTGTCATACTTCCACTTACATTAAGCGCCGTACGCCCCATATCAATCAATGGTTCTACTGAGATTAATAATCCTGCTAGCGCTACGGGCAAATTCATAGAAGATAATACAAGTAAAGCCGCAAATGTAGCTCCTCCGCCAACACCTGCTACGCCAAACGAACTAATGGCTACAATGGCAATCAATGTGAAAATAAATGAAGGCGTCAAGGGATCAATACCTACCGTTGGTGCAATCATAACGGCTAACATGGCTGGATATATTCCAGCACATCCATTTTGACCAATTGTAAGACCAAATGAACCTGCAAAATTCGCGATTCCTTCTGGAACTCCCAACTGTCTCGTTTGTGTATTAACATTCAAAGGCAATGCTCCAGCACTTGTACGAGAAGTAAAGGCAAACGCCAATACAGGAAATACTTTCTTAACATATGTGATCGGATTTACACCGATGATTGTTAGAATAACTAAGTGAACAATAAACATAGCTGCCAATGCGACATATGATGCTACAACAAATTTTCCAAGTTTAACAATTGCATCGATATCACTCGTTGCTACTGTTTTGGTCATAATCGCAAGTACCCCATAAGGAGTTAACCGAAGAATGAGCGTCACTACACGCATCACAATTGCATACAGCGTATCAATAATTTTTGAAAATAACGCTGCTTCCTCTGGCTTTTTACGCTTCACACCTAAATATGCAATTCCCACAAATGCTGCAAAGATGACAACGCCAATCGTGGAAGTTGAACGTGCGCCTGTTAAGTCAAGGAACGGGTTAGCTGGTAATAATTCTACTACTTGCTGCGGGATTGTTTTTGCTTCTAGACTAGATAAATTGTTTTCTAAGTCCTCTCCGCGCTGAAGTTCCGCTTCCCCTTTTGTAATTTGGACAGATTCTAAATTAAAGCTCGTCGTTGTAAAAATACCAATAGCAGCTGCTATCGCTGTTGTAACAAGCAAAATGCCAATAATTAAACTACTAATCTTTCCAATGTTGCTCGTCAATTTTAAGCGAGTGAATGCCGCTACGATCGACACAAATACAAGCGGCATGACAATCATTTGAAGAAACTTCACATATCCGCTTCCTACAATGCTAAACCAATCGGCGGTCGTTATCGTTACTTCATGAGTCGGACCATACACCCACTGAAGAGCAAAGCCAAAAATAATCCCTAGTCCAAGCGCCGTAAACACACGCTTTGAAAATGATACATGTTTTTTCTGCATCATAAACAGCCCCGCAAGCAGTGCCAGCATAATAAGGATGTTTAGAATGACTAATAAGTTATTCATAGATGTTCCCCCTGTGATTTTTCCATAATTTATGTCTCTATTACTTATAATACAACAATACCAATAAGTCAACTAGGTTTTGTATTTTTTCCTAAAGACAGTTTTTTTGAATAATTTTGACAAAACAAAAAAGCTAAGGATTTTCCTTAGCTTTCTATTTTACGCTTGTATGTACTTCAGTGGTCTTTTGCTCCGTTACCAGAGATGGCCTTTCTTTCATCAGACCGGATGTACTACAATTCATATATAGGATTACATTTCATATAATTCATTCAGCCATTTTACAAACAAATGTCTAGGTAATTCTAGTTCGTGAAGCTCGACATATTGAATATCAGATAGCGTCGTTCCTCTAGCCATATAAAAGTACCACTGCCAGCCAATATCTTTAGCAATGGCATAAGATTTAGCTAGATCTTGCCTATTATCTGTCTGCTGCATATCATTCATCCACTGCGTTTCATCCGCTTCATACTCATAATAATGGAGAGTATATTTATCACACCAATACGCAAGGTCTTGATGGGAAAACGGATTTTCTCCGTCACATACTTGAAGCAATAGCATTCTTAAATTTTCCGGTGTATACGGTAATATAATTTTTTGATCTGCACGTCTCATTTTGCTACCTTCCTGACATGTTCGTTTCTTTTATTACATCATGTACGGCTGCGTTTAGCAATAAGAAATGGATGACGTTTTCATTACTTTTCGTTTACAACATTTCATTTGCTTGCAAAAACCGCCGTATCTTCGATATACAGAGGCAGTCGGATTTTAACAATCGTCCCTTTGTTCTGTTCACTCTCAATCTGCAGGGTACCGTGATGATCATGAATAATTTTGGAGCTGATTGTTAATCCAAGCCCCATTCCTTTTTCTTTTAAAGTAAAAAACGGTTCTCCTATATGTTCTAGACGGTCTTTAGAAATTCCTACTCCTTCATCTCTAACTTCTATAAAAATATGGTCATCCTGCGCTGTTTTGATTGTAATGTAAATATTCCCAGGCTTATCCATGGCTTCAATTGCGTTTTTAAAAACATTAAGTAATACTTGAATAAGGTGATTTTTATTTCCATACACACTAGCTTTACTTGTTTGTTCATCGTATAAGAAGTCAATGTTTTTCAATAAAGCTTCATGGGAAGTTAAACTCATTACATACTTAACTGCTTCTGTAAGAGAAAACACGCGAAAATGTTCACTTTCAGGTTTTGACAACAGGAGCATTTCACTGACAATACCATTAATTCGTTCCAGCTCATCAAGCATGATATTAGCATACCCTACCGCGGATCGGTCTGTTTCTTTCATGAGCTGAACAAACCCTTTAATACTCGTAAGCGGATTTCTAATTTCATGGGCAATTCCAGCAGATAATTCGCCTACTACAGAAAGCTTTTCCTTTTTTATCAGAAGCGCTTCTGCAAGCTTTTGCTGAGTTATATCTCGTCCAATCGTGATAAGAGCTTTTCTTGAGCCATCATCAAAAAACACAGGTACTTTAATAACATCAAATGTTTTGACCTCGCCGTTTGGTATTTCAAATGCTTCTTCCATGCGTACCTTTTCCTTTTTTCTCCAAGCTTCTTCATCCGATGAAATACAGTGTAAGAAAGCGGCTTGAAAGAACGGCACAAGCTCTCCAAGTTCTGCATCGGTTTTACCCCTGTAATCAATACCCTTTAAATGATAAAGTTCTCTTCCAAAATCGTTCACCGCCAACCATTTGCCAGCTCCATCTTTAAAACAAATAAAATCTGGCATTGAGTTTATTAATGTAGCAAGCTGATACTGTTCATCAGACACCTGTGTATGAACCGAACGCTTATGAAGTAAATAAAACGTGCCAGCCGTTATGCCCACTAGTAAACTATCTTTTATCAAACTGCTAAGAGCATATGCTCCTTTAAAAAATGCCATTGTTTGAAAGACGATGTACACCCCTACAACCAGAAGACCAGCAACCGCCGCTGCTTTTCGTACACCCTCCCTATTTTTTATCAATATTTCCCACCAGCCTTTGTTTTTTACGTTAACACTCTCTATGTCTCATCAATTAAGTTCTGAACATTCTTCTTACTTTTAAACTAGTTTACCTTATTTTTTTATTCTTATCTAATACCTTTTTTTATTACTTTTGACACAGTTTCTTTTATCCCCTTTATTTGTTTCCGCATTTTCATTTTATTTGAATTATTTTTTCTATCAAAATAGGAATTTAGATACGGAATAATCTGGAACATTTAGGTAATAATGCTCTTTTTTGTATTTTCTTAATATTGTAAATTCGAATAGTACCAACTACATCGATAAATTTAGGGGGATTTTAATGAAAAAAACCGTGATTTCTTTGGCTGTAGCAACAAGTTTGACTTTATCTTTTACAAGTGTACAAGCTTCTACTTCTGCAAATGTTTCTCACAATCAAAGTTCTGAACAAAAAGTATTAAAAAAAGTAAATTCCGAGAAAATTTATCAAGACATTGCGTATCTCTCAAAAAAACCTCGTGTGGCAGGAACTGAATCTGAACGCGAAGCTGCTACATTTGTTCAAAAGCGTTTGTCTAAACTAGGCTATGAGAGCGCAGTAGAGCCTTTTACATTTACCGGTTACACACCAGCAGCTAGTTTTTCACTAAGCGTAAACGGTACCAGCTACTCTCCAACAACTTTTACTTATAGCACCAATGGAAATGTCACAGCTGAAATTGTAGATGGAGGGCTGGGTACAAAAGATAATTTAGCAAACAAAGATGTGACAGGTAAAATTGTATTAGTTCAGCGAGGCACTATTACTTTTGGTGAAAAAGTATTAAATGCTGCTGAAAAAGGGGCTGCAGCCGTCATTATTTTTAATAATACAGACGGTGAGCTAAACGGAACGCTTGGCGGCGCTAATGATAACTACATTCCGTCTCTTGCTGTAACCAAAGAAGAAGGTGAAAAAATTCTTACTTCTATTCAAAAAGGCGAAAAGCCTTCAGGTACAGTAAAAATTGAAGGAGCTGTCGTAAGTGAGCGAACATCTTATAATGTAACCGCTACTAAACCTTCTACTTTTAAGAAAAAAGGAACAAATGATATTATTGTAGTAGGCGCTCATCATGATTCTGTAGCCGGAGCACCTGGGGCAAATGACGATGCTTCTGGAACAGCAATGGTGCTTGAATTAGCTCGCGTATTTAAAAGTCTTCCTACTGATACAGAACTGCGATTTGTTACATTCGGAGCTGAAGAAGTAGGCTTACTAGGATCCGAGCATTATGTTAGTGAGTTATCTGAAGATGAGAAAAATCGTATTGTTGGAATGTTTAATTTAGACATGGTAGGAAGTCGAGATGCGGGAGATTTAGTGATGAATACAGCTGATGGAACACCAAACCTTGTCACAGAATTAGCTCAAGCTTCAAGTACAAGATTAAATGGATCACCTACGCCATTCCAAGCTGGCGGCCGAAGTGATCACGTTCCTTTTGCAGAGGCAGGAATACCGGCTGCTCTATTTATTCACAGTCCGTCTGAACCTTGGTATCATTCCCCTGAAGATACCCTTGATAAAATAAGCAAAGAAAAACTTCAAGATGTGGCTGAGATTGTTGGAACAGCTATTTACGATCGTTCCCGTCCCGATCAACAAGGTTCTTCCGTTAAAAAGAGAGCAACATTTAAAGCACCTCATCTTTATCACGAGCAAGATGTCAAATAATAATCTATCCCCGTTATTCATACATGACCAAAAAAGAGATGTTTATGCATCTCTTTTTTTGATAAGCAGATTTCTCAAGGTTTTAAATCCATTATGCTACAATTATCATAGAGGAACCTCGCTTAATGCTTACATAAAAATTTTGAACAAAAGAGGTGTATTTTTTGGATTTTACGGTAGACCATTCAATTCTTTTATTATCTATTCTCCTTGTCATAGGGGTACTTACTGCAAAGTTCTCTACTCGCCTTGGGGTCCCTTCGCTCGTACTTTTTATCATCGTAGGAATGGTTGTTAGCCACTACATCTACTTTGACAATGCTCTTTTAACACAAGGATTCGGAATATTAGCGCTTATCATTATTCTTTTTGATGGAGGCGTGCAGACCAAATGGAAAGATGTCAAACGCGTTGTTCGCCCTTCCGTTTCATTAGCTACTTTCGGAGTCCTCATTACGACAGTTTTAACCGGCGTACTTGCCAAATATATTTTAGGCGTTACTTGGCTTGAAGGCTTTTTATTTGGGGCAATCGTTGGCTCTACAGATGCTGCAGCCGTGTTCTCTGTACTCGGGACACAGAACATCCGCCAAAAACTAAACTCCACGCTAGAAGCAGAATCTGGTTCCAATGATCCGATGGCCATCTTCTTAACCGTTTCTATTATTGAATTAATTCAACATCCAGACTCTCCCATCCTCTCATTAATCCTTAATTTCTTTTGGCAAATGGGAATCGGACTATTACTTGGTTTAGTACTTGGAAAAGCATCCGTTTGGATTATTAATCGAATTAATTTGGATTCTTCAGGACTTTATCCTGTTCTTACATTGTCATTGGCCGCCTTGACCTATGGAATTTCCACATTTGTAGAAGCAAGCGGTCTACTTGCTGTATATGTAATGGCAGTGGTAGTAGGAAATGCAGATCTAACTTATCGTCACACAATTGTCCGCTTTAACGAAGGTTTTGCATGGATGATGCAAATTTTAATGTTTATTTTACTCGGCCTTCTTGTCTTTCCTAATCAACTGCTAGATATTATTTGGCAGGGTATACTGTTATCTCTTTTACTTATGTTTGTCGCTCGTCCACTCGGCGTATTTCTTTCGATGATGTTTGCTAAATACTCATCCAAAGAAAAACTGTTTATTTCTTGGGCCGGTTTAAAAGGAGCTGTTCCAATTGTATTGGCTACTTATCCTATGATGGCAGGTTTGGAGAACAGCACGCTCATTTTTAACGTCGTTTTCTTTGTTGTCTTAACTTCCGCTCTTCTTCAAGGAGCAACAATCGCTCCTTTAGCCAAATTTCTAAACCTTTCTCAAGGTGAAAAAGAGACGGTTCCTCACAGTCTCGAGCTTGTTTCGATGGGCAAAACCAAAAATGAAATGATTGAGTTGAAGCTCGTGGAACATGCAGATATATCAGGAAAATCGCTTGAAGAACTTCACCTCCCTGAAGATATTTTAGTGACTGCTGTTATTCGAGATGATAAATTACTTACACCTAGAGGAAATACACAAATTTTTGCAGGTGATACATTATATATTCTTATTTCGAAGAAAAAACGGGATAAAGTAAAAGCATTTTTCCAAAAAAATACGTCTGATGGGGATGAAAGAGAAGGAAAAACCAGTTAAAAAATTGACTAAAGCTTTTACTGGAAAAACAGCACCCGCTTATTGAACGGAGTGCTGTTTTTGCTGCTGCATCAAATAAAGAGATTTATAATTGGGGTGATGTTTTAAAAGTTCTGAGACCGTTACAAACTTATAACCCTCTTCCTTTAACTTCGGTAAAATTTGTTTTAATGCTTCAATGGTTTGGGTTCGATCTCCTCCCGTATCATGAAACAATACAATATCTCCTGATCTGGCATGGTTAAGCACTTGACTTACAATTTTACCTACGCCTGGATTTCTCCAATCAAATGTATCTTGATGCCAAGACCAAAGAATAATCGTATACTGCTGATTTTTAGCAGCTTTTACTACCCGATCGTCATAATAGCCAGTAGGTGGACGAAATAAGTAAGGTTTTATTCCTGTAATAGCTTGTATACGTTCATCGGCTTTTTCAATTTCTTGTTCAATTCTTTCTACTTGCTGGCCCCTTACTTTCAAATGGCTATATGTATGATTAGCAAGTTCATGACCTTCACGAACTTCTCTTTGAGCAAGCTTGGGAAACGACGTTATTCGATCGCCGACTACAAAAAAAGTTGCTTTAGCACCGTACTTTTGCAATAAATTTAAAATGGTCGGCGTATATTTAGGATCTGGTCCATCATCAAATGTAAGCGCAATTAACTTCTCATCTTTCATGGGAACTTCCCACACGATATCTCCTTTTTTTTCATAATAAAATCGGCTCTTCTTTGCAGCATCTGCGTGAATACCATAGAAATTAATGGAAACAATAATGATAATTGACAAGCACCATTTCACTCAATGACCTCCTTTTTTGTTTAGGTGTGATTCATGCGTATTGTCAATAAACGCTTTAATACCAACTGCAAATAATCGTTCATCACCCAAACACATGCGCTGTTGACGGCGATTAGCCGCAGAAGTTGATTTACGGTTTTTCATAGTCTTCTCTCCATTACTAATTGATTGTGTTTTTAGCTTTACCAAAAAGTCAAAAATAAACCTACGGGTTCTAACATGACGAAAACATTTTTATATAGTAATTACACGCTGTCTAGCGTTTTGAATAGGAGATATATACATGCGAAAATTTTATTTAGCGCTTCTGTTAATGATAAGCGGAACCATGGTTATACTGCCTTCTGTTAAAGCAATCAGTGAAAGCAATGAGAAACAGCAGCAGCTCACGGTAAGCGAACAGGGATATTCTCTTTCATTGCCCGGTGAATATACGCTTCAAAAAGAAGAAAATGGAAAGGATATTCTTTTTTCAACCAAGACTCCCTATACGTGGATGCGAATTGAAGTCCTTTCCGGGAAAGAAAGTACAAGCAAATCATATCTAGATCGTTCAAAAGAATTGTTTGATGACCAGTTTGGAAAATCGTTAAAAATTTCTTCTACATCCCTATTTATCCAACCCGTTGTGTTTGCATCTACATCCGGGAGTAAAAAAGAAACGGCAAAGCTATATGTACTAAGACAAACAAAGGGGCATCCTGCTTTAAAAATCACGATGGTTACGGCTAAAAATTCTGATGATGAAAAAAAGTTAATTTCAATTGTTAACTCAGTAAAAACGCATGAATGAAAATAGATAAGGAAGCCAGCTATGAAAAAAAAGATATTTCTTGTTTGTTTTATATGTTTGATAAGTGGCTGCTCAACTGCTTTTCGTGAAGAGCTTATCAACACACAAAAAGAAACTCCAAGAGAACGCTTGCCACAGCAAAAGTTCACCTATCCTTACAAAGGAAGCAGCAGA
The DNA here is from genome assembly GCF_049368575.1 of Priestia sp. 40. Taxonomy (NCBI): domain Bacteria; kingdom Bacillati; phylum Bacillota; class Bacilli; order Caryophanales; family Bacillaceae; genus Priestia; species Priestia sp. 40. The sequence continues at coordinate 159,035 of NZ_JBMPZA010000016.1, forward strand.
ACAGATGTGGGTTATCTTAAAAGAAGCATCAATCAAAACTATACGCTTTACGTACTAGAAGGATACGAGTTTACAGAAGAAGAGCCACGAAAAGATGTCATTTACAACAAAAAAAATGATGCTTTGTGGATGCGGATTGAAGTGTTTCCACCAAATAAAAGCGTAGAGGAGCTCAATAAAGAAACAAAAGAAATTTTAAGAGCTGGCTTTTCGGAAGTGGCTTCCCTTGACACGCACCTCATTCACCATAACTTAGAGATAGAAGCTGCGTACAAAGCATCAGATGATAAAAGTAATGCATACGGTTTTCTCGTTCGAAAGCAAAATCAACACCCTACTTTCCGGTTAACGATCTTTGCTCCTAAGTCCGAAAGGGATTTAACTCCGTTTTTGGAAATGGCGAGAACGCTTCAAAATGCATAAAACAGAGAAAAAGTCGGTTTACAGAGTGTGTAAACCGACTTTTTCTTTATTTCATATCTAACAGTTTAGTTTTTAAATCTTTTTCCATTTGATACAGCTCTGATTCTGCCTCGGTACGCTTCGTACGCCCTTCTTCTTGTATCTTTAGTACTTCTTCTAACGTGGTAATCAAATCGGACTGCGTTTTTTTCAATGTTTCAATATCGACAATTCCCGCCTCGTTTTCACGAGCTACTTCAATTGTATTCTGCTTGAGCAGCTCTGAATTTTTAGTAAGCAAGTCGTTTGTTGTCTTAGATACTTGTTTTTGGGCTTCCATTGCTTTCTTTTGGCGTAATAAAGTGGTTGCGATTACTACTTGATTTTTCCAAAGTGGAATAGCTGTTAAAATAGAGCTTTGAATTTTTTCCACAAGGGTCTGATTGACTTCTTGAATTAATCGAATCTGCGGTGCACTTTGAATGGCAATCTGACGGCTCAGTTTTAAATCATGCACTCGTTTTTCTAGCCTATTGATAAATTGATTTAAATCATTGACCTCCTGAGCCATCAAGTAGTCATTTTTTTGAGATGCTGTTTGCTGAAGCTGGGGCAGCGTTTCATTCTGCAGCGCCACTAACTTGTATTCTGCCGCTGCAATGTAGACGTTAAGCGCCTCGTAAAACTGTTTGTTTTTATCGTATAAGCTATCTAGCATCGTAATGTCTCGATACAGCATTTGTTTTGAGCGCTCTAGCTTATCTGCAATTTTATCAATTTCAACATTAATGCTTTGATATTTTGTTAATAAATTTTGAATAGGCCTAGAGACTCCTGAAAACAATCGACCGATGACTCCTTTTTTCTTTGCAGAAAAATCATCGGGATTCACTTGGCGAATCTTACTCATTAAATCTCCTATAACGTCTCCTACTGGTCCCGTATCTTTCGTTTGAACATGCTGTAGTACAGATTGAGAAAACTGAGATAGTTCTGACTGAGCTGCTACCCCGTACTGTAAGATAGCCTGCTGATTTTTATAATCAATTTGATTTGCGATTTTCTGCGCTTTTTCCTGGTATTCCGGTGTCAAATCATCGTATGTGTTTCTTTTTGCAGCGCGAGAGTCCGATTGTACCTGCGGGGTAGGCGATGCAAAAGGATCATCAAGCAGCGCATCTAACGATTGATTTTGATCATATTCTCTCATCATAAAATCCCATCCTTTGCATTTACATTACTTTGTGCGATTAGTAGCTGTCGGTATATACGGCTGCTCCTCTTCAAATGCTTGTTTTAGCACTTTAAGCTCTACATCTAATGTCAGCTTATCTTGTGAAAGGGCATTTGTTAATAAATGCTCATACTTCCCTGATAACCCGCGCAGCATGTCTTCCGCTTCATGAAGACTTTCTTTTACTTCTATGCTTTTCGTTGGTTTTGATAATAAAAACATATACCTTTCAATGACGGTAACCGTTGATTGTAAGTAGTTCGTAAAAAAGGGCTGAACATCTTTATATCGTGCGGGCTCTTTTTCTACCATTTCAATGATGCTTTTACCTACTTTGTATAGTTTAGAAAGTTCTGTCCACATATGAACAGACCGAATTTTAAAACGATAGCTTCCAATGGTTCTTAATTGCTTTCTTGCCTCTTTTACCTGATGACGAACGTATGCAATTTCTTCTCTATACGGATTTTGATAATGACGTCGAGCACTGCTCATAATAAAAAACAGGCTCAGCACGACCATTACTCCTATACTAATGCCAAAGGATTGAATCATCGTGGTACTAAATCCAAAATAGCTGACCGGAACGGCTACTGCTCCTGTTACCCAAATGGCAAGAATCTTTTTTATGATTCGAACGACTTTCATCGCTTTCACTCCTATCTCAAATGTGACCGAACTTTTAAACGTATACATATTATACCATTGTCTTCCCGTCTCTTAAAACGATTACTGTTATAATTTATATACGGATAAAACCTTTAAAGGTTTCATAAAACAAAAAAACAGGCAGCTTTTAAAAGCTGCCTGTTTTTTATTGATCTTCGCGCTTGTTGTAATCATACTTCGAGCGTTCAATTGGTTTGAACCCTTCTGGTGTATGAAAGCGGAGTAAATCTCCGTAAACAAGTTTATCTGATAGTTCTAGCTTTTTCTTAACTAGTTCATCATACTTATCATACTGTTTCGCTTCCTTATCTGAAAGCTGCTTGCCCGTTGCGTTGTCATACACTTTCTGATCAACTTTTGTTACCTTAGGTGTAACAAAGTCACCGTTACGGAAAGGTACAACTTGCTGATGTTCTTTTGATAATAAGTCTGTACCAAAGTCAATATAGTCTTTTGTATCAAGACCTAATAAATGCATCACTGTTGGACGAACATCTACATCTCCACCATACGTATGATTTACGCCGCCTTTAAGGCCTGGTGAAGTAATAAATAATGGTACGCGCTGAAGTTGAGCTTGTTCAAAATCATTGATGTTTTTACCCATTACTTTGCCCATTGCACGCTTATGGTTTTCAGAAATACCGTAGTGGTCACCGTACATCACGACCATCGTATTGTCTGCTAAACCAGAGGCCTGTAAGTCCTCAAAGAATTGCTTGATTGATTCATCTAAATAACGAGCCGTTTGGAAGTATTGGTCAACTGACTTATCCCCCGTATTGTGAGGCCCAATCGTTTGGTCTTCCTTATCTAGTGGATAAGGGAAGTGGTTTGATAACGTAATGAACTTCGCGCTAAATGGCTGCTTTAAGCCTTTTAAATAAGGCATTGATTCTTTAAAGAATGGTTTATCTTTTAAACCATAGTTCAGCGTATCTTCGTCTGACATATTGTAATAAGCTGAATCAAAGAATTTTTCTACACCCATTGATTTATACATTTCATCACGGTTCCAGAACGATTTTCCATTTCCGTGGAACACAGATGTTGTATAGCCTTGCTGATCTAGAATACCGGATAGCGACTGATAGGTGTTATTTGCTTTTGTTGTAAATACAGAACCTTGAGGTAAACCGAATAATGAGTTCTCCATCATGAATTCAGCATCTGACGTTTTACCTTGCCCCGTTTGATGGAAGAAGTTATCGAAATACATTGTGTTCTGATCTTTTAATAGTGAATTTAAGAATGGCGTTACTTCTTCACCATTTAACTTATAACCAATCATAAATGACTGAAGTGACTCTAATGAAATATAGATAACGTTTTTGCCTTTTGCTTGACCGAAATATTCTTTGTTCGGCTCAGCATATGTTGCTTTTGCATAGTTCTCTACCTCAGCCACATCACTGCTATCTGCTAGCGCGCGCTGTGCTGAAGATTTCGAGCTCTGGATGATGTCATAGATCGTATAGTTATACGTTCCTAAATATTTCACTAAATAGTTGCGGTCAAATGTTCTCGTTAATAGTTGAGGACGATCCATTTCCGCTAGTGCAATGTTGGCACTTAAGAATAAAATCCCTGATAAAAATACACCTGTCACAGTACGTCGACTAATTGTTGCTGGTAAGTCAACTTTTTTCCATAGTACTAAAACTAAAAGAATAAAGAAATCTGTGAAGTATAAAATATCAGTTGGGCTGATTAAAGCCATGGCACTGCCGCCTAATTGACCAAAGTTGTTTGACTGAGTCAATACAGGAACAGTAATAAAATCATTAAAGAAGCGATAGTATACTACATTTGCGTACAGGATGAATGAAAGTAAAAAATTCATTCCAAGCAGTGCTCGTACTTTTCCGCGCCCTTTAAATAGTAATGCAATGGCAAAAAAGAAAATTGCCGAACCAATTGGGTTTATGAAAAGTAAGAACTTTTGCATAAAATTGTCTAACCCTAAGTTAAATTCGATACGATAAACGGTATACGTTTTAATCCAAAACAACAAAACTGCAATTAGAAATAACGGCAGCTGTTTCGAAAAAATATTTTTACCGTTTGTCATGAGCTGTTTCATATTCCCACCTCTGTCTCTATTGAAATTTAAGCTCACTTTTATTTTTATAGTAAATGTAAAAAGAAATCTCTCTTACAAAAAATGTAAGAGAGCTAATCTGTTCTTTCACATTTTAACTCTTTAAAAAAAATTGTCAACACCGCTACGTATAATTTTCACCAAACGTGAGAAAATAACTACTTTCTTATTCCCAGCTCTATCGGCTTTCAAACACAAATGTATCCTGCGCTTTTTTCTTCTCACTATTTAATACGGACAGCTTCTCTTTAGGTTTCACTATTTTATATTTATTTTTTATTTTGTCCACTATACATATAAATTTAACACTTGCCTTAGTTTTCCTTCTACTTTACAAGAGAATGCATAAAAGCACTTGTGAATATTTGTTATATCAATACCTCTTATTTTCTTTTCTTTCTACAGTAAACCACATATTTTGAGTCATTTCTTTCTTTAAATATGAAAAAAATGTGTCAGTTTGCATCGAAAATTTTTATTTTTTTACCTTTTTGTTTATAATATAAATTATAAATATTATTTGAAATTTCAGATCTCTTTAACATCTGATCTAGAAAGTGCATTTTTTATATAAAATTGGAACGAGTACAGGCTATGCATGCTTGTATACCTAGAAGCTTAAACGTCTTACATTTTTATAAAGGAGAAAAAATGAAAGAATGTATTGTTTTCATTACAAATATTATTAATGTATTGCACGACGGATTAATTTATATTTTTTATTTACTAGGATTTTCTCTTTCAGATAAAGAACTTCACTTCTGGATTATTGGCATTATTGGACTGCTCACGTTCTTAAGCGTTTATATGATCTTTAAATTATTGTCAAAATGGAAATTTAGTATTACAGCTATTTCCTTTATCTATACCCTTACCGTTATGCTTGTCTTAGTTTTTGCCATTGAAATTCAGCAAGGAATTACTACCCGGGGCAATATGGAATTTGATGATGCCATAGCAGGTTTATGGGGGTTTTTAGTCTTCTTTAGTATTTATATCGCCTTTGCTTCTTTTTTCCTTTTATCCAAGAAGTTATTGTCTTCGAATAAGGAGAAAAAAATAAAAACTGAGGCCCCTACTCGGAGCCAAAGGCACGTTAATTAATTTCATTTGAGTTTCAAAACGACTTGATGAATCCGTATTCGATTATATCGTTGAACCAAAATAAACGGTACGTTTGCAACAATCGCATAAATAACCATCCAAACACCTATAGAAGGAGAGTTCCATATAAAAAAAAGAATAGAAGGAAGTATGCTGATCCAGTGAGTTAACTCTGCTCGATTTGTTTCAATTAAAAAAAGCTGTGCATATTCCTTCGTTCTACTCTCCCATTTCTTTTTATAAAATCCTCGTTTAAATAGCTTTCCTGCATCAGGAAGCCACGTTTTCCATCGGTGCACCCCGAATTTTTTATATATTCCAACTGTTTCCCAGCTGTGAACCTTAAACAGCGCAAGGTCTTTTTTTAAATAAAAGGTAGAAATTTTTGTGCACCTGTAGGCGATGAACATGTGAATCACAAACCATGCCATGATATTAATTAAGAGCTGAGCACCTGTCATTTTATCACTTTCTTCTTTTTTTCTTCTTCTATAGATATGCTGCGTTCTTTCCATTTAACTTGCTTTCTCACCGCTGTTTGGATGAAGGACCATATGAATAGGCCTAGAAAAAACAGCACATGAATAGGAAATAAGCACAAAGAAAAAAAAGTAAACGAACCTATTTTTCTTAAGCTATTAAATAAGAGACTTACATAGCAAACATAGCTGCTAATTGCCAAGCCTGCATGTTGATTCCATAGAGTAGGTAAAAAAAGAACATAATTAATCATGCTAGTAAGCCATAAACTTACTAGAAATAAATAAATGGCTTCCGTTTTCCCCGCACCTGAAGCAAAGCTTTTACTCCACCCTCTTATAAGGCTTTTCATACCATTTGGATACATGCGCATAGAAAGAGCTCCTTGTCCACTCATACACGTAATAAATTCACCTTGTTTGTTCATCTTCTCAACCAGCGCCATATTTTCAACCACTTCTTTTTTTATCCCTTCGTGGCCTCCGCTTTGAAAGTAGGAGGCTGCGCTGCAAAGCAAGCACTGTCCGAAACCGACAGAAGGACTTTTCCAATTTTTAAAAGGGTGAAAAGCGCCAATCGATGCAAACGTAACATAGTGAAATAAAGCAGAAAACATTTCATAAGGCCTCTTAACAAGATGATAAGGATGAATCGACAGCACCCCCCCTTGCTGTTGATAGTAGAAAAATACTTTTTCAATTCCGCCTTTCTCTACTGTAATATCAGCATCTAAAAACAAAAGCACCGAGCCTTTTGCTTCTCTTGCTCCATTCCAGCATGCCCATGACTTCCCTAACCATCCAGCTGGAAGTGTCCCCGGGTGCACTACTTTTACGCCAAATGCTTTGGCTACCCGCTCAGTATGATCTGTTGAGTTGTCATCTACAACAATCACTTCAAAGTCAGCGTTCTGTAACTGGAGTGACTGCAATAAAAAGGTAAGGTTTTTTTCTTCATTTCTAGCTGGAATAATAATGGACAAACATGACATATCGTTTCTTACTATTTTTACACGTTTAAATGTAGGGATAGTGATGACAAGCGTACCTGTCAAGACAAGAGCAACCAGTAAAAAAGACATCTCTTTCTCCTTTCCTTCACGTATGAAAATTAGCGAACTGGATAAAATAAAAAGTTGTAGACCTATTTTTATTTTGCGTGAAGTCATTTTATACACATTGTTGACAACTCGCTTTTGTTTTATAAGGAGGAAAAAGATGAAAAAGAAAGTAATTGTTGTAGGCGCAGGTTTAGGTGGTCTGTCAGCTGCTATTCGTCTGTCGGCTGATGGATATGATGTAACAGTCGTTGAAAAAAGCGAGCGAATTGGCGGTAAGTTAAATATTCGCAGCGGCAAAGGATTTTCTTTCGATACGGGACCTTCTATTTTAACAATGCCGTGGGTGCTAGAGCAGCTGTTTGAAAGTGCAGGCCGCAATATCCACGACTACTTAACAATAGAACGAATTGAGCCTCAGTGGAGAACTTTTTTCCAAGATGGAACACAAATTGATTTGACCAGTGACCTTCCTCGCATGCTTCAGCAGCTTCAAGAACTTGCTCCAGAAGACATTGAAGGTTTTTTTGACTATTTATCTTATGCAAATAAAATGTATGAATCGAACTTAAAAAGTTTTTATAAAAAAAGTTTATCTGGACTGCACGATTTACGAACGATGCACACGGTAAAAGAACTGCTTCAAATGGATCCACTGAGATCTATGGATGCTACTACACGCAAATATTTTTCAAACAAACATTTGCGTCAATTGTTTAATTTTTTAATTATGTACATCGGTTCTTCTCCTTATCATGCACCAGCTGTATTAACGCAGCTTGCTCACGTTCAGCTAGGGTTAGGTATTTATTACGTAAAAGGCGGAATGTACAAAATTGCTGAAGCGATGGATAAGCTCCTTCAAGAACTTGGCGTCACTGTGCATCTAAATACGCCAGTAAAAGAAATCACAACAAGCGGAGCAAAAGCAACTGGAATTACACTAGAAAACGGTGAAAGCCTATCAGCAGATGTTGTGGTATCTAATCTAGAAGCCATTCCAACTTACCGCTATTTATTAAAAAATCATGCGCAAGCAGCTAAGCAAACTCAGCAGCTTGCAAAATTTGAACCTACTGTTTCTGGCCTTGTTCTTTTATTAGGGGTTAACAAACAGTACAAGCAGCTTCAACATCATAATTTCTTCTTCTCAAAGGATCAGAAAGAAGAGTTTGATACCATCTTTAACAAAGGGAAAATAGCCATGGATCCGACAATTTACATTGGCGTATCATCTAAATCAGATCCTACGCAAGCTCCTGAAGGAAAAGAAAACCTGTTCGTTCTTACTCATGTACCTCCTTTAAAAGAAGGCGACGACTGGGCTGCATTAAAAGACCGCTACCGTGATGTCGTGTTGAAAAAGCTTGAGGCAATGGGATTAGAAGACTTACGTTCGAGCATTGAGTTTGAATATACGTTTACTCCTAACGATATCCAAGAGCTTTACGGCGCTAACGGTGGGTCCATTTATGGCGTAGCAACTGACCGTAAGAAAAATGGAGGGTTTAAAATTCCGGCAAGAAGTCAGCTTCTTTCTAACCTTTATTTTGTAGGAGGCTCTACACACCCTGGAGGCGGCGTGCCAATGGTGACATTATCAGGTCAGCTTACAGCGGACGCAGTTAATGAAGATTTTCAGATTCCTCGTATGCAAAAAGATATTGGATAATGAAAAAGTGCAGGAAATTCCTGCACTTTTTTTAAAAGTTCATTTTTGACTGTCCACCATCTACGTTTAACGTCGCACCTACTATCCATGAAGCTTGAGAAGATGCTAAAAAAACAACGGCGTTTGCCACTTCTTCTGGCTCTCCAAAGCGTCCCGCTGGTATTTCATTTTCAACAAACTGCTTGATCTTTTCCGGATTTTCCTCCATTCTCTTTTTCCAATTACCCGTTTCATGCAAAATGCTTCCGGAGCAACACCGTTTACACGAATTCCTTTAGAAATCATTTCATCTGCAAATGACTTTGTAAAGCTGATAAGCGCTGCTTTTGCATTATTGTACGTAACTTTCCCTCCACTTTCCCTTCCAAAAATAGAGGTAACGTTAATGATGGACCCACCTTTTGTCATATGTGCCGCTGCTAATTTACTCAAGTGGACAGCTGAAAAGTAGTTTAGCTCCATCGCTTCCTGAAAAAGAGATAAATCTGTTTCCATTGCAGTGCTTCCATTACTTCCTCCAGCGTTATTAATTAAAATATCAATACTCCCAAAGTCGTTAATGAATTTCTTAATTAACGCAACTCTATCCGCTTCGTTTGTTAGATCTGCTGTATATGTACGTACGTTTTCTAATTCTGACTGTGCATGCTGTAATGCTTCCTCTCCTCTTGCAGCAATTCCAACGTTTGCTCCTTCTTGAATAAACAAAGAAGCAATAGCTTTCCCAATCCCTTTTGATCCACCGGTAATGAGTACATTTTTACTTTGCAACTGTAAATCCACACGTATCCCTCCACGTTAAATGATAACTACTATACTTTCTATCATATCCCACCGCGTCTCAAAATTAAAATCATATACTACTTTACCTTTTACTTCCTTTCAAAGTGCTGTTCTTTATGGATACATTCTTTGAATTTATTGTCAGAACTCTTAGCAAAAACAAGCCTTTGCGTGATATAATGCTTTTTGGTGTAAATGTTTTCAAATTGGGGGTTTTTTAATGCAACAAACGTTTTCAACGTCTCAAAAAGTTAAGCAGTTCGTTTTTATTTTATTTCCGATATTGGTCACCCAGTTTGGAATGTTTTCAATGACTTTTTTTGATACGATGATGTCAGGAAGAGTTAGTGCAGATGACTTGGCAGGGGTAGCAATTGGTTCGAGCTTATGGGTGCCTGTTTTTACAGGGCTAAGCGGAATTTTAATGTCTATTACGCCAATTGTTGCACAGCTGGTGGGAGCTAATCAAAAGAAAAAAGTTCCGTTCTCTGTCATTCAAGGGCTTTATGTCTCCATTTTAATGGCCGCCGTTATCATTTTAATCGGCTTTTTTGTTGTTAGTCCTATCTTAAAAGGAATGAATTTAGAAGCAAACGTGATGCGCATTGCCAAACAGTATTTAATCGCTTTATCTTTTGGTATTATTCCGCTTTTTATTTATACGGTTTTACGAAACTTTATTGATGCTTTAGGGCAAACTCGTACGTCTATGCTGATCACCATTTTAGGGCTTCCGATTAACGTGGCTTTAAACTATGTATTAATCTTCGGTAAGCTGGGCTTCCCTCATTTGGGTGGAGTAGGCTCTGGTTATGCAACGGCCATCACATATTGGTGCATACTTGTCATATCAATTTTAATTATTCATAAAAAAGAGCCTTTTTCTAGCTTCGGTTTATTTAAAAAATTTCACCGTATCTCTTTTTCTGCCTGGAAAGAAATATTAAAAATTGGTTTACCTATCGGTTTTTCCGTATTTTTCGAAACAAGTATTTTTTCAGCTGTCACGCTGTTTATGAGCTCGTATAATACCATTACAATCGCTTCTCACCAAGCAGCTATTAATTTTGCCTCATTTCTCTATATGATTCCACTGAGTATTTCGATGGCTTTAACAATTGTTGTAGGATTTGAAGCGGGTGCTAAACGGAATCAAGATGCACGAAGCTATAGCAGAATTGGTATAACAATTGCTGTTGGCATGGCCTTTGTGTGTGCAGGTCTTTTATTTACTCTTCGAGAATCCGTAGCATCTTTATATACAAAAGATGCAGAGGTACTCGCATTAACTTCTCACTTTTTGATTTATGCAATTTTCTTTCAACTTTCTGATGCTCTTCAAGCTCCTATTCAAGGCGCTCTGCGAGGATATAAGGATGTAAATGTAACCTTTTTAATGTCCTTGGTATCTTATTGGGTAATTGGTCTACCTTTAGGCATTGTGTTAGCAAAATACACCGATTTGCAGGCGTTTGGCTATTGGGTTGGACTAATTGCGGGGCTCGCTGCAGGAGCAACAGGACTTGCGTATCGTTTGATAAAAATACAAAAAAAGCAGCTGCTAGAGGAGGATAAATCTTCTCGAACGGCTTAAACCAAAAAAGAACGTTCTGTTGAGAACGTTCTTTTTTGGTTTAAAGATGGATGGATATTCTGCCTTATACTAAGACCTAAAACTTCTTATTTATTTAAGGTACGCTCTAACTCTTGTAAAAGCTGTTCCGCACCTTTTTTACTTAACACAACGTTTCCATTACCAAAGGTTAAGTTTTCACGCGTAATTTCCCCAGTTACTAAGCACGCACCATACGGGCTATACTTTTGTAAAATAATAATATCTTCATCAACATATATTTCTACTGGATCACCTGTGTTGATATTTAAAATACGGCGCAATTCAATAGGAATTACTACGCGACCCAATTCATCTACTTTTCTTACAATTCCTGTAGACTTCATAAAATCCATTCCTTTCATAGTAAACAAATAATATCTTCTCGATACAAATCTAGTCAAATTCGTCAAAGTTGCTAAAACCAAAATGCTCCAATGATGGTCTGATAACGGTTTATAAGTTCTTAAAATATGGCAAATAACGTATTAAATAGATTTATATACACTTTGTATCATATCAATTCGTACACTATTTATGAATAGTGCATAATCTTTAAAATCGAATTCATCCATATATGTTAAAAGTGTGTATTTTATCCATAATATAACTATATATCCATCTTTTACACTACTTTGTACCCATTTTATAACTTTTATTCCGACATAAGACGACAAAATCAGCTATAGAAAAAACGTGTCTTTTCTAACTAAAGACACGTTCATTTGGACCCGAAGTTGTCACGAATAGCTTTTTGAATCATAGCTTCACACCGCTCCAGCTCTACTTTTAATTGTTTTTTATATAATTTAGCTTTCTCTTCTCCCTCATTTGTAAATGTATAATAAACCACTTCTTGAAGCTTCATTCCTTCTTTTTTACGCTTCACCTGTTTGAGGACACCGTCTTCAATCAAGTCATGAAGAGCTTTGTATACCTCAGAATGATTAGGTTTGAATCCAAAAGGTCGAAATTCATCTCTCAACACATCTAATAACCGAAGACCATACAGACGCTCTTGCTCCGTCATCGTAATCATATATAATTTTAAGAAAGCACGTTGTTTTAATAGAAAACCACTGGATGTACGCTTTTCTCTCATCTCAACTTCCCCCTTCACATACTTGCTTTCATTCAGAATAATAGAAAGCTCTATACGTAATTATACTTTTTTTATTCTACATAATCCTTCTTTTTCACTCAAAATCTCTTTTTTTCCTCACATTTTTTCACTTATTTACGCGTTTTTCTCATTCTTTATAAGCAGGCATTGAATTTTCTTTTTTTCATATACATAGAAGGAATTTACGTGAATATAAGGAGGGGTTCCTTTGAGTAAAAAATATGAAGAGATTGATTGGGGTTCGATTCAACATAAGGTAGAGGATATGCTTGGAAATCACTTTTGGAGCGATTTAAATCACATCTTGCCAAAGCGCTTTCCAAACGTCGACTTATATGAAACCGATAAAGAAGGCATTATCGTCGTTGAAGTTCCTGGACTACAATCCACTAACGACATTCAAATTAAGTTGGACGCAAATATATTAACAGTTGAAGGGAACGTTCCTTATGCTTATGAAGCATCTAAACAAAAGTTAAAGCTGAACGAACGCCATACAGGCGTATTTTCTCGTACGGTTAAACTTCCTTTTCACTACACGGACGAACCGGTTCGCGCTAAGTACAAAAATGGATTATTGGAAATTCGACTGAACAAGATAGAAAATGATCAAACCATTGCTATACAATTTGAAGATGATTAACTGCACGTAAAAAAACCCTTCTGTTAGCAGAAGGGTTTTTGTTAGAGCGCTGAACTTAACACAACGTTTCCTTTTGGCGTCTTATTATTCGCGTTCGGTTCTAACGTAATGGCCATAACATCCCACTTTTCACTCTGTTCTTTTTGGCTCATCGTATAGACCACTGTCCCATTTCCATTTTTATCTGTTATAAAAGCACCTGCCGGGTGAGGCTTATCACCTTTTATGAGCCATACCTGATAGACTTCATTCCCTTTTACGTTTTTCAAGTTATTCGCTTGAATGACCACATTTAAATTTCCACCTTTTTTCGTCAGAGATGCTGTTGCTTCACCAGAAACATTCGGCTCTGCCTGCAGCTTCATCGTTTTCTCAGATGCAAGAGGTTCATTTTGAGGAGCAACCGAAACATTTGGTTCTTGTTTGCCTTTGTCTCCATCTTTCAACAGAAAGTAGCTGTTTCCTACAAGGGATAAAATAAGTGCCGCAGCTAATCCAATAATGACGGATTTTTTATTTGATTTCTTAGACGCAGCATATTGTTTTTCATTTTTTAAAGCTATTGATTCTCTCTTTGTCTCACCTTGATCTTCTTCGAATACATTTGCAAGTATTCGCTGTTTCATTTCTGGAGGAGGAGATTGCTCTGGTGTCAAATACGTTAGATCTCCAAGAACTTCCTCCAGTTCTTTTAGTTCATCTTGACAGCTTTGACAGTTTTTTAAGTGCATTTCAAACTCTTTTTTCTCATGGGAAGTCAACTGATCATTATAGTAATCAATTAGTTTATTGCACATACTCATGAATCAGCTCTCCCTTCTGCATCGGTACCTAAATATGTTTTTAATTTCCGCAACGCTAATCGCACCCTACCCTTTACTGTTCCTAATGGGATTTGCTGCTCTTCTGCTACTTTTTGCTGCGTTAATCCCTTAAAATAAACGGATTGAATAATCTTTTTTTGGTCTTCAGACAATTTTGATACAGCGTGCCGTACTCTCTGCTGTTCATCTTTCCACTGAAGCTGCTCGTCAATCTGAGGATGATCATCTTCAATAAAATCAAAAATTTCTTCTGAGAAAATAGGATCGTTTTTTCTTTTTCTCACCATATCAATCGCGGTGTTTCTTGTAATCGTAAACAGCCATGATGAAAACTTCCCTTTTTCATCGCTGTAAACTCCCTTTCCTCTCCACAGCTTAATAAATACTTCTTGAACAGCTTCTTCAGCAATATCAGAGCTATTTGTTAACCGGTATACAAACGAATAAAGAATTCGCTCGTACTTGTCATACAGCAGTTCAAGGGCTTTTTTGTCTCGTTCTTTTATTCTATTGTATAAGACAACGTCGTTTTGCTCTTTCATACCCTTCTCCTTTAACTCTTATGAGTCCTTATTATATAATCGAATTACCTTTGTATTTGGATCACTTTCACATCTTTTAAACGTACCTTTATTTTTCAAAAATGACAAGTAATTATACTTTTTTTATGGAATAGGAGCGAAATTGTCCAATGAAACATTTGATTCTTTTTGATGGCATATGTAATTTATGTAATAGCAGTGTTCAATTTATTATTAAACGTGATGAACAAGCTTTGTTTTCTTTCGCTTCTCTTCAATCAGATTTCGGAAAGCAGCAGCTAGCCTCTCACGGCTTACTTCCTGAGCAATTAGACAGCATTGTATATATTCATGGAAAACAAAGATATATAAAATCAACGGCTGCTTTAAAAATCGCCAAGCGCTTAGATGGACCCGTTAAATTTTTATATGCACTTATTATCGTCCCTGCGCCTATTCGAGATATCGTATACAATTGGATCGCTCGCAATCGATATAAGTGGTTTGGCAAACAGCAGCACTGCATGCTCCCAACTTCTGATACGAAAAAGCGATTTGTCGATGACTAAAACAGCTCGGCACATAGAGAAAAAAACAACTCTAAAGAGGCATATTTTTATATTAAGAAAGTCTATTTATAAAAAAATCCGAACTGATTCAGCATTCTGATGAAAGAATGCTGAACTATAGTTCGGATTGTTTAGCTAACATATGGTTGTACGAGCTTTTTTAGCTTCCACCCATTGCTTTTTTATTCGTTGCTTCAATTGCCTGCTTCATTATTAAGGAAAAGTCTTGTTCTTTCATCACTTTTAACCCTTCGGCAGTAGCGCCGCCTGGAGTTGTTACTTGCTCTCTTAAAGACGCAGGGTCTTTGGTTTCATGCAGCATTTGTACAGAGCCATACATCATTTGAATAACTAAATCTTTGGCGGTTTTTTCGTCCACACCGTAAGCAGTAGTTGCATCAATTAACGATTCTGCAAAATAATATAAAAACGCCGGTGCACTGCCAGTTACAGCCGTTAGCTCATGTACTTCTTTCTCTGAACACTCATGCGCTTCACCAATTCCTTTTAAAATCATTTGAAGCACTTCTTTATGCTCTTTTGTGGCAGAAGTTCCAAGTGTATACAGAGACATCGATTGTCCAATCATAGCAGCTGTATTTGGCATAATCCAAGCGACGGGCGTATCCTGCGGAAGATGATTTTCTAAGTAACTCGGACCAATTCCTGCAGCTAACGTTACAACAAATTGTTGATTTAAATGAGTCGAAAGTTCCTTGAGCACGGAAGGATGGGCCTCAGGAGGCATCGCTAAAATAATAACATCCGAATTGTCAACTTCTTGGCACCAATTTTGCGTCGTTTGTACGCCGTACGTTTTTTCAATACGCTGTAACCGCTCAATATTTCCGTTGTTTGACATCACCACTGCCTCAATACTGTCAGCGCTGCTCGTAACCAAACCAGCCGCTACAGCTTCAGCCATTCGTCCTGCTCCAATAAATAAAATTCGCTGTTTTTTCATCTGTTACTCCCAGTTATATGTCCAGAATTCTTCTCTTGTTAATAAACGTTCCATTTGCGGATAGTCAGATAAGCGATCGAAGTCAATTGCGTTCATCATTCCTTCTGTTTGAGAACGATGCGCTTTTAACGCTTCAATTTTTTTATCTTTCATCGCTGTTACATCAAAAATAACATCTGGTTCTCCAATATGTTCAATGCGATCTTTTGAAAACGCATGACACCAAACAACCGGACGCTTTTCTTTTGGCATACGTTTTACCGCTTGAATCGTAGCTGCACCCGTAGCATTGTGATCAGGATGTACCGCAAAGCCAGGATAATGCGTTAAAATGTGAGTTGGCTTGACATCGTTAATGATTTCTTCAATTTTATCTGCAAAAACATCAATATCAAGAAATTCCAGCGTTTTATCACGAAGCCCTAGCATACGCAAGTCTTGAATATCTAAAACGTTCGCTAAATCTAAAAGTTCTTTTTTTCGGATTTGAGGTAAAGTTTCACGGTTAGCAAACAGCGGTCTACCCATATTTCGTCCCATTTCACCTAGCGTAACACAGGCATATGTAACCGGCGTTCCTTTTTGTCTAGCTTGCGTGATCATACCTGCTGCTCCATATGCTTCATCGTCAGGATGTGGAAATACAATTAATAATCTTTCTTCCATGTTCTATTCTCCTCTCTTTTCTGTTATGAAAACGGATGTTCACTTAGTTGAAGGGCAACTGCTAAACGACCTTCAAAGTCGTGCCCAGCTAGAAGAAGTCGGCCTTCTTCATCGATTTCCCAATCTGTTAAGCCCTCTGCATAAATCCATCCTAAATCAATTTGAAGACCTACACGATAAGGACCTTCTCCCGTTATCTTTCCGTTTGAAATAGTGACTTTACCATTGCGAATAAAAGCCCCGACTGTCATTACTTTTTCATTTACGTGTGAAGCATATGCACCGTTTGTTGTTTCCAGGTGTACATATACGTCTTTATTTAAAAATGTTTGTATTTTTTTTTGGACTGTTTCTTTATGAATTGGTTGCACGCTTGTTACTCCTTTCTCATGTTCATAAATTGTATTGTACTAAAAATCATGAGCGAATCCTAATGTTTAGTTCTAGACTTTGAATTTCTTTATTCCATCGTTCATAATCATACATAAATGTTAATTCTTCCCAACTTAACATACTGATTTCTTGAATGTCTATAATAATCTCAGCAAGTTCACGACTAAGCATACCTAGTTCTTTTCCTTCGGCCAGCTTTTTTTTGTAACGATTAAAAGCTGGATCTAATTGTTCAATTTGTGCATAAATTTCATGGATAGAGCCATATTGTTGAATAAGAGGCAGTGCGGCTTTTTCTCCTACACCAGGAACGCCCGGAATATTGTCAGATTTATCACCAAGCAATGCTTTTACGTCCACCCATTGACGAGGGTGAATATTGTATTCTTCTTGAAAGTGCTTAAAGCCATATACAAGATCACCAACCTGCTTTTTGGCAATAATTTGCGAAATATGTTGATCTAGGAGCTGAAGCAAGTCTCGGTCGTTGCTATAGATGTACCCTGGACTTTGCTTTTCTTTACTCCACTTGCTTGCAAGTGCTCCAATTAAATCGTCTGCCTCATAAGAAGACAATGACATTTGATAAATGCCTACTGTGTCAAAAAATTGCTTTAACGTTTCGTACTGCTGAATCAGCGGCTCAGGCAGCTCTGCTCTTGTTTGCTTATATAATGCGTATGTATCTTTACGTTTTGTATCCTCACGCTTAACATCCCAAGCGACGAAAATATGGCTTGGCTCATATTGGTGAATCAATGCATGCATTTTTTGAATCGTTACTCTCAGGGCATTCGTAAATTGGCCCTTACTGTTTCTTGTCAACGCTGCTTCATCTCTTCCATAAGAAGTAGCAAAATAACAGCGGCTTAATAAATTAAATCCATCAATTACTAATAGTGTTTCGTTCACATAGTCACGTCCTTTGAAAACTTTGCTCCTTTAGCTTTTAGAGCAAACATACTATAGCACTTGTTCTTTGCACGCGTCAATGAAGTGCACAAAGCTCAAAACCCGCCCATTTTTTTCTCTCAATGTAAATGTAGTATAAAGATGTTAAATTGTTGTTATGATTTATTCGTTTGACTTTTAGAACTTTTGACTATCCTATAAAATGAGGATGAAAGATCAATCCTACAAATGAAGGTGAAAAAAGTGAATAAAAACACGATGATTAAAACATTAAAAGTTATATCTGTTGTGTCGCTTCTCGCTTTGTTATTTATCATTGCTTATGATCGTTCCATGTCTACATCCATGATTATTTTGTTCAGTTCGCTCATTTTCTTTGTATTTGTACTTAGCGACTTTTTTTTCGATCGCAAGCCGTGGGGATTAAAAGGCCTTCAATTATATATATCACTGATGTTATTCATCATTGCCATTTTTGAAATGCATCAAGTTGTCAGTTCACTTTGCGTTATTTCCATTATGGCTCTACCAAAAGTTATTGACGAATTAGCTTAAATGTGAATGATAAATGATAAAATCCATGATCACAATGATCATGGATTTTATTACGTTTTGAGTAATTTTTCAGAGATGCGAAGAGCTTCTTCTATGCCAAATTTACGCACTAAACTGATGGCTTCCTTTATTTCTCTCTTTTTCAAATCATGAGTCGGATTTAAATTTAACAACACTTGAATAACAACTAAATCCCGCATCGTAAACATCATATTCTTTTTCATATCTCGCTGAAATGTATACTGCTCTTTTAAGAGCCGGTCACTTATTGCTAACACTTTCGACTCCGGAAGATGCAGCTGCGCTCCTGCTTCTTGACAAGACCACAATTTTTTCACTCGATCTTCAGCATTCATATTTGCGACTCGTGCATATGTAATATCGCTGTTTTCTTGGCGAATCTCTATCTCTTTTAACGTTGGCTTTAGCACCGTTTTTCGCTTGGAGACTTTTTTCTTATCAACTTCTGTATCCCTGAGGACTCTGCCGTGAACGGTGTAAATGTCGTATTCATTTTTTCTTTTTACATCTTGTTTATTGTATTTTGGAAAATAACCATTTACAAGCATCGTTCTCAACATATCTAATTCTTTTTTTAATCCATGAACTTCAATATATCCAACAGCATAAATTTCTTTATGAAATTTTTTTGTGTTGCTAACACCTTTTCCTGCAACGTGAGCTCTTACTCTTTCTGATAGAGAGCCCGTCGTGGTTCCGATATACAAAAGTCTGCCGGGTTTATCAAAGAAAAAATAAATGCCAGGAGCGGAAGGCAATTGTCCCATTTCTGCTGTACTTAGCAGCTTTTGCAGTACCTGCATGACTGCTAAATCAATTTTTGCTGTCATTATTTTTTATAACCTTTTAACATTTCTTCATATACTTTTAGATGCGTATGTACAGTTTGAAGAAGCGGTACGTGTATAGACGATTTTTCAGCTAACTTCAGCAAATATCCTTGAAGGTGGTCTCCTTCAATTTGAGAGCTTTTTTCCATGTCACGCTGCATCGATGACTTCATGTCATACGTCATTTTGTCCATCGTATTCATATGCTGTTCAATAATTCCTTCAGCTAATGGTGCATCGTAGGCCATCATAATATTTTCCACTTCTTTAAAAAGTTCTTGCACAAATTGACGCCCGCCTTTTGCTGCTAAAACTGGGCCAACAGGGGCACGCATAAGAGTAGTCATGCCTGACATAACCGTAATAAACAAATACTTATGCCACATATCCTGTTCAATATATGAACTTTTCACAAACGAAGCCTTTGTACCACTGAACGCTTGCTCAATCAGTTGTAATCGTTCTGTGTCCTTCTGCTTAAATTCACCAAATACAAGTCTGTGAGCAGGACTCGTCTGGACGACATCTCCATCTTGGTTTAAAGTAGTTTCAATAAAGCACAGCCCTCCAATGACTTTCTCTTCCCCAAAAGCTTCCTGCAATGGAGCGACGTGAGCCATACCGTTTAACAAAGGTATTACAACGGTCTGATTCCCTACAAAAGGACGAACATCTTCAATTGCTTGTGTAAGATGATAAGCCTTCGTTGTGAACAAAATAACATCATAAGGTCCTTTCACCTCAGATTTTGTAATAGCTTGTACAGGTGAAGTGAAGTCACCGTGTGCACTTTTAATCACAAGTCCGTTTTGTTCCAGCTCTTTTTTTCTGCGCTCTCTGACAAGGAAAGTAACATCTTCCCCTTTTTCCACAAGCCTGCCTCCAAAATAACCGCCAACGCCGCCTGCGCCTAAAACTAATATTCGCATAACTTTTGCTCCCCTTTTCTTTTTCTTTTATTGTAGCACAGCTAGTTTGAAATTTTATAATATTCTTATTTCATTGTATTTTGAGTTTTCTACAAAAGATAGCCATAGCGCTTTTAAAGTTGTTATAATGAATACAAAAAAGCATAAAAATTTACGTTTAGACATTTATACCCTCTTGGATATACTATTTACCAACCCGCAATCGGAAAAATTCCGATTTAAACAATGTTATTTACATAGGAGAGACTGAAATGAAAACAGAAATCTACATTTTATCTGGATTTTTAGGCAGCGGAAAAACAACGTTGCTTAAACAGCTGCTTCAGCAAGAAAAAGATCGTAATCGCAATATTGCTGTTGTGATGAATGAGCTTGGCCAAGTTTCGATTGACTCAAATGAAGTAGAAGAAGACACGCCGTTAAAAGAATTGCTAAACGGCTGCGTATGCTGTACGATTCAAGGTCAATTTGAAACGCAGCTTCATTCACTTTTACAGGAGAACACATTGGATGCTATCTATATAGAAACAACGGGAGTTGCCCATCCGATTGAAGTATTAGATGCTTGTATGTCTCCTCTTTTTGCGCATCAAGTTACGATTAAAAGTATTATCACCACACTGGACGCAACAAGATGGAAAGAACGTGGTTCCTTAAGCATTCAACTTCAAAAACTTCTTCAAGAACAAGTAAAACATGGGGATGTAATTTTATTAAATAAAACGGACATGCTGTCTGAGTCAGAAAAGTCTTCCCTGCTTTTTGAGATTCAATCCATTAACGCTAGTGCCAGGACATTATTAACGACATTTTCCCGCGTGAAGCTTGATGTAATTCAAAAAGCTCAGCTGTCTCAAAAACAGCCGCACCATAAGGCTCATGTTGAAGATCATCTTCATTTGAAAACATTTGTATATGAGTTTACAAAAAAAGTGGATCTTGAATTATTTGAAAATTGGCTGCGCCAAATGCCAGATACCATTTATCGCATTAAAGGTTATATGCGCTTTACTCATTCGAACGATACGTATTCGTTTCAATATTCATACGGCATGCCTCTATATATGAAAGAAATGATGAAGCTGCCCACCACTCTTGTCTTTATAGGGGAAAACCTCGATCACGCTAAGATGAAACAAGAATTATTTAATCTTGAACAGCAATCTCATTAAAAATCCCGCTCTAGGCGGGATTTTTTTTATTACTCATAAACAGGCATTTTGTACTCTGCGCAAAATTTCATATGCACGATTCCCGGCTAACTCTGTCAATTCTTCAAATTTTTCATCTCTTTTCAAATCGAGTTCAATAATTTCTTTTGCCAGCTCAATAATCTCTTCTTTTTTCAATTGTTGCACCGCCATGTAAAACGCCCTTCCCTTTTAGAATTTATGTATATTCTCACATTTATTTTCTATTCATCATTTTGAAAGCAAGTGATTAACCACAAGGCTTTATCCTGTATGGTTAACCACTTGGGATCGAGTTAATCATTAGTTTATAGGACTCTTTTCCCTATTTCATTATTTATGTCACTTTTTCTCACATAGTAATTCAAAAATATAACATATATATGTTAGAATGTATTACATGTTATAAATTTTTGTATTTTTTTCCTTTATAATAATAACATACTACTACGTACTCAGGGGTGAGGGAGATTGTCTACGAATGAAGCGTCATATCGAGATAAAAAAGTCATGTCTATTGGGATTGTAAAAGAATTAACCGGTTTATCAGAAAGGCAAATTCGCTACTATGAGAAAAGAAGCCTGCTCTTTCCGGACCGAACCAATACGGGTATCCGAAAATATTCATTTTCAGACGTCGAACGATTAATGGATATTGCCGATCGTATAGAAGAAGGAGTTCAAACGAGTGAAATACGCACAGAACTGGCTAAAAAAGATGAAGCGAGAAAAATGAAAGAAGTAAAAAACCAAATGCTTCAAGGTCAGTTGAACGCTCATTTCAAGCGGAAGCTATAAAGTATACATACGGTGACTTTTCCGTCTCCGTTTTTATTTCTTTACAGCAGACAAAAAAGCGCATATCTAAAGATATCCGCTTTTTTGTCCGTTAAGCTGAACGCCCTTTAAAGAATTTCGGCTGATGAGAGCTCATGAACTTAGTTTTAGATAAAATGAACATCACCGATCCGCCCCAAATGAACAAAAAGGCAATCATCTCCACGCTAGAAAACGGTTCGTGATACACGAATACCCCTAATAAAAGCGTCATGGTAGGAGCAATGTACTGTAAAAAACCGACCATCGATAGCGGAATAAGTGGGGCCCCTTTAGCGAAATACAATAGTGGCATAGCTGTAGCAATACCGCCTCCAATTAAAAGAGAACTCACATCAAGCGACTGAAGGGAAAAACTTGAAGATCCTTTCACTAAAAGAAAAATAAAATAAATAACTGCAATAGGTGCAACCATCATCGTTTCAATCGTTAATCCTACTTTTGCTTCTAATTGAATAGTCTTTTTTACAAGACCGTACAAACCAAAGCTAAACGCTAAGCTTAATGATACCCATGGGATATGTCCGTATGTAACTGTCATAACGATAACACCTATAGCAGCCAATCCAACAGAAGCACCCTGCCAAAAATTAAGCTTCTCTTTTAAAACGACTATACCAAGCAAAATACTAACGAGCGGATTGATGTAGTAACCTAAACTTGTTTCAATAATATGATTATGGTTAACCGCCCAAATGTAAACGAACCAGTTGATGCTGATCAGCACTGATGCCACAAATAAAATGACCGCTTGTTTCGTATTACGAAATAATAAACCAAGCGTCTTCTTTAAAGAACTCATTTGCTTTGTCACAAGCAAAAGTAAAAGCATAAAAACAAATGACCATATAACGCGGTGAGCGAGTATTTCATTCGCATTCACCTCGCCAAGAAGCTTCCAGTAAAGCGGAAAAAGCCCCCACATAACGTAAGCGCTGGCTGTATAAACAATACCTGCTCGTTTAGAATCTTGATTCATTTCTCAACCTCTTTTCTTTATCTCTCTGTCTCTTATCATTATAGATGCATTTACCTCTTTTTTATAGCTTTATTTTGCCTATCGAAATAGCTCATAAAAAAAAACGATCGCTTTTAGCTCGACCGTTTTTTATACGTTATTTTTTAGGTTGTTTAAATACTTTGGCACTGCGAATATACTCTACGTCTTGTACATTTTCTCGCGCGTTAGCAATTCGAGCCGCAGCAAAGAAATAATCGGATAAACGATTTAAATACTGAAGCACCGCCACATTAATTTTATGCTCACGCTGCACGCCAACAACAAGCCGTTCTGCACGGCGTGTAATCGTCCGGCAAATATGAAGCGTTGTCGCTGCAGGCGTGCCTCCAGGTAAAATAAAACGCTCAATGGCCGGGGCTTCTGACATATAGACATCAATGCGCTTTTCAAGTACTGATATCATGTCATTTGTTACTTTGTACGGATGATCATCTTTTGCAAATGCTAAATCACTTCCGCAGTCAAAAAGCTCATGTTGAATCGTAACTAGCTCTTCTTTTACATCTTTTAGTGTGGTGTCATCCAGCTGATAAATCGCTTGACCTACAAAGCCATTTAGCTCATCAATCGTACCGTATGCTTCCACTCTAATATCATCTTTATTTACTCTTCCTCCAATTAAGCTTGTTTGCCCTTTATCCCCTGTTTTTGTGTAAATGTTCATTGTACTTCCTCCTTCAATCGATTAGCAATTCCGTACCAAATGTGATCTACTTTCTTGGCATGTGCCGCTAAATGCTGATACGCATACCCGCATTCATCTCTCCACTGCCGCTCTGTTGGATCTAAAGGAACAATCCCTTTGCCGACTTCAGTTCCAATCACTATTAACTGTTCCCATACACCGCTGTCTCTCCACTTCTGTATTAACTTTTTAACAACAAGGTGCGGAGACTCCAGCTCGCTATGTACTAATTCCTTAACATAGTGCTCAAATCCTTCTAGCACGATGTAACTTTCTTCGAACTCAAACGCTGGCAAAACAGCGTCTTCATACAAACAATGCCATTTTATCGACTCACTGGCATAATGCTGCTTCACCCATTTTCTTTTGCCGGTAAATGCACCGCCGAATACGAAATGCATGCTCTTCTCTCCTTTGCCTGTTTGTATGTACACGTTACTGAAAAACCTTCTCCGTAAGAAAAAGAAACATCCCAAAGTGACGCTGTCTGTTTAAAATGGGATGCAAGTAAACGCAGTGGTCCGCCGTGTGAAACAATAGCAATGTGATGCAATTGCTGACTGGCCGCCAAATCGATTGCTTCTTCCCAAGCTTCCCAAATTCGGTTTGAAAAGCATGAGAAGCTTTCACCATTCGGAGGCGTATGTTCTGTCCAGTGGTCAATCCAATTTCTATATGCCCGTATGTTTTTTAAATCTTCATACGTCTTCTCTTCCCAATCTCCAAAATGCAGCTCACGCCAATTTTTACTTTTAACCACCTGAGATTTAGGAAAAACAACTGAACTTGTTTCTAGCGCTCTTTTTAAGTCACTGGAAATCACGAGCTGAGGCTCTAGAAAAAGCTCTTTTAATTCATTTTTCCCTTCTATACTTAAAGGCGGATCACTCCACCCTATATATTTTTTCTGTTGATTTTCAAGCGTCATGCCGTGACGAATACATGTGATAACCAAAGAATTATCCATAAAAACGTTTCTCCTCCTTCAATGGTTGCCCCTATAACATCTCCTGTTACGCCACCAAACTGCGAACGATAAAACCGTATCCACAGCCACAAAAAACCGGCAAAGAAAAGAATAATGAATTTATTGTCCATAAAAACAGCGAAAATAGCAACTAAGAATAGGCTCATGACGATAAATGCATAAATAGACCGTTTGGTGACTCCTTTTTGAAAATAAGCAGCAAGCCCCGTATCTTTAGCGGGCTTATCTCTCATCACTAAGAAAGCGGCTCCGATTCTTGGAAGTGTAAAGACGGTTATACATGCCCAAACCGATAAAGAAGACAGAGACGTTAATTCATAGATTGCACTAAAGCGCAGCAGAAGCAGAACAATAAGAGAAAGAATAGCAAAAGACCCAACGTGCGGATCGCTTAAAATCTGCAGTTTCTTTTCCTTTGACTGATGGGAAAAATACGCATCACTTACATCCATCCACCCGTCTACATGAAGACCACCCGTTAAGACAAGCGGCAAAAGCAAAACTAAAATACTGCTAACAATAGCAGTGATAGGTGAATAGTGAAGCAGCTGTAAAAAGCTATAAAACATTAAACCTAGTAATATGCCAATCCAAGGCAGCACAAAAAGTGAGCGTGCTGTCCTTTTTTCAGTCCATTGAACGGTTTTAGCCAGTGGTAAGATCGTAAAAAACTGAAGAGAGATTCGTAGTATGGCTATCCATTCTTTCATTTGCTTACACATTCCTTTCCTTTTTTAAAACGGGAAAGTCCCGCTTCTACACAAATAGCCACATCTGCTTTTTCTACAATATACTGATGTAATTTCCCCAACATATGCATATAGCTATATGTTGGCTCCTCTAACACACCCGCTTCAAACAGTTCATTAGATACTAGCACGACCGTCTGAGACTGCGCAAACAGCTTATCGAGCGCTTTTATCATATGATGAAAAACCTCTTGTTTGCCTTCTTTTGTTTGCCACCTTTTTTCTGTTAAAAAAAGCTCATTGGCAAGCCAGTTCGTGACACAATCCAAAAGTACAGCATCATCACTTTGAAGATTTGGAAGAATTTGTTGTAAATCTACAGACTGTTCGATCGTTACCCAAGACGTATTCGCTGCCTGGCGTTCTTTTTGGTGAAGCTGAATGCGTTTTTTCATTTCATTATCTGTTTGCCGGCTTGTGGCAATATAAACAGCGCGCTTTGTACAAAAAGTTTGAACCATATTCTCCGCTGCACGTGATTTTCCGCTTCGAACGCCTCCGCTAATAAAGATGATCATATTTCATCGAGTCCTTGTTTGATTACTTTAAGTAAATAGTCATTTTCTTCTTTCGTTTTCACAGCCAAACGGATATAGCGTCCATTTAAAAATGGGAAGTTTTCAGTATGTCGGGCTACCACACCGTGGCTTGCTAAATAGCCAAGCCATTCACGCGTTTTAATAGGAGACGGAACGCTGCAAAGATAATAGTTTGTTTGAGAAGGAGAAACCAAAAGCCCCCATTCCTTGAGTTGACTCAAGATCCGTTTTCGTTCTTGTTTAATATAATGTACGGTGTTTTTCACAAAGTCTTTTTCATCTACACATATCATCCCTACTTGCTGCGACAATCCATTTACACTCCAAGGAGGCTGCTTTTTAGACATCTCGCTGATGACTTTTTCATTTGCCAAGATATAGCCAAGCCGAAGCCCGGCAATATTAAACATCTTTGTCATCGAACGCACAATAATGATATGTTCATAATCCAGAATAAGAGAATCAAATGAAGGCTGATGTTCGACAAAATCAATAAATGCCTCATCAATCATTAAGTATGTACCATGATGAGCAGCAGCTTTTACTACTTTCATCCACTCCTCATGATTATACATAACGCCCGTTGGATTATTCGGGTGACAAATCCACAGTACTTTTATGTCCGGTAGAATACTCATAACCAATTCTATATCCCAGCTCCAGCCACTTTCTTCAACCAAAGGAACGTACGTCACTTCACATCCATAAGCTTTACTTGCCTGTTCGTATTCAACGAAAGTCGGCTGTACAATCCCTGCTTTCTCTTCTGAAAATAAAGAAGCAATAAGGAAAAACGCTTCAGCAGCGCCATTTGTAGGCAGCACTTGAGCAGCTGAAACACAATGGTGAGCTGCAAGTTTATTTTTTAGCTCTATTACTTGAGGATCAGGATAACTAAACGCTGCATCCTTGAATTCGTTCCACTTTTCGTGAAGCACAAGGGGAGCCCCTAAAGGATTTGTGTTCACGCTAAAGTCTTTTAGATGCGACAAATTCTCTGCCCCTATTGCTTTTAAAAAGACATGAGGATTAGCTCCATGTGTAGGTAATAGCACTAATAATTCCTCCTAACAAAAGATATAATAACCACGTAGCATAGACCGTCCTTTTCATAATGAAAACAGCTTGTTCAATATGACCGGCTTGCAGGGGAATGAGTGGTTCACCCATTTTTGCACGATTAGATTCTATGCCTTTATATGTATTAAGCCCGCCGAGTTGAATACCTAAAAGAGCAGCCACTGCGCTTTCCCCGTATCCGCTATTTGGACTTGGATGCTTTTTAGCATCGCGCTTAATCAAACTCGTTACATGCCAAAGAGAATATTGGCTTTTTGCTACATTGACAGCGGTCATCACCACTGCAGTTAACCGACTCGGAATATAGTTTAATACGTCATCAGTTTTTGCACTAAAATAGCCGAACAGAAAGTAGCGGTCATTTTTGTACCCAACCATCGAATCACATGTGTTAATAGCTCGGTAAAAAAAGGCTAGGGCTCCTCCTCCTATAAATGCATAAAAAAGCGGAGCTGTAATACCATCACTTGTATTTTCAGCCACGGTCTCTACCGTCGCTCTGGCAATTTCTCCTTCTGACAAACGATCTGTATCTCGTCCCACAATCATGCTTACTTCATATCTAGCTTTCTCCATATCTCCTAGCTGAAGCGGCTTTTGCACCTTATAAGCAGCTTCGCTTAAGGAACGAGTGGATATGGTAGTTGCAATTATTACGCCCTCTACTAAAACACCTAGTATAAAATGAACTCCGTACAAAGCATGGAGAAATAAGAAAGGAACAACTCCTGCGAGCACCACCATACTTATCACAAGAAGCAATCCTTTGAATCGTTTTCTTGCACCTTTATTTAATCTGGAATCCATCCAATAAATCCACTTGCCAAACCAGCGAACGGGATGCGGCCAATTTTCTGGGTCGCCTATGATTCGGTCAATGAGTAAAGCAATCGTCATGGCCGTCAGGTGTGCAATTATCGCTTGCGTAATACTCATTTCTTCACCTCTTTCCCTTAAGTGCCTGCTCTAAGCTTATTTTTACCAGCTTGGCTACCGCTTGACCTAAAGCGGTCATAGAGCCTGCATATTCATATAATGGTCCTTGCTGAGACGCTGCAACTGAGATGCTGTCTGTAGATGTTCCCGTAGCAATCGTCTTTGTAGCTGGATCTATGACACCCAGCTGTGACAGCGTTTTTGTTTTGGCTTCTGTAGCCGCAATAAAAAGCTGTAAAAACGCAGCATCCGTAAGCGTGCCTTCCACGAAAAAAAACATATTAATTGTACCGGGAGAGGAATAGAACGGGACAGCTTCGTCAGCTGTAATATCCACTGCGTTTCCTACGCCAGCCGTTATCACGGAAGCTACTCTTACTCCGTAGCCTTCATAACAGTAAATTGCTCTTTCTTTTAACCAAACGGCTGTCATCAACCCTACGATTTGCTCATGGCGAACATTTTCTTTCATCAAATATTGCTCATACTCTAAAGAAGGAGTATCTGAATAATAGTCTTTATGAACAAATCGATTGTAAAAGGTGTCCGTTTCCGTGATGCCTGTTCCTAAAACGCCTGAGCTGTATGTTTTATAAGACGTCTCGGTTTTCATGATTAAAAGCTCAGGCCGTTCTTCAATTTTAAGATGTGAAAAGGGACCAATCCCCTTTTCAATTCGAACTGGAATATGGTCCCTCTTTTTATTTATTGTACACCTCAGGGTATACTGCTTTTGCTAAGTCCTCTAAGCCATCTACAATACGAGGTCCTAAGCGGTTGATTTTGTTTTGATCAACCTTCTCGATGTTACCCTCTTTTACAGCAGTCATGCTGCTCCAAGCGGGACGCTTCATAATCTCATTTTTGTCTGCATCATACGTTGCGATAATAACGTCAGGGTTTAGCTTAACAACTTGCTCTTCAGAAAACTTAACCCAACCCTTTTCACTAGCAGCTACGTTATCAGCACCGATCATAGTAAGCATTTCGTTCATGAACGTACCTTTTCCTGTTGTATAAACCTCAGGAGCTCCTGATACCTCTATCCATACTTTTTTACGATCTTCTTTTGAAATCGTTTTTGCTTTTTTCTCAATTGAAACTACTTTTTCTTTCATGTCTTTAATTGTTTGATTAGCTTCTTTTGTTTTACCCGTTAATTTACCGATTTGCGTAATAGAATCATAAACCGTATCAAACGTTGTTGAATCTTTTACAACAAATACCGGAATACCCGCACTTTCAATTTGTTTAAATACTTCATCCGAAACGCCCATACTTGAAGCGTGTGCCAGGACTAAATCAGGATTTAAAGCGATAACTTTTTCTGCATTAACGTTCATATCTCCCACCTGCGCTTTTTTCTTTACGCTTTTAGGATAATCATCGTTGCTTGTGACACCGACTAATTCTTTTTCAAGGCCAAGGGCATATACAATCTCCGTATTACTTGGCATTAATGAAACAATTTTCTTAGGCTGTTTTTTCAACGTAATTTCTTTATCACGTGCGTCTTTTACCTTTACTGGAAACGCAGCTTGTGACGTTTGTGCTGTATCTTGCTTCGTTTTTTTATCACTGTTGCTTTGGCTGCCTGCACCGCATGCAGCAAGTACGATGACTAACAGTGCAATAATGGAATACGAAAGCCATTTTTTCATTTAAATACTCCCCCTATATATTGTTCATTGTGAATACGAAACCTCCACGTTAAAGAAAAAGCAAATGATCATGCAAAAAGCAGCGCTATCCCGTTTTTCCGCTTTGACTATGTATACTGCTCGCCGGCAGCTTCAAAATAAAAAAGCTTTACTTTCAATTGAAAGCAAAGCAGGTAACGTCAAGATAAGCAGGAAAAGAATCCGTTCACTATACTTGATATGTATGTTCATTACCCTGCTTCACCCTTCCTCGAAGGTTTCACAGCTAACAATAAGGCAGGTCTCCTGACTTACGCACAAAGCGCTTACAGTGGCGGGACCGCGCTGGTTTTTCACCAGACTTCCCTTTTCACTCAATCTTTAAATTGAGACCTTATTGCTTTACGATTATTCACTTGTCCTAGTATACCCCACTCATCGAAAAATGGAAATAGCCATTCTCATAAAAAAAGCTGCGAGAATGCTCTCGCAGCTTAGGGAATTAAAGAGTTGCTAAAAATTCACGGACCGCTTCAGGCGTTTTAGCATTTGCACTGTGCAGGTGCGCAATTTTTTCACCGTTTTTATATACAAGAAGAGACGGAATACCCATTACATTGTTTTCAGCAGAAAGTTCTTCAAACTCATCCTTGTCAATTTTAAACCATGCTTTATCTGTATTTTCGTCAACGATTTCATCAATGAACATATCCAAACGTTTGCAATCAGGACACCACGTTGTCGTAAAAATCCCAACGCTTAGTGTTTCGTTCTTAATTTGTTCGCGAAATTGTTTTTCTTCCGTAAATTGTTTCATTGTGTTACCTCCGGCATCTATTCGTTCCTTCTCACTATTCTATGGTAAGAAGTCTGACTTCATTATAAACGATTTTTTTATCGTTGTGCTAATGTTTCAGCTTATTTAGACCATAACGGTTTTAGACGTAAAAAAATGCTAGCTTAAAAAAGCTAACATTTCGAAATCGTAGAATGTTGTGTCTATTATCAGCTAAACCATTTAGGCGGCATGTTTCGGTTCCAATAAATTTTCCCTAAATCATAATGCTTTTGAAAATTATCTGCAGCTGCATGATAGTGAAAATTAAACCAGTATCCATCTTTTGGAGGATTTTCGCGCCGTACATGAAATCGTATTAAGTCCTGACCGGTTTCCCGGTCATATACATGGAAAATCTTTTCACCGTAGCCAGCAGCAGGGTGCTCGCTTATCTCGAGATTCTGAATTGACTGTTCACGTTCAGTGCCAATGTCGGTCAGCACTTCTTCAATTTTAGGTAACACTGCTTGACGAAATTCATCTTCAATGACAGGCCCAATTTTTGTTCCGAATTTTTCCACTGACTGTTTTTCAGCTGATTCCATTGCATACGTAACAAATGATGAAACGTCTTCATATTTTGGTTCTTCATATGGCAAATGAATATCTTCTATAACAGCTGTGACAGGAGTTGTTTCTCTTACATACCCTGCTTTATGTTGCTTGTCCGCTTTTGCATCATCAACGTATAAATATTCTGGTGGAGTGACAAGCCCAAATGTAAATACTGTAATAAATACAACTAGCATTCTTTTTATCCATCTAGGCATTCGTATCTTTCCTTTCTCATCTTTTCCCATATGGTCTTTTCATATCGTAAAATTCATTATCATAACTCACTAGGTATTGTAACATACTTATTAATTTTTTACCTATATTTGCTTATTCATTTATGCTGTCTACGGGCATTCGAAGACTTTTTAGTTAGCACCTTCCTTCTTCTGTTTGAGGTTGTCACACCGAGCGGAAACCTATACAAGATATTCCTTTTTTGCTGGATGCTTAAACACAAAAGTATTTTTATGTTCAAAAATATATCATACTTTTATGAACTTTAGATGAAATTCATAAAAAAAACTTCCAAAACTTTTTAATTCCTAAAAGGTTTTGGAAGTCTTTTCAATGAACGTTATCCATTTTACTTTTTTGTTTATTTTTGTATATCAATTGTCCCGTAATGAAATTTTGATGTTTTTCGTTTTTGCACGGTAAATCCGTGTTCTTCAAAACGACTGCTTTTCCAATGATCTTTGAGCACGACCTTTTGTTTGGCTACTCTTTTTGCTTCTTGTATAGCCATTGGTGTCAGCGCGGTATACAGTGCTATTGCTTTAATACCGTTAATTCCATTCGATCCATCAATTTGCTCTTGAAACATAGGGTCAAAGTAGACAACATCAAAAGAATTATCTTCACAACACGCCAAAAACGATTCAAAATTTTGATGAACCACGTTTATACGCTTCATTGCATCATTCAACTCTTGTACGTCACTTTCCCAATTTAAAAGTCCTTGTTTGACTAAATAAGCTACATAGCGGTTGCCTTCTAGTCCGACAACTTTTCCACTTTTCCCTACCGCTGCGCTCGCCATCATACTATCCGACGCAAGACCAAGTGTACAGTCAAGCACGCTCATTCCGTTTTCCAAACTAGCAGCTTCAATAAACGGATCACGTTCTCCGCGCAGCCATCTCTTCACTCTAAACATAGCGGAATTTGGATGAAAAAAAATAGGTTCTTCTTCATTTTGGACGTGCAATTCTACTCTATTTTTACCGACAACCAGCACGTCTGCAGCTTCAAGATTTTGAAGATCTGCGACAGATTTCTTCTCTCTTGTTACAAAAGGTATACTTAAATCAGCGGCTACCTGCTTGGCTTTTACAATCATCTGTTCATTTGTTCGACCAGCAGTCGTAACAATCACTTTCATAACTCCCCCCTACACTGTTTGGCTATTTACATAAAGAAAAAGGATGCCCATAGACATCCTTTTTCTTATAAAGTATATGCGATTTTTCTTTAAAAATCTATATACTAGATGTGACAAAAGCAGGACATTTTATGAACAGTGCTGCTTAAAGCCATTTAAAATGTTTTCAAAAATAACTTCTAACGGCTGACCTTCAATTTCGTGTCGAGGAATAAAATGAACGACTTCTTTTCCTTTTAAAAGCGCCATAGACGGTGATGAAGGCTCAATGTCTCCGAAATATTCACGCATTTTAGCTGTTGCTTCCTTATCTTGACCGGCAAAAACTGTTACCACTTGATTTGGTTTTTGCTCAGACTGTAAATACGCTTGCGTTGCTGCAGGACGTGCTAAACCAGCAGCACACCCACAAACTGAATTAACGACAACAAAAGTTGTTCCTTCAACATTTTCCATAAAATCAACTACGGCTTCTTCTGTTGTTAATTCTTCATAACCAGCTTGAGTTAATTCTTGACGCATTGGTTTAACTAACTGACGCATATATTCTTCATATGCCATTGACATATTAACATTCCTCCTAACAATCATTCACGCTAAAAGCATACTATAAAACCCAGGAAAAATCTAGCTACTCACCTTTCAAATCCTCATCGTTGTCCCATTCCCCTTTTCCATTTGACAAAAAAAGATTAAAACCGGGTCATATCATCTAATTTTTTTCCATAAAAATGTCGATTTTTACTATTAATATTCCATTTTTTGTACTATAGTAGTAAATAGTAGTTTAGTAGAAAGGATTTTCAAATTGAACCAACGATTTAAACCGAACCAACGATTTAAGCCAAACAAACGATTTTATGCATTCTTGTCTCTAGTGTTAGTGATCGTCGCTTCTTTGTTTTTTATTACAGAAGCCAAAGGAAGTGAATCCGCTGCATCTCAGCAAATCTTAGCATCTACTGCGTTGCCGCTGAAAGAAGCTGCATCTTCAGCACAACCTGAGAAGCTGCTTAATACACTTCACCATAATATGTATGTAGCAAATACGGTGAACGATCAAAATCAAGCTCTTACAAAGCCTGTTTACCTTACGTTTGACGATGGTCCAACGCCCGATACTCTTCATATTTTAGATGCTTTGCGACAATATAACGTAAAAGCAACTTTCTTTATGTTAAAGTATCAAATTGACGCTCACCCTGAAATTGCTAAAAAAGTAGCACAAGAAGGACATGCCATCGGCTGTCACGGCGTCTCTCATGATATTCATGTCATGTATAGTGAAGACGGCGCTGCATTAAAAGAAATGCAGGAGTGTCAAGCGACAGTTAAGAAAGTAACCGGTGTTGACAGTAAGTTAATCCGCGTTCCTTACGGCAGCGTTCCTTATTTAAAAGAGCCGCACCGTACAGAGTTGCTAAGCCACTTTAAATTATGGGACTGGAATGTAGACAGTGAAGACTGGGCACTTCGTTCTGCACCTAGAATTATTCAGGGCCTTGAACCTCATATTCAAGGGGTTAACTCCAATGGAAGAACACCCGTCATTTTATTTCATGACAAATCCTTTACGGCACAGTCTCTGCCGACTATTTTGACTTACTTAAAACAGTCCGGTTATCAGCCTATTAAAATTGATAACACGATGCAGCCTATGCAGTTTCCAACTCCCGCTGCAAAACAGTCATAAAAAAAGATCATTCAAGTGAATGATCTTTTTTTATGCTTTTCTGCTTTCCGTCATTTGTTTCCAAACGGAACCTTTTGCTTCTTCTCCGCCTTCGATACGTTCAATTGCTAGCTTGATTTGTAAATCTACCTCAAATTCTTTATCATTCTCTGCTGCTTTTAATGCAGGAAGAGCCGTCTCGTCCCCTACCTCGTATAAATACATAGCTGCACGCCAGCGCACAAGCTTGTTTTTATCACCAAGAGCTTCACACATTGCCGGAATACCTTCTTCAAAACCTAAATCCGACATGCAGTCTCCAGCAGTACGGCGCACAGTGACTGATTTATCTTTTAATGCTTTGTATAAATAAGGCAGTACCGCTTTTGATTCAATCATTCCTAAGTAGACCGTAGCTAAGCGGCGAATAGATGCTTTTTCATCATCAAGCGCTTTATTTAAAACGTCTAAATCAGCTTCTGTTGGATCCATTTGTTCTAAATGGGCATAGCGCACTGACCAATCTTTGTCTTCTAGCATCTCTTCTGTAACTTTATAGGTTTTACGCGGCTGTACCGTTTTTCCGCCTTCTTTTTCTTCTTGTGCATTAGATACAAGGCGAGTTAATCTTTCTTGCGGATATGCCGCTGCTAATTCTTCCACTACTTCGTCTCCGATAGCCGCTAACTCTCCGTAACGAACGCCTTGTTCCTTCCATTTCCGTTCTAATACTACGTTATCTGAAAAGCTTTGAAGCTCTGCTACCGCTTTGGCGAATCGTTCGGGCAGACCAAAGCGCTTTTCTTCATTTCCGTCCGTTAGCTTAACTTGCATTGGTACGTTTTTGAACATTTGAACGGACACATTGACTTCACCAAAATGCTCATTCATTTTGTGCTGTTCACTGTCACTTTGCAAATCTTCACCAAACGCTGCACGAACTTGCGGCAAAATTTGCTTCCAATCATATTTAGCATTTCGCTCTACTGCTAAGAAGTCCGCTACATGGTAGACTCCTTTTACCCCTTCTACTTTTAAAATATCTTGAACAACTTCCGGGGCCGCTTCAGCATTCTTTTCCGTATAGTTATTGCTTTTTCCGCCTGATAATACTTCGTCTAAATTAATTTTCATTGTATTCGGACTTGGCGTTGGCTCAATTGATTTAATGTTCATGTCGTATCGTACTCCTCTCATTAAAATTGTAGCATGTGGCTTATACTCAGTCTAACGACTTGTTTACGCATTTTCAATTTCTTCAATCAGCTCTGAAAGCTCTGCCCAGCGATCAAGCAGTGCACTTAATTCTTCATTTGCTTTTTCTTGTTCTAACGATAGGTTATGCGCTTTTGTATAATCGCTGCCCACCTGTTCAATTTCACTTGTTAAGCGTTCAATTTCTTCTTCTTTTGCTGCAATATTATCTTCGATTTCTTCCCATTCTTTTTGTTCTTTATAAGTCAAGCGACGCTTTTTGGTTTTCTCCGGCTGTTTTGGCTTTTCTTCTTTCACTTTAGCCTGCTGAGCTATTGCCTGCTTCTTTTTCACCGCTTCTTCTAATTGATCTGTATAAGCGCCAAAATAAGTCGAAATGTTTCCTTCTCCTTCAAAGACAAGTAAGTAATCTGCTACTTTATCTAAGAAATAACGATCATGTGATACGGTGATAACGACACCTGGAAATTCTTCAAGGTAGTCTTCAAGCACCGTTAGCGTTTGAGTATCCAAATCATTAGTCGGCTCATCTAGCAGCAAAACATTTGGCGATGTCATCAACAATTTCAATAAATATAAACGACGGCGCTCTCCTCCGGACAACTTTTGAATCGGTGTTCCATGTGTATGTGAAGGAAATAGAAATCTCTCAAGCATTTGCGATGCAGAGATCATTTTTCCATCCGTCGTATGCACAACTTCTGCGGATTCTTTAATATAATCAAGCATGCGTTGATTCAAGTCCATATCGTCGCTTTCTTGAGTATAGTAAGCAACTTTAACCGTTTGTCCTCTGTCAATTTCACCGCTATCCGGCTCGATTCTCCCTGCAATCATATTCAACAGGGTAGACTTTCCGCTTCCATTTTTTCCGACAATCCCAATTCGATCTTGTTTTTTAACGATGTGGGTAAAGTCTGAAAGAATGATTTTATTTTCATACGTCTTAGACACATCTTTTAATTCAAACACTTTTTTCCCAAGGCGGCTGCCTGCTAAACTTAAATCTAGTGATTCTTTTTCAGAAGAATCGAGTTTTCCTTCTAATTCATCAAATCGCTGAATACGCGCTTTTTGTTTAGTCGTACGCGCTTTTGCTCCTCGGCGAATCCAAGCCAATTCATTGCGATATAAGTTACTTAATTTTGCTTGAGTTGCTTTTTCCTGCTCTTCTCGAATCGCTTTTCCTTCTAGAAAAGCAGCATAGTTTCCTTTATAGCTATATAAATTTCCACCGTCTAACTCAAAAATTCGGTTTGTAACAGCATCCAAGAAATAGCGATCATGAGTAACAAGCAATACGGCTCCTTGATATTTGGATAAATATTCTTCGAGCCATTTAACGGTCTCATAGTCCAAGTGGTTAGTCGGCTCATCTAAAATCAATAAATCAGGTGTTTGAATCAGACTTTGGGCAATGGATACCCGCTTTTTCTGTCCACCTGAAAGCTCACCAATTTTTGCACTCATATTTGAAATTCCAAGCTTCGTTAAGATCGACTGTGCGTTAGAATTGGCTTCCCACGCGTTCATCGCATCCATTTTCTGCTGTAAATCATACAGTGTTTGCTGGTTTTTTTCGTTTGCAGAATCTTGCTCTAACGCATACAGAGCCAGCTCATAGTTTTTTAGTAAGTTAAGAAGAGGAGTATCTCCGCTGAAAACTTGCTCTAAAACCGTTAAGCCTTCATCAAAATCCGGATGCTGCGGTAAATATGTCACGCTGTAGTCTTTAGCATGAACAATATCCCCTTCATCTCCAAGCTCTAGACCTGCGATAATTTTAAGAAGCGTCGATTTCCCTGTTCCATTTACACCAATTAAGCCGATTCGCTCGTTTTCTGTAATGGTAAACGTTAGCTGATGAAACAGCTCTTTTTCTCCGTATGTTTTTGTTAAGTTTTCAACAGTCAGCATTTTCATAATGATAATTCCACTCTTTCTTAAATTGAACTAAAAATTCTTTCATATATGTATGTCGCTCTTGCGCTAGAGACCGTGCTGTTTGAGTATTCATTAACGCAGTGAGCTTTAATAACTTTTCATAAAAATGTGCAATAGCCGTTGATTTCCCGTGTCTGTATTCTTCTTCCGTCATCTCACTTCGTACAGCAATGTTTTCATCATACAGGGCCGTGCCTTTAGCACCTGCATACATAAACGTACGTGCGATACCAATTGCACCGATCGCATCTAAACGATCTGCATCTTGAACAATTTGACCTTCAAGCGTAGCCATAGCCGGACGATTTCCGCCTTTAAATGACATCGTTTGTAAAATGTGAACGATATGCTTGCAGTTCTCTTCTTCTACGTGCTGACTCTTCAGCCACTCCCGCACTTCTTCGTACGCCTTTTCAACATCTTCCACTAGCTTATCATCTACAACGTCGTGTAAAAGCGCGGCTAGTTCAATCACTTCCCGATTGCCGCCTTCTTTTTTATATAAAAGCACTGCATTTCGACGCACACGATCGATATGCTGCCAGTCATGTCCCGTCGTGTCATGTGCAAGCTTTGCTTGAACCCACTTTTCCGTCTTTTCTCTTTTGTTCATTTGCTCACCTCAATTATATCCACCATTATTTTAGCACAAAGTAAGGCGCTCGTCTCACTGACAGCTGAGCACCCTTTGAAAACCCTGGCTGAAAAACAAAAAACAGATGGAGATCCACCTGCTTTTACAGCAATTCTTTTATATCTTTTTGAATATCTTTTGGTGCAGTTTGAGGTGCGTATCGCTTCACGACTTCACCTTGACGATTCACTAAAAACTTTGTGAAATTCCACTTTATCGCTTTAGAACCTAGTAGACCCGGTGCTTGTTCCGTTAAGTATGTAAATAACGGATGTGCATGCTCACCTTTTACATCTACTTTTGCAAACATTGGAAACGAAACGCCGTAGTTTAACTCGCAAAATTGTTCAATATCATTTGAACTTCCTGGCTCTTGACCACCGAACTGATTGCAAGGAAAACCTAGAACCGTTAGACCGTTTTCTTTTTCTTCTTCATACAGCGCCTGTAAATCTTTATATTGAGGGGTGAAGCCGCATTTGCTAGCTGTATTCACAATCAACAGTACGTCACCTTGATAGTTAGATAGTGATACGTCTTCGTCTTTAATTGTTTTTGCAGAGTATTCATACACGCTCATTAAAACGCCTCCTTTTCTCTATTGTAATTCACTTTATTTCTAGAGTACAACTGAAACGCTCTTATGATTTGTCGTAAAGAACCTTTAGCTGGTCAGTCGTTTGCAGCATATAATCAATCATTTCGATTAAATCTCCCACTTGATCTTCGTAAATAAATCGGTTAAAGGTCACCTCAATATTGTTTTCATATTCGTTTGCTCCGACTTCATGAGTAACACGCTGCTTAACAACTCTTGTTGTTCCCCAAATCCGCTCACACATCTCCTGGATGTTTTGAAACTCCGCTTCCTCAAACGGTTTTTGTTTTTTCAGCTGAAAATGAATATAAACTGTACAACCTGGTTTTTCTACACGGGAAGGCGTTAATTCCGCATGAATATTATCTAAGTCGGTTGATAAAGTTAGCGACGCGGTACAGCAAAAATGCTGTTGAAAAGAAATGCGGTACGTTCGAGTAAACTGAGCTAAGTCTACAAAATCTTCGCGATTCGTAACAGATACTTGCCCAGATAAGTCAAGATCATAGATCTCTCCTTCTACAACTACTTTTAAATTATCAAATACAATTGGATCAAACATTTCAACTACTTCCTTTTTTATAAAATACGAACAGTCAACTCTTCTTCTTTCTTACCAAATTAATTCATAACATACCTGTTATTTTGTTTTGTATCATAAGAAAAGCGATGCCAAGGCATCGCTTTTCTCTTAAAAAATACCTAGTGCATGTCCATTCTCGTCAATATCCATATTTAGCGCAGCAGGTTTTTTTGGAAGTCCAGGCATTGTCATAATTGAACCTGTTAGCGCCACGAGAAAACCAGCACCGAGCGAAGGACGGAATTCCCTCACTGTAATCTTAAAATCAGTTGGTCGCCCCAGCTTCGTCTGATCATCACTTAACGAATACTGCGTTTTGGCCATACAGATCGGCAGGTGATCCCATCCGTTTGCTTCAAATTGCTGTATTTGCTTTAACGCTTTTGGAGCAAAATCTACGCCTTGTGCTCCGTATACGGTTTTAGCAATAGCTTCTACTTTTTCTGGAATCGAAGCTGACACATCGTAAAGAGGAGAAAACTGACTTTCCGTCTCGTTCATGACTTCAAGAATTTTTTCAGCAAGCATGACGCCGCCTTCTCCACCTTTTTCCCATACTTCTGTTAAAGCAACTGGAACATTCTTTGAAGCACACCAATTCATAAGCGCTTCTACTTCACCTTTTGAATCTGTTACAAAACGGTTCACGGCTACAACATAAGGAACACCGAATGCCTGAATCGTTTCAATATGTTTTTCAAGATTTTCAATTCCTGCTTCTAAAGCCTCAATGTTTTCTTCATTTAAACGCTCTTTAGGAACACCTCCATGCATTTTCAGAGCGCGAATTGTCGCAACGATTACCACCGTTTCTGGTTTAATATCTGCCATACGAGCTTTAATATTTAGGAATTTTTCTGCACCTAAATCTGCCCCGAATCCCGCTTCTGTTACTACGTAGTCGCCTAGTTTTGCAGCCATTTTTGTTGCAATGACGCTATTGCAACCGTGGGCAATATTAGCAAAAGGACCTCCGTGAATGAGGGCTGGAGTATGTTCCAATGTCTGTACAAGGTTGGGCTTAATCGCGTCTTTTAAAAGAAGAGTAAGCGCTCCTTGTGCACCTAAGTCCGCAACCGTTACAGGCTCATTATCCATGTTGTAAGCTACAACAATAGACGCTAAGCGACGCTTTAAGTCTTGTAAATCTGACGCTAAGCAGAAAATAGCCATA
Organism: Priestia sp. 40; assembly: GCF_049368575.1. Taxonomy (NCBI): domain Bacteria; kingdom Bacillati; phylum Bacillota; class Bacilli; order Caryophanales; family Bacillaceae; genus Priestia; species Priestia sp. 40. The sequence continues at coordinate 199,358 of NZ_JBMPZA010000016.1, forward strand.
ATTTCTGACGCAACCGTAATATCAAAACCATCTTCTCGAGGAACACCTTGCATAGGGCCACCTAATCCAATGACAACCTGACGCAACGCGCGGTCGTTTAAATCAACCACTCGTTTCCACGTAATTTTACGTGTATCAATGCGCAGTTCATTGCCTTGATGTATATGGTTATCCAAAATAGCGGCCAGCGCGTTGTTAGCTGTTGTAATGGCATGCAGGTCTCCAGTAAAGTGCAAGTTAATATCCTCCATTGGAAGCACTTGAGCATAACCGCCTCCAGCGGCACCTCCTTTAATTCCCATTACCGGACCAAGAGATGGTTCACGCATGGCTACAATTGCTTTTTTACCTAATCTATGTAATGCCTGAGCTAAGCCAACCGTCACTGTCGACTTACCTTCTCCTGCTGGAGTTGGATTAATAGCTGTAACTAAAATCACTTTTCCATCTTGTTTTGTGTGTAAACGTTCCATAACGGATAAAGAAAGCTTGGCTTTATAATGTCCATACGGCTCTAACTCGGCCTCTAAAATATCTAGCTGCTCGGCAATCTCTTTAATCGGTTTAATCGTTGCCTCTTGTGCAATTTGCAAATCACTTTTTATTTGCTTCTTAGTTGTCATATAAAAACCCCTTTTCTGCTGAGAATTCTTTTTAAACACTTCATCAAAAAAGGATAAAATCCATTTTCTGGGGGAGATATGAAGTTTAATAAATACAGGAACGACTGTGCTATAAATTTTACTGAGTTTCAGTCAAGCTAAAAAAGCATAGCAACGCTCCAGTTTAACCTTATTGTACCATTTCATTTTAGCCATTACGCATATTAATGCTCTTTTTTTAAAAAATTCAATTGCTTAATATTCTGTATATTCCTATAATAGTATATTGTACATAAATGTTGAACCTCATCTTCACGTGAGAAAGAACATTTATACGTGTCATTACTTCGAAATCGAATAGGAGGAATTTTATTGCCTATTAATATTCCACGTGATCTTCCGGCAAAAGAAATTTTAGAAAAAGAGAGAATTTTCATCATGGACGACGTGCGCGCGGTTAACCAAGAAATTCGCCCGCTTAATATTGTTATCCTAAACTTAATGCCGGAAAAAGAAAAAGCTGAAACGCAATTATTACGTTTACTCGGGAATTCACCGCTGCAAGTGCATATTACACTTCTTTACACGGCAAGCCATAAAGCAAAAACAACGAGTAAAAATCACCTAGATCAGTTTTATAAAACGTTTGAACAAATTAAAGAACGAAAATATGACGGAATGATTATTACAGGAGCACCTGTAGAACATATACCATTTGAAGAAGTAAACTACTGGAAAGAACTTCAAGAAATTATGGATTGGTGTAAAACAAATGTGACTTCTACCCTTCATATCTGTTGGGGAGCTCAAGCCGGACTTTATCATCACTTTGGCATTGACAAGCGACCTCTTTCTGATAAATGCACGGGTGTATTTACACATGTTGTATCGAGTGAAGAACCCATTAAGCTGCTGCGAGGATTTGATGATGTCTTTTATTCTCCTCATTCGCGTCACACTGACGTCGACATGAATGAAGTACAAAATCATCCTGACCTTGAGCTTCTTTCCTACTCTGAAGAAGCTGGTGTTTATATGGCTATGTCTAAAGACGAAAAGTTTGTTTTCGTTACAGGTCACCCAGAGTACGACGTTCAAACACTGCAAGAAGAATTTCTTCGAGATACAGAAAAAGGGCTAGAACCAAAGCTTCCGGAACACTATTTCCCAAACAATGATCCTGACAAAAACCCTTTAAAAACATGGCGTTCTCATGCCAACCTGCTGTTTATGAATTGGTTAAACTATTATGTTTACCAAGAGACTCCATATCTGTGGGAATGAAAGAACCGCTCTATCCCAGTCCTTAATTAAATAACGCTTGCTCTTTTTCATATTGAAACTGCAGCGAACAAGAAACAAACTAAAAAACCTGCTACTCCAAACAAGTAGCAGGTTTTTTATTACTAATCCTTCTTTATTCCGTAATTAAAGCTTTCTTTCAGAAATTTCGCATCAACAACACTGACCTTAGAACCCAAAGGTTTTGCTCTCCTATTCACTCTCCCTTTTCATCTCCATTTAGGTTGGTACCCATCTCCTTCTTTTGTTCTTCTATCATTGTGTCCAGCCATTCAGGCGGCTTTTCACCTTGGTTTTCATTGTATACTTCTGAAGCATCTTTTTCCTCTAAAGAGGATAAGATGTCATGTATATCATTTTGATTGCCCAAAATATTGCCAAATCCCTGACTCACTTTTTTATGACTTCTAAAATTTGTCGGAAAGTTATTGCCAAAGTTTACAGCTGAAGCATCTTCGATTGTGCCAATATGAATGTCACCTATGCTAAAGGTTGATTCTAGAGCCTGATTAGACTCCCTCATTTCTTCTGTATGGATTAGTTTATAAGGGACACTTCTTTCATTAATTTTAACTGATATTTCAGAAGGACCCTTTTCTTTATTTTTTGCTTTATTATTCTGACTACCCGATTTCCGTTTGACATCAGAGTCATTTTTTGTTTTTTCACCTTTCTTTCTCGGCGCTTGATATTGATTCGTTTGCGCAGGAAAAGTATTACCAATATTCAACGTTCCACTAAGTTCCTTTACATCAATATGTTCTAAATAATAAGACAGTTCGTCCAAGTTCAGTGTTTCAACGTTCTTTATATCTAAATGAAAAGAGTGGACCTTTTCATTTGAAAGTTCATGCAGGTTTTTTTCTAAACTTGTGAGCCTTTTTTCAATGTTTTGGAGTATATTCAGCACCTTTTCATCCATAGAGTTTGACCCCTTATTTGATTTAACACTTTTAGCCCATCTACAACATATAATAGTGTATTAGATGACTTCTGTTAATGTCTCATATGTACAAGGAGGAATTATGAAAATAAATCTCCGTTCTCCACAAATCATTTTTGATGACCTCACCGTAAATACGGTTAAAAACAACGCAGGAGTGTTTATAGGAAAAAATACGCAAAAAAATTGGGAAACTACAATAAGCAGCTGCAATTCAGGTTTCGGCACAATTTCGGGAGATGATAATCAACTATCCTACAATACACATCTTGTTCTTGGTGAAGATGATGTAAATGACTCTTTTAAGCAGGCTGCAAAAGAAGCTTAACTCTACGATTTTACTCATCATTTTTTTTAGGGGTTTTCGCCACGGTGGTATTATTTAAAATTTTATTAGAATCACCAACTATTTTTCCGAAACCGTCAGAAATTCGACTTTTATGACTCCATTTATATTGAATATTAACGCCATAAAATAGGCCTGAACTGTTTTGGATTTTATTTACTTTGATGGAATGATAGTGAATATTAGACATAAAAACACCTCACAGACAGCAGTTTACTTCATCTGATTCAATATAAAACTGAAAATACATTATCTTATGTTTAAATTCTTATTTGTTCGTCTCAAATTGAACGTCTCTTTAATCATTTAAGCTTTTACGCCTTTTCTATGATACTTACTCCATTTACTATAAAAGTATTCCTCTCATTCCCCTTGCAGTGTATATTAATAGCTTTCCCTCTAAAATAAGCTAGCAAAAAAACCATCTGTATAAAAGATGGTTTAAGCCTGTTACTCATATATCCTCGCCACTCTGCCAAAACAACCGATTGATAGAATGCCTAGTTACTTTTACTTCTTTAACTTTGTGTAACAGGAGCATTGTTGAAATCTATGTGTTCAGAAAAATTGGAATCAACGACGTCATTATCGTTAATAACATTTACCATTTGAGAGGCAAAGTTATTATAGCCGATTATTTCACCAAACCCCGTATTACTTTTCCAATTCACTTCCCAATCTGATTGAGTATTTTCTCCTGTGAAAATACCAGAGTTATTAGAAATATACGTAACATTAAGATTAGTAAATTTTATAATCAACTTTTCTCAACTTCTTTCATCTTCTTTTTCCTAGAACTGAGAAACTGGCTGAGGATTAATATTTTCAGGCTGAGTAATTGGCGTATCACAAACATCCTGATCATTAATGATATTCGTGCTCCCCAATATAGCTGAATTTATAGCAAAACCGTTTCCTAAGTTAAATTTACCTTGGGAATTCCAATCTGGCTGGCTATTTTGACCTGAAGCAATTACTGAATTGGACACCATACTTACCACGTTTATTTGGTTGAAAATGACGGAAACAGGCATTAGTCCATTCCTCCGTTTTCTAAAATTTTAATGTAGTATATGCGTCCGTTTAAAGTATGGTTCAATTGATTTTCTGCAATTAAAAATGTTAGTTAAGTCTACCGTCACTAACTTTATATATTCTTCTCATAAACTCTTTGCATTACCTTTAATCACAAAGCTTAAAATGGGGCATTTCTCGATTATCTTTGATAAAGAAAAGTATTTAGGCCTTGCTTCTTTTTTGTAAGCAGCCATGTTTTCTTTTTAATTCTCATTTAGAACATAGTTTTATCAAATAAACAAAGAGATTGAGACATAACGAAATCAATCCAATCCCAGAACGAATGGGATAAATAATTGAGTATGAATCGCCTATGATACTGCTGTTGATTTCCGTGCAATACCTCACTTTTTATGGGATGATGATGAGCTTCCTCGCCGTTTGCGCTCCTTCGGCGAGTTCTTATCTATTTAGCTTTTCTACACCTTGTCCTTCAACCAACCGCTAGAATCAGCTACATACATAAGGTCTACGTTCAGCCTATCCATGAAAAAATCCGAACGATTCACCGCTCGGATTCTTCTTCAACAAATATACGTTTGTCTCAGCCTCTTTAAAGTTCTTTAATATATTCAATGACCGAATCTGGAAATTCGTTTCGAATTCCGCAATTCCCACAATAAAATCCGCTATATTCGTCTGTCGCAACGTACTGTCTTAAAAGAAACAATGTTAACCTGTTTGGGAGACCGCATTCTGTGCAAAACGCCAAGTACTTGCTGCGCTGTCTGTTTGCTGACATACGTTTCATCCTTTCGATTAACTATAGAAAGCGTTTTCTTATTTATATGGAGCTTTCTTATCAGTTTATGACAGCAATTACCGCCTATCTCCAATTGTTGTCGCGGCGAGAAGAGCGAAAAAAGCGCAGAATTAAATTAATGACAAGCACAATAGCCAAAATGTTAATTAATAACCCAAAAATCCCGCCCAGTGCCCCCATATGACCAAGCAAACCTCCAAATAAAAGTCCTGCTAGCCCTCCATACAGAAGTCCACGGGCGAATCCTCCCCGGTTTGAACGAGTAACACCTCGATTTACCGTTCCATTTCTGCGGTTTGAAAAATTAGATCTCGGCTCATTTTGTCTAACGCTTGGCTGTCTATTAAACGAACGCTTTCCCGAACGATACGACCTTGCACTTGCGTTATAGTCATCGTGATAGGAAATATATTCAGCTAAAGGAGATAAACTTAGCGAAAAGATTAATGCTACAGCGATCAGTATTTTTTTCATCTGTTTTTTCCTTTCTTGACCTAATAGTAACTGTTTATTATAGTGCGCTGTTTCATGCATATCATACGTTTTGGAACAAAAGGGCAATTCAGCTTCATACAAATTTTTTAATCGGGTATCATAACGTTATACTTTGTCCTAGAAAGGAGCGTGCATGTACATGATACGAAGAATTAGTATACTGCTTCTCACACTGTGCTTCTTATTTAATGGAGCCCTTCCTGCACTATGTAAAGCGGAACAAGTAAAAAATATAGCTGTGCGTGACCGTTTGCTTTATCAAGGTAATAACCACCTAAAGCAAACCGCCCTAACATTTGATGATGGACCGGATCCGCGCTTTACTCCACATGTATTGGATCAATTGAAAAAGCATGGTATTAAAGCAACCTTTTTTCTTATTGGGGCAAAAGCTCACGAACATCCTGAGCTGGTGAAGAGAATGGTAGCTGAAGGTCATGCTGTTGGGATTCATACCTATTGGCACCCCAATTTACTAAAAGAATCGACTGAAAAGTTTCACTGGGAAATTGCTAAAACTCAGGCTATTATTAAAAACATTACCGGTTTTGAAACACAGCTGTTTCGTCCTCCATATGGAAATTTAACGCAAGAAATGATCAGCGAGCTGCCAAATGAAAATGTCTATGCGATTAACTGGTCTTCTGATTCATTAGACTGGAAACAAATCCCAGAAGCAGAAATCACCAAGAATGTATTTAAGAACATGCACGCCGGAACAATTGTTTTGATGCACGACGGAGGTCATTGGACCATGGACCTTTCCAACACCGCAAAGTCGCTGGATACCATCATTCCTAGACTTAAACAAGAAGGATATCATTTTGTGACCGTCCCAGAACTTTTGCACATCCCTTATCCAAAAAATTAAGCTCCAACGAGTTTCTGATATAGAAACTCGTTGGAGCTTTACGATTTCCCTTAATAGAAAGTAAATATGCCCCTCCTACAAAAAGAGCGTGTCAAAAGATCTAATTCAAATCCATCTTAAAACTCAAAGATATGCCTTATTTCTTCAAAACGTTATCATACTAAAGATACAAAATGAGGCATTCTTTTTTGTTCCATCGCTCTACAATAGAGGGAATTTAAGGATAACCTCTAAAATAGGTTTTAAGTTGCATGATTAGGAGTAAATATTACTATAACTACTCTCATATTTTTAGACAAGCTGCATATGTATAAAATGAGAGAGTCGAACGCATTCCACATATCCCTAAATTTCTTCTTCTCACAAAAAAATTGACGAACTTTTTTTGTCAACAGGTGCGTATAGATATGATAGAATTCCTATATAATGACCTGGATTCATTTCTAAACAAGGAGTTTTGACTATGATTAATGAACAAGAGACGTTGTTATTTATTAAAGAACTTGGCCGCTTGTTGAAAGACTATCAAAACTGTTCAAACGCCTCTGTAAAAAGTGAAATATATAAAGATATCGTGTTGTTGAGCAATGTTATCCAGTTAGATCACGTGAACGTTTCTTACGCTTAGAAAATCCTTTTTATTTCTTTATAAATTTCAGTTTTTCTACTATAACTACAGAAAAGGAAGAAAGGAGACAATTTCCATCCATCTCTTTTCTTCCTTTTCTCGTTATCGTTTTTTATGGTTATTTAGAACATAGTTTTATTAAAATTGCTATAAAGTTTTTCTAGTGTCTTCGGTCCAACTATTCCATCTACCTGCAGATAAAGTGCTTGTTGAAAAGCTTTTACCGCTTTGAGAGTGGCAGACCCGAATATACCGTCTGCGCCTCCAGAAAGAGAATAACCTAAGTGAATAAGCATACGCTGAATCAACTGTACGTGATTTCCTCGATCTCCGTATTCAATTAGCACTCTTGAAGCCTTTTCCGTCTGTTTCTCAGGTTTTTTTCCACTTCGAAGCTCCGACAAAGATAAACCGAATGTATATTGAAAATGAGGGTAATCTTTTAAGCTTGTCCAATCTCCTCCCCATTCCAACCCGATCCTTTTTCCTATCTCTCCCGCTTTGTTCCATCTTCGATTAATGGTCCAGTCAACTTTTCCGTTGTCATCAAGCAGCGCAATATCAAAAGCTAGTCCATAATTATGATAAGAATAGCCGCCTTTAGCATTAGTCACGATACTTCCTGGTGTTGTTCGGCCTTGTGAATATAGTTTATGCTGCTGCTCTATCGATCTAAATCCTTCAGTGATCACAACAAATATGCTTTCTTTATATGCTTGCCTAATGAGCTCGTACGATTTTTTTTGCACTATTTCATGTACATTCTGCAACTTATTTTCTGCTTTTTGTAACAGCTTGTCTAATGATAAATCACTCATACTCCCCACTCCTTAACTAGATGGCTTCTCCTTATATATACGTATAAGACAAACTCTAAGGGAGGCATCCAGTATCAGTTTATGCGGGAAGTAGTTAAGTTGTGCAACATGTAGAGCTGCTGTTATTTCAGTACCCAGTGGCTGATAGCCTTCGCTACTCCGTTATTGACATTTGTATCTGTCACCCAGTCCGCTGCTTCTTTTACAGCTTCCTGAGCATTTCCCATGGCGATTCCACAACCTGCCGCTTCAATCATAGCCATATCATTTAAGCTGTCTCCCATTGCAATAACTTCATCCATTGAAATGCCCAAACGTTCACATACAGTCATGATCCCTTTTGCTTTGTTAATACCAAGTGCATTAATTTCTAGATTCGTTAAACTAGAGTTGCTGATTTCAAAATCTGAAATGCCTGCTATTTGTTTCAGCACTTCTTCTCGTAAAGCATCATCTGGAATATCGTAGCCAAACTTCAGCCATTCCTGTGAAGCAATATCTTCTGGAAATTCATCTCTCCATACTTTATCCGTAGTCACAGCCCAAAAGTTAAGCTTATGCTCTTGCGTTAAATTCCACATTTTCTCAATGTGTGAAGCATCAATTAACTTTCGTTCTACAAGCTGTCCAGATTCATCCCAAATTTCACTTCCGTTTACTGTAATAAGGTAAGAAGACAGCTGAAGAGATTGCGCGTATTCACGGCATGTTAAAAGAGATCGCCCCGTGCTTAATACCACATGAACACCTTGTTCTTGAGCTTTAGCAATGGCCACACGATTTTCGTCAGAAATTTCTTGCTGATTGTTCAGCAGGGTTCCATCCATATCTAGTGCAATCAGTTTAAATTCTTTCTTTTCATTTGTTTGCATCTTTCTCTCTCCTTCTCATCAATAGTAAGTATGACATTACGCTGAGCATTTGGCTTATACTATGTAACTCTTACTATAACTGTAGCACAGGAGCATTTCACTCTGCATCAGATAAGCGCTAAAATGGTCAATTATTCTATGGGGAATAATTGAAGGAAAGCAGCATACCTTTGCCGTAATTTATATTTAACGCTTTTCATTTTTATTTATTTCAACTAGAATTTTGGTAAAAGGATGTGGATGTTATGAACACTATTATTTCACCAGCTGACTTACATACGGCATTACAGCAACCCCAACACTCCATTGTTTTGCTCGACTGCCGATTTACCCTTGGAAAGCCTGAGGCAGGCGCAGATGCTTATCAAAATGAGCACCTCCCCGATGCTCATTATTTGGATTTAGAAAAAGATTTGTCCTCTGTGGCTACTCCCCACGGAGGCAGACACCCGCTGCCCGATGTTCAAAAGCTAGCTCAGAAGCTCGGCAGCTTAGGAATTAATGCTGATTCCAGAGTCGTCGTTTATGATGAACAAAACGGGATGATGGCTTCAAGAGCATGGTGGGTACTGCGATATATAGGAATTGAATACGTACAAATTTTAAATGGAGGTTTTACTAACTGGAAACAATCGGGATATGAAACAACTAAGAGCGTTCCAGCAGCTTCTCCTCAAACTTTTGTACCTTTCGTTCAACAAGATTGGGGACTTGCAGAAGTTGAATACGTAAAAGAAAACCTTCATAATCCTACTGTTGTTCTTGTCGACTCTCGTGAAAAAAAGAGATATCTCGGCTTAGAAGAACCCATTGATTTTGTAGCAGGACATATTCCAGGGGCCATTCATTCTTTTTGGCAAGATGTGTTAACTTCAGAAGGTTTATGGAAAACAGATAAAGAGTGGAAGGAGATGTTTTCTGCTATTGATTCTCACGCTGAAATCATTGTATACTGCGGATCGGGTGTATCTGCTTGCCCTAACGTTTTAGCTTTAAAATCAGCAGGTTTTCCAAATGTAAAATTATATGCCGGCAGCTGGAGCGATTGGATTAGCTATCGTGACAATCCAATCGAGAAAAACAGATAGACAAAGAAGGCTCAGTCTCACCAAAAGTATAGGGACTGAACCTTCTTTTTTTGTATTCTTCTTATTAGCCTCATGTTATTTACTAAGCCTTAACATAAAATCATGAAGCCGCTCTAAGGTAAGCAAATTTTGATTACACGCTTCGCTGTCTTGGCAAATGTAATTTCCTCGTTGTGTAAACGTTCCTTGAACAGTTCCTTTGATTTCAGCAGTGAACATACCGACTTCTTCGTAGCTGTGACAAAGTGTGCATATTCCCTTCTGGTTGATAGGCTTAAATGTTCCTTGAATACCTTTTAGCTTCTGAGTATAGAGATCCTGCGCTACGATAAACTTTTTGTTTGAGCCTTTATCGACCCAGCTAACATATGAAATGCTCCCTAGATCAATGGTATCAACTGAAGGAATCTTTAACTTTTTCACTTTCGGAAACAATTTTTTCACGCCAGCTTCTGTAAAAGATTTAAATGGAATCACGTAAGGCTTTATCGTTTCTAAAAAAACCTCTGCTTGTTCTTTATTTTTAACTTCAGCAACTGACAGCAGTAATTTTTCCTGTTCCTTGCTAAGAACATCAAACACATTTAATACTTTTTCTTTTGCAAGAGCTTTTAAAGCCTGCAGCACATCGGAATTGTTCACTGTTCCATGCCCATTGATAAGGATTTGCGTTTGGCTTTTGATAAAGTTATATTGATCATTTCTTATAAACGCTTCCACGTTCTTCACTCCTTCTTCATTTAATCAGCTACTTTTTACTTTACCGTATGGATTCCTTTTACGAAATGTAAAAAATAAATCAGAAATAAACTATACCTAAAAAAGCGCGGGCATTCAGTCGCCAGCGCTTGATTTTTACCGTTGCTTTTTATATACAATTTTTTTGATGGTTTCGGTTGATAAAAAGTATTCACGGGCTAGTTCTTCAATTGAAGTTCCTTTTTTAAACAAATTCTTTATCCGTTCGTTTCGCTCGTCAATCAACTTTCTTCCACCAGAGCAAGTTCCCCATTTTCTTTTTGCCTTCTGCGGCTTTGGAATATAAATGGTTTCTCCTTGAATGTATTTTTGAATTTCACTAATCAGCTCTTCAGGTAAAATATTTGTTGCTTTTACATACGTCATTTCTGCCAGCTCCTTATGTGGTTTTACTTATACAATAAGGGGCAAAGCCGTATATATTAGAAATGAGATATGCGCGGTTAGGCGATGTCTATTACTAAACCGTCCACCCCATGCAAAGTATCGCCTCTCTAATATCAGGCTTTGCATGAGACGCTGCAGTATCCGGTAAACATCTTTTATTTACCATTTATTACACCTCCACTTTACATAGACTGTAAACCAAACTTGTATAAAATTACAATTATTGGCTCAGATTTTATTATAAGCTATCTATAATCTTGCACACAACACCTTCTTACTTATAAAAATGACCCTTATGAACGCTTCTGCTTTTTGTTAGCTGAACTGCTTTGAACACCTTGTTCAGAAGTGGTCGTCCCTTGTCCTTCTACATTTGGTGAACCTAGCTCTGATTTTGAGCGGTCTTTTTTAATTTTACTCATGTCACTCACCTCCAGTTTGTAGTGTACCCTTTGTACAGCTACATATAAGGAGACGCGTGCTGTTTTTATTGTTTCTTGAGCATAAATAGCCATAGAAACGTTAAGGCTTGCTTTAATTCATTTGGGAGCTGTCCAATCAGCTTATCGGTAACATTTCGCTTATATACACCTTCACCATCAACTATTTCCCATCCATTTTCTTTTGCAAGCTGTTCAAACTCCCACGGCATCATCGTATTGCAAATAACGTCTTCCCCATATAGTCTTTGATAACTATTGGCACGAGGCTGAGCAGTTGGCCCAAGAATACCTACGCATGCATATCCTCCTGGTTTTACAACTCGGTACAATTCCTTCAAAGCTAATCGAGGATGCTCAGTCCATTCTAACGCATTGATTACCATAACCCCTTCTACTGATTCAGAAGAAAGCGGCAGCTCCATTATGTCAGCTTGAGCGAACGACAAATTTTCACTTTTATGCAGCTGAGATGCTTTTTGAATCATTTCTTCCGATAAATCAAGACCGATTGCTTTATAGCCAGAAGCAGCTAGAAGAGATGTCCCAACCCCATCACCACAGCCCACGTCTGCCACCATACCACCTGATTTAAGATGTTTTTGAATAAATGGAATCACTGTTTTCCGACTTCCGTTTTTCCACATCTCTTCACTTCGGCTATTCCAAAATGATACTTTTTGGTTCCACTCGTCTTGAGCTTGATCATGCCAATTAAATGTTGTCATTTTTTATCCCCTTTGCACTCTTTTCTTTACCTTATCACTTTTTGCAATGAATAAAAACGACTATTTCAGCAACCATATAGATGTAAAGGAAGGTGTTTATTTGTATGAAAGAACGTTTCGTTGCAGTACGTAAAAATGCAGACGGTGACCTCTTAGAATTCCAAACAGCTTCAGGAGACGTTTTAACCTATGAAGAAGCCTTAAAGAAAGTAGAAGTAGGGGACGTTGAGCATGTTAGTACCTTTGTAGGGAAAGACGGGGGTACGTATATTCGCAGCATTCCTGATCATAACAAAACAAATAATCTCGATGCATTGCCATCGTTTTAAAGGAGAATGGATATGACTAAAAAGAATAACAAAGGAAGCGCTAATCAAAGTAATCCAAAAACGCAGCACCACCTTGTAGAAATGGGTGAAGAAATTTCAAGCGGGGATAATTCAAAAGGAAACAAACGCAACAAAGATCAGTCAAGTAAAACACAATAAAAAAAGCCGTGCTTTTTAGCACGGCTTTTTTTATTAATGTTGGCTTGGAAGACCTAATGTTGAAAAATCTCCTGTTGCTACGCTTGTTCCAACTGAAGCAACACCTGCTACTAATGTAAACGCTAATGCCATACCGACTAATACTTTTTTCATAATTATTTCCTCCTCTTTCTTTGATTTGACTCTAGTGTATCACAGGATAAAAGTAGATGAATTCCTTTCTATCAGCATTTATCCCCTTAAAACCATGGATTTCCTCCATTTTGATAGAAATTTCTCAAAAATTATAATGATAGGAATATTTTAAACAAATAGAGCTTCAAGTTCTTTTTCTACTAGCTTGACGAATCGCTCGTTTCGCTGCAAGGTGAAAATGGTCATAGACTTTTCCATATATTCTTTACCTTGTTCAATTTTACCTAATTTAATTAAGCTCTCTCCTGCTTGGTAATGAAGTTCTCCAAATAAATACATTGATTCATTACTAATGCACAAATCGATTCCTCGATTGCTATATATTAATGATTCATCATAGTTACTCATATCTCCAAGCGTTTTGGCAAGTGCATTTAAAATTCTAATTTTTATATTTTCGTCTTTTGTTTGGGGCAGCTCATTTAAGCTTTTGAGTGCTGTTTGATATGTATCTAGAGCCTGTTCATACTCTTTCTCTTCATAAAGAATAATCCCAATGCTATTTAAAATTTCAATTTCTCTTTCTTTATAAAACGTTGCCGATTGCTTAGTAAGCTCGATCGCTTGGTACATTTTAGACAGCGCATCTTCTTTGTTGTGATGAATGTAATACACGCAAATACCTTCGTGCCACATTAAAAATTGCTTGTTCAGCGGATTTTGAAACAGGGGACTTTCTTTTTCTTTTACAATGATATTATGAATAGCATCATAATCTCTCTGACGAATATATTGACGAATTAACGATTGAACCGCATCTACGTAATCAAGTCGAGGTGATTCTACACTATCAAAAAAGTAGTTAACATCTACGCCAAGGCGCTTAGAAATTTTATAGAGGGTAATGCTTGATGGATATTCTTCACCGTTTTCAATTTTGCTTATTTGCGCTTGTGTACAAATGTCTCTTGATAATTCTTGTTGTGTCAACCCTGCCATTTTGCGAAGGTCTCTCATAACACTCCCAATTCTATACTCTCTCATCTCTTTTCTCACCCTTACTTTCACATAATATATTCTCTCTATAAACATATAGTGCTTTTATTTAGATAGTCAACTGTAAACACGTTAAAATTTTATACACTGTTTCGAAATCGACCATTCCCTATAATAGCAAATTAATCTATAATAGTAAAATAGTGTATTATTTCTCTTCTCTAAAAAATCCCACAAAAAAATGAGATTGAAATATAGCTACATCAATCCAATCTAAAGCCGAACAAATGGGATAAATGATCTGGACTACTTGCTACACCTCCGTTGATTTCCGTGCAAGACTTCGCTTCCCGCAGGAGTCTTTGCCTTGTCCTCCAATCAACTGCTAAAAGCACCTGCATACATGAAAGCTATGTTCACCATAACAGCAAAAAATCCGAACGATAAATCGTTCGGATCTTCCTTCAGCTAACATATTTTTGTTCCAGCCTCATTTACATTTTTTATTTATAAACAGGATATCCAACAAATTTAAAGTCTTTGCCGATTGAAGTGATAGAAAGACGCTCCACTTCCACTGCATCCCACATCTTTTCTACGCCTTTTCCTTCTAGGAAAGTAGGAGCTTCTTTTCCTCCTGAAAGCTTTGGTGCCATATACAGCACCAGTTTATCAATTAAACGGTTTTCTAGGAATGCGGCATTCACTTCGCCCCCTCCTTCAATTAAAAGAGACGACACAAATTTCTCACCTAGTATAGAAAGCATATCTTCAAGATTTACTTTGTCCTCACCGCTTGTGACAAATACTTCGACGCCTTGCTTTTCGAGCTGTTCTTTTTTTTCTTTTGAATGGCTCTGACTTGTAAATACCCACGTAGGGGCTAAAGAATCCGTTGCTAGCTTCGAATCAAGCGGCATGCGCAGCTTCGAATCCATTACAATGCGAACTGGACTTCGGCCACCTTCAATACGAGTTGTCAGCTCAGGGTTGTCCTTAATAACCGTGTTCACCCCTACTAAGATACCCGCTGTTTCATGACGCAGCTGATGTACATCCAAGCGAGCTTCCTCAGACGTAATCCACTTGCTGTGGGAAGAAGCAGTTGCTATTTTACCGTCTAACGTAATCGCTGATTTTAACGAAACAAACGGCTTCTTCGTTACAATATACTTATTGAAGACCTCATTCATTTGACGTGACTCTTCTTCACATACACCTGTTATGACCTCAATGCCTGCGTTTTCTAAAATGTTAACTCCATTACCTGCTACTAAAGGATTTGGGTCTAAAGTTGCTATGACCACTTTTTTTACACCGGCTTCAACCAGCGCTTCAGCACAAGGACCTGTGCGTCCATGGTGTGAACAAGGCTCTAGCGTTACGTAAGCAGTCGCTCCTTTTGCTTGCTCACCAGCCATTCGCAGCGCATGAATTTCAGCGTGCGGCTCTCCCGCTTTTAAATGCGTACCAATTCCAACGATTCGATTATCGTTTACAATGACCGATCCTACAAGCGGATTTGGCTCTGTTTGTCCTTTTGTTGCTTTTGCGTTTTGTAAAGCTATATTCATATAAAATTCGTGATTGATCAAAGAAGAACCTCCTCTTTTAAGTGTCCTGAACGTTTAACTTTAGTATCTAAATACTTTTCATTAAACTGAGATACATCTCCCCAAAGTGGAACGCGCCCTGATAAAAGTGCGCCGTTTTTCTCAAGCGCGATTAGCTTTTTCGGATTATTCGTAATCAACGTAACAGGTTTTTGACGCAGCACTTTTAACACGCTGATGGCATCACTATAGCTGCGAGTATCATCTTCAAATCCTAACCCTTCATTCGCCTCTACCGTATCAAATCCGTTTTCTTGAAGAACGTATGCCATTGCTTTGCTGAATAGGCCAATGCCACGTCCTTCATGATTTGCTAAATAAAATAGCGCTCCGCTTCCATTTTCGACGATCATTTTCATCGATTGTTTTAATTGAAAACCGCAGTCGCAGCGTTTGCTTCCGAATATATCTCCCGTATGGCAGATACTGTGCATACGAATGAGTGCCTCATGCGATTCTTGAAAATCTCCGTACACAAGAACACTCGATTGCTGCATGTCAGCTAAATTAGCTCCTTGCATTTTTTCAATAAGCTCTTCCGTGCTTAAAGATCCTTCTTTTACATTATCAGAACGCAACCATGAATACCAACTAAATACTTGTGTCTCTCCATCAAGATTTACCGGAAGCGTGATAGGTCCTACTATATAAATAAAATGATCATCATTTTTTACTACGTTAATTTTATCTTTTAAAATTGAAACAACTTTTTCGTTAATCACAGTCATTTCCTCCTCTTATGTGTCTTTCACTTATCTACTATTTTCACATTGTGTTCAATCTCTCACATGAACAAATATTTTTTCTAGCACTTCACTACATTTATCTTTTTTAATTGATGTATCAGCTTACTAAAAGTAAGTAACTTTACTTGCTTAAAGTATTATATGACGATACATTTATCTTGTAAAGCTTTTATGCTCTATTTGTTACTTTTAGTAATTAACTTCCTTAATTATATAAATTATATAATTAAAATATAAAAACGTAAAGTAATTTATATGCTTTAAGTAATTAAATTACATAACACTAGATAAAATACTGACTTTGTTTTATAATATAGGAAGAGAATGGAGGTAATAACATGGACGGTTTAGCACTCTGCCCACGTTTTGAAAAGGCTGTTACTATACTAACGAAACGTTGGACGAGTTTGATCATTTTTCAGCTGCTTTCGGGCTCACAGCGGTTTTCTCAAATGCAAGAAGCACTTCCCGTAAGCGGAAGGCTCTTATCCGAGCGCTTAAAAGAATTGGAGCATGAAGGAATCGTCATTCGTACGGTTATTCCGGAAACTCCTGTTCGAATTGAGTATTCGCTATCCGACAAAGGATTAGCACTGGCGCCGGTAATTCAGGAAATTCAGACATGGTCCAGTGAGTGGATTACAAAAGAAGAAGTGGAATAAAAGAAATCTCTAAAGAAATCAGGAGGGCTTCTATGTCGATATGCTCACAGCCGTTTTCTTTAGAGCTCCATAAATAAAAAAGGCATGCTCCCCTTGAGCACGCCTTTTTTTATTTATGTTATTTTCCTAATGATTCATTTTGAGAAATAATGCGCTGTTTCTGGTTTTTTCGGCCGTGCAATACAAGGTATACTGCTATAGCTAAAAGAGCAACAATGGAACAGAATACATACATTCCTTTATACCCGGCTACTGTGGATAAAATGCCTAATAAAAAGGACCCTAAGCCCATTCCAGAGTCAAAAAACACAAAAAACGTAGCTGTGGCGACACCTCGGCGATGAGGAGAAGCTTTTTTTACAGCAATGGATTGAAAACTTGATGTAATCGTTCCAAAGCCTAATCCAATCAATGCTCCAGCTAATAAAAATACCCAGCTTGTTGTCGCTTGGCTAAGCAAAAAGATACCGATAGCTAAAGATAAAATGGACGGATATACCACGCTGTTTTCTCCGTATTGATCAAACCATTTTCCAGTAAAAGGTCTAGAAGCTAATAAGCACACCGCGTATACAACAAAGAAAAAGCTTGAAGCTTGCGTAAAGCCCATTTCTTTTGCATAAATAGACACAAACGAAATAACACTTGCATATGAAAAAGCTACCACAAGGCCAGCAACAGAAATAGGCAGCGAACGGTATTCAAAAAACGCCGCAAGACCTTTAGCTGGCTGTATTTCATTTGTTGCAGAAGAAGCTTGCACCTCAGGTACACAAAGTACTAGACTGCATAATACTGCTAAAACAGAAGATACAACCGCAACGGTAAAAACCGCTGTATGACCCAAAGTATTTGTTAACGTTAAGCCTACAAACGGACCTACTACCATTGCTAAATTCATAAACGTCGCATAGTACCCCATCCCTTCTCCTTTTCTACGCTCTGGGATTACATTTGCAACAATTGCTCCTGTAGCAGTTGTGCTCATTCCAAAACCAATACCATGAAGCACACGCAGCAGCAGCAGCGCAGATAATGAGTGAATATTCATATATAAAATAGAACCAATTAAAAAGATAAAGACACCTATCAATAGGACTTTCTTTTGTCCTAATGTTGTCATCCACTTACCGGCTAGCGGTCTGAACACAATACCGGACACTAAAAAGATTGTCACAATTAGCCCTAGGCTTTGCTTACTTGCATGAAGTTCATCCGTTGCAAACAGCGGCAATGTGACAGTTAACATATAAAAAATGACAAAAACAAAAAAGCTAGTCAATGAGACCGCTAAAAAATCTTTTGTCCATAATTTCGATTTCTGCATTATTTTCCTCCTTTTATTTGTTTATTCGTATCAATTTATTAAAACAAACTAAATCATAGTCTAGAAATAATATGTATACGAATTATCTCAACTCAAACTATTATAGGGTTCATATATGTAAGTGTCAACATGTATTTATCGATTTTGATTTCCGTGCAAGGCTTCGCTTTTCACGCATGAATCTTCTCCTTTCCTCCAATCAACTGCTAGAAAGACCTACGCACATGAAACCTGCGTTTACCACAAAAAAACAAACCATGAATCGCACACTTTGATTCATAGTTCGTTTTTCACTTCGTTTAATATTCTTTTGTCCTAGCCTCTTTTAGAACCTTCACTTCTTTAAATGAGAAATAATTTGATCCGTTACTTCACTAGTAGTTGCGCTGCCTCCAACATCTGGTGTAATGATGCCTGATTTCGTCACTTGTTCAATAACCTCTAACAAATGACTGCCTAATTCCTGTTCACCAAAATGATCCAACATCATTTTTGCCGTCCAAATCTGTCCGATTGGGTTTGCAATTCCTTTTCCGACAATATCAGGTGCAGACCCGTGCACCGGTTCAAACATCGAAGGATATTTTCCGTTCACATTAATATTTGCAGCAGGAGCAACGCCAATACTCCCCATAATAGCAGCTCCGATATCTGTTAAAATATCTCCAAATAAATTGCTTGCCACAATGACATCAAAACGACTTGGATTTGTGACGAAAAAAGCCGCCAGCGCATCGATGTGCTGTGAGTCTGTTTCAATATGAGGATAACTCTTTGCAACATCTTGAAACACTTCGTCCCAAAACGGCATGGAATGAACAATTCCATTTGACTTCGTTGCGCTTGTAACCCTTGCTTTTCTTTTAGAAGCTAATTCAAATGCATAGCGCATCGCTCGTGCTGTTCCTTTTCGAGAAAAAACCGCATTTTGAATCGAAATTTGATCTTCTCCTTGATAAATCCGGCCTCCTACTTCACTGTATTCCCCTTCACTATTTTCACGAACAACGATTAAATCAAAGTCTTTTGGGTTCGTTAGTGGAGATGCGATGCCTTTTAGCCTCTTGGCCGGACGAATATTAATTACCTGCTGAAATTCTCGACGAATCTTAATGAGCAAACCCCATAGCGACACGTGGTCTGGCACAAGATTTAAATTTCCTACGGCTCCTAAAAAAATCCCGTCAAAGTCTTGAAGCTGCTTTAGCCCATCTTCAGGCATCATTTGTCCATACTTCAAATAATAATCACAGCTCCAAGGAAATTCTGTAAATTCAAATTTTAATCCCCCGTGAATATCTGCAATCGTATGAAGAACTCTAACCGCCGCTGGAACAACTTCTTTCCCTACTCCATCTCCTGGTATATTCGCTATTTTTAACGTTTTCATCAAAAGTCCCCCTGCGTCTTTTTATATAGATCTATACACAATACCTCATGCATTATACTCTTTTGATTATACGCAGGGAAAATAATCATCTCAAGAAAATTCAGAATATATAAGCTATAAAAAAGACATCCCTCAAAGAGATGTCTTTTTCAAATCGGCAAAAACACTCCAGGCGCTTCCCCATGCTCATCGTCATCGAGCCACCATTTAAAGCCTTCTTGTGCAACTAATTTCCGCGCTTCTACAGGGCCTTGTGAACCGGATGGATATTCGTAAAGCGGCAGCATATCAGCTTCAAATGCATCTAATACAGGCTGCACCCACTGCCAAGATAGCTCTACTTCTTTCCAATGAGCGAAAAATGTAGAGTCGCTGATTAATGCATCATAAATGATTCGTTCATATGCTTCCGGCACACTTTCTTCTTCTCTTGAAAACGTAATACGAACCGGCTCAATAACACCATTTTTTAATGGGTTTTTGCTGTTAAGCTGCAAAGCGACGTTTTCGCTTGGGCTAATTTCAATAATAAATAAGTTTGGTGCTACTTGATCATAAGGAGTTTCATACAGACCTTTTAAAGAATCTTTAAATTCTACGACGATACGAGTTGATTTTTCTTTCATTCGTTTACCCGTTCGAATGTAAAAAGGAACTCCTTTCCAAAATGGATTATCAATCCACAAACGCGCTGCTACGAACGTGTCATTTTTAGAGTTTGCTTCTACGCCGGGCTCTTCTTTGTATCCTTTAACAGATTTGTGATCAATTTCTCCGCTTCCGTATTGTCCTCGTACAACATCGCGAGCTACTTCTTCCGCTGGAATTTTCCTCAGTGACTCCATTACTTTTTGCTTTTCTTCTAAAATGTTTTCTGAGCAAATTCTTTTTGGAAGATGCATGGCTGTCATCATGAGAACCTGTAGCATATGATTTTGAATCATGTCGCGTATGGCCCCCGTATGATCATAATACCCGGCACGATTTTCAACACCGACTGTTTCACTTGCCGTAATCTGGACATTTGCAATGTGTTTGTTATTCCACAGGGATTGCAGTACGGGGTTCGTAAATTCAAGCGCTTCTAAATTTTGCACCATCGGTTTACCTAAATAATGATCAATTCGATAAATTTCTTCTTCTTTAAACGTACTGCTTAGCTTTTCATTAAGCTCTCTTGCTGAAGCAAGATCATGTCCAAACGGCTTTTCAATCATAAGACGCTTCCAGCCGCCGGTTTGATCCAAGCCGCTTTTTTTTATATGCAGAGCAATTACATCAAAGTATTCTGGTGCTACAGACAAATAAAATAAGCGATTCCCTTCACTTCCTTGATTTGTTTCTTGCTCATCCACAACCTTTAATAGCTTTTTGTAATCTTCTGTTTTGCTTGCGTCTACTGCTTGATAATGAAACAGCGACAAAAAATCTTCCTCGTTACTTTCCATTTTCCGTCTCGAAAAATCGTTTATAGATTGCTTTACACGCTCTTTAAAATCCTCATGAGATAGCTGCTCGTACCCTGATCCAATAATAGAAATAGCATCAGGGAGCTTTTTGTCTGTAAATAAATTATAAAGAGCAGGAAAGATTTTTCTTTTTGCCAAATCACCCGTTGCGCCAAATAAAACAAAAGTTAAGGACTCCACGTTTTTTCCTCCCGTCAGGTTGTATGTATGATAGATTTTCTCTTCTCCTAGCTTACCTCCGTTTATTTGGGAATATCCTTTTTTCATCAAAAAGGACGCTCACAAATGCGAGCGTCCTTTGTTATTCACATTAAAATATTTGTCATTCCCCACAGTAGCAAAAAGCTCAGCAGAATCGTCATATTTGAAACGGTGCCGACAAATTTTTGATCGTATTTGAATTCTACTGCGTAAGGTAAAACGGATCCCGCTACGGGTAGAATGAAGCAAACCAAGATTGTATACCGGAACATATCTTCAAATGGTAGCAAGAAAAACAGCGCAATTCCTACGCCAAGTCCAATCACGTAGCGAATGCTTAAAAACATGATAATTTTTTTCAAGTAGCTTTTTTGGAACGAAAAATTTAAATATACGCCTAAAAGCAAAAGAGAAAGCGGCATATTCGCTTTGGAGATAATGCCTGAAACGTCTAATACGTATGATGGTAAATGAATGCCTATAATCGCAAGAAGACAAATGATTACATAGGTAAGAAGCGGCATTGATTTTAATACTTTATATAAAATCTTTTTAAATTCAATGTCAATATCATCCCCAGAGTAGTAGCTGCCAATTACATAGCATAAAACAAAAATAACAAAGGCATTCCCGACATCAAACATACCGAAGTATTTAAGCCCTTCTTTTCCCCAAATGCCTTCTACTAATGGATAAGCAAACATTCCAATATTAAACCCTGGAATCATCATCGTCAGCATGCCTTTCACTTTTCGCTCATCTTTTCGAAAAACAAAAATTCCGACAGCAGCTAACAGCAAGCCATAGACAATCCCAATAACTAATAGTAAAATAAGCGATCCATCAATTTTAATACTGCTGAATGTAACAATAATCAAGCAAGGCATTGTAATATTAAAAATAATTCTTGCTAAAGCTTCCCCGTCTTTTTGCTGAAGGAGGTTTGTTCGTTTTAGTATGTATCCTAATAGAATAATTGTAATGGAATACAAAAACTGACTGTTAAAGCTGCTCATAGACCTACTCCCTTAACCTCTTTTATACTTATTTAATCGATTGTTTTACCCTGTCTTTTTTAATCCTTGTTTCATTATAATATAAGCAGCTTAAAAAGAAACTAGAGAATTGGATGCAGTTTACCTGCTTTTCGGGCAACAACAGCTTAGAAACAAGCGCAAAAATTTTCTTCTAAATTGATTTTAAAACAGGACATTTTTCTTTTTTATGGAATTTACTTAAAAGGTATGAGTATTTTCATGAGGAGGAAGAAACGTGAAACGAAAAATGATAGCGCTTACTTTTTCTGCTGCTCTTTGTTTTTCAGCTTCAGGATCTCTTGCTGAAGCTGCTAACAAAACAGATGTCATTCCAAATGCTGATCAGTCAGCAGAAACCTATTTTGACGGAGCGAACGGGAATTGGCTGACGACTAAAAACCCGGCTCAATATCAGCAGGCTACGCTCTATGGAAACATCGGGCTTACTCCTTATAACTGGGGAAAAGCTGAAAGTGAATCAGGCTGGTATCGAATCAATCAGCCCGCTGCGGTTAAAGGAACGCAAGTAAATGGAATTTTTGAAGACGCTCAGTTCGTCATCCGTGTTCCTGATAACTGGAATGGAAAACTTGTGGTAGCCGGCATTCCTGCTACGCGCAACGAAACGTCCACCGATTTATTGTTCAGCGATTACGTTCTTAAAAAAGGCTATGCGTTTGCCGCGATTGATAAAGGAACGCAAGGGGAAAGTGACCCTAACGATCCTTTTGCTAAAGTAAAAAATGCGCTTGCTAGCGATGACGACAGCGTAGCAGAATGGAATATGCGCTATCGTCAAATGACAAAAGCAGCACAGCAATATCTGACTACTCATTACTCAGACAAACTAATCAGTCCGTCTAATCGAAAAAACCCTGCAAGCGATTTGATTCGCAACGATCATAAAGTACCCACGTATGCAATTGGGATTTCAAACGGCGGATACGTTGTCAGATATGCACTTGAACACGACGATCCAAAACAAACCAAAGAGCCTCGTTTATTTGATGGAGGTGTTGATTGGGAAGGCGTATTGTGGAGTGCAAAAGCGCCAAATTTAATCAGCTCACTAACACCTGTTGTAAACAACGCAGAAGAAGCGCTGTACGGAACGGGAAAAGAGCAGAAAAAAGCTATGAAACAAATGTATAAAGCCGGCCTTCCGAAAGGATCAGAAAAATTGTGGAGTTATCATGATCAAGTGTACTGGGCGGTCACTTTAAACATTTACCGTGACCATTTTGATCCGACAGCTCCAGGAAGAACAAACTGGCACAACTATTTAAACTTTACTTCATCAGGCCTACGAGACCGTTCATGGGACTACATCTTTGCAAATTATCGCTATCAAACCCGTCCAAAAAGCGTAAAAGAAAATGTAGCGAAAGTAGAAAATACAGGTGATATTGATGTGCCTCTTATTAGTATGACCGGCTCTCTCGACTCACTTATCTTCCCGTCTATTCACGCCGACGGCTATGAAAAACTCGTTAAAAAAGCTGGCAAGGCAAATCTTCATCGCCTTTATACTGTGAAAAACGGAAATCACGTTGACAGCTTAGTATGGAATAAACAAACCGACCCAAATCAAGAGCTTCAGCCCCTGCTTCCATATGCTCATCAATCTTTTGATTTGTTAGTAGACTGGGTAGAAAATAAAAAAGCAGCGCCTGCAAGTAAAGATATTAAAGCACCTCAAAATAACCTTAAAGTAATCGACATAAAATCCGGGGAAGAAGTAGATCCTCGCTGAGGTTGAGATATAACGAAGTGAATCCAGCCTAAAGACGAACAAATGAGATACATGAGCTGGACTGCTTGTGACACCGCAGTTGATTTCCGTACAAGGCTTCGCTTTCCGCGGGCGGCCGCTGAACCTCCTCGTCGCTTGCGCTCCTGCGGGGTCTCACCTAATCCGCTTTTCTCGCAGGAGTCTTCACCTTGCCCTCAATCAACTGCTAAAAGGAACGAAACGGATAAAACTATATTTACCATCACAAAAAAATGAACCACTAATCAAACATGTTGATTAGTGGTTCGTTTTTCACTTGGGCTAAAATACGTTTGTCCTAGCCTCAGTCTTCATAATAATCAAGATACAGATGACCAGCTGAGTCCGCTTGCCCTAAAAATACCTTATCGACTGCGGCACCTTTCTTTTCAAGCTGTTCTTTAACCCACGCTACGCTATACCCTAGCTCATGAACGGCTTCTTTCATTATATTTCCGTCCATAATAATTGTTTGAGGTAATTTTGTATGTTCTCCTTTCAACGATAAATCTTCCCGCTTAACGTTCTGCTTTTCTTTTTTTAACAGCACGCTTAATTCGCCGTTTGTTTCCAGCATAGCAAAAGCGACGTCTTCCACATAAAAGATGTCTTTTTTGCGAAGCTGCTCCATGAGCTCATCTACTGTATATTTTTCTTTTTTCACATTTTCCTCAAGGATTTTTCCTTCTTTAATGAGGATCGTTGTCGTCCCTTCCACCGCTTTTCGAAAGCTTATACTTTTTAACGATACGTTTGACACAACAATAAGAAATGATGCCCAAACCAAAATTGCTACTACCCCGTGACTTGCCTGTAAATCTACATCCATTGAAATTGTTCCTGCAATATCTCCAATTGTAATGCCAACGATATATTCAAAAAAAGAAAGTTTGGATAACTGTTTTTTCCCTAACAGCTTTGTAATAAAAAACAAGCCAAGTAAAATCAGCACTGAACGAAGTACTACTTCCATCCAATGATTCAACGCATGCACCTTCTTTACTAAAATTGATGTATCTTTTATTTTGTGCATATTTGTATGTATCAAAGCAGATTTTCATCTTCCATTATTTACATACCTTTCACGGCAGGTTAGAGTAGAAAGAAGTAGGAAACAAATTGGGGGACTTATGATGAACGATGAAGTGTTAACCATATTTAACAACCAACAGGAGCGCATAGGAAAAGCGTCTCGCAAAGAAGTTCACGAAAAAGGCTATTGGCACGAAGCGTTTCACTGCTGGTTTGTCAGCCGCGAAAATGATATAGACTATATTTATTTCCAAATTCGCAGCGAGCAAAAACAAGATTACCCCGGTGCGCTGGATATCACAGCTGCCGGACATTTGCTTCATACAGAAACCGCTGAGGACGGAGTAAGAGAAATTCACGAAGAGCTCGGCGTCAACATTTCATTTGATGAATTGCTTCCTTTAGATGTCTTTAAATACGAAGTATCTCAGCCACACTATATTGATAAAGAATTCGCACACGTATTTTTATACTACAGCTCTCACCCTCTTAGTGCTTTTATTTTGCAGCAAGAAGAAGTATCAGGACTTGTAAAAGCGCCGTTTTCTCACTTTTGCGAACTGTGGCTTGGAAATCAAACAGAACTGATCATTGAAGGGATAACAAATAAAAAAGAGCCAATTCACCGTACAGCACATAAAAGTGAATTCGCTCCCCATCCCGAAGATTACTATAAAACGATTATTGCATGTATTAGTCAGCAGCTGCATTCAGCAGAAAAAGCTTAGAACTCTAAGCTTTTTCTGCTGAGAAAACCATGTATGTTGCACTGCCAAGCGCAACAAGCTTGCCGCTGCTGTCTTCAATTTTCACTTCTCCAACAGCGAGCGTTTTGCCGCGGTGAGACAGTGTAGACTTTGCAACTAAATAATCGCCTATTCCTGGTCTTGTGTAGTTTACTTTTAACTCAACTGTACTGGCACTTTCCTCCTCAGAAAGAGAAGACCGCACAGCTGAACCAACCGCCGCGTCGATAAGCGTGGCAATAACGCCTCCATGAACCGTTCCTCTTCCCTGCAGAAGCTGCGGCTGAATCGTGATTTTTAACTCCGCATATCCTTTTTCAAGCAGCGTTTCTTCAATGCCAATATAATCCCAAAACGGAATCATCCCTTTACTCGTTCGTTTCATCAATCTCATCCTTTACATAAATAAGCTATGTAAGAAATTCTAGAAAAGCTGGAGAAATCCTGTTTCTTCACATGCAAAAAGCGCTTGCTCTTTAGCAAACGCTTTTTATCCCTCTACTTTTCAAATAAAAACTGCACTTTGTTTTCTTTCCATTCTAACTTGGCATTAAAGGTCTTATCGCCTTTTTTAAAGCCTTCAATCAAGTCTGTCTGCCCTTCGCTTAACAGTTTTTTTAAATTAGCCTGCGTGACTGTTTTACCTAAAATCTTTTTCGATACGGTAAATGTACATTTTGTTTTTGCATAGTTTGAGCATCCGTAAAATGAACCTTTATCGACTACTTTTCCGTCGCAAAGCTTACATGAACCAAACGATTTAGAAGAAAAGCTTTTACCTTTGCCCTTGCCTTTTCGCTGAATGGATTCAGTGTCATATCCACTGAAGTTCCACTTGCTTTCTGCTTCGACAGCGTCTTCGATAATTTTAGCTGACAGCTTCTTTGTTTGTTCCATAAAGGCAGCAGCTGATGCTGCTCCTTCTCCAATTTCAGCTAAACGCTGCTCCCACTTAGCCGTCATTTCTGGAGAAGCTAAAATTTTATCGCCAATCGCGTCAATCAATACCTTTCCTTTATCAGTCGCAAATACTTGGTTTTTTTTCACATCAATATATTTACGGTCTTTAAGCATTGTAATGATTCCAGCGCGCGTAGCTTCCGTCCCTAACCCTTCTGATTTTGCTAAAATTTTCTCCAGCTCATCATTATCTAAATGCTTACCAGCTGTCTTCATCAGTGTAATCAACTGACCTTCGGTGTAGCGTTTTGGAGGCTGTGTTTTACCTTCTTTTACGTCTACTTTAATAACTTTTCCTTCTTCGCCTTCTTGAACATTAGGAAGAATAACGTCGTCATCTTTCTCATTTTGAAAAATTACTTTGCGCCAGCCTTCTTGAATTTGCTGCTTTCCTTTTGAAATAAAAGCTGCTCGCTTTTCCACAAGTGTCGTAATCGTTGTGTAGTCGAAAATCGCTTTTTCGTAGTGTGCGGCAATTAGCCGTCTTACGACTAAGTCGTAAATTTTCTGTTCATCTCCTGACAGTTTACTAGGGTCCTTCACTTGTTCCGTCGGAATAATCGCATAGTGATCGCTTACTTTTTTTGCATTTACATAGCGTTTATTTCCTAGAATTGAAGAGTAAGGAAGCGGAAATAAATGTTCGTATTCAGAAAAAGCACTCAGCTTTTCTAAAATCTCAGGAAACGTTTCTGCTTCACCTTCTGTTACGTAGTTTGAGTCTGATCTCGGATAAGAAACAATTCCCTTCTGGTACAGCCCTTGCAGCACATCAAGCGTCTTTTTAGGAGAAAACTTAAACGCTTTATTCGCGGTTGCTTGAAGTGATGATAGGTTAAATAACAAAGGCGGCTGGAACTCTTTTCGCTCCGTTACGAGTTCATGAACTTCCGCGTCTTTTCCTTCGCAAAATTGAGCAATTTTATACGCCATTTCTTTTTCTTTAAGACGCGACTCTCCGTCTTGATGCCATTTGCCTTCATACTTCTTTCCTTCAATATCAAACTTAGCAAGGACTTCCCAAAAAGGCTCTGATTTAAAGTTATCAATTTCTTTTTCACGCTTTACGATCAAAGCAAGCGTTGGTGTCTGCACGCGTCCTGCTGAAAAAACATCTGACATGCCATGCTTTTTTAACAAGATGCTATACACGCGTGAAGCATTCATCCCAACGACCCAATCCGCACATGCTCTTGTATATGCTTCATAATAAAGGTTGCGCGTGTCGCTTTCGTCTTTTAACTGTTGAAATCCATCATAAATGGCTTTTGGTGTTAAAGAAGAAATCCACAACCGTTTCATCGGCTTATGCACACCTGAGAGCTGGATGATATTACGGACGATTAATTCTCCTTCCCGCCCCGCATCTCCCGCATGTATAATTTCTGTGACCGTCGGCTTTTTAAGCAGCTTTTTTACCACTTGAAACTGCTTCGCTTTTGAGCGCGTCACTTCATATTGAAAACGGTCTGGAATCATCGGCAGCGTGTCAATTGACCACTTTTTCCACTCCGGCTTATAATCTTCCGGACTTACAAGCTGACATAAATGCCCTACTGCCCACGTTACATATGCTCCGTCTGTAAACACTTCATTCGGTGGAATCTCTAAATAGCCGTCGTGACGCTTCGGCTTAAACTGTGAAGCGAGCGTCGATCCTTGATCCGGCTTTTCTGCAATAATTAACTTCATGTATTTAATCACCTTACATTTCAAATTTCCATGTGAAACTTAGTCAGTTTTTTTATTTTATCATAGAAAGAGCTGTTGGAGTATGAATGAGGAGAAAAGTAGCTTAGATGAGAAATACGTATCTCATTTTAAAAACGTGTCGCTGTCCGTTATACCTTTTCAAAAAAAAGCTGTAGATCATTTTCTACAGCTTCGATACACACCTGAATTTTTCTGGCAACAGCCATTATCATATCGACTAAAACAAATCTCCTTTAGCACGCGTTATGAAATAATCACCAACCAAATATACAAACCAACAAGCGTAATAAACAAGGTCGGAATCGTTAAAATAATACCCGTTTTAAGATACGTTCCCCAAGAAATTTTCACGCCTTTTGTTGACAGAACATGAAGCCATAAAAGCGTCGCTAAAGAGCCTATTGGGGTAATCTTCGGGCCTAAATCTGATCCAATAACATTTGCATAAATGAGCGCTTCCTTGATCGTTCCGGCTGCGTGTGTTGCATCGATTGCCAGTGCATCAATCATAACGGTTGGCATATTGTTCATAATCGATGAAAGAATAGCCGCAGTGAATCCCATACCAATTGTTGCTGCAAACAGTCCATGGCTGGCTGTTGCTTGGATCACGTCAGCCAGAATTTCTGTTAAACCAGCATTACGCAAGCCGTATACAACGACATACATGCCGATAGAGAAAAAGACAATCGCCCATGGAGCTCCCTTTAGCACTTTTTTTGTATGAACCGCTCGGCTTTTTTTTGCCATCATCAAAAACAGGATAGCGATAATACCTGCGATGATCGAAACAGGGACGCTAAAGAATTCTCCAATTAAATAGCCTAGTACTAACAAAACTAAGACAATTCCAGATAGCCGGAACATCTTTTCATCTTTGATGGCATCCACTGGCTTCTGCAAATTTGCTACATTGTATTTCTTAGGGATTCTTTTGCGGAAATACACATACAAGACCATAATACTCGCAAACAGAGAAACCAAATCTGGAACAATCATGCGGGATGCAAATTCAGAAAAGCTAATACCAAAGAAGTCGGCCGATACGATATTCACTAAGTTACTAACAACAAGCGGCAGCGAAGTTGTATCCGCAATAAATCCACTTGCGATAATAAACGGAAAAACCATTTTTTCGTCGAACTTTAATGCTCGAACCATGGCTAAAACAATGGGTGTTAAAATCAACGCTGCTCCGTCATTAGCAAATAGCGCTGCTACAACGGCTCCAAGAAGAGATACGTAGACAAACATACGCACGCCATTCCCTCCTGCAGCTCTAGCCATATGAAGCGCTGCCCATTCAAAGAAACCAATTTCATCTAAAATTAAAGAAATAATAATAATAGCAATAAATGTAAGAGTCGCATTCCACACAATGCTCGTTACCTCAAGCACGTCTTGAAAATCAACAACGCCTGCCAGTAAAGCAAGAATAGCTCCCCCGCAAGCCGACCAGCCGATTGATAAATTCTTCGGCTGCCAAATGACAAAAATTAATGTTACTAAAAAAATCAATGATGCTAGTACAACTGATGCCACTTTTTAAACCTCCAATTATTCACAACAACTAATACGCAGTCCTTGTTTTTCTAGCTCTTTTAAACGTTCGTCCTGACTTGGTACAGATTCAAGTATACCCAGAACAAATTTATAGTACTGGCTTTCCTTATTAAGAGAATAAAAAACCCATTGCCCTTTTCTTCTTTCCTTCACAAGCTCAGCATCTCTTAATTTTCGTAAATGTTGACTAATTGAAGGTTGGCTAGCTTGATAGATATCTACGAACTCACACACACAGCATTCATTGTTCTCTATTAATTTCACCATCGAAAGCCTTGTTTTATCTCCCAGTAATTTTAAGATTTGGGCTGCCTTTTCAGTACTATCTATAGATTTTGTTCTCATTACTGAATACCTCCTACTCCCTTTCAGTTGATAGATAATAATGTGCTTATGTATTAGTGCTTCATTACTATAATTGATTTCTAACTGATTTACAATTTTTTAGTGAACTAAAAGTGATTTAGTAGTTGTTTCAGGATTTGATTTAAAAAAATTATTTTTCCCTACTAATTTAAGTCAAATCTAGCATACGATAATATAGATGTGTTTTCTCGTAAAAATGCTACTAATGTCCTTGGACAAACATACATACTTATTTTGTCTATCTGAATAAAATATAGAGAAAAATAAGAAAGGATGATTACGATTAAAAAACATTATTCCTATTATAATCCGCAAGATGGTAAATATTATGTAGACAAGCCTTACTCTCTTAGAGACAATAAAGTATCCCCCTCTGCTTCCCCTAAAATCCCTTTAAAAAATACAGCCGATAGAGCTTATAAAATCCCTGTATTCCTCAGCCATCCTTCTATGCTTAATACTACTCAAACAAGATTTCTTAATCGTTTAATTGATGAAATTGAACGTGCTCTTCTTTTCCCTCGTACGCTGCCTGATACGGAGCAATATCCTAATAAAACGATTACAAGCGTTCGCAGAATGATTCTCTCTAGCTATGGGTTGATTGCGGTAAATATGCAACAAGTCTTCGCCAATTATACCATGACAAATATTCCCGGCGGTACACCTCCACCACCATCATGGGAAGGTGCTCCGTTTTTACAAATAGAGCCAAGCATGGGTTACCAACGAGGCCTGCCTTTACTTCTTATCAAAGAATCAGGTGTCAATAGTATAGGCGTATGGAATCCATCAGTAGTTCCGTTCTTTATCATTGAATGGGATTCTTCAAAGCCGCTTGATGAGTTTTTTAACCGTGTTGAATGGAGAGAAATATTTCAAAACTGGATAGCTCAAGTGCGAAATGGCTACTTTATTCAAACACAGCCTTCCTATCGATACGGCCCGGATGATCTATAGAAAGAGTCTCAACCGAAAAGCACTTTCGAAAGCTATTTCTATAAAACAAGTTGGAATGCGAGGTGAATATAATTGACTTTAATTAATAGTGGAACATGCGTAGGAGTTCTATATCGAGCTAATGCCGGTGCCTCTTGCAGAAACGGGTACTGTGTTCATAATGGAAGATTAGTAGGGGGCGTCATAAGCTCAAATGCCGGTACCTTAACGGTTACAAGAAGCATCGATAACACAAAGTTACAGACTTATAACGGTATTCTACTTAGCCACCGAGCCGTAAACCGAACGACAGGGCAAGTCACGCAGCAATATTTGTATTTTAGAAAAAATCAATTGGAAAAAGTAGAAGTTACGCCTTATACGCAATATAGTGACCCTAGTTGTCAAAGAGAGAATCATTATAACATCCCTGATGTTATCTATCCCGGTGAATGTGTAGGAATCAGATACCGGGCAGGTGATGAATGGCATATAGGAAACGGGCGATATCTATATTGGACAGGCCAAGTGAATCACTGTATATTTAATGAACGTCCGCAAAGTACAAATAGACAATTTTTACGGCAGATTTGGTACGTACACTGGATACTTGACCCAAACAATGAGCGAAATATTATACCTCAAAAGACCTCCAGAGGACCTGGATCTCCAAGAGGTGAACGTAGAATTTATGCTTTTAAAAATGTAATTCCAGCTAACGGTGAGACCGTCCTTGTAAAAGCTGCTTCTCCTGTAAATTCTGCTTCTTGGCCTTTTCGTATTATCTATCAGTGAGAAAAATAGAGAATAATGCTTCGTTCAACTATAACTTCCAGCCTCCATCAAGTTTCTTTTCAACATTCCACAAATAATGTGAATGCCCATCCAAATATTACTGACTACCAGTTAAATGGGCATTTTCTTATGATTTTTCTGTTTTTTATTTGTACATATGGTTCGCTTTTTCTCTTTTTTGTAAAAAAATAGAGGCACTAATCCAAGAAGTAATTGGAATAATAATGGCTACACCAATACCTCCGCTTAAGATAGAAATGACTTCTGCACAAAAGGTTTTTGAATTGATAATATCTCCAAACGAATACGACAATCTCTTAAACCATATAATTAAAGTCAAATATCCCCCTACAAATGCAAAATACAGTGTATTGGTTGTGGTGCCTAAAATATCTCTTCCAATTTTCAGTCCTGAATTAAAGAGACTTTTTTTAGTTACGGACGGATCATGAACAAATAATTCATTCATAGAAGATGAAATAGATAGCGAAATATCAATAATCGCTCCTATGGCTCCCATAATAATTGTACAAATGGCTATTTTAGCAAAGTCAATTCCCACGTAAAGTGAAAAAGCGTTAATCTCTTCTTCTTGTTCTTCGCCGAACCCTTGAATCATGGCATGATGTTCAATGATAAAAATAAAGAGTACTAAAACGGCCAAGGTAATAATCGTTGAAACAAACGCAGCAAGCGTTTTATGATTGAATTTATTAATATAAAATAAATTAATGCAGCTAATGATTGTACAAGCAATTAACGTAACAATAATCGTGTTTTTTATAGACAACATAAAAAGAATGGTTAGAAAAATAACGCCAAAATTCAAGAACAGCGCAAGGAACGATCGGATTCCTTTTTTCCCTCCCACAATACTCATCAGAATAAATAAAATAAGAGCTAGCAACAGTAAAACGTTCACTTTCTGTTCCCCTTCCTAAAAATAAAAAGAATCGAAAGATAGAGTGTAATTGGAATCGTTAGCACAATGCCAATGCTTCCAGTAAGAGCACGAATTAGCTCTAACGAGAAATTCATCGAAAATGTGTATCCTAAAGGAGAACCGTTTTTTAAATAAAGAAGAACCATTGGAATTGTTCCGCTTAGATATGAAAAAAATAAAATATTCGTCATCGCTCCCATGATGTCTCCGCCAATTTCCTTGCCCGATTTCAGTAAGTCTTTGTGCGCGATCTCTTTATTCTTTTCATATAGTTCATAAACAGAAGAAGTAATCGTAATCGCTACATCCATGACAGCTCCTAAAGACCCTATTAGTACCTCACTCATAAATATTTTTTGAGGAGGAATGGTCACAAACTCCATTCCTTCATAATGAAGACCATTAGAATCTGTTAGCTGCATGACGATGTATGCAATTAACAGAGAAACAAACGTACCTATTAAAGTTGAAATAATTGCTACATGCGTTTTTTCTTGATTACCGCTTACTAATAATAAGGAAATAACCGTAAAAAGAACGACCGCAACAATACATACAGCTAGCAAGCTCACATTCCCTAGTGCTAAATATACATTGAGAGCCCCGATTAAAAGGACAATATTAATAAATAAGCTAATGATTGAATAAAAACCTTGTTTTTTTCCAATCGCCAGCAAAATCAGTATAAATAAGCCCGCGACAGCGGTAACCTGCGTGTCCCGCTTCACTCCTTCAATCGTTCCATTTAGAGCATGCTGTGAATTCTTTTCTAAGGAGACAAAAAGATCTGTTCCGACAGTATACTTTTGATCATAAGCACCTGAGTATGAGTACGTATTCTCTAAATGGATAAGCCTTCCTTTATATTTTCCGTTCATTATTTTAGCAACAATTTCCTGAGAATATACGGTATCTTTATTATGATTTAAATCAGCAGATTTGTTTTTTTCTACAACATTCGTCTTCACTACCTCAGCTATTGGTTTTTTATAAAGAGAATAATTGTGGTTTGTTACCATTAGCGCTATACACAAACAGCAAATTCCTAGTATATAGAGAAAGATTTGTTTCCGTGATGATTTATTGGACTTTACTTTCGAAAAAAGGTTCCTTATGTGCTGAGAATACAAAGTAGACATAAATACTTTCCTTTCTGGTTATCAATTGAACGCAGAGCTTTTCAACATGAAGAGACTGCAAAGAGATCTAAATTCCCTTTGCAGTCTCTTCATTCGTTTATTGTGAGTGCTATACGGCAAGACTACTGTAGGTATAAAAGACCCTCAAACCTACCGTTTTCCCTTCCGTACTGTACCAGATAAAAATGAAATTATAGTGAAAACATAGAGCGATTTATCTACTTCACTAGTTTTTTGTGACTATTTTATATAATCATAGGAATATAAAAACAAATAGAAAACTGCCTGCGCTATAATAAGTTGACTTTATAGCTACTAATTAGTTATAAAGCTCATGAAAAGCGACAAATAGTTGCTAAAAACAAGGAGGTTATTTCATGTTAACGAAAAAAACACTTGTCATGCTTTCTACTCTTACACTTGCAACAACATGCGTAGCATTCAGCACTTCAACTACTGAAGCAGCTGCTAAAGATACCTACTCAAAAAAAATTGAAGCTAAAGCAGAAACGAGACCTACGCTTCGTAAAGGTTCTCACTCTAGCTACGTAAGAGACTTACAGCAAAGCTTAAAAGATGTGAAGTATAACACATCAGTTGATGGAATTTTCGGTACGCAAACGCAAAATGTAGTAAAAGAATTTCAAAGCGATCACCGCTTGTCTCCAGATGGTATTGTTGGCCCCTTAACATGGGCAGCTTTAGATGAGAACAAGGTAGAAAGAAAGCAATTTCCTGTCAGCACGGCTATTACATTCGGTAAAAAAGAACTCGGTGACAACATTGTTTTCAGTACAGACGACCGCTTACGGAAAGATAACAACGATAAAGCTTACTATAGATTCGTAGCAAAAAATAAAGACTGGATGGATCAAGGGGGATCAGGTACCATAGGCTGGTATCATATTTACAAAAGTGGAGATGTGATTGAAGAATCCAATTAAATCTATTTGCAGATAACGGTTCGAAAAAAACCTTTATAATCACTCTTTTGAGTGATTTACTGCCCGCCTTACAGAATGCTAAAATTTAAAAGAATCATTCCGTAGGTACTTTACTTGAACAAGAACCGCTAGTTTACTCCCCACAGCTGTTCTTGTTATTTTTTTAGGTGAAAATACAAAAAGCAGCATGTGAACATTCCACGCGCTGCTTTTTGCAATTACATGACTACTCTGCGGGCCGAGGTCCTGCTTCACGCCCCGAGCTCTCTACCGTTAGTATTGGTCGAACGGTGACATCTTCATTTACACGAATTTGGCAAGATAAGCGCAAATGATCTTCAATCGAACTTTCTGAGTATGCATTTTTCTCTGCGTTTGTTAAATCACAATATTCACCTTCGAGCACTTCTACCCTGCAAGTTGTGCATTTGGCTTTTCCGCCGCACCGATGAAGAATATTTATACCATTGTCTTCAAGTGCCAAGACAAGCTTTTTTCCTTTTTCCACTTCAAAACTTCCGTGTCCTAAAACGGTTACTCTTGGCATGTATCTCCCTCTTTCCCTCTACTGTGTACAAGCGATTTAAATTACACTATATGCAGTTTCTTTTTATTGCATGCCTAGATCCAATTAAGAAGACCATCATTTTGTAATACGGCAACTAAAACGACAATCCCAAGTATAATAACAGGTATTAGTGCTTTTAAAATTTGATACTTAGATAGTTCTACGCGTTGAGGCTCCTTTAATGAGCGGCTTTGATTTAACTCAGTGTTGTTTTCACTTTCTTTGTGATCCATGTTCCTCTGCCTTTCTATTTTTTATAGTGCGGTTCATATCTACTTTTGCTGACATAACAAAAATAGACACAGAATGTCTTCATAAAAACCATCTTAACCTTTTTAAGAACATGCTATACTAACAATTCTATTTTAAAATACGCACCTATCTTAAATTTCAGACAAACAAATTCACCATGATCATAAAAAACACGAACTATTCATCCATTCATGATAAATAGTTCGTGTCTGACTTTACCTGCACTGCTTTTGTCTCGAGCTTTTTACTTTATATGTTGGTTTTTTGGAATTTTAATTTGTTTAATATCTCCTAGCACGTAAATATAAAAAATTAACCCTAGCAACAATACAATTCCCGCTACAATAAAGCTTAGATTAAAAGAACCAGTTTTATCCAAAAGATATCCCGTTAAAGCTGTAGCTATAATTCCACCAAACAAATTATTAGCTAAATTAACAATAGAACTGAGAAGAGAAATAGATCCTGCAGGCGCAATTTCAGCGGAAATAGACCAGCCGATTGGTGCCGTTGCAGATATACCTGCCAGTCCAATCGAAATACAAATCATCGCTACGACGACATTATCGGTGAAAATAGAGCCTAAAAACACAAACCCTAAGCATAACCCTACTACAATGATCGTACGATATACGTTTTGACTGTTATACCCTTTTTTTATAAGGTAATCAACAAGCCATCCGCCAACTAAAATGCCAGCAAATGTAGCAATTAGCCAAGGTACTGCCGTAAGCAGGCCCGATGACATGATATCCATACCGTATTTTTCTTTTAAAAAAGTTGGCAGCCACGTTAACAGTAAATTAAACGTATATCCATAGCCTGTAAACCCAATCATTAGCCCCCAAACTTTCCGATTCGTAAATAATACTTTTAAGGTATGTAAAAATTTTGATGTTTGCTCATCGTTTGCATTTAGATTATTTTCTTGAATATACTTCAACTCATCATCTGATATGCGTCTATGCTTTTCTGGCTTTTCGTAATAAAACCAAAACAGCAGCGTAAACAGCACGTTTATAATTCCAATGGATAAAAATGCTGTGCGCCAATCAAATTTGGTGATGAGAAATGCTACAAGAGGCGCGCCAAGTACATTTGAAAATTTGGCCGCTGAATCAAACAAAGAATTTGGTAAGCTTCTTTCATTTGGAGGAAACCATAGCGACGTAGCTTTTGATGCTGCCGGAAATGCAGAAGCACTCATTATTCCTATTAAAAACCGGACAATATAGAGAAGAAGTTTTCCTTGCAAAAAAGCCATCGACATCGTTAATAAACTCCAAATCACCATACCGACTCTTGTCACCCATGCTACTCCGAACCGATCAAGTAAGCTTCCGGCAGGTATTTGCATGATCGTATAAGAATACGTATAAATAGAAAAGACAATTCCGAGCTCTGTTCCCGTTAAGTGAAATGCATCTTGTATTGCAGGAGCGGCCACTGACACCGCTACACGATCAAAATAGTTTAAAATAATCATACTGCTTAACAAAGATGAAATGAACCATCGTGTGCGTCCTGTTCGCCTTACTGTATGTTCACTCATAGCTAGCTCCTTTCATCAGTAGTTTGTTCGTTTTATTACCGTAGCATTCTACTTAATACCGCAACTTCTTTTGAAAGAAACATGAGTTTTCTTCATACATCATGTCAGAAATTCATCATTATAAAACATAAAACAAGAAGCAAACAAAAAAAGCCTAAGAATACATCTATTCTTAGGCTTTTCTCGCTAACAGTCTATTTGGTTGAAAGTTCACTTTCGGTTACCCACTTATGATTTTTCACTTTCTCTCCGCCTGTAGTCGGCGTGTAGTCTACCATATATACCGTTGTTTTTTCGGCTGAATCAATCGTTGCTTTTGCCCCTTTCATACCTTTCATATGATCTGCTTCAAGCGTCACTTCGCTACCTGGCCTTAACTGTTCGTTACCCGCATCTTTTATTTCTTCTTGAATAACCCACTTATGATTTTTTACTTTTTTTCCGCCAGTCTTTGGCGTATACGAAACGGTATAGGCCGTAGTGGCGTAAGCACCAACAATTGTTGCTTCAGCCCCGTTCATGCCTTTCATATGATCTGCTTTTATAACGGCTTTATCTCCAACTTTATATGTTGGATTCTCAGCTTGCTTTAATCCTTTTGGAACCTCTCCTGAACTAGAGTGATTCATCTCTGAGTGATCGTGCATGGATTCGTTTTTGTCAGTTGAAGGCTTTTCATGACTAGAATCGTTTCCGCATCCGCTTAGTCCAATAATGACGGATGCACCAAGAATAAATAGCTGTTTTTTCATAACAGTCCCTCTTTTCCACATAATAAATTTTAAAATAAAAATCATTTAATCCTTAAAAACAACTTATCTTTGCCTACTCTTCTACTTTTCTTTATTGTAGCCAGACTTTGTGCAGATTTTGTGAAGATGAAGGTAATTGGGTACAAAAAATTCCTGTGCCTAAAAAAGGCCTTCGTATGAAACACTTACCACAAGGAAAAAGTATAAAAATAAAAGGAGGAAAGAAACATGCTAAAAATACGCTTTGCTCTATCCTCACTCTTACTTGCGTTTAGCTTGGTGATGGGAGCCCCCTTTGCTTCTGCACACTCCACGCTCTCATCTAGCGTACAAAAGATAGAAGTAACGTCCATTAAAATGAAAACGCTCAAAACATTTATCGATGAACAAGATATGAATGCATTCACCAATAGTATAAAAAAGGCACAGCATATGAACATTCTCTTAGATGAAGAATCTGCTGGGAGTATTGATTGCAAAATGACCATTACCTATGGAGATGGTTCTAGCCGTCATTATTTCATTTGGATTATGGATGATGGACGCGATGTGTTAATTGCTCATCAAAAGTATCCCGAGGACCTTCATCTTAAAGGGTATGAATTAAGCCAAAAAAATTCCTTGCACCTAACAAAGCTGCTAAAGAATATTCTTTAGCAGCTTTGCTTTTGGATCACTTTCACCGAGAGTGGCTCGATGACTCCAATATTTTTTAGTTTATATTGCCCACATAGCATATACTGCTATGACTGCGAGCACGTACAAAATAGCTGAGATGATCCACTTTTTCATATCTTATAGCCTCACTCTCTGCAATCGCAGTGCATTTAATACAACCAATACAGAACTAAAGGCCATCGCGGCTCCAGCGACCCAAGGAGCTAACAGCCCAACTGCTGCAATTGGAATACCAAGCGTGTTGTAGCCCATTGCCCAGAATAAATTTTGCTTAATATTAGAAATCGTTTTTCTACTCATTTCAATCGCATCTGCAATGCTCATCAAGTCTCCTCGCATCAGCGTAATATCAGCGGCTTCCATCGCTACATCCGTTCCTGTTCCGATGGCCATTCCAATATCAGCTAACGCAAGTGCAGGAGCATCGTTAATACCGTCTCCTACCATTGCGACTTTTTTACCTTGCTGCTGAAGCTTTTTCACTTCTTCTGCTTTTCCTTCTGGCAACACTTCTGCTATAACATGCTCAATACCCGCTTGCATCGCAATAGCCTGAGCTGTTTGACAATTATCACCTGTAATCATCATCACTTCTAAGCCCATTTCTTTTAACTTGGAAACTGCTTCTTTAGAAGTTGCTTTAATGGTATCTGCAACAGCAAGCATGCCGGCATATTTTCCGTCCAGAGCAACGAGCATGGCCGTTTTTCCTTCTCGTTCTAAATTTGTCATTTCTTCTAAGGCTGTATCAATATTCACTTTATACTGGTTCATAAGCTTTCTTGTTCCCACTAACAGCTCTCGCTCTTGTACAGTTGCTTTTACTCCATATCCTGGAATAGCTTCAAAAGATAATGGGTCTTGAATCTCTATACCTTTATTTTTTATACCTGCTACGAGTGCTTGAGCTAGAGGGTGCTCTGATAAACGCTCAGCCGATGCAACTAACTGTAATAGCTCATTTTCTTTGTATCCTTGTGCAATACGCACATCGGTTAACTCGGGGGTTCCATTTGTCACAGTTCCCGTTTTATCTAAAAGAATCGTATCGATTTTATGCGTTGCTTCTAAATGCTCGCCGCCTTTGAATAAAATACCAAATTCTGCTGCACGGCCCGACCCCGCCATAATGGAAGTTGGAGTAGCTAAGCCTAACGCGCATGGACATGCAATCACTAGTACAGCAATAAGTTTCTCTAAAGCCGGCGCAAATTCGCCAGGCGCAATCCAAATATACCAAACAAAGAAAGTAAGAAGAGCAATTCCGACTACAATTGGCACGAATATACCCGAAATATAGTCAGCTAATCGCTGAATAGGCGCTTTAGACCCTTGCGCTTCTTCTACTACTTTAATAATTTGCGCAAGCGCCGTCTCTTTTCCAATGTTCGTAGCTTTTATTTTTAGAAAACCATTTTTATTGAGTGTAGCTCCGATTACTTTATCTCCAATGTTTTTATCTACCGGTACGCTTTCACCTGTCAGCATAGACTCATCTAAAGCTGATTGCCCTTCAATAATCTCTCCGTCTACTGGTACTTTTTCACCAGGTTTAATAAAAATAACTTCGCCTTTTTGCACTTCTTCCACTGGTATTTCAACTTCCGCTCCGTCTCTTACTACAACGGCCGTTTTAGCTTGTAAGCCCATCATTTTTTTTATCGCTTCTGAAGAACGGCCTTTGGCATTTGCTTCAAACAATTTCCCTAAAAGAATCAGCGTAATTAATATAGCGCTCGTTTCATAATAAAGCTGAGCTGTATGAGTAGATGACCCAAGCGATTTAAGAGAAGAGTATAAACTGTAGAAATAAGCTGCGCTTGTGCCTAGTGCTACTAAAACATCCATGTTGGCGCTTTTGTTACGCAGAGCTTTAAATGCGCCTACATAAAATTGCTTCCCTACCACGAACTGAACAGGCGTAGCTAAAGCGAGCTGAACCCATGGATTCATCAGCATATGAGGCAAAGGAATAAACGATGTAAACGTAAAATGGCTAACCATTGCCCATAATAGCGGTACGCTTAAAATCAACGAAAACCAAAACTTCCCTTTTTGTTTACTGAGTTCTTTTTCTCTGTAGCTTTGCTCTTCTTCTTTTTCTTCTGACTTTAGCTTTGCTCCGTATCCAAGTTTTTCAACTCGCTGCGTTATATCTTGCGGAGCTATTTGAGAAGGGCTGTATTCAACAGAAGCCGTTTCTAAAGCAAGGTTAACGCTTGCCTTTGTCACGCCTTCTAATTTGTTTAACCCTTTTTCAATCCGAGTCGAACAAGCGGCGCACGTCATGCCCGTAATAGCAAATTCGGCTTTTTCACTTACAACTCCATACCCAAGCTTTTCGATTTTTTCTTCAAAGGCCTGTGGACTTGTTTTAGACGGATCGAATATGATAGTAGATCTTTCCAAAGCCAAATTCACGTTTGCTTCTTTTACACCTTCTATTTTTTTTAATCCTTTTTCAATTCGGTTAGAGCACGCTGCACATGTCATACCTGTAATTTGCAAGGTGGCTTCTTTTTGTTTATCACCCATCACGTTTCGCCTCCCGTTATATACCTATAAGGGGTATATATTTTTCCTAAATCAAGCGTGCGAAGGTATTCGCACGCGATGCTGTTTATGCTACGTCATAACCTTGGTCATCAATAGCCTCTTTAATATCTTCGACCGTTACTTGACTTGGATCAAATGCAACCGTTACTTTTGCATCTTCTAAGCTTACTTCTACGCTTTTAACGCCATTAAGTTCCCCTACGCCGCCTTCAACAGCTTTGACACAATGACCGCAAGACATTCCTTTTACTGATAATGTTACGTTTTCCATTTCTAGCATCTCCTTTATTTCATTAATCGTTTAATGGTTGTTAATAATTCATCCACTACTTCTTCATCACCAGCTTGCACACGTTCTACAATGCAATGCTTCAAGTGACCTTCAAGCAAAATTTTACTTACACTATTTAAAGCAGACTGCGCAGCTGCGATTTGAGTAATCACGTCGTCACAATACGTATCTTTTTCAATTAATCCTTTAATTCCTCGAATTTGTCCTTCAATTCGATTTAATCGGCTTGTTAGATTTTTTTTCACTTCTGGAGAATGGTGACTTTTTCTTTCACTATTTATCGTACAACATTTTTCTTCACTATTCATGTGATTCGCTTCGACCATCTAACATCCTCCCTTCATAACTTCATCATACTATACCCCCCTACCCTATGTAAAGAGAAAAGCTCGCTTCTGCTTACTTTATCTTTTCACCAATTTCGATAGCTATGCTTATATCATTTTCAACTAACATCAACCCACTTATAGCCTATTCCCCATACGGTTTGCAGGTATTCGTCTACAGGAAAACCCGCTTTTCTAAGCTTATCCCGAACATTTCGTACATGGGAGTCAATAGTACGATCTCCAATCTCCGCCTCATATCCCCACACTAACACAAGCAAGTCGTCCCGGCTGAACACACGATTTAAATGCTGAAGAAGTAACCCCACCAATTCAAACTCTTTAGGCGTCACTTGAATGTGCTGATTTTTATATTGTAATACGTGGTCTTCCTTGCTCCATACTAACCCTTTGTAGGTGACTTCATGTTTTTCTTTTAACGAACGTCTAAGAACCGCGCTGATGCGTGCAACCAATTCTTCTTCGCTAAACGGTTTAGTAATATAGTCGTCTGCCCCTATATTTAATCCCTTTACTATATCTAACGTTTGGCTGCGGGCTGTGAGCATAATGACCGGTAGATCAGACATCTTCCTTACTTTTTGACAAATCTCCCACCCATCTTTGCTTGGCATCATAATATCTAATAACATCAAATCTGCTTTGTTACCTTCATCAAGATAGCGCAGCGCTTCAGTTCCCTTTTCAAACTTTATACAGGTGAATCCGTTTGGCAGCAGATAAAGTTCTAGTAAATCCAGCATCCTTGCTTCATCATCGACTAATAAAATCGTTGTCATCCTATCCATCCTCTCTTAATACAATCTCTACAGTCGTTCCTTTTCCCGTCTCGCTTGTGATGGTTATTTCTCCTCCATGAGCTTCTACAATCTCCTTTACAATTGATAAGCCTAATCCGTAACCTCCGCTTTTTCTCGAGCGAGATTTTTCCACTCGATACAGCTTGTCAAATACGTAAGGCAGATCTTTTTCTGGAATGCCTATTCCTTGATCTTTAAGAGTTATTGTCAATGATTCAGCTGATTTTTTTACCATTAAATCGATTTTAGTCCCTTCTTTTGAATATTTCATTGCGTTATCAAGTAAATTGATAATCACTTGCTGAAATCTTTCAGGATCTAGTGAAATATAAAGACCTTGAGAGCAGCTTATGTCCAGCTCCATCTCTTTTTCTTTTAAAGCTAAATGAAAATGCGCGCATATGGTGTGCAAATACGTAGCCAGTTCTACTTTTTGTTTTTGAATAAAAAATGTATGCTGATCCAGCTGCGCCAGCTGAAACAAATCTTTGACTAGCTGTGAAATTCTTCCCGCTTCTTCTTCCACAATAGCAAGATATTTATCCCTTTCTTCCGGTGTATTAGAAGGCCTTCTTGCTACGTCTGCATAGCCCTTTAAATACATCAAAGGAGTTTGAAGTTCATGTGAAATGCTGCTTAAAAATTCATTTCTCTCTTTTCGTAACCGCTGCAGCTCATTCGCTAGCGACTGAATGGACATTCCTAATTGGCCAAGTTCATCCCTTGAATGAGC
This sequence comes from Priestia sp. 40, assembly GCF_049368575.1. Lineage (NCBI taxonomy): Bacteria > Bacillati > Bacillota > Bacilli > Caryophanales > Bacillaceae > Priestia > Priestia sp. 40. The sequence continues at coordinate 242,982 of NZ_JBMPZA010000016.1, forward strand.
ACCCAGCTTTACAGACAAGTCTCCTTGACTCAGCTTCTCTGTTGCTTTTTTCATCTTGATTAAAGGAGCGGTTATAAATTTAGACAGAGCAAAAATAGTCACAATCGAAAATAAAATGGAAACAGCTCCCGCTACGTAAAAATGATGCTGTAGTCTCGCAATCATTTCGTGAATATCATTTGTGTTTTTGAACATATAAACCGTCCCAAACTGCTGACGGCCTTTTTTAATAGGTGATGCTGTGGCGATATAAGGTTTGCTTTTCCAGTCGCCTTGCATAATTTCACCTTTGTATGTAAGAGACTTTCCTTTCCATTTCTCTACTGCTTTTCTTGCACCTTGAATTAAAGGCCTAGATGAACTGATAATTTCCCCTGTTTTATCCGTTATGACAACATCAGTTTCTGCTTCAGATTCCATCAGTGCAACATGGTTAAGCGTAGCCGAATCATGATGCTTCTCTAATACTTCCCGGTGACTGTTTCCTCTTAAACGCAAACTTTCTAATTCCTCTGAAATTCGTGTATTGGCAAGACCGCTATATAAGTAAAAAAAGAGAGCGGCTTCAATTAGTAAAATGAACATTAAAAACAAGAGTCCAAGCTTAATAGAAATTCGATTCATTTATTCACATCCCTTGCTTTCATTATAGAAGTAATAATTGAAGAAACTGTGTAGAATAAAGTATACATGATTAAATAACATTATTCTCTGACAGTTTACCATACCAATAAAAAAATCCGAACGAGTTGGATTCTTCATCAAGAATCTCGATTCATCGTTCGGATTTTTCTTTAACTAAACTACTTTTACCTCAGCCTCTTTTTATTTAACAATAATAACAGGACATTCTGCGGATTGAGCAACTTCGTGACTTACACTTCCTAAAAAGGTCTCTTTCACAAAGCCCTTTCCTCGGCTTCCTATTACAATGACGTCTTGTTGATTGTCACGTGCGTATTCGATAATTTTCTTTGAAGCGGTGCCTTCTAAACCGTATGCCTCATATGGAATACCTGATTGAGTTAAATGATTGTGAGCTTCAGATAAAATATCGCGGTTTTCTTCTTCTATCAGTGCATCTAAGTCAACGCTAAAAACAGGCTGCTGCAAGTGAATTCTTTCCTTAATATGTACAATTGTCAGCTTATTGGCATTTACGCTTTTAGCTAGTTTACTTGCATGTTGAAGAGCGCGAATAGAAGGTGCGGAACCGTCAAAGGCGACTAAGATTTTGTTATACATATAAAGAACCCTCTCTCTTTTTGTTCTTTCGTGATGTATTACCATCTAGATGCTGTAGATGATAAAGCAAAAAATGATAAAGTAAGAGACTTCTTCATTTTTACTTTATCATCCATACTATACTTTTACCGCTTTCAGAAAAAACAAAACATTTATCCATTTTTCCCCATATAAAAAGCCTTTGCTCACTAAAAGCAAAGGCTGATTGTTTATGTTAGTAGGTTATTTAACAAACTTCTTTTAACTCTTCAGTTAAACGTAAAAAAGTTTCTTTATCTCTTTTTTCTAAAGACTGATCAATTTGCAGTAAAAGCTGTGCTTTTTTAAAGTCACGAAGAGATTTGTTTAGCACTAGTTGAGCTGCTGTCGCGTCTGATACTTTTACTTCTTCTCGTGTCATTTTGCGGGACGTATAGTTTTCCATTACAAGTCAACTCCTCATCCTTTTCGCTATTATATAAGAAATCATATAATTATTCAAATATTTTTTCTTATTTTTCATTTTAAATTTGACCCCCAAGAACCGAGATTAAGACATAACGAAATCAATTCAATCTAAAGACAAACAAATGGGATACATGAGCTGAACCGCTTGTGACACCGCTGTTGATTTCCGTGCAAGGCTTCGCTTTCCGCGGGCGACCGGTGAGCCCGCAGGAGTCTTCGCCTTGCCCTCCAATCAACCGCTAGAAGCACCTACACACATAAATGAAACCTACGTTCATCACAATAACAAAAAAATCCGAACGAGTTGGATCCTTTATCAAGAATCTCGATTCATCGTTCGGATTTTCTTTCCACTAAAATAATTTTGTCTCAGCCTCTTGTTATCACAACCACTCTGGGCGTGAAGAACCTCGAGGAACGAGAACCGTCTTATATTCCCCTGGAGTTTCCGACATTTCGATTTGTTCTGTAAGCCCTTGGTACAATCCTAAAGGTGTTTGGGCTGTAAAGAGATCCGGTGCAATGTACTCATGCTTCTCTGACGAACCAGCTGTTTGATGAGCGTATGTTTTGTCATAGATGCCCATTGATAAGATCCATAAAGATACGCGATCTAATGATACACGCACGCGGTAGCTGCCTCCTTCTTTTGCTCTTCTTTCCAATGCCATTAAAGCACCAACTTCAAGTAACCAAGAAACCGCATAATCATTGACAACTACAATAGGAGGCAGCTTAGGATTTTCTGGCGATCCTTCTAACGCCATGACTCCCGTTACACTTCCCGCTGTCTGGTCAAATCCATTTCTTTTCGCCCAGTCTCCTTGCGTCCCATGCAGGTTAACGGTGCAGTGGATGATGCCTGGTTTTAGTTCTGCACACTCTTCAGCTGTTAGACCGTATCTCTCTAGAAATCCGTAGCGACGGTTCGCAAAAAAGATATCGGCTTCTTTTAGAAGATCAACCATTTTTTCTTTTCCTTCTTTTTCACCGATATCCAGCGTTGAAGAGCGCATACCGACATTAGACGTAGCGTAAATCGTATCATGCTCCCAATCCGTTGGCTTCCAAATATTTAAGACGTCCGCACCATGTAAAGCGAGAGCTCTACCAAATCCGGCTCCTGCAATAACATGCCCAAGACCTAATGCTCGAATACCGTCTAGCGGCGTTTTAGGATTCTTGGAAAAAGGAATTGGCTCACTTTCTCCAATCTTTTCAATTTCAATTAAAGGAAGCTGCGCTACTTCTTCATACACGGACTCATTCATAAACTCTTCAATTGTCCGCACAACAGGCATGATAACTCCTCGCTCCGCTGCAGATTTTTCTAATTCTTCTGAATTCCATCCGCGAATTGCTTTTGCCACTGCATCAGGGTCTTCTATACAATTTAACAGCTTTAGCGTTTCATGCTTAGAGCGTGGATACGGATTCAGCGGCATTACCCATTTGTCGTCTTTTGTTTGATAAAAGCGAAAGCCTAATGGATTATAAGGATCATTTGCTTTACTCGGGGCATACCCATTAAGCTTTTCCCATTTTTTATCGTAAAAAGGTGATAATCTTCGGATAGCTTTTCGTAAATCCATATGAATATCTTGACCTTTTCCTCCGCGTATTCTCCAAATTTTTGAGACAGCTACTGACTTAGCAACTAGTGCAATAGCTGCTGCTGAAGCAAGGCGCAGCGTACTAGGAACAATCGGATCTTCTCCGTAAAATGTAATGCTTCCTCCGCTGTCTTTTGCTGATAAGCCGACTCCTTGAAGCACATTTTCCAGCTCATGATAGATATCAAAATCACGATTATCCATTAAACGATTTTCATTTGCTTTCACAATAGATTTTGTTAGCTGATCTTTCGTAATGTTGCTCACGTATAGTCCCTTCTTTCCTAATATAATTACCTCATTATGTCCCTGCTTGCTGAAGTTATGCCCTCATCGAGTTAAATCAAAATACTTTAATGTAACCTTTACGTTAACGTTAATATTATCTTAAAACGAATGTATCATATATCTCTTATACGAACAAATAATTTGTTTCACAGACAAACAAAAGCGCTTTATGTTTTTGTACATAAAACGCTTTTTTCCTATTTCATATTTTCTTTTTTGAACTACTTTTCAATCGGTTTTTTTAATGCGTGTAAATTTTCTTCTGCAGAAAGCATGACTTGGTTCATAATATCTTCCGCATCTTTAATTGCTTGGTTATAAAAGTGAGGACCGATATGTTCTTTAATAAACTCTAATACATTTTCCGCTGCAAATTCACTTATTTCTTCATCTCGTTCGTTATAAAAAAACGTTTGAATTTCATTCAGCATTTTATCTTTGTCTTCTTTTGAAAAATTAATAAACATAAACAAAACTCCTCTTTACATTGATATCTGTCTACCTGACATCATAGCAAGAGGAGCTGAGAAAATGCAGTCTTTTTTTCTTGTTGTTTTTGTGTACAATGCTTGTGCTGATTTGAATTAGCTAGACACTTTCATAGCCGGTTTTTCTTTTATGCGGCCTGAGCGCTTTTTCATATCTTGTAAAATTTCTAAATATCTCTTTTCCGTCAACTCATATTTTACGAGTGGGACAAGTGATAACAAGCAGAGAATACCCGGAATAATCGTAAAGATTAAAGCAATCCAAATTAGCGTGCTGTGTGACTGAATTTGATTTGGCACGTACCCTACTGCTGAAAGGATGTACCCGCCTACTGCTCCACCCACTGCTGAAGCAACCTTTGTTTTGAAAATATTCGTAGAAAACACCATTCCTTCCGCTCGGTTCCCCGTTTTCCACTCGCCGTATTCTACACAGTCAGCGAGCATAGATGTTTGAGCAATGTTGCTAACTCCACCGCCGAAAGAAGCTAAAAAGCTTAAAATCATTACCGGCATAACGTGAAAACCGGTTACAAACATTGTAAGAGTGGCTACAGCATTTAGCGCAATTCCCCCTATTGCTGCGCGTTTCTTTCCAAATTTATTTGAAATGAAAGGAGACGCGATCGCCCCTACAATTTGTGCGGTAAAAAATAAGGTTAAATAAAGAGACGCGATGTTCTCTGCATTTAAATTATATTTAAAATAATAAATAGAAAACGTAGTTCGAATCGTTAAAATTGTTTCAACTAAAAGCATTGAGAAAATCAGGTAGCGCAACGGTCTATTTTGAATAAATAAGTTCCAAACTGCTTTTGGTGTCTGCTTTTCCTGTCTTTTTACGGTATAGTTTTCTTTTACTCCTGAAAATGTGATGATCATTGTAATCATTAAGATACACGCATAAATAAGACTAAGCATAAACCAGTTTCCAAAATAATGAGCTAGTGGAAGAGTTAATAAACTAGCAAATAAAGACCCTACGGCTGCAATTGTTCTAGGAAAAGCTACTACTTTATTTCGTTCTTTTACATCTTGTGTAATCGTTGCTGAAAGCGACCAATAAGGAATATCCATGATAGCAAAGCTTGTTCCCCACGCGATATAAGTGATATAAGCATAAATTAATTTTCCTGTATGAGAAAGATCAGGACTAATAAAACACGCGACTGTAGCAACAGCTGCAAAAAATCCGCCTATTAAAAGATATGGCCTAAACTTACCAAATCTCGTTTCTGTATTATCAACAATCATTCCGATAATAATGTCTGCAATTCCATCCCATATCCTTGCAATAAGAAATAAGGTTCCTACGGCTGCAGCATTTAATCCTACGCTGTCCGTATAAAAAATCATTAAATATGTACTTGTTAATGCATAAATAATATTGTTTCCAAAGCTCCCCATTCCGTATGATAATACGGTCTTTAGAGAAACTTTTGACTGTACCCCCATGCTCATATAACCTAACTCCCTTCTCCTATAAAACGCTTTCATATCATATTATGAGTGACTAGAATCTCATTGCTTTATGAGATTCTAGTCTCCTGTTGCTACTACATGTTTTCTATAATACGACTTTCATAAGGCTGCAGAACATTACCTTTAAATACTTTTACTTCTGGCGTATGGTTCATAAGGAAGTAATAACTTTTCTCTCCAAGCTTGCGAGGATATACTTCAATCCCCTCTTCACTTTCCGTATGCTCAATATGCTGCTCTGTTACAATATCAAGCGCAATTTTTTCAAACGTTTGCCCTTCAATTCCACAGCCTACATAATAAACGGTTCCACGACCAAACTGATTTTTTGTTACCGCCGCTTGATTATAGAATGGATCATCATACTCATACAGCACTTCAGCTGTTACAGGCGTGATAATATCTCTCCACACGGACGCACTTGATTCTTCTCCTTCATACGGTCCTACTCCTTTAATAGCTGCTTTTTGAGTAGAAGACAGTGCTTCAACTTCATGAATTTCAATTCCTGTTATTTCTTTTACATATCCCGGGAGCGTCTGTTTAAAATGAATATTATTTTGTTTGTCTTTAATGCCGGTTCTAAACGTAAAAACGATAACGCCTCCGCTTTCAGTAAATTCAGTAAATCTCTTACCTAGTTCTTCATCAATGATTTGCAAAGCTGGAACAACCAGTACTTTATAGCTTGAAAAATCTCTTGTAGCAGGAATAACATCAATAGGTGTATTCAACTTATAAAACGGTGTATACCCTCTAAGAAGCTCTTTCGTAAAGTCAAACCCTTCACTTTGCTGCTGAAAGCGCCATGACCATATATTTTCATAGTCATATAAAACGGCAACATCCGACTTAATGTCAGATTCAAGTACATGTTCGTACTTAACGATTTCACTAAATAACGACTGAACTTCTTTGTAGCGTCTTCCATAATGATTATCATGACCTACAATTCCGTAGCAGTATTGCTCAGCTCCTCTTGTCATTCCGCGCCAACGGAAATACAGCATGTCCGTGCATCCATGAGCAAACGCTTGATAAGACCACATTTTTGCCTGATTAGGCCTCGGTAGATAACCGATGACATCATGACCTTGAGCACCCATTAATTCCTCTACAATCCAGAAGTTTTTATGTAGCAGACCTCTATTAAAATCATGTCCCAGTGCAATATGAGCAGGGGTAATCGGCTCTGTTTGACCGCCCCATACCGGATAATTGTCATAGGATACAAAGTCCATGACTTCTAGATTCTCTTCATGGTCAAACCATTTATCAAAAAAGCCTCCTGAGACGTTCGTTGTCAACAGCTGGTGATCACCTTTATATCTCTTCACAATTGCTGTTTGTTCATGAGCATATCTGTTTAACGAAAAAGAGCGAAAGCGCGCCCAATCAAGCTTTAACGAAGGACTGTGTGTCGTAATTGTTTTTACAGGCATAGGCACTTCAGTAAACTCGTTATATGTTTGTCCCCAGAAAATAGTGCCATACTTCTCATTTAACTCATTGATGTCTTTGTATTTTCTTTCTAAAAACTGCTGAAACTCTTTATGACATTGTTCGCAGTAACACATGTCACTGCCTTCATGGCCAAATTCATTGTCAACTTGCCATGCTACGATTGCTTCTTCTGAGCAGTAATGCTTTACAAGTTGTTCTGTAATCTGAGCACTATACTTCCGGTAAAGAGGCGAATTAAAACAATATTGACGTCTTCCTCCAAAGGCTCTGACCGCCCCGCTTTCATCTTTGGATAAAATAGAAGGATGCTTCTTCGCAAGCCAAGCCGGAAAAGTGGCAGTAGGCGTACCAAACATAACATCAATATTCTGTTTTTTGAGCTTATTGATAACGCTATCAAAAAAAGAAAAATCATATTCACCTTCTTTAGGCTCCATAAGATGCCAAGCGAACTCTCCTATTCTCACCATGTTTGATCCTAGCTCTTTAATGCCTTGGATATCTTCTTCTATCATATTCTCTGGCCAATGTTCAGGGTAATAATCGACACCGATGTACATTTTTCTCTACTCCTATCTATTTCTTTATTTCATTAAATGCACGACTTGCTGCTAACTGTTAAGGTATCCTCGGAAACAGTGATCAAAAGCAAAAAAAATCACATTTTCTTTCTTACTAAATAAATTTCTATTTAACTTCAACATTCATATTTTCTAATCTTATAAAACGCTTACAAGTTTATTTTATGGACTTTTTTCAAAATATTCAATGGTAAAAAAATAGAGAAAAACATCCTTTTTTTGCTCTTTATTAAAACAAATAATAAAACGCTTACAGAGACAAATGTTTTTATGATTCTTTTATATATCTCCCCTCATACTTTCCATATCCACATTTAGGTAATAAATTGCTAAGAAAATCATCGTCAAAAGTCATTTCTTTTACACATGTTATCTATTAATTAGTAGGAGTCATTTGACTTATCTATAAAATAGCAAAAATTACAGAGCAGGTTTTTACCATTATTAATATATTAAACCTACGTTCACCCTCACAATAAAAAATACCGCACAATTAATCAATAATCTCGATTAATTGTGCGGCTACTTCTTGTGCTCAAATACTGTTGTCCCACCTCTGCCTTGCAGCTGATTGTGAACATACCTTCTAACGGTTTGTATTCATGCAGCTTCCATTTATACAAAACTCTTCAAACACAGGATTCTCTACATTTTCCATTAACAATGGTGTTGCAACATGCTGGAAATTAGAATGGCGAATTGTTAGATTTGTAACGGGAGAACGTTCATAGGCTCGAATCCATAAGCCGTATTTGCCTCCGTTGCTTTGCAAATTTTCTATGTTGATATTACGAACGACGGGCGTAAAATTCCCTGTGTCTCCTTCTTCATAGTACATGTCTATTTGAATCACTTCACTGCCAACGCTTTTGACCGTATTGTTGCTAAAGTCGATATCTTCAATCGTTCCGCCGCGAACTGAATTTGTTTTAATGCGCAGCGCCCGGTCTAGATTGGGACTGTCCATAACATTGTGCTGAGCAAATACGTTCCGAACGCTTCCTGATATTTCACTGCCGATCACAACGCCCTCGTGGCCATCTTTCATTTCGTTTCCTTCAATAATAATATTTTCACTTGGTACGTTGATTCTTCTTCCATCTGCATTACGCCCCGACTTAATCGCAATACAATCATCTCCATTGTCAAAATAAGAATCTTTAATAAGCACATTTTTACTCGATTCAGGGTCTACTCCATCATTATTAGGACCGTGACCTATAATTTTTACATCATCAATTAAAATGTTCTCGCTTAAGACGGGGTTGATTTGCCACATTGGCGAATTTAAAATGGTTACGCCTTTTATCATGATATTTTTGCTGTGGTAAGGCTGAATAAAACTAGGTCTCAAATAGTGCCCTTTACCAAATACGCGCTCTTTAACAGGAACTTTCTCTTCTGCCATTTTAAACAGCAAATCGCGATCTTGCTGTTGATTCGGCTCGCCTTCTTTCCATCCAAACTCCTTTTTTCCTTTCCAGGGCCACCAATGTTCGTTATCACCCTGTCCATCTAACGTACCTTCTCCTGTAATCGCAATATTTTTTTCATCATAAGCATAGATAAGCGGTGAATAATTATATAGCTCCACGCCTTCCCATCTTGTTAAGACAGCAGGTAAGTATTTGTCAGGATTTTGACTAAACTTAATCGTAGCTTTTTTCATTACATGAAGATTTACATTGCTTTTTAAATAAATCGCACCGGTAACATAAGTTCCTGGTGGAACAACAACGCGCCCTCCTCCTGCTTTGTTAGCCGCTTCGATTGCTTTTTTAAAAGCAGCCGTTGAATCAGACTTTCCATCTCCTGCTGCTCCGTACCGCTTAATATTAAACGTACGGTTTGGAAATGAAGGAGGCTGAATTTGTTCTTTAACTGCTGTTATTTTTTCACTTGCTGAAAGAGCTTCCCCTTGGGCAGAAAACGGTAAAACAAGCATAAGAGTCATCACAAACAAAGAAAGCACATATTTTTTCACTAGCTTTTCTCCTTTCGTTTAGCAATCTAGTAACCGACTTATTTATAAAGTAACGCCTGTTTTAAAAATGGCTATTTCTCTAAAATCATTTTTTTCATTATTTACAAGCTCTCCGCTAGAAACGCTGATCATGTACTCAATAAAGTTTTCTAACGTAGTTTCTTTCGTTTCGCCTTCAACCAGTACTCCTCCATTAAAATCAATCCAGTGCGGCTTTTTGTTATAAAGAGCGGTGTTTGTAGAAATTTTTATAGTGGGCACAAACGTTCCAAACGGCGTTCCTCGTCCCGTTGTAAACAGTACAATATGACACCCTGAAGCCGCTAAAGCAGTTGAGGCAACTAAATCATTTCCAGGAGCACTTAATAGATTTAAACCGTTAATTTGTAAGCATTCTCCGTACTTTAACACATCTACAACTGGTGCTGTTCCTGCTTTTTGAGTGCAGCCAAGTGATTTATCTTCTAACGTTGTAATGCCGCCTGCTTTATTACCGGGAGAAGGGTTTTCATACACCGGCTGTTTATGATTGAGAAAGTACGTTTTAAAATCATTAACAAGATCAACAATTTTATCAAATGTTTGTTCATCAACGGCTCTTTCCATAAGCAGGGTCTCTGCTCCAAACATTTCAGGTACTTCTGTTAAAACTGTTGTACCTCCTTGAGCAATGAGCCAATCGGAGAATTTGCCGAGCAGCGGATTTGCTGTAATACCAGATAACCCATCTGACCCACCGCATTTAAGACCTACTTTCAGCCTTGAAATATCAACATCTTCTCTTTTATCGCCTTTAGCAGCATCGTGAATTTCTTTTAGCAAAGCGACTCCTGCCTCAACTTCATCCTCGACGTCTTGAGATTGTAAAAACTTCACTCTGCTTTCATCAATTGTACCTAGCGCTTGTTTAAATTCTGTTAAGCTATTATTCTCACATCCAAGCCCTAATACTAGTACGCCACCTGCATTTGGATGCTGTACCATTCTCGTAAGCATGGTTCTTGTATTAAGGTGATCATCACCGAGCTGAGAACATCCGTAATTGTGTTTTAAAACGGTTACATGTTCAAAAGGCGAGATATCCCCTATTTCTTTTTGAAATTGTTTAATCATTTGTTCGGCTATACCATTGACACACCCTACGGTTGGGACAATCCAGAGCTCATTTCTAATTCCAATATCTCCATTTTTGCGGCGATATCCTTTAAACGTTAGCGATTGTTTTTTTTCTTTAGGAGCTGCCAACTTTTGATGAAATTCATATTCGTTAATATTATTTAAATTTGTTTTTGTGTTATGCGTATGCACCCATTCACCAGGTGAAATAGAGTGAGTCGCATGCCCGATTGGAAAACCATATTTTATAATGTTGCCGCCAGCTGAAATAGGCGTAAGAGCTATTTTATGGCCCCGTTTCACTTCTTCTTTTAGAGAAATTTCTTTTCCGTTAACCATAAGGTTCTCTTGTGCAAAAAGATCTCGTAAAGCTACTGCTACATTATCTTCCTGATGAATACGAATTACTTCTTTCATATGCTTCACCTCTTACTGTTTAGTTGCGGTTACATAGAGAATTTCTTTTATTGCCTGTTTCATTCCGAGAGTTTCAATGACTAAGACTCCACTCGTTACGGCTTTTGTTAAACTAGGAATTGTATTTAAATCCTCTCCCCAATGCTGTTTACAACCCAGCACTTCTCTTACAATACAAGAGATATTTTTTTCAGTACTGTCATACGTATTCCAAAGAGACTCATACATTTCTAGAACTGCAGGGTCATCTGATAGTTCAATTTTTTCTCCCCCTCTTTTTCCTTTATAAAAAGAAATGAGGGCACTGAGAGAGAATGTAAGCAAAGCAGGCAGCGCTCCTTGCTTTTCAACGTATTCTTTAAGGGTTGGGATATTTCGCGTTTTAAACTTTGTCATGCTGTTCAAAGAGATGCTCATTAATTCGTGATGGATAAACGGATTTTGAAAGCGTTCTAATGCAGATTTAGCAAATGACAAAGACTCTTCTTCGGAAACTGGTAAGCAAGGAATAATTTCTTCATACAGACATTTTCGAATAAACGTTCCAATTACTTCATCTTCAACTGCTTCTCTGACCGTATTTAGTTCCGCTAAATACGCAACAGGCATCATAGCAGTATGAATACCGTTTAAAATTCTAACTTTCTGCAGCGCATATGGTGCAATGTCGTTCACAAATTTCACATGTAAACCAGCTTCTTCCGCGGGAAACTCTTCTTTTACCCACTCAGGTCCCTCAATAACCCATAAGTAAAATGGCTCTGTGATAACAAAAAACTCATCTTCATAACTCAGTTCATTGAGCATATTTTTATCGTTTGGATAACCTGGCACAATTCGGTCAACAAGCGTGCAGCAAAAAGCATTTGCTTCGTGTATCCATTCGGTAAACTTTTTCTCTAAATTCCATTTGTCGGCATAGCGCAATACCATTTTCTTTAACAAGTCCCCGTTTCGCTCCACTAATTCACAAGGAAGGATAATAAGTCCCTTTGTTGGATCTCCTTGAAAAGCTTTAAACCGCTTATATAGAAATGCCGTGACTTTACCAGGAAAACTCGTTTGCGGTGCATGTTCCAAGCGGTCTTCTTCTAAAAATGCGATGCCTGCCTCTGTTGTATTAGAAATAAGAAATCTTAGCTCTTCTTTCTCCGCTAATTGCATATACGCCTCATAATCTTCATATGGATTTAGACCGCGGCTAATAGATTCAATTACTTCATGTTCTTTGACTGCTTTGCCGTCTTGAATTCCTTGAAGAGAAACCGTAAACAAACCGTCTTGCTTATTCAATTTACCTGCATTTCCTGTGATTCTCGGATTGACAGCTACTATACTGCCTTTAAATGCAGTGCGTTTGTTCATTTGATGAATTTGCCAATCAGCAAACCCCCTTAGAAATACGCCTTCTCCGAACTGCAGTACTTTTTCTGGGTATATACGTGTGTTAGCTTGCATCTGACGGTTTAACTTCATGTTAGCATCTCCTTTTTTGCACACATTAACATTGTTATTTTTATAGCTTTTTATATTATTTTAATTCTAAAAATGTTAACGTTAACATTTTTGGGCCGGTTATACTAAATAACCGGCTACATAGATGAGCGTGACTTTACAGACTGGCGAACCATTAATTCGGTATTAATTAAAACTTTATTTTGCAGTATATTTTTGTCATCTTTGTTCATTAATGATAAAACTGCTTCTGCTCCGGTCATGCTGATTTTCTCGATTGGTCTTTTAACGGTTGTTAGTGAAGGAGTGGTGTATTTGGCTAATTCAATATCATCAAATCCAATAATTGAGATATCACTCGGTACGTTTAGCCCAGACTCGAATGCGGCATTCATAGCACCGATTGCCATATCATCATTTGAACAAAAAACAGCAGTTGGCGGTTGCTTCAACCTTAACAGTGCTTTCATTCCTTCATATCCGCTTTGCATATCGTAATTTCCTTGAATCATATACTCTTGGCGAATGGAAACATTATGATCAATTAACGAGTTAAGAAATCCTTCCTTACGCTGTTGAGTTGATTTAAAGCCTTCTATTCCTTCTATGATTGCAATATGTCTGTGACCTAATTCAATCAAATACTCGCCGGCTTTGTAAGCTCCTTCTTTGTCATTAGACAAAATATTAATAATTGATGAATCGTCAACTTGGCGGTTGAGCACAATCAACGGGATGCCTTTCTCCACTACGTTATATATAAAAGTGTTATCACGATCGCTTTGACTCATTAAAATAATCGCATCAAAGCGTTTATTATTGATGTACGTATAATCATCATAATCGTCAATGCCTCTTACAAATAAATTATACTGAACATCAATTACTTTACTTACCCCTCTAATGCTATCCACTAAAAAACTTGGTGACGTACCGTTTGCCATGCTCGTAAAAAACAATCCAATTGTATGAGATTTTTGTAGAACTAAATTTTTCGCATGATAGTCAGGAATATAGTTAAGCGTATTTGCAATATCTAAAATTTTCTTTTTTGTTTTTTCTTTAATAAGCGGACTATTGTTTAATGCACGTGAAACCGTTGTATGTGATACGTTTGCTAGTTTTGCAATATCCTTAATTGTAACACCCATTTCATTTACCTTCCTTTAATGAATCAGTATCGATTTTTATTATAAGGATATCACAAGTTAGTAGGAATAATAAGCAAATGGTGAATGTTGTGACAGTTTTGACTAAGACCTAGCATGAATATCTTGGATAATCTCCGCGTGTTTCTTATCCGTTAGCTTATACATAAAGCCAATAATCACTGCAGCAATGGATAAAGCAATAGCAGGATACAGTAAAAGCAAACTTTTAATCCCCACTAATGTACCTGCCTTTTGTGTTACGTTTGGGATATACCCAACTAACCCTAAACCAATACCTGATAAGAAGCCGGATAGCGACTGAGCGAGCTTTCGAGAAAAGTTGAACAGCGAATACGTTGTGCCTTCTTTTCTTTCGCCTGTTTTCCATTCACCGTAATCAATAATATCTGATACAAATGCCCATGTAATCCCGTTGGGAATGCTGATACCTATAAAAGCAATACTTGCTAAAATCGTAAAAATTACGACGTTAGAAGGCATAAAGAAATTTACTGTGTCCGCTGCAATACTTATTCCTAAGCCAATCATTGCCGCTTGCTTTTTTCCAAATCGGCTAACAAGCTTTGGCAGCATAATGACTCCTAGAAAAGATGAACCAATAATAATAAAGTTCATGTAAGCCATCAATTTAACATTTCCTAAATTATATTGTGCAAAGTAAATAAGCATAGCTGATTTAATATTGTAAGCTGAAATGGTAAATACCGTCATAAACACTAAAATTAAAAGAGGTTTGTTACTTACAAACGTTTTAAAAATAGACTTGACTGATAATTTTTCTTTTGGACTCTCTTTTACGACAATGCGTTCTTTGCAATTGCGATAGCATACATAAAAAGCGATGATTCCAATGACCGACATAATTCCCATGACAATGGGATAACCGATTTTTTCATTTGGAAATAACAAAATGAGCGGTACAACAGCAATGCTGGTTACAAACAGTGCACCTAGCGATCCTGTTTGACGAAAAGCAGCAAGAGACGTGCGATCAGAAGTATTTTGAGTCATGGATGCGCCTAGCGATCCGTATGGAATATTGACAAATGAATAGCCAATTCCCCAAATCATATAAGAAGCGTACGCATAAATTAATTTACCCGCCGGTGAAAGATTTGGAGAAATAAAAGTGAGTACGGTTAAAATGGCTAACACCATACTTCCGAATAGTAAATACGGCCGGAATTTCCCTTTAGCACCTATATTTTTTCGGTAATCAATGGACGAACCAACAATTGGATCGCAAACTGCCGCAAGTAACTCACTTACTAGAAAAATCCCTCCCGCAGCCGCGGCAGGGATGCCTGCCACCGAAGCGGCGCACGAAAAACGCGAAAGCGTTTCACGATAAATGCGAAAACGCAGTCCCTCAGCTTCGTAAGTAGGGTTAATATCGGCTGCATAACCCAACGAAGTACAGGA
>NZ_JBMPZA010000017.1:0-340659 GCF_049368575.1 Priestia sp. 40
TGTGCCTGTACTTGGTTCAGTTATTGAAGCCGATATTAACCCTACTTACGAAGCTGAGGGACTGCGTTTTCGCATTTATCGTGAAACGCTTTCGCGTTTTTCGTGCGCCGCTTCAATACTAAGCCTACACTTCGATGTAGTGTGTGATAGTTTGAAAAATTTATGCGTAAAAAGAGGCACCTTTCTACTATTTTTCAGCAGATAGAAAACGCTTTAAATTCAGTTCTGCTTTCTCCTCTTTTAAATAATGAATTGCTGTACAGCTTGCCAGCCGAAATATATACCAAATCCTATTAGAGAAAGGCCGGATATAACGGAAACAGCGGTCAAAAACGTCGCTGCTAAATACCTTCGAAAAGTGCTTGCTAAAGCTGCCATAGCAATATCCCAGCATAAAATCCCTGTAAAAATAGCACAGCTGTATAAAATAAGCTGTTCTGTTTCGTATGTATTAGCTGTTTTGGCTAAAACAGAGCCATAAATACCGAGCCAAAAAAGAATAGTAAGCGGGTTTGTTAATGAAAGTAAAAAACCTGAAAAAAAACACTTTACGACCGAATCTCCTTTTGCGTTTCTATGCTGTGTAATTTTCCCTGCGCTCATTACCCCTTCAATACCGGTATAAATTAATACGAAGCATCCAAACGAAAAAAGAAACGTTTTCATAAAATCGCTGCTTAAAAAATGAACGGACCCGAAATAAACTACAAGCATATAAAGAGCGTCAACCGATGTTGCTCCTATCCCTAAGAACCAAGCATGTAAAAAGCCATTTTTGATTCCTTTATCAAGCTGAGCGGCGTTGATGGGACCGATTGGCGCGGCTAACGATAGCCCTAATAATACATAGCTAAAAAAAGCTCCCACATGTATCCCTCCCTCCCTGCTTCTGAGGTTTTATAAATTGAACTATGATAAATGTATGCAGCCTGCTTAGCTTGTACTACGTAATTTTTATTTTATTTCTAAATCCTTTTGTATAGCGACGAAAAAGCAGCGCATGTTAACTGTAAATACTATACAGAAGGATGAGAGGCATGAATTCATACACTCATATTAAAGAGGCACTACAATTAGCTGAGCAGGCTGTTTATCAAGGACAGATGAATTTGAATGGAGCTAATTTTCAAAATGCTCAAATGCATTTGAATATCGTTCAGCAGCAAATTAATGAACAAAAAGAAGCGGCGTCTGGTGATAAAGAATTAAGACGAATGGAAGAGCACTTAAGACATTTACGCGAAGCGCAGCAGGCTATTCAGCAAAATTTTTAATAAGAGTAATAAACATAACTGTTTTCTCACTTTCAGATAAACAAATCTGAAAAAGCTCTAAGAACACACTGTGTTCTTAGAGCTTTTAATCCTTTATCCTAAAAAAAAGAAAGGAGAAAAACTCCTTTCTTTTTTTACATTAATTATACTTTTGCCGGAACTTTAACGCCCATGATCGCTTTTGGCTCTAGATATTCTTCAATGCCAAATGCTCCCCACTCGCGTCCAATACCAGATTGTTTGAATCCGCCGAATGGCGCAGCTCTGTCTTGCTCGGCATCGTTGACGATGATTTGACCAGCTCTAATATTTTTAGCAACATAATCAAGTGTTTCTTGGTCTTTTCCGACCGCATAGCCTGCAAGTCCATAAATTGTATCATTTGCAATTTCAAGAGCTTGCTCTAGATCATCATACGTAATAATAGCTGTTACAGGTCCAAAGATTTCTTCTTGTGCAATAACCATATCATTTGAAACGTCAGTAAAGACTGTCGGTTTAACAAAATATCCTGTCTCTAAGCCGTCTGGTTTGCCCGTTCCGCCAGTAAGAAGTTTTGCACCTTCGTCCATTCCTTTTTTAATATAATCCTGTACGCGATCCCACTGTTTTTCCGCTACGAGCGGTCCAGTTACGTTGTCTTTATCTAACGGATCACCAACTGGGAATGATGGCAGAACCTTCTTCACTGCTTCTTCAAATTTTTCCTTCATAGAGGCAGGAATGATAATACGTGTTGCTGCCGTACATACTTGCCCAGTATTCATTGCAATGTGTGAAACTGCTATTTTAGCCGCTTCTTCTACATCCGCATCCTCTAATACAACTAGCGGTGATTTCCCGCCTAGCTCAAGCGCTACTTTTTTGATTGTTTTAGCCGCGTTTTGCATAATTTTCTCGCCTACAGCACCTGATCCTGTGAATGATACAAAATCAATGTCCGGGTGAGAACTAATACCGTCACCGATTGTGCTTCCCGTTCCGTTTACAAGGTTAAAGGCACCTTTTGGTACGCCAGCTTCATCAATGATCTCTGCTAATATCATCGCTGCATACGGTGTAAGTTCTGATGGTTTTAATACCATCGGGCTTCCTGCTGCGATAGCTCCTGCAATTTTAGTAGACGTCTGATTTGTTGGGAAGTTCCATGGTGTAATAAGTCCGCTTACTCCAATAGACTCTTTCACGACCTTGTAGCTTCCATGATCTTCTTCAAATGTGTAATCTTCAAGTGCATTAGCTGCTTCTTTAAAGTGGCTAAGTCCCATTTCATAGTGAACTTCTTCTGAAATCTTTAAAGGAGCGCCAAGCTCTTCAGTCATAACTTCGATAAGTTCCTGTTTACGCTTTTCATATCCTTTTGCAATATTGCGAAGCATTTTGATTCGCTCTTCTTTTGTTGTTTTTGAAAATGTGGGAAGAGCTGCTTTAGCTGCTGCCACGGCTTTATCTAGATCTTCTTTTGTACCTAAGCTAATTTTACCAATTGATTTTTCAGTAGCAGGATTGATCACATCTGACGTTTCGTTTCCTGTTGATCCAACCCATTCTCCGTTAATAAAGTGTTTTAAGTTTGTACGCATTGATTTGATCTCTCCTTTTAGTTTGTTACTTTTAGTTTGTTAATTGTTGAACTATGTCATCTAGTTTTTATCTACCCGCCTGTCTGCTTCTCAAACACCGCTTCTATTATTTTTTGTTTCTTTCACTGCCTTATCCCTTTTCCAATCGGCTTTTGGCAGCTGAATTTTTTTCCTCTGCAGCTTTTTAGTTTTTTATAACAAACAGAGATTGAGTCCTAACGAAATCAAACCAATTTAAAGATGAACAAATGGGATAAGGTAGTGGATTATTTGTTATACCACTGTTGATTTTCGTGCAAGCCTTCGCTTTCCAAGGGTGTCGATGAGCCCCCTCATCGCTTACGCTCCTGCATGGTCTCACTAAATGAAACCTACATCAAAAAAATCCGAACGAGTTTGATTCTTCATCAAGAATCAAACTCGTTCGGACCTTCCTTTAACTAAAACACTTTTGTTTTCCCCTCTTTTGTATTAACGTACTTCTTGCAAACAATGTACCACTCTGCTTTCAATTAACGGTTCTGTTTGCTGTCTGTATTGTTGATAGTGAGGTGTTTCAATGTGAGCTTCAATATCTTCTTTGCTTTTCCATTTCTCATAAAAAACAAATGTACCTGCTTTGTCTGTATCCTGGTGGAGAGTGTATTGAATACATCCTTTTTCTCCTCTTGATGGTTCAATAACTTTTACTAACTCTGATCGAAGCTCTTCTTCTTTTCCTGGCTTGGCTTTCAAAATGGCGTTAATAATAATTTCTGACATCGTTTTTCCTCATTTCTTTAAAAAATATTTCCCATAAAAAGCTTCCCTCTTTTTGTATTTATTACACTGACCATCATATTTTTTGTATGATGATTGATTTCTCTAGTCCAAGACAGCAAAACATCCATGTTATCAACAGCAGTCTTTCTTGATGCTGTTGATAAAAAAGCCTGTAGGCTTATAGCCTACAGGCTTTTTTACATCTTATTTCAATAATTGTTTCACGACTGCTTTTGCTACGCTGATTGTTGACTGAGGATTTTGACCTGTTATTAGGTTGCCATCTGCTTGTACATTATCTGTCCAGTTTGGAGCAGTTACTACATTTGCACCAAGTTCACGCAGACGTGTTTCCAAAAGAAACGGCATGAAGCGATCCAATGTTGTTTCACGTTCTTCATCATCTGTAAACGCAGCAACATCTTTTCCTTCAACCAACGGCTTTTCATCTGATAATGTAACACCTACTAAACCTGCGGGTCCGTGGCATACAGCGGCTACTACTTTGTCTCCTTCGTATAGTTCACGAATTAAAGCGTGGAGCGTTTGATTATCTGGCAGATCAAACATTGTGCCGTGACCGCCTGGTAAGAAAACAGCATCGAATTTAGCACTATCTGTAATTGCATCAAGTTTTAGGGTATTCTCTAGATGCTTAGCTGTATTTAAGATTTCTTGAGAAGTCTCTCCTTCAAGGCTGCGAGCATCCACCGGCGCTTTTCCTCCTAGAGGACTTGCTACAGTAATAGTAAATCCAGCTTTTTCGAACTCTACGTACGCTTCACCAAATTCTGAAAGCCAAAGGCCTGTTGAATGATTTTCTTTCATTTTGTCAGCCGTTGTTACGACCATTAATATATGTTTAGACATAGTAACGTCCTCCTGTAAATAAAGATAGTATTTTCTGTTTCCGCCTTACACACCATATTGTAAGAGAGGAATTGCTATAATACAAATTAGAAAATATCTGCTTATACATAAATATTTTTATAGATACTGTGGACGCCTTTGTTAATAAAGCATCTGTAAAAGAAACAATCATATAACACCTGAACTTATTTTTTATGCACTCAAAAAAACCGCCCTTTTGAGTAAGCGCGGTTTTTTTCCAGAAAAGCATAGAATTTATCTTTTATTTTAAAGAGCAGATTGAGCGTTCATTTGTTTCACTTTCTTTTCTCCCGTTTTTTTAAGACTTACCATAAAAACAAACGAAATACAGTACAGCCCCGCCAAGTACGTCATCGCTACCGTCATATCATAGTTTTGCAAAAGATAACCGACAAAGATGGGTGACAACCCTCCGAGCGCTCGCCCGAAGTTAAAAATGGTGTTCGTTGCAGTACTGCGAACCTCTACTGAATAGTGACTGCTGATCAAGGCTCCGTATCCTGCGAACATTCCGTTTGAGAAAAATCCGACTACAGCTCCTCCTATAAGCAGCCCTGCACTTCCTTCGGCATACGAGTATAAAAATACCGCACAAGCTGAAGCGAGAAGAAAGATTCCAAAAGTACGTTTCGAACCAAAACGATCCATAAATTGACCAAATGTTAGCATGCCTATAATCATTCCAACGGCTGTACTGATTGTCCAAAGAGCTGAACTTGAAACAGAGAGGCCTTGTGATTGCTGAAGCATAGACGGAAGCCATATCATGAGTCCGTTATAGCCTGCAATTTGAACTGTAGCCATCACTGCCAGCGAAATAGTCGTCATCGCCGTTCTAGACGTAGCAAATAATTGACGAAGCTTGCCATTATTTTTAACAACGGCTGTTTTCTCTTTTTGAGCTTTTAGCCACTCAGGAGATTCGTTTAAATTTTTTCGTACGATAAAAGCAAAAATGACGGGGATGATTCCGACAAAGAACAGCGCTCTCCATCCGAAAACCGGCAGGATCAGAGAACTTAAAAGCGCCGCAAGAATAACTCCAAATTGTGCGCCAATACTAACATAAGATGAAGCTCTTCCTTGCTTATGTTTCGGCCACGCTTCTGCTACAAGAGCCATACCAATTCCGTACTCTCCTCCAGCCCCAATTCCGGCAATAAATCGTGAGGCATACACTTGTTCAACATTTGCTGCAAAACCTGTTAATGCCGTTCCGACTGCAAATAGAAGAACCGTGTAGGTAAAAACCCGCACTCTTCCAAATTTGTCTGCTAAAATTCCGAAGATTACGCCGCCTATGAGCATTCCTATATTTGTAATAGAAGAAATAAGTCCGCCTGTTGCTAAACCAATGTGAAATTCAGCAATAATCATTGACATAGCAAACGAGATAAACATAATGTCCATCCCTTCTAACGTCAAACCTGCTACTGATGCTACAACTGTCTTGTTACGATAATTCATGTTGTTCCACCCTCCACTGTATTCTTTCTGTATCAACGCTCTTTCTTTTTTGAAGGAATGGATAAATAACATATGTCCATTCTCTTTTGAAGCCTCTCTGGACTTCGTTTAAAAGAGGTACGTAACGCATAAAAGCCCTTTTGTCGCAGAGGGCAAAAGGGCACAGATAGGCATAGAAGCAGTAAACAGGTTATCCGTCCTTTTCGGCCTCTCTGGACCGTCTTAAAGGCAGTTATTATATTAATCCTTATGTTAACACGCCGCACAGAACCTTTCAATAAGAAAAACATCTTCTTTAAAGCAGCTATGTACATCTTTCACTTTTTACATACATACTATTTCGTTCATTATTTTTTCAAATGTGGTTAAAACCAAAACCTAACGTATCATGTTCAAAGCCTTTTTTCGGCGCACCTATCGTTCCATACACACAAACGCTAATCCATTCGTCGTTCGTTCCTGAGAACTCAATTTTTCCGCGCACGATTGAAAATGTGAGTCCTACCGTTCGTAAAATATCACCCAGCTGAAGCGTTCCTCGACTAACTCCTTGAATGGCTTCAAGTATAGCATGATAAAGAGCGTGGACTTCCCGGTACGACTGGGCATTAATAATTTTGTTTGTCTTGGCACTCGTTTCAATTGCTGCCACAACTTTAGACAGCTCCATCGCTCCGACTTTTCCAACTGTATAGCTATATCCTCTCTCTCTTATTTCCTTTTCAATACCTTCAGCTAGTTCCGTATTATGTAAAAGAACGAGTAAAGATGTTAATCTTCCCATTGAAAAATCATTGACTTGTTGAAATTTATTGCTCAACTGTCATTCCCTCCCTTCTATCCCCTTATTATTTTAACAGATGGTACCTGAAAGGGTGTTGATTATTCAACGAACGAGCGCTCACTTAAAGAGGCAGAGAATCTATGTGTACTCTCCACCACTGTTACGAAGGAGAACTTGCATAAACAAGTACCCCACCTTTTAGTAAGCGCTTACTTTGTTTTCAAGAAAGAAATCATTTTTCTCTACTTACGTTAAGACAAGCTGTGATTCAACTTTTAACTTTCCCAGCATCTCTCTCGTCATTTTTTCTAGGTTATATTCTGCTTTAAACCCCCACTCTTCTACCGCACAGCTGGAATCTATATGGTTAGGCCAGCTTTCAGCAATTGCTTGTCGAACAGGATCTACTTGGTAATTCAGCACAAATTCAGGAATCGTTTTTCTGATTTCAGTCGCCATTTGTTCTGGATCAAAGCTCATGGCAGAAACGTTAAATGAATTTCGGTGCTTCAGCTTAGAACCGTCTGCTTCCATTAGTTGGATAACGGCATTTAATGCATCGGGCATATACATCATATCCATATAGGTGCCTTTGTCAATATAAGATGTATAGCGCTTGTGCTTAACGGCTTCATAGTAGATTTCAACAGCGTAGTCCGTCGTACCTCCACCTGGAGGCGTTACGTATGAAATTAAGCCTGGAAAACGTAGCCCTCGTGTATCTACTCCGAATTTATGGTGGTAGTAATCGCAAAGTAATTCACCCGCTACTTTATTAACACCATACATCGTGGTAGGACGTTGAATTGTATCCTGCGGCGTCCAGTCTTTTGGAGTCGTTGGACCAAACGCGCCAATTGAACTTGGAGTAAAAAATTGGCACTGAAGCTCGCGCGCTACTTCCAGCGCGTTTACTAATCCGCCCATATTTAGATTCCACGCCAGAAGCGGCTTTTGCTCGGCTGTCGCTGATAACAGCGCAGCCAAGTGAATAATGGTATCGACTTTATGCTTTTGGGCAATTGTAAATAACGCAGTCTGATCTGTTACGTCTAAAATCTCGAATGGACCTGAAGTCACAACATCGCTCGTCGTCTTACGAATATCAGTGGCAATAATATTCTCTGAACCGTACATCTTTCTCATTTTCATTGTTAATTCAGAACCGATTTGTCCTAGAGACCCCGTTATTAATACTTTTTTCATCTCAATATCCTCCTCATGTACTGTTTAGATTAATTTCATTTCCTTGCCTACTTTTTTGTAGATACGAAGTGCTTCATCTAACATTTCTTTTG
Organism: Priestia sp. 40; assembly: GCF_049368575.1. Classification (NCBI taxonomy): domain Bacteria; kingdom Bacillati; phylum Bacillota; class Bacilli; order Caryophanales; family Bacillaceae; genus Priestia; species Priestia sp. 40. Next base: position 8,060 of record NZ_JBMPZA010000017.1, read on the forward strand.
TATGAGCAGCCGTTGGCATATTGCGAACGCGTCCTGTTCCTCTTGGAACGGTAGGGAAAACAATTGATTTAGCGTATACCCCTTCTTCTATTAATCTCTCACTAAAAATCTGCGTTTGATTTTCGTCTCCTATAATGCACGGAGTAATAGGTGTTTCACTTGCACCGGTATCAAAGCCCAGCTCTTTTAATCCTTGCTTTAAATAACGGCTGTTTTCCCACATTTGATCCTGCAGCTCTGTACTTGTGCTTAAGATTTCAATCGCTTTAATACATGCAGCAGCCGTGCCTGGTGTAATAGCAGTCGAGAACAAAAACGGACGGCTTCTTACTTTTAACCAGTCAATTAAGTCTTTTTTTCCGGCTACGTATCCGCCTACAGCTCCAATCGCTTTTGACAATGTTCCAATCTGGAAGTCTACTTTTTCAGATAAGCCAAAATGTTTGACTGTGCCCATACCGTTACCTAATACGCCCGACCCGTGAGCATCATCTACGTATGTGATTAAATCAAATTCCTCTGCGATTTCTACAATTTCCGGAAGCTTAGCAATGTCTCCATCCATTGAGAATACACCGTCGGTAATTACCATTATTTTATTATAGGCACCGGACTTTTGTGCTTCGCCTGCTTTTGCACGAAGATCTTCCATATCCGAATGCTTGTAAGGAATAATTTTTGCTTTTGACAATCGGCATCCGTCAATAATTGAAGCGTGATTCAGCTCATCTGATAAAATCGCGTCATGTTTATCCATAACCGCAGAGATAGCTGCCATATTGCAGTTAAAGCCAGATTGGTAAGCTATAGCTGCTTCCGTATGCTTAAACTCGGCAAGCTTTTCCTCTAGCTCAATATGAATATCTAGAGTTCCATTAATCGTCCGGACAGCTCCAGCCCCCACTCCATATTTTTCAGTCGCTTTGTTGCACGCACTAATAAGCCTTTCATCTGTAGCAAGCCCCAAATAGTTGTTGGAAGATAAATTAATTAGTTGTTTCCCCTCAATTTGAATAACAGGCCCGTTTGATCCCTCTACCGGATTGATAACGTTGTACAGCCCTTTATCTTTTAAATCTTCTAAATTATTATTCAAGAATTCTTTTAAACCTCTACTTGTCATCTTCCATACCTCCTCATTGTTGTTCAACACGTCTTATAAATTTCCCTTTTCCCCATTAAAAGATTAATCTAAGCACTTACAGTATATGAGTTAAAATTCAAGTGTATTCCTGAGAAAGACAAATGTTTCTTTTGAAAGCGCTTAAAATTCAATACTTATAGAATTTATAATAATCAACAACCAAGTAAATGTCCATACTAAAAAAACAAAAAATAAGAAATTTTCGGCAATAATAAAAATCCGTCCTTCTGTTAACGATTTTTCCCGAACGTTATTAGACAATATCTTTTTTCTTTTCTCTCTTTGATAATTCTTTTAAAAAAGAGACTGATACATAACTAATTCGACAGCTAAAAGCACCTACATTCACCTACCAATAAAAAAATCCGAACGAGTTTGGTCCTTAATCAATCAGACTCGTTCGGATTGTCCTTCAATTAAAATACTTTTATAACAGTCTCTTCCGTTACTTTTGTACAGATACATTCTTTATTTTTTCATGTCTCGTTTTTACTAGCAAGCATGAAACAACAAAGCTTAGTAAGGCTGCTAAAAACGTTCCGCTGTAAATAATGTGAACACCTGATGCAAGAATTTCATGCAGCTTTGACAGTTCTTCTGGTGGTACCCCGCCTGTCTCAAACGAAGCATTCAAATTTTCTTGCCCTAATTTCTTTGCTTGTGAAAGCGTCACTAAGTTAAAAATTGTACCAAACACTGCGGAACCTAGCGTTTGACTAAATGTATTTGTAAACGTATTAAGAGCCACTGCTACTCCTCTTTTGCTAGCTGGAACCGCTGATTGAATAACTAGCATAAAAATAGGCGTAATAATACCCATTCCTAACCCAAGGACCCCAACGGCTACATAAATTAAAAATACGGGTGAGTGGGTGGAGACTAAAAACAGCATAAAACATGCTGTACTTACGATTCCCGTGCCCAGCGTAAGAATGGAGTGCGTTTTAAGACGCCCCACTAAATTCCCTGAAAGCAGTGAACCAATCGTCCAGCATACTGGCATAGGCATTAGTACAAAACCTGCAGCAGTTGCACTTTTCCCCAGCACCCCTTGACTCCAAATTGGAAGGTAGACCGTAATACTGATAACTACTGATCCAACAAGAAGTGTTAATAAGTTTATAACAGATACACTTCGAATGGAAAACAGTTCAAGCGGGATAAGCGGTTCGGGCGATTTCTTTTCGATATAAATAAAGCCAATGAATGTCAGAACAGCTAGAACAAATAATCCTATAATGGTTGGATCTCCCCAGTTTTGATGCTGACTTCCGGTTAAAAGCGCGTATAAAAACGCAATGGTTCCCACTGAAAACGTCACCGCTCCAATGTAATCGATATAGCGTTTTTCTTTTACCACTTCTTCTTTATAGTTTACTAAAAGAACAAAAAAAGCCATTAGTCCAAACGGTATATTTAAAAAGAAAATATAGCGCCAAGACAGCGTATCGACTAAAAATCCCCCAAGAAGAGGACCGAGAACTCCAGCAACTCCCCAAACTGCGCTAATCCATCCTTGCGCTTTGGCTCTTTCTTTTGCTTCTTCATACAAGTCGCCAATAATAATCATTGTAAGCGGCATAACGACCCCGGCGCCAAGACCTTGGATTGCTCTATAGACAATTAATTGCTGCATCGAAAAGCTAAGTCCGCAAAGTATCGATCCGATTAAGAAAATAATAATTCCCACAAGCATAACTTTTTTGCGGCCGAATAAATCTGCTAACTTTCCGTATATAGGTGTAGATACAGCGGTTGTCAGCATATAAATGGCATATACCCAGCTAACTAGCTCAATGCCCAACAAATCACTTGTAATTCTTGGAACAGCCGTACTGACAATGGTTCCTTCCATTGCAGCTAAAACAGTGACAAGCAGCAGCGCTGTCATGATTCGTTTCCTCATTTTTTTCTCTCCTTACAACTGCGGGCATACCGTGTTTTTTTCTTGAAGAAGATAAAAGCGGTTTCAATATACGGATACCCTTTTAGCCTTTATATGTATGTGATGCCCCGCATATAGTTGCTGCCATATGCAGCCAAATAATTATTTTACTATAAATTTTTTCAAAGCGATAGATAATTTCAAAAATATGACTTTCCTCTCATTAATAGAAACATGCGTACATGATGTTTAATTTCCTTTTTCAATTACAAAAAAGCACCCCGTAACACCTGGTACGGGATGCTTTTACGTATTTTGTATAATCAACTTAATCGGGGGTCTTTTAATAAACGTTCCATTTCTTCCATATGATTTGTTTCATCTGCAATCATATCCTCAAGTTTGACAACAAGCTCTGTTAACCCTAACTCTTCTGCTTGTTTTTTACGCTCTTCGTAGCGCTGGATAGTTTCTTTTTCAGCCTTGCTCGCTTCTTTAAGCATTTCCGTCACGTTTGAAACGTGCTTCACCTCAGCCGGCTTTGTTGTCGGCTCACCGCCAAGGTTTTTGATTTTTTCTGATAAATAAAGGGCGTGTCCTTGCTCGTCAGGAATTTCTCCTTCAAAGAAAGGTTTTAAAATTTGATATTCTAGGCCGGTTACTGTAGACGCATAGTAAGTGTACTGAATAACCGCCGAATATTCACCCGCTAAATCGGTATTAAGTCCCTCTATTAGCTGTCTCATTTTCTCTTCCATTTGAATAAACACCCTTTCATTTGCTGTTAGTAGACATGTACCCTTTCTGCCTAGTCCTAAACCACAATAAGGCGATATTCTGCTCCTGCTTTTTAAAAGTAAGGAAATTACTGAATGGAGCGAAGATGTTTGATTTCTATATTTTTAAAGAGAGACGTTCCTCCTTGAGAAAAAAGCGTAATTCCTTGGTCGTTGTATCGCGGAAAAACCTCGCTAGAATGCACGGTTTTCCCATCATCAACAAAGACTTCAATGCTTGTTTTATCTACCAATATCTTCAAATGAACATTTTTCTTGCCTGCATCAAAGTAATCACGGCTTTCCACATACTTTTTGCTGTGATCAGGCTGATTGCTATAGCTTCTGTTCACATATGAGACGTTATCTTCTGCAAAAATGCCCACATCAATGTGCCGCTTTTGATCTGCGGACTCTCGAAGTCGTAAGCCTACATTTTCTGCATCTGACCATGAAATATCTGTATCAAGCTGATAAGCTTCACCTTTTATCTTTAACTTTTTCTCTCCGTTTACTTCTACTTGTTCAAGAGAGTTTGTTGAATCAGTTAGCTGATTTAATTCTTCGACAGGCTTTGATAACAGGCTGTACTGATCGTCGTCTTGTTTTGAAAGCGTAATTTCACGGGTTACTGAATCGAAGCCGTTAAACCCTTCTTTCATCGTTGGCGTCTTATCCGGATAATCCCAGTTGTTCATCCATGCAAAAGCGTAGCGTTTTTCTAAGGAACCTTTATTTTTACCGTCTTCAAACGTGACTGCTCCGTACCAATCAAAGCCATGATCGAGCCATTGCGGCTCCTCCATATCGGGAGTGAATGTTGTTCCATCGTAATTTCCTGTCCAATAAGCATAGGTGTTTGGCTTTCCGCTTTCTTTTCCATTTGCACTTGTCCCGAGAACCCACTTAACTGTCCCGTCATCTGCCTTCATTTGAAAAAGATCTGGACATTCGGTAATGCCAATATCTTTAGTTACAAATCCTCCCGTATACGTCCAATCCTTTAGATTAGAAGATTCATAAAATCCGATTTTTTCACCTTCTGACATGACGAGAACCCACTTGTCATGTTCATTATCCCATATGACTTTGGGATCTCTAAAATCTTTGGTGCCTGGATTAGGCATGATAGGATTTTTGCTATATGATTTAAAGGTTTTTCCTCTATCGGTACTATACCATAGATACTGTTCTTGCTTTTGTCCATCAGCAGAAGGCTGGGTCATAATCGCTACAATTGCGCCTTTACCAAAGCCTGCTGTATTCTCTTTATCTTCTACAACGGATCCGGACCATATATCGCCATTTTTATTTGTATACTTTGGAATAGCTACTCCTTCATCTTTCCAGTGAACCAAATCTTTAGACGTTGCATGTCGCCATTCCGTCCCGTTCCCTTTAGGGTAATCATGATTGTATAAGTAATAGTAATGATACTCCCCGTCAAAATAAATAGGCTTTTGAGGATCATTTTTCCATTTATCAGGCGCGCTAAAGTGATACACCGGGCGATAAGTGGATTCACTTTTATTCCCTTTTTCTTTTCCTTGATCTTTTGTATCCTCTTTTTTGGATACGCCTGCTATAATGAGTCCGGCTATTATAACTAAAAGAACGGCAAGCGTTATCCATTTATAAGCACCTTTTTTCTTCAAACAAACCCCGCCTTTCTCTTTTTTGTCTACATCCAATAAAACAAAAGAAAATGGTGATTGTAATCACCATTTTCTTTTGTTGCTATTGCAAAGCGCTTAGTCTTCATCCACTGTTAACTGGCCTTGCTCAAGAACGCTATCTTTTACAACAGATGTTTTTGAACCGTCAATATTTACTAAGAAGCTTGGTGCAAATGTAGAGTGGTTGTCTTCATAAAAGCCTCTATTTGTCATGTAGCTTGTAATAACGACATTATCGCCTTTTGTTTGAGGTACAGCAAAGTGAGAATACGTAAATGTTTTATCATTAGGATCTAAATCCATATGAAGAACTAATCCCGTATCATTTAAAGGCTTATATTTTCCTGTTAACGTATTTGAAACATAGCCTAGCATATACACATCATCTTGTCCGATTCCATCAATCGTCATTTTAGATCCGCGAGAATCAGTGAACAAGTACCATTTTCCATCTTTTTTGAAAATGTTTGCACGTTCAATTTCGTCTGTAACTGTGTTTGATGTAATAAGCGGCTTCATTACTTTTTTAAGCGTATAGTCATCATTTAGCTCAATAATGCCCAAAGCTCCGTTTGCTAAAGAAGCTTTTTCTTTATTAGATCCTTCAAGAAGCTTTTTCTTTTCAGATTGGAAGAAAGGATTGTTTCCTCCGTAGTATGCTCTGTTATATAGAGAGTCTTCGCCTTGATAGCCATCTTCTGTTCCAGTGTTAGCTTCGAAAACAAGGTACTTATGTCCGTTGTCTTCTATGTAATGAGGATCTCTTAGCGTATGGTTATCCCCTGTGTCATAACCGCCTTCATCAATAAACTGCTGAACCGTTTGATAAATCTTTCCGTCACCGTCAAAGATTGACTTGTAATCTTCTACTCCATCAACTTTTAACGTATTATCGTTTGGCTGTGACATGTTTACTTGAGCTGTCGTTAACGTTTGTTTTCCGTATTGTTTACCTGAATAATCAGTGTAGAATAAACGAACTTTACCATCTTTTGTTAACGTGGCAGAACCAGACCATTCTTGTGTTTGATTTTTAAGATGCGGGTCATTCGGTACGAATTTATCGCTGTCTTTAAACACTCTTCCAGCGTTTTTCCAGCTGTCAATAGATTTGTCTCCAGCTTTTTTATAAAAAATATAAACAGACGTGTCATTAGAATCTTTTGGATCACCTGCTAAGGCAAACACAATTTGATATCCATGATAAGTCGCCACTGTTCCGTCAGCATTTTGTAATGGCCAGCTGTCCCATACATCTAAGTCAATTGTATTTCCCGAAGCATCTTTTCCCTTAGCAGAAGCAATGTTTTTAATAGTTGATTCATCAAAAGCAGGAACTTTAAACTGATCACTATTTTGCTGCTGTGGAATTTTCACCATATTATCGCGAGTAATATGGGAAATTCCGTAGCTATTATTAAAGTCTTTGCTGTCATTTCCTTTAGCAAATGTTTGATATCCCCCGCCTACTAGTAGGGCTGCAGCCAATGTAGCAGCAGTTGTATGCTTAGCAACTCGTTTCATTTTCATATGTTTTCTCCTTTTGTGTTAGTAAAGAATATAAATTTATTAATTCAATTAGCTATTAAAAATTCGAAAACAGAACCGGTTCCGTTCAACCAAAAGATTACTTGGATAAATGACGAAAGTCAAACATGCCAAATGTAGCTATTTCTCATTTTCATCTTTTTCATTGAGCTGTAACTAGGACCAAAGTTTACGTGTAAGGGCCTTTTTTATGTAACCGTTTTTCCAACAAAGGTGTACGGCTTTTTTTACATTTCAAACCACGATTTCCAGACGTTGCGTTTTATACTTTCTACATGATTAAACGCTTTATCTTCCCAGCATTGAAAACGCTATTCCGTTTTTTATACTTTCCGACCATTTCGTTTTCCTCAATCTCTTGAAAAATTAGTACCTTTTTTATTAGCCGGACATGAAAACGTTCTATTCTTTTTCCTTTCTGAAGATTAGGCTGATAATAATAAAGGTCTAAAGTATGTTTTCAGAAAAAAATTTTCCTTCTTTTTACCTACTCATTTTTATCTTTTTTAATGCATTATACGCTCTCCCTTTTTACAAAGGGGAGAGCGTACAATGCATTTTTTAACTATTAAGAGTCTAAGCCAGTCGCTTTTCCTTCACGGCTGGAATCAGCTGCTCCAAATAAACGGCCGTTTTCTTTATCAATTTGAATACCTTGAACGTTTCCGATTGGGAACGGCTCATCTCCAAAATTAAATCCCATGGCTTCTAGTTCTCCTTTGGCATTCATATCCACTCCGGCTTCCCAACCGATAAGTGATCCTGTACTATTAAAAATTCTTGGCTCTTCAATTGCTTCTTTTATATTCATTCCATAGTCTAAAACATTAATAAGCGTTTGAAACACAGATCCTACAATGGTTGGTCCACCTGGAGACCCTAGAGTGAGTACGGGTTCACTGTCTTTAAAAACAATCGTTGGACTTTTACAGCTAACCGGACGCTTTCCTGCATCGGCTTGATTTAACCCTCCGGGAATAGCATCGAAATCAGTAAGCTCGTTGTTGAGTAAAAATCCGTGGTCTTTAACCATAATTCCTGTACCAAAAGGATGTTCCACAGTTGATGTACAAGCGACAATATTCCCCCAGCGGTCAACTACCGTGAAGTGAGTTGTTTCACTAAGCTCACGTTCAGGTTCATAAGGCTGACGCACAACGTTCACTTTTTGACCTTTCTCATAATCCCACGGATTGCCGAAATCAACTTTTTCATTTTTATGTTTCCAATTAATTAATTTTTGACGTTTCTTTATATATTCTTTATTTAAAAGCCCTTTTAATGGAATGTCACTATAGGCTGGATCCCCAGAGAATGCAATTTTATCTGAAAAGGCAATACGCATAGCTTCTGCAAACAAATAATACTTTTCCCACGATTTTACGTCATATTGAGATACATCAAAGTTCTCTAATAGCTTTAAAATTTGCAGCACGGTAGTTCCTCCTGCACTAGGCATGTTGGAAGAAGCAATTCGGTATCCTTTATAATCTCCCCACACGGGCTCATCGATCTTAATCTGGTATTCTTTCAAATCCGACAGTTCCATAAAACCGCCGTGCTCTTTGATCGTTGAAATAATGGCTTCTGCAATTTCACCTTCATAAAAAGATTCGATGCCTTTTTTTTGAAGAATGCGAAATGTTTTAGCAAGATCTTTTTTATTAATCATATCTCCTTCTTGTATCGGCTTGCCGTTTGGAGAATATAGCTGCTTAGCATGTTCTCCTAGTCGGTAGGCATATGTTTTTAAAATATCTCCAAGAACCCAGTTTGTTTCCACACCTGCTTCTGCTGCTTTGGCAGCCGGTTCAATCAATTCTGCAAGGGGTTTTGTTCCATACTCTTTACGAGCTGCTTCCATCGCCTTTAAAATCCCCGGAATCCCAATTGCCGTTGCATGAGTAGAACGCTTTCTAAACGGAATAACTTCTTTATTTTCATCAAGGAACATTTCAGGATAAGCTGCTTTAGGAGCCTGAGAATGCCCGTCAAAAATTTTAGTTGTTTTGCTTTCATTGTGGTACACCATAAAAAAGCCGCTGCCTCCAATACCGGTCATCATCGGTTCTCCGACGTTGAGCCCAAACTGAACGGCAATTGCTGCATCAATTGCGTTGCCGCCAGCTCTTAGCACCTGTTCTCCGGCGTCTGTTGCAATTGGATGAGCACTGGCTACCATTCCTGTTTTTCCAACCGCTGTTTCTCTTCTATATGAACTCTTTCCTGAACGAGATAAACTTTTTCCATTAATCATCTTTTACGACCTCCTAGTTACTTACTTTATCTGGGATATTGGTAAAATACCCTATTGCTTTTGGGATAAAACTGTTTAAATTTGTATGGATTACTTTACCTAGACCGATATCCCTAGCGTATTTTAAACCTTTGAAATCCATAAAATAGAAAAAGCGCCAACCCTTTTTGTTTAAAGAAAAGGTTAGCACTTTTTGCGTTTTCTAACGTTTATACACTTTTACACTTGTACCGAAGCTATTTCATTATTTACGTTCAGCAGGGCATAAAGCTCTTGAAGCCTTCCTATTTCATAGGTTGAATTCCAATTTGTATCATTCTTTTTTTCCTGAGGATTAAACCAGCACGTATCAATACCCGCCAGCTGCCCGCCTTGAATATCTGCACTCAAAGAATCTCCAACAATTAATGTTTCATGTACGGATAGCTCTTTTATACGTGAAAAAACATAATCAAAATATTCCTTCATAGGTTTTTGAAAGCCCGTATCTTCTGAAACAAATACTTCTTTAAAATAAGGATATAGACCTGAGTCCTGAAGGCGCTTATATTGCGTAGCCGATACGCCATTTGTAACAACATATAACTCATAGTGACAGCTAAGGTTTTTAATTACCTCAATTGCTCCGTCAATTAGCTGATGGCCATTGTTCAAATACGTTCGGTACTCTGCTTCAAGCAGCTTTCCGTCTTTCTCTATTCCATATTCTTTACATAGAGTAGAAAAGCGAGTATTTACAACTTGCTCACGGCTTATTTTATTTTCTTCAAAAGCTGTCCATAACCCATGGTTTATCAAACTATAACGTTTTTTACTTTCCTCAGTCAGCGGAATATCGTGGTTAGCAAAAAGAAGCTGTAAAGCCTGCTCTTCGGCTGCATTAAAATCTAAAAGCGTATTATCAATGTCAAATAGCAGCGTTCGGTATGTTTTCATTCTTCTCTCTCCCCTTCAACTAATCTATTGCTTTTTCTATTCGTATATATTGTCGTTTGCTAGACAGCTCAGTTTTTCTTTATCTTTAAGAATAATGGAACCTTTCTTTTTTTCAATAACTCCTTGCGCTACAAATTTCTGAAGAACACGATTTAAATGCCGGTAAGTCGTTCCGATTAAATTAGCTATATCTTTTAGGCTTTCTGTTTTTTGATTCATAACCAAATGTGATTCTTCACAAAAAATAGAGAGCAAGTAGCTAGCCAGCCGCACTTCAACTGGGTACATTAAATTAAAGCTTAGCGAGTTCGATTTTGCGCAAAACTTTTTTGTGAGCATTTCCAGTAAAAACGTCAGCAGCTGTGGATCATCGCTCGCATGCTGTTTTAATCGTTTGTATGGTATACCTATCACAACTAAAGCTGAAACGGCTTCAACCGTATTCATAATATCAACATCTTGTACATACTCAATATCGCCTATTACTTCAAGGGGCTGTTTAAAGGAAAGAACAAGCGTCTTGCCTTCGGGCGATATGGTATAAACTTTAACCTTACCTTTCACCAATATGTACAAACAGTGAGACGCGTCTCCTTGAGAACAAAGACGTTCTCCTGCCTCGACATCATACAGTGACAAATGCGGTAGTAACTTTCCCTTGAAAACCGACTCTAATTTATAAGTAGTTATATACTCCAGCAGCTGTTTTTGACTCGTAATTTCTCTCATGCTTCCCTCTCCAACATAACGGTTTCTTTTTATTAAACAATAACACTTCCTACAATAAAAAGGACATATGTCCCAAATGAAATTTTAATTTTTACGTTATGTTCATAGATTACTTTTAAGAAAAATATATAAATAAAAAAGACTCTAGCACGTTCGCTTAGAGTCTTTTTTGTTAAACGCTCTTTTTATTTCTGCCGTAACCAACATAAACAAAGACACCAATCAGCATCCAGCCGATTGAATACATCCACGTTTTCGCTGATAAGTTAAACATAAGAAAGATACAGCAAAGAATAGCGAGAATTGGAATAAACGGTACAAAAGGTACTTTGAAACCTCGCTTTAGGTTAGGCTGACTTCTTCGAAGAGCCAAAATCGAGAATGAAACGGCAGCAAACGTAACAATCGCCAGCATATTTGCTAAATCCGCCAGCTGTTTTAAATCAATAAAACCAGCTACAATCGCCCCTAACGCCCCGACAAGCCATGTCGATATGACAGGTTCACTGTTCTTTCGGTTTACTTTCGCAAAAAGGGACGGCAATAATCCATCATGACTCATTGACATCAGTACGCGAGGCACAACAAACAAATAAGCAAACACGACGGCCATAATACCAATAACGGCTCCTATAGACAAAATAAGAGCTGCCCATTCTTGCCCAACACTATTGAGTGCATATGACAACGCATCGCCTACGTTTAGCTCTTTGTAAGAAACCATCCCTGTTAATACTAACGCAATGACTACATAAATGACTGCACAAACACTTAGTGCAATCAAAATACCTAGCGGCAAGTTTCTTTGCGGATTTTTCACTTCTTCTGCCGACGTAGAAATAGCATCAAATCCGTTATAAGCGAAAAAGACAGAAGCGGCGCCTGCAAAGATTCCTTTCACACCAAAAGGAGTAAATGGATGCCAGTTATTTGTATTAATAAAAAAGACGCCGACGGCTACAAATAAAAGAACAATGCCTATTTTAATTAAAACCATTAAGTTATTTATTTTTTTACTTTCTTTTACCCCTCTCGTTAATAAAAACGACATGCACAGCACAATAAATACTGCCGGAAGGTTAATGATACCTCCGTCGCTCGGTATGGCGGTTAACGATTCAGGAAGTCTAATACCAAACTCAGTAAGCACATTATTCACATAAGATGACCATCCGCCTGCTACAGACGCTAAAGACACCGTATAGCAGCCTACGATGGACCATCCTATTAAATGCGCTACAAATTTCCCTAGTGAAACATATACGTATGTATATGCGCCTCCCGAACTTGGAACAGCTGAACCAAATTCTGCATAGCACAGTGCAACAAGAATACAGGCTATTGCAGAAATAACAAAGGAAATGGACACCGAGGGTCCTGCATCCCTGGCGGCAACTAGCCCTGCTATAACCAGAACTCCTGTCCCAATAGTTGCTCCTACTCCCATCAAAATAACATCGAATAAACCTAACGTTTTAGTTGATTCTTTTGCTGCATTTTCATCTAACAGCTTGTTAATGTCTTTTTTTGCAAACAGATTACTCATGATGACTAACCTCTCTTCATCTTGTTACTAATAATACTTTTTATAGTCTATTTTTTAATGGTAGATCTTTCTATGTATGTAACAGTAAACTATTTTACTACATTTAATTTTCTTTGTAAAATAGTTTACTTTTTGAACTTTTTAATGATTAAAACAAATTCACTAATGATGTTTTTTTCTATCACCCTATTATGGTGTACCCGACCAGACTAAATACATGCGTTAAAAACTTTATCAAAATTTCCTTCATTCATGATTGCTTTTGTACTATACTAAAGAAAAACTTCTTAGGAGCAACATAAAAGATGAACTTATTTTATTTTCTCAAGGGGTTAGTGATTGGGTTTTCCGTCGCTGCTCCGGTCGGTCCCATCGGTATTTTATGCATTAATCGAACGTTATCTAAAGGGCGGTTACACGGATTTGTATCCGGGCTGGGAGCAGCTACAGCAGACGCTGTATATGGATGCATCGCTGCGTTTGGCTTAACGTTCATTACAACCTTTTTACTAACCCAAAAGATTTGGCTTCAGCTGATTGGGGGATTATTTTTATGTTATTTAGGTGTACAAACTTTTCGTTCTCAGCCTGCAGAGCACGCTGCTGCTGCTAAAGGAGAAGGTTTGCTTCGTTCTTATACATCCGTTCTTTTTTTAACGGTTACGAATCCAATGACGATCTTATTTTTTATTGGCGTGTTTTCTGGTGTAGGCATTAGTAAATCAGCATTTGATGTTGCTTCTGCGTTGACAATGGTTGCAGGCGTATTTTTAGGATCGGCCTGCTGGTGGCTTTCGCTCAGTTTTGCTATTAGTCTTGCCCGGTCGAAGTTTACGAATAACAGCTTGATCTGGGTAAATCGTATTTCGGGAGCGGTTGTACTGACTTTCGGGATATTTGCGTTATACAAGTTGCTATAAAAAGTCATTTGTCTCCTTTTCTGGGGACAAGTGACTTTTTTAATAGAAAAGAATAATCTTAAAAAATACCCTAAACGCTTTGTTTTCTGTATAATAGATAAATAGAAAAACAGAAAAAGTATAAAAAATGCTTGAAAACTACATACTCAATCATTAGTCTTCAAACATAATAAGGGGAAATAAAGTATGACCATTCTTCTAGTAGATGACAACCAAGTCAATCTATTTGTGATTGAAAAAATTTTAAAAGGCGCTGGCTACGATAACTGTGTGTCTCTGACGTCTGCCCATGCCCTTTTTGACTATCTTAACCTGGACGATGAGAACTCAAAAACGAATTCGGTCGATTTGATTTTACTTGATATTATGATGCCCGAAATTGATGGAATCGAAGCCTGCAGGCGAATTCAACAGGTAGAACGCTTAAAACATATTCCAATCATCTTTGTCACAGCCCTAGAAGACAGCAGCAAGTTAGTAGAAGCTCTAGACGCCGGCGGGACAGACTACGTCACAAAGCCGATTAATAAAGTGGAACTGCTGGCTCGTATGCGCGTAGCCTTACGTCTTAAAGCAGAAATTGACTGGCACACGGAACATGAAAAGAAAATTCAAACTGAGTTAGATTTAGCTACGCACGTACAGCAAAACTTACTCAGTCCCCCTTTACGAGAGAAGGATATTCAAATGGAAGTTTCATATTACCCTTCTTTTAAATTAGCGGGTGATATGTACTATTGGCACAAAATTGACGAGCACCGGTACGGAATTATTCTTTTTGATATGATGGGGCACGGCATCTCTGCCTCACTTGTTTGTATGTTTATTTCGTCTGTGCTCAGAGAAGCTATCAAGTCCCTCGTAGACCCTGAGCAGGTTATTACAGAGCTAAATCGCTACATGGAATTATTGCACAGCGAAAAAGATGAAATCCCTTACTATTTCACTGCTATTTATTTAGTGATCGATACGGAAGCTAAGACAGTAGAATATGTGAATGCCGGGCACCCAGAAGGTTATATGTTAGTGGATGAACATACGCTCGTTCCTCTTCAACGAGGAAGCTGCCCTGTAGGATTTTTTGAAGAAATGGACGTTCAGAAATCTGTTGTCAGCTTTGAGAACGATGTGCAAATTTTGCTATTTACAGACGGAGCTCTTGAATCGATGGGCCCTTGCGAAAATGAATCTGCTCTTCGTCTTCAAAAACTTACTGAACAACAATGGACAAATCCGCAGGCATTTATGAATGAAATTTTTTCAGAAGAACAAAAGTTAAATCAGCCTGATGACATGTGCGTGCTTATGATTCAAGCACAAGCACAATAAAAAAAGACCTCACAAATGAGGTCTTTTTTTATTGCTTTTGATAGATGCGCTCGTTCCCTGCAAACTCGATATAAGAAGCTGCTCCTTCAGCAAAGCGAAGCGTTTCTTTATCGCCAAGCCCAAGAAATCCTTTTGCACACAGGCTTTCTGAAAATAAATTATACACTTGATTTTGCAGCTGAGCTGTAAAATAAATAAGGACGTTTCGGCAAATGATGACGTGAAATTCATTAAATGACTGATCCGTGACTAAGTTATGCTGAGCAAAGATAATATTTTTTAGCAGAGACGGATGAAAATATGCATAGTGATGATCCGTTTGATAATATTCCGAGAAGGCATTCTTTCCACCGGCTTGAATATAATTTTTTGTATATGACTTCATTTTACGTAAAGAAAAGGCGCCTTGTTTTGCTTTTTCTAATACATCTTCGTTCATATCCGTTGCGTAAATGACCGCCTTCTCCATTAACCCTTCTTCTTCTAAAAGAATCGCCATAGAAAATACCTCTTCACCCGTGGCACAGCCAGCGTGCCAAATGCGAATTTCCGGATAATCCTTTAATACCGGAATCACTTTTGTGCGAAATGCTTTAAAAAAGCTTGGATCGCGAAACATCTCTGTTACATTTATCGAAAAATCATTTAAAAGCTGATTCATAAATTCTTCTTCGTGAATCGCTTTTTCTAACAATCGAGACACGGTTGGAATACGTTCAATTTTCATTCGATTATAGACTCGGCGACAGATAGAAGATTTAGCGTACTGTCTGAAATCGAATCCTGTTAATCGATAAATAGCCGTCAGCAGTAAATTCGATCTCCAAATCTGTTTTTTTATTCATAACTAAGTCTTCACTTAAATCTAGGTGCTTCATATCCATTTATGTTTCATACCCCGCTTAATTTACTAGCCATACACGCATAACGGAGAACAGCTGATTTAAATCTAAAGGTTTACTGATATAATCTGAAGCTCCAGCTTCCAAACATTTTTCACGATCGTTTTTCATCGCTTTAGCGGTTAATGCAATAATAGGCAAATCAACAAGCTTTAGCTCTCCTCTGATTTTCTGCATGGCTTCATATCCGTCCATTTGCGGCATCATAATATCCATTAAAATGAGATCAAATGGTTCACTATTCTCCATCATTTCAAGACATTCTATTCCATTATGAGCCGTAATAATGGTCATACCTTGTTTAGCTAGCGCAGTTTTTAAGGCAAAGATGTTGCGCTGGTCATCATCTACGATGAGCACTCGCTTATCTTGAAACACATTTTCATCATCTTGCAATGAAGGTTCAACTGGTTGTACAGGATGATCAATTTCAGTTATTTCTGCTTCAGGTTCAGCTTCTTCTACAGATACCGCTACTTCTTCATATGCAAAATTCACTTTTTCATAGTCAATAAGACCATTAGAGAGGCTAGGAAGATATAGCGTAAACGTACTTCCTTTTCCTACTTCACTGCTTAGAGAAATCCAGCCGCCCAATAATTTTGCAAACTCACTGCAAATAGATAAGCCAAGTCCCGTTCCTCCGTACTTGCGGACCGTAGCTCCATCTGCCTGCTGAAACGCTTCAAAGATAAGCTGATGCTTTTCTTTTGGTATACCAATCCCTGTATCAGCTACAGCTATTTCTAGCCAGCAATCCGTATCAACTGTACGCATAGCTGTTGTAAGACGATGGTCAGCTACTCGTTGAATGGATACTGTGACAGATCCCGATTCCGTAAATTTAAATGCATTTGATAAAAGATTTTTCACAATTTGTTGGAATCTCTTTTCATCTGTGTGAATGATGTCCGGTACATCTTGTGCTTTATTAATTTTCAATTGTACGTTTTTCTGTTCAGCAACGTGGCTGAAATTACGCTCGATTTGATCTGGAAGCTCACTCATATTCATCTCAGCAAGCAAGACATCTAGTTTTCCAGACTCTACTTTTGATAAATCCAAGATATCGTTGATTAATGCCAACAAGTCTTTTCCTGAAGAATGAATAATACGAGCGTATTCTTCTTCATCTTCAGATAGCGTTTTGGCTGCGTTTTCCTCAAGCATTTCAGACAGAATAAGAATGCTGTTAAGCGGTGTTCGAAGCTCATGCGACATATTAGCAAGAAATTCAGATTTATACTGTGAATTCAACTCCAACTGATGCGCTTTTTCTTCTAAATCTTCTTTTGCAGCCTCTAATTCAAACGATTTTTCTTCTGCATCTTTTGTTCTTTCTTCTAGCTGTTCATTAATCATACGCAGCTCTTCAGACTGCATTTGCAGTTCTTCTGATTGTGTTTGAAGTTCTTCAGACTGAGCCTGGAGCTCTTCTGTCATCGCCTGAGATTCTTTTAATAGACGAGCAATTTCCATACGTCTGATTACACCATTGATAGTGAGACCAAACGTTTCAATCACTTGACTAATAAGTTCTTGCTCTAAAACTGTAAATTCGTGCAGCGATGCAAGCTCGATAACAGCAATTACTTCATCTTCAAACAAGACGGGTACAATAAAAATACTCTTAGGTTTTACGTCTCCTAATCCTGAAGTAATGAGCTGGTACGTGTCAGGTACATCGTTTATGACAAAGGTTCTTTTTTCTAAAGCAGCTTGTCCAATGAGCCCTTCGCCTATCAAAAAGCTCTCTCTTCCCGCGTCGCCTTTTCTATCTGCAAAAGCAGCTTGTTTGACGAATAAGTTTCCTTTATCATTTTCCTCTCGAACATAAAATGCTCCGAAAGAAGCTTGTGTCATTTCTGAAACCGTAAAGAGAAATTTTTCCGCAAGCTTGTCTACGGAGGCTATGCCTTGGTACATCGTTACAGCGTGAGCAATGTTCGTTTGAAGCCAGTTTCGCTCTTCAATATTTTCTAACAACGCGTTCGTGGCTAGCCCTAAATCTTTAATTTCATCATTAGACCTAACTTTAATTCTTCCTTTTAACTCGCCTTTTGAAGCCGTAATTCGTTTGATCGTTTGCGTAACTTCTTTAATTGTATTCACAATGGAATTAGACAAAACAATAGCGATAACAAGTGAGATAAGCGTAACAAATAACAGCAAGCCATAAAGTCCAATTTTTATTTTTTGATTTTTCTCGTCTAACTCTGTTGCTCTTGTTTCAGTCGATTTTTTCTCTACATTTCTAAAAGAAGTAAACTGACTGCGTATATCGTCCATATACTGGCGCCCAGGATCTTTCTCAAAAAATTGCTGAAGCTCTTTTGTATTATTTTCTTTTTTTAATGCAATGGTCGGTTCACCAGCAGCTTCAATCCAGTCTTGAATACTTCCTTTAATCTTCTCCAGTTTTTCCTGCTGATTTGGATTATTATTTAGAAGCTGATACAGCGCATTGTAATCTTTTTCCCAACTTGTTGCTGCGCTGTTATAAGGTTCTAAGTAACTCGCTTCTCCTGTAATAATATAGCCTCTTTGTCCGGTTTCCATATCAAGCAGGTGCTTTTCAATTCGGTTGGTCAGATCATGGACTTCAATATCATGATCAATGATAAAATTTCGCTCTTTTTGCAAAGATGAAATTTGACTATTTAAAACAATAAATGCAATAAATAAACAGACAATAACAATTAAATATCCAATAATAATTTTGGATTTGATGCCAAACCTCATTTTCTTTTCCATAATGTTCCTACTTTCATTCTAGATATTCCTCTAGAAGCATTTGAAAAACATGTTTATTTTTACTGCCGGGGAATTTCGCTTTCAGTATACACTCTCCACTTCATCTTCCTTTGTTTGATAGGACTTCTCTCTTTTCTCTACCAAGTCAACATTCCTATTATACACTCTATTTTTGTACAGAAGAATATTTATTGTGCAAGAGGTGAAGATTAATTCCCCAATTAGAAATTGACGTTTTAAAACGCCATATAAAGACAAGCCCATGCCTGTACAGGCATGGGCTTGTCTCATAATATATTTGTACACAATAAGGTAATGAAAAGTAATTTATGCTTTGGGGAATCACATAAATTATGACAACATAGGTATAAATAAATACTTACATGCGAAACGTAAAGCATTCATTATTTAAATTGTACTTGGACAGTAGAAAGCAATGCCACTTTTTTTAATTTAAATATATTTTTTTAATTTACATATTTACTTGCTACACTTTTTATCTCGAGCTCTTTAACATGGTTAAAAACTCTGAGAGGCTAGGGGCGTTTTTATTTAAAATAGTTTCAGCAAAATAAGATATTTTATAAAGAGTTTCTATGCTTTCAATCGGATATTTTCCAGCTGCTGTTTCAGCAGAAAGCATCACTGCATTCGTTCCGTCAAACACCGCCTGAAACACATCTGTCACTTCAGCTCTTGTAGGAATCTTGCTGTCTACCATTGATTGAAGCATTTGTGTCGCTGTGATCACGTATTTATCGTGCAAGCGGCATTCATGAATTAATATTTTTTGCAGTAAGGGAATCCATTCATATGGAAGCTCTACTCCTAAATCACCTCGTGCAATCATAATTCCGTCTCCTTCTTCACATATCCTCTGAAAATTTTCTATAGCTTCCATCGTTTCCACTTTTGCAATTAGCTTTGGGATATTTGGATGTTTTAAATGGATATAATGTTTAATTTCTTTTAAATGCTCAGGGGTTCTTACGAATGAACAAGCAAGAAAATCTACTTTTTCTTCCACCAAGAATCTGATATCTTGTTTATCTTTTTCAGTAATGGCTGGTAAACGCACGCGAGTAGCTGGTAAATTCACCCCTTTATGTGAAGAAATAGCGCCTTTTTTTTACTTTTGTGACAAGTTTATCTTCTTCTACTTTTTCAACAATTAGCTCTACTTGGCCGTCATTCATTAAGATTTTGCTTCCTTTTTGAACATCCTGCACGATACCCTTGTAATCAACGCTCGCTCCTTTTTCATTTCCTGATACCTCCTCTGTATATAAAACAAAAGAGGTTCCTTCTTTTAAAACCACTTCTTTTAGTTTTATCACTCCAAGTCTAATTTTAGGACCTTGCAAATCTCCTAGAATTTGAATAGAGGGATCTAAAGACCTTATCGTATCTATAATTTTCTTGTGGCTTTCATGCGACCCATGAGATAGGTTCAGCCGAGCTATTGTCATTCCTTTTTCTAACAGTTTCGCTAGTACACCTTTTTTATTACTAGCAGGCCCAATTGTACAGATTCGATCGATTGCCATCGCCTTTCACCATCCTTTTAACATAGGATGCCCACTTCAATGAAAGAGATAAGCTTCATATGAAAATAGTTATATTCCCACAAAAAAGCCGTCTCTAAGTCAATAACTCCACTTATGAGACAGCTCTTTTATTTTCTTTCTATTCTTTATTGTACCCAGCTTTCAACCACTTTTTCATTTTTAGAAATCCAGTTTTTTACGCCTTTTGTTTCATCGTTCGCACTGTTAACTTCTGATTCCAACGATGCCAATTGATCAGAGCTAATAGAAAAATCTTTTAGCCACTTTGCAGCTTCTGGATAATCTTCTTTAAAGGTCTTTTTACTGATTGACTGTATTTTTTCAGGTCCTGTCGGATTCATCGTATTTTTCGGATCTTTTAAGTATCTGAGATTATACTTTTCAAAAGCCCAGTGCGGTCGCCACAACGTAACAACAACGGGCTCTTTACTAGCAATTGCTTTATCCAATTCTGATAGCATAGCGGCTGTGCTACTTTCTACTAAATTCCAGTCTGTTAACCCATAGCTTGGCATCGCATGATCTTTAGTAAGACCGTTTATTCCAGATCCTGGTTCAATACTAATAATCTTTCCGTTAAACTCCTTTTTCTTATTTTTCAAATCAGCTATCGACTGCGCGTCTACGTAGTCGGGAACGGCTAATCCGCTATCTGCTTGGTCATACCAAGTGCCGAGAACGGCTACTTGCTTTCCGAATCTTTTCATATAAGAACTGTGGGTGGTAGGCATCCATACATCTAAAAACAAATCAATATTTCCTTGAGCAACTCCTGAGAAAAGCGGAGCTACATCGCTTTGAACTGCTTTGACTTTATAGCCTTTTTCCTCTAATAATTCCTTCCATAAAAACGTAACAGCTACGGCTTCGTCCCATGGTATGTATCCAATTGTAATTTCTTTTTTAGTCGTCGTTCCGCTTGCCGTATTACTATTGCCGCATGCAGAGACAAGCAGCATGATGACGATTGTTAGCATAATAAAAGAAATTTTTTTTGAATGTTTCATATACTCCCACCTTTATCCATTTTATTTACTTGATTGAATATCTCGGCTTTTTTGAGTAGAAAGATGTGTTAAACGATCTAAAATAACGGCAATAATAACAACCGCAATCCCACCGATAAACCCTAAGCCTACATCCAGCATACTGATGCTTCGCAATACCTCCGCACCTAAGCCTCCCGCACCTACCATTGAAGAAATAACAACCATAGAAAGAGATAACATAATAACTTGGTTTACACCCGACATAATCATAGGCAAAGCCAGCGGCAGCTGTACTTTGATTAATTTTTGCCATTCCGTTGCTCCAAAAGCTTCTGCCGCTTCTAAAGTGGTGTGTGGAACCTGCTGAAGCCCAAGCAGCGTCAGACGAACGGCAGGCGGCATTGCGAAAATAAACGTAGCAATAAGAGCTGTAACATTCCCTAATCCGAATAAAAGTACGGACGGAATTAAATAAACAAAAGCAGGCATTGTTTGCATAATATCAAGAATCGGTTTTATGACTGCTCCCAATTTGTTAAAGCGGTGCGATAATATACCTAAAGGAACGCCGAATAAAAGTGAGATAATAGTAGAAGCTAAAACGAGAGATAAGGTCAGCATCGATGCTTCCCATAAATTCAAGCTAATAATAAGAAGTAAACCAAAACACGTAAATACAGCTATCTTCCAATCTGTTAACCATAGCGCTAATAGAACAAAAACAATGACAGTTACTAGCGGAGGAGAGGCTGTCAATGCCCATTCAAGGCTGCTGATTAAACTGGTCATTATCTGGTTGATTCCAGTAAATACACCTGAAAAACTATCAATCATGTAATCAACAAATGAATTTGCCCATTTATCTAAAGGAATACGAGGAATCATCGCAGCATTCACCATCATATTTATCGAACCTCCACTTGATATGATTTAACGTCTTGCTGCTCGGTCACTGCAGTACGTTCAGTGAGATTTGCAATAAGAGTGCTCGGGGAAATCATACCTTGTAGACGGTGATGATTATCAACAATGACTACAGGGGAATGACTGTCGGTAAATAGAGGAATCATTTCTTGTAAAGACATATCAGGATTGACGCAATGCGGCTGTGTCAATGCTTTTCCTTTTAAATCATGCTTATGAGCTTCAATAAGCTCCATCACTATATAGATGCTCATCATACCTAATAAGCGGTCAGAACTATCAAGAACAAAAATCGTAGATAAATGATTGGTTCTCATTCTTCTCAATATGACTTGTGGTGATTCATACTCGTAGGCAGCCGTTTCTACCGGAATAACAGCGTCTTTAGCAAGGCGAATTTTGCCGTAATTAACGTCTTGAACAAGCAGTTTTACATAATGGGTTGCCGGTTGACTTAAAATATCTTCAGCGGTTCCAAGCTGTACAATCTCTCCGTCTTTCATTACGGCAGCCCGGTGCCCTAAAGTTAATGCTTCATCTAGATCATGCGTTACAAAGATAACTGTTTTTTGTACTTCTCCTTGAATATCAAGAAATAGCTTTTGCATATCTCTTCGAATGAGAGGGTCTAACGCCGAAAAAGGCTCATCCATCAGCAAAATCTCCTGTTCAGAAGCAAGAGCTCTCGCTAATCCAACCCGCTGCTGCATACCTCCTGATAATTCATAAATTCTTTTATAAGCTTGTCCATTTAATCCCACCATTTCAAGCGCCTCTTTCCCTCGCTTTTCCCTTTCGCTTGCTGCTACACCTTGAATCTCTAGACCGAACGTAATGTTGTCAATCACGGTGCGGTTGGGAAGGAGGCCCACATTTTGAAAGACCATCCCAATTTTATTTCTCCGGACTTGCTGAAGCTGTCTTTTTGGCATATGAGAAATATCTGTATTTTCTAGATATACTGTCCCTTCTGTTGGTTCTACAAGCCCGTTCAGGCATCGAAGCAAAGTAGATTTACCGCTTCCTGATAATCCAATTAGCACAAAGGTTTCTCCCTTTTTCACTTCGAAATGAGCATTATAAATAGCAACGGTTGTCTTAGTAGCTTGTTCAACTTCATATTTGCTTTGCCCCGACTCTCTCAGCTTAAGAGCCTGTTCTTTTTGGCTGCCAAATACTTTTGAAACATCGGTAACACGGATAATGGGTTCTGTTAGTTTAGAGTTTGTACTCAATTTATTTCCCCCTTATTTTTAAAGTAGATTGTTAGAGATGGTCTGACACACCGAGATAATGTGTCAGACCGCTTCTATTTATTATTCGACCTTCATACCGATTGCTTCTAATACATAGTTGTAAAAATGAGAAACATGCTGTTCGATAGGTACTAAAATTCCTCCTTCTTTATAAGATTTTGAGCTCATGTTTTCTTGACACCATTCACACGCTTCAAAGTCTTGTAAATTAACGCGATGAAATAATTCCACGGCATCTTTTGGATTGAAATTAAGCTTAGCCATTTCTTCCGGGTCGAATAACCATTCGCAAATCACTTTGGACTTTTCTGCACTAATTGGAATAATACGATGAATAATAACGTGATCCGGTGTTAAATTGATAAATACGAGCGGCAGAACTGTAATGCCAAAATACGTGCGGTCATCTTCAGGAAGCAACCCTTTTAACATGGGACGGCTTCCTTTCCCGCTAATTGAAAAAGCTTCTAATTCATTTCCAAGCTTAGCTCCACCCCCTACTGAATTTTGAGTGCCGACTCCCGAACGAAATTCAGGCAGCGTTGCCGTAAGCTCAGGGTGAATAGAGGAACAGTGATAACACTCTTGAAAGTTTTCTACAATAAGCTTCCAGTTTGCCTCAACTTCATACTCTTCACGATGAGCGGATTTTAAATTTTGAATTTCATACCTAGCAAACGTATAAAGCTCTCCAAAACGATCAAAAATTTGTGCGTCTAGCTGATATTCAACAGATATCGGATTGTCTGATAAATTAACCCAAACCATGCCGTGCCACACTTCAATGTGAACGGATGTTAGTCCGTAACTTTCGTTATGCACGAGTTCTTCTCGACAGTGGCTTGTGTTAGGAACACCTACTAAATCACCATCTAAGCTATAGCTCCACGAATGATACGGACAGCGAATGACCCCTGCTTTACCGGATGCTTGGCTGCACAGCTTAGCTCCTCGATGCCGACATACGTTTAAAAATCCTCGCAGTATATGGTCTTTTCCTCTAGTAATTAAAATATTTTCGCCTTCAACTCTCGTTGTAATATATTGTCCTGGTTCTGCTATTTCGTATTCAAATGCAACTAAACTCCATGATTTAGAAAATATATGATCTTTTTCTAACTTAAAAATGTCCGAAGATGTATACAGCTCTCCTTTCAACGTGGGCTCAAGTCTCCCATTATCATTTACTAAACCATGTTCCATAACCATCTGCTATTCCTCCTTCGCTTCTTTAGAAACATTTAAATAGAACCATTCGCAAGAGCTGACGACGATTTATACTATTTTGTTCGCCGCAAATCGCTGCGGAGCAAACAAATCAATTGGGTGATTGGTTTTTCCCTCTGTCACTAAATCTGCTAAAATCTCTCCTACTACGCTTGCAAACTTAAAACCATGTCCGGAAAATCCCGCTGCAATTGCTACTTGAGGATATTCAGGATGCAGCGAAATGACAAAATGTTCATCTGGTGTATTGGTATACATGCACGTTTTCCCTTGTAAAAACCGACCGTTGAGCTGCGGAAGACCTTGAGCTAGATAGTGCCGCATCATGTTCACTTCATCTTCATATACATTTCGATCAATCGTTTCCGGCGTACACGCCGTTCCTTTTCGGAAAAACGCCACTTTTGCTCCTTCAGCCTTTAATCCAAAAGAAGGGAAACCATACAACTGTACATAATCATCTGCTTCCCAAATATAAATCGGCTGTTTTCCCACTGAAAAAACGTCTATTCCTTGTGTTGGTTCAAAAAACATTTGCACATGACGCTCTACTTGTAAGCTAACACCTAATTCCCGTAATAAATCGGGTGCCCAGGCGCCTGCAGAAATAATGATTTTTCCAGCTTCATATATTCCATTAGCTGTTACAACACGCACGCCTTCACCAGAAGGATGGGCTTCCCACGACACCACTTCTTCAAAAAAATGAAGCTCAGCTCCGTATTTTTCTGCTTGAAGAAGGTGAGTATATACGCTTGCTTCCGGCCTAACGAATCCAGCTTTTTCTTCATATAGAGCAACCGTAGCAGGTGAAGGTGTAAATACCGGAAACCGTTTGTAAATATCCTTTGCTTCTAGAATCTCATACGCAAGATTCCACTGTTTAGAGCTTTCGATGCTTCCAGAAACCGTCAAGCTATCAGGAGGTCCCATCATAAGTCCACCGGTAACCGTAAGAATTTCTTGACCGCTTTCTCTTTCAATTTCATTCCACAATTCGTAGGCGCGAAGCAACAATGGAACATAAGCAGGGTCCTCAAAATACGACTGCCGAATAATTCTAGAACCGCCGTGACTCGATCCTAGATCATGAGCAGGACCGTATTGTTCTAACCCCAATACCCGCTGCCCTTTTTTGGCGAGCTGATAAGCAGCCGTACTCCCCATAGCTCCTAATCCGATAATAATGACATCATAATGTGTTGACATCTGCATTCCTCCTGCCTTTCGATTGATCAATTAAACTACCGCTGGGGAGTGTGTCATCATTGCTGCTTTATAACGCTGACCAAAGTATTCAACTTCTAAAACCATTTCTTCATTTACAGCTTGAGATAATAAGGTGTGTACAATTCCTTTGCCTAAGCTGTATGAATAGCCAGCACTTGTCACAAATCCGAGGGCCGTTTCTCCATAAAAGACCGGTTCATATCCCATTACTATCGCTGAAGGATCATCTAATACGAGCGTCGCTAATACTGTTTCAGAATCTTTTCGCTGACGATCAAGCAATGCCTCTTTCCCAATAAAAACTGGTTTTGTTAAATCAACCATTTCATGAAGGTCGACTTCATGTGGATGATGTTCGCTCCAAAAGTCTTTCCCACTCTTTAACGAAAAAGATTCAATTCGAAGGTTTTCAAGAGCCCGGTCTCCCGCGGCAATTAGCTGATAAGGCTGTCCTTTTCCCATTAATAAATCCCATAAATTTAGGCCTTGATCGGAAGTTGTAATCAACTCCCAGCTCTCCATTCCCCCGTAGGAATCACGCAGAACAAGAACTGAAATATTTTCGATAAACAGCGTTTTTGCTTGCCCTTGAATCCAAGCGCCGCCAAGGTCTGAACGCTGAACTGCGGATTTCATTACTCCTGTAGCTTTAGGACCGATTAAAGCTACACTGCATGTCCCTGACGTTACATCTTGAAAAACAACTTGACCGTTTTGAAGCACGTGTTTTTGAATCCAGCTTGCTTCTACAGCTCCCGTACAAACAATCAAGAAAGTGGATATATTTTTGCGAATAACCGTTATTTGATCTTTTATGCCACCTCGCTCATGCAACATACACGTACGTATGCTTTGACCTACTGCAATGTCTATATTTCCTGTCGTTAGCTTCTGTAAAAACTGGAGAGCTCCTTCTCCTTTAATTTCTAACCTTTTCTTTGCTGCTGTTGTATCGTAAAGCGCTGCGTGCTGACGAGTATGCAAATGTTCAGCTTCAATAATTGGTGACCAATATTCAGCAGCCCATCCATTTCTTATTACCATCATCTTTTCATAAGTAGATATAAGCGGGTAGTTAGCTTCATACCACTGGGGCTGCTCCCATCCTGCTTTTTCATTAAAATAAGCCTTCAGTTCTTGTTGACGCATATAAAATGGACTTACGCGCATGTTCCGCGATACTTTTCGCTGCATAAATGGATGGTGAATACTATAAACCTTTTCATACTCTTCAATAGACCGCTGTTTGTAATAAGCAGGGCTGCATGCACACGTATCGAAACGATTAATATCGCATAGCTCTAAATCCACAGTCGGCGCACCATTCATGATCCATTCAGCCATTTGTTTTGCGACACCTGCAGAGTGCGTTACCCATATAGCTTCTGCTACCCAAAATCCCTGTACCGTTTGTGATTCACCAAGCAGCGGCATACCATCAGGAGTGAAGGAAAAAATGCCGTTCATTCCTTTTTTTATTCCCGCTTGTTTTAATGCCGGAATTAATTCCATTGCATCTTCCCACGGTTTTTCAAAATCTTTTGGTGTAAAAGGTTTAACAGAAGGCATTTCTTTTGTTTCTCCGTATTTTGTAATATCACTGAGTTCGACTGGAAACGGCTCATGCTGATATGATCCAATCCCAAGCCCTTTCTCTACTTGACGAAAATAAATGGAATTATCTTGATCTCGAATAAGAGGAGTTGCGGCTTCTTCCGTTTCTCCGTTCAATTCAAGTAAATCATTTGTAAACACATATTGATGAGCCATCGGCTGAAGCGGGATCGTTACACCGATCATTTCTCCGATGCGTGGTCCCCAAAATCCAGCACAGCATACGATTACATCTGCTTCAAACTTTCCAGCGCTTGTGTACACTGCTTTTACTTGACCATTTGTCACGTCAATATCTGTTACTTCTGTATGACCGTAAAACTCTACGCCGCACTCTTTAGAAAAACGGGTCATTTTATCAACGGCATGCAAAGGCTTAGCAATACCATCTGACGGAACATAAAGACCTCCGCAAATACGGTCAGGACAAATGAGCGAATTTTTTTCCGCACATTCCTGCGGTGAAAGAAGAAAAGCTTCTATTCCCCAAGAGCTGGCAACACCAGCCTTTCTCTTTAGATCTTCTAATCGCTCTGGTGTACGGGCAACTTCTAAACTGCCGACAGGATAAAAAGAGCGCTGTTCATCTGTACTCAACTCTTTGAAGGTTTCGACTGTTTGAGAAGCTAGTGTTGTCAGGATTTTTGAAAAGCTAAGCTGAAATACAAGCCCTGGAGCGTGAGAAGTAGATCCTCCTGTTTCAAGCAAAGGGCCTTGCTCAATCACTGTTATGTTTCGTTGCCCCATTTTACTTAAATAGTAGGCAATGCTGCACCCGACAATTCCAGCTCCTATCACTACTATTTTCTTATGTTCCATCACTTCATATCTCCCTCCTCTTTTAATTTGAAGGTGTTAAATATTGTCGATAGTTAATTATATTTTTAATTTTCTTAATTTTCAAAGTATTTTGTTAAAAAATGTGACATAGATTTTTTCTGCACTTTCTTCCGCTAATGTTCGGATAACGCTTTCTTAACTTTAAAATCCCAGAAAAATCGCCGTTTCTTTCTTTCGAATAACGAATTTTAAAGAAACTATCTATCTGTCAAAATGGCTCTTATGAATGAATGGTTATACTAAAAATGACGGAAAGAAGATAGCTAAAATAACTTAGCTATCTTCTTTTTAAACCATTTACCGATCAATTGATTTTGAACGCTTAAATACTTTTGCTTATTTTTAGACCAAAGTTGCTTGTTTGACTACTTTTTTCATTTCTTCTGCAACGTTTCTTTTGTTTTTTTCACTTGTAATACCCCCGCCGACAATCACAAGATCAGGCTGTGACTGCACAACTTCTGGAAGTGTATTCAGTTTAATGCCTCCTGCCACCGCTGTTTTTGCATTTTTCACAACGCGTTTAATCGTTTGAAGCTGCTCAAACGGAGTCTCGCCTTCGGCTTGAAGATCATATCCCGTGTGTACACAAATATAGTCCACACCTAGTGCATCTACTTCTTTTGCACGTTGTTCAAGATTTTTTACATTAATCATATCAACAAGAATTTGTGTTCCTTGTTTTTTGGCCTCTTCTACAGCGCCTTTTATAGTCGAATCGTCAGTAGCGCCAAGTATGGTAATAATACTAGCACCCGCTTCAGAAGCTTTCATGACTTCATAAGCACCTGCATCCATAATTTTCAAATCAGCTAATACCTTTAAAGACGGAAATGCTTCCTTGATTTCTTTGACTGCTTTTAGCCCTTCGTTAATCACAACTGGAGTACCAATTTCTACAATATCGATATACTCTTGAACCTCTTGAACTACTTCTTTTGCCTCTGAAATATTTACAAGATCCAATGCTAATTGAAGTTCCATACCTACTTCACTCCTTCATTAAATGGGGTTGTCTAGCATGAATTCATTGTAAAACCGTTACTTTCAAAAAAAAAGTAGGCACTTTTAAAACATATAGTCACTAAAAATATACTATGGATACTTCTGTGCATCTTATCACTTATATTTAATTTAGAAAATTCTGAATAATAAAGACATTTTTATAACCTTCTCAAGAAAAGATTTTATCCCATATGTGTGGAATTATTCATTTCAGGTTCTATAAAGGTTTCCATATAATTTTTTCCCCACTCGTCCATGCTTTCAAGAATGGGCATCAGACTTCTCCCGTGTTCAGTCAAAGAATATTCAACTTTTGGAGGTACAACCGGATAGACTTTTCGGTGAACGATTTGATCTTCTTCTAATTCTCGCAGCTGACTTACTAACATTCGCTGAGTAATTCCCGGCATCATGGACTTTAACTCACCAAATCGTTTTGTCCCTTCTTTTCCTAGATGCCACATAATTAACATTTTCCACTTGCCTCCAATAATCGTCAACGTTAATTCCTTTTCACAGTTAAACGTTTTGCTAAAAAGTCTGCTCAATCCTTTTTCCTCCCTTTTTATGCGTAATAGTATAGTTTTAGACACTATATGAAAATAAAGTGTCTACTTATAAAGGAAAATTGTACCTGCTATACTGTAATCTGTAAAGATGGTAAAAGACTATATTCACTGCAATAGACCGTTAAAATAAAGGAGGAGATCAATTGGACAGTGTAGCTCGTTCACGTGATAATTGTCTCAAGTCTCATTCACCACAAGCGTTAGAAGTGGATTCCATGACCTTTATCTTATTTGGAGCAACAGGAGATTTGGCTAAAAGAAAAATTTTTCCTGCGTTATATAATTTATTTTTAGATGAAAAGCTTCCTTCTTTCTTTTCTATTGTTGGTACTGGTAGAAACAACTGGTCTGATGATGCCTTTCAAATATATGTAGAAGAATCAGTAAAAACTTTTTCGAGGCGCTTTAGAAAAGGTGAATCCAAGATAAAAAAATTTCTTAAGACAGTTCGCTATCATAAAATGGATGTTACCAATAGTGATGGATATGACCAGTTGCTTCAGGCCATTCAAGAAGGCGAAGCAAAATTAAATATTCCTGAAAATCGTCTTTTCTATTTATCTGTGGCTCCTGAATTTATAGATGTTATTGCTTCAAATATAAATAGCGGCGGATTAGGATCTACAAAAGGCTGGAAACGTCTTATTATCGAAAAGCCTTTCGGACACGATTTACAATCTGCTCAAGTGTTAAACCAAAAGCTTACTGAAACGTTCAATGAAGAAGAGATTTATCGTATTGACCACTATCTGGGAAAACCGATGATACAAAACTTGGAAGCTTTAGCATCTGCAAACCCTATTTTACAAGCACTATGGAATCATCACTACGTTGCAAATGTTCAAATTACAGCTAGTGAAACAGTTGGTGTAGAAGAAAGAGCGCATTACTATGATCAGTCCGGTGCAATTAGGGATATGTTCCAAAATCATATGCTTCAAATGCTTATGATGACTGCCATGCAGCTGCCAAAGACGCTTAACATCGCAAAAACTCGCCAACGAAAGATAATAATTATGAAAAGCCTTCGCCCTCTACAAAAAGAGTTTATCCATTCGAACGTCATAAGAGGTCAATACGAAGCGGGAAAAATCCAAGATCGTTCAGTTATAGGATATAAAGAAGAGCCCGGCATCAATGCTTCTTCCGTTAATGACACGTTTATAGCAGCGCGGATATGGATTGATCATGAGCTCTGGAAAGGAGTGCCTTTCTATCTTCGCACAGGAAAAAGAATGAGTAAAAAATGCACGCGTATCGTCATTGAATTTAAAAATTCTTTAAAGAATCTTTATACAGCCGAAGAAGCCATTCCTAACCTTTTAGTTGTCGAAATCAGCCCAAATGAAGGTATCTCGCTGCAATTAAACAGCAAAAATCCTTTGAATAGCGATAAGGTCGAACCTATTTTCATCAATTTCTCAACAAATCAAAAAGAAGTACCCGAAGCTTATGAACTGCTGTTATTTGATGCTTTACAGGGAGACTCCACGTTTTTTGCTCATTGGGAAGAAGTTGAATTATCTTGGAAATGGGTGCAACCTATTTTAGAAGTTTTTAATGATGAACGCTTTCCTCTTCATTTTTATCCTGCGGGTACGATGGGACCAGCAGCTTCAAATCGTTTGTTAGAAGACGACGGGTTTAAGTGGTGGTGATTACTTTTAATCTCGTTAAAAAGAGGCTGGGGTAAAAGTATTTTATTTGAAGAAAGATCCGAACGATGAAGCGAGATTCTTGATGGAGAATTCAACTCGTTCGGATTTTTTCATTGTGGTCGTAAGCGTAGGTTTACTGTATGTAGTTGCTTCTAGTTGTTCGTCTCTTCTTTATTTAATATCAGCCATTTGATTTTTCGATCTCGCTCTTTTCTTTCTTGTTCATCAACCAAATCATATTTCTTCAGCAAATGAAACATCTCGTTTAATGTTGTTTGCGAAGGATTTCGTACGAGAAACTCATGAAACAACGAGCGAATATCTTCTGGCAGCCATTGTGACTGCGAGTTAAACTTCTGCTGTACATCTTCTACCGAGTGGTCCAAATTACATTTACCCATACCTTTTCCTCCCTTTTTATGTAACTGTTTTGCATTTTTTAGTCTTCTTTTCGTTTAAACGTACTTGGCATAACAACTGCCACAACTTCTCCGGTCGCAACAATGATGTCACTCGCGTATACTTCTGTTTTAACTCTCCATTTCTTCGGGTGAATTTCTTCAACCGTTCCTATTGCTTTTAGTACTTCACCCTGTGGCGTTGGTTTTTTAAAATCTACGTGGAGAGAACCGGTAACAAACCGCGGGGGCTCTGCTGAATCTCCTATTTCATGGCCATTTTTACGGTATAGAGCAAGAGATGCAGAGCCTGTTCCATGACAATCAATCAGTGATGCAAGAAGTCCGCCATAAACAAATCCTGGTATGGCTGTATGTTCGGCCTTAGGTGTATAAAGGGTAATGGTTTTTTCTCCTAGCCATCCTGTCCGAAAATGATAGCCGTCCTGATTTAATCGGCCGCAGCCGTAACACCATGCAAAATCATCCGGATATTCGTCTTGAATCGCTTTTACTACTTTTTCCATGGTTCACCACTCCTTTTTTCGGAATATTTTAACACATTTTCTCCTACAATCGTTAGAACTAAACGGACTATTTTCAAGCTTAAATAACTAAAAATCATAGAAGAAAAGCCTTACTTAAAAAATAAGTGAGGCTTTATAGTTAAAATTCTTCATAAGCAGCGGGGTCTTGGTTATTAAGTCTTCCATCCTCGTGGTTCAATTCTGAAATCATATTCATCTCAGTTTCATCTAAAGAAAATGAAAAAATGGATATGTTTTCAAGCTGCCGCTTGCGAGATGACGATTTTGGAATTGAAATCGCCCCTAGCTGATAATGCCATCGCAAAATTACTTGTGAAACTGTCTTATTATGACGGTCGGCGATTTGTTTAATTGTTTCATTTTCTAAAACAGCACTTGCTCGCCCTAGCGGACTCCAAGATTCAATTTGAATGTTTTTCTCCTGATACCAATTTCGATATTGATGTTGATTAAAAAAAGGATGCAGTTCTATTTGATTGATGCTTGGTAAAATGCCGGTCTCTTTTTCCAAGCGCTCAATATGCTCGGGAAGAAAATTGCAAACACCAATTGAACGAATTAAGCCCCAGCGCTTCGCATCAATTAATGCTTGCCAAGCTTCTACATAATGATCTTGTTTAGGATTAGGCCAATGAATAAGATACAAATCATAATAGTCTAAATTCGCGCGATATAAAGATTCTTGGATGGTAGGAATTGCTTTGTCATACGTATGGTATCGCCCGGGGAGTTTAGACGTAACGAACAGTTCTTGTCTAGAAACCGGTGTTCTTCGAAGCGCTTGGCCCACGGTGCCTTCATTTTCGTAATTATAAGCCGTATCAATTAGACGATACCCTACATCAATTGCACTCGTTATAGCGTTGACTCCTTCATTTCCGTTAAGTTTGTATGTACCAAAACCTATAGCAGGCAAGGTTACCCCATCACTAAGCGTTATTTCAGGAATTACTTTACTCATTATTATCCACTCCTTTCGATCATGCCCTAAGGTTAGCATATATTATCCAATACTTGAATAAATTTGCACCACTCATTTTCACAAAGGAGTGATGCTTTCAAACAATCAAAAAAGTGATTACGGAGAAACCTCCGTTTTAAACTCGTTAACTTCGCACTTTTCTGCTTCTTTCTTGTTTTTAGTTAACGTAAAGAAAGCTACAAAACCCAAAAGCGCCGTACTAAATAAAATAGCAGCCATGGGAATTGCTGTTGTTTCGTTAATACCTACTAAAGGAGAAACAATTGATCCTAAAGTTAGTGGAAGCATGCCTAACACGGCACTCGCACTCCCTGCTCTATGTCCTTGATTTTTCATGGCCAATGTCACCGAACCTGTGATCGTCATTCCTATAGAGATCATGTAAATAAAAATGGGAATAACAATCGTAGCAAGCGGTCCTTTAAGCATGGTCATGATAAGAAGTACGCTAGTAGCACTTACAGCCGTAATCACGGCAATGCGAAGCAGGCTTCTTTCATGAAGAATTCCGCTAAAGCGCCCAATAATAAAGCTTCCAGTCACAATGGCCAAGCCGTTAATGCCAAACAAAATGCTAAAAACTTGCGGAGAAACATGGTATATCCCTTGATAGACAAATGGAGTGCCTGATACATAAGCAAAGCTTCCTCCGTGAACCAGTCCAACAATTAGGGCATACCCAATAAAAGAACGGTCTTGTAATAAACTGCCCATTGTGCGAACGGAATGACCAATTGAACTTGGCGTTCTATTTTCAATTGGCAAAGTTTCTTTTAAACGTATTGAGATTGTTAAAACAATTAAAAGGCCTATTAAGCTTAAAAACAAGAAAATAGTATGCCAGCTTGCAAAAGGCAGAAGTAAAATAGCACCTCCGGCCATTGGTGCTATCATTGGCGCAAAGGCATTGATAACCATTAACAGAGCAAAAAACTTTGTAAGCTCTCTTCCGCTAAAAACGTCTCTGACAATCGCGCGAGACAGAACAACTCCTGCCGAAGCCGTAAACCCCTGTAAAAAGCGTGCGATGACTAAAGCTGTGATAGTAGGGGCCAAGGCACAGAGCAACGACGATACCATAAATAAGGAGATCGCGATGAGTAAAGGTCGTTTTCTTCCTTTCGCATCACTTATTGGACCAATCACAATTTGACCAATAGCAAGTCCTAGTAAACACGATGTTAAGCTAAGCTGTACAAGTGAAGCCCGCGCATCTAAATGATCAGCAATAGCAGGAAAACTTGGTAAATACATATCGATATTAAGCGGACCTAATATCGCAAGCGTACTGAGAAGAAACGCCAATCCTAGACGTTTTTTTCCAGTTGGATTATGAAGCATAATAGCAGAGCACCTTCCTTACCTAAATATTGTATTTTTACAGATAACCTTTAGTCTATTGAAAGGCATCTCTTCTGTCTAGGACATTTGTCTAAAGATGTAGGTAAAGTTCCACTCGCAAAAAAGGATGTATGAGTGATGACATGCGGTTGATATTCAAAAACAACGGTTGAAATATCCTTAAGATACTTCAACCGCTGTTTGAACGTTTGTTATATACTATCTAATGCCTGCTGTAAATCTCTCATAATATCTTCCCAAGCTTCCAGTCCAACTGATAAACGAAGGAGTTCGTTTGAAATTCCCATTTCTTTCCGAGCTTCTTCTGGCACAACTGCATGCGTCATAGAGGCAGGATGCTGAATAAGTGTTTCAGCGTCTCCAAGACTTACTGCAATGGAAATGAGCTTAAGCTGATTGACCACTTTTACGGTTTCTTCATAACCTCCTTTCACCTCAAAAGAGAGAAGCCCCCCTCCTTTTTTCATTTGCTTTTGCATGAGAGAATAAGCAGTGCTCTTTTTATCACCTGGATAATAAACGGCTTTTACCTTGGGATGAAGACTTAATTGTTTTGCGATATGTTCAGCATTTTCACAGTGACGATCCATTCGAACGGCCAGCGTTTTTAAGCCTCGGAGTAACAGCCAAGCATCAAACGGTGAAAGAATGCCTCCGATATCTTTTTGCGTCGTTTTGCGCAGTACGGAAATAACCTCTTCGTTCCCTACTACAATTCCCGCGACAACATCTCCGTGTCCACCAATAAATTTTGTTGCGCTATGAATGACTAAGTCGCATCCAAGCTTCAGCGGCTGCTGCAAATAAGGAGTTGAAAAGGTATTGTCTACTACCACGGGAATTCCTTTTTGTTTAGCAATAGAAGTAACTAACTCTAAATCTACTAAAGTCATAGTGGGGTTAATCGGTGTTTCAATATAAATACATGCTGTATCTTCTTTGATAGCAGCAAGAATTTCTTCCTCAGTTTCCAAGTTGGAAAAAGAATGATGGATTTGATATTTTTCCTC
The DNA here is from genome assembly GCF_049368575.1 of Priestia sp. 40. Classification (NCBI taxonomy): domain Bacteria; kingdom Bacillati; phylum Bacillota; class Bacilli; order Caryophanales; family Bacillaceae; genus Priestia; species Priestia sp. 40. The sequence continues at coordinate 43,642 of NZ_JBMPZA010000017.1, forward strand.
AAGCATTTCCAGTAAACCAAACGTGCATCCATACACTCCTTTAGAACATAAAATATGATCGCCTGCTTTTGTAAGTCCAATCAATACAGCCGATACTGCAGCCATTCCCGATCCAAATGCCAAAGCGGCTTCGCCTTCTTCAAGCTGTGCCATACGCTCTTCTAAAATGGTGATGGTTGGATTAGATAACCGGGAATATACATAACCATTTTCTGCTCCGCTAAATCGGTTTGCACCTTGTTCTAGAGATGAAAATGTAAATGTAGAGGTTTGATAAATGGGCGGAGCTAAACTATCAAAATGATGTTTTGATTCGTACCCTGCGTGAATGGCTTTTGTTTCAAACTGATATTTCTCTTTTTCGTTCATACGACTTCCCCCTTATGCAAACAAGCGCTGTGTCATTTAAATAATGTAAGCGTTTTCTTTTATTATATTTCTCTTTTCTTTTTTCGTTCCCTGCCTCTCCATTTAGATAATTACAGCGTAGAGAAAGAAGCGATATGCACACTGCACCTCGCTTTACTTCATCATTTGTTTAATTAGTGCTGAATTACGCTTTTTGAATACTTCATTATGAGAAGAAACCATAGCTGTCTTAGCAGCAGAGGGCTGAACGAATTGTTTTGCTTTGTTTACGGCATTAGCAGCATCTTGAAAAGCACCGGTAATCAAATGGACTTTTCCTTCGTGCATGAGAATATCTCCAGCTGCATATACGCCTTCTACAGATGTTTCGCTTGCTGCATTACCTGCAACGTAATAGTCATCAATGGTTTTGATATGTAGTTCGCTGTTTTTTAACAGCTCTGTATCTCTTTCATAACCGTGATTAATGATAACTTCGTCAATCGATAAATAAGAAACCTCACCGCTTTGATGATTAGTCAGCTCAACTTTTTCAATAAATTCATGCGTCGCATCAGCCACTAATTTTGTAATAGATGTGTTAAGCAGACACCGAGCCGAACTGTTTATTAATTGTCTCACTTGTGCTTCATGACCGTTTAGTTCACTGTTTCGGTACGTAATATATACTTTTTTAGCAACGGGCTCTAGCTCATTTGCCCAATCAATGGCTGAATTGCCTCCCCCGGAAACGATCACCGTTTTATTTTTAAAATGCTGCAGAGATTTAACCGTATAGTTTAAGTTTGATATTTCAAATCGTTCTGCTCCTTCAATTTTGAGCTTTTGCGGATTTAAAATACCTCCTCCGACAGCAAGGATAATGGTTTTAGAGTAATGATGTTCACCTGAAGAACTCGTCAGCTGGAAAATACCATCTTTCAAGCGAGAAATAGCTTCAATCTTCTCATTTAAAACAACAGTCGGATCAAACGTCAGCCCTTGTTCAACAAGCTGTTCAATAAGCTCCGCACCGGAAATAGGAGTTTGGCCCCCTACATCCCAAATCATTTTTTCAGGATAAACGTGAAGTTTTCCACCTAGTTTTGGCTGATATTCAATCAGCTTTGTTTTCATTTCCCTTAGACCGCTATAAAAGGCAGAATAAAGGCCAGCCGGTCCCCCGCCTATAATTGTCACATCAAAAAGTTCATTGTGTATCATGCACGTTCACTCCTCGTAATCAATTGTTATTGATTATCATTCTCATTTAAATATACATCTTCTTCAACGTTTTGACAATAAAAATAACTATTGACATCCGGAAACGTTCGAATTATAGTATGTAAAGTAAACGATACTGATAATCATTATCAAGTATTTGTTGTATTAAATGCAAACGGAGGGTCAGATATGGTTCGCCTATATACAGAGAAATTACATATTAGTTATGGTGAACGTCTAATAGTAAAGAATTTAAGCGTTAACATTCCAGACAAAAAGATTACCACAATTATTGGTTCAAACGGATGCGGCAAATCAACGCTTTTAAAAGCCATCACCCGCATTATTTCTCATCAATCCGGTTCCGTTATTTTAGATGGTGAAAATATTTCAACAGAACATACAAAAGCACTTGCTAAAAAAATGGCTATTCTCCCTCAAACACCAGAAAGTGCTAAAGGCCTAACTGTGGGAGAACTCGTATCTTATGGGCGATTCCCCTATCAAAAAGGTTTTGGACGTCTGTCGAAAGAAGACTATCAAACGATTGACTGGGCGCTTGAAGTAACCGGAACAAAAGATTATAAATTCCGGCTCGTTGACTCTCTTTCGGGCGGTCAGCGTCAGCGAGTGTGGATTGCAATGGCTTTAGCTCAAGAAACCGATATTATATTCCTCGATGAGCCTACTACCTACTTGGATATGGCTCATCAGTTAGAAGTGCTTGAGCTTCTTCAAAAGTTAAACAAAGAGCAGGAACGTACAGTTGTAATGGTGCTTCATGATTTAAATCAAGCCGCTCGCTTTGCAGATTATATTATCGCTTTAAAAGATGGAGAAATTGTCAAAGCCGGAAAGTGTGAAGAAGTCATTACGCAGGACGTTCTAAAAAAAGTGTTTCATATCGACGCTGAAATCGGACGAGATCCGAGAACAAATAAACCAATGTGCATCACGTATAACTTATTAAGAGGAGATAACTAAATGAAAAAATTATTGCTTCCATTCATGCTTATATTCGTACTACTTATTAGTGCCTGCAGCAACGGTTCAACTGAAAGCAAAAATGATTCAAGTAAAGGAAACAGCGAATCCAAGACGATCACATATCAATCTGAAGACGGCCCTGTCAAAGTTCCTGCTAACCCGAAACGTGTTGTAGTGTTAGGTTCCTACGCAGGTAACGTCATGTCGTTAGGTGTCAATATTGTCGGAGTTGATTCATGGTCTAAAATGAATCCCCGCTTTGAAAAGAAATTAAAAGGCGTTGAAGAAGTATCAGATGAAAATTTAGAAAAGATCATTGAATTAAAGCCTGACCTAATTATTGGCTTATCTACTACAAAAAACGTTGATAAATTAAAAAAAATTGCTCCTACCGTTACGTATACATACGATAAAGTAGATTACCTTACTCAGCATGTAGAAATCGGAAAACTATTAAATAAAGAAAAAGAAGCACAATCATGGGTAAACGATTTCAAAAAGCGTGCAGCAAAAGCTGGCTCTGACATCAAAGCTAAAATTGGCGAAGATAGCACGGTTTCAGTTGTTGAAAACTTTGACAAGCAGTTGTATGTGTTTGGGGATAACTGGGGACGCGGAACGGAGATTCTTTATAAGGAAATGAAATTAAAAATGCCGGAGAAAGTCAAGAAAATGGCTTTGAAAGATGGATACTATGCGATTTCGCCAGAAGTTCTTCCTGAATATGCCGGAGATTATTTAATCTTCAGCAAAAACCAAGATGGAGATACATCATTTGAGAAAACAGATACGTACAAAAATATTCCTGCTGTAAAGAATAATCACGTATTTGAAGCAAATGCAAAAGAATTTTATTTTAATGATCCAATCACATTAGATTATCAACTAGATTTCTTTACTCAAAAATTTCTTGGCAAGTAATTCATTCAAGAGGAATTCTTTTTAGAATTCCTCTTGCTTTGTTTTACTAAATTTATTCTTACATGAAAAGATGGGTGTTTTATGAAAAAAGACAATCAGCGTTTCATTCCTTTTTTATATAAATTAATAGGTATGCTGCTCGTATTCATCATAATGTTTGTTTCTTCAATGGTTTTTGGCGCTGCTGACATATCGATAAAAGATGTGTGGTTAGCACTTTCATCAAGCAGTGTAAACGAACAGATTTCGATCATTCGAGATATTCGTTTACCTCGTGAAATCGCCGCTGTTTTTGTTGGCGCTGCTTTATCAGTATCAGGAGCGATTATGCAAGGTATGACAAGAAACCCTCTTGCAGATCCAGGGCTTTTAGGCTTAACTTCTGGCGCAAATGCAGCTTTAGCTGTAACAATTGCCTTTATCCCTTCTGTAAATTATTTAGGTATTACGATTGCTTGCTTTATCGGAGCTGCGGTTGGCGCAATTTTGGTGTTTGGAATTGCTGCTATAAAAAGAGGCGGTTTCTCTCCGCTTCGAATTGTACTCGCCGGAGCTGCCGTTTCAGCATTTCTTTATGCGATTGGAGAAGGAGTCGGTATTTATTTTAAAATTTCAAAAGATGTATCGATGTGGACTGCTGGCGGAATGGTAGGCACTTCTTGGGAACAGCTTCAAATCATTGTTCCTTTTATCCTCGGCGGTATATTCATTGCCCTTTTGCTTTCTCGGCAGCTTACTATTTTAAGCTTAAATGAAGAAGTCGCTGTGGGGTTAGGTCAGCAAACAACAAAGGTCAAAACCATTTTATTTGTTGTCATGGTTCTTCTTGCAGGTGCTTCTGTTGCGCTAGTGGGAAACATGGTGTTTATCGGCTTGATGATTCCTCATATTGTACGAGGAATTGTAGGAACCGACTATCGTTATATTATCCCTATGTCCGCTGTCACTGGCGCAGCGTTTATGCTTCTCGCTGATACGTTGGGCCGAACCGTAAGTGCGCCTTATGAAACACCGATAGCAGCAGTTGTATCGATGATTGGCTTACCTTTCTTTTTAGTCATTGTTCGTAAAGGAGGAAAAGCATTCTCATGATTCACCCAGCGCTTATTAGAAAACAACGAATAATTATGATGCTCCTCACTGTTTTGATTCTTGGAACGATTGTAATAGGAATGGGGCTTGGTGATGCACCCCTTCCTTATAATAAAGTGTTTCCTACTCTTTTTGGCAAAGGGAATTTTGCAGATGAGTTCGTTCTTTTTTCAATTCGACTTCCGCGAATTATCATTACTCTTTTAGCAGGAATGGCTCTAGCTTTATCAGGCGCTATCTTACAAGGTGTTACGCGCAATGACTTAGCGGAACCTGGAATTATAGGAATTAATTCAGGAGCAGGCGTCGCAATTGCCGTATTCTTTTTATTTTTTCCAATTGAAGCTGGCTCTTTCGTGTATGCTCTTCCGTTAGTAGGGTTCATCGGCGCCTTGTTTACAGCTGGTCTTATCTACCTTTGTTCATATAGTAAAAGCCAAGGGCTGCAGCATGTGAAGCTTATTTTAACAGGCGTAGGTTTTTCGATGGCTCTTTCTGGAATGATGGTGGTGATTATGTCATCAGCTGATCGTGCTAAAGTTGATTTTATTGCTAAATGGATCGCAGGAAACATTTGGGGGTCAGACTGGCCTTTTATATGGGCACTTCTACCTTGGCTTCTTGTCTTGATTCCTTTTATATTGTACAAAGCAAATTCATTAAACATTTTTAACTTAAATGAAGCTGCAGCTATTGGAGTCGGTATCGCTATGGAGAAAGAGCGTATAACATTGCTTCTAGCCGCGGTTGCATTAGCGGCAGCAGCAGTTTCAGTTACAGGCGGCGTGGCCTTTATTGGGCTTCTTGCTCCTCATATTGCCAAAGGCTTAGTCGGACCGAGGAACCAGCTTTTTATTCCCGTTGCCATTTTACTAGGCGGCTGGCTTTTGCTGATTGCAGATACAATAGGACATAACATTGCCGATCCTAACGGTATACCGGCAGGAATTATTGCCGCCGTAATCGGTGCTCCTTACTTTGTTTATTTGCTTTTAAAAAAATAATAAACAGACGCGCTTCTTAGAAGAAGCGCGTCTAGTTATTATTTTTTTTGTCTTTCATCTGCAGCGTTCGCTCTAGCCTGTGCTTCTAAATCGTCTTGGTCTGCTAATTCACGAGAAAACTCTTCATCTACTCCATCTGCTTTAGATGCAGGATAATCCGCTACCTTTTTTAATTGTTTTTTCAACTCTTTTTCATTCATTATGAACACTCCTTTATTCTAGACTGTTAATAGTATGCGTTTGTCGTTTCTGCACTATGTGGAGAAAGAAGGAATTTTACCAATAAGACCGAAGGCATACATAATAAGAAAAAGAAAGGACGTGTTATATGGTCATCATTATTACGCTCTCTATTATCATTGTATTTGTTATTTTACTGCTGTGCGTGGTTACCACTTCGAAAGCTTATGATTACAAACATACGGTAGATCCACTTACAAAAAAACAAGACAAAAAAAGTAGGTGAGCTCGTTTCACACCTACTTTTTGTATTACCCTTGCAGTGATTTTAAATCATGATCGTTCAATTGAAATGCTTGCTTAATTTTGTCTTCCAAGTTTTTTGTTACTCTTCGCTTACCCACTTCAACCAGTGCAATTAAAGAAAAACTGCAGTTCACTGCTTGAGCGAAGTTTCGCTGATTCATATTGTAGTTTTTCCGAATGTTTTTTACCGTTTCTTTATTCATTTACACTCACTCCGCTTAACTCAATATACTTTTTTCTGCTCAAGTTCAAGTCACATGTTCATCTAGCTGCCGACAGAGCGTGAGAAATTGCTGCTGTTCTTCTTCTTTATAGCAAGCAAACAGTTTTTCAACCCCTTGCTGCATGTCTTTTTCAGCAGCTTGAATCACTTGTTTCCCTTTGTTTGTAAGCTCGACCATAACTTTACGCCGATCTCTTTTTGAATGGTAGCGCTCCACAAGATTCAGTTCATACAAACGTGTAATCGATGCTGTAATAACGCTTGGGCTCGCCTTTATCTCGTCTGCCACTTTGGTGACAGGGATTGTATCTGCACGTTCAACAATCAGTAAAATATGATATTGAAAAGGGGTAATTCCGTAATGCTGTAAAAGGCTTTTTACATTTGTCATTACTTTTTTGTTTAAAGATACTGAAATTCTTTGAATTTCTTCACCAAATGTCAATGAATCCATCCGCTCACTGCCCCCTTTCTCTCCAACATGTTTTATGATGAACTTTAGATTTCTATAGCTCCTTATGAATTTATACTTTTCGGAGCTGGAAGCATACGAATATCTTCCTCTTGAGCTTCTGATTTCTTTTCTTCGACTACTTTATCTTTACGTACATCACGAAGGAAGAAACTTAAAATTAAACCGATAACAGAAATCGCTGTTGCCCAGTAAAAGGCATCGTTAATACCTTGAATCGTACCTTGCTGCGTCATTTTTCCAGATAAAATTGTCAGCGCTTGCTGCTGAGCCTGATCTTGTGATAAATGCAAAGTAGCAGCTACTTTTTGTACAAATAAATGAAAACTGTTCATAAAGAATGGATCAGACGTATTCATGGAACTGCTGATTTCATTTACGTGATACGTTGTACGGTTCGTAAAAATGGTCGTCATTAAACTAATACCAATTGAACCACTTACTTGACGAAGCGTATTAGACATTGACGTTCCGTGACTGCTTAGTCGCTGCGGAAGCTGATTTAAACCCGCTGTCATAATTGGCATCATTAACAGTGACATACCGAACGAACGGATAATATAAATCGCTAAAATATGATTAAATGGTGTATCCATCGTCAGCTTCGTAAATTCAAACGTTGAAATAGATGTAATGAGCATACCAACGATTGCTAGCGGACGAGGTCCCACTTTATCAAACAATGTACCTGAAATCGGCGACATAACCAGCATAACAAGTGCGCCAGGAAGCAACAGCAGTCCTGAATCAAAAGCAGAATATCCGCGGATATTTTGCAAGTAAATTGGAAGCAAGAACATACCTGCGTACATACTGATTGTAATCGCAATACTAATTATATTTGATAGTGAAAAAATATTATATTTAAACACACGCATATCCAATAGCGGCTTTTCAGATTTAATTTGTTGAAGAACAAATATAATTAAAAGAACTGCCCCGCCAATGATTGTAGAAAGAACAACTGAATCCGTCCAGCCATCATTTCCAGCTTCACTGAATCCGTAAAGCAATAATCCCATACCTGCAAGTGATGTCACAACAGAAGGCATGTGAACTTTTACATCCTTTGGAGGCTGAATGTCTTTTAATTGAAAGAAAGCAATAATTAATACAATGGCACCTAATGGTACCATGCCGTTAAAAAGGATGTGCCAGTCGTAGTTTTGAATAACCCATCCAGATAACGTTGGTCCGATAGCCGGTGCGAACATCATGGCTAAACCAAAAATCCCCATCCCTTTTCCTCGCATGTGGGGAGGGAAAATAAATACAATAATGGTCATAACAAGAGGTGATAAGACACCTCCGCCAATAGCTTGAATTAAACGGCCTGTAAGCATAATCGAAAATGTAGGTGCAATTCCGCAAATCAATGACCCTACTGTAAAACAAAACATTGCAAATAAGAACAAGCGACGCACACCAAATCGTTCAATTAAAAAAGCTGAAAGCGGAATTAACGCCCCGTTCACAAGCATATATCCTGTTAACAACCACTGAGCTGTATTTGCCGTTACGCCAAACTCAGTAATCAAATGCGGGATGGCTACGTTCAGTAACGTTTGGTTTAATATCGCAAGAAACAAACCAAGCATTAACACAATCAATAGCGGAATATGCTTTTTGATGGATCCATCACTTGTGTTTTCTATACTGGCTGTCATCATATTTCCTCCTTTCTTGAACTGTTGTAGTAAGAATTAGTCTTTCGAAATTTTCACTTCGGCGTTCATACCTGGTATTACATGCTCTGAATAATTAGAAATAGAAATTTTTACAGGAACCGTTTGAGACACTTTTGTGTAGTTTCCATCTGAGCTTGAGTTGGATGTTAAAGATGAAAGTGAATTGGTTGCATATCCAATTTCTTCGACTTTGCCGTCGATTTTTGCACTGCTATCTCCGTCTACCGTTACATCTACATCGTCGCCTTCTTTAATATCCTTAAGCTGATCTTCTTTAATATTTGCTACGATAAATAGGTCTTTCATATCTACTTCGGTTGCAATTTGCTGTCCAGCTTGAACCATTTGATTTTCTTTTACATTTGTTTGAATAATTTTCCCATCTGCTGGTACTGTAGCAGCTACAGAGCCTTTTTCAGCTTGAATCTTAGCAATTTCAGCATCTTTTGATACATCATTTCCTTCTTCCACTGTCCAGCTTGCTACTTTACCTGCTGCAGGTGCAACTACATTGTATACATCTCCAGATACTTTAGCGTTATCCGTTGTAATATAGTTCGATTTTTGAACGTAATAATATCCTCCTCCAATTAATAAAGCTAAAATAACGATGATTCCAATAAAATTTGTTACCATTAAGCGACTTCTAGACATTCATTACTCCTCCTTAATACTTCACTAATAAAATTACTTTTTTATATAGCTTTTTCATAAAGATATTATCTCCATCTATTAGGAGATATGTTTCTTTATAATCATCTATTTGGTTAACCACCTAAATAACTTTATCATAAAGATATTTTTTCGTAAAGATATTAATTTAAAAATAATAACGATGGTTAAAGATAATCATTGCCATCCTTTACAATCGTTTCATTTTATTTTAGAGTTAGTTTATATATGTCCGTAGTGTACAAGGAGATGGAAGCTAGCATGGATAACAATTTAGAATCAAAAATTGAGCACCTTTACCAAATTAACACATCTTTTTTTCAATATATGCGACATTTAGTCGAAGAAACATTAAAAACACAGCCTTATCACTTAACACCCACTAAGTTTTATATCTTAAACTACATTGCCAGCGGCACAAAGTATATGGTAGCAGATATTTCAAATAAACTTCACTTAACCTCGGGCGCTACAACTAGCTTATTAAATCAATTGGAAGAAGAATCTCTCATTCAGCGCGTGCGAGACGAAAAAGACCGGAGAGTGGTGTGGGTTTCATTGACCGATGAATCAAAAAAGCTTGTTTCAATGATTACAGAGAAGCGAAATGTATTTTTAAAAGATATGCTAGCAGCTCTAACTGTAGAAGAACAAGAAGAATATTTTCGCTTATTAAATAAAATGGATGCCCTTTTAAGTGATAAATATGGATTTTCATATTAGATTATCCAAAAGAGCTCCGCTTCGAATTGAAGCGAAGCTCTTTGTTATTTTAGAAAGCAGAATTTATTAGGGCAGCTGCTTTGTCAGGAAAATCGATAAAAGGATTTCGATTGCCTTGCAATTCAAAGATTGCTGCATTGCGATGTTTTTCATAAAGTGAAACATTAAATTCTTCATGCCATTTTAGTAAAAGAGGAAGATCTACTCGCGAAGAGTCAATTTTATTATGATAGCGAATTAAAAAATAAAGCGTAGCTCGAGCCACAATTCCTTTTCCATATTCGGGTTCAAACTTACCTTTTTCTGCTTTGCCGCATCCTTCTTTCACATCTGATTGCTTAACTTCCGGTGTATAATCCGGGAAGTCAATATAAGAAGAATTACCTCTTCGACTGTTACAAGAAGGCTCACACGCAAATAAATGATGTAAATCGCCTCTCATAGGCTCTTGTTTTCCAAACCAGGACTGCGGGACAACGTGCTCACAGTTTAGCAGTATATCATTGTTTGAAACAGATGAGTTAGTAAGCGACTGAAGTGCATCAATATCTTTTTGTATCGTTTCTAAAGGATCCATTCCTTTTCCTGAATACAGACTCTTCAGCTCTCCATTCTCCTGTAGATCGACCCATGGATATACATATTTATGGGGGGAATAACTTAGCAAATGCTGATGCGTTTCCGTTAACAAAGCTTGCATGGCTTCTCTTTCAAAAAGAGTACCTCGATAATAAAGATTTTTACTCTCTTCATCCGTCTTTTCATCATAATAGCTTCGATTGTTTACGTATTGCTGATAAAGGGCTTTTGCCTGCTGTTTTTCCACCATTAATATATCTAAACTGCTTCTCATCCCATCACCTCTGAAGTCATTTGACGTTGAACTTCACGCAACAGCTTTTCAACAATAGTCAAGTGCACAAACCCGTTTCCTACTTCTCTTGGTGATTCATTTAATGGAAGCGTTCTTCTGATTAACTGTGCGTAAAGCTCTGGTTCTGTAAGTTCTCTTCCAAACGTTTCATTTGAAAGAACTTTTATCAATGCCAAAGCTCCCGCTACGTGAGGCGTTGCCATAGAAGTTCCGCTCAGTGCGGCATACTTTCCATTCAAGTAAGTTGATACGATCCTCTCTCCCGGAGCCACTACGTCTACTTCGTTGTTCGAGTTGGAAAATATCGAAGAACGTTTCTCTAAATCAACCGCTCCTACGCTAATCACTTCATTATATGAGCCTGGGTACGCAAACTCATCTGTGGAGCTTTCTCCATCTCCTTCATTTCCCGCTGCGCAGACAACTAAAATATTCTGATCAACAGCATCTTGAATCGCTTCATGTAGCTCAGGCACATCGGCCGGACCTCCAAGTGACATTGAAATGATATCTACTTTTTGCTGAATGGCGTAGGTAATACCTTCGATAATCCACTCATATTGACCTGAACCATTCCCATCAAGTACTTTCAGGATAAGTAAATTCACCTCCGGCGCCACTCCTACAACACCATTTCCATTATGAGCTGCTGCAATTGTGCCTGCTACGTGAGTACCATGACCATTATAGTCTTGATAAACATCAGGATTTTGTTGATCATCGTGCGTGAAATTTCTTCCTCCAATAATTCGTTCCTGCAAATCTGGGTGTGTAACCTCACAGCCAGTATCCAAAACCGCTACGGTTATTCCCCGTCCCTTTGTTTGCTTCCATACTTCCTCTGCTCCAATTAGAGCGACTCCTTCTGGGACTTCATTAAATTGATTCAATTGTTCAACTACTTGAAATGGGATAATGCGCACTTTGTTCTTCATTTAGATTCCCCCTGCAGGATTAAATGGAAGCTAGTTCATGGTGGGATCACTTTTAATCGCTTATTTTTGGAGTTCACTCATCGAGGTTTGTTGCTTCTAAACTTATTATAACACAAAAACAGAACACACGTTTGTGTTTTTGTAATTTTTTTTAAAATAAACAAAAAGCAGAAGCGAAATTTCCGCCTCTGCTTTTTATTTATTGTTGGTTTTTAGAGGAATCAGGAACGGCACATTGACCATCTGCACAAAAGGCATCATCTGCGCCTTCTGGAGAAAGACTCTTCAAAGTGGGAGTCGGATTTTCTTCTTCCCATACTTGTTGGAGAGCCCCTACAAATGTCTCGACTGGCTGTGCACCTGAAATCGCATATTTTTGATTAATAACAAAATACGGAACACCGCTAATGCCATATTGCTGAGCCGTTGCTTCATCACTGCGCACTTCATTTGCATATGCGTTTTTATCCGTAAGAATTTGACGTGCTTCTTCTCGGTCAAGACCTGCATCTTCTGCAACAGCAACCAGCGTCTCTTCTTCACCTAAATGTTTTGACTCAGTAAAATATGCATAAAGAAGCTTTTCTGTCATGGCTGCTTCTTTTCCTTGAGCTTTTGCAAATTTAGCTAAACGATGAGCGTCAAATGTATTAGTTGGCTTCATATCGTCAAAATTAAAGGATAATCCCACACCAGCTGCCTGCTGTCCGATACCTTCATTTGCTTGCTTTGCTTGTTCAATGGTCATTCCATACTTAGCAGCAAGAGCTTCATTAATCGTTTTACCAGTATTAACTGGGGCATTTGGATCTAGCTCGAAGCTTTTAAATTCAACCTGCACATCATCTTTGTGTGCAAATTGCTGAAGCGCTTGCTCTAATCGACGCTTTCCAATATAACAAAAAGGACAGACAAAATCTGACCAAACTTCTATTTTCATCGTGACACCTCTTCAATTCAAGATAATTCTTATCGTAGCATACCTTTGAAGAAATTCCATCATAACTTGCTCAAACAAAGCAAAAACACCGTGTTGATTTACATACTAAGTGTATTCAATCAACACGGTGTTTTTATCTCACCTATTTTAAATTCATTGCTTTTAGAAGAGCATCATGTAAATACGTATTTCCATATTAGCTAATTAATGCTTGGTGGAACTTCAAGCCAGCCTTTTTTAATCATAATTTCCGTCGCTTCGCTTGCATATTGAAACGCATCTTCTCCTATCAGCATCATTTTAGCCACAATATCTCTTCGAAAACTAAATGCTGCTCCAAATGCCTGACTTCCAATGCTAAAATTACTAAGTAAAATATCGCATATCAGCATCAAACGATCAGAAAAAGCAGGCGTTTCAGAAGTCGTTATGCTTCCTGTTGAGGCAACAGAAGGTGAAATATCGTCTTGTATAATTATTTCTTCTAGGCGCGTAATAATCTTTTTACTGAGCTCTTTTCCTTTCAAAAAATGCTTTTTCACTTCGGCATCTTTCGCCGTTTGAGAAAAAGCCTTCATTAACTTCATCCCGACAATGTTTGTTTCGACTCCATGATAAATCTGCGCTAGCTCCATCGTATTTAATACTCTTTTGTCCGCAAATACATTTAAGCCGCTTAGATATTTTCTATCCGAAACAAACTCAACGGTAGTTGGCATTGGAATATAGGGTGGGCGTGATAAAATTCCTTTTCTCAATAAGTACTGCGTACAGGAATCGTAGCACTCTTGCGTAATCTTTGTTAAATCTTGATAAAATTTCACCACATCTTCTCTGTAGGCCTTACCTAAACTTAATGTATACATCCCCATACTAATTTCTTTAATAACACGAAGAAACATAATATCAAATCCATTAGTAAATAGTTTTGGAGCCTGTACGTTTACGTCTTGAGATGAAAGCCCGGTTGGCACTACGGCTCCTTCTTTTTCAAATATTGTTTTTATCTTTCGTATGTATATAATGAGCTGTTCACGCAAGTCCGTCATAATTGTTTTAGCATCTTCATCGTCTGCATGTTCAATCATATAATCCAACAAGCAAATGATTAACGTTTTCTGCTGATATGTCATCCACAGCGTTCCAATTTCACTTGAGGTAATACTAGGTTTATCAGGCACTGTTACTTCCCTCCGCTTCTTCAGCTTTGTTGAGTGCTTTTATCTCTCAAAAGAGAACATACTCATTGTACGTTTACTTATCATTATGCTATCCAACATTCTTTTTTTTATTTAATCCCCTGACCTATAGCTTTTGAGCAACAAAAAAACAGCTCCGCACTTACAGAACTGTTTTTTATCTTAAGCACGAAACGAGTACTCAACACCTGTTAAGTCCTCAGATACGCTCCATAGTTTTTCCGCTACGTCCGGTTTAAATAAAACGTCTCCCATCATATCTTTTACAGGATATCCTTTTTTAGCATCTTTTCCGTCTGGCCCAATATATGTACCGCCTTCTATTGATTCAGTAGCTGCATAAAGAGTAGGCAGCGCGCCCATTTCTGCAGATTGACTAAATAGCTTGACTAAAAATTTCAACAAGCCGTTTGGTTCTTTACCTGAACCGCGTGATAATAGGTTTGTATTAGAAATACCTGGATGTACAGCGGCACTAATTGTCGTTGATCCGGCTGCTTCTAAGCGAGTTTGCAATTCTTTGGCAAACAATAGGTTGGCGAGTTTGCTTTGTCTATAGAACTTCATTGGACTGTAGCCTTTTTCTCCATCGAGATTATCAAAATAGATTTCTCCAGAATTAGCGGCTATACTGCTTACAGTTACGACACGTGAATGTGGAGTGGCCATTAGTAAAGGAAGCAGCAAACCCGTAAGTGCAAAATGCCCTAAATGATTACAGCCAAACTGCAGTTCAAATCCGTCTTTCGTTTTGCTGTGAGGTGGCACCATCACGCCTGCATTATTAATGAGAAGATCCAAAGACAAGTATTGTTGAAGAAATTGATTGGCAAAATCCCGAATAGAGCTCAAGTCACTGAGATCTAATGACATAATAGTCACTTTAGCATTCTCGTTGTCCCCTTTAATTCTCTTCTTAGCTTCTTTCCCTTTCTCATCATTACGCACAGCAAGAATGATTTCTGCTCCGCGAGCTGCTAGAGCCTTTGCAGCTTCAAACCCAATACCGCTGTTTCCTCCCGTTATAAGGGCTGTTTTCCCCTTTAAATCGGGCATCCGTTCAGCTGTCCATTTTGTTGTCATATAAGTTCTCCCTTTCAGCTATAGCTTTTTTTCTAGAATTTACGCGTCTCGGTCACATACGTTTTTTAAAAATTAAAATATGTATAAATTATAATGTCTTCAAAACAAAAGGGACAAGCTTTTTCAAAGCTTGTCCCTTTTGTATGTTTATGTGGTCCGCGGTGAATCGTAGCGTCCAAACCAGTCGTACCTGTTTGTGGAGATCCATTTATATAGCGGACTAAACGCTTTTTTCATCAATGGTAAATGCAGAAGCACACCTATTGGGAATGTAAGAGGCAAAACAGCTAAAAGCCGTCTGACCGTTTCAAATCCTGCTAATACTTCCCCTTTTTTGGTGACCATATGAATTTGATCATATAAGTCTCTTCCTTCTTCTTTTAAGTAGCTATACTCCGTTCGTTCAATGTATTGAACTGGAATCCACTGGATTTGGTTCGTCCAGTCCAGCGCTTTAATTATTTTTTTTACGTTGTAACATAAAGGACATTCCGCATCAAAAAATACTTTGTGCTTCATTGTTTCCACCTTTCTTCCCTTATTTCTTTTTCCTTAGTTTATAAATACCCTTTTCTCATTTTTAATAACCATCATTAGGAGGCATTTCTTGTATAGCCTGGCTTTAAAGCGAACATTTTTTGTGGGGTTTCTTTTGTGAAGCCGTGAAAGAAGACAGGATTTTTTTATAAAATATCACTTTTTTGGTTTAAAGCGCTAAAAACATGTTAGAATAGATTTCATATTGATTTGAAGCACTAGATGCACCCATTCAGTCGCACACTAAAAAGAACTGAATAAATCCAATGATAAAAGGTAAAGGTAATGTCTTCATAAACTTATCATGGAAGTAGGTTTATAAATAACGAAGAAAAAAGGAGGAACGGGTGATTACTTTTATCCATTTCATATAAGCTTTTTTACGTAAGGATGTGTAAACGATGAAAAATAAGTACATGCTGTCAGCTTCAGGTATGTATATTAACTATTTTCTACTTGGCATGGTCAATATCATGCTTGCATCAAATATGTCATTTTTGACAAAAACAATTAAATACCGACGGTGCTGGAATCAGCTATATTATTTCGGCTATCGGAATTGGAAAATTGCTTTCGTATTCTCTATCAGGCATCTTGTCTGATAAAGTCGGACGAAAACCTTTGATTCTTGTTTCGTCTCTGACGATGGCTATTTTCTTAATCGGCATTCCATTATCGCCAAATTATCCAACAGCCTTTATCTTTGCCATTATTGCTGGTATTGCAAACTCTGCTATGGACGCTGGAACATACCCTGCTTTAATTGAAGTTTTTCCTAAATCTTCAGGTTCAGCCAGTGTTCTTGTAAAAGCATTTATATCAGCTGGAGCGGCACTTCTTCCGTTTATGATTGCCTTTTTTGCAGATCGTGATTTGTTTTATGGTTATGCTTTTTTCCTTCCGGCTCTTATTTATTTACTAAATATGATCTTTATGTTCAAACTGCCTTTTCCCAATCATAAACGCGAACAGAATACAGTTCAACAAGAAAGTGCGGAAGAAAATAAATTCGTCTCTCCTCCTAATATGAAGCAAGAAGGAATTGCTCTTATTGTGATTGGATTTACTTCTACAGCGCTGTTTACAGTGGCTCAAATTTGGCTTCCTACTTATGGTCAACAAGTATTAGGTATGGCTGAAAGCAGCTCGGTTCGCCTTTTAAGCTACTATAGCATCGGAGCTTTAATCTCTGTTTTAGTATTAGCCGTATTATTAAGCAAAGTGCTTCGTCCTGTAACGGTTATTCTCGTTTACCCGATGATTACCCTTATAGCTGTACTTACGCTTCTATTTGTTAAAGTACCTGCTATTGCAATTGCAGCTGCTTTTTTCATGGGATTTTCTACGGCTGGGGTCTTTCAATTAGCGATTACCGTTATGACCGAGCTTTTCTGGAACAAAAAAGGAACGGTTACGGGAATTGTAGCGACCGCTGCTGGATTAGCTGCAATTTTATTGCCTTTAGCAACAGGGCTCATGTCTAAAACAGGACATATTTCGATCATCTTTATTTTTGATGCGATGCTTTCAGTAGTAGGCATGGCGGCGGCGGCTTTTGTTAATTACCGCTACCGAAAAATTTTAAATAAAAATCGCAGCAAACAAATTCAAGAAACAGCATCATAAAAAAAGAGGCTGGGGCAAAAGTATTTTAGAGAAAGTAAAAAAACGAACCATTGATTAATGGTTCGTTTTTTTATTATGGTGAACGTATGGGTCATTTGTTTAGGTCCTTCTAGCAGTTGATTGGAGCGCAAGCGACGAGGAGGCTCATCGGCCATCCGCGGAAAGCGAAGACTTGCACGGAAATCAACTGCGGTGTCACAAGCAGTCCAGCTCATGCATACTATTTGTTCGTCTTTATATTGGATTAATTCGGTAAAACCTCAACTTCTTCTCAACTTTTTAAGTCATTTCCTCAGCTGATTTTTGCTTCATAAATAGAAACATCACACCTGAAATAACCGCAAAAACAGCTAAAATGTAAAAGGTAGAAGGCAACCGAATCACGTTAACTAGTGACCCCATAGCTAAGCTACTGACAACTGCTGATGTTTGTATAGCCGTCATATATGCCGTTGTGGCTAGTCCAATTTGACGCGGGGCTAGTGACTGAGCATACACCATTCCTACTCCCATTGTAGCGGATAGAATAAAAGCATAAAATACTTGAAGCGCAATTAATCCACTCAGCGGTAGATGAAGACTCGTTAAAATAAAATAAAGCACTTGGCAAGCTATTCCAATAATAAAGAATCGTTTAACGCCAATCTTATCAGAAAAATAGCCTCCTAATGGCATAAATACTAGCTCAAAAACAGATGTTACGGTAAAGAGAATACCTACAATCGAAACGGATTGCTTTAATGTATCTGTTACATACAGCGGCAAATACATAGAACGACCGGAGTCCCCCGCAAAAATGAAAAGAGCTGCTACGAATACAGCTATCAATACAGAAGGTATACCAGCTGGCGCTTTTGAAGATGCATGAGCTGAAGTTTGAGGTATACTGTTTTCTTCTTTAAGCGCAAAAAGAACCCACACTAAAGTTGCGAGGGATAACAACCCTGATAATAAAAATAAAAGAGTATACCCTCCGTGGTCAATGATTAAAGCACCAAGCATAGGCCCAAAAATATAGCCTTGTGAAAAAGCCATTCGCACGGTACCAGTAATCGTACCTGCCTTCGACTTACTTTCTTCCTTTTTAACAATAAAATCATTCAGCAGAGCAAAGAAAAAGGAAAACGCATTAAATCCTCCTATAGCAAGTAAAATGAGTGCTATTGCATAGGAATGCGTAAACGCTAACGGAACTCTTGAAATGGTTCCGATCAATAACGCCCAAATAATAAATGGCTTTCGTTTTCCCCATTTGTCTGATAAAGAAGCTAAATAAAACGAGACGATCAAACCAATAATGCTCATCGGGACAAATAAAAACCCTGCTTGAAACGAAGTGGCATGCAATGTATTTGTTGCCCAAACCGTTAAATACGGCATAAAGCCGCCAACAGACAACCCGATAATAAATAATGAAATAAAAATCGTTCGAAAATCCCTGTCTGTAAATACAATCTTTATACCTGATACAAACGAATTTTCTGCTTTCGACATAAACTCATTTCAATCCTTTCTATCCAGCTGTCAAACGTTTAATTTCTATAAAAAAATGCACCTTTCTTCAAGAAAAAGTAGAAGAAAGGTGTGTAAAAGGTTATTTTCCAATTTGTACAGCAATTTTTTCTTTTTGTTCTTCCTTGTTGATCAGCTCTTTGAATTTAGTTAAAAGAGGTGCTTTTAATTCTTCATCTTTTAACGCAAAAGCAAGAGTCGTAAAAATAAAATCTAATTTTTCCCCTGCATCATAACGTTCGCCTTCGAATTCGTAAGCATAAATAGAACGGTCTATATTCATACGCTGAATAGCATCCGTTAGCTGAATTTCCCCACCTTTTCCAGCTTCCTGCGTTTCAAGGTAATCAAAAATGTCAGGTGTAAATACATAACGTCCAATAATCCCCAAATTAGACGGAGCTTCTTCGACTGATGGTTTTTCTACAAAACCATTCACTTCGTATAATCGGCTTTTATTTGCTTTTGGATCTATAATCCCGTAACGGTGAACGGATTTTTCCTCTACGCGCTGTACGCCGATAATCGACGATCCCGTTTGGTTATACTGGTCAATCAGCTGTTTTAAACAAGGCTGGTCTGGGTCTGTTAAGTCATCTCCAAGTAAAACTGCAAACGGTTCGTTTCCAATAAACTGTCGAGCACAGCCAATCGCATGGCCAAGGCCCTTCATTTCTTTTTGACGAACGTAATGAATATTCGCTAGTTCAGAGATATGCTCCATTTCCTCCAATAGTTCGGTCTTTCCTTTTTGATGAAGCAAGTGTTCTAGTTGAATATTATGATCAAAATGATTTTCAATTGCTTGTTTCCCGTTTCCTGTAACAATTAAAATATCTTCGATTCCTGATTCTAAGGCTTCTTCTACAATAAATTGAATTACGGGCTTATTTACAATTGGAAGCATTTCTTTTGGGATAGATTTTGTAACAGGTAAAAAACGAGTACCTAACCCTGCTGCTGGTATAACTGCTTTTTTGATAGACTGCATATGATTTACTCCTCTCTGTTAGTTATCTAGCTGTCTTACATCTATTACGCTTTAACAGGCACCATCTTGAAAATTTCTTTCACTCCTTGCTTGTATCCTCCCGCTGAGCGAAGTGATTCTCCAATTTGTTGTGCATGCTGTTTATATGTGTGAGTAGTTAAAACGTCGTTAACTGTATTTTTGATGAGCTCAGCAGATACATTATTTTTATCTAATTTTACACCTGCTCCTAACTCCTGCACGCGATCGCCCACCATAAATTGATCCACTGCCATTGGAATAACGACAAGCGGTGTATCGTAGTATAATCCTTCACTGCTGCTGTTCATTCCGCCGTGAGTAATAAATAAATCCGCACGTTTTAAAATTTCTAGCTGCGGTACGTATTGTTTCACAACGAAGTTTTCTGGAATGTGTGCTAATTCTTCAGGTTTTGTATTTTTACCAATAGATAAAATAACTTTACCCTCAAAGTCTTTTAATGCTTCTATACATAAGTCATAGATTTCTAGCTGCTGATTAAAAATAGTTCCCATAGAAACAAAAATAATTTTTTCATTTTCATTTTGTAAGTAAGAAGGATCTTCAATATCTAGTCGTTTAACAATTGAAGGACCAATAAACTTGTACTCACTCGTAAATTCAGATACGTATGGTTGAAAGAATTCTGACGTAAATACTAACGTAATATCCCCTGGATTCGACATAATGTCCATGGAATCTTTTAAATCAGTATTATATTGGCTGTTGAACTTATTTAATGATTTTTCGAATTGAGGATAAAAGGAAGATTGGTCAGGTTCTGTTTGACCACTTGGCATCATACAAGTTGCTAACTCCTTATTTAACGCAAACGTCGTACAAAGAGAAACTTTTGGAAGCTGAAGAAGGTCAGCCACAGCGGAACCTGCTAAAAGGTGATAATCATAAAGTACATAATCATATGTTTCATGTTTCGTTTCACTCATAATTTTAGTAATAATATTTTCAGATTCATTTAAAAACAAATTCATTATTTCATAGCGGTCATAAGACTCTTCTTTGGTCATCCGGTTGCTCATATCAAGACTTGGACGAAAATCTTCGTATTCACGAAATTCCGCGCCTGATTTTCGAATTTTTTCAGCATAGTCTTCAATGCCGTAATAGACGACCTTTTCCCCTTGAGCCATCAATTCTTTTACAATTCCTAAAGAAGGGTTCACATGTCCTTCACCTGGAAAGCCTATTACTAATACATTTCCCATAACACTCATTCCTTTCACTTAGTTAATAATTAAATAACTTAATTATTCATTTAGTAAATTTATTGTATAGAAACTGAATTTACTATAAATTACCTTTATCGTAAAGTCATTAAGCGTTTTCAACTAAAAAAAGGTTAAATAGGCTCATTTTGGAATATAGTTATAAATTAACTCAAGAAAAACAAATATTGTAAAATTTATCTCGTTTGTAAATAGATGTATGCGCTTCATTATGATGCAAATAAAAAACACACCTAGCTACATTAAGCATGAGGTGTGTTTTTTATTTAGAAGTTATATAACTCCCATATATCTGATGTTTCTGAACCAATATACCAAGCTGCCGCTCCACCTAAATGATAGTCATTAATTAATTTAACCCGGCGCTGCATAGATGCTTTGTCTTCGAGCCATATTTGATGCTTCGTACCATTTTCGGTGTATTCTACATAGTACTGAGAGGCTTGGCTGTCCCATTTTTTAGTTAACTTTTTAGAAGAGATAATTGCTTCGGCTTCTTTCATCGTTAAGTCTTTTGTGACAACTTTTTTGGTCGATAGATCCGTTTTCCATTCTCGCGTATAAAAAGGAACTCCCAGCAGGATTTTGTGTGCAGGTACATCTTTCATAAGAAGTTCTGTTCCTTCTTTCACCCAAGGCAGCGAAGCCACAGACCCTGGAACCTGACTTCCTCCCCAGTGTTCTTCATAACCCATCATAATGACGTAATCTGCCACTTGACCAATCTGTTTTCGATCAAAGCTTCCTGACCAAAACGGATCATTATTTTCTCGTGTTACGTCTACTGAAACGGTCATACCATGAGGCTTTAACGCTGCTTTTAATTCTTTAATAAATAAAACAAAATCTTGTTTGTTTTTGATATTAATATTTTCAAAGTCAACGTTAATACCGTCACTGTTTGTTTTCACAAGCGAACTTTCGACTGACGATACAAGCTTTTGCCGCTTTGCTTTATTGCTTAGGACGTCACTTGTCAGCACATCATCGAAATTGTTACCGATGAGCGGCCAGACTTTTTTGCCGTTTTTGTGAGCCGTTTGAACATACGATGGATTTATAGAAGATGAAACAACTTTGTCACTCCGCGTTAGCGTAAACCAGCGCGGTGAAACAACGTCTAAGTTCTTTTGTTTCATCGATTCTGCATAGCCTGCTGTTTTTTCATTAAAGCTCCATCCCATAACTACAGGCTGATGCTTTTGCTGTACTAAATCAGATTTTTTGATCCAGCCCTTTTTCCCTTCCAAAAGCTGTACTTGCACATAGTAATCAGGAATAACAAGCGTTTGTCCCGGCTCAATATTTGTTGATGATAGCTGATTTAACTTTGTTAATTCATTCGCTTTTACACCGTACTTTACAGAGATTTTCCAAAGCGTATCTCCTGATACTACTTTATGTAACAAGCCTTTTGGTGGTATTTTCAGCGTTTGCCCCGGAGTTAGCTCCGTCGTTTTTAGCTGATTTTGTTTTATTAGCTCGCTGACTGTTACACCATATTGTTTAGCTAGTAGCCATAGTGTATTTCCTGGCACTACTTTATGGGTGATAACTTGAGCTGCATCTCCCGCTTCAGATGAAATAGCAGGAAATTCTTCTCCTTTTTTCACTGTCTGAACAACCGAAGAATGTAAAGATGGAGAACGATACACGTTTACATTATCACCTTTGACAGTACCCACTGAAGAAGCAGCGTCTCCTTTACTTATTGGGGCCAATCCTCCACTGAAAAGACAGAGAATAAGTAGGCTCATACATATTTTCTTCATTTTATCATCTCGCCTCCCCACTTTTTGACATCACCTGTCTAGTTTACTACTCCTATAAGATAGAATCCTAGAGGTACATTGTGGTAAAGAGACGTCTCGGTATACGTAAAGTTCAAATAAAAAAGCTTACCGCCCTATGGTGATAAGCTTTCACTTCTTATGCATTTCCCACTACGTTTTGATCATTAATATCCATATCAATTGTATTAGCGGTACTGGCACTGCTTGTAATATTCATAAAATTCCCCGTGTTCGCGCTACCAGAACCGACTGTTGTAAAAGCTGTGCTTTTTGGCTTAATAGCCAGACAATCACCAAACTCCACTGAAGATGAAACCAATACATTTGAGATATTGACCGCTCCTACTACCGATGGCATCTGCCTCTCCCCCCTGTTCATTATCTATCTGCTATAGGATATGAGGAGAAGACCAAAAAGTAGCTTTTTCATCTTTTTAATTTTATTAAGGATCAATGCGTTTATACCTTGATTCTGCAAACATATATACCCCGTATGCCATAAGCCCGATTGATACAATAGCCAGCAGTACAGACCCAAAAGGACGCTGCGCCACTTCAGCAAGGGCTCCATCTAACCCTTTCGTTTCGTCTGGATCCGCTTGAAGAGCCGTGCGAATAAGAAAGAAGCCAATAATGCCAAAGACGATACTTCGAGCAATAATACCTGCTTTTCCAATATGCCCGCTCCATCGCCACTCTTCTTTTGACATTTCGTTTTTCTTTAGTTTTTTTAAGAAGCGTCCTGAAAGAGCCCAATATACTTGTCCTATACCAAAGATGATAACGCCAATACCTGTAAGCGCAATGATGGTTTGCCCAAATGGGTAGGATAAAAGCTTGGCAGATACCGTTTGATAATGCTTACCTGACGTATGAACGTGAGCATGAAGCAAAATTTTTACCGAGCTCACACAAAGGCTAATATAAAACGTAGCTACAACTAAATAGCCTAAACGAGTAAAAACGCCTTTTACCCCATGCCCAACGTGGTGAGGATCAAAAATAGCAGAAATGATTTGCCAAAACGCATATCCACTTAAACCTACTGCCAAAACAATTAAAATTAAAAATCCAAATGGCTGCTTTGCAATTGTGTGTAGGGCTCCTTGAGAAGTAACCAAATCGCCTTTTAATCCGAAAGCTGTCTGAATCGCTAATATACCGATGATAAAATAGACCACACCTTGAGCCACATGACCAAACCGTGAAAAACGCACGACAAATGGTTTAGTACGTTCTTTTAAGCGATGCAACTTTCGACCAAACGTATCTTTTTTAACAAATGGAGATTCACCCATACGTTTCCTCCTGCTTTTTGAAAACAAACTTTATTTTATAAAACACCTGAAAATAAGCGCGCAAATGATTCTTTCGAACGTTCTACTAAGCTTCGCTTGTAAAATGCTACTGGCTTGATCAAATGACTGTCTTCCATATCTTCTTCATAGTTTTTGATGAGCGTTTGAATTGTCTCTCCGTCAATTAAAAATGCATTAACTTCAAAGTTAAGATGAAAGCTCCTCATATCCATATTTGCAGTACCTACTGAAGCCATATCTCCATCTATAATCACGATTTTTTGATGCAAAAACCCTTTTTGATACGAATATACTTCAATTCCACAGCGAAGAAGTTCAGCAAAATATGATCTCGTTCCATATTGAGTCAGAAAGCCATCATTAATTTCCGGCACCATAATTCGTACTTCTACACCTTTTCTAGCCGCAATACGAAGAGCAGTTCTTATAGCTTCGTTTGGAACAAAATATGGGGTAGAAATCCAAATTGACTTCGTCGCGCTTGTAATCATCGTATAATAATAGTCGCTCATATTTTCCTGCGTATCTGGCCCCGTCGCCACTACCTGAACGAACCCTTCTCCTTCAACACGATGAGGTTTTGTATATGATTCATTGTTAATTAAGCATTCCCCCGAAACATATTCCCAGTCAAACATAAAAATCGAGTGCAAGGTTTGAACAGATTCACCTTTTAACATCAGGTGGGTATCTCGCCAAAAACCGATTTTTTTATTTTTCCCTAAATACTCATCGCCTACATTCAGCCCTCCTACAAAACCTACTTCCCCGTCAATTACAACTATTTTACGGTGGTTTCGAAAGTTGAATTTTTGATTAAAAAATCCATACTTAATAGGTAAGAACGCATGCACTTTAACATTCGCTTTTTTCATTCGCTTAATATCTGAACCCGATAGTGTAAAGCTTCCCATTGTATCGAATGTAAAGCGCACTTCTACACCTTCATTTGCTTTTTTTATTAAAATATCAATGATTTCTTTTCCTAACGAATCTGAGTGAAACATGTAGTACTCCATATGAATAAAATGTTTTGCTGACTGCAAATGCTTTTTGATTTCGTTAAACGTTTCTTGTCCATTTTTAAGCACATAGGTTTTTGTATAAACATTCATCTTCGTCAAAGATACACATTGAAGGTACTGAGCAAAGTAACGCTGATGAGATTGGAGCGGCGATAGATCAGGCGTCGTTTCTTTATCTGCCATCTTTCTAAGCATCTCTCGGTTATGCATACGCTTTTTTTTAAACATATGCCCCTTTAAATAGAGCTGTCCTGAATACAAATAAAAGAAAAAGCCTGCAACAGGGAAGAAAAAGAGAACATACATCCAAACCAACGTACTTTCAGGCGTTCGATTTTCAAGCATAAGTGAATACATACAAATAAAAATGATGACACCATATAATCCAACTAAGGCATACTTCCAATGAACATCAATAGAGGTAAAAAAGAAAGCATAAATTGAAAGTAAAATAATAAATAAAAAAATAAAGTCCAACCGGCGTTTTTTCATAAAAGCTCTCCTAAAAACAAACTGTATTGTATCACTTGTCTATCTTTCATATGAGGTAGTATATGGAATACACAGAATTCTTATCATGCATGCCACATAAAATGTACATATATTTGCACAAAAAGCAGTTTAGCCGCTTAAGCAACTAAACTGAACTAACTCAGACAAGCATCATTTATATACCTATACCCTGGATGGTAAAACAAAAAACCTCCTTACAGGGAGGTTTTTTCACTGGTTTTTCACGCATGACGATGACTTTTTATGAGTTGGTATAACCGGACTCTTTTTCTTTTTTAGGCCAAACGAAATTAGAAAGAGATAATAAGAAATCAATTCCTACAATAACTGTCCACAACTCCACTACATTTTGCAGCACGTTGGTTTTTCCATTTGGTACTATATACATCATCGCCGCTAAAAGAGCTGCCCCAATAGCGTAAGCAACAAGGTGCTGTATCCATGACTTAAAATAATGCTTTGCATATTCTTTTCCGTAGCGCCTACGAGGTTTCTCTCCGTTTTTCATCACATAATATTGAAAACGTTCGTCTGCCCATTGAATCATACTTTTTCCAAAAGCGATCGAAATTCCAATATACACGGCTGCAATAGCGTGAGCATAAGTCGCTGTAGCACCTCCGTAAAGGTCTACGCTCGTCACAATCAGAAGAAAAAAATCAACAACAGGTGTTAGAGCTAAAATAAAAAAACTGAGCTTTTGTTTTTTAAACGTATACCTTGTTGCTAATCCTAAAATGATGACTACCCAAAAAGCGATTTCACATGCAATAATCATCCAGGCTATTAAATTCAAATAATCCCCTCTCTTCCTCTCGTTCAACGAATAGATAATAGGTTTTAAATAAAAATTTTATGCATAAGTTTATTTTTATGTATATACATCCTGCTTCATAACCCTACGGTCTATTCCATCCTCAGCTGAGTTCTAAGATTCATTGAACCGTATTTGCTAGGCGGCTCTTTTAAACCGATATCTATAATACTCCCAGCTCATTCCTACCGCGACTCCAATCGAATAGGCTAGTATATCGCTCCACAAGAAGCCATACCCCAGAATGAGCCCTCCTAGCGCAGTCTTTCTTATGTCATCAATCCACGGAGCGTGATACAGCTGTGTAAATTCAATGAAGTAACAAAACACTATAGCAAACATACCAATCATTTTTGTCTTCCATGTAGGAAACAAAAAACCCGCACTGACAAAAATCATTAAGGCCCATAACGAATCTCCCGCATATATATTTACGATGTGAGGAAGATACGGAGTAAGTTTTCTTGATAAAAGACCTGCTCCCATGATAACAATAGCTAGAAGCAGATATACCCATCTATTTCTTTTATTCATTTCAAACTCCTTTTTCTTCTTAAATGCTCCGTAACAATAAGCCTTCACTGTATAATTTTATCAGAACCGCAGACTGTTAAATACCGCTTTTTTTCATTTTTTACAGCTTCCCCCTACGTATATATGACAAGTGTCATGGTTTCTATATGACACGTATGTCTTAAATAGTCAGAAAAATCCCTTTATACTGAGGATAATATACGGTGATGAAAGGAATTTCATATGACTATACAAAAACAAAAGAATTTACGAAAACAAGTTGCACCCTTTGAAAAAGCAGTAATGAAAGACAGCATAAGACAATTGATTAATACTTTTTTACCTTTTTTCACACTATGGTTTCTCGCTTATGAGAGCCTTTCAATTTCTTATTTTTTAGCATTTCCGCTAACTGTTATCGCAGCAGGGTTTTTAGTAAGAATATTCATTATTTTTCATGACTGTTGTCACTACTCTTTCTTTAAGAGTAGACAACACAATAAAATTCTCGGAACAATTACCGGTGTCTTAACGATGTTTCCTTACAGTCAATGGGGACATAGCCATGCAATTCACCATGCAACAAGCAGCAACTTAGATAAAAGAGGTACGGGTGACATTTGGGTGTTAACCGTAACAGAATATAAAGAAGCTTCTATTTGGAAAAAAATCGCTTACCGTATCTATCGCAACCCGTTCATTATGTTCGGCGTGGGACCTATATATGTATTTTTGATTACAAACCGATTTAATCGAAAAAATGCGAAGAAAAAAGAAAGAATGAATACGTATCTTACAAATGTATTGATCGTTGCATTAGCAGCAGCGACCTGCTGGTTGGTAGGTTGGCAGGCGTTCCTATTAATTCAAGGACCGATTTTCTTCATTTCAGGTTCAATTGGAATTTGGCTGTTTTATGTACAGCATCAGTTTGAAGACTCTTATTTTGAAGAAGATGAGCACTGGGATTATGTAAAAGCAGCCGTTGAAGGAAGTTCATTTTACAAGCTTCCAAAACTATTGCAATGGCTGACAGGCAATATCGGGTTTCACCATGTACATCATTTAAGCCCAAGAGTGCCCAACTATAAGCTTGAAGCTGTTCATCAACACACACAGCCTCTTCAAAATGTACCAACCATTACACTCGCAACAAGCCTTCGCTCTCTTCGATTCCGTCTATGGGATGAAGAAAACAAAATGTTTGTGAGCTTTAAAGAAATAAAAACACGCTCAGCTGCACCAAAAGCAAGCAGAATTTCATCTCGAACAAAAGCAGAACTTTAATAAAACAAAACAGTCAAGCTTTCAAAAGCTTGACTGTTTTATCTATCCGTCGAAACTTATTTCATTCTACTTTGTGGTAAACTAATAGTGTATTTTAACAAGTAAACGAGGTTCTTTATGAAAAAATATACGTTTTTCCAAAAAATCACTGGGCTATCTCCTTACATATGGACGGTATTTGCCATTTTACCATTTTATTTTATCTTACAGTCTTCATCCATGAATCACATTATTGTTGGTTCGTTACTCACCATCTTATTTTTTATTTTCTATCGTTTTGCATTTGTTTCAACAGACAAGTCCGTTTACGTATGGACGGCTTTGTTAATCGTTATCTCCTTAGCCCTAACAACTATTTTTAATTATATTTACTTTGCCTTTTACTTTGCTTTTTTTATCGCTTATTTTATTGGAAATATCCAAAAACGGCTCGCTTTCTTTACTTTGTATGCTGTTCATTTAATTAGCACCGTTATTTCGGTAAACTTTAACGTTGTTATGCAAGAAGAGATCTTTTTAAAACAGCTGCCTTTCATTTTTGTAATTTCCATCAGTGTGATTGTACTGCCATTTAGCATTTATAATCGGAAGAAGCGAGACCGTCTGGAAGAACAGCTTGAAGATGCAAATAAACGTATTTCTGAGCTTGTAAAACAGGAAGAACGCCAGCGGATAGCTCGCGATTTGCACGATACGTTAGGACAAAAGCTGTCTCTTATCGGTCTAAAAAGTGATTTAGCAAGAAAACTTATTGCAAAAGATCCTGAAAAAGCAAAATCAGAATTAAAAGATGTCCAGCAAACAGCGCGCACGGCTCTTAATGAAGTGAGAAAAATGGTTTCTCAAATGCGTGGAATCCGCCTTAGTGAAGAACTAAAACGCGTTCAAGAGCTTTTAGAAGCTGCCGAAATTAAGTTTGTAGGAGACGAGGCTATTTCATTAGAGAACGTGTCTTTACTCATTGAAAATATTCTTAGCATGTGCTTAAAAGAAGCCGTAACCAATGTGGTCAAGCATAGCCAAGCCACTGTTTGCACGATTACTTTACATCAGTCTGCAAAAGAAGTAGGCATAACGGTAGAAGACAATGGAGTTGGTATTAATACGAAAAAAACCTGCTGGAAAGGAAACGGTCTTTTAGGAATGAAAGAACGGCTGGAGTTTGTAAACGGCCATCTTGATATCTCCAGTCAAGGGGGGACGATTATTCATATTACAGTTCCAAACATCGTCAAACATATTAAGGAGGAACAATTATGATTCGAATTGTCATTGCCGAAGATCAGCAAATGATGTTAGGGGCTTTAGGCTCTTTGTTAAATTTAGAAGATGACATGGAAGTTGTCGGAAAAGCTTCAAATGGGGAACAAGCAGTATCACTTGCTAAGCAGCACCAGCCAGATATATGCGTAATGGATATCGAGATGCCTCTTAAAACTGGGCTTGAAGCTGCAGAGGAACTGAAAGATTTAAACTGCAAAGTCATCATTTTGACAACGTTCGCTCGCTCTGGCTATTTTCAAAGAGCTTTGAAAGCAGGCGTGAGCGGATATTTGCTAAAAGACAGTCCAAGTGAAGAACTCGCAAATTCAATTCGAAGCGTGATGGCAGGCAGACGCCTCTATGCCCCCGAATTAGTGGATGACTTATATAGTGAATCTACCAGTCCTCTTACAGCTAGAGAGAAAGAAGTATTAGCTCTAGTAGCTGATGGAAAAAACACAAAGGAAATTGCTGACGAACTATCTATTAAGACTGGAACGGTGCGCAATTATATTTCTACCATTCTGGACAAACTCGAAGTAAAGAACCGCATTGAAGCCATTACTCGCTTTAAGGAAAAAGGCTGGTTCAAATGAAAAAAGCATGCATCAAACCGAGATGCATGCTTTTTAATCATTTGGCAATCTATCGTACCCTAATTTGTCGATGATCACAACATGCTCGGGGAATTCATCAAGCAGCTGCTGTTTTGTGAATAATTCAAAGTCACGGAAATCAAAACCTGGTGCGACCATGCATCCAACGAGAGAAAACGTATTCTCATTTGCCACAGTGGAACCAAAAATGGTATCTCTTGGAACTAAAAATTGAGGAACTTCTCCATTTTCTAAGTTTATACCTAGTTTTACTTCTTGATAGGTTCCGTCACGATAGATAATATGAATGGTTAAAGGGCTTCCCCCATGATAGTACCATAGTTCATCTGATTGCAGCCGGTGGAAATGTGATACATCTTGAGACCTTAATAAGAAGTAAATACTCGTATATAGAAATCGTTTATCATCAAACTGCGATGACACTTCTTTATCAGAGATTTCATCATTGGAGCGATAGGTTTGTTTATAAAACCCTCCTTCTGGATGAGGCTGCAGCTCGAGCTTTGAAATCCAATATTCCCACTTATGTAAATCCATTACGTTCCTTCCCTTCCTTTTTCTTTTATCATTAACTACATCATAGTAAATCATTCTTTCTAACACAACAAACGGCTTCATTATTCCATTAGGAAAATGAAGCCGCTTACCACTTGTATCTTATCATTACATCCTACCCTTTCTGTTAGCACGGCTATATCTATACCTGCTAGAATGGCAGCGATGAAATAAATATGTCATATACAAATCTAACTGAAATCGATCTCCCTCAATAAAACAATGAAACGGCTGTTCTCTGCCTTGATCATTTTTTGCAGATGAACGCTGCTTAAACGGGACAATATTCATCTTTTTTCCCCCTCAGATAGATGTACTTTTTAGTGTAAATGGTGATGACAAACGTAATATTTTTTGATAAAAGTGAGGGCTGCCTGTGCATCTTGAATGCCTAGCTTTTTACAAACGCCAGCTAACATTAGCAGTTTGTACATAACCAGCTTTTGATTATTTGTTGCCAGTACGTAATAAACAATCGTATTAGCAACTGCCCGCGGTAATCTTATTTTTTTCAACTCATATAGCGCAGCAGACGAAGACATGCCTGCTTCGTTTAAAATCTGCTCGGTTGTGTACGTCTCCAAATAGCGAGCAAGCTTTCTTTCTTTATCGTTAAATATACCTTTAGAATCGTTCATTTTCTCTCCCTCTGTTATTTTAATAATCCATTAAATGCTGCATTAATTAGCCATAATGCGATAGCTCCCCCTGATAAATAAGCGCTGAGATAGACTAATAATTCCATATACCTCCCTCCCATTTCTATCTTACCCCTTCATTTCTCTAGCTGCAGTGATATTCATCACAGGTAAAAAGTGTATTGTTGAGCTACTGAATAGCTCCGTAAAAGAGCTCGTGAGAAAGATCTCACGAGCTGCTTAGTTAGCATTTCTATTTTCGGATAAAGCGTTTAAAAATCATAATAATTAATAATACGACTACAATAACAAGCAAAAATTTCAACATGAGTTGTCCATCCCTTCAAATCAGTAAATCATCTTTCATTAGTAAGTAGTTACCCTGTTTCGTTTTTTATAAACTGCTTACCTACTTATTTCATGCCAAAAATTATATAATAGTAGAAAAACAACTAAAATAGCCCTACAGGTAAAACATAAATGGGAGTATAACCATGACTGACTATCTTCAAACATTTCTGCTTGAACATTTAGAAGCAGCAGAGCTTATTAGCATTGCCTTGAACATTCTTATTAGTATTACTGGCGTATTTCCAAGCGCACCCCTTACGTTCGTAAACGTAAAATTATTTGGTTTTTGGAATGGATTTTTACTTTCTTTTATTGGAGAAGTTTTAGGTGTAGCTCTCTCTTTTTGGCTGTATCGGAAAGGTTTCCGTACACTTGTTCATACAAAAACACCTTCTCACTCCAAGTGGCTAAAGCTGCTGCGCGTACAAGGGAAAGAGAGTTTTATATTAATTCTTTCTTTACGATTACTTCCCTTTGTTCCATCAGGTCTCATTACATTCTTCAGCGCTGTAGGAAAAGGCTCCTTTGCGGTATTCATTTCTGCTAGCGCACTTGGAAAAATTCCAGCGCTTTTTATTGAAGTTTATTCGGTTTATCATATTTCACAAGGATCGATGCAAGGTAAAATCATTTTAGCAATTTTATCCATCATTTTACTTTTTTATATAAGTAAAAAATGGAAGAAAAAAGCTTAACAGACTATAAAAAGGGAAGACTATCTAAAAATAAGCAAAAACATTATCTTATGTAACTGTAATAAGATAACGCATTGGAGATGGTCCATTGATTTTTCTGTTGGTTTCTGGAAGTATTATTGTTCCTATTATCATGCTTTTTTTCTCACTAAAGTGGAAAGGAGCAGAACTAGTTTTTAATACGTTAGCCCTTCTTTCAGCGCTAGTATTTGGAAATATAGCCGCTGCTTCTATCTATCGTATCTTAAAGAATCATACTGTTTTTATGACGAGCATTCATGCAATTTTTTTAAATTCAGCTTTTTTATTAACCGGAGCGTACCTTGGAATCTATGCACTGTATAAACTGTTAGCTCTGACCTTAAATGTAAAACAGCGTACTATGTGAAAATAGTACCCTGTTTTTTTAAGTGCAGTTTATTTTATGATTCCAGTTGGTATACATAGAGGTGAACCATCAACCGGATTTTGAATGATAGTTGATGATAAATTAAACACATCTCTTATCATTTCTTCTGTAAATACTTGAGCAGGAGAACCTTCTTTGTAAATCTGACCGTTTGAAATACTGATTAAATGATCTGCATAGCGAGCTGCTTGGTTTAAATCGTGCAAGACCATCACAATTGTACAATTTCTCTTTTGGTTTAAGAAACGAAGAAGTTCAAGCACTTCAATCTGATGAGCTAAATCTAAATATGTGGTAGGCTCGTCCAAAAGCAGAAGCTCCGTACCCTGTGCTAATGCCATTGCAATCCAGGCCCTTTGACGCTGTCCTCCAGAGAGCGCATCCAGTGTGCGATGACTTAAATTAGACAGTTTAGTTGCCTGTAAAGCCTCCTCTACAATTTGATGATCTTCAGCAGAATAGCGAGCAAATAAGCCTTTATGAGGGTGACGACCATAATAGCATAGCTCTTTTACTGTTAAATCTTCAGGAGCTTCAGGAGCTTGAGGCAAAATAGCCAGTTTTTTTGCTACTTCTTTTGATGAATGTTGATGAATATCTTTTCCGTTTAAATAAATATTTCCTTCTGTCGGCTTTAATAGACGCGCCAATGAACGAAGGATTGTTGATTTTCCGCAGCCATTTGATCCAATGATTATGCTTATCTTTCCTTCTGGAATGTGAAGGTCAATATCGCGAATAACTGAAGTTGAATCATATGATAGCGAAAGTTTTTCCGCAGTTAACTTTGTCATTACTCTTCCTCCTTTCTCCTAATTTTTCTGTTCACGCCGCAGTAAATATAGAAAATAAGGGGCACCAATAACGGATGTTACGATTCCAGCTGGAATTTCAATGGGCGGCACAACCCCTCTTCCGAGACTGTCAGCAATTAGCAGGAATAAAGCACCTACTGCTGCTGAAACTGGTAACAAGAACTTCGACCGACTCCCTACTAACCTCCTACTAATATGAGGAGCGATTAAACCAATAAATCCAATTGACCCAACTACAGCTACAGATAAACCGGTTAATATCACAGCCATACTCAATAGTGTATAACGAACGTACTTTGTTCGCTCTCCTAGGCCAACTGCAATCTCATCTCCTAAGTTTAAAATATCGAGCTTAGATGCAAATATAATAATAAAAGGAACAAGTACGACGCAAGGAATTAACATCAAAAGCTCACTCCAGCCTCTTCCCCATAAACTTCCTGTAAGCCAAAGAAGAGTTGTATTCACGTCATCTGGAAACTTAATCATAAAATACTGAATTCCAGCCTGGCAAATAGCTCCTAAAGCTACACCCACTAAAGCCAGCGTATGAGTTTTAGCTCCTTGAGAATAGGAAAACACCATGAGTATAACGGCGATGACCGATGCTCCTAAAAAAGCTGAAAGCGGCAGCAGAAGCATAGAAGCAGCTGGAAATACAATTAAGATAAAAACGGCGAATAGCCCTGCTCCTTTTGTTACACCGATAACATCAGGAGAAGCAAGCGGGTTTTTTAATATCCCTTGCAAAATAGCTCCTGCTACCGCTAAAGCCGCACCGACCACAATAGCAATGAGGGTACGTGGAATGCGATAATTTGTTAAAATAAAGGAACTACCTTGGGAACTACCTACTATTTGCTGAAAGATTTCTGCAGGGGAAATATAAACGGCTCCTACTCCTAAGCTAATTACAACCGTGATTATTAAACATAGCAATAAGATACTTAATATTTGATAAGGGTGTTTTCTTTTCATTGCTTAATATTCCTCCCTTTTCTAGCAAGATATAAAAAGAAAGGAGCTCCGATAAGAGCTGTTACAATCCCTACTGGCGACTCAAAAGGATAGGCAATGAAACGAGAAAGTACATCGGCATAGACAAGCAAAATGGCTCCTAATAGAGCTGAAAATGGCAGGATTCGCTGGTAGTCTCCTCCTACTAATTTTCTAGCTATGTGAGGTACAATGAGACCTACGAACCCAATTGGCCCCGCAACGGCAACAGATGCACCTGCAAGCATAATGACCAGTATACCTGCAAAAAAGCGAATCCATTTTACCTTTTCGCCTAAACCCGTTGCCATATTCTCTCCTAACACTAGAATCGATATAGAACGAGATGATACAAAAGCTAGAAGAAGACCTAGAAATGACCAAGGTAACAAAATTTTTACATGAGTCCAGTCTTTCCCGTTAATAGAACCTACAAGCCAATACAAAACGTCCGTAGCTTGTTCATTTAACACAATCACTCCTTGAGTAAGCGACGATAAAAATAAATGCACGGCCATTCCGGCAAGTGCTAGTTTCACATGAGTTGTCTTTCCGCCCGATGCGAACAAATAAACCGTTATTCCTCCTAAAGCTGCTCCTAAAAAGGCAATATAAACAGTTGATTGAGAGGTAAGATCAGGAAATAGAATAAAAGCTATTACAATCGCTAATGAAGCACCTGCATTTACCCCAAACACTTGGGGTGAAGCAAGCGAATTTCGTGTAATAGCTTGCATCAATGCTCCAGCAGCTGCCAAGCTGGCTCCAATAAGAGCTGCCAGCACGGCTCTTGGCAACCTGAGCGTCTGTACGATCGTTGTCTGCTTAGAGTCATCAGGAGCAAAAATTGCTTTAATTACTTCTGTAAAACTAACTGCAGAGGATCCCACAGCGACATGTAAAATCATTCCGATGATTAACAAGCAAACACTAGCTACCAACACAATGTATTTATTTATTTTTTGCTTTTGGACAAGATTTGTCATTTCCAACACACTTTCTACAGTTTTCTTTTCTAAACAAATAGAAGCAAGAATAGAATAACTATTCTCGCCTCTTTGTCAGATTCCGTTATATTACTGCTGCTTATTGTTTAGTAACTTAACCGTAT
This sequence comes from Priestia sp. 40, assembly GCF_049368575.1. Lineage (NCBI taxonomy): Bacteria > Bacillati > Bacillota > Bacilli > Caryophanales > Bacillaceae > Priestia > Priestia sp. 40. The sequence continues at coordinate 79,161 of NZ_JBMPZA010000017.1, forward strand.
CTTTTCCAATTGCCTCAGCTGAAATTACCCCTCGGAATCTTGTCCATAAATCACGGTCTACTACAAACACTTTATCATTTTTAACAGCTTTTAAATTTTCCCAAAGAGGATTTGTTTTCCATTCATCCGTTACAAGTTTGCCTTCATTATTTGCTAGGATTAAAATATCTGGATTAATGTCTGACAACTGTTCTAAATTCATTTCAGCATATGCTTCTTTGTTCTGCACAGCGTTCTTCAACCCTAGCTTTTCAAGAAACTCTCCGTCATAAGAAGAAGACGTATGCGCTTGGAAAGAAGTATCTCTGACAACTGCTGGTAAGACTGTCTGACCACTTTCTTCTTTTAACTCATTTTTTAATTTTGAAATCGTTTCTTCATGCTCATTTAATCGCTGCTCTGCTTTTTTTTCTTTTCCTACTGCTTTTGCAATTGTTTTAAATGAGTCTATATTTTCTTCATATGTAGATTCACGGCTTTTTAATTCGATTGTAGGTGCAATTTTGTTTAATTCTTTATAAATTGCTTTATGACGCTGCACATCGGCGATGATTAAGTCCGGCTGCAGGGAACTAATTACTTCTAAATTCGGCTGTTGACGTGTTCCTACTGAAGTATAGTCAATCTTTCCACCTACAAGTTTTTTAATCATATCTTTTTTGTTGTCGTCTGCAATCCCTATTGGCTTCATTCCTAAACCTTGCAGAGCATCCACAAAGGATAGTTCAAGAACAACTACTTTTTTAGGATTTTTAGGAACTTTCGTTTTTCCAAGCTCATGCTGAACAGACACCTTTTGGTTATTATCTGAATTTTCTTTTGAAGAATTTTGGTTTGACCCGCATCCTGCTAGAACAAATAAAATAGCAACAATAGTAGCTATACTGAGAAGTCTAGTCTTTTTAACTTGCTTCATTTTAATGCTTCCTCCTATGTATATACTCTTGATGACGCTGATAATCATTATCATCAATGTTATCTGTTAATTCAAGATGAGTCAATAGTTTTCTCGTAATACGGGACATATTTTGAATAAATAACAAAAAAATCCTTTCACTTCTTTTTGAAAAAGCTTTATTCCCTTCCCTTTTTACGATACACTATGTACAAGTTGACCAAATACAACTTTATTGCACTAATACATTTTAGATAAACTTAATTTTGGAGTGAAAATAATGAATTCGTCTCTATTACAAATGAATACTATATTTATTAGTATTCTTATTGAAGCTCTTCCTTTTGTATTATTAGGTGTGATCATTTCAGGAATTATTCAAATTTTTGTAACGGATGAAATGATGGCTCGAGTTATTCCTCAAAATAAAATAGGTGCTGTCATATTAGCTAGTGTGATTGGAGCTCTTTTTCCAGCCTGTGAATGTGGAATTGTTCCTATTACTAGACGTTTAATGGCAAAAGGGGTTCCCCTTTATGCTGCCATTCCTTTTATGTTAACAGGCCCTATTATTAATCCTGTTGTTTTATTTTCTACCTTTGTAGCTTTCGGAAATGATTGGAAAATAGTATTTTATTGGGCAGGAGTAGCTTTTATTGTTTCCTTACTTGTAGGTCTTATTTTAAGTGTTCAATTCAAAGCACCTCAGACAAAACGTGAGGTTCATTTGCATACTTCCCCCAAGAAAATGAGTGAGAAAGTTTCACAATCGATTCGTCATACTATTGATGAGTTTTTTTCTGTTGGGAAATTTTTAATTATTGGCGGATTAATTGCAGCCGGCATGCAAACGTTCGTGAAGACCTCTACTTTACTTTCATTGGGACAAGGAAATGTTTCATCAAATGCGGTAATGATGGGACTTGCCTACGTATTATCGCTTTGTTCCTCTGCAGATGCGTTTATCGCTTCCTCGTTTCGCAGTACGTTTACAGATAGTGCTATTGTTTCATTCTTGGTATTCGGTCCAATGTTTGATATCAAGAATACGCTGATGATGCTAAGCCAGTTTAAGACTAAATTTGTCTTTACGCTTTTGGCGTATGTCTTCATTTTAGTACTTATTGTTTCGATTTTAATTGTTCATTAGTAAGGAGGGATTTGGCATGATTCGTATTTTAATTTTAATAGGGTTTACATTCATCTTCATGCACCTTCATGCAACTGGGGATATCTCAAAATATATCAATATGAAATATTCCTGGATTTCATTTTGCACCATCTTTGTCCTTTGGTTCTTGACCATTGCAGAATTAATCTTTTACATGATAGGTCCTAAAAAACATGATGATGATTGTAGCTGTGGATGCGTCCATGATCATCAAGATGGCAAATGGAAACGAAGAGCATGGTACCCAATTTATATTTTACCTGTACTCACGGTCTTATTTTTACCTGTCGCAACCCTTGATTCTAATATTGTTGAAGCTAAAGGGTTTCATTTTCCTATTTATGACAAAAAAGATCCTTATTCTTCTCATCAATTTTTACAGCCTGACACAAGTTCTTTTTACGGAGAAGAAGCCTATGACAAAATGATTCATCGTGATCTTAAAAAGTTTTCTAAACGAGAAAATATCAACTTAGAAGATGAGGAATTTTTAAATGCAATGGAGACTATTTACCGATATCCTGGTGAATTCACTGACAAAACCATTTCTTTTAAAGGATTTATGTATCAAACGAAAGAATTAAAAAAGAATCAATATTTTCTCTTTCGCTTTGGTATCATTCATTGTATTGCAGATTCAGGGGTGTTTGGAATGCTTATTGAGTTTCCAGATGATGTTACTTTTAAAAATGATGACTGGGCAACGGTTACAGGAAAAATTAGTACAATGTATTACCAGCCGTTCAAAAAAACCATCCCTGTTGTGAAAGTAACAAAAGTAAAGCGTGAGCAGTCTCCAAAAGACCCTTATGTATATCGAAATAACCAATAATAAAAAGCCGTTCTTCTAAATAAGAACGGCTTTTTACATTAATGAACGAATTCCATTTTCTCTTCGATTTTATGAAATTTCTCATAAAATTCTTCCGCTGAAATCGGTTTGGAGAAATAGTATCCCTGCACTTCATCACATTTTTCTTTATGAAGAAGTTCTACTTGTTCAACTTCTTCTACACCTTCTGCTACAACGGATAGCTGCAAACTTTTGGCTAGTGTAATAATGGCTCTGACAATCGACACTTCCGTTGTATTAGGATCTAAATCTTTAATAAAAGACCGATCAATTTTCAGCGTATGAATAGGCAGCTTCTGAATATAGCTGAACGAGGAATATCCTGAGCCAAAATCATCAATCGAAATAAATACCCCTGCATCTTTTAAGATTTGTAGCTTTTCAATTGTTTGCTCAACATGCTTCATCGTTACACTTTCCGTAATTTCAAGTTCTAAATATCGTGATTCTAACTCTACTTCACGCAAGACACCTAACACATATTCAACAAAATCAGTTGTACCAAAATCCACGCTTGATATGTTCACACTCATTTTTAAGGGAGGAAGTCCTTGAAGCTGCCAATGCTTATTTTGATGGCACGCTTTTTTTAATACCCATTTCGTCAGTGTAACAATAACGCCTGTTTCTTCAGCAATCGGAATAAATTCTGCAGGAGAAATGACGCCCATCTCGGCATGAGTCCACCGGATCAAAGCCTCCACTCCAACAATATGGCCACTTTGAATATTGACTTTCGGCTGATAGTGAAGCTCCATTTCGCCCAGCTCAAAAGCCTTGCGTAAACCATCTTCAATTCTCATTCGTCGCGTAGTATGAACTTGCATTTCTTTTTGATAAAACAGATAATGATTACGCCCTTGTTTTTTGACTTCGTACATCGCTAAATCAGCATGGCGAACTAGCACTTCAAGCGAATTTCCATCTTTAGGATACAAACTAACTCCGATGCTTACCCCTAAATAAACATCTCTCGATAGCACTACAAAAGGAGTGGATAAGCAGTCATTTAATGATTGACAGATTTTTTTTACTTCTTCATCCGTCCTATCATACAGTAAAACTAAAAACTCATCTCCTCCAAAGCGCGAAAGCACATCTTGGTTTCTTAAGCAGCTTTTCATTCGATCGACCACCTGAAGCATAAGCTGATCTCCAGCATGATGACCAAGCGTGTCATTTACCTGTTTGAAACGATCGAGGTCTAAAAATAAGAAATGAAGCTTTTTTCCTGAAGCAGCTGCTGAATCAATGGATTTCTCTACAATGCTTGAAAACATACTTCGATTTGGTAAATCTGTTAGCATATCGTGAAAAGCCATATATTGAAGCGATTCTTGAGCTTTTTTCTGCTCCGTTACATCTCTAGTTACTGTCTGAAAAAGCGTCTCTCCATTAATTTGAATGAGCGTAGATTTCACTTCTAAAAAGAGTTCCTTACCTAACGCATTAAACATTTTCAACTGAGCTAATGGAGGTCTTGGCTCATCTTTTCTATCCTTTACTGTCTTTAATCCTTTTTTAATATCAGGAACTTGTTCAGCTGAAAAGAAATCATATAACGATTTACCAACGAGCTGGTCTTCCGTTACTCCTAAAAGCTGAATCATAGCATCATTAACAGACACGACCTCTTCTTCCCGATGAACCATAATTGCCAATGGAGAGGAGTAAAACAAGTTTTCATAGCGATTTTTTGCTTCAATCAACGTTTTTTCTGCTTCGCGCTCTTGCGTCATGTTGCGGATATACAGCATATACTCAACCGTTTCTTCAATCCCTACCGCCATCACCGTTATTTCAACCGTAACTTCTCTATTACTTATCAAAAGGGAGTGCTCAGTTCGTCCGTCTTGTAGAGAAGAAAATTTATAGAATGGCAGCAGCTTAACAACATGACTCCCGATTACATCTGATGCTTTAAGAGAGAAAAGCGTTTCCGCTGCATAATTGAGCGATAAAATATGTTTTTTTTCATCGATCACCAAAATAGCATCCAGGGCAGATTCAAAAAAAGCCCATTTTAAAACTTCTTGTTTTTGTACGCGTCGATCCATGAAAATGGTTAAAAATACAGCCGTAAATAGGCATACAATAAAAAAAATAATAACGGCGGATAAATATATTGGGTTTAAGGCAAAACCGTTTGATTGTTCAGACATTGACATTCCTGAAAAAGAAGCTGCCTGCATGCCCGTATAGTGCATACCAGCAATAGCAATACCCATAATAGTAGAACAAATAAGCTTAGCAAAAACGGTAAGCTTCCCTTCATTTAGCTTTGAGTAAAAACCAAGCCACAAAGCTGTATTAGAAGCAGCAACAGCAATAAGAATAGAGAGAAAAACGATAAATGGATCATATGAAATCATAATTGGCTCCATAGCCATCATGCCGGAATAGTGCATAACAACAATTCCAGCTCCCATAACGCTCCCTGCAATGATAAGTGCTTTTATACTTTTCTTTTGTGTGTGAATGAGGTAGAGGCCTATATAACATCCCGTTATCGCTCCCAAGATTGAGAGAAGAACAAACCATAAATTATATGAAACATCTACGGGCAAGTGAAAAGCAAGCATAGCGATAAAATGCATGGACCAAATGCCTATTCCCAATGTAAATGCCCCGCTGATTAACCAAAACTGAATAAATTTTGCCCGGGAAATTTTTACACGATTAGCTAACCCAAAAGAAGCGTACGCCGCAGTAATAGCGATAAGGAAAGAGAGTGTAACAAGTAACTCATTGTACGTCCCTTCTAGTAAATGTGTATGATGATTCATTCATGACCTTCCTTCAATTCGTTCTTTTCTTTGTTATCGGTTAAGGCCTAAAAATATTTACTATTTCAAAAGAACTTCTGTTTGATTTACTTCTTACCTTTTGAATGTCCTGACAATATTGCGCTCACTTTTTTCTTGTTGACGGTGTATAAACAAGTGCAATCATCTGATTCATACGCCTCTTCTAGTTGAAACGAGAATTTTTTTAAAAGAGTAATTGAATCTTTATTATTAGGATCAACTTTTGCTTCAATTTCTTGTATGTGAAACTCTTCAAAAGCTTTTTCTAGCAAAAGGCAGAGCGCTTCTGTCATGAGGCCTTTTTTCCAAAAAGGTCTGCCTAAATCATACCCAATCTCTGCTTGCTTTTTAACATAATCAATACGGTTTAAACCGCAGGTTCCAATGATCTCATCGGAAGTCTTTAATCGAATTGCATAGCGTGTTGCTTTCCCTTCTTTCGTCAAACTTTGGAGAAGTGCAATCATGCTTTCCGCCTGATAAAGCGTCGTAAAGGGCTCAATATTCATATATCTAGTAACCTCTTCATCCGACCAATATGCAAAAACTTTAGAAGCATCTTTTTTTTGAAGAGGAGATAAATATACCCTCATCAATGTTCTCCCTCCTTTTGATGAACGATGGAGCAAGACATTTTCATCTGCGCCTCTTTCACCTCTTAAAAAATCTCACATGGTGCACAGAACATGTGAGATTTGACATTTAACTATTTTTTGATTGTGCATCGCGCAGCTGCGTATATAAACGATTAATTGCTACAGTCATTGACTGTTCATAGGAATGATGATCATAATAAACCGCTATATTTTTTAACATTTCATACGTTTGATGATCAAGCTGCACCTCAAGCGTAATTTTTTCGTCAATTGTTGCTGTTTGCAAATGATGAGGCAAGTCCTCTTTTGTAGATACTTGCTCTGCAATGTGAATTGCTTCTTCTACTGTTTCAATTCGGCCGTACTGATGCACCCATCTTCTGCCCATTTCAATCGTATCTTTTACAAACTGACGATTGGTAATGGTATCTTTAATATTAAATTGATGATCTGCCACATATACAGATTGATACAAGATTACACTGATCACTTCGTCTTTTAAATTTAATTTTCTCAGCTCATCAATTAAATCCGCTATATATTTAGGTAATGGACTAAATGTCCCTCGCACTTCCTTAATTAAATCCATGGCAATAGATTCAGTTGAATTGCGTTTAAATGCTTTTATAATATCTATCATTACATGTTCGTTTGCCATACATACACCACCATTTATGAATCGAATAATTTCATGCTCCTTGCTGCTTTGCATAGACATTCACTATTCGTTTAAAATATATACTATTATTCTATTATATAAAAAATATGAATAAGTTGGTATAGGATGAATGATTTATCATTATTTTTTCATAAAATTTTATGAAAAAGAACATGTTTATCTATTACTAGCACAAATCCAGCACAGCAAACAACGGTCTCGCCAAAATCTGAGAAGACAAGCATTTATTATTAGTAAATGTGAGTTTTTCTTTGATAGAAGACATTAAATAAAAGGGAGCAAACCAATCTCGCTTATTGAAGTATATGGTCAACAGATTTTTAGATGTTAGATAACAGAAGGTATCCAATATCAGCAATCAATCTCCTTCCCTGTTCATTGTCACTTAGTCCATCTATCAAAACAACGGCATAATACGGTTCGTTACCTCGCATGAGAATAGCACTATCATGTTCTGCTCCCTGTAGTTCTCCAGTCTTATTCGCAGCTTGAAACGCTGATCCTATACGTGCTGGAAGCTTATGCTGAAACTGCTGCATTTCTAACATTCTCATTATTTTTTCGCGACTAGATTTTTGCAAAAGGTTTCCTTCATATATTTCCCTTAAACACTTTACTACGTCAGAGGCACACGTATAATTATCAATCCCTTTTTTAACAGCGATTTCGTCCATCATATAGCGGTTTAAAACAGTTTTCTTTAATCCTAGATTTTTAGCACATTCGTTAATTTTTTCAAATCCTACTAAAGAAATGAGCTCATTTGTAGCTGTGTTGTCAGAAACAATTATCATAAGGGTAAGCAGCTCTTCCACTTTAATATATGTTAACCGCGGAAGAGCTCTAAGTACACCTGCTCCGCCAACCGTGTTTTTTTCCGTTCTTTGAATGACAGATGTTAAAGTCAAGATGCCCGCATCAATTTGACGAAACGCTTCTATTGCAAGAAGCAGCTTGATTGTACTTGCTGCTCGTTGTTGGATAAAAGAATTAATCTGTATGGATTCTTTTCCTTCAATATGAATGCGTATAAGTCCATTATTACTCCGCTTCCATGTAGTAACTGCATCTTCTATTTTCATCCTTGCTTTTTCCATCATTTTGTCGCAGCTGTTTCAATATAGTTGTTACTCATTATCTTTTGATTGTATAAGTGACAGGCTACAAAGTGATTGTCTTCAACTTCCTGCCACTCTGGTTTTTGAGTCTTACAGGCTGCTACTGCAAGAGGACAGCGCGTATTAAACACGCAGCCAGAGGGAGGGTTAATGGGACTTGGCAATTCTCCTTTAAGAACAATTCGCTTCCGATTATCCTCAACGTCAGGATCAGGGATAGGGATAGCTGATAGTAGAGCTTGAGTGTATGGGTGAAGCGGTTTTTGATACAGCTCCGAACTTGTGGTTAATTCTACTAAATGCCCTAAGTACATAACTCCAATACGACTGCTTATATGCTTTACCATCGACAAGTCATGTGCAATAAATAAATAAGTTAACCCTTTTTCTTTTTGGAGTTTTTTTAATAAATTAACTACCTGAGCCTGTACAGACACATCTAAAGCAGAAATAGGTTCGTCTGCAATAATGCACTCTGGATTTAGTGCTAAAGCTCTCGCAATTCCTATACGCTGGCGCTGCCCGCCGCTGAACTCATGAGGATAGCGATTGGCATGATCACGATTTAGCCCCACATCTTCTAGCAGCTCATACACCCGGTTCAGCATTTCTTTTTTATTCGAATAAAGTCCGTGAACCTCCATTGGTTCTGAGATAATCTCCTTTACGGTAGAACGAGGATTTAGTGAAGCATATGGATCTTGAAAAATCATTTGCATATTACGGTGAAAAGCAAATTTTTCTTTCTCTGATAGCTCATGCACGTTTTTTCCTTTATAAAGCACCTCTCCCGATGTACGGTTATACAACCCAATGATTGTGCGCCCGGCAGTTGATTTTCCGCAGCCGGATTCACCAACAAGTCCAAAGGTTTCTCCTTTTGAAATATGAAAGGACACGCCGTCTACTGCTTTCAAAACCTGCTTATTCGTAATTGAAAAATATTTGCTCAGCTGCTTTATTTCTAACAAATGCTTCGTTGTCATAACTGCCACCTCCTAATAATAGCGCCGGGCTGCACACAGCTCTTCTTCATAAATAGTTCCTTTTAATTCGATCAGTTCGACGGTTTTACCCGTTTTAGGTGAATGAAGCATTTTTCCTTTACCGTAATAAATACCAACATGGTGGATAGACCCGTTCCCTTTTTCATAAGCGAAAAACAATAAATCTCCAGCTTGAATAGAGTCTAATCCTACTTCTTTTCCTTGCCTTGCTTGATCGGTGGCGTCTCTCGGAATAAGATATCCGTTTGCTTTATGAGTAGCATAGGCAAACCCGGAACAATCATATCCCCAAGCACTCATGCCACCCCATAAATATGGAAGATTCAAAAACTGTTCTCCTGCTGCAATAATCATATCCCCAGTTCCTTTTACTTTACGGTTTCTATCCTCTATTACAACAGCATCTTGACGTTTTATTCTCCCACTGCCAACCGGCGTTTGAACTTCTAGCCATTCTTTATCTTCTTTTAAAAGAGGCAGGTGCGTTTGATAACTAATTTGCAAGGCTCCTTCCGCTAGATGCAGTGTCGCAATCGCTGCTGATACCACTGCCGTTGGTTTATTCAATGGAAAATATTCAGCTTGAGAAATCAGTTGGTGGAAAGGAACCCACCCGGGATATCCTCTTTCATCTTTAGAAGAAAACTGAGAAGGAATAACGATTTTTGCCCATTTACCTTTCATTTCTGTTACATACACTTCTTCTCCTAGTAATAGCTGCGTTTGAACTAAATTTTTCTCACAAAGCTCCAACCGACGTGTATACGTTAATTGTTCTAGCCATTTATCCAGTTTTACTGGGAAACTTATTGCATTGTCATCTATTTCTCTGCTAGAGTCATAGGAAGTCCAAACAGTCGCCACAGCTACACAAACGTAATACGCTTTTTTATCCATCACTTATTTATCCTCCCTGCAGGTTTAACCTTCAGCGTTCGACTTTATCTTTTGGTAATGTAATACCGGATTCAAATTCAACCATTCGTTCATAAGTCGACATCGTGGCATAGTTTCCAATCGCCACAGCTGTTTGAGGAGAGCAATGCCCGATGCGAAACCCTCTCATAACAGGCTTTTTTAAAGAAGTCAGGTAACTTGTTAATGCCTCTTCTAATGAAAGCGACTCCTTACGTTTTTTAGGATAGCAGTTATGAAAATCTCCGATAATAATTCCCGCTGCATCCTGCAGTTTATTGGCCATATACAGCTGTGTCATCATGCGGTCAATTTCATACGGCTCTTCATCAATATCTTCAATAAATAAAATTCGATTCTTTGTATCTAGTTCAAATGGTGTGCCAAGCGTGCTTACGAGTAAAGTTAGATTTCCACCTATTAGCTGTCCAGTTGCTTCTCCTTCACAAATAGTGTCGAGCGGACTAATTTGATCCGTGTAGCACAAAGAACGGTGAGAAAATAATTGATAAAAAGCTTGCTTCGTCTCTATATGAACATCTTCTTTTCCGATATCTGATGAAAGCATGGGCCCATGAAAGGTAACCAAACCTGTGCGCTGATGAATAGCCGTATGTAAAAACGTAATATCGCTATATCCCCAAAAAATCTTTGGGTTTCGCTTAATTAAATCGTAGTTTAATTGCGAGGCAAGCCTAGCAGTCCCGTACCCGCCGCATGCACAGATAATTGCCTTTACTTGCTTATTGGCAAACATCGCATGTATATCGGCTGCTCGCTGTTCATCAGTCCCTGCTAAGTACCCGTTTTTTTTATATAAATGCGCGCCTGTTACTACGTTTAATCCTATTTCCTTTAAATATTCTATTCCTTTTTTTAGATTATGCTGATTAGGCGGACTAGCAGGTGCAATAACAGCTACTGTATCACCTTTTTGTAATCGTTTTGGTTTTATCATTTGTTACACTCCTTTTGGGTAAAGAAATGAAGAAAGTGAAACTTGGGTCAGAAGGGAATTGAAATCCCCTCTGACGAAAAGTTCCACTTTACTGTTTATCCGCCCACTTCAAATCTAAATAGCCAACAGGATGACGAACAATTCCAGATACGTTATCTTTGATTAAAAACACATAGTTGTAGAAATGAATAGGAATGATCGGCATCTCATCAAATAAAATATCTTCTGCTTTATACATAAGCTCAAAACGTTTTTTATTATCTGTTTCGTTCATAGCTTGTTTAATTAACTCATCATATTCTTTATTGCTCCAAGCTGTACGGTTCATTGAATGACCCGTCTGGAAGCTCTCTAAAAAGTTAATTGGATCTGCATAATCAGCTAAAAATGAACTTCGTGACAGCTGAAACTTTAACGCTTTTTGTTCTTCTTGGAAAACATTCCATTCCATATTGGCAAGCTTCACATCTACGCCTAGATTTTCTTTGAACATTTGCTGCAGTGCTTCTGCTATTTTTTTATGCGTATCGTCTGTACTGTATGTTAGCGTAATAGCTGGCAGCTTTTTATATCCTTCTTCTTTCATTCCTTTTTTCAGAAGTGCTTTTGCTTCTTTGCCATCTGTTTTTAATAAGTCTCCGCCCGTTTTACGGAAATCCTTTCCATCTGTATCTTTAAATCCGTAAGATACGAACCCGCGAGCTGGTTTTTCCTTATTCTTTGTAACAAAATTAACAATTTGATCTTGATCTACAGCCATTGCAAATGCTTTACGGATATTTTTGTTTTGAAAGGGCTCTTTATCTAAGTTAAAGCGATAGAAGTAAGTTCCCGCTTGGTCTTCGATATGAACATCTCCATCTTTCAGCAGCTTTTCACTTAAATCCGATGGAATTTCAGAAACATCTAGTTCTCCATTTTGATACATTTGGTATTCTGTGTTTGTATTTTCAACAATTGCCCATTTTACCTTATCGAGCTTTACATTTTTAGCATCCCAATACTGATCGTTTCTTTCCATGACTAGATTACTGTTATGCTTCCATTGAGTTAATTTAAAGGGACCATTAGCAACAAAAGAATCTGCTTCTGCAAACCATTTGGGGTTCTTTGTCGCTACTTTTTCATTGATCGGGAAGAACGCTGGATTGGAAACTACACTTAAGAAATAGGCTTGCGGACTTTTAAGCGTAACTTCAAAGGTTTTGTCATCTAGCGCTTTGACTCCTACTTGATCAGCACTGCCTTTACCCGTATTAAATTCTTCTCCACCTTGAATGAAATAGCCTAAAAATGCCGCTGGAGAACCAGTCTTAGGATCTAACAGCCTCTTCCACGCAAACACAAAATCACTTGCTTTTACGTCATCTCCATTTGACCATTTAGCATCTTTTCGTAAATGAAACGTATAGACTTTTTTATCGTCAGAAATATCCCATTTCTCGGCCATTGCTCCTTCAGGCTCATCGCTTTTTCCTAAACGAGTCAGCCCTTCCATTAAGTTATTAAGCATATTCCATGAATATGAATCAAATCCAATAGGTGGATCAAAAGACGTAGGTTCTGCGCCATTATTCATATAAAGGACCTTACCGTCTTCTTTTGCTGTACTGCTCTTCTTTTCTGGCTCCGCGCCTGAATCTTTTGTGGCCGTACAGGCAGCAAGTGCAAATATAAGTACACACATCATTAGTAAAGACCCTATTTTTTTCATTGTTTCCCCCTCTTTCATAAGTTCTCTATTCCTCTATAAATCTAGCTTATAGTTGTTACAAATTTTTGGGCTCTCTCATCTTGAAGCCAGCAGTGCACTTGGTGACTTTCTTTCAGCTTTGTCGATACAGGATACATGCGATCACACACTTCCATTACGTAAGGACAGCGAGGTGCGAACGAACATCCGGATGGAGGTGCAAATAAATCGGGAGGTGATCCTGCAATAGGCACAAGCTCACTTTCGTATAAATCTAACCGAGGAACTGAACGCAGCAATCCTTTTGTATACGGATGCTGCGGCGTATAAAAGATGTCTCTTCTCGTTCCAATTTCTACAATCTTTCCTGCATACATTACGGCAACACGGTCAGCTACCTGAGCGACTACACCTAAATCATGGGTAATTAAAACAATGGAGACATCCGTTTTCTGCTGAATATCCTTAAACAATTCTAAAATCTGTGCTTGTATCGTGACGTCCAGAGCTGTGGTAGGTTCATCAGCAATTAGCACTTCGGGATTGCATACAAGGGCCATTGCAATGACAATACGCTGTCTCATTCCCCCGCTAAATTCATGAGGATATTGCTTTAGGCGTTCTTTAGGATTTGGAATTCCGACTAGCTCCAGCATTTCAAATGCTTTTTCTTTGGCTTTTTCTTTTGAGATGTTTTCATGTTGCATAATATTTTCTGCAATTTGCTCACCTACGCGAAGAGTTGGGTTAAGCGCAGTCATAGGATCCTGAAAAATCATCGAAATATCAGCGCCTCGAATGTCTCGCATTTTCTTTTCTGATAGTTTCGTCAAATCCTGGCCTTTAAATAAAATAGAGCCGCTTGTGATCCTGCCCGGAGGTGTCGGAATTAACCTCATAATACTTTGAGATGTTACGCTTTTTCCGCACCCTGACTCTCCTACAATCGCTAGTGTTTCTCCTTTATGTAAATCAAAACTAACGCCTCTTACAGCTTGAACTTGCCCTCCGTAAGTTGAAAACTGTACGTGTAAGTCTTTGATTTGGATCATTTTTTCCATTTGCTTACCTCCTTAATTTCGGATCAAGTGCATCTTGCAGTCCGTCTCCAAGGACATTAAAAGCAAACATGGTAAGAGAAATAAAAAAAGCGGGAAAAAACAAACGCCACCAATAGCCTGATAGAATCGTTGATAAACCATCGTTTGCCATTACTCCCCAGCTGGCATAAGGAGCCTGTACACCCAGCCCTAAAAAGCTTAAAAAAGCTTCAGCAAAAATGGCAGTTGGCACGGTTAGTGTCATTTGAACGATAATCGGTCCCATCGTATTTGGAAGCAGGTTCCGCTTAATGATACGGCTAGTTTTTGTTCCAAACGTTTTGGATGCAAGCACGTACTCATAGTTTTTTATTTGCAATACTTGCCCCCGTACAATTCTCGCCATCCCGATCCAACCTGTAACGGAAAGTGCCACAATGATCGTAGAAAGCCCCGGGCCCATGACTACCATCAGTAAAATCACCACTAATAGATAAGGAAGACCGTATAAAATTTCAATTACGCGCATCATGACATTATCTGTTTTTCCGCCTTTATAGCCTGAGAACCCTCCGTAAATGACACCGATGATAAAATCAATAAGCGCTGCCATCAGTCCTACAAATAAAGAGATTCTAGCCCCGTACCATGTCCGAGTGTACATATCTCTGCCTAAGTCATCAGTTCCAAACCAATGACTAGCTGAAGGAGGAAGGTTTTGCTCTGTAAAAGAAGCTTTCGTTACGCTGTGCGGTGAAAACATAGGACCGAATATAGCCATCACAACGAGAATGACTAAAAAAAAGAGACCCAGCATAGCCAACTTGTTTTTTACAAGCCTGCGCCATGCATCATGCCAATAAGAAAGGCTCGGCCTTACAACTGCTTCGGCTTCAGACTTGTTTTTTTTCTTTGGGGTAAACCATTCATCAGGAATTTGCTTATACTCCTGTTTTTCCAGCACGTTATCCCTCCTTCTTATACAGTTTGATTCGTGGATCAAGTATTCCGTAAGCAATGTCTACTAAAAAAAGCATAATGATGAGAATCGAACTGTAAAAGACCGTAGTGCCCATAATTACGGGGTAGTCTCTCGTATTAATACTGTCCACAAAATATTTTCCCATGCCAGGAATAGCAAAGATTTGTTCAATAACAAATGTGCCGGTTAATACGCTGGCTGCAATCGTTCCAAGAACTGTTATAACAGGCATTAAAGCATTTCTAAGCGCGTGTTTAAATACAATTTTCACTGGCGAAAGCCCTTTTGCACGCGCTGTTCGAATATAATCTTGAGTCAGTACTTCTATCATGCTTGAGCGAGTCAAACGTGCAATAATAGCCATAGGACCTGTGGCAAGAGCTAGAGTCGGAAGAATCATATGTAAAGGGCTCGTCCACGTAGCGGCAGGTAAAATTTTAAAATTAACAGAAAGCTGTTGAATTAACAACGTGGCCATAACAAAATTTGGAACCGACAATCCGATAACTGCTATGCTCATCGCAATGTAATCAATTATTCCATTCCTTCTAAGAGCAGCGATAATGCCTAGTGTAATACCGGAAATCACTGCAAGAATTAACGTCACCATTCCAAGTTCAAATGACACGGGAAACCCTCTTCCTAGAAGGTCGTTAACTGTTTGAGACGGCTGTTTAATGGAAGGACCAAAGTCAAAGGTCACAATGGATTTCAAATAAAGAACGTATTGCACAGCTAGGGGCTCATCTAAGTGATAAAATGATTCCAAGTTTTTTTGAACTGCATCGCTTGTCGCTCGTTCTTCATTAAATGGAGATCCAGGAATCGAATGCATTAAAAAGAAGGTTAAGGTCACAATTACCCACAGCGTAACAAGCATGGATAAAAATCGCTTTAAAATATAACTTTTCACCTTTATCCCACCTTCTAACAGAATGTTGTGCGCGTAGCTAATTCAGTCATAACAAGCATGGCCTGATAAGCTTCTAAAATATCTTTTGCTTGAAACCGAACGGTCGTCGTTCCAGGTTCAATTTCTGTGCCCGGCATTAAATGCGCCCACTCTGCTTGACCGTAGTTTGCAAATTCTATTCGTAAGGTTGGATGTTTAGGTGGAATTAAAGGTTTGACAAGGTGTTTGTGTTGAATAGCTGCGGCTGTTTTTTCTTGAAGTAATTGTTCTGCTTTCTTAGGGGTTAATGTTTTGGCTGCAGAACGTGAAATGGCCTGTTTGACGATAGCAGTCGTCACGTTTGGAATAAGCTGCTGTGCTTCCAGCGCCGTTTGGTCATCACCGACTACCATTAAAACTGGCACGCCGTAATAGCCTGCGACGTATGCGTTGAAGCCTAACTCTCCAATATTCGTATCATCTATGTACATATTGCGAGCACCAAATATCATCGAATGAGACATGACACCAGGCATGGATGCTTTAGCATGATACCCTAGAAACATAGCACCATCAAAAGTCTGATCTAATCCCTGTACCATTGAATATGGCTTTACGCTTCCTGAAATAAGCTGAGTTTCTGGATGAAGCTGTTCAACAAGGAGATTATTCATACTCGAATGACTGTCATTTACCACAACTTCTGAGCACTGTTCTCTAAACCCTGCATAAATTACTGCATTTGCTTCATCCGTCATTATTTTGCGGCTTCTTTCATAATTTTCTTTCTGTCGCAGAACATTTGTGTGATCGATGAGTCCCGTAATTCCTTCCATATCAACCGACAGGTATAGTTTCATTTGTCTTATTCCTCCTCCTTTCTTGACTGTTAGTCAGTGCATTATAAATTATTCTTATGTTTATAATTTATAATTGTAAGAAAATTATAAATTATCTTTCTTCTTTTTACAACAATATATTGAATTTTTTGACACTTTATCCATCGTCCTTTTAACAAGATATCGCTTACAAATTGGAAATCCCATGGTAAAATAATAGAGCAGCCTGTTGGTTCATTCAGCCGCTCGTCGGCATTAATTGAGGTGTTAAGAATGTTTCGAGTTTCCATTGCTTCACTACAATGGTTTTTATTTATGATTTCTAATAGTATGATTGTTCCTATTGTAATTGCTTCTCAGTTTCATTTAAACGCAGCGGATTCTATTCAATTTTTACAGCGAACGTTATTTATTTTAGCTTTATCCGGGCTCTTGCAGGTGTTTATAGGGCATAAATACCCAATCATGGAAGGGCCAGCTGGCGTTTGGTGGGGCGTCTTTTCTCTGTATGCGAGCCTTGGAACCGTTCTGTTTGGTTCTCACTCTGAAACGCTCCGCGTGCTGCAGTTCACCCTTCTTATAAGCGGAATAATTGCTATTTTGATGAGCCTGCTTGGTCTCATTGATAAACTAGCAAAATACTTTACCCCGACAGTTACCGGTACATATTTAATTTTATTAGTGACGCAGCTCAGCGGTTCCTTTTTAAAAGGAATGTTTGGCATTACAGAAACAAATTCAGCTATTAAACTTCCAATTGCGCTGACTTCAGCTGCGATTTTGCTGCTGACTTTTTATTTACTATCGCACCGGACGTTAAATAAGCTCAGCATTATTATTAGTATCGGTGTGGGCTGGGGAGTATTTGCACTGCTGGGTTTAGCTAAACCGATCGAATTTCAAGCGCAGTTATTTTACATACCTAAAGTGTTTGTATTTGGAGCTCCTCGCGTTGAATGGAATATGGTTGTTACTGCTTTTTTTGTGACGCTCATTTTAATTACAAACATGCTCGCTTCTATTCGTGTTGTTGAGTCTGTTTATAAACACAAAGGAGAAAAAGTTGAAAAAGACAATATTAAGCGTTCTGGGATGGTTTCGGGTATAAGTCAGCTGCTTGGAGGATTGTTTTCAGGTGTCGGTGCCGTTCCTATTTCAGGTTCCGGTGGATTCATTTCAGCTACAAATCTTTATAGCCGCGTTCCTTTTATTGTAGCATCGTGTCTTTTGCTTTTTCTGAGTATCTTTACTCCTTTAACGTCCATTATGTCCGCTCTTCCTCCTGCCGTTGGATACGCGGCAATCTTTCCTGTTTTTACAGGGATGATGGCTCTTGGAATTGGAGAATTCAAGCATGCCAAACAGCCCGAAAAAGCAATGAAAAAAGCCGGTATTGCGTTGCTGTCGGGGATAGGGGTGATGTTTTTGCCTTCTCAAGCTTTTTCAACACTGCCTCCTTTAGTTACTACGTTTTTAAGCAACGGATTAGTTCTTGGCACCATTATCATTCTTGTACTGGAAATTTCCGAATCACTTTCTTTGAAAAGACAAGGTGCAAAAGAGGGGTAAAAAAAAGAAGCTGAAACCCAGCTTCTTTTTTTTACCTTCTTACCGTTAATCCTTTTAGTTCATCGTCTTCCATAGCCATTTCATAAAATTCTCCCGTTTCATCGTGTGCTAAAACATAATCCAACTCTTCCTGAGCAGAAGCGGTTTTTCCAAGAACAGCTAGATAGCATGCCAAGTTATAGCGAACAAAAAGATCTTCGTCTCCACTTTCTACTCTGGTTATCATAAGCGAAGCTGCTGCTTCCGTTTCACCTTCTAAATGATACGCGATACCTAAATCGGTATACATTCCTTCATACTCTTGACGCTGTTCAATTGCTTTTTGAAGAAGCTGAACAGTTTCATGATAACGTTCCGTTTTATTATACAGTTTTGCTAGTCCTGCATATATGTCAGGCTGATAAATCTCCTGCTGAAGTAATTCTTGAAAAGCTGCCTCCGATTTTTCTACCTCTTCAAGGCTACTCAAAATAAATGCTCGGTATATCTGCAAATCTATATGATATGGCTGCTGTTCAAGAAGTTTTTGCACTAAGTTTAGCGCTTCATGTGCAGCCTGTTCATTTTCATGGATATTAACAAGTATATTGGCTAAATGATAGGCAACATCAAAATCCCAGCTTTGATGCAGCGATTTTTTCAGCACGGTGATGCTATCTTCAATCAATCCTTTCTCTTCGTAAAAAGCCGCAAATGCATGCACAGCTTCTTTATTATTCCGATCCGTTTTTATAGCAAGTTCATACAGTTCAATCGTTAAGCCAAGCAGCGTAACCGTTTTTGCTTTTGCTTTGAACTTTGCTAAGCTTCGTTTGAAGATAGATCCTTGCTGCTCTTCTACGATCGAATCGGCATACTCATTTAAAGCCTCGGCTGCGTTTTTAAACAGCATGCTTTTTCTTTGTTTTTCCATTTTTATCTTTTTTAAATCTGCCGTAAGCCCAGACAGTTTTTTTCCATTTGGAAAGCTAGACATGAACGTTTGAAATAGAGCGTAATCTTCCGGATCCTCACTTAGTAGCTCTGCAAGAATTTTTCTAGCTTCTTCATATCTCTGCTCCATGATGAGCCATTTTGCCTGATGATGGCGAATAGCAGAATTCTGTGGATCCAGTTCAAGGGCCTTCTCTAGATACGTTTCAGCCTGTGAAATGTCTCCTTTTAGGCGATACACATGAGCATGGCTGTCAGCGAGCCATTGAGGCAGCACAACTTCCGCTACGCTTTTTAATACCTCTAACAGCTCTCCATACTCTTTCTCTGTTTCACAAAGTGAAGCTGCGTGCTCAACGTTTACTTCCATAGGATTCAGCTGTATCCATTGAAGCAGCCAATTCCTTTCAGCCGTACGATTTTGTTCTTCACAAGCCATTTCGGCAAGTTTCATACAAGCGGCTTCAAATGTTTTATCAAGAGTTAAGCATTTTTGGAAGGCCTCTTTTGCTTCAGCAATGCGATTCATTGATTGATATATTTCACCTAACCGATAATATGGCAAAGCATCTTGCTTGATATGAAGCGCTTGTTGATAAAGTTTCTCACTTTTTGTTAGCTGCTTGGCTTGTTCGTATAATATGCCTAAATAGCACATGTACAAAATCTCATTAGGGTGATCTTGATGTTCTGCGGTTAAAAACTTAATTCCACGAGTCAGTAAAGCCGTGTCTTCTAAATAACTCGTATATGCCTCTAACACTTCACCTAACGCTGTTTGAGCAAAATGAATTCCTTCTTCATAAAGAGCAAATCCAAACTCTATCGTTTGGTTGTCTAGCTCCTGTTGTTTTGCTGCATCTAAAAGCATGCTGCCTGCATCCAACAGGACGTCGCTGTTCGATGAAAACTTCTGCGCAATAAGCGTGAGCGTATCAACGGCCGTTAAATGTTCCCCTGTTTCTAGATACGCATAAGATAAGCCCAAATACATAAGGGCATCTTCTTCTATTTTTAAGCCTTCTTTATACAGAGCAATAGCTTCTTCGTACCTTTGATTCGCGACGTATAAATCGCCTAGTCTTCCTCGAATTGTCATGTCGCTCGGAAGATGCTTCATGCCTTCTTTGAGATAGCTTTCAGCTTCGTCCGTTTTTTCTAGTTGATATTGTAGCAAATCAGCTATCGAAAGGTATGGATAAGGAACAGTCGGCAAAAGCTGTTTAGCTACTTGAAATCCCCGGTAAGCTTTACGAAACTTTTTTAAATGTTCATCACAACGGGCTCTTTCAAACCAGCTGTGCGCATCTTTTGGGTTTTCTTTTAATAATGCGTCGAAAAGATTTCTGGCTTCCGCGTATCTTTCTTTCTCCATTAAAATAAGTCCGTGATTGATTTGTGTATAAGATTCATCGCCATACATATTTAAGGAAATAGTCGAGCATTCAAAAGCCTTTTCGAGGTTTCCTTTGTACATATATGCAAGTGCTAAATAGCTCCAGTTCAAATGCTGCTCTACGTCTAATTGCAGTGAGCTGCGCAGTGCTTCAACAGCCTCATCATATTTCTCTTCATCCAGCGCAATTCTCCCTTTAAGATAGTGATAAAAAGAGCTATGCTTTTTGTTATCTATGTGGTGTAACAAGGAAGATGCTCCCTTACTGTCGTCAAGTTTAAAAAAGGCATATGCGGCGTGAAGCTTAAGATAATCATGATTGCTATATTTCTCTAACACATGATTAATACACGTACGAATATAGGCTTCATGCTCTTTTCTGTACAAATGCTTCATACTGTAAATAGCGGCAAATGGAACATGCTCGTTTGCTTTTAATAAAGAAACGAGATCGTTAATGTGTGCCTCTTCATCCGCTTCAACTAGTTCGATTAAGTCATACAGCTGACGAATAAACACATCTTGCTCTTTAGAAAGTGAAGCGAGATTCGCTGCCGTTTTAGAAGCAACAATTGATAAAAACCCCGAATTAGCGTAATGCTGATCGAAATTTTTATATTCTACATAAGTTGGACTTAGAAAATTAGCATCTTGTACATGAAAAAGTTCAAGTTCGTCATCATAGCCAAATACAACTTGAACGTGGGAAGCTTGTTCAAATTCCAGACTGACCAAAATAGGCAGCCCTTTGTCTAATAGCTCTTTAAACTGTTCAACTGTGCCGGTAAAAAACATCGCTGCAAAGCCAAGAGATTCAAAGTAGCTCACCGCAGTTGATAATTTGGAGCCTAACCCTCCGTAAATACGAGTTCCAATCTCATCCTGTGTTTTTTCGGTATGTAAAAGCCTTAACATCATACTCATACTGGCTGGCACGCAATAATTATCTTTTTGAACAATTGGTACAATAGGAAGCTTGATTGTACTGGATTTATCGTCTGTATGCTTTCCGATTAATTTTTGATAAGGTGAATCTTTTAAACATCGCTTGGTCGAGAGCAGATGCGTAAGCTGAGATTGCTGCTGCTGTTCAAAATAAATATCAGCGCGCAGCAGCGTAAAAAAATCTTGATAATCGTGATAGGGTAACTTTGAGTCGATAAATTCAATCGTTTCAAGCAAAAGAGAATACTCTTTTAAATCTTTTAATCGCATCACTTTATCCATATATAAGGACGGAAGCTGTGGATAGCGGCCAATAGCCTCGTTAATTGTTTCAAGCGATTGTTCGTGCTTCCCTTCATACGCATATAAGTCTGCGAGCATTGCATAGCAAAAATCTCCATTCTCCTTATATGCTGTTCCTTCTTTTAAGCAGGATTCAGCTTTTATTCTGTCGTTGAGCTGCAAATAAAAATATCCCCATCTGTCAGCCATACCCTTTTGATTATGTGACGTTACTTGTTTCATCCACTTAGAAGCTTCATCCACTTGTTTCATTTCTAAAAGAATTCTTACCTTTAAAAAATAGATTTTCTCAAGCTGTTCCTCTTTCACTGATTCCGTATCCAGCTGAGAAATTAATAAAGAAAGTCTATCATCAGCGTCGAGTATCTTGCCTTCGCGCAGGAGATCATCGCAATAAAGAGTCACCATTCGAATCGAGCCAAATCGACGATAGCCATATGTCGTTAACATTCGGCTTAAACGATTTAATAAAGCTTCATCACAAAAGCGGATAAGCTCGTACAGCTCTTCTTCCGTTTGTAAGTTTGTTAACCATTCTTTCACAATTCCCGCAAGGCTCTTTGGTTGAAGGCTTTGTACTTCTTCTGTTATATACGCTACAAGATCAAATATTTGATAATGATCCACCATGCTTTTTAATTTCTGATAATTTATACTCAATTCAAAACCACCTTATTCAATAAAATAAGAACTATTGCATCTGCTGTCTATAAATTGAAGTATAAGAAATTTCAAGGATTTTTTCTAGACACAATATAAATTTAAGCATATTGACGGGTCTTTAAATAGCAAAAAGCTGTCTTTTATCATAAGACAGCTCCGTAAAGTCACACTTCAGCTTTCTTCAGTTTTACGCCGCCTTCAGGTTTTGGTTTGATAGCTTTTAAAACTAAAATGGCACCTACTGCACTAATCCCTAGAGACGTTTGGAACACAGCCATGTCCGACCACTTCATAAGCAATGTATAAAGAGGAGGCCCAGCTGCTACTCCGACAAAGCGCATCGAACTGTAAAGAGACGTAATGGTTCCTCTCTCTTCCTTTTCAATTCCTTCTGTAATAAGCGCATCAAGACTGGGAAGAGCTGCTCCAATTCCAATTCCACCAAGCACTAAAGTGAGTAAAATACTAAAAAGAGACGTATTAAAAAATAAAATGATGAAAGAACATGTTAACAATAAAAAGCCAAAAAAAGCAGACCACTTCATAACGATTTTATTGTTTCCAACTTTTTTCCCGGCCACAAAAGAAGAAATAGACAAAGCGAGCAAAGGAATAGCCATTACTAAACCTTTTTTTGTATTCACAATATGATAACGCTCCTCTAGTATGGTCGATAGGTAAAATAAAACACCGAATAATACAAGCATAATAATGGCACCTAAAATAAAAATAGCCATAAGCCATCCAATATTTTCTTTGAGCGTCTTCTTCAAATCCTTCAAAAACTGCGTAATACTTTTCTTTTTTTGTTCAGATTCAGAAGAACTATCATTTTTCGGAACTTTCACTAAAAAAATAACCAAAAAAATCGAAATAAGGCAAAGAATAGGAATGAACCAAAAAGGAAGAAACCAAATCATAGCCGCTAAAAAAGCTCCCAGTATTGGGCTTAGTACTTTCCCAAACGTATTAGCTGTTTCAATTAAACCTAGCCCTTTTGTAATTTCTTGCTCGTCTTTGAACATATCTCCTACACAAGGCATCACAACAGGCATAGCTCCTGCTGAACCTATTCCTTGAATCGCGCGGCCAATTAAAATAACCCAGAAAGGATTGGCCATTTGCCATGAAGCCCAGCCTGTTAAAGCCCCTCCTACTGCAGCAAGCAGCAAACTGGGAATAATAATTTTCTTGCGGCCAAATCGATCTGATAAATAACCAGCAATCGGGATTAAAAAAATAGCGAAAATTGAGTAGACCGTGATGATCATGGATACCTGCAACGAGCTTATCTGTAGACGTTTTTCAATCACCGGCAATACCGGAATTAACATTGAATTTCCGAGGGTCATGATAAGTGGCACAGAAGCAAGAGCAAGTAAATCCAATTTTTTTCTACTTTCCATAGCGTCCTCCAAACCTTACTTCTAATTAACGTCACAATCACACGTTTTTCAATTTAAGCTTTATAAAACCTCTCGTGTTCATTGATTTTAAAGCTTAACTATCTCATTACATAAGATGATGTGTATCTATATTTTTTAGCTAAAAAGGTGATTGCTATTCATGGTTTCACTGTTCTTCTTTAATTTATTGAACTTTGTGATTTATCCCTGTTAATACTTGTAAAATCACATATTTTTAATCCTATATATGAAGAAGCGTACGAGTATCTACGTACGCTTCTTCATATATAGGTGTCATCTTGTTACACTACTTCACCTCGATGACCATCTCCATCATACATAAACTGTTTATCAATGATATGTTCGATATATATGGTTGTCAAATCACTTTTTTTCACTTGAGCTACAATTAATCCTAACGGATCGCCAATGGTGAAGCTTGTTCCATTTTGAAACATTAGCAGCTGCTCATTTAAATGCAATACGCGCTTATAAATTTGCTCTTTCTCTAGGTTGCTGCGGCTCTTTGCTGCTTCGAGCGTTGAAAATAACAAAATGATTTCTTTTCCATTTACTTGTGTACGATACATACACGACCCACTCCTTATCACCGCGTTAAAATTATGCTGACTATACTCTTATTATAAACTAAATTTTCAGTTATTTTTCATCTCATAAGAAATTTTTTTAGTTATAGTTGTACTGTATCCACGTTAAATAAAAATTTAATTTTCAGAAAAATTAAATTTTAATATTGAAACTTTATTTCTTATTATTATATAATATAAACAATCATTTACCTCTATTGGAAATGATAATTCGAGTTTCAGCAGCATGAGGCTGCACAGTACTAGGGGGATTCAAGTTATGCAAAATGGTAAAGTAAAATGGTTCAACAATGAAAAAGGCTATGGCTTTATTGAAGTTGAAGGCGGCAGCGACGTATTTGTACATTTTTCTGCCATCCAAGGCGAAGGTTATAAATCCTTAGAAGAAGGACAAGAGGTATCTTTTGAAATTGTAGAAGGCAATAGAGGCCCGCAAGCCGCTAATGTCACTAAGCTATCATAAATAGATCTTTTTATTTTATAGTAAAAGAGACTCTTTTCCGAGTCTCTTTTTTGTTATACCTAGCGTTTGGCCTCAGTAAGCTGCTGTTCACAT
Organism: Priestia sp. 40; assembly: GCF_049368575.1. Classification (NCBI taxonomy): domain Bacteria; kingdom Bacillati; phylum Bacillota; class Bacilli; order Caryophanales; family Bacillaceae; genus Priestia; species Priestia sp. 40. The sequence continues at coordinate 103,985 of NZ_JBMPZA010000017.1, forward strand.
GTTTGAATAGACTGCATGCATTGCTGAAAAAATTGCTCGTCTACTCCTGTGCCATGAGCTTTGGCAGATTGAAGCTGTGCTTTTGCATCATTAAGCGCATTCGTTGCCTCTTCAAGCTGCTGAGGACTCATACTCATCGTAGCTGTCCCAATCATCTTTTGAGCAGATTGAATAGACACTTCTACTTGCTTTAAATCATTATATCCTGTTGTTACTTCTTCATTTGAAAACTTATCCATTGAAAGAACACCTCCATATGGATAGAATGAAGCTGCTGCCGGCAAATTATACACGCTTACTTTTTAGTCAGCAAATCTCCATACTGCTTAATTTTTTCTCCTACGGTACACTCTTTAATACAAAACGTTTGAGCGTATGTTTTGCCCTTTTCTTTATTAAACGTTTTTTTTACAAAACAATCACTACAGTAGTAATCCAATAACTCCGTTACTTCTTCTAATAATTGTTTACGTTCCACTCTCGTTCATCTCCATTTCGTTCTGTGTGTTACACTTGCTTCCTGCTAGCAATTGGTATCCCTTGAAGAGCTTGAGTAGCAAGCTGGTCAGCCTCTTCATTTTCCTTCCTTGAAATAGGCTCATATACGGGTCGGATACCAAGTTCCTGCATTTTATCTTCTATTCGATCTAAGTACCGATTAAACTCTTCTTCGAAACAGGGCCACTCCCCAGCCAGCTGATTTAATACAACCTGAGAGTCACCTCTAAACGTTACCGGTATATGATGAACACCAAGTTCCTCAAGCTCTTGTATTAAATAATAAAAAGCAGCATACTCTGCCTCATTATTTGATTCAATCTCTTGCAACCTTGAGTTGCGTCGTATTCGGTAAGAGTTGTTGTTCTGTTTCAAATAAATCACAACCCCAAGCCCCGCTAAGAGCGTATCATGCTCATAGCCTCCGTCAAAATATGCCACAATATCGTGAGGCTCTGTCTGTACTTCCTGTAAGAGCTTTTTCGCTTCTTTTACAGTCCATTTTTGCTGCTGCTCATCAAGTAGAAAAATTTCCTTCGTTCGACCTGTTTTTTCTAAATCACCCACAATCATTAGCGCCTCATTCGCATCTGTAAAATCGGATGTGAAAATTAACTGTTTATGTTTCGAGGATTTATAATGCCATTCAATTTGGAAATTCATAACGAGCATTCCTTTCATCAGCAATTTTGAATTCAACACTTTTTCTGCTTTTTTGTATTTTATCTTCTATTATGTCTTTTCATGACAGTTTTCTTACCTAATAAGCGGATTTTAGCGTTTATACGTGCTAATATAAAATAGCTGAAGTACTTATGATACAATACTATTGATGAAAAAACATGGTTTAAGCTTATATTGTTTTAACAAGGAGGCTGTATGATGATTGAAGTTTATATAGACGGAGCCACTGCTGGCAACCCTGGTCCTTCTGGAGCTGGTATTTTAATTAAAGGAAATGGTGAACATCATCGTTACGCTATTGCTCTTGGGACAATGACGAATCATGAAGCAGAGTACCATGCACTTCTTCATGCATTAAAAATTTGTTTAGAAAAAAAGTATACGAGCGTATCTTTTCGAACGGACTCTCAGCTAGTAGACCGCGCAATGAACCAAGAATACGTTAAGAATAAAGCGTTTGCTCCTTTACTGGAAGAAGCCCTCAAATTGTCCAGTCAATTTGATTTATTTTTTATAAAGTGGATCCCTAGCTCTCAAAATGCAGGTGCTGATCAGCTGGCCAGACAAGCCATTAATCAAAAAGAAGCAGGAATGTAATCCTGCTTAAATCATACCTGATGACTTTAAATATTGAATGGCTTGTTTTTGATTTCTAATACGATTTGATGTCAAATTCTCGAGGAGCGATACAAAAAAACTGCCGTCAAATTCTTTTTGTACTTTTAGTGTCCATTCAATTGTAAATATGACCATCTCGTCAGCTGCACGCGTATACTGCTGACCAAATGAAATAAATCCACGTGCATCTTCTGCTAAATGAAAGCCTTTTTCTTCAAGATAAAGAAGATACTCTTCAACGGTTTGAGCTGTTTTTGTCACTTTTTCGTCCCATCCTTTTGCAAAGGTTCTTCTTTATCTTAGCTTACTTTTGGCTATTTGACTATGATTTCCCTTCTAAAAAGTAGCCAATTGCTCCAAGTGCTACTCCTAAAATGGCTCCGCCAATCACTTCTTCGGGCTGATGCCCAAGCATTTCTTTCAAGCGCTGTTCCGTCAAATCGTGAAAGCCTCCGTCTGGAAGACCCGCAAGCTTTTCAATTTCTTCATCTAACGTATTCACTTTAATAGTAATTTCGCCAGTCTGCCTTCGAATTCCTTGTGCATCGTACATCACAATAATTCCAAAAACAGATGCTAACGCAAAGTCAATTGTAGAAACACCTCTTTTTAATGCTACATAGGTAGCCAAAGAAGATACGCCGGCTGAATGAGAGCTTGGCATTCCACCCGACGCAGCAATCATCCGCATATCCCATTTTCCTGTTTGATACTTTTTAATTGGGATTTTTAAAGCTTGTGCTAAACCGATTGATGAAAGAGCAATGACAATTCCTTTATTCATATTGCTTCACCTCATCTATAGTTTGCGATGGATTGACATCTTGTACCCAAGCAAATATTGCCCAACAAAAAACGCCGGGCTAATCTGCTGACAGAGCAGACTAATCCCGGCGTTTTTAGAAACAGTTCTGTTATTTTTTACGCTTTTTTTGTGCAGCATTATTCATTTTGGCAGATTCAACTTCAGCATAAGAGCCGAATTCTTGTCCATATTGATTATTTGCACTTTTATTAGCTTCTAACTTCTTGTTAACAGAATTATTTTGGTTTTGTTGCACGTTGAACTCAGAAGCAAACTCCCCAGCATAAGTGTCATTTGCACTTTTTGCACGCTTTGCTTTTTGAGCCTGATTTGCTTTAAACTCAGAAGAGAACTCTTGGTTATAATTATGCTTTGCATTGTTATTCGCTTGCGCATTTTTATTACCTAATTTTTGACGACCCATCGCTATCTCCTCCTATTTGTACCTCGTTGGTACACTATTAGTATGGATCAAGCGGCACGTCATATCCTGTTCAAATTAAGGTAAAAACACCAGAGCTTAGCACGTTTATATTCTTGCTACGTACTCTTTAACCATTTCTTCTGTCACTACTTTACGGCCTGGAATGATGGTATATTTTTGAGATAGCTCATTAATTTCCGCTGTTACAGCATTAATACCGTCTACAGAAAAGGGCTTCCCTTCTTTGCAAAGAAGCACAGCTGCTTCAATAGCTTGCTCGCGTCGAGCTTCTAAGCTGGCAAAAGCACGTACTAATTCGTGCTGTTTTTTAGAATGGGCTGAAATTTCTTTATGTACACTCATGTTCTTTCCTCCATTATATGATGCTGAGTTAGTAAAAATAAGTTAATGTCCTCATAACTGATTTGCTTTTCCGGTAATTCTTTTAGGCTTTTTTCTATCGCTGCAGCTTCTTTCTTCATGCTGTCCAAAAAGTTTTTCATCTTTTCATTAAAAGCAACTTTCCCGCTTATCTTGCATTGTACAAACTGCTCAATGATGGATTGTTGCCTATTGTCGAGATTTGCCTGCTTACATAAATCGGCAAATAAAATGACAGGGAAACTGCGCTGCTTTACTACTACTTTCAGTGATAAAAATGCACGAATCAGTTGGAGCATCACTTTTATATCCTCTATTGTAACAGAAGATGTCAGATTTCTTTTACTATTTATCGTTAAAATTTTAAAATAATGATATCCCAATGCTTTTAAGGAATATGATTGAGCCATCATTTGTCGAAGTGGCTCAGCAAACGATGGCTTCTGATAATAAACAAAAGGCGACCATAGCCACTCATAAAGCGAAGGGTTTGATTTTGTAAACAAATAAATGGTTTTGTACAAATCCCACCCTTGCATATCACAATTGCCTTCTGCTACATTAATGACCTCTTGAGGTCTAGTGAGATGAAGATAGCGTGATGCTTTATACTTATATATAAAGCGGACGTCATAATCACTCGCTAACGTGTCGAGTCCGTAAGCACGGCTGCCTGATTCACATGCAAACAAAATTTCCACATTATATTCTTTTTCAATTTCCTGTAAACGTTTATTTATGTGTGTAGACATAAAAATTAATGACCCTTTCTTTCCTCCAATACATGTTCTAGCACAGTCATTGTACTTACCAATTCTTGAATTGGAAGTTCTTCAGACACGGCTGCTTGCAGCTGTTTGTAATAATCATACCATTCTTCAGATACAGACTGTTTATGCGCTAAAACGTACTGATTCACTAAATGGGTATAGTGTGAATGAAGAGCGGCTTCTTCTTTCGCAATGTAGTGATTGACGTCTGGCTTAATACGTTCTAGTAAAGCAGCGTGAAGCTTTGCTTTCTCATTTTTTTCAAAAAAGCTTTTATTGTTTTTATACAGTGAAAGCTCTTTTTGATACGATTCATTCTCATCAAATTGATGACTTGTCACAACTTCACTGCCATTTGGAGGCTCTAACGAGTTCAACGTTGGAGTAAACGTCGGTTCATAGCGCTGCAGCTTTGTAATGATCATTCGATGCCAGTCTTCGATTAATTTTACGATGTATTTTTCGATTCGCAAAGTGGTCGCACGCACTTCTTGCGTTGCGTCGAAGGAAATAGACGTTAACAACTCCTGCAAACACAGGCGCAGCTGCTTTTGCTTTTCACCTCGATCATCTCTTAAGTTTGCCGGACTGAAAGCTTCTTTAAAGAAGTCATCGTACCTCACAAACAGACGTTTTTTTACATAAAATAAGAGCTCTTCTAATTCTCGGTCAAACTGCTGCTGTTCATATTCAAAATGAATTTCATGCAGTTTTGCTGCTACCTGCTCATTTTTTATGTGAAGAGATTGAATATATCGCTTTTTATCCACTTCTGATTTTGTTTGCACCTGTTTCATTTCATTGGCAACTGCTAAAATTTGTTCGAAATCTGCATAGACACTTTGGATAGCAAGCTCTGGTAATTCATAATTTATGAAGCGATAAAACGCATTTTTGAATGGCAAAAACATTTTATCCTCGTGGTTTTGCAAAGCCTGCAAGCTCGATACCGGGTATAAGCGCGGAAAGCGTATACCATACTGTTCAAGCTGCTCTTTTACGTACGTCTGTACTAACTGTAGCTCTGTATCCGAGCTGGCTAGGTCCGCTGCATTTACTAAGAAAAACATTTTATCAAGCGCAAATACATCTTTTACACGGCCCAGCTGAATAAGAAATTCGCGGTCAGCTTTTGAAAACGCATGATTATAATACGTTACAAATAAAATGGCATCTGCATTTTTGATATACTCAAACGCTACTCCCGTGTGTCTCGCATTGATTGAATCAGCTCCGGGTGTATCAACGAGCGTAATGCCTAAGCGAGTAAATTCACAGTCATAATACAGGTTAATAAATTGAACAAAACACGCTTTTTCTTCTTTGGCTACATAATCATGAAATCCTTCTGTATCCACTACTACTTCTGAACCGATATGCTGCTTAACTTCGCCGTAGCCTTTTTCTACTGCCTGTAAAAACGACAAATGCAGCTGCAGCTCTTCTGTTGCCTGCAGGGTCGGAATAATCGTTAGCGCTTCGTCAATTGTTTCTACTTCATGATGAAACAGCTTAAGCGCACCATTTAAATCTTGGATCATCTGCTCGTTTGTTTTCATTTGCACAACAGCTGTTTTATGCGGCCGTTTTTCTGTTGGAGGCATAATTTTATTGATGGTTGCTGTTGTTGGGTTCGGAGATACTGGAAGTAATCTTTCTCCAATCAACGCATTAGCAAAAGATGACTTACCGGCACTGAATGCTCCGAATAAAGCTACGGTAAACGTTTGATTTGATAGCTTTTTACGCTTTTCTTGAAGCCTGTTAATAAAGCGGTCTAACTTTCCAAATGAACGGAGCTGTTCGAGAACAGCTGATACATCTTGAAGAACCTTTTCTGTTCCTGTTTCATGCACAGCTTCCTCAGGCTGTGAAACTAACTTCTGCTCACTCACAGCTTCACGCTTTTCTTCAGCTTTCATGATGCCCGTTTCATATTCTTCTTGTAACATATATGACAACTCGTTCGTATCTTCTGCCGTTAGGTCATCATCAGTTTGCTGTAAAGATTGAAGCAACGCTTTTTTACGTGCCAATTTTGCTTTCATTTCCTGAAGAGATGTATACGCTTCTTCAAATGCTTCACATTCCTGCAAGTGTTGATAAATTTTTTCACGCTTTACTTCATCTTGCTCGATTTTGCTCTGTTCGATTTGCGCATAAAGCTCGTATAATAATCGTGTCGCTTTTTTCTTAATATGATCAGCTACATCTTTTGCATACGTTAAAACATAATCACCATTAATCGTAGCTCCTGCCTTTACCGTTTCAATTAAATCATGCGGCTCTAACGGAATTTCAAACTGCTGAACCTGACGTATAAGATCCGGGTCTGTAAGATTTTGATTTTTCACCAGCTCTTGCACATATTGCTGCAAGTGCCACTGCAGCTGAGAAGCTGCTCGTTCTTTCATATCATCAAAAAATAACGTCAGCCGCTCTTTTTTTACTTCCTCGGTCTTCTTCTTAGCAAATAAAAGACCTACTTTAAAATCAGGCTTTGTCGTTTCTAAAAACAGCCTAGCTTTTTCTCTCATTTCATATGGTGTTAAATTGGCGTTGCTTAGTATCTTACCTGTTTCTTGTTGGTACGTTTCTGCTAGCTGCTTTTCAGCACGCCTCATTTCAGCTTCTTTTTCGAGAAGCTGCTCTTTTTGCTGCTTATTCATTTCATGGTTCTCAAGCGTCAGCTTATGGCGCAGCTCGTCATGAATCGTTAACTTTTCTTCTTCTTGGTCTTCAATAAAGGCAAGGTGATCGTCAATTACCATTTGCATCGCATGTTGAATATGCTGATGTCGGTTTTCTTTTTCCGTCATCATAGCAAGTAATAGAGATTTTACGTACGAAAGGTCATTATGACGGTTGGTTGGCTCTTTTAACGACGTATAGAAGATTCCTTCTGGTCTGACATTCCACTTTAAAAATGACGTTTCTACAGATTCTTTAAATGCTTGAAATGTTAGCTGATCTTCTTGGTGTTTGTCGATTTGATTTACAATTAAATAGAGCGTTTTATTAGCTTCTTGCAGCTGTTTTGCAAATTGAAGATTTAATTCTGCCTGCACATGATTATAATCCATCACGTAGAAAATAACGTCCGCTAAGTGAAGAGCTGACTCGGTCGATACACGATGCGCATCATCTGTGGAATCAATTCCCGGGGTGTCCATCACCACAACATTTTTAGGAATAGCATCTGTATCTATCGATAAATGAATGGACTCTACTTCATCTCCATCGACAGCAAACTGCTTAATTTGCTCATACTCATAAGGTGCTTCATAACGCACCGGCGGCTGTTTGCGGTAATAAACGGTTGCATGCTCATCCCCAGCTTTTACTGATACTAAGTTTGCGCTTGTTGGAATAGGACTTGCAGGCAAAATTGCTTGCCCCATTAATTCGTTAATCATGCTCGATTTTCCAGCCGAAAAATGTCCGCAAAATGCTACAACAAATTCGCCGTTTACCCACTTTTTTAACAGCTGTATTGCTTTTGCTGCCTGCTGTTCATCTCCAGCTGCTTGAAATTGCTTATGTAAATGAAAAAGAGATGCTTCCAATCGGAGATTTTCTTGATGTTTCACACTCACTTTACCCATTATTACTCTACCCCTTTTGCCTCATTCAAGACTGTATTTAAATGTTCTCTATCCATCTTCATTTCTGCTTATTCTTTCTCTATTTTACTTGATTCACATGCGTTTTCCCATAAAAAACTGAATTTTTAGTTACAAAAACAATAAAAAAAGCTGTCAATAATTTGACAGCTTTGCATCGTACTTTTTATTCACCGCATGTATGTTACGCCTTTTGGGCTTTTTCAATATTTTTCATTACATACGTTGTGACGCCAACATATGTAGCAAGTGCTCCGATCACAAAAAGACTAACCATTACGTCCACCACCGTTTCTACTTGATGAAATTGATAATCTTTATCATTTGTTTTATCTTATCATGAAAGATAATCATTTTCAATTAGTTTTAAGGTTTTTTTACAGGAAAGAAACGTCCCCTGTTTTGCATGACTTCGCCGTAATTTGTTTCATTCGTTAACGCTTGCTCTTCTAAGGGAATTCTGACGGCTAATATACACAAATTGAAAACAGAAAAAATAGCTAACGTCCAGTATGTCTGAAACATAAGCGGAACTAACACCAATTCTGCCGCTACTACTGTATAGTTAGGGTGCTTCATAAAACGATAAGGACCTCTTAGCACAACCTTCGCATTAGGCAAAACGATAATTTTTGTATTCCAATACTTTCCTAACGAAGAAATAGCCCATATTCTTGCAAGTTGCACAAGCACAAAAAAGCTAAACAACAAAAAAGAAAAGTGATACATTCCATCGTTTAACACATACACTTCCGTAAAAAGAGCAGCAAAAAAAGCGGCATGCATGCTTACCATCCATTTGTAGTGACTTTGACCAGCTTCGTATGCTCCCTGCTTCTTCATCCAAGCTTCATTTCTTTTGGCAATAACCAATTCACATAGACGCTGTAAGATAATAAATACAAAAAAGCTATAAAAAAACAATCGCTTTACCTCCACTCTAATAGAAGCATTTCAGAACTAAATCCAGGGCCAAGAGCTGTTAACAAACCGTATTCTTTACTCGAAATTTCTTTCTTCATAAAGCGGTCTAGCACATACAAAACGGTTGCCGAAGACATGTTTCCATGGTTTTTAAGTACATCTAGGGAATCAGCAATCATATTTTCGTTTAACGACAGCGTTGATACATATGCTTCAAGCACTTTTTTTCCTCCAGGATGAGCAACAAAATGCCTTAAATCCCGACTGGTCAAATGCTGTGTTTGTAAAAATGACTCAACTTCTCCCCCTAACCATGAATCGATAATCGTGGGAATATCTTTTGAAAAGACAACAAATAGTCCATCATTTTTAATCTCCCACCCCATTACATCTTCTGAATTGGGCATGAGCGTCGATTGTGTATGTAAAATGTAAGGATAGCTTTTTGCAAGGGCAAAAGTGGTATCAGCTTCGTCACCTGCGACTAAAGCAGCCGCTACTCCATCTGCAAATAAAGATGTACCGATTAAGTTGCTTTTTGAACGATCATTTCGCTGAAAAGTTAAACTGCAAAGCTCAATGGATAAAACAAGGACTTTGGCACGCGGAAAGGCTTTGCAATACTCATAAGCTCTTGAAAGCCCAGACGCGCCTCCAGCACACCCTAATCCCCAAATAGGAATTCTTTTTGTATGGTCTGAGAAAGCAAGCTTATTCATAATTCGAGCTTCAATGCTCGGCGTAGCTAAACCGCTTGTTGAAACATAAAAAATAGCCTCAATTTCTCCACACGGCAAAGGGGTACTTACATAGTTCTTATTTGTTAAACAGTCTTCAATTGCTTTTGTACCTAATTCAACAGCAGATTCTATAAAAGCATCATTTTTTTCTTCAAACGTATGGTCTTCTTGAAACCAAGATAAGTCTTTGGCAAAATTACGTTTCTCAATTTGACCATTTTGAAAAACGGTAAGCAGACGATTAATATCTTTAAACGATTCGGAAAAAAGTTCTTTTGCAAATAGCAGCGTGTCTTGCTGAGTTAATTCATAGGGGGGAACTCCAAATCCAACTGAGATAATCTTTGGCATACTCTTCACCTCTTTGATTGCGTTACATTTAACATTTGTAATAGCTGGGGATTTATTCAATTCTTTTTAGTGGAATAGAGGCGAAACACAAAAAAACTTTCCTGTAACTCAGGAAAGTCTACGTTTTGAAGAAGTGTATGTTTGTTGTGCACTTTTATTATAGCGCAAATAATCTGAATGTACAGATACAATTTATGGATTGACGAAAATAAGTGCTTATTTTTTATGAAAAGAAAATGGACATATAGATTTCATCTACATATTCATTGTTGAAATAAGCTTGTTCTTTCATAACGCCTTCTTGTTCAAATCCTACCTTTTTATACAATTCGTATGCCACTTTGTTAGAAGCAAACACAGTTAAAGAAAGTTTATGAAGATTATTTTCTTTGCACCAGTTTAGCGTATAATTCATAAATTGCTTTCCTATTCCCATTCCCTGTGCTTTTGAAATAAGCCATGTACGGAAGAGCCCCGTGTGGCGCTTCATTTTAATTTCGCCTCTAAGAACACGTGCAATTCCAAGCACTTCACCTTCGACTTCAGCTACAACATACATGTGATTGTTCTTTTCTACTGATGCAATAAAATCTTGCTCTTCTTGGACTGTGCGCGGCTCATCTTTTTGAATAAATTCCCCAGCTTCAATAATTTCTCTTACCGCGGTTGTAATATGCTCTGCATCGCTTGCCTGTGCGGGACGAATAGTGACTTCACGTCCGTCTTTTGCTTTAAATTTCACTATGTTTTTCTCTGCTGTAATCATCTATATCAACTCCTATATTTTTCACTATTCAGTACTACTATTTTGGTTCTAGCTTGCGTAATTTATCAGTGGTAAAGTTCTGCTTTTCATTTCATCTAACAAGCAATCATGTGCATTTGTTGTATTACCCACGCTTTAAACAAAGCTAAACCATTTTTGAAATATTTATTCTTGCACAGACATCCTAGAAATGCAATTAATTGTGTTAAAGAACTATTATTCCAAATTTTCTTTACAAAAGTGCATAAAAAAAGGCTGGGACACAACGAAACACATGAAAGCTACGTCCATCTTAACAACAAAAAAATACGAACTAACAACCAATAATTTTGATTATTAGTTGCTAGTTCGTATTTCACTTCGACTAAAATATTTTTGTCCTACTTTTTATTAAAGTCCCATTGAGATATATTTTACTTCTAAATAATCTTCAATGCCGTAATGACTTCCTTCACGTCCAAGACCACTTTCTTTAAAGCCGCCGAATGGAGCTTGAGCTGCAGATGGAGAGCCATCATTTACTCCTACAATGCCATATTCTAATTCTTCAGATACAAACGTTGCTTCTTTAATGTTTTCTGTAAATACGTAAGCGGCTAAACCATAAGGGCTATTGTTTGCTCGTTCTACCGCTTCTTCTACTGTTTTGAATGTTGCTACAGGTGCCAATGGTCCAAACGTTTCTTCAAACATGCAATTCATGTCATCAGTTACATTTGTAATAATTGTCGGCTCCATAAAGAAACCGTTTTTAGTTGTTATAGCTTGTCCGCCAACTACAACTTTAGCTCCTTTACTTTTTGCATCCGCAATTTGTGCTTTTACTTTCTCAACCGCTTTGTTGTTGATTAACGGTCCAACTTGTGTACCTTCTTCTAATCCATTTCCTACTGTTAATTCCGCCGCTTTTGCTGCAAATTTTTCAACGAAAACATCTGCAATGGATTCTTGTACATATACGCGGTTTGTGCAGATGCACGTTTGACCTGCGTTGACAAACTTAGAAGCAATTACGCCGTTTACAGCTGCGTCTAAATCTGCATTCTCTGTTACGATAAACGGTGCGTGACCACCTAATTCCAGCGATAATTTTTTCACAGTATCAGCAGCACCGCGCATTAGATGTTTACCAACCGCTGTTGAACCAGTAAATGTTAATTTTCGGATGCGTCCGTCTTTTTGCCATGTGTCGCCAATAGCTGCTGCATCTCCAGTAACAACATTAATCACACCTTTGGGAACGCCCGCTTCTTCTGCGAGCTCTACTAAACGAAATGCTGTAAATGGTGTTTCTTCCGATGGTTTTAAAACAATTGTACATCCTGCTGCAAGAGCTGGGGCCACTTTACGCGTAATCATGGCTGCAGGGAAGTTCCATGGCGTAATAGCTGCTACAACGCCAACAGGCTGTTTTTTAACCGTAATGCGTTTATGCGTATGATGAGCTGGAATCGTTTCACCGTATACACGCTTTCCTTCTTCAGCAAACCAAGCAATATAATCATTGCCATACTGCACTTCACCTTTTGCTTCTGCAAATGGTTTGCCTTGTTCCGTTGTCATAATTTCTGCTAGTTCATCTTTATGATTTTCAATTAGTTGATGCCATCTCATTAAAATAGAACTGCGCTCTTGAGCGGTTCTTTTCGACCATGTTTTAAAAGCTGCAGCCGCTGCATCAGCGGCAAGTGCTGCTTCCTTTGCGCCTGCCTTTGGAATTTGTCCTATAACTTCTTTTGTTGCTGGATTAATCACATCAATTTTCTCTTCTGTTGTTGTCCATTCACCGTTAATATATAGTTTGTTTGGATACATCATTCATCCTCCTAGTTGTGTGAATTTCTTTGTGCTGTGTTAACTACACTATATACACTAGCATCCTCATTGATTTATGAGAACTTCCCTTCTATACTATGGGTATAACAAAAGGTTATAGGTGATAAATATGAAAACAGAATGGCTTGAGTCTTTTATTGAAACAGCCAAAACAAAAAGCTTAAGCAAAGCAAGCGAACAGCTGCATATGACGCAGCCCGCGCTCAGTAAGCAAATGAGAAAACTAGAAGAAGATTTAGGAGTAACATTATTTATTCGCTCCGCTACAGGAGTAGAATTAACCTCAGCAGGTGAAATTCTTTTACAAGAAGGTGAATCCATACTATCAAGCGTTCATGCTCTTCAAAAAAAATTAGTGTCTACGCAAGAAGCTTGTGATTTAACTATCGGAACGTGGCAGAGTATGGCTGCTTTTTACTTACCTTATCAACTGGCTTCTGCTAAAGACCACAATCGTCATATTGATATAAAAACCTCGCATCACTATTATGATTTGTTAGAGCATTTAGAAAGCAATCAAATTGACGGGGCTTTATTTGATGATCGAGAGGTTCAACATACTTACTGGTCAAAACTATTATTCAAAGAAGACTTTTATTTATTTGTGAATGATCAGCACCCGTTAGCAGAAAAAGAAAACGTATCATTTGAAGATTTCAAAGAAGAACCCATTGTAGTTCTCCCCCCAGGGTGCGATGTTCGGACACTAGTAGAAAAGCGTACAATCGTCATAACTTAAAAATTCCCATTGCCAATGAAATTGAATTTGCTCAAAGCATTATGGGATTTATTTCAGCTAATTTAGGTATTTCAATTCTCCCTGAAATTTTTATGCGCCATTTACAAAGCTCAAACATTAAAGCGTTACCCATTACAGACTTCAAATTCAAAAGAGAAATTTCATTAGTGGCGAAAAACCCTGACGTGGGAAAAATGCTTTATACACTTTTTTTCAAAACACGCTCTTAAGAGGAAAGATGAACAAATTAGCCCTATGTTCCCCATGACAATGAAAAGATCCGAACGATTAATCGTTCGGATCTTTTCAACTAAAATACTTTTGTCCTAGCCTCTTTTTATTTCGATACTACTTCATTTGTTAACTTTGTTTCTGCAACTTGCGTACGTGGTGATTTCATCATATTAAAGACAATATTTAAAAAGATTGCTGTAAAACTCCCCATTACAATACCGCTTCCAGTAAGAACTTGAAGACTCTCTGGTAAGTTTTTGAAGAGTTCAGGTACAACCGTCACCCCTAGACCCATGCCAACCGAACATGCAATCACAAGAAGGTTTTCTTGTTTTGCTAAATCAACTTGACTAAGGATTTTAATACCTGAAGAGATTACCATTCCAAACATAGCTACCATTGCTCCTCCAAGTACAGAGCTCGGGATAACTGTCGTCACGGCTGCGATTTTAGGTAGGAAACCCAAAACGATTAAAATCCCACTCGCTGCAAATACAACATTTCTTGTGCGAACACCTGACAACTGTAAAAGTCCTACATTTTGAGAATACGCTGTATAAGGAAATGCGTTAAAAAATCCGCCTAATAAAATGGCCAATCCTTCTGCACGATAGCCTTTAGATAAATCTTTTTCATCCACTTCTTTTTTACAAATATCACTAACGGCAAAATAAACGCCTGTTGACTCGACAATGCCAACAAGTAAAACAAGGAACATTGTCAGAATGGCCATAATATTAAAAGTTGGCATCCCAAAGTACAGCACATGTGGCATATGAACCCACGCTTCTTCTTTTACGCCGGAAAAATCGACTTTTCCCATAAAAGACGCTGCAATTGTTCCAACAACTAATCCTAATAACACAGAGACGGAGCGCATAAATCCGTTTGTAAATCGATACAGAACAATAATTAATAGCAAAACGCCAAAACCTAAACCTAAATTGCTCAAGCTGCCAAAATCTTTACTTCCTTCTCCTCCGGCTAAATCTTTAATCGCTACAGGAATTAACGTAATTCCAATGATCGTTACAACGGAACCTGTAACTAAAGGAGGGAAAAACTTAACCAATTTACCTAAAAAAGCAGAAAGAAGGACAATGAGTAAACCAGCGACGATAATAGAACCATATATGGAGGAAACGCCGTAAGAACCTCCAATTGAAATCATAGGTCCTACGGCAGTAAACGTACACCCTAATACAACTGGAAGACCAATTCCAAAAAAACGATTTTTCCATACTTGGAGTAGCGTTGCCACACCGCACATAAATAAGTCAATCGCCACTAAATACGTAAGCTGCTGCTGTGTCAAGCCAATGGCTCCTCCAACAATAAGCGGAACAACAATTGCCCCTCCGTACATAGCTAAAACATGCTGCAAACCAAGTGAAAAGACTTTTCCTTTATTCATCTTAAACCTCCACTGTTGGTTTATCTTCAACAAATGTAACTTTACCATTTGATAAAGACTGAATGCGCGCTAATGATTCTACTTTAACGCCTGATTTACGAATTTGTTTTCCTCCATCTTGAAACGCTTTTTCAATAACAATACCAATGCCGCCTACTTTAGCACCTGCTTTTTGTACGATATCCATCAAGCCGAATGCAGCTTGGCCGTTCGCTAAAAAGTCATCAATAATTAAAATCACGTCATCTTCTTGAATAAATTTATCAGCAACTGAAATTTCATTTTCTTCTTTTTTTGTAAATGAATATACTTTTGATGTAATGAGTCCGTCTTGAAGTGTTAAAGACTTTCTTTTTCTAGCAAACACCATCTCAACGTTTAGCCTCAATGCGGTCATAATCGCTGGAGCAATGCCTGATGATTCAATCGTTAAAATCTTCGTAATTCCTGCATTTTCAAAACGCAAAGCAAATTCTTCTCCAATTTCTTTCATCAATACAGGATCCATTTGGTGGTTTAAAAATGTGTCTACTTTTAAAACCGTGTCCGATAATACGATACCATCTGTTAAAATTTTGTTTTGCAAAGCTTTCATAGTTCGTTCCTCCAACGTTTGTATTAAAAAAGCTCAAAAACATAGCTGCACTCGTATATGAGTAGAGCAATGTCTTTGAGCTTTTACGCACAAAAGTGAAAAACAAACTTCATCGCTCACCCATAGTCAAACTATTTACGGTAGTTTGGTAGATACTTACGAGCCATATTCTCGTCATTATATGAGTGCGTTATTGAGTTAATTGTATTATATCAGCAAATCTTTTATTTGAAAATATCTAAAAATGATATTTTCGAACATTTACTTGTGATACAAAACATAATATTCGTTTATAGCGCCTTTTATACGTGATAAATTTCTCCATATTTCTTTTCTAGATACTGAATTAAATAATCTACATTTAAGCCTTCTCCCGTTACATCGTTTAAAATTTCAAGAGGCTTTTTCATTTTTCCGTACTGATGAATGTGTTCTGTTAGCCAATTTGTGATCGGCGAAATTTCTCCTTTTTCGAGGAGTTCATCATAATTAGGCAGATCTTTTAACATGGTATGCTTAAACTGCGCTGCGTACATATAGCCAAGAGCGTAGGAAGGGAAGTACCCAAAGCTTCCTCCGGCCCAGTGTACGTCCTGAAGCACGCCTTCTCCGTCGTGACTTGGACGAACTCCTAAATATTCTTCGTATTTCTCATTCCAAATTTCCGGTAAATCCTCAACTTTATACTCCCCGTTTATCAATCCTTTTTCAATTTCGTAACGAATCATAATATGAAGAGGGTACGTTAACTCATCTGCTTCAATACGAATAAGCGACGGTTTTGCCTCATTTACTCCTCGGTAAAAATCTTCTAAACCTACATCGTCAAATTGCCCCGGCGCATGCTGTTTTAGTACGTCGTAATTATGCTGCCAAAATGCCTTATTTTTACCGACAAACTGCTCAAAAAACAGCGACTGTGATTCGTGAATTCCCATTGAAGTACCTTCACATAGAACTGTACCGACAAGATCCTTTGAAATATTCTGCTCATATAAAGCATGGCCGCATTCGTGAATTGTTCCAAAAATAGCCGTTCGAAAATCGTTTTCGGCATATTTAGTCGTGATGCGCACATCTCCCGGGTTTAAGCCAGTAGCAAAAGGATGAACTGTTTCATCAAGGCGCCCCGCTTCAAAATCATAGCCAAGTGTTTTTAACACGTCTAGACTAAATTGCTTTTGCGCTTCTTTTGGGAAAGTACGGAATAAAAATTCCGTATTTGGCTTTGTATTTGACCCGGCGATTCGCTGAACAAGAGGCACAATATGCTCCCGTAGCTTTCCAAACACCTCGTCTAAAATTTCAACCGTCATCCCCGGTTCAAAAAGATCCAGTAAACGGTTATATTTGTTCCCTTCATACCCCCAATAATCCACAAACTTCTGATTGAACGCTACAATTTTTTCGAGGTACGGTTGAAATAAAGCAAAATCTGTTTTTTCTTTTGCGTCTTCCCAAACCGACTCAGCTTTTGAAGTTAATGTAACGTATTCTTTATATTCATGTGGAGGAATTTTTTTATTTAAGTCATATTCTTTTTTACATTCTTCCACTGCTTTTTTCGTAATATCGTTTATGTAAGGCTGCGACTCAGGGTTCGTTAATTTCTCAATAAAACCTGCCATTTCATCAGAAACAGAAAGATTGAACGCTTCTGATGACATCATGCCAATCACTTCAGAACGCTGATCCGCCCCTTTTTTTGGAGCACCCGTCCTCAAATCCCAGTACATCACTCCGATTGCCTCGTGATAACTTTTAATTTTATTCATGTATTCATAAAACTGTTTCTCAATTTTCTGTATGTCTTCTCTCATTGTTTTTCCTCCTTACTTTCCTTATTTCACCATAAATTATTTTATCATAATAGTAACGGCGTGTATATAACTGAATATTCAATCTATTAATACATATAAAAAAGCGCGGCTACAACCGCGCTTTTTTATACGTTTTCTATTTTCGTTGGGACATTTTGTTCAATGATTGAACGCACTTTTGAATCTGTGCTTTTTGGCATAAAGATCGTAATTAGACCCTTATCGTTATGAGAGCGAATCAGTCTTCCAACTCCTTGCTTTAAGCGAAGAAGCATATACGGCATATCTGCATCCCAAAATGGATCAACTACTTGATTGCGCTTTGCTTCAAAGACCGGATCATTTGGCGGATACGGCAGAGACCAAATAATTACATTAGATAGCGAAGGTCCAGGAATATCCAACCCTTCCCACAAATGAACAGCGCATAAAATCGTTTCTTCTTCTCTTTGGAACTGAGATACTAATTTACTGATCTCTTGATCGCCTTCAAATAAAAACGTGTACTGATCTAACTCTTTGGAAACTTCTTTGAACATCTCTAATTCTTCTTTGCTGTTAAACAATAAAAGTGCTCGTCCGTTCGTTTTTTCGAGCTGAGTGACAGCAAAGGCAAATTTTTCAGCAAACGCTTCTTCTTGATCATCTGAAACATTTTTTACCGCAATGTTCATTTGCTCATCATAATCAAATGGCGATTCAACGGAAAAAGAAAGCGGCTTTGCAATTCCTAAGCTATATGCTAAATAATCGAACGATTGGTTATCTGAAAGAGTGGCAGAAGTGAAAATATACGGTATTTTCTTCGCAAATACTCGTTCTTTTAAGACGTCTTTTACTGCTTGCGGCATAATAACCAACGTCAGCTGCCAGTTGTTTTCTTCCACCCAGTAGATGGCATTTTCGTTGTCCATAAATAAGCGTAGCGAATAATCAATTTGATCTAGGTACTCATCTACAATTCGCAGCGTATATTCGTCTACTGTATAAGTCTCACTCTCAAACACAAGCTCGTTTCCGATATGCTCAAGCAGCGATAAAAGTTCTTTTCCTACACTTTGTAATCCGTTTGTGCGGGCTACTTCTTTACGGCTAGAACCAACGATTTCTGTGCTTGCTTCACTTAAACGGTCGAAAAACATTGCATACACATCGATAGCGTGCTCGATCTTCACAGCAAATTCTTCTCGCACGTCATTTTCTAACAGACGCGTTAACAAGTTTTCTAACGTATCTTCTTGAATGCGATACGTTAAAGCCTTTTGTGCAGCAAATTCCAGCAGATGGCCTTCATCAAATACAACACAGCTGCTTTCAGGAAGAAGCGGAAGCTGTCCTTCACGCTTGCGGGCTTCATATGTCCAAATGTGCTCCATGTAAAAATCGTGAGAGCAAATAATCAAGTCATGCGCTTTTCTATAGTGCTCACGTGAAAGCGTTAAGCCGCATCTATGACGCTGCTCACAGGAAGAGCAGTCTTGAAACGTATCCCAGTTAATTTGATTCCATTCCTCATCCGTTAAATGAGGATATTCTTTACGGTCTCCGTAGTGATAGAACGACTGCATACCGCTATGATCATGAACAAAATCAGGAAGCGTATCGTAAATTTCTTCAATGTTTTCATTATCTGTTCGTGCTGTCACAGCATCTAATTTCTTTAAACACAGATACTGATCTTGAGATTTTGCTAGGCGAACATCCATGTTAATATCTAAAATACCAGAGAGCTTGGCAATGTCTCCTTCGGCTTTTACTAACTGTTCAATTAATGTTTCATCCGCACAGGCAATAATAGCCGGCTTGCCAATATACCTTGCATAACAAATAGCGTACAGTAAATACACAATGGTTTTCCCTGTTCCTACACCTGCTTCTGCAAAGATTACATTTTTTTCTTTAAAAGCTCGTTCGATTTGAAAAGCCATAAAAATTTGTTCATCCCGAAGTTCTAACCCCGCCTCTGGAAGATGATCATAAAAAACATCACCTATCCATTCATTTAATTTGTCAAAAAAGTTTTCATCCCGCTCAATTGTAAAAGGCAACCGCTCTCTCATCATCGATACTGACTCCTTTATTTATGTAAATATCTATCAATAAAAATTAGCTTCACTTCTTTTTATCTAGTAAATTTCTCATGTAAGCAAAACTTAATTATTGACTACTTTATCTAAAATGTCAATAAAAAGAGCTGAACATAAAAAAGTTCTGCCTGTAAGGACAGAACCTTTTTATATAAAAGCTGGGTGTATAGAACGCAAACGGAATAAGTGCTATTAAAAAATTAATTACAGCGGAATTTGGAATCCGTGGACTGAGACAATAAAAAGGCCGCTTCATACTCGGCTTTTGCTTGTTCCAACTGAGTAAGCGTCTCTCCGCTAACTTCTATTCCCTGCTGCATTAAATGATAGCTGTTTTCCAACGCTTGACGAATCATAGTGAACTGCGTGTTTCTATCCATTTATAAACATCCTCTCTCTGTAGTGCTTACTATAAAAGTGAATACTATCATTCTATACACCAGCTGTTTATTTTATTCTCAAAACCAGCATCTCTGGCTTAATAAATGGATTCTTTCATTTAAAAAAATAATCGAACTTATTAAAATATTTTAATTCTCACTTGACATATAGGAATAATATATTTTAAAATTACTTACAGATTCAATTACTCAAAACTACATACTACAGGCTTACCGGTCAACCGATAGCCTCTAATTGCCAGATACACGTACAATCCGTCTGTGCAATTAGAGGCTTTTATTTTTTAAAAGCCTGCTGAAAGGAGAAAAAATGGCAGAACTGCAGTTACAGCATGTGTATAAAAAATACGGAAAAGATAGTCTTGCAGTTGATAATTTCAATCTTCATATTCAAGACAAAGAATTTATTGTATTTGTAGGACCTTCAGGGTGCGGTAAATCCACTACCCTTCGAATGATCGCCGGCCTCGAATCGATAACAGAAGGAGATTTGCTTATTAATGGAGATCGTGCAAACGATTTACCTTCTAAGGACCGGGATATTGCAATGGTGTTTCAAAACTACGCGCTTTACCCTCATTTAACTGTTTACGACAACATGGCATTTGGCTTACAGCTCCGCAAAGTCCCTAAACAAGAAATTGATGAGCGCGTTCGTGAAGCGGCTCGTATCTTGGACTTAGAACCCTATTTAAAACGCAAGCCAAAAGCATTATCAGGAGGTCAGCGTCAGCGGGTGGCTTTAGGAAGAGCCATTGTACGGAATGCCCAAATTTTTTTAATGGATGAGCCTTTGTCTAATCTTGATGCGAAGCTTCGCGTACAAATGCGTGCTGAAATCAGTAAGCTTCATCAGAGGCTGCAGACGACCATTATTTATGTAACGCACGATCAAACAGAAGCCATGACGATGGCAAGCAGAATCGTAGTTATGAAAGACGGAAAAATTCAGCAAATAGGTTCACCTATGCAAGTGTATAATGCTCCAGAGAATACGTTTGTAGCCAGTTTTATAGGCTCACCGGGAATGAACTTTTTCACAGGAAAAGTAGTGAACAGCAAACTGCACATCAGTGAACATGAGTTTCAACTGACAGAAAATCAAATGCATTCGTTACATGAAAAAGGCTACAATAATCAATTCATTACTGTAGGAATTCGACCCGAGCATATTACGCGCGCTTCTTCTTATGCTCCTCATATTTCATTACCGGTAGATGTGTCTGAGTTATTAGGAGCAGAGTACATACTATACAGCAGTTTAGGAGAGCAGCTCTTTGTGGCTAAAATCCCTGGGGATGAACATATTCAAGTTCATCAGCACTTTCCGTTTCATTTTCAAATGAATCATGCTCATTTCTTTGACCAAGCATCTACCAACCGTATCAAAATTGACCAATAACTATCTAAAGAGAATTCTATAAATGGGGGAACTAAAATGAAAAAATTATTAATTTTGTTAGCAATGCTCACCGTAATCATCGCGGGCTGCGGTAAAAACAGTTCAACAAGCGGCGACAGCAGCGATTCTTCTAAAAAAGTAACCATTAACTTTACGCATTGGCGAGGAGAAGATACGAAGGCCTTTGATTCTATCATTGAGCAATTTGAAAAGAAAAACCCAAATATTCATGTAGAGATGACCGTCTTTCCTTCTGATTCATATCAATCACAAATTCAAGGATCTCTACTATCTGGAGAAGGCATCGATGTATTCGCTAGTTTTCCAGGAAGTCAATTTGAAACGATTCGCAAAGCAAACGGTTTTGCAAAGCTGGACGACCAAAACTTACTGAGCAAATTTGACGAAAAGCTAATCCAAGCGGGTAAAGCGGATAGTACGCAATATGCTCTTCCTTATCAGCTGGTCTATAACATCCCTGTCTATAACAAAGGCATTTTTAAAAAACTAAACTTAGATGTTCCTAAAGACTGGAATAGCTTTTTAAAAACAGCTGAAACATTAAAGAAAAATGGGTACACGCCGATTTTATTTTCAGGAGACGTAAGTCCTTCTCAATTTATTAACCCAATGATTATGAATAACGAACCTACAAACAACGCCCTTCACGAAGTAGAAACGGGCAAGCGCAAGCTAACTGATGAATGGTTTGTCAAAACACTATCTCAAATTAAAGAATTAAATGACAAAGGATACTTCCAAAAAGATGCTCTTGGTACGAAAAAAGAAAGTGCTGCAGCACTTTTTGCTCAGGAAAAAGGCGCAATGCTTGCTCAAGGTTCTTATATGATGGCTACAGTCAAACAGCAAAATCCAAAGATTGATCAAGGTTTGCTTGCACCGATTACAGTGGATCAAGATAAAGCAAAATACGAAGGGGTTCATACCACAACATTCTTATTAGGTGTTGCTGAAAAATCAAAACACAAAGAAGCTGCTAAGAAATTTTTAACTTTCCTTGCAGATCCAAAGGTTTCTTCTGAGTACGCAAATGCTACTGGCCAGTTATTAACGGTCAAAGACGTGAAATATGATTCACCTGAACTCAAAGAAAGCGCAAAGTGGAAAGACAAAAAAACGGTCTTCCAACCTCGATTCACCATTTTAAATGAGCGCGTATCAAAAGCTGTTGAAACATCTGTACAGGACGTACTATCCGGTATGTCAGCGAAAAAAGCTGCTGAAAAAGCACAAGGAGAGGTAGAACGTGTCGCTAAAAACTAATACGTCTATTCAAGAAGAAGAAAAGAGAACCCCTTCGTTCTCTTTTCCTCTCTTTTCATTTAAAAATATCTCTAAAAGCAAACATCTATGGTTATTTTTACTTCCTGGTTTTGTCATATATACTGTTTTCTTTGCATTGCCAACGCTTTCTGCGTTATTTTTAAGCACAACTGATTGGAATGGATTGTCTTCTGAATTCTCATTTGTAGGGTTTCAAAACTTCAAAGAAATTTTAACAAACGATGCTATTTTTACACAGTCTCTTACAAACAACTTAAAGTTCACAATTGGCGTGCTGATCTTTCAAACGTTATTGAGCTTAGGCTTTGCACTCTTACTTTATAAAAATTCTGCATGGAATACATTTTATCGCTCACTCTTTTTTGTACCGACGATTATTTCGTCCGTGTCGATTGCGTTCACGTGGAACTTTATGTATGACCCCAACATTGGAGGAGTTAACCTATTTTTAAGTAAAATAGGCCTTGAGCATTGGACCCAGTCTTGGATTGGAAATGGACATATTGCCATTTACAGCTTGGCTTTTGTACAATTTTGGGCACATACTGGTCAAATGCTTATTATTTTTGTAGCTGGAATTCAAGCTATTCCCAGTGAGTTATATGAGGCTGCTAGTATTGATGGAGCAACAAGATGGCAAAAATTCAAGCGCATTACGTGGCCTCTTTTAGCTCCAGCTACGACAATGGTTGTGGCGTATACGACCATACAAAGTTTTAAAGCATTTGATTTAATCATTGCAATGACAAATGGAGGTCCCTCCAACTCAACTGAAATTCTTTCGACACTTCTTTATCACGAAGCTTTTATTAATTTTCGTTTCGGCTATGCCTCTCCCATTTCCGTTGTATTTATGATTGTAATTGCTCTTTTAACGTTTCTTCAATTTCGCGTACTTCGCTTGACCAAAATGTAAAAGGAGATTCTTTTATGAAACAAAATCCATTCAGACAACTGATTTTAGGGATATACGGTTTAATCATTCTGTTGCCCTTAAGCTTGGTTCTATTAACAACCTTTAAAACAACGCCTGAACTTTACAGCAACCCAATCGGATTACCAGCAGGCTGGAATATTGAAAATTATAAACAGCTGCTCGTCAATGAACCCATCTTTGGCTATATTAAAAACAGCGTGATTGTTACCGTGTTTAGCACGTTTTTTATTCTATGGTTTTCAAGCATGATTGCTTACGCCATTATTCAGCTACCTCAAAAGCTTGGATGGATTGTATACGGCTTTTTTGTTTGCGGAATGATCGTCCCTACTCAAGTCAATATGATTCCTGTCTTTTTACTGATGAATAAGCTTGGGCTCGTCAATACGCTAACAGGCGTCATTATCGTCTCCATAAGTTTTTTGCTTCCCATCGGTGTGCTTATTATCACGGGGTTTATGAAAACTTTGCCAAGGGAACTATTCGAAGCTGCTCGCATGGACGGAGCGTCAGAGTGGAAAATATATTCAAAAATCGCTCTTCGACTCTCAATACCATCAATGGCTACAGTAGGAATTTTTTCGTTTGTGATTGTGTGGAATGATCTGTTATTCCCTTTGCTATTATTAAAATCTAAAGAAGTAAAAACGCTGCCTATTGCACTATTGGACTTTCAAGGGGAATTTCTGACTAATTACCCTATGCTGTTTTCAGCAGTCGTTCTTTCTTCTATTCCATTATTGATTGCGTACGTGTTTTTGCAAAAACATTTCATTTCAGGAATGACATCTGGAGCATTAAAATAGCAGGCAAGAAAATCACGATTCCCTGCCTGCGCCTTTATTCTATAGGATTATTTTTTAAAGCACGCTGAGGTTTCGGTTTCTCTACTACCATATGTTGGTAAATGTACATTAAAGCAGCTTTCAACAGAAAGATACCTAGCAAATGGTACTCTTTAAATGTGCCTACCCTAAAAAGCTTTGCACGGCTCATAGCTCGTTGAAAAGGATAAACAAAAAATGTATCTACGATTGCATTCAATAACATATACCTTCCAAAATGGCCATATGTGAACTTTTTAATCCATAAAGAACCTGCTAAAAATGGACCTAAAAGTAAAGCAGCTTCACCTGTTAGATATGGATGAGGAGGATTAGGGAATATCCACCACTTCTTTTTTTCAGCAATATAGCTTTCAACCATAATCAAAAAGGAAATAAACATAGTAGATGATAAATAACGCTTAATATGCTGTCGTCCTATAAAAGGGATGGTTAACCATGAAAGAAGCATCATCCCGCCAAAAATCCGTGCTGATCGATTTTTTCTCATTTTATCACCTCTTAGGTTTTAGTATGAGATTTCCCTTTCGTAAATATGTTAGAAATAAGCTAATCATTTCTCGTTTTAAGCCTGCTATTGAAAAGAAATGAATACATATATTGCCCTGCTACTCGCCCATACTATAAAAAAACATAATGGGGTGAGTACATGCATGATTATTATGACGGACTATATAAATACCTGCTTAATGCCACGTTTTGGTTTATTTTATTAATTGTCGTGCTCGGGATAGGCATGTTTGGAATGCTAGCTTATCGCGGTTTAAAAAAGAAATAACGTAAAAAAGCCAAGCGGTTTTTACACCGCTTGGCTTTTTATTATTGGTCGTTGCGTGGAGGACGAGGTCCCCAGTACTGATAGTAATCTGTTTTAATAAATCCGTTAAATAATTTGCGTTTTTTCGTCGCTTTTTTACCGTAGTACTGCTCAAACTGTTCATGAGATGTAAGCATATAAATCGACCACGTATCAAGCTTAGAGAACGCTTCGCCCATTTCAGCGTACATTTTTTCAACAGAAGGACGATCGCTTAAACGTTCGCCGTACGGAGGATTACCAATAATGATTCCATATTCTTTCGGCGTCGTAAAATCGCGCACTTGCATTTGCTTAAATTGAATTAAATCTCCAAGTCCAGCTTCAAATGCATTTTGCTCCGCTACTTTTACCATACGATGGTCAATATCATGACCAGCAATATCTAGCACTTGGTCGTAGTTCGCTAAGTCTTCTGCTTCTTCGCGCGCTTTGTCCCAAATATTTGCTGACATCCATGGCCATTCTTCTGATAAGAAGTCACGATTAAATCCTGGTGCAATATTTTGACCTATAAGCGCTGCTTCGATAGCAATTGTACCAGAACCGCAAAAAACATCGACAAACGGACGATTCGCATTCCACGGCGTTAGCATAATTAGAGCCGCTGCCAGCGTTTCTTTTAAAGGAGCTTCCCCTTGCCCAACGCGGTAACCGCGCTTATGAAGTCCCGCACCGCTTGCGTCAATTGTTAATGTAGCAACATCTTTTAATAGCGCTACTTCAATTTTAAACGTTGAGCCCGTTTCTTCGAGCCAGCCTGTTGTTTTGTTATAATGTTTTTTCATGCTGTCAACAATAGCTTTTTTCACGATGCTTTGACAATCTGATACACTGAACAATTTAGATTTAACCGATTTTCCCGACACAGGAAACTGTGCATCGACCGGTAAATAATCACCCCAGTTTAATGCTTTTGTTTGTTCAAAAAGCTCATCAAACGTACGAGCTTTGAACTGTCCAACCTGCACTTTAATTCGATCTGCTGTACGAAGCCATAAATTGCAGCGAGCAATTGCGAGCTCGTCTCCTTCAAAGATAACCTTGCCATTGTCTACTTCACATTCATATCCTAAAGCACGCACTTCTTTAGCGACCAGTGCTTCAATTCCCATTGCTGCTGTTGCAATAATTTTATATTTCGCCATTTTTCAACCTCATTTTGTTTCTAATTATCTACACTAAGTGTAAAAGTACCATATACATGCGCCGTAGTCAAAGCTTTCTCCGTCTTTTTATTAAAATGCAAAAACTGCTGGCTCTTGATAGAGCCAGCAGTTTCTTCACCTATGTCGCATATAAATGTGTTTTTAAAAGATTTTCATTTTATAATTGCGCAATCGGTTGCTCAACTTGTTTATGAAAGTAAGTATACACGTGTTTCATATGGACGCAGCGTACATTTTTCAAGCGTTTCGTTTGTATCCAACGGATAATTATGAATCAGCACTTCTCTGTTTGCAAATGAGCTCTGTGAAGGAAACTCGAACGTTTGATTATTCGGTGACATATTACAGATAACAACAGCGGTTTCACCTTCTAATGTTCGCGTATACGCGTAAATA
The DNA here is from genome assembly GCF_049368575.1 of Priestia sp. 40. Classification (NCBI taxonomy): domain Bacteria; kingdom Bacillati; phylum Bacillota; class Bacilli; order Caryophanales; family Bacillaceae; genus Priestia; species Priestia sp. 40. The sequence goes on from NZ_JBMPZA010000017.1 coordinate 130,566, forward strand.
GCAGAATCTTCTTCTGCGAGCAGCTTATAAGTTCCATACACCAGCACATCATGCTGTTTTCTAATTTTAATGAGCTGTTTGTAAAAATTCAGTACCGAATCCTTATCACTTTTCTGCTCTTCTACGTTAATATCTACGTAATTTGGATTTACCTTCATCCAAGGGGTACCAGTAGAAAATCCTGCATTTCTTTCTGTGTTCCACTGCATTGGCGTTCTTGAATTATCGCGGCCTGTTTCCCAAATAACTTTCATAATCTCGTCATGTGAATCGCCTTTTTCACGCTGAATACGGTAGTAGTTAATCATACCAACATCATCATAATCGTCAATAGAATCGAACTTAACATTGGTCATTCCAAGTTCTTGTCCTTGATAAATAAACGGTGTTCCTTTCATTAAAAAGTATAGTGCAGCTAAGCACTTTGCACTTTCCACTCGGTAAGCTGTGCTGCCGAATTTATTTACAGAACGAATTTGGTCATGATTTTCTAAATATAAAGCGTTCCAGCCGTTGATTTTTTCTAAACCATTTTGCCAATTAGTTAAAATCGTTTTTAACTCGATTAAATCAAGCGGTTTTTCTTCACCTTTATCCCACAGTCCCATATGCTCGAACTGAAAAATCATATTGAAGTTTCCGCCATCTTCAGCTACCCACTCATCTGCGCTGTCCGATGTTACACCATTTGCCTCTCCAACCGTCATAATATCGTATTTGGCAAACGTATTTTCTTTTAGCTCTTTTAAATGTTCTTGAATTCCCGGTCGATTCATATGCCCCTCAAACGATGGCACATAATCTAGCTTTTCAGGGTTCGGTAGATCTGGGAAGCCGGCCACTTTTTTAATATGCGAAATAGCATCTACACGAAAGCCGTCAATTCCTTTATCTAACCACCAGTTAACCATTTCATAAAGTTCATGACGTACTTTTTCGTTTTCCCAGTTTAAATCAGGCTGTTTTTTAGAAAATACGTGCATGTAATATTCTTTTGTCTTTTCATCAAGCTCCCAAGCCGATCCGCTAAAAATAGATTCCCAGTTGTTTGGCTCTTTTCCATCTTTACCTTCGTGCCAAATATAATAATCACGATATGGATTCTCTTTAGAAGACCTAGATTCTAAAAACCAAGGGTGTTCATCTGAAGTATGATTAATAACTAAATCCATAATCAGCTTCATTCCGCGATGGTGAACTTCATCTAGCAGCTCATCAAAGTCTTCCATTGTTCCGAAATCTTTCATAATATCTTTATAATCACTGATATCGTAGCCATTATCATCGTTAGGAGACTGATAAATCGGGCAAATCCAAATGACATCAATTCCAAGATCAGATAAATAGTCTAATTTTGAAATAACCCCTTGAATGTCACCAATTCCATCGCCATTTGAATCCATGAAGCTTCGCGGGTAGATTTGATACGCAACAGCTTCTTTCCACCATTTCTTTTCCATGTGCTCAACCCCTCAAAATAGTGCTTTTACGTAAGCGTTCGCATTTACGCATATCGCTATTTTATAATGAATACATGCAAAAAAATAGGTTTTTCACAAAAAAAATCGTTATTCTCTTTTGAATAACGATTCTCACTGCGCTAATTTGTGTTTAAAGGCATAGATGACAGCTTGAGTCCGGTCCTGTACATCCAGCTTACTTAATAAATTGCTCACATGTGTTTTTACCGTCTTTAGCGCAATAAATAATTCATCTGCAATCTCTTGATTTGTTTTTCCCTGTGTCATTAAAAGCAAAATTTCCATTTCACGAGCTGTCAGTTCTTCATGAGGTAAAGACGGTTTTCTCATTTTAGACATCATTTTACCGGTTACTTCAGGCTCTAATACAGATTGCCCCTCATATGTACGGCGAATAGCAGCTGCAATTTCTCCTGCTTTAGACGTTTTTAATAAGTAGCTTGTTGCCCCTGCCTCTAGAGCGGGATATACTTTTTCGTCATCTAGAAAGCTAGTGACGATAATCACTTTCGCTTCTGGCCACTGCTTAATAAGTTGTTTTGTTGCTTCAATCCCGTCCATTTCTTCCATAACTAAATCCATTAAAATAATATCCGGGCGCAGCTGAAGCCCTAATTCAACGGCCTGTTGGCCATTTGCTGCTTCAGCTATCACATGAATGTCTGGCTGAGCCGACAAATACGCTCCTACGCCAATACGAACCATTTCATGGTCATCCACTAACAGTACATTAATCATTTTGCTTCTCCTCTCTTTCTACTAACGGTACTTTTACTTCTAGCTTTGTTCCTTTGTCGGGCAAACTAATAATTTTTAATATGCCTCCAATTTCAACTGCGCGTTCATACATATTTTGCAGGCCGTACGATCCGACTTTTTCCTTTTCTACATCAAAACCAACTCCGTTATCAACAATACGTAAAATAATGGAAAAGTCACGTTTAATCAGCAGCACATCTAAAGCTGTTGCATTTGCATGACGCAGCGTATTTGATACGGATTCTTGCAAAATTCTAAACAAGTGGTCTTCAATGCCTTTATCAAGTTCAAACCCCTCTATTTTCCAATTTAATTCAAGCGGTACTTTTTGAGCAAGCTCATTCATCAATTCTTTCATTCCAGCCTGTAGCGATTTTCCTTTTAATGCTGCAGGACGAAGATGAAGAAGCAAAGCCCTCATTTCAAGCTGTGATTGATTAATCATTTTTTCAACCATCTTTAATTGCTTAGCTTCAGAGTCTTGTAGCGTAAGATTGGATTCCGTAATAGCGGACATAAGCATCGAAGCAGCAAATAGCTGCTGACTAACGGAGTCATGCAGTTCTCTAGCAAGCCGATTTCGTTCCTGAGAAACAATTTCTTGCACTTGTTTTTGCTGATTTTCTACTTTTTCCGTTGCCATCTTTTGAGATTGCTGTGCTTGAAGAATCATTTTATGATCTACTTTGTTTAAACGGCTTATAATTCGAGACGTTTCTTGAATAAGCGATTCATTTGCCGACATATGCCGTTGGCCATTTTCTATTTCATATAATCGATTTTCAACATATGTCCACTGCTGTCTCCACATAAACCCCATAATTCCTCCAATCACGCTTCCAATCGTAAGGCTTAAACTGAAGGAAAACAGCACAAAAGGCATGCCAAATACGCTTGTTTTCCATAAGTCGCTAAGTTGAAAAACAGGATATGCAAAAAACACGGTAAGGAGCACGGATACAAATACAAAAAAACTTAAGAAAATCCCCCATAATAACTGCCGTTGAAGAATACTCATATCCTTTGCACCTCTAAATCTCCAATCACAACAGTTGTAACAATCTTCACCCTATGAGCAGATTGATCAAATTCCTCTGTTTTGATAGACAAATTTTCATTGAACGAAAAGCCGCGCTGATGACCAAAAACCGTTACGTTTCCTGCTAGTTTAGAATGATTCACAGATACTTCCGTTTCGTAAGGAATGAGCACTTTAATATTTCCAAACACTTGTCGAATAAAGATAACCGCATCGCCTTTTGGCAGAACAGTATTGCTTAAATCAATCACAATGTCTCCCCATACGCTTTGAATATTAATATCATCCCATTCGTATACGGAATCTTCGGTTCTTTGACTGCCAAGAAGTTTATTCGTCAAAACCGGCCGGACCTGCACCAAACTTTGGTTTGGCTGCTGTGTAAATTCGTCAGTTGGTCTGAATTCAACCGGATGCTTTCTTGATTGAATAAATCTAAGTAAAAAATACAGAAAAAGAGCAATAACTAAAAACTTAAAGGCAACCGTATTAAATATATTCAACACAAGTCCAATAACGCCAATCCAAAATAAAATGCGCCCTAGTTTTCTTCTCATTTTTTTTCGCCCAATATACATGAACGCACCGGCAATTAATACAGAAAAGATCAAGCCGCTGTGAAAAAACATAATTTCAATAAACAGGACAAATAAACTGCAGATAAAAATGAACATAAGAGATTCTGTTTTGTTTACGCTTTGCACAGCTCTCTCTCCTTTCTCCTCGTAGATGACATAGCGTTCTTTGGATGCTGCAGGTAGCTATTCTCTCACCTTAAAAAGACGCAGAAACCTACGCCTTTTTTAGAATACCATGTTTTATGCAGAAACACTGATTTTTTACGATGATTTTACTCTTTTTTCTAATTCAGCAATCTTGCTGTCTACCGTTTGTCTATAGTAATTTGTATTAATTTGATTTTCAAGCTGGTCAATATATGTTTCCATTTCGTCAAACTGGCTGTAGGACGTATAAGATGCTTCTGTTTTCATTACTGAATTCATACGATGGTGCGCACGAGCAATATTTTCGCGCCCCATTAGTTCCATACGGCGAATATGCATATCTTTTACCTTATGCTTCATTTCTTCATACTTTTGTTCAAGCTCTTCTAACTGCTTGGATGCATCTTCATAAGATTCTTTTACACGCTTTGCTCTCTCTTCGTAGTGAGCATGCTCTTTTAAAATAAATTCATGTAATTCCGCTTCTTCAGCCGCTTGTGCCACTTGTGCTTGCTCATGACGTTTTTTCATCATGTCAAGGGCCAGATGGTATTCGCGATTAAACTGTTCTTTTAACGTGTGCTGTCGCTCAACAAGCTGCCTTACCTTTTCGGTCTCCTGCTCGCATTGACGCAAATAGTGATTTAACGCAGCAATTGGATTTTTTTGTTCTTTGTGATCTAGTAATTGATGAAGGTCTGCAGAAATCGTTTCTTTCATTCGAGTAAATAAGTTTCTCATTTTGTTCATCTCCTTAGATAATAAAGTGAAATTTTATTATTTTTGATTTAAGTCAGCCCACTGACGTTCAAAGTGCTTAAACGGATCTTCTTTTTCCGTTTTTATAGGGCTGCTGCTGTTCCACTTTTTATATACAATGTAAAGTACTACTGCTGCGATGATACCAGCAAGGGCCGGAAGGTTTGAAACGGTTGTTAAGAGTACGACAACACCAATAAACCCCCAGAGCCATTTTTTAAAGGGGGTCTCTGCTTTAACAAACCCTTTAAATGCTACGTACAAAATAACCAAGCCAAGTGCAAGTCCTACCATAGGACCAGCATTTGCAAGAAGAACGATAGCAGCTACCGCTCCAATCAAAAACAAACCAACTTTTTTCATTTTGTTTCCTCCTTTCGCTTATCTATATACTTAGTTTAAGGATTATGACGTTTTTTCAAAACGAGCTAGAGCTTTATTTTCTCCTAAGACCTGAGGCTGACAACAAGCTCAGTCTGATTGTACAAAAAAAATGACAGCTTATGATAAGCTGTCATTTTGACATAAAAAAAGCTCTTCCGTTATACGAAGAGCTGGGTTGGATTAAAATATAGTGTATAACAACAAGTGTCGATTGCTTTTCAATAACGTTCTGTAAGCCATGTTTTGTACCATTGTACTGCAAGCGGCTAGCTACCTCGTACTCCGGTGGCAATTATCTATCTACAAAATGTAACCATTTTGTCCTTCCTTCCGTTCAGTTCCTTCCAGAAAGTTCCCCTACCATTATTTGGGTTTCTCGCTCGAGGGGTTTACCTCGTTCCACTCTTACCATTTCTGATAAGACTTCGTCACTGTGGCACTTTCAGAGTAGTCAAACCATATCTTAAAAAGACTTAGGCTTTTTCCCCGCCGTTAGCTTTTAACAGCTACCCTAGCTTATGACTTCGCTAGGCACGAACACTACAGACATCGCAGTCTGTGCGAGCATGGACTTTCCTCTACATCCTCATATGTGATGCAGCAATTACCCGAACGTTATTGATAACGACTTTCCTTAGTATAATAAAAATAGGAGTTGAATGCAACTCCTATTTTTAGGTTATTCGTATAATTTACTTCCAAACACATGTTTTTCTAAGTTCGACAAACGTTTTAAAATATCAAAGTTTGTCGTACCCGCTTGCTGCTGCTGTTGAGCCGGAGGCGGGGTAAACGAAGGTTGTTGCGGCTTTTTAGATAACTCTTCTACTTGCTTTTTTAAGCGTAAATTTTCAGTTTGTAATGCTTCAATTTCTTCATGAAATGCTTCATAATCTTTAATCACAGAATCTAGATACTTATCTACTTCTTCTTGATTATAGCCTCTCATGCCTGTTTTAAATTCTTTTTCTAAAATTTCTTTGGCCGTTAAACGGATTTTATCAGCTAACATCTCTATCACCTCGAATACGATAAACCTTATCTTTATTATAATTCATTTTTTCAAAAATAGCTTCAAATGTCAATTTATCTTTTAAAATGTTTCGCCAAGTGACGTCAAAAAGACGAAAATTTTTCTTCATCCACGATATCCTGTAAGTCGTGAGACGTCACCATTATAATAGGGTATTCTTCTCGTTCAGCTCGTTTTTTAGCCGTTTCTAACATATATTTAGGACTTCCTTCGTGCTCTTCGTCGTAAACTAAACAAATACCTTCACTTTTTTCTACTAAAAATTGATTTTTCAACCGAAACTGTGCTGGACTTTCATATTTCTTTTTTGTAATGCTATCTACATAATCTGCTTGACTTAAGACAAATTCATACAATTCTTTATTGACTTCATTCCATTTTTCTTCTTGCTCCAAAAATGGGGTTAAAATAGCTAACTGAAGCTCGGGATAATCGAGCTGCAGATCAAATACCACTTCTGCTGCCCAAATTTCTACTCCTAGCTGGCCACTAATCAATACCCATTCTAATCCATCCTCTACTAATTCCTGTAATTTTTTATGGAGCGCTTTTTTTATGTATGTAATGCCTTGATGTTTTTCATTAAAAATTCCAAGTTCGAATGGCTTATAACCAGTAACCGTTAGCACCTTCATTATATAACTCCTTTGTAACAAAATAGAATAGGAACTGATGTAATCAGCTCCTATTAACGTACATTATCTAAAATACCCTGAATTAGGTCCTTGATGCGCGCCTTTTGTATGACAGCTTCCTTGGCCGCAACCTTTGTGTCCCGGATAACTAGCACCTGCTACTTGACCTGGGTAGCCTGCTCCTGCCACTTGACCTGGATAGCCTCCCATTTGACCTGGATAACCAGCACCTGCTACTTGGCCTGGATAGCCTCCCATTTGACCTGGATAACCAGCACCTGCTACTTGACCCGGGTAGCCTCCCATTTGACCTGGATAGCCTGCTCCTCCTACTTGAGTTGGATATTGCTGCGCGCCGCCAAAAAACTGTTGGTTTGAAGTTTCATTTACAACAGATTGCGTTTGCGGGAAGTAATGCACGTGCTTCACGTTTGTATGGTTCACCAATGTATTATGACTTGGATGAATGTGAGGTACAACTACCTCCTGAGAAGTAAACTGCGTGCAGCATTTTGTTGGATGCACAATTGGTGGCATACATTTTGTTGGTCTTGGATACATATCCTTTTTCCCCTTTCACTGTTTAGTTATTACACTATTACAATATGTGAAGGGCAGTGTACATGTACTAAGACAAACACCTATTTTTGACCTACATAAAGGAGTTATACGAATTTTTCAAACTGCTTAAGACAATTACTGTTAAACAAATTAATGCGAAAAATGATACTAAAATCACATTTTTCATGAGGCCTCTCTCCATCTCACCAAAGTTCTGTTTTTAAGCTGTAAGAATACGTCTTACATTGACTAATTTTATCAATGACTGAAAAATAGAACAATATAAAACCTCCACAAAAACAAAAGAATAATAATTCTGAATTTTTTAAAATAAATCAGCTGAAGTCTATGCTTTAGCTGATTTATTTTTTAGTCTAAGAAGTCTTTTTTCAAGCGCTTCCTTCGACGTTTTTTTAGTCATTCCTCTGAGTTGATTCCACTTCTCCGAGGCTAGCTCAGTATATAGAAGTGCTTGATGAACATCTTTGAGACGATGCTCATAAATTTTAGCTAGCTCAACCAATGCTTCTATAGCGACGTCACCTTCACATGTTTGAACCAAGGGTTCAAACATGTCCACTGCCTCTTTCCAACTCTTCTCTTTTTTATAATGATAAGCCATCGCTAGCTGAGCTTTTTCATGCTCTTCTTTTTCTTTTTCCGCTACGCCCTGATAAAGAGAGAAAGCGTGCTTGTTCTCCCCTAATTGCTCATACCACCTTGCTACTTCGTATGTTTCTTTTTCTGTAAACTCCTCACTAGTAAGGAGATGCTTTGATAAATGAATGTATAAGGTAATAAGCGATAAAATATCATGTTCATTATGTTTCATAATGTCGAATAAGCCTCTTGGATTTTTCGTTTCAATAAAATCAAAATAAATCATGGGAGCTAAAAAACCTGGAATATCATCAACTCGTTCAATTCCAAGTATTTCTTTTTCGACATTCGCAAGCTTAACCGAATTCATTTTGTGTTTCCACAGCCTTCTTGACGCATGCAGTAAATCAAAGTGACCGAACTTAGGCAGCTTGGGCAAATGATCTCTCAATAGCGTATGGCGAGTCTTCACGTGAGGCCAATCGAAAGATTTCCCATTATAAGTCACAAGCGTCGTATAGTCTACTTCTTTTAAAAAACTTTCGTAAAATGCTACTTCTCCACTTGGCTCCGTTAATATATGCTGACGAAAAACGACAGAATCTTTTAGCACCCTTGCATACCCTAGCAAAAAGATAGTCGTTCCCGTACCTGTACTAAGCCCTGTCGTTTCCGTATCAAAGAAAAATAAATCTGAATAAGTGTGGCCTTTTGATGAAAGCGGATGAGCAACTGTAGACCGATTCCATACTTCCACTACTTTTTTCAGCTCATTAAATTCATAATGTCCATGCTTGTAGTCGAGCGGGTAAACCACTTCTCTAATCATACAGTAGCTGTCTTCGGCAAAGTAAGGCACAGCGTGATTTCCCTCCCATTCCTGCTCATAGGGAATAGACTCGCTTTTAGGTGGCTGCGGGTTACTTTCAACCGGCGGCTTTGCTTCTGTAACATGAAGATGCTTTTTCATACGGTTTAATTTATTTTTAAAAGACAAGAGTTCACCTACTTTGCAGTTGTTGTAGCAGCACGAGCGCATCGCCTTTTGCGTGTTCTCCCTGTGCTTCCATACCGATACAAGAGGGACAGCCGCTTTCGCAAGAACAATTTACAATTAATTGATTGGCTTGATTTAGCACATCATTCATTTGTTCGTATACTTTATCACTTAGCCCAATGCCTCCCGGGTATCGATCATATAAGAAGATAGTCGGCTGTTCGTTGTGCACCGCTTTTATCTGAGGAACTACATGTAAATCAGACGGATCGCACATCACCATAAGCGGTGCAATTGACTGAAGGGCATTTGCCACAGAAATGAGCGCTTGTTCCAATCGTTCTTCAGATTCGTAAAACTGTTCTTTTTCAAAGCTTAGCCACACGGCATTTGTATGAAGCTCTTCTTCCGGAAGTGAAATGGGACCTGACCCTATGTTTTCATGCGTCTCAAACTTTATTTTTTTAAATATCGTAGCCATGGCGCTGACCATTACATCGCCATAACCGATTGAATATGTTCCTTCCAGTCGCTCTTTATCAGCTTCTAGAACCTTTAAGTTAACCGCTAAGTTTGCATCGGTGAAATAGTCTACATCGACTTCACGAACATACGCTTTTTTCTCATCCCAGTCCAAGTATTCTACTTGATACTGAATGCCTTGATGCAAGTAAATCGCCTCATCATGAAGAAGCGTCATGGCACTAAAGCGATCCATTTCTCCAATTACTTTCACATTTGCAACGTCCGATTGATCAATGATGACAACATTTTCTTGGGATGCGGAGCGCAGACTGATATTATGAGCTGGGAACGAATCATTCATCCAGTACCATTTGTCTCCGCTAAAATGAATCACTCGCTCTTCTTGCAAAAACTCCAGCACGTCTTCAATTTCTACCCCATCAAATGTTTCTCCCTGCTTAAACGGTAGCTCATAGGACGCACATTTTAAATGATCGACTAAAATAACAAGATTATCAGGATTAATTCGAGCTGTTTCTGGATTTCTGCTAAAAAAGTAATCCGGATGCTGAATCATATACTGATCAAGCGGACTTGAACTTGCGACCATCACAATGACGGCTTCTCCATGACGTCTCCCTGCTCGTCCTGCTTGCTGCCAAGCACTTGCAACCGTGCCTGGATAACCTGTCATCACACACACCTGCAGCTGCCCGATATCCACTCCTAGCTCTAAAGCATTCGTACTGACTACCCCGTAAATACTGCCCTCTCGAAGTCCTCTTTCTATTTCGCGTCGCTGCTTCGGCAAATATCCTCCGCGGTACCCTTGAATAGACTTATTTTGAAGCTGGTTTTTTACGAGCTCCTGCAGATACGTTAAAATAATTTCCACTCGTACTCGGCTTCGTGCAAATACAATCGTTTGAATTTTATTTTTCAAAAACTCTCCTGCAATATTTCGCACTTCAAGCGTAGCACTTCTTCTAATGTTTAACGGTTTATTCACAATAGGCGGGTTATAAAAAATAAAATGCTTGCGACCGCTAGGCGCTCCGTTGTTATCTACTAACATAACATGAGCTCCCGTTAAATGTTCAGCAAGTTCTTTTGGGTTAGCGATGGTCGCTGATGTACAAATAAAGATAGGATTGCTTCCATAGTAGCGGCAAATTCGCTTTAACCGGCGTATAACGTTGGCTACGTGGCTTCCAAAAACACCGCGGTACGTATGAAGTTCATCAATCACAATGTACTTCAGGTTTTCAAACAGTGATACCCATTTAGTATGATGAGGTAAAATAGCTGAATGAAGCATGTCTGGATTCGTAATAACAATATGACCTGCTTTTCTCACCTTTTGACGGATATTTGCCGGAGTATCTCCATCATACGTGTAGCTATTGATTGGTACTTCCATTTCTTCAATGATTTCATTTAATTCACTTTTTTGATCTTGGGCAAGCGCTTTTGTTGGAAACAAATAAAGAGCTCTAGCCTGATCATTCTCCACAATACTCTGGAGTACCGGCAAGTTGTAGCACAATGTTTTCCCCGATGCTGTCGGCGTCACAGCCACAACATTCTTCTTAGCTGTCGCCAAATCAAACGCTGTTTTTTGATGCGTATAAAGCGAACCAATTCCTCGGTTCTCAAGTGCTTGCCGCAGTTTCGTATGCAAAGAAGCTGGAAATGGCGCAGTTTTAGCTTCTTTCTCTTCGATTGTATGCCAATGAACGATATTTTGCTGATACGATGGATTGGTTTGTAAGATATCCATTACTTCTTGTAAGTTTTTTCGTATTCTCATTTTCATCACCTGCTTCTATTTTAACGAATGAACGTTCGATAGAAAACCATAAGTTTTTGTATGTTTTTGGTGGATTCGGACATGGTATTAATACAGTAAATTTTTCAAGGAGATGTTAAAAATGGGAAGCCCTTATCTTTGCCCTAGCTGCAAAACAAACCGAACGCGCTTTAATATCATTGAACAAAATGCTAAACCTGTAAAAATGGATCCAAGAAGCGGAGACGTTGTAGAAGAATACACAAACGATACGCTCGATGCCTTTCACGCTGCTTATAATGGACCGCAAAAACGCATTCAGTGCGGAGCTTGCGGATTAGTAGAAGATGAAACCATGTTTGTACGGCATGCTGAATCGAATAAACTTCAATAAAAAAGGTGAGGCTCTTTGGCCTCACCTTTAATCATATAACTCTTAATGCTTTTTCTCGATGGAAAAGCAGACATTTTCATCTAAAAAATTCATGTCTTTTCTTATACAAACATGCTAAAATACCTAAAAAAGATATGGAGATGATGGTCATGTCATTTCTTCTTTCGCTTTTACCTTTCTCCTTTTTGAAGAAATTTCGTTTTCCTTCAGGAAGAGAAGTTAATGAAGGTAAAATGTTCGATAAAACGAATGCAGAAATGCTTCAACAGAGAGTCAAGCTAGTTTCACTTGCTCTTGTAGTTTCCTACCCTATTTATATTTATATAGGATTTTCTTTACTTCAACATGCGGGGACATCTCAGTTTAGACATACACTAATTGGTATTCATTTCACTAGTTTTACTCTCTCTTCTCTTTATTTATTTTTCTATTATGTTAGTAAGAGAAAAGAGCGGTTTGCTAACTACTTAAGCACCATTGTATATGGCTATATATTTTATTACGTATTTGCTGCAGCACTTTCTACTATTAACAGTCAGCTTTTCACAGGTCGCGTAGACGTATATATGATGCTTTTGATTTCCACAGCTGTTTTATGTCCTATGAAATTAAAACAGCTGTGCATTATTTTTATTCCTAACCATCTTTTTTTATTATACGGCTTGTCACGATATGTACCGGATTCTTTTTCTCTTATTTCAAAGCAGATCAATACAACGGCAGCAGTTGCTATCGCTTTACTTATTTCATACATTCTTTATACATACCGTCACAAAGAATATATGAATCATTTACAGCTAAAAGAAAGCGAACGTAATTTTTTTACGCTGTTCAAAATTAATCCCTATCCTTTACTATTAACGAGATTATCCGACCACAAAGTGCTGCTCATTAACAATAAAGCTGTTCATTTTTACAATCTTGCTTCTCAAGATCTTGACCAAATAGATGGATTTATAATCTACCCTACCGATGAAGATCGAAAGGAGATTTTAAAACGTCTTCAACAAGAGAAATATGTAAAAAACTACATCCTAGAAGCACGTGAACATGGAGATTCTAAGTGGGTTATGATCAATTATGAATTACTAGAGTATCAAAGCGAAAGCTGCATACTCGCCGGTATTACCGATATAACCGATTTAAAAGCGGTTGAGCATGAATTGAGCTTGCACGCTTCAACTGATATGCTAACCGGAATTTTAAATCGAAGAAGCGGAATGGAAAAACTGCAGCTGGAACTGCTGAGAGCTAAAACCAATCATACATCTTTTCTATTATGTTTTATCGATATTAATTCTTTAAAACTAGTAAATGATCAATACGGTCATAGAGAAGGCGACTGGCTTATTAAAACAATAGCAGAATCAATTGGTGGCTATATTAGCAAGAATGATACGCTCTTTCGCTACGGAGGTGACGAGTTTTTATTAATTGCTCCTGAACAAACGGAAGAATACGTACACGAGCTGTGGCAAAATATTAATGAACAGCTAGAAGATAAAAAGAAAGAATTTAATAAGCCATATACACTGTCTGCGAGTTACGGGTTTATTATATGTGCGCCTTCAGACGACACCAACCTAGATACATTAATTCAAAAAGCAGATGCTGCTATGTATAAGCAAAAACATACGCGCGTTTCTTCCGCCTTTAAGTAAATCATCGAAGTCCTTGCGCCATCGCATCAAGTAGATTCGCTAAATAGAATGATCAAGGAATAAATCCGTGCATGAATTACGCGTGCACTTTCTTTCTTTGCAAAGAAAAACTATAATAGATGATGCAAGTATTTTACTGATATACGGAAAGGACGTACATATGTTTACAATTAAAGAATATACAGCTGAACAATTGCAGGATCCATTTGGTCTCCTTCTAGGTGAACGCTATGAATTTCATTTATACATTGAGGTAGAAGAAGAGGATGAACTATATACCGGCAGCGACCTTGCACTACGCGTAGTATATATTAAAGGCGAAGATAACACTTCTATTGCCCAAACTCATTTCTACGAAGTTTCAACAAATAAAGTATTAGACTTCGACCTTGAAGAAGAAGAAGCAGCAGCTGTCAAAGAGTTTTGTGGGAAACATTTACCTTCAGAGGAAGATACAAATAACGAGGAATAATTAAAAGAGGCTTGGACAAAAGTATTCTAGTTAAAGTTAAACAAGAACGATTAATCAAAATCACTGATTAACAGTTCTTGTTTTTTTCTGTCATGGTAAACATAGCTTTCATCTACTTCGTTTTTCCATTAGTTTTTTAACTACTTCTTTTGGTTCCCAGCATGTAAACTGATAAGAAGGACGGGTGTCATAGCCTAGTCTTTTGCATTGATACTTCATTCCCTTATCCAATTTAATGCTTTGAAAATGTTGACATGTGGCACAGCAATGAAATGAATTCATACCTTTCCTTCTCCCCTACTTTAATCTATTTTCTTAATCATACAAATAAAACGAATTTGCACAAAAAAAAGCTGCCTGTTGGCAGCTTTCATATGTAGCGTTGAATTATAATTTTACAACATTCTCCGCTTGAGGTCCACGTTGGCCTTCAACGATTTCAAATTCAACTTTTTGGCCTTCTTCTAATGTTTTGAAGCCTTCAGATTGGATAGCTGAAAAATGAACGAATACGTCATTTTCGCCTGGTACTTCGATAAAACCGAAGCCCTTTTCACTGTTAAACCATTTTACTGTACCTGTAGTAGCCATGTAAAAAAACCTCCAAAAATGTAAAAATTTTAATATGTTACTCTATATTTACATTTATACCGTAAATAAAAAATTCACATATTATAAAAGAGACCTACGCGAAGTAGATCTCCTTTATAACAAGTGAATTTTCACTAAATCTAATTCGAGTGTATGGTCAAACGTAGTATTCATTACATTTATTAAATTTGGTTGCGTTTACATTATACTATACCTATATGTAGAATGCAAATATTGGGCCATTCTTAGTCTTAGCATACGGCTCAGCCGTTTTGCAAAATATTATCTTCCTTACGTCAACATGTTATCAATATGGACGTCGACAATTTCTTTTCGCTTATTTTGCAGGGTCTCAAATAACAGCTTAGCTTCTTCTGAAGTTAACGCAAACGTTGTTGTTTCTTCATGGTTTTCTTCTTTTGTATGAAGCACAAATATGCTTTGTTGGATTCCACTCATACATATTCCTCCTTTTTCGATAGTATAGGCTTTTTTATATTTTTCATGTATGCTTCACACGTTTTTAACAAATTATAAGAAAGGTTAAAACTTATAAGGAGTGATACTATCATGAAGAAATCGTTTTTGTTTGTTGTAGGCTGCATGACGACCCTTTCTTTATTCGGCTGCAGCACAGCAGATCAAGGTAAAGATGGCGTCATTGACGATAATACAGTCCGCAACGTCACATATGAAAATGGAAACAATAAAACGAAAATGAATGATGTAAACGATACGCAAGACGTACAGCGTAATGAAAAAGAACAGTACAATCAGTCCGGCGGAATGAGAGTAGCCGATGTGGCAGCTGATCGTATCGTAGCGTTAAAAAACGTAAAAGATGCTAACGTAATCGTAACCGATCATACAGCTTACGTAGCAGCTGTATTAGACGATAACAAAGAAGGTAATCTCACAAAAGATATGGAGCATAAGATTGCACATGAAGTGAGAAAAGCTGACGGCAGTGTTCATCGAGTGTTTGTATCAACAAACCCTGACTTTGTAAACCGTATGAACGGATATGTAGACAAGCTTCAAACCGGCAAACCAGTCTCTGGACTGTTTGACGAGTTTTCAGAAGTGGTTCGCCGCGTATTCCCGAATTCACGCTAATATACATGAATGACAAAAGAGCATTTTACGAAATGCTCTTTTTATTTTATTTTTTGCATAAAATATTGCATAAAAATTGCTCTTATAAATTTCTGAATATTTTTATTTTACTTTATTTTGAAAACGTTTTCATTTCTGTAATATAAAGGTTTAGGGGATTTTAGACTTAGGTAATTTACGGTTTTGTGGGTTGATAGTAAGGGAAAAGTTTGTTAGTTTTAGAAACCATAAGATGTTTGCATGGCGAGCAGTGCTCGTTTCATGCATAAAAAATGCATAAAGGGGAGATTTGGTGGATATTGGTGTTTATATTTCACTGGGCATTTATTTTGTAGGAATGCTTGGAATAGGATGGTATGCCTACACAAAAACAACTCAAGACGTATCGGGTTACATGCTAGGCGGACGCGGACTAGGTCCGGCCGTTACTGCGCTTTCAGCTGGCGCTTCAGATATGAGTGGATGGATGTTAATGGGGCTTCCAGGATCCATGTATGTGACAGGCCTTTCAAGTTTATGGCTTGCAGTAGGTTTATCTATTGGTGCTTATTTAAATTATTTAATCCTCGCTCCGCGTCTTCGCACTTATACGGAAGTAGCGAACGACTCTATTACAATTCCAGACTTTTTTGAAAATCGTTTTGGCGACCACGCCAAGATTCTTCGAACAGTATCAGCGATTGTTATCTTTATTTTCTTCACTCTTTACACTTCAGCTGGTATGGTATCAGGCGGACGATTGTTCGAATCGGCATTTGGTGTGAATTATCAAATTGGCTTATTTGTAACAGCATCTGTTGTTATTGCCTACACTCTTTTCGGTGGATTTTTAGCTGTTAGTTTAACAGATTTTGTTCAAGGTGTTATTATGTTTCTTGCCTTAGTTTTAGTACCCATTGTAGCTTTCACCAATGTTGGAGGCGTTAACACAACAATGGATATTGTACAGAACATTAATCCAGCATACCTGGACATTTTTAAAGGTACAACCGTTTTAGGTATTATATCTTTCTTGGCCTGGGGACTTGGCTATTTCGGACAGCCTCATATTATCGTTCGCTTTATGGCTATCTCTTCTGTTAAAGAGTTAAAACCCGCACGTCGTATTGGAATGAGCTGGATGATTATTTCTATTATTGGTGCTATGCTGACAGGACTTGTTGGAATTGCATATGTAGAAAAAACGGGTATGAAACTAGCAGATCCTGAAACTATTTTTATTAAATTTGCAGATATACTTTTTAACCCGTTAATTACTGGATTTTTATATGCAGCTCTACTAGCGGCAATTATGAGTACGATTTCTTCTCAGCTGCTTGTAACGGCAAGCTCTGTTACAGAAGATTTTTATAAAACATTTTTCCGACGCAAAGCCTCTGACAAAGAGCTTGTAACAGTCGGAAGAGCTGCCGTTTTAGGTGTTGCAATTATTGGTATTTTACTTTCTTTAAAACCTAGTGATACGATTTTAGGACTTGTCGGATATGCTTGGGCTGGATTTGGTTCTGCATTTGGTCCTGCTATTTTACTAAGTCTATACTGGAAGCGTATGACTCGATGGGGAGCACTTGCAGGAATGATTGTAGGTGCTGTCACGGTATTAATTTGGGTAAATACTCCGTTGAAGGATACTCTTTACGAAATGATTCCAGGGTTCTTTTTAAGTTTATTAGCTGTCATTATTGTAAGTTTCCTAACAAAGAAACCATCAAGCGATGTTCAACAGCAATTTGTTGAAATGAAAGAAATTTTAATAAAAGAATCGAAGTAAACAAAAAGAGGATGGACAAACATATTTCAATTGAAGGAAGCTCCGGACGATTCATCGTTCGGAGCTTTTGGTTGTGATAGTGAACGTAGATTGAATTGATTTAGTTATATCTCAATCTCTTTTTGTTTTTAATCTCTCTTCCTTATCATATATATATTAAAGATTAATAAAGGAGGTTTTTGTATGCAACATTCTTATTTCCCTTATGAACCTACACAACAAATGCGCGTAGATACACAAAATAGAGAAATTAAAGTAATTGGTGAAGGAAGTGCTTCAGCCATTCCAAATGAAATTTCCATGACGATTGGAACGCGCACTGAAAACCGAGACGTTCAAGAAGCCTTAAAAGAAAATTCAGCTGTTTCAAATACTCTGCTGCAAGAGATAAAAAAACTTGGAATCAATGACCAACAAATTGAAACAGCTTCATTCACCATAAATCCTAAATATGATTACAGCGATGGAAAATCGACTCTTACAGGATACGAAGTACAGCATTTGTTTAGAGTAAGAGTACAGGATGTAAAACAAGCTGGCGATGTTTATAACGCTACGTTTTCAAGCGGAGCCAACGTAGCGCAAGATCTTCAATTCCACGTTACAAATGATGATAAATATGAACAAGAAGCGATAAGTAAAGCTTTGCTTAACGCTAAAGAAAAGGCCTTTACCATTGCCAACACGCTGCAGCTCCCTATTAACCAAACTCCCATTTTAATCGAAGAAGGCCCCGTCTATCAGTCATCTGGATCCTCGCCTAAGTTATTAGCAGCCTCTCCCCCTATTCAAGCTCAGTCCTTGACTGTATCTGCTTCTGTAAAAGTTACGTACACGTATTAATACTTATGGTAAACTATAGATTATTATAATGAAGAAACTAATCTAAAGGAGCTCTTTGCACAATGACTTCTGAACATTTACTAGCAGCTTATCAAACCCTATGGTTGAACCGTTCGTTCGCTTCTAAACAATCCATGACAAGTGAAGATCAGCTTCGCGAAGCCATTCTGAAAGATTTAAGAGATGAAATGACTCATCCGCGCGTCCGGCAAACACCGTATGTGAAATATCATCTTGGCATAAAAAGAATTCTAAACAGCAGTCTTTCCTCTGATGAAAAAGTTGCGCTTGCGTCCCTATACACAAACCTTTTAGATAGCTGTATATAACAAGAAAAAGGACTTCCTTGATGGAAGTCCTTTTTTTATTTAATTAACGCTTTTTCTTCTAAGCTTTGAAAAACAGCGTTAAAGTCTTGCTTCAAATCCTCGAATTCCTCTAACCCTACTGAAAGGCGAAGAAGTGAATCAGTAATTCCTTTTTCTTCCCGTACTTCTTTTGGGATACTTGCATGAGACATTGTTGCAGGATGCGTTAGAATGGATTCAACTGCACCTAGACTTACGCCAATTGAAGCCAATTTGACTCCTTGCAAAATATGTCGTGCTACTTTTTCATCCTGTACTTGGAAGGAAATCATAGCTCCGTATCCATTTGCTTGTTCTGAAATCAGTTTGTGGTCTGGATGACTTTTTAAGCCCGGGTAGTATACACGGCTCACTAGTGATTGTTCTTCAAGCCACTTGGCAAACTGCAGTGCTGTTTTTAACTGCTGATCTAAACGAACTTTTAATGTCTTAATTCCTCGAAGCAGTAAAAAACAATCCTGTGGCCCCAAGATAGCACCAAAAGCATTTTGTACAAACTTGACTTCTTCTGCTAGCTTTTCATCGCTTACTACAACTAAACCGCCAATGACGTCACTGTGGCCGCTGATATATTTTGTAGCACTATGAATCACAATATTTACACCAAGGTCAATCGGCTGCTGTAGATAAGGTGTTAAAAACGTGTTATCCACAATTGTAAGAAGATTGCGCTCCTTCGCCAAACTTGCTACTGCTTTAATATCGGTTACCTGTAAAAATGGATTTGAAGGGCTTTCGATATAAATAGCCTTCGTATCTTTTGTAATAGCTTCTTCTACTTTCTCAACCTTCGTTGTATCAACAAAAGTTGTTTTGATACCAAACTTTGAAAATAATCGTGTTAATACACGATATGTTCCGCCGTACGTATCGTGTGAAACTAAAATTTCATCCCCTGATTCAAAAATAGATAACACCGATGAGATAGCAGCCATACCTGATGAAAAAGCAAAACCAGCGTACCCATTTTCTAGCTGAGCAATGGTATTTTCTAAAGCCTCACGAGTTGGATTTCCTGAACGAGAATAGTCATAACGGCCGTTGTTCGTCTCATCTTCTTGGTTAAATGTAGATACCTGATAAATAGGTACGTTAACCGCTCCAAAATGACCGTCAATTCCTGTATTTGCATGAATTAAGTTCGTACCAAATCTATGTTTATTATTGTTGGTATGCATCAAATGCCTCCTTCAAATCTTTAATTAAATCATCTGCGTGCTCAATTCCAACTGATAATCGCAGTAAACAGTTTGTTACTCCGACACGATTTCTAATTTCTTCCGGAATATCAGCGTGTGTTTGACGAGCTGGGAATGTCATTAAACTTTCCACGCCTCCTAAGCTTTCTGCAAATGTAATAACTTTGACATTTTCTAAAAGTACTGACACGATGTCAGGGTGTGAGACAGCAAAAGAAATCATGCCTCCAAATCCAGTTGCTTGTTTCTTCATGATTTCATAGCCTGGATGTGTTTCAAGACCAGGGTAATACACTTTTTCCACGAGATCGTGAGCAGTAAGCCAATTTGCAATTTTCAGTGCGTTTTCGTTATGCTTTTCCATCCGAAGCGCTAGCGTCTTAACACCGCGTAATAACAACCAGCTATCCTGTGGACCTAAGATTGCCCCAGCTGCATTTTGATAAAAACGAATTTTCTCTCCTAAGCTACTACATCGAGCCACTACAAGACCAGCAACTACATCATTATGGCCCCCAATGTATTTACTTGCACTATGTATCACAATATCTGCTCCAAGCTCTAAAGGACGCTGATAGTAAGGGGACATGAAGGTATTGTCAACGATAGTAAGCAAATCATGCTGTTTAGCTAACGCAATTGCTTCTGGCAAATCAGTCACGTGCATCATTGGATTTGTAGGTGTTTCAATAAATAAAGCTTTCGTGTTGGGACGAAGCGCATCTTTTACTTGCTCGAGATGGGCTGTGTTGACGTACGAAACAGTAATTCCTTGCTCTGAAAAGATTTCATTTAGTACTCGGTACGTTCCTCCATATAAATCCTCTGATACAATTAAATGATCTCCGTTTTTAAATAGTGCTAAAACTGACATTACACCCGCCATTCCTGAAGCGAATGCTACTCCTACCTCTCCTTTTTCTAAAGCAGCAATTGCTTCTTCCAATGCTGTACGAGTAGGGTTTGCCGTACGTGCATAGTCAAATCCTGTACTTTGCCCTAAAGCAGGATGAGCAAATGTTGATGCTTGGTAAATGGGTGTTGTAATAGAACCTGTTGAAGGGTCACGACCTACTCCTGAACGAACTAATAAAGTTTCAATTTTCATCTATTTCTCTCCTTAACTCAAAATAAAAACACTCTTCACAGATGAAAGAGTGTTCGTTTATACACGATTTCTCTCATCTGTTAGAACAATACTGATGTTCCACAGGAATTAGCACCGTTCAAATGAATGTTTCATTTGATGGTTGCCGGGCATCGCAGGGCCAGTCCCTCCGCCACTCTTGATAAGAGTTCTATATAATTGTTGGTGGTTAACGTTTGTTGTTACTAACTTTAATAAAGATTTTCTTTATTGTCAACATAATTTTCTAAAAAATTTAAATCATCTTATTTGTTTATTCAATATACTTGTCCTGATAAGGACATAAAAAAAGAGACGACAGCGAGGTCTCTTTTTCTAAGGCAAGTGCACAGATTTTACGTGAGCTAACTTCCAATACATACTTTCTCCATTTGCCGTAATCAGTTCAACAATATTATTAGAAACTTCTTTAAGTACGCCAATCTTTTCTGATTGATCCCCTAAATCTAATACGACCAGTTGATTTTCATATTTTTTAAGCTGCTCTTCAAAATTTCTGACAAAAGGTGCAGAGGCAGGCCTTACTGGGAGCTCTTTGTCACTTAAAGAATAAGGGGTTAACTCATTACTGTAAGGGGTAAGCCATTTCAAATGATGCAGAGAAACAAAGACATTTTTATACACTGGAGAATAAAACACAAGATAATCATTCAGCACGCTTGTGATATAGCCGTGCAATGATTTCCCTCCTGTTACATAAATTTCAATAAACTTCCCTTTTGCCTGCTGTAAAATATTACGATAAGAAATCCGCTGACTTTCTTCTATTAAGTTCTCTTCTATTTCACGTAAAACCGTATAGTCTTCTTCCGATACTTCCCGCAAACGATGCATGTGTAAAAGAGGAATATACAAATAATCATGTCCATTATACAAAACCATAATATCTAATCCAAGATCAATAAGTCTGCCAACAAATGTCGTTTTACCTGAAATATCTAACTCTACAATTTTATTGATATAATTATTCATACTCATTCTGATTCTCCTCCTTTTTCTTATATGATAGAAAAGGTGCTTTATAAGCACCTTTTATGTTCCATTTCATCATGCTTTCCAACGATAATTTTTCGTTTTAATAACTTTCTCGGCCGGTGCTGAAGAGCGTGAACCCGTACGGCGTCCTCGAGAGCGATCGTCTGTGCGACCTCCTGTACGACGTCCTGTACGTCTTCCTGTACGGTCTCCTGTGCGGTCTCCTGTGCGGTCTCCTGTGCGACCTCCTGTACGTCTTCCTGTACGGTCTCCTGTACGGCCTCCTGTACGGCCTCCCGTACGGCCTCCTGTACGTTCTTCTGTAGATTCTGCAGCTTCAGTTTCTCCATTTTCTTCTGTTTGCTCGTTATTTTGATTGTTGTCGTTTTGCTTAAAAGCTCCTTTTGCTCCTACACAAATGGTTTTAACGTGTCTTGGCTGTAAGCGTAATACTTGATTGTTCTGAACAAGTGTAAATGTGCCGTTTCAACTTTGTACTAACACGCCCTCTACCGCTTCAGGTCCTCCATTATTGATTGATACCCATTTATGAGAAAGGTGTGCAAACAGATCGTTGAAACTCTTGGATTTCATATATTCTGGTTCTTGACTCACGGAGAGTTCATTTACAGATTGAGTAGTTTGATCTCCATTGTTGTTTTGATATTCACTTACACTCTTAACGTGGTCAGTGTTAATATAGATGATACCGTCATCCTCTGTGAGTAATACTATATAAGCAGATTCAAATGAACCTAAGACATCAAGAAGCTGACCTGCTTTTTTCTCAGGTCCACCTTGATTAACCTGCACATATTTAGTTTTCATTAATGATAAAGTTCCAGCAAAAGTTTTTCCTCGATATAATTCTAAGTCTGCACTAATTCCTGTAAACGTTTGTGCCGAATTTGACATAGTATCTTCAGTAATACTTTTTACATGCGCTAAGTGATAATATACAAGTGTATATTCTTGTTGATTATTATTTTGGTTGTTTTGGTTGTTTTGGTTGTTTTGGTTGTTTTGGTTGTTATTTTCACCATTATTGTTATTGTTGCTTTCTACTGCTAAGATTAAATAATCTGATTGCACGTCAACCAAATAACCCGTTTTAGATTCAGGTCCTCCACGATAAACGGTCACCACTCTTCCTTTTAGGGGTTTGAAGTGAGAAGAATAGCCTTTATCAGGCATTTGTATATTTCGACTGCGTTTTTGGCTTGATTTTTGGCTCGGATTTTGATTTTGCCCTTGTTCTTGGCCGTAGTAATAGTTACTCATTGTTTTTCCTCCTTATTAGTTATCCTTATTGGTCATTCATACTGTATATATACGTATCATGTACAGCTATTGATTTCCTGCATTTGCCTATTATTAACAAAATCCACTGTTGCCTATAAATTACCTATAAATCTATCTCTTTTTAAAGAGTCAAAAGGTTATTTTTAATATACGCTGTTCGTTCTTTTATAAAAGACAGCATAAATTCGGGTTCTTTATAAAATTGCTCCAAGTTATCTTTTACGTAAGGATCTTTTAATACATAAGGAGCAATATACTCATGCAGTTGATAAATGATTGGTTTCATGTATTCTATTGTAAATTGATTATTTAGAACATTGTTCATTTTTTGAATATATCGCTTTTTAATGCTGTTCACCGCCAGTAAGCGAGCTGTAAGCGTATTAAATCCTTGTGCGCGGACATAGTCTCCTTCCATTACTTTTCCATTTACATCTCTTCCCCAAGTTGCATCATAATCCCATGGAATCAGTTCAAAGCGCCCGCTTTCATGATTTAGATAGAAGGCATAGTTATGGACAAAACCGTCGTAATTCTGCATACAAATAATACCGACTAACCAAGATAAGTAGCGGTCGACGTTCAAGTACTTCTCAATATTCTGTTCGAATTCTGTATTTGTCCACGTATTAAGATTAAATATAAACTTTTCTAATTTTTCCTCATCCCCTTCTCTCACTGCTTTATTTTCATATCCAGATAACAAAGTTGTTTTCGGCCTTTTATCCAAATCGCTCATCAAAGAAAAATTAGCATCTCCGTCCACTGCATAAAATATGGATCCATCCGCTAAATTTCTTTTTTTCAAAAATAGTTCATCTACCGATTCGAGCTGAAGATATATTCCTTCATTTTTCCCATTAATTTTAAGAGTGACAAACTGAGAGTGAGGAGATAAAACGTCTAAAGAGGAGAAAAAATCGAGGGACAATTTGTTGCGCATAAGCGATGGATCTTTGTATTCGGCGTTTAGGTGTATTTCTTTGGCGCGCTGAAATATTTTTGGAGAATAAAATTCAATATAATATGACTTTTTCTTCATCTTTCGAATGTGGGAGCCTCTTAGCAGCAAATCAATATCGTAGCGTTTTTTGTTAAACTTCATCGTTGCCTGAACCGCTTCTTCTGACCAAATATCTTTTTGCATTTCCTTTAAATCTTTTACATTTACAAACAGAGCGTATTGAGGGATTTCTTTTTGATTCATGATTCGACCACCTTTCTTCAATTATTAAAGTATATGAAGGGTAAATTCTCCATGATACCCCGCAGCATCAACTATTTGCGCAAACTCCACTTTTGACTCATATCAAGGACAAGCATTAGCGCGTATTCTATTAATGCAAGACCTAGTCCAATTGTCAAGGAGGTTTTTGTATTGCATATTACACCTGAAAAAATTAAAGAAGCTGCTGAAGCCCTAGAATGTACAGAACTGAAATCTTTTATGTTTCAAGAGCCAACTGCTGGTCCACTAACAAGAAAGCGTCGCTCTTCTCGTAGCACTGGCCGCAGTAGCCGCCGTTCTACTCGCGGTACTCGTCGCTCTTCTCGCGGCACTCGCCGTTCTACTCGTCGCTCTCGTCGTTCTACTCGCCGTTCTCGCCGTTCTACTCGCCGCACTCGTCGTTCTACTCGCCGTTCTCGCCGTTCTACTCGCCGTTCTCGTCGTTCTACTCGCCGCACTCGTCGTTCTACTCGCCGTTCTCGTCGTTCTACTCGCCGCACTCGTCGTTCTACTCGCCGCACTCGTCGTTCTACTCGCCGCACTCGTCGTTCTCGCCGTTCTTAATTTCCCTAAACACTCATCTTTATTGAAAAAAAAACGCCGAAGAACCATGGGTGTCTTGGGCGTTTTTTTCCACTTATAGAAGAGGAACATTTGGAAATATACTAAGATGGAGCGTTATTCATTTTACATAGAAAAGGAGAGGTTTTATGAAAAAAAACAAACATCAAATTTCAACTTCATCAACAACAGATGTCGAAGAAGTCAAACGTTTAAATGCTCAGTCTGGATTAACTTACAACGAAGTATTTTCACTTCTTGGAGAAACCTATTTGAAAAATCAAAAGAAAAAACAATAAGCAAGGACTAGAAAACACCTTCTAGTCCTTATACTTTGAAAATCCCGGAAAATCCTTTTACTAAGGATGTTAATTGGTTCATGGCACCCATCATCTGTCCAGCAGTATTCATCATCTTGTTCATATCGTAATTGCCATCACTCGATTTAAACTGAGACATTAATGACTGAAATTGAGATGGCTGAGGCTTTTGCTGCTGACCTTTAGGGTATGGATTAAAAGGCGCACCTGCATTATTGTACATAGGCTGTTGGTACATTCCGTTCATATAAGGAATTTGCTGAGGGCCAAAAGGCATTTGCTGCTGAGCGTACGGATGTTGCGGCATATAAGCTTCCGTCCATGGCTGCTGATGATACTGTGGAAATGGATGTACCTGACTTAAATCAAAACGTTCTGGTTGATGTTGCTCATAATACGGATAGTGCTTACTTGTATACATGCAAAATCAATACCTCCTTTTTAATATTACATAATATATAGTATGTATGCAGAAATAAGAGGTGACGTTCGTCTACTTGTACTTTTGGAGAACACATTCAAAAATATGTAGGTTTCTGTCGAAAGTTTAAATTTTTCAAAAAAACGAGATTATTTAAATATATGGTACGATAAGAACAAGTGATACTACCTATACGTAGTGGCACAAATGGGGATTAGGAGGGAATTTACATGTATGTGAACGAACTTCAAGAAGCTTTTATTGCGGTGAAACAATATGAGCCGCAGTCAAGTAATGAATTACTCGATTTTGCTCAGCAGCAGTATTTAAAAGGTTTTTTAACTCCTATGAATTACAAAGCCGCTGTACGTGAACTCGAACAAATTGGAGCTACTAAGCCCGATTTTAGTGCACAAGATGATTAATTTTTTTACTACCACCGAGAAATCGGTGGTTTCTTTGTTTCCTATAAAGTGGACACATACTTCTTTTTTGACTTGTTTATACTATAAAAGCTTTACCATAGTATTCAATAAAGGAGGTCTATCTCATGAGTCGTGGAAAACATTTTGATCATAAAAAGCAGGGACAAAGTGCAGTAACTAAAACAAATAACGCCGTTGCTTCTAAACATACCGAAAAAGTTGATTATCATATCGATACAGTCGCTTCACAAGATCACCCAGCTGTTTCTATCCAATCTCAAAAAGATTTTGATTAACTTTTTGATTGATCATGATAAAAAGAGGCTGGAACATAACAAAATGAATCCAATCTAGAAACGAACAAATGGGATACATGAGCTGAACCGCTTATAACACCGCAGTTGATCTCTGTGCAAGGCTTCGCTTTCCGCGGGCGGCCGCTGAGCCTCCTCGTCGCTTGCGCTCCTGCGGGGTCTCATCTGTTCCGCTTTTCCCGCAGGAGTCTTCGCCTTGCCCTCCAATCAACTACTCGAAGGAACGAAACAGATGAAAGCTATGCTGATCATCAAAAAAACGAACTACGAATCAAAAAAAAATGATCGATAGTTCGTTTTTCACTTCGAGTAAAATACTTTTGTTACCATCTCATACATAGAAAATCCCCACCTTGTAGATCTTAACGGAAGGCCGGGATTAATTATTCAATATCGACTCGAGCACATACTTATTTGAGTGATACATCTTTTTAAATCGCTTTTCTCGCGTCTCGGGATAAAATGACTGTAGTACAACGTTTTGTAAATTTTCTTTTAACGTCTCTACTTGATTAACATGAATATATTTTGGTCGCTCTTTCTTCAGCCATTCCGTTACGAGACTAGCCCATTCATCAAGTTCTTTGAAGAAAATATCTCCATAAGGCTTTACTTCTTCAAAAAATTTCACTTCATAATTTTCTTCCTGTTGAATAGACGCTAATCGTTCTACAGCTACTTCATTATATTGAAACATGATCTCCGTACTTTTTTTCACATCTTCATTCATCGTTACTCGTCACCTCTATGATGACTATTGTAACATAAACAATCTTTATACTGTATGAAGAACCATTTCTCTTCGGGTTCTACTCCATTCTGTTTCGGAAGGCATGCTTTCGTACACAGCTACTTCAATTTCTTGCAGTGATTGGTCAATGCGATGAACTTGTTCCATATATGTTTCTTCACAATGTGTAAATGCTTCATTTATAGATGTAGACATCGTTTTATCCACTAGATCTACTTGCTCTAGTAAGCTATCTAATAAAGTCATCATTTCGCTTGTTTTAACCATACTTTGTTTCATCGCCATCCCTCCAAATTTTCCTTTGCATAACGTATTCTCTCTTTTCTTCATTGTCCCTTCACACATGACAAAACTAGTTTCTATTCGTCAAAGAAAGATGTTTTCGACATTTTCATTTATGGTGAATCGAAAGTGAGCATATTGAAAACACTAGTATAGACATTTCAGCTAAGCAGATACATGCCGCTGCTGAACGTTTATTACAACATGATAGGAGGTGCCTAGATATGGCCAACAAACAGCAAAAATCACAGCCTAAAAATAAGCCTGAAACAAAAACCTACGGTGATCCTAAAAAGTTAAACGGTCCTAACCAGCCTTCTACTTAAAAACAAAACGGTCACTTGTGACCGTTTTTATTTACATTAAATACTTGCGCTACTTTCATTAATATATACAGCTGCTTTTGCTTTTGGAGATACCACTTTGTAAAATGAACCTTCTTTGGAAAAGGTGGCTTTTTCATGAGCTTTCGTTCCTCTTTTTTCGTTAAAAACCACTTTTCTCTCTTCTTTTCATGATGTTTCATAGCCGGATATACCATTCGAAGAGCAGGTGTACGGCAACTGGTTTCATTCACATAATACTGCTCATAATCGTATCTCGAACCCGTATGCTTTGTTTTCAAAGAAAATTCATAAAACAAGGGATAATACTTTTCATGAAATAATAAAGCCGCTAATTTCTTTCCTAAATCAATCCGATTATTTACTTTTGTAAAATCATGAACAGAACAACCGTATAATTCCCCTTTTGTAGTAGGAAAAAGGACGGAACTAAAGTGGAATATATCTTGAAAAAAAAACAGCGTACTTTTAAACACTCTATCTTGATAAAAAGGCTGTTCAATAACGGGCTTTTGAATAACATGCTGCTCATTCACAATTAACGCATGGATAAGCTGCAGTTCACAAGGCCTCTGCATAAATTGTCTCCACTTCTCTTCGATAAAAGATGAAACGTTTAAATAGGGAAGTAAATGAACGTAAGAGACATTTTTTTTACGCGAAACAGCATACAATAGTAATTGCGGGAAGGCATCTTTAAAAATAAGCCAATTTGCTCTTTCATACGTCAAAAATAATAAATCGCGCGTTTGCTTTGATAACGCTTTTTTCATTGGTTCTCCTTGCAAATCACACATATTCCACCCTGCATTGCGTGATACCATACTTGCGAGAAATGCCCACTTTACTTCAGGATATCTATGATAAAAAGTTGCATAAGCCTGGGTTCTTGATATATTATCAATATTCAGCTTGTCTGTGGTTTTTTTAATCGCCGTCAACAGCGCTTGTTCCGAACTATTGAGTGACATCTCTTCATCTTCTTTCATCTATTTTTATTTGTAGGATTTGGTATAATAGAATTTGTTTGTTTAATAGATTTACACTAAAGGAGTGATGGTTATGATTCGCTATCCTAACGGAAAGGCCTATAAGCCATTGAATACCAGCAGTCCTTCCCCTAAAAAGCTAGAAGCTAGCTATAGCAATCGTGGTATGACGCTGGAGGACGATTTAAACGAAACAAACGAATACTATGTTTCAAAAGGAATAGCCATTGTTCACAAAAAACCAACCCCTGTTCAAATTGTAAAAGTAGACTATCCGAAGAGAAGTGCCGCTGTTATCAAAGAAGCTTATTTTAAACAGGCTTCTACTACAGACTATAATGGAGTCTATAAAGGAAAACACCTTGACTTTGAAGCAAAAGAAACGAGAAATAAAACCTCATTTCCACTGCGTAATTTTCATGAACATCAAATTGAACATATGAAGCAAATTGTGAAACAAAACGGGATTTGTTTCGTTATATTAATGTTCTCTACTTTACAAGAAATATACTTGTTCGAAGCACAGTTCCTTTTTCCTTATTGGGATGCCATGAAAAAAGATGGACGAAAATCAATCCCTAAGGCAGATATTGAAAAAAAAGGACATTTCATCGAACTTGGTTACCATCCGAGAATCGATTACATAAAAACTATAGATAAATTATACTTTTAAGAGTATGATATATATGTTTACGGAAATCATTCTCTTACAATGCGTTGAAAGGTAGGAGTTTTTATGTCAGATAATTATCGCTCTCGTGAAGAACGACGAAGAGCTATGAATGACAACAAACCAGAAGGTAAATCTCAAGGAAAACCGAAAAAGAAGAAAAAAGGAGGCCTATTTCGTAAAATTGTCGCCGCAGTTTTACTAATAGGAATCATCGGGCTCATTGCCGGAGTGGGAACTTTTTTTGCTATGATAAGCGATGCTCCAAAAGTTGATGACTCGGTATTAAAAAACTCTTTTTCATCTAAAGTATATGCAAACGATGGAAAGACAGTTGTAAAAGAAATTGGAGCTCAAAAACGTACATATGTGCAATACGATGAAATCCCTCAAGTCGTCAAAAACGCATTTATCGCTACGGAAGACGTTCGTTTTTATAAACATCACGGCGTCGACTTTTACCGTATTGGCGGAGCATTAATGGCGAACTTTAAAAACGGCTTCGGTGCTGAGGGCGGTAGTACGATTACTCAGCAAGTGGTAAAGAATTCATTCTTATCACCAAAGAAGACGGTTAAACGTAAAGTACAAGAAATGTGGTTAGCTTACCAGCTTGAGCGCAAATATTCGAAGCAACAAATTCTTGAAATGTATTTAAACAAAATATATTTCGCATCAGGTGAAGTATACGGTATTGAACGAGCAGCTGAGAAATTTTACGGAGTTAAAAGCGTAAAAGATTTAACTCTTGATGAAGCTGCTATGTTGGCAGGCTTACCAAAAGCGCCAACTACTTATAACCCAGTTACAAACCCAGAGAATGCTACTAAACGCCGTAACACAGTATTAAACTTAATGGCTAAAAACGGCTTCATTACACAAGCCGAGGCCGATAAAGCAAAACAAGTAGATGTACAGGCTCACTTAGCTAAACAAACTGAATCAACATCTAAGTACGATGTATTTATTGATCAAGTAATCGAAGAAGTAAAAAAGAAAACAGACGCGGATCCATTTTCTGCGGGCTTAGAAATTTATACAACGCTTGACACTAATGCTCAGGACTATGTGGATGATGTGATGAATAACAAAGTAGTCAACTTCCCGAACGATAAATTCCAAGCAGGTCTTGTCGTTGTAGACAACGAAACAGGCGGTATTCAAGCAATTGGAGGCGGACGTAATCGTGTGTCAGGCGGCTTAAACTTTGCAACAAATATGAGACGCCAGCCCGGCTCAACAATTAAGCCGATCTTAGATTACGGCCCAGCGATTGAGAACTTAAAGTGGTCCACTGGACAACCGATAAAAGATGAAGAATATCATTATTCAAACGGCACGCCAATCCGAAATTTTGGACGCAATTATAAAGGGTGGGTTTCAGCGCGTGAAGCTTTAGGACGCTCACTGAACATCCCTGCTTTAAAAGCGTTTCAAGCAACCGGGGCAGACAAAGCAAAAGAGTTTGCTACGGGCCTTGGGCTAAAATTAGACGAAGAAGACGGCGAAGCTTATTCTGAATCTTATTCTATCGGAGGCTTCCGTACGGGTGTTACACCTCTACAAATGGCTGGAGCCTATAGTGCTTTTGCAAATGAAGGTATGTACAATGCACCTCATACAGTGACGAAGGTAAAATTCCCAGATGGAACAGAAATTGATTTAACGCCAAAATCAAAACGCGCAATGCAAGATTACACGGCATTTATGATGACGGACATGATGAAATCTGTTGTAAACGAATCTTATGGTACAGCTCGTGCCGTTCGTACACCAGGACTAGAAATTGCGGGTAAAACAGGAACTTCGAACTTTAGTGCTGCAGAAAAGCAACGATACAATATTCCAGACGCTGGTGAAAAAGACGTTTGGTTTAATGGGTTTACGCCAAACTATACGATTTCCGTATGGACAGGCTATGAAACTGCTAAAGACGGCTATATTTTAAGTGCTAATGAAACAGGCATGGCAAAAAATATCTTTAAGCATGTTATTACTCATATTTCTGAAGGCAAACCTAAAGGAAGTTTCAAGCAGCCGGACAGCGTAGTTGAACGTTCCGTGGAAAAACCAACGAGCAAAGACTTAAAACGCCCAAGCGGCTCTACTCCTTCGAGCTTAATTACGAAAGAATACTTTGTACGCGGTACTGCACCGACAAAAGTATCTCAAACGTTTGTGAAGAAAGAAAAAGAAAAAGAAGAAAAGAAAGAAGATAAAAAAGAGGACAAAAAAGACAATAAAAAAGATGTGAAGCCAAAAATTACTGCTTCGTATAGCGGAGGAGCAATTTCAGTTAACTGGTCAGCGTCAAATGCAGCCAGTGATACAACCTTTACAGTCACAATGTCATCTCCTAGCGGTTCTGAACAACTCGCATCTG
Source organism: Priestia sp. 40 (assembly GCF_049368575.1). Lineage (NCBI taxonomy): Bacteria > Bacillati > Bacillota > Bacilli > Caryophanales > Bacillaceae > Priestia > Priestia sp. 40. Next base: position 162,320 of record NZ_JBMPZA010000017.1, read on the forward strand.
GCGCAGGAGCCGGTGGAAAAACAATTTCCAGCCCAGCACCAGGCGCAACGTATAGTTTCACCGTAACAACAAATACGGGCCAAAGCGCTAGTTCTTCTGTAAAAGTCCCTGATTCATCAGATCAAGCTACCGAAGATGATTCTACTAAGCCTGAAGATGACGGAACAACGGACGATAATCAAAATGAAGACAATAGCAACAATGATCAAAACAACGGCTCTGATCAAGGTGACGATTCATCTACTCAGCCGGATGATAACCAAAACAGCAATAATGGTAACAATAACGGCGGCAACAATAGCGGCAATACCGATAATAACAATAATGATAGCGGTAATGCTAACAATGGTAATAACGGCAACAACAATAATAACGGAGGCACAACAACTCCTCCAGCAGACAACGGTGGAAATGACTCAGGAAGTCAAACACCATCAACACCTGCTACACCATCGACGCCGTCAACACCTGCTACACCACAGCAAGAGCCAACAACTGAAAATTAACGTAGCAGTAAAAAGCCCCTACACGTGTAGGGGCTTTATTTCTTGTGAAGAATAAGCATTTTTGCATACTGCTTACGCAGCTCATTAAATAATTCTGTCAGCTGAATATACGCTTGATAAGAAGAAACTCGCTGCAGCAAAAACAGAAGCCTCTCAGCACAGTTAATAGGCTTATAGGTTAAGTCTGCTATGTCTTCTTGCAGCCGATTTAAACGCCGAACGGGCTGTCCATTAATCCAAAACAGTAAACTAATATACATAGCAGCAGCTTGTTTCATACAAGGCGCTGCTTCTTTTGCTTTTCGCTGAGAAAAAAGCGTATACAGTTCTTCTCTTTGAGTTTCCCACTTTTCAAAAAATGGCCGTATGTTCTTTTGAACATCCCTCCAAGGTGTTTTCGTTTCTTTATGTACATCGTATAAAATATCATAAGCAAAATAATTTCTTCCATTTTTTTCATCCACTTCAAGAACCCGATCTTCTTTTGAATAGAATGGTTCGCATATGAAATGTGACGGCACTTCAATCGATAACATCTGTCTTCTTCTCTTTTCCTTTCATTCGTTTCTTTCCTTCTCGGCACAGATCAAGAAGCGGGCAGACATGACATTGAGGAGACTGTGCTTTACAGTGATAGCGTCCAAAAAAGATAAGTCGATGATGCGTAACAGACCATTCATCTTTCGGAATTTTTCTCATCAGCGTTTTTTCCACTTCCAAAACGGAATCTTTCCACCTGCAAATCCCAAGGCGTTTACTTACACGTTCTACATGCGTATCTACTGCTATTGACGGTACTCCAAAAGCTACGGATACAACAACATTAGCCGTCTTACGCCCTACTCCTGGAAGATTGGTCAGCTCATCACGATCTCTTGGAACTTCTCCTCCGTATTCATCAATGAGCATACGGCAGAGCTTTTGAATATTTTTAGCTTTATTTCTATATAAGCCGATTGATCTAATATCTTGCTGCAGCTCTTCTAACGAAACGGCTAAATAGTCTTCAGGCGTTTGATATTTCTTGAATAAATCCGCTGTTACGCGGTTGACTAAAGCATCTGTGCACTGAGCAGATAGCGCTACAGCAATGACTAAATCAAAGGGATTCCGATGATTTAACTCACAGTGAGCGTCAGGAAACATTTCCGCCATAGCATCTAGGCACTGTCTGATTTGTTTTAACGTTAACATACTAGTTCTCCTTCTTCTTACAGGTAGTTCCCTCCTATTTTACAATAGGGTTCCTGTTAAATGCTACTTTTGTCCATATTCTTTTAAAAAAGCTGCTTTAAGATTCAATTACTTGAATCTTGAAGCAGCTTTTTATTCTGTCATTGCTCTAGCCAGTTAAAAAAAGGAATGGCTGATGTAGACTGAGAAGGGTTAACAGAAGATAGTTTTTTGGGCTGTTGATTTTGACGAAATTTTTGGCTGTGCTTGCGGGCTTGATCAATGGTCCGAATACCATTTTTCTTCCATTCAAATAAAATACGATCAATATACCGGAAGTTTAATTTTCCAGACATCACCGACTCTCTTAGTGCCGCTTTAATAATAATGGGATCATGATGATCTTGATCAATCCACATCGCTAGCGTTTCGCATTCAAACGGAGACAATGCTCTGCCGAACTCTTTTTCAAACATTGTATATAAATTAAGCTCTTCTTGTTCTTCTTCGCTTTTTTCTACTTCTCTTGTTTCTTGCATCATATGATGAATAAGCTTTTCCCAAAGCGGTTTTAATGAATAACGTTCACAAATAAGGGCGTTTTGCTGTTGATCTTGCTCAATAGATAAAAAGCCGCGCTGAATTAATGCTCGCAGCGTATCCATACAGACAGCACTTGAAATACTCATTTTTGCCGCCAATTCGTTAGGTGTCGGGAAACCTTCACCGCCTTCAATGGAAACATAAATATGCATTAACGTCATGAATTCCGTTTCGTTCATTCCCAAATCGCTATAGTGATTAAACAGCAGCTTCGGAATTGAAACTGTGCCTTGTTCAAACCATTCAATTAACGTTTCTTTTTTCATATCCGAACACCTCAGTAGTTAGTATATCATGAAGTTTATAGTCAAAGTAATAATTATTCGAAGCTAAAAAAGCTTCTATGTAAAACTTTCCGCTGAAACCGTACCATTGCTCTGCACATATAAAATATATACGAACGATGACTTCCTTCCAAGAATATTACACTAACTTATTTTTCCGAGAATTGCAACTCCCTTTTAAGTTAGACTCTTTTCTATGTTTGCCTTTGTTTCCTTATGATATAAGTAAAAGCCTCTTTTTTCTTTTCTTTTTATGATTTATAAAAAAGCTAAAAAAGTATCCTGACTACAAGAGTCAGAATACTTTTTTCACTTCCTTACGGATATAAACGGTTTAATAAGCGTGGGAATGGAATCGTTTCACGAACGTGTTCTACGCCGCTAATCCATGCTACCGTACGCTCAAGGCCTAAACCAAATCCTGAATGTGGAACTGAGCCATACTTACGAAGCTCTAAATACCACTTATACGTTTCAGTATCTAATTTGTGCTCTTCTACACGCTGAGCTAAAAGCTCTTGATCATGAATACGTTCAGAGCCTCCAATGATTTCTCCGTAGCCTTCTGGTGCAATTAAGTCTGCACATAATACTACGTCTTCATTTGTTGGATCTGGCTGCATATAAAACGGTTTTAATGACGTCGGATAGTGCGTAATGAATACCGGCTTGTCATAGCTTTCTGCGATAGCCGTTTCATGAGGTGCTCCAAAGTCATCTCCCCACTGAATGTCTGTAAATCCTTTTTCATGTAAGAATTTAAGAGCATCATCGTACGAAATACGAGGGAATGGCGCTTTAATTTGTTCTAACTTAGATGTATCACGACCTAGTACATTTAACTCTAACTTACAGTTTGCTAAAACAGACTGTACAACATGAGATACGTATTCTTCCTGTACTTTCAAGTTATCTTCGAATTGGTAGAAAGCCATTTCTGGTTCAATCATCCAAAACTCAATTAAATGACGACGTGTTTTAGATTTTTCAGCGCGGAACGTTGGACCGAATGAAAATACTTTTCCAAGCGCCATTGCTGCTGCTTCCATATAAAGCTGTCCACTTTGAGAAAGGTATGCATCTTCGTCAAAATATTTCGTGTGGAATAATTCTGTTGTTCCTTCAGGAGCACTTCCTGTTAGGATTGGAGGATCTACTTTTGTAAACCCGTTTTCGTTAAAGAATTCATACGTTGCACGAATAATTTCGTTACGAACCTTCATAACAGCATGTTGACGTTTAGAACGCAGCCATAAATGACGGTTATCCATTAAGAACTCTGTTCCATGTTCTTTTGGCGTAATTGGATAATCAACAGCTTCATGAATAACTTCAAGGCTTGTAACTGTTAACTCATAGCCAAACGGTGAGCGCTCATCTTCACGTACCACACCTGTTACATATAGTGATGATTCTTGCGTCATAGATTTAGCTAATTTAAAAGTTTCTTCTTCTACTTCAGCTTTTACAACTACCCCTTGCATGAATCCTGATCCATCGCGCAGCTGTAAAAAGGCAATTTTACCACTTGAACGTTTATTCGCTAACCAAGCACCAATTGTTACTTCTTTTCCTACATGCTTGCTTGCTTCTGAAATCGTAATTTTCACGATTAATATCCCTCCAAAAAACTTACATTTCGTAATTATGTATGCCATCCTATTATACATTTCGACAAACATAATAACAAGTAACAAACAAAAAGAGCCTTCTAACACGTGTGATTTGTGCTAAAAGGCTCTTTTGTTTTTAAATATAATCTTTTTATTTTATATGACGAGTCATGAATGATTGAATTCGTTCCAATGCCTTTTCTAGCAGATCTAGTGATGTAGCATAAGAAAGACGTACGTTTTCAGGTGAACCGAATCCTGATCCAGGAACTAGGGCTACCTTCTCTTCTTCTAAAATAGCTTCTACCCAAGCATCAACTGTATCAAAGCCAGTTAATTTTGCAGCTTCAATTGCATTAGGGAATAAGTAGAAAGCACCCTGTGGTTTTAAGCATGAGAACCCTGGAATGTTAATCAGTTTTTCATGAATCACGTTTAGACGCTCTTCAAAAGCTTGTCGCATCATTTCCACCGGCTCCTGAGTGCCGTTGTAAGCAGCAATTGTTGCATATTGAGCAATAGATGTTGGATTTGACGTGCTGTGACTCGCTAGGTTTGTCATCGCTTTAATAACTGTAGCATCACCAGCTGCATATCCAATGCGCCAGCCCGTCATGGAATGTGACTTAGAAACACCGTTAATGATAATTGTTTTTTCTTTTAACGCTGGTGAAAGCTGTGCAATCGATACATGTTCATTTTGACCATATACAAGCTTTTCATAAATTTCATCTGATACGATAAAAATATCGTGCTTCAAGCAAACTTCTCCTAAAGCTTGAAGCTCTTCTCTTGTGTAAATCATACCTGTTGGGTTGCTTGGTGAATTGATAATAACAGCTTTGGTTTTAGCAGTAATAGCCGCTTCTAATTGTTCAGGTGTGATTTTAAATTCGTTATTTTCAGAACCTTCAACGAATACTGGTGTACCTTCTGCTAACTTTACTTGCTCAGGATAACTTACCCAGTAAGGAGTTGGGATAATCACTTCGTCACCTTCGTCTAACAGAACTTGAAATAACGTATACAGTGCGTGCTTAGCACCTGTACAAACAATAATTTCAGAAGGTGAATACGTCAGGCCTTGGTCGCGTTTGAATTTTTCAATTACCGCTTCTTTTAATGGTGCAAGGCCGCCTGCTGGCGTATATTTTGTCTGACCATCATTCATTGCTGTGACAGCCGCTTCTAAAATGTGCTGCGGCGTATTAAAATCAGGTTCCCCTGCTCCAAGTCCAATCACATCATGACCAGCCGCTTTCAATTCTTTCGCTTTTGCTGTAATCGCTAATGTTGATGATGGCGTTAATGCTGATACACGTTTTGCTAACTTCACTAAAATCTCCCCCTATGAACTAAAGCTATAATCAGCCCGGGGGCTGATTATAGATAAAAAATTGGCTTCATTTTCATAAAGCGCTAAAATCTTATATTATGACACATATGACATTTCATATGGTATAAACGATTTACGATTGAGATAAGCTGTATCGTTTTATAAATTCACCGCTAGAGAAATCAAGATAATAGTATGTTAAATGTTTCTTATCTTTATCCACATATGTTACTTCCCACAGCGGCTTTTTATTTTCAATGCCTAGGCGCACCGACTTAATTTCCTGCGGGTTTTTATCATTTTTCACAATGGAAATGGCTTTTTCTTTTGTGATCCCGCTGCTTGCTTTCTTTAAAACTGCTGTTTGTTTTTTGCTTTTAGGCATCCAAGCAATTACCTTTTGATTGCTTCGGTTTGTACCTTCTACTACATAAAATGCATGATTGCCGAAATATGGCTGGGTGCTTGTGACAGATTTCAAATTAAATTCTTTTTTTGCTTGGGATGCTGCTTTTTCCTCGGCAGACTGCACATCCTTCACGGACGAGTGATAAATGCTAAAAGAAATGCCCCCGATAATTAAAAGCACAGCAGCTACCGCTACAATAATTAACTTTTTCATAAAATCCCTACTTATGTACGATAAATTGTAAATACAGCTTTGCTTTGATCTTCTTCGTCTAACGCTAATCCGAACATCAAATCTTGCTTTTTCAACGTGCGATTCAAACTATCAACAATTTTATATAAATCCGAGGAATTTTCCACGCGGACAGTTGATAATACTTCAATCCTACTTTCCATTGTAAACCTCCTAGCTCGTCTATCACGACGCAAAAATGACGATATCCGTATTATAACAGGTATCAAAAACCATCGTCATCTTTTTCACTCATCGATCCCGTCCGTACGTTTTGCGTAAAAACCGAATAAATAAGTAAACATATATAATATTATAAGGAATTTACCTCTTTTTGCAAAAGGAAATTTGTTTATTTTACAGAAAATTTCATCACATCATAGGATTTTAGTGACATTTTAATAGAGTAAGCGCTCCCTTCTTTTACGTCATATAATTCAATCCATTCAGCTGTTAAATTTGAAAGCAGTCGAGGGGAATAGGAACGGCCTGGTTTCGTAAACGCAACGGCAAGCTGTGTATCTAATTGCTTCAAAAATGTATTCGAAAAAAACGTTCCCTCTCCAAAATTAGGAATTTTCAATACATCTACATGGGTAAGAGGAATGCGTAAAAATTTTTCTTCTATTTCATCTGAGCTGCTCATTGCATATAGAATCCGATGTTCTCCAATCGTAAATAATAGATCCATAGCCGCTGTTTTTTGCTTCGATGCATGCAAGACATCAACGTGTATATTATCTGTTAACTGAAATAAATCATTTTCTTTCCACTTCTCTGTTTGAAATTTCGCCTGGTACTGAGCCGGGACAATAATGCGCTCTATATGATAATCATTCACAGCTCGCTGAACATTTGAATCATAGTACTTTTGCTGTTTTGTAATCACTAATTGGTTGATTTTTTTCACTTTATATCGCTTCAACCACTTCTTTAGCTCGGGATAGGAAGATGCATTCCCGGTATTTATCAAAATGTTCTCACCGCTTCCGTCTTGAATCAGACTCGCTTCTCCAGCTGAAAGAGGTAGAAAGGTGATCACTACTTCATCAGCTTGCAAACCAAAATCTACGTTTTTAATGACGGCTGCTGAAGCCGAACAGTTCATAAAACTAAAAAACAGTACAGCACTTATCAATATTTTAATCATACACTGTCCTCATTTGCTTATCGTAGTATATTACTATCGTCTCTCAAGTGAAGAAACAGTATGCATAAAAAAAAGACTTAAGCGTATGCTCAAGTCTTTTCATTCCACCATTCTTTGTAGTCCAGTAAGATATTCGAAAACGTTTTTTGAACAACCTGGACTTTTGGAAGTGAGTGAAGGAAATGATATCCATATGCTGTTCGCGTAATACGGTTATCAAAAATAAATATAGCTCCTCGGTCACTTTTTGAACGAATTAACCGCCCAAACCCTTGTTTAAAACGGATAACGGCCTGAGGAAGTGAATAATTCATAAAAGGACTTTTCCCTTCTTTTTTCATCTGCTCAAATTTAGCTGTCAACAGAGGTTGATTAGGAGATGAAAAAGGAAGTCTCACAATTACGAGACATGATAATAAATCTCCTGGCAGATCAATTCCTTCCCACAGGCTGTTTGTACCTAAAAGGATGGAATGCTCAAACTGGCTGAAGTCTTTTAACAGTCTATTACGATTTCTAGTTGTGACTCCTTGGCCGAGCAGTACAAACTCTTCAAGATCGTTTAACTCTTTTAAATAACCATACGTAGCTTTCAACATGTCATATGAAGTAAAAAGCACCAGCATACGACCATTTGTTACTTTAGCTACGTCAAGAATACTTTCTGCCATCATAGCGCTATACTCATATAATGATACTTCGTTAACAGCAGGCATATCTTGAGGAATATAGACTCTAGCTTGCTTCTCATAATCAAACTCGGAAGGGAGAATGAGTTGAGCAGGCTGAAAGTCATATAACCCTAGCTCTTGAATTAAATAATCAAATGTTCCATTCACCGTCAATGTAGCCGATGTTAAAATAACACTTTGTTTCTTGGCGAAAAATTCATCAGCCAGCGTATCGGCAATGGAAGTAGGCTGACTATAGATATACGTAGCATTCGCTGCTCCTTTTGGTTCAATCTCAAACCACGTTACGTGATGACTCTGCTGTTTGAACAAAAGCTTTTCTATTTGCTGAGATATGTGCTCAAATCCTTTAACAGCCGTTTGAAATTCATGAAGAGACGACTGTTCATTTTTTGTGACTTTGTCATATAGTTCGTCAAAGGAATGTCTTGCCCCATCATTCCATGTAAAAAGATCGTGAATTAAAAAACGAATGCGCGAAGCTGCTTCTTGAATAGCCGTCCAGTAATGCCCATGCTCTTTTTCCACTTTATATCGATAGCTGCTTCTTCCAATCTCGCCCTGCTGATTGCCGATTCTTTTTTGGACAAAAGAATGAATCAAACGAAATAAGTCATCGCACTCAGAATGAAGCTGCACAAACAGGTCTTGAAGAAATTCAGTGTTAAGCTCGATGCTATATTTCACAAACGTATGATGAACTTTTTTTAACAGCCCTTTATCTTGAATAGTTCCGATTCGGTTTAATAGCGCATGAACCGCAAAATAATCTAACCGCTCTCCCAGCTCTTCTCCGGCAATGTCTTCTAAGTGATGAGCCTCGTCAATAATAATCTGTTCATACTCAGGCAGCAGCTCATGATTACTCATCACATCCATCAACAGCAAGCGATGATTTGTCACTACTATATGGGCATTTTGCGCTCTGTTCTGCGCTCGTTCATAAAAAGAATAAAGTTTCCAAGGATGCTTAAAGTCACTTGGAGACGGATTGCTTTCATTTAGCTGTTCCCAAAAAAGTTTGCCGCCAGAAGGCAGGTTTATTTCATCGCTGTCGCCCGTTTCCGTTTCCGTCAGCCAAATAAGCAGCTTCGCTTTTGTGAGGATCGCATCGTAATTATTATTTCGCTCTTTTAAGAGCTGAATAAATTTTCTTATACTAATGTAGTGTTCTCTTCCTTTTAAAACAGCTGCTGTAACAGGAAACGGAACAATCTTTTCTAGAATGGGCACATCTTTTTCAATGATTTGCTGCTGAAGCGTTACCGTGTTAGTTGATATAATGACTGGTTGATGATGAACAGAAGCATAAAACACGGCAGGAACTAAATAAGCGTAGGTTTTACCAATACCAGTCCCGGCTTCAATTAAAGCATGCTCATTACCTGCAAAGCACTCTTGTACAAAGTTCATCATCTCCCACTGACCTTTTCGTTCTTCAAACAATGGCAGAGCCTGATGGAATAGCTTTTGCTTTTCAGTTTCAAATATTTCGTACGTATGAGAGTGCTGCTTTTCATTAGCTGAATGCGGCTGATATTTGTTTAGCGCAATGCCATGTATAAATTCATAAGAATCATCCTCGGCATAACTTTTATCATCTATAACTTGTTGAATCAGTTCTCCAATTTCACTTTTAAAGTGCAAGCTTAGCGCATACAGCTGCTTTAAGGTTGTTAGAGGTAGCTTTTTTAATTTTTCAATTAGTAACAGTAAAATACGTGCCGTTACTTCTGCATCACTATCTGCTTGATGAGGGTTCTCATGTTCAATATGTAAATACTCAGCTAATTGGCTAAGTTTGTACCCATCAACTGTAGGCAGCAGAATCCGGGCCAGTTCGACGGTATCTACGGTTGAATTATAAAGCGTCTCCCTTCCGCACTGATAGAGTTCTTCTTGTAAAAAAGTTAAATCAAATGCCACATTATGTGCAACAAAATAAGCATCATCTAGCAATTCTATAATTTTAGGTGAAATTTCTTCAAATAAAGGCGCATCTTTCACCATATCATTTTGAATGTTAGTTAGTTGTGTAATAAAAGGCGGAATATCCATACCCGGATTTAAAAAACTAGAAAAACGTTCAACAATTTTGCCGTCTTCTACTATGACAGCAGCAAATTGAATCATTTTATCTCCTTGTTTTGGAGAATGTCCCGTCGTTTCAAGATCTACCACAACAAAGCGTTTATTCACGGTCAACACCTCGCAAGTCTGTCTTTTTATAGTATAAAGTGAAAGCCTGCTCTATATGCTTTAAAAGCGCAACTCCTTCTCGTGAAAAACAGAGAGGCTTTCATACATAGAAGTTTTACTTTAGTGTGTATAGAGGTTTATACCGTTCACTTACTAGCGTATGTATTCAAATAAAAATCCCCCTCATAAAGGGGGACTGTTCTTATAGAATTGTACCAGCTGGTTCTTGTTTAAGCAATTGTTGGATTTTATTCTGCTCATTCATAATCGCTACGGTTGGATGATGGTGAGCTACTTCTTCATTTGCTACGAGCGCATAAGAGATAATGATGATGATATCTCCAGGCTGCACGAGTCTTGCAGCAGCCCCATTTAAACAAACTACACCGCTCCCGCGTTCGCCGGGAATCACGTACGTTTCCAAGCGAGCTCCGTTATTATTGTTTACAATTTGGACTTTTTCATTTGCTGCGATTCCCACTGCGTCAATGATATCTTGATCAATGGTGATGCTCCCAACATAATTTAAGTTGGCTTCAGTTACATGTGCTCTGTGTATTTTGGCATTCATCATCGTGCGAAACATTTAGTTATCCCCCTGTACGTCTACAATTACATTATCAATTAAACGGGCTTTAGAGAATTGAACAGCTAAAGCAATAATGATTTTGCCAGCGGCTTGCTTAATCGTTTTTAGCTCTGGATACGTATAAACATCGATATAATCCACTTTACCGCTCGTATGTTGCTCAATTTCTTTTCGAATGGTCTGTTTAAGGATTTCTACATGCTTCTCTCCGCTTTCAAGAAGCTGCAGAGCGGTTTGTAAACTCTTAAATAAAACAGGTGCCTCTTCTCTTTCTTTATCTGTTAAATATACGTTACGAGAACTTTTAGCTAATCCGTCTGCTTCTCTCACCGTGTCTACTGCTCTAAGCTCCACGGGGAAATTAAAGTCTTCAATTAAGCCATCTACTACAGCAACTTGCTGCGCATCTTTTTTACCAAAGTATGCACGATCTGGGGTTACAATGTGAAAAAGCTTTGTTAGTACCGTGGCTACTCCATCAAAATGACCGAGGCGCTTCTGTCCACACAATACGTCTACACGATCTGTCACGGTTATAGCAACTGAACGGCTTGACTTATACATTTCCTCTACTGAAGGATAAAATAAATAGTCGACGTTAGCTTCTTTTGCCACGCGCTCGTCGCGTTCAAAATCTCTTGGATACGTATCAAAATCTTCATTTGGTCCAAATTGAGTCGGGTTCACAAAAATACTTAGCACCACTACTTCATTTTCTGTGCGAGCTGCTCCAAGCAAAGTAGCGTGGCCTTCATGCAAATAGCCCATCGTCGGGACAAATCCAATTGAATGTCCAAGCTGCTTTTCTTTTTTCATCTCCTGCTGCATGTCTTTAATTGTTGTAATGACTTTCATCTTATTTCCCTCCGTACAGTGCCGTTAACTGCTCTTCTTTCATTGAAAAAGTATGTGCTTCTTTCGGAAACTCTCTTTTTTTCACTTCACTTACATACTGTGAAAGCCCTTGTGAAATAGGCTCATTTATTTTCGCAAATGACTGAACAAATTTGGGCACACGCTCTACACCGTACGTTAATACATCGTGGTATACAAGTACTTGACCATCCGTGTCAGCTCCTGCTCCGATTCCGATTGTAGGAATGCTTAAGCGTTCAGCTACTTGTTTTGCTACTTGTTTAGGAACACACTCTAATACAACAGCAATAGCTCCCGCCTGCTCACACTTGATCGCGTCTTGGATTAGCTGTTTTGCTTCTTTCGCTTCTTTCCCTTGCACTTTATAACCGCCCAGAACACCGACAGACTGAGGTGTTAACCCGAGATGTGCAACAACCGGAATACCAGCTTGCGTCAATTCTGAAATTGTATAGAGAACATCGTTTGCTCCTTCTACTTTTAAAGCATGAGCTCCGCTTTCCTGCATAATGCGAGCAGCATTTCTCATCGTGTCTTCTTTCGACACGTGATAGGACATAAATGGCATGTCGGTGACGATAAATGTATCAGCAGCTCCTCTTTTAACCGCTTTTGTATGATGAATCATATCATCTACCGTTACAGGAATCGTAGAGTCATATCCTAAAACGACCATTCCTAGAGAATCGCCTACTAAAATCATGTCTACGCCTGCTTCCTCAGCGTACTTAGCTGACGGATAATCGTACGCAGTCAGCATCACAATTGGTTCATTGTTTTGTTTCATACGTAAAAAATCTAATTTTGTTTTCACTAACTTTCTCCTCCTTCTCAGAGGAGATGAGCGCACGTCTGCACACAAAAAGCCCTTCTACCTATAAAAGGAAGAAGGACTTTGACAGACTTCATCTATAAAAAGCACACTTTACCTAATGTGCTTACCTACGCGTCATCCCTCTGTCCTAGTCCTTAATGGATCAAGGCAGATTTATTGTCGTATTAAAAATAAACAAACGAGTATCAAGTGAAGTTCTTGCGATACTACCTTGATACTCGTATTATAATAAAAATTTCTTTATTTTTCTACTATTTTTTAGCAGAGAGCTCAATATCTGCAGAATGGATTCGGTGTATAACTCCTTCATCATCTTCAATCAATAAAACGCCTTCATCTGTTATACCTTTTGCAAAGCCTTCAATGTTGGCTGTCATCGTGCGCGCTATAATTCGCTTGCCAATACTGATTGCATAAGTTTCCCAAAGAACTTTAATTAAACCAAAGCCATTTTTTAAGTATTCTTCATAAAGGGTTTCTAACTTTAAGAAAAACGCTTGCATCAAAGCTGCACGATTAATTTCTTCACCTTTTTCAATACGTAAAGATGTGGCAATGTGTTTGATTTGTTCATTAAAATCCGTTTCCTGCTGATTCACATTGATGCCGATCCCAATGATGACCGAATGAATCCGGTCAAAATCTGCCTGCATTTCTGTTAAAATCCCAACTAGCTTCTTCCCGTTTAATAAAACATCATTAGGCCATTTAATGTCTGGAGAAAGGTTCGTCACTTCTTGAATGGCCTGTACGACAGCCACTGCTGATAGTAGAGTCAGCTGAGGAGCCTGCTGCGGAGGGATAGAAGGACGCAGTATAATACTCATCCAGGCACCAGTATATTTTGGGGAATACCACGCTCTATCAAGTCTTCCTCTCCCTGCCGTTTGCTCTTCAGCAACTACGACCGTTCCTTCTTTAGCTCCTTCTTGAGCAATTCGATGAGCAATTTTTTGAGTAGAATGCACGCTTTCCTCATAATGAATATACTGACCGATTTTTGTTGTTTGGAGCCCTAATAAAAGCTCGTTGCTGCTTACTTTGTTTGGCTTCCCAACAATGCGATAGCCTTTTTTACGAACAGCTTCAAGTTCATAGCCGTCTTTTCGCAGTTCTTCGATATGCTTCCATACAGCTGTTCTTGAACAGCCTAATAAATCGCTGATCTTTTGGCCGGACACATAGTCCCCATCTGCGTTCGTAAACATTTCAAGCAGCGTTCTTCTTATATCTGACTGCAAGACTGCACCCACTTTCTTATTGAAGATTTCGTGTTCCTTAACTCATTGTATAGAACTTTCTCCTCAATTTCTTTTAACAGTTGAGACACCCATGGACCACCTTTTTTACCTGTCCAAACTAAAAGATCTTGACCATTTATATCTAAATCTTTTAAAGAATGAATAGGCAGCTCGCTATAGATGTAAAGAAGCTCATGTTCATTCATATACTCATTGCTTCGAAGAAGTTGTAGAATACGATTCACACTTACGCTGGCCTGCTCTCCAATTGTATACATGATGCGTTTTGACCATCCATTTTCCAAAACGTCTCGAAGACCAATAGACTGAAGCTGAATATCTTTAATTTGCTTATTAGATAATTTCCAGCTTTTAAAAAATGCCTGCTTGTCTTGAATGTCGAGTAGATGTACCAGAAGTGTCCATGACTCCGATACTCTCTGAAGCATCATCCAATCGTGTGCACAAACAGATCGGAATTTTTGCGGATCTACATTCAATTGGGGCAAGTAGCGATACAGCTCCGTATCTGCTACAAGTGCTAATGCTAAAGACGGACGCTTTCCGCTCAGCATTTTTTCGAATTCAACTGTAATGCGTTCAATAGAAACATGCCTCAGCAGTTCACCGTATTGCTGAATGGCTCTTTTAGTTTGATCAGAAAGCGAAAACGCCAGCTGACTGACAAAGCGAACGGCTCTCATCATACGAAGAGCATCTTCATGAAAGCGTTCTTTAGCATTTCCGACAGTACGAATTAACTGGTTTCGTAAATCTTCTCTTCCATTAAATGGATCAATGATTTCTCCTTTTGCATTCATAGCCATTGCATTAATTGTAAAATCGCGACGCTGCAAATCTTCTATCAGAGACGAAATAAACGTAACGGACGAGGGACGACGAAAATCATCATATTCTCCCTCAGAGCGAAAAGTGGTTACCTCATAGGTCTCGTTCTCATGGACAACGACAACCGTACCATGCTCGATTCCTACATGAATCGTCTTAGGAAAGAGTTCCATCACTTGTTCAGGCCTAGCTGACGTAGCAATATCAATATCTCCAATCGTCCGATTTAAAATGAGATCCCGGACCGCTCCTCCAACAAAATACGCTTCGTAACCGGCTGTCTCCAGTTTTTCAATAATATAAAGCGGATGAATGAACGGTTCTTTCATAACTTCCTCCATTCTTCAACCCTGTACCAATTTATAATAAAGTTTTTCATATTGACTCACAATCTCTGTTGAATGAAATTTATGATTAACTGCGCTTAGAGACGCTTCCCTCATTTGGTGATGCAGCTGTTCATTTTCAAGTAGCTGAATTGCTTTGCTCGCTGCCTCTTCGACGTCTCCCACTTCGCAGATATATCCTGTTTTTTCGTGTTCAATTACTTCAGGAATTCCGCCTATATTTGTTCCGATGCATGGAACACCACAAGCCATAGCTTCTAAAAGTACAAGCCCAAAGCTTTCTTTTTCAGATAATAACAGTTTTAAATCGCTAATCGAATATAATTCTGCTACATTTTCTTGTTTCCCAAGAAATAATACAGAATCTTGAAGATTTAGCTCTCTTACTAATTGAGACACAACCGTCATTTCAGGGCCGTCTCCTACAAGCAGCAGCTTAGACTGAAGCTTTTTATTAATAATAGCAAATGTTTTGACTATATCTGTAACTCGTTTGACTTGACGAAAGTTTGAAATATGAATAACGACTTTTTCATTTTCTAATATGCCATACTCCGCTTTCAAATACTGAACTTCTTTTTTATGATAAACTCGTTCATCAATAAAATTATACATCGTTTCAATTTCTTTATCTGGACTAATTAAATGGTGAGTTTGATCAACAAGTGACTGAGATACAGCCGTCACTGCATCTGATTTCTCAATTCCAAATTTAATTAAATCTTTTAACGATGGATCCTCTCCTAGAACCGTAATATCTGTCCCATGAAGAGTCGTCACAATTTTCACTTCGTGCTCCACCATTTGTTTAGCTAAAATCCCGCAAACGGCATGGGGGATTGCATAGTGCGTATGAATAATATCAAGCTTTTCTCTTTTAGCCACTTCAGCCATTTTACTGGATAAAGCAAGATCATACGGAGGGTATTTAAAGACGGAGTACTGATTTACATCTACTTCGTGAAAATAAATATTTGGATATACTTTCGTCAATCTAAAAGGCATGCTAGAGGAAATAAAATGAATTTCGTGCCCCTTTTCAGCCAGCAGCTTCCCTAGCTCCGTTGCTACCACTCCTGAACCTCCAACGGAAGCATAACATGTAATACCAATTTTTAACTTCATTTATTTTCCACCTACTAAATCGTCGTACATCAAAATCGGTTTTTTAGATAAAAAACCTTCACCGTATGCTACCCCGACTTCTTTGCCAAATAATCGCTCTCTGCTCTCTACCGTTTCAATATATCCGTTTACCAGCGGCGTATCAAACGTATCTGCTGTTTTTATAAATTGACTTTTATAAGCCTCTAGACTAGCTACTTTCTTTTGAAACGCGCTTGATACATCTACGATAAAATCTGGCTTATGAAATCCATTTATCATATAGAAATAAAGGGACTCAGCACGATGAGCTTTTTGCTTCTTACTATCGATGTAATTTTTAACGCCAGCTGAAAACATGGCCTCTTCTACAAGCTTTGCACAATTTCCATGATCAGGATGACGATCTTCAAAATAAGGAGCAAATATAATCCTTGGTTGATACGTGCGAATGACTGATGCAATTTCAGCTATATACTCTGCTTTTAAAACCAAACCTCTGTCTGGCAAATTCAGATGAATTCGCTCATGAACACCTAAGACATCAGCCGCTTTGGACGCTTCTTGTTTTCGAATTTCAACCGTTCCATTTGAAGAGAGTTCAGCTTGCGTCAAATCGCAAATAACTACCTTCAAACCTTGTTCACTCATTCTTGCAATGGTTCCACCCATGCCGATTTCTACATCATCGGCATGAGCACCAAAGGCAAGGATATCTATTGTTTCTTTCATTATCTTCACCCTATTTTTTTATAATTGAACGCCAATGCAAATCGCCTCGTTCAAGTCCATGAATTAAAATCTCTGCTGTTCCCATATTCGTTGCAAGAGGTACCGCATAGACGTCACATAGACGCATCAGAGCTGAAATATCAGGTTCATGAGGCTGAGCTGTTAACGGATCGCGGAAAAAAATAACCATATCCATTTCATTTTGAGCAATTAAAGCTCCTATCTCCTGATCTCCTCCAAGCGGTCCTGATTGAAAGCGGTGAACCTTCAAACCTGTTGCTTCTGAAATACGTGTTCCTGTTGTTCCTGTTGCGAACAGCGAATGTTCCTGTAAAATCGCTTGATAGGCTGTTGTGAATTGTACCATATCATTTTTCTTTTTATCATGTGCAATTAAGGCGATTTTCATTTTTCTCGCTCCTTAGTCAATAATATTTTCTAACCCATATACAAGTGTGTCTACGTTCATAACTGTGTCAACAGCTAGCTTCACACCTGACATAAAAGAAGCACGGTTGTATGAATCATGACGGATTTTTAATGTTTGTCCAAATCCTCCGAACATCACTTCTTGGTGAGCAATCAGTCCTGGCAAACGTACGCTATGTAGGCGGATCCCTTCATAATCTGCACCGCGTGCGCCCTCTAGTAATTCTTTTTCTTCAGGATGTCCTTGTTTTTTTGCTTCACGAACTTCACTGATAAGCTCCGCTGTTTTTAAGCCTGTTCCTGATGGTGCATCTAACTTTTGATCGTGATGCATTTCAATAATCTCAACATCATCAAAGTATTTAGCTGCCATTTGTGAAAACTTCATCATTAAAATAGCGCCAATCGCAAAATTAGGTGCAATGATACAGCCAAGTTCCTTCTCTTCAGCAAGCTGCTTTAATTCTTTTAAATCTTCTTCTGAAAAGCCAGTTGTTCCTACAACAGGTCTTACTCCATAGGTTAGAGCTGTTTTAGTATGAACGCGCCCAATTTCAGGTGTTGTCAAATCAACTAAAACATCTGCCTTAACGTCTTGAAAACATTTTTCAATATCCGTGTAGATTGGCGCTTGTACATTTGGCATTCCTTCAATATCACTTATGTATTTTCCTTCATTGATACGATCTACCGCTGCTACTAATTCAAAATGCTCTGTTTCTTCTATTAATAATACAGCTTCTTTTCCCATACGACCTCTTGGTCCTGCAAGTACAATTCGAATTTTGTCCATTCTTTTTCTCTCCTTAGTCTTCTTTTTTCGTCCAGCGATCTTTGTCACGCGTATTAAATTTATTCATAACGCGATCATGCGCTTCTTGTAAATCAATATTTAATGAATTTGCAAAGCAAATTAATACAAATAAAATGTCGCCCATTTCTTCTTCGACCGTACGTTCTGCTTCAGTCGTTTTCTTCGGCTTTTCACCATAATAGTGGTTAATTTCGCGCGATAATTCGCCCACTTCTTCCGACATTCGCGCAAGCATAGCAAGAGGACTAAAATATCCTTCTTTAAATTGGCTAATATATGCATCAACTTCTTGCTGCATTTGCTCCATCGTTTTTTTTGACATCTTTTTATTTCACCTCTTTTAGAAGTACACTCAGCTTACTATTATAACATCTTTACTTCAAATTATTTAGTGTAATTACTTCTTCTTATCAAGCCTTTGTCAGATGCTCTTTCGCAATATTCCTCACGTTTCCCTTAATTCTCAAAAATCTGTCTATATTTTACGAATTGAGGATACTACTAATACATAGCACTAGAAGAAACATCATCACTTTTTACTATTTTCAAAAATCTTTTCGATAGTTATTTACGAAATGAAATATATTCCTTTATGATAAGGTAGTGCAAAAACGGTCATAGGAGGTTTGTAAGTATGAAAGGTCTCAGATTAAAAAATATTATTTTTATACTGCTTGGTGCTGCCATATTTGCGTTTGGACTTGTTAATTTTAACATGCAAAACAATTTAGCTGAAGGTGGATTCACGGGCATTACCCTGCTTTTATTTTTCTTATTTAACATTGATCCCTCTTATTCTAACTTAGTGTTAAATATTCCTTTGTTTTTTGTAGGGTGGAAACTATTAGGGAGAACAGCCTTTATTTATACCATGCTCGGAGTCGTCAGCTTATCGCTATTTTTATGGATATTCCAGCGCTTCCCGGTGAATATGCCCCTGCGTCATGATATGACTCTAGCAGCTCTTTTTGCCGGTGTTTTTATTGGAGTGGGTCTTGGTATTATTTTCAGGTTTGGAGGAACAACAGGAGGAGTCGATATCATCGCACGTGTTGTTCAAAAATATATCGGGTGGAATATGGGGAAAACGATGTTTCTTTTTGACTTTATTGTGATTAGTGCATCTCTCATTTATTTATCCTATCGAGAAGCTATGTACACACTTGTTGCAGTCTTTGTCGCTGCACGGGTTATTGACTTTATGCAAGACGGCGCGTATGCCGCCAAAGGAGCAACGATCATTTCAAATCATAACGAAGCCATATCGGATAAAATTATGAAAGAAATGGATCGAGGCGTGACGATTTTAAAAGGCCAAGGTTCTTTTTCTAAGCAAGATACCAACGTGCTATACTGCGTAGTTAGTAAAAATGAAATTTTCCGTTTAAAGCAAGTTATTACTTCTGTAGATCCACACGCATTCGTTGCAGTTACGGATGTTCATGATGTCTTAGGCGAAGGATTTACCCTTGATGAAAATAAAAAACCGCTTGAAAGATAAAAAAATACCGCTAATGCGGTATTTTTTTTATTAGTCGTCGTTATTCATTCCTGTATAAATCATGATTAAACGAACCAACTCAAGAACTGCTACTGCTGCGGCTGCTACGTATGTTAAAGCCGCTGCGTTAAGCACTTTGCGCGTCTCGCGCTCTTCGTCATTTCGAATCGCACCGACTGAGACAATTTGCGTCATCGCTCGGCTTGAAGCGTTAAATTCAACAGGCAGTGTTACAACTTGGAATACGACCGCTGCTGCCATGAAGATAATACCTAACAATAGCAACGGCTTAATCGACGCGATAATTCCAATCATAATTAAAATCCAAGAAGCGTTTGATCCAAGGCTTGCCACCGGTACAAGCGAGTGGCGAAGACGTAAAAACGAATAGTTTTCTTTGTCTTGAATCGCGTGTCCCACTTCGTGAGCCGCAACGGCAGCGCCTGCGACAGACGTTCCGTAATAGTTGTCTTCTGATAAACGAATAACTTTTGAGCGAGGATCGTAGTGATCCGATAAAAATCCGCCTACAGGCTCTACGTGAACGTTGTACAAGCCGTTTTCATCCAAAATTTTTCTTGCTACTTCTGCGCCTGTCATTCCTGATGAGTTGCTTACTTTTGAATATTTTTTGTAAGCACTTCTCACCTTAAACTGTGCCCAAATTGGCACAAGGATAATAATGAGAAAATAAATCAAAAAGCTCATTTACCCACACCTTTCATTATGTGTTTGACTACTCTTTTATTTTAGACAATTCTGCGCTTTTACGTCAATCATTACGCCCTCTAGCTGACTTTCTTTTCTGGTCAGCGAAATATTTTCGCGCTCCTACATAAAAAAGTGTAGCAATAATAATACTTCCAGTGGTGATTGTAACCCAAATAAAAGACGGGTCTGTACGATTTTCTTTTACTTGTTCAAAAAAATCTTTTAAGTTTTGTTCCATTTGGTTAAACTGCTCATCGTTAATCTCACTTAGCGTTCCTTCACTTTGTAAAAAGTGAACGTCCGCGCTCACACGCTGTACGTAGGGAGACGACACGTCTACCTGTGCGCTCGGTAAGATCATATCATATTCCTTTAAAAATTGCTTAAGCTGCGCTTCATAAGCCGCTTGTTCTCCTTTTACCGCTTCATTTCGCATCTCTTTAAATGTTGCTAGCATACTGCCTTCGAGTTCAGTCCACATAGGCTGATGCTTGCTGTGCAGCGCATCGACTAATAATCGAAATTGAGTAGCTTTTTGAAGACGTTCTTCATCACTGGAATCAGAAGATAAAAGAGACCTTTCTACCTGTTCATAACAAAGAGTTAAAATACGTATATCTTCGGCCGATACGCCCAAAGAAGCTGTATTGAGACTGGTAAATTCATTCGAAAAATTTCTGAACAAATGTTGGGCTGCTTTATACTCCTTTTGCTCTACAAGCGATAGCGTTTGATCAGATAAGTTATCAAGCTTTTCCCACTGCCCTTCAGCTGCATGTACAGTAGTCGTATATGCAAAGAAAAGTACGAGCAATATTCCTACTATTCTTCCTTTCATTCTCGTCCCTCCTCTAACCTCTACTAAAACTTATGAGAAAGAGGACAAGAGTAGACCTATTTTCAAAAGGAAGTTTTAATCTTACTATTCATTCATCGGAGTGATAAAGTTTTGCGTATAATATTTCTCATATACACCTACACCAAGACGCGTAAACTCTTTATTGAGTAAAGCCTTACGATGTCCCTCACTATTAAGCCACCCTTCAACCGCAGCGATTCCATCCTGATAATTCGAGGCAATATTTTCGCCCGCGATACGGTATACTACATCACCTTTTTGCAGACGGTTGCCTAAATCGCCTTGTGCTGGTGAAACGTGAGAGAAATAGTTTAAGTCGCTCATTTCTTTGCTGTGTAAATAAGCTACTCCGGCAGTGGCTTCGTCCCAAGCTAAAGGCGACAGCTGAAACCGGTCTCGAATTACATTTGTAATATCAATAATTTGCTGCTCTTCTCCTTCTTGGACACTTTTCCATTCCTCCGATGTCAATGACGGAGCTGTGGGAAGCTCGCCGCGGTAAACAATTTCGTACGGACGCTGTTTTAATAGCGTGTCCATGTCCATAATTCGAATACTTGAGATTGTATTAAGGAACTGATCAAAATATAGTTGGACGTATACATCTCCATATTTAATAATGGGACGCATTTTCATATCCTCTTCACTCAGACGAAATCGGTATTCATTTCCGCCTTTTTGAAGCGTGAGTTCGGATGAAAGTGAAACTCTTTTTTCTACTTCCTCTCGCTTCTCACCAATCTCAAAAGGATCTGTATTGGTTTTTGAGCCAATGACGTATACAGATACGACTTGATTATTTTCTACTCCTACCTGCGCATACGTTTGACGATTCTTTTTGTAAATCCACCAGTCATAGCCATATGCAGAAGAATCAATACGATCCGGCTCTCCAAGCATTCCAATTAACTGTTCTGAATGATCTCCAATGAGCCTCATCATATTTTCACTTTGTTTTTCATAAGAAGCCACTTCTTGGGTGGGCTGACTTTTGGAATCCGTTTGGTTTTGCTCAGTATTTTGACCCGTTAGATATTTCTCTAGCTGAGGTAAATAATCCTCCGCGTATACAAATGCCACTATTAATACGAGAATAAAAATAACTTTTTTCAGCTTTTCTTCCTCTCCTTACACCTGTTTTCTTTACCTGTTTAACTTATTTTTATCTCTATTATACATGCATTCAAAAAAAAATAGCTATCGGTATGGAGGAAACAAAAGAAAAAGCCAACTATTTACGAATATACTGCAAACAGTTGGCTTTCGCTTTTTAATGCGTTTGTTGTGAAATGTCTGAGAGCGCTTCTCCTGCACGTTCATTTGCATAGCGAAACGTTGATAAATCACCTAGCGATACAATCCCTACTAACTTTTGATTTTCCACAACGGGAAGACGACGGATTTGATGTTGAGCCATAAGCTTAGAAGCTTCTTCTACAGAGGCTTCCGCTGTAATAGTTATAAGCTCTTCACTCATAACATCCGTTACTTTACTTGAATTCGGCTTCTTTTCTGCAATGCCTTTTATAACTAAGTCTCGATCTGTAATCATTCCTACTAGCTGATCTCTATCAACAATTGGAATTGCTCCTACATTCCATTCCTTCATTTTCACTGCTACTTCATATACGTTATCAAGCGTGGTGCATGTTTCCGTATCAGCTGTCATTACCTCTTGTACAGTTTTCATTGTTTTATCCTCCTTTACATCGTGTGCTCGTTTTATAGTGTGACCAACTTTTTAGTAAACTTTCGCATTTAAAACGTTTAAATAAAAATAGATAACGTTTACATTTTTCCTTATTAGATATTGCAAGTTTTATCCATTCAGCTTATGATTTAATTGGGGTATATCTGTTTTGGGAGGGAGTTCATATGAAATTTGAATATGCAAAATTTGATTCATTAAAGGTTGATTTAGATTTATTAGATGAGATTATGCATCAATTTGGTCTGGTCCGCGCCGGACAATGGGATTATGAACGCGTCACGTACGATCGAAAATTCGAGTTTCAGCGAGATACCTTCTATTTGCGAGTCCAAGGACATGCTATTTCAGGCGACGTAGGGGGCAGGCATGCTGTTATTCATCTTATGACACCTCTACTAGGCAAACATTATTATCCTCACGGTGTAGAATATGGAGACGGCGAATATTTTCCGCCATCCCTTGTAGAACAGTGTGAAAAGATATTAACACAAATCAAATCACAGCTTGAAACCGTTCAGCTATAGAATTAGAAAAAGCGCAGTAATCAGACTGCGCTTTTTTTAATTCAAAGGAGGAGTAGACGGAAATTCCTTTGGTTTTATATCTTGAGGCTCAGTAAAATCAGGCATGTACGTATCTTTCTCTCGTTCTTTTCGAGCCCACTGAAAAAAAATAAAGCCTAAAACCGTTCCATACACAATTTCTTGAATGATCTTCATAATGACGCCGCCTAGCTGCTGATCTTCCACGGGCGGCAGCGTATTAAACATCTCGGGAGCAAGCTGCCCCAAACTTGCAATCATAGAAGGCGGTACACAAAGGGAAAGAGCTTGTACCCAAGCGCTTGAGTCTGTATACGTCGCATACAAAGAATGATTTGCAAAAATAATCAGCGCGCACGCTGGAGTAAGGAGTACGCCATCTGCAAAAATGTATCCAAGCTTTTTTAAAGAACTTAGCGTTTGTTCTTCTTCTAGCTGATTAACGAGTGGCCACCACATACAAAAAGCAGCGATAAATAATACAACACTCACGATTCCGTGGAGCGTCATATCCGTTTTAATAACATCAAAAAGCAGCGGAATATGATACAAAGAAAATAACCCATTAAATAATAGTAGAGCAATTAAGGGCTTTGTAAAAAATTTAAAAACAGGTTTAACCCCTCTTACATAAATAACAGAACGAGCTAACCACGGCGGAATTCCTAAAATAAAAAGCGGAGGAATCACCAAGTAAACAATTGCCATTTGCGTCATATGAGCACTAAACATAAAATGCCCTAGTAAATCTACAGGTCCTCCTTTACATATATATAAAAGAACCATGCTGATAACAAAATACGCTTTTGTTTTTCTCTCTACGGCCACCGCTCCTATAAAATTCCCTCTCCATCTACCAACGATGAAAAAATATAAGACGGTCACCAGACAAATGGTTAAAAAATAGTAAGGACTCCAAAGTGCTTCAAAACCAAACATCTGCAAATTGTTAATCAACATCTATTCCTCCTTCTACAGATGATGAAAAGGACTGGCGCATGCCAGCCCTTTTCTTTACCACCAAATAATGGTTACAAAAGCTAAAATGGTTAAAAGAGCTACCAATACGCCTGAATACAAGAAAAATGCTGGTATGGTATGTCCTTTGTGGTTCATATGCATGAAATAATAAAGTTGAAAGATGACTTGAACAACCGCCAAGAGCACAATCACCGGCATAATGTACCATCCGCTAAACTCTTGATAAACCGCAAAAAAAGCAATTAGTGTTAAAAACAACATCATCGCAAAAGAGATAACTTGCATCTTCATATCTTCTGCGTTTCTTTTTTTACGATACTCTAAATTGAGCCTTGGGTTATCTGAGTTTGATTGATTTGTCGTCATCAGCTTATCCCACCATTCCCATTAAATATACAACTGTGAAAATAAAGACCCACACAACATCGATAAAGTGCCAATATAAACTTGCGACATAATATTTAGGAGCGTTATATAAGTTTAGCCCCCGCTTCGCATTTCGAATCATCAAAGAACCAATCCAAAGCAATCCGAACGTTACGTGAGCTCCGTGTGTCCCAACCAGCGCGTAGAAAGAAGAACCGAATGCGCTGCTTGTAAACGTATGTCCTTCATGAACATAATGCCTGAACTCATAAATTTCTAGCCCTAAAAACGCTAAACCTAAAAGCCACGTAACGCCTAACCATAGCTGCATCTTTTTAAATTCAAAATTTTTCATATGATACATAGCATATACGCTGGTTAGTGAACTTGTTAATAAAATCATTGTGGCTGCAAAAACAAGCTTAATATCAAACAATTCTTCTGGCTTAGGTCCTGACATCGTTGAATTACGTAAAGCTAAATAGGTAGCAAAAAGTGAAGCAAACAAAACCGTCTCTCCGCCTAAAAAGAGCCAAAAGCCAGTAAATTTATTTTTCCCTTCAAGCGTTGCTTTTTCAGGCGAAGCAGGGAAAGTTTCAGCAGTTAGCTTTTGTTCAGTCTCCATTACATCTTCGCCTCCTTGTCATCATCAACTAAGTCTTCTTTGTGAATATGAAAGCCGTGATCATCAATCCATGAACGGAAGAACATTGATAAAAACATGACGATCATTCCGATAATCCCTACAATATCTCCCCACGCGTGATCATTTCGATACAAAAAGCCAATCCCTGCAATAAACATTCCAAGCGATATCATAAATGGAATAAACGACGAGTTTGGCATATGAATATCACCAAGAGGTTCGGCTGGCGTCATTTCTTTATTTCCTGCCATTTTTTCAATCCAATATGCATCTAACCCGCGTACAAGGGGCGTTTGTTTAAAGTTATACTCTGGAGGCGGAGATGAAATAGCCCATTCTAATGTACGTCCGTCTCCCCAAGGGTCTCCTCCTACCTTTTGTCCTTTGGCAGTTGTTTTTATAATATTAACAAGTAAAATGAGCGTAGCAACCGCCATGAAAGCAGCTCCTGATGAACTGATTGCATTCCCAAGGTCGAGACCTTGATTAGGCAAGAACGTCCATACGCGGCGAGGCATCCCCATTAGACCTAAGAAATGCTGAATAAAGAACGTTAAGTGGAAACCAATTAAAAAGAGCCAGAACGTTGCTTTACTTAACTTTTCATCTAACATCTTCCCAAACATTTTTGGCCACCAGTATGTGACACCTGCTAATATAGCGTATACGACACCGCCTACGATAACGTAATGGAAGTGAGCAACGATAAAATAAGAATCTTGAAATTGATAATCTGCAGGTGCTACAGCTGCCATAACTCCTGTTACTCCCCCGATAACAAATGATGGAATAAAGGCGACCGCATACAGCATCGGAGACGTAAATTCAATACTTCCTCCCCAAAGCGTAAACAGCCAGTTAAAAATCTTAATTCCAGTTGGAACGGCGATGGCCATCGTAGCGACAGCAAAAATGGCATTTGCAATCGGCCCAAGTCCGGTTGTAAACATGTGGTGAGCCCACACCATGAACCCTAAAAATCCGATTAATACGGTAGCAAAAACCATCGACGAGTATCCGAATAATCTCTTTCTTGAAAAAGTAGGTAAAATTTCCGAGAAAACACCAAACGCTGGAAGAATTAAAATATATACTTCCGGATGACCGAATATCCAGAAAAGATGTTCCCAGATAATGGTGTTTCCACCCATTGTGGCGTCAAAAAAGTTTCCACCGAACAAGCGGTCAAAAATCATTAAAAACAATCCAACCGTCAGTGCTGGAAACGCAAACAAAATAAGAGCTGATGCAACAAACGTCGTCCACGTAAACAGCGGCATACGCATATAAGTCATACCTGGTGCCCTCATATTAATGATTGTTACGAGAAAGTTGATACCTGAAATCAATGTCCCGGCTCCGGAAATCTGCAAACCT
Source organism: Priestia sp. 40 (assembly GCF_049368575.1). NCBI lineage: Bacteria > Bacillati > Bacillota > Bacilli > Caryophanales > Bacillaceae > Priestia > Priestia sp. 40. Next base: position 189,026 of record NZ_JBMPZA010000017.1, read on the forward strand.
ATCGCATAAAAATCAATTCCGTGACCAGGCGATGCAATAGACAGCGAAGCATATGATGTCCAACCTGCATCAGGTGCTCCTCCTAAAAACCAGCTTAGATTTAAAAAGAGTCCCCCAAAGGCAAACAACCAAAAACCTAACAAATTTAAAAATGGAAATGCTACATCTCGAGCTCCGATTTGCAGCGGAACAACTGCATTCATCATGGCAAAAAGAAGCGGCATGGCGGCTAAGAAAATCATCGTTGTTCCATGCATTGTTAAAATTTCATTATACGTTCCTGCACTGACAAAGTCATTGCTTGGTATAGCCAGCTGAATACGTATAAATAGTGCTTCCACTCCTCCGACTAGAAAAAAGATACCGCCGGCAATTAAATAAAGAATGGCGATTTTCTTATGGTCAACGGTTGTCATAAAGTCCCAAATTGTTCCACCTACACCCTTCTTTTGACTGAGTGTACTCATCGCTAAACCTCCCCTTTTAAAAACGACTGGACGTTTATTTTTCTTTTAAACTCATTAAATAGTCTGCTAGCTCATTCACTTGTTCATCTGTTAAGTCAGGATATGTACCACTCATCTTATTACCCGGCTTAACTTTTTCAGGGTCTTTTAACCATTTTTTGATATTTTCCTTGTTGTGAGGAAGCACTCCAGCTACACGCTCACGTTCAGAAAAACCGGCTAAGTTTGGTGCTTGACGAGCTTGCTCTGGACGATTGTCTTTGACGTCAACAGCATGACATCCGATACAGCTTTCATTAAAGACCTCTTGACCAGCTTTTGCGGATGCTGTTTCTACGTCAGGCTTTGCCTTTTTCAAATCTTTTGCCCACGTATCAAATTCACCGCTTGATACAGCCCGTACTTTAAAGTCCATAAGAGAATGAGATGGACCGCAAAGCTCAGCACATTTTCCGTAGAAAACCCCGTTAGCTTCCTTCGATTTTTTAGAATCAAACACTAGCCAGAATTTATTATCATTTTCTGTGTTAGCATCGAGCTTTCCTCCAACTGAAGGAATCCAGAATGAGTGCTTGACGTCAGAAGCTTTAATATTAAAGTAGACTTTTTTATCCGTTGGAACAACTAGATCTTGCGATGTAATAATTTTTTGATTAGGATACTCAAATTCCCACCAGTACAAGTTAGCACGCACATTTACTACGACAGCATCTTTGTCCTTCATTCCTTTTACGTCCGCTAGCTTAAATGTTGAGATGACCGTTGGAACAGTCAAAATAATCAGCAGCAAGATAGGAATCACTGTCCATATAATTTCTAACTTTCTGCTCCCCTCTACTTGCTTTGGAATCACGTTTTCTTCGCCCTTGCGACGACGAAAGCGCAGAATAACAAATATAAAGATAATGGTGACAACAATAATAACTAAAACCATGATGGCTGTACTAAGCAGCATAAGCGAATATTGTTCTTCAGCTACCTCACCTGCAGGCTTAAGTGTTGACAAAAACGGTTTTCCACAGGCCGATAACACGAATGCAAGCAGCGTAAATAACGACAAAACACGAAAGTTCAATCGCCATTTTTTCATACCATTCCCCAACCTCTCTTTCATTGACGTGATTTCATCTATGCCCTCTTGAGCATAAAACTTATTCCTTCTATAATGAATTCTACATGTAGAAGAAATCCCCCTTGTGCAGTGTCGCATTCAGTGAAAGATTTTATCTAGGCAAAAAGCGTTGCGACAATCATTGAGACAAATAAAATAGTTAAATAGTTTAGTGAGTAGACAAACATCATGCTAGCCCACTTTGTGTCTTCTTGTTTATTGTATTGAGCAAATCCTAAAAATAGCCATCCTATGTTTAAAACAGTGGCCAAAATTAGAAATGGAGTGCCTAATTCGTATAAATAAAGAGGTAATGGCAACAAACAAGCAATCCAAATGAGAATCTGTCGTTTTGTAAGTTCAAAACCATGTACAACAGGCAACATAGGGATCCCCGCTGCTCGGTATTCTTCACATCTTCGCATCGCAAGAGCTAGAAAATGAGGCGGCTGCCAAATAAACATGATTAAAAATAACACCCAAGCCACTACGTGTAAATTGGGATCGATAGCGGCCCATCCAATTAAAGGCGGGACAGCGCCTGATATACTTCCGATTACTGTATTAATTGTGTATAGTCTTTTGGACCACATGGTGTAAAGAACTACATATGTAAGTATTCCTGCTAATCCGATGAGAGCGGCTACGGAAGAAACAACTAGTAGCATAAGCAAGCCGGTTAACGTCAAACCGATTCCAATCCCAAGGACCGTCAAAGGTGTAAAACTCCCTGTCACTGTAGGTCGTCCCTTTGTTCGTTCCATTAGAGGGTCAATGTCACGATCTATGTAATTGTTCAAACTGCATGAACCGGCGATGATAAGTGAAGAACCTATTAAAGTAAAAAATGCTTTATCCAGGTTTTCTAAGAAGTGTTGTTCGTTGAAGAAAAGAGCTAGCCAAAAACCAGTAAAGGTGGTGATGAAATTTGAGTTGACTATTCCGATTTTAATCGTAGCTAAAAAATCTGACCAAATGGAACTATTTTCGCTTACATGAGCTGTGTTAGGCGATGCAGAAAGCGTTGAATCTTCCACCATTTTTGAATCTTCCATGGCGCTTCCTCCTTTGCTCATCCACAGACTTTTATCTAGTAAATAAAGAGTCTATAAATGAAGGCGTTTTCAACATATTTTTACAAAAATCTCCTCTTTGTTCACAAAGAAGTCATATTCCTTTCACCAAAGCTACTTAAAAGCTTCACATGTAAACGATAAAATAGTAGAGAAATATCTATTTCTCATGTTTATTAAACCATATTTTGCCGTTACTTTGTGAAGAATTTATGAAAAAAATATGGATTTTTTTTGTCATGAGCTAAATGCATGTCCCTGTCACTTGTTAAAAGATATTTGTGCAAGTAAAATAGTTTTCTGTACGGTACCTTTTACATATCTGCAGAGTCAAACTTATGAACAAACCTTACACTTTCTACCATTATAACAAATTCAATCAAGTTTATGGAGAATAAATGAAATTTATGTTTAATATACAAAAAGATTAGGATAAATTGTTTAGCTCGTTATATTACTTACTTTGCTTTTAGGATGGTGATTATTGTGCGACTTGGATTAAAATTTTTATCCGTTGTGACGAGCATGGCCATGTTGCTTATTCTACTTGGCGGTGCCCTTGTGACGAAAACTGGTTCAGCAGACGGGTGCGGAGATTCTTGGCCTTTGTGTAATGGACAGCTCATTCCTGACCCTTTAACATTTGAAACCGTTGTTGAATTAAGCCACCGTTTAGTTTCTGGCGTGTCGGGCTTTCTTGTGCTCGCTTTATGCGTATGGGCATGGATTTCACTAGGACATATAAAAGAAGTTAGACCTTTAGCGTTTATCTCTTTTTTCTTCCTAGTACTGCAAGCATTAATTGGGGCCGCTGCCGTTATGTGGGGGCAATCAGATGCAGTGCTTGCTCTTCATTTTGGTATTTCTCTTATTTCGTTTGCTTCTGTGCTGCTGTTAACACTTATTATCTTTGAAGTGGATCAAAAGCTCGATGCAACTAATATACAGCTAGGCTCTAAAATGAAAAAACATATTTACGGGGTTATCTTGTACACATATGCCGTTGTGTACACGGGTGCGCTTGTTCGCCATAAAGAAGCTAGCTTAGCTTGTCCAGACGTCCCATTTTGTTCAAACGGAAACGGTTGGCTACCTGTTGATTTGAATCAGTGGATTCAAATGGGACATCGATTCGCTGCTGTTTTAACGTTTGTATGGATTTTAGCTGCCTTTATTCATGCAGTTAAATATTATCGCCATCAAAAAAATATTTTTTACGGATGGTTAGCTGCTCTCATTCTAGTTATTTTTCAGGCGGTTTCGGGTATGCTTGTTGTCGTCACACGTCTGCAGCTAGAGCTCGCGCTTGCTCATTCTTTAATTATCTCTTTCCTATTCGGTGTATTAAGCTACTTAACCTTACTTGCAACGCGTCATACACATAATTAATCAAAAAAGGTACGAGCTCAGAGCTCGTACCTTTTTTGATTAGCCTTCTAATTCAATTAATAAATCTCCCGGCTGGATGCCATCTCCATTCGACACGTGTACTTGTTTAATCACGCCGTCAAATGGTGCTTGCACGGTTGTTTCCATTTTCATTGCTTCTGTGATCATTAAGTGATCACCTTTTGAGACTTTATCGCCTTTTTCTACTACTACTCGAATAACGGTTCCAGGCATTGAAGCGCCGATGTGGGCCGGATTTCCTTGGTCAGCTTTTTGTTTTGCCGTAACAGTTGTTTTGACACTTTCGTCTTTAATCACGACTTCACGAGGCTGACCGTTCAATTCAAAGTATACCGTTCGCGTACCGTCTGCCTGCGGTTCTCCAATGGATACAAGACGAACAATTAAGGTTTTTCCTTTTTCAATCTCAATTTCCACCTCTTCTCCTAAGCGCATGCCGTATAGGAAAGTCGGTGTATCAAGAACAGAAATGTCCCCGTATTGTTCGACTGCTTTGTGATAATCCATAAATACTTTTGGATATAGCGCATAAGCAATGGCATCAAAACTCGTTACTTGACGATTTAAGTCTTTAAACAGCTTTTCTTTCACTGCATCGAAATCGACATCTTCTAACAGTTCTCCAGGACGAACTGTAATAGGTTTTCTGCCTTTTAAAATAATGCGCTGAAGCTCTTTAGGGAATCCCCCGTGAGGCTGCCCTAAATACCCTGCAAACAATTCAATAACTGAATCCGGGAAGTCAAGCGTTTCACCGCGCTCAAACAGCGTTTCTTCTGTCAAGTTGTTTTGAACCATAAACAATGCCATATCTCCAACTACTTTTGATGATGGCGTAACTTTTACAATATCACCAAATAACAAATTCACGCGTGAATACATATCTTTTACTTCATCCCAGCGGTTTCCTAAACCAACTGCTTTTGCTTGTTGCTGTAAGTTGCTATATTGACCGCCTGGCATTTCATGCTCGTACACTTCCGTATGAGGAGCGTTCATGCCGCTTTCAAAGTCTTGGTAATATTTTCGCACGTCTTCCCAATAGTAAGAAAGCTCTTCTAGATTTTTAATATCCAGATTTGGTCTGCGATCCGCACCTTCTAATGCGTAATAAAGAGAGTTAGCACTTGGCTGAGACGTTAAGCCTGCCATTGAGCTTACGGCTACGTCTACAATGTCTACACCTGCTTCAATTGCTTTTGCATACGTGTATACACCGTTTCCGCTTGTATCATGCGTATGAAGGTGGATTGGAATATCAACCGTTTCTTTTAGAGCCGATACTAAATCATAAGCTGCCTGTGGTTTTAAAAGACCCGCCATATCTTTGATGCCCAGAATATGTGCTCCAGACTGCTCAAGCTCTTTTGCTAAGTTCTTGTAGTAATCCAAATCATACTTACGGCGCGTCGGATCTAAAATATCACCTGTATAACACATCGCTGCTTCTGCAATCTTTCCTGTTTGACGAACAGAGTCAATTGCAAGAGTCATTCCTTGCACCCAGTTTAAGCTGTCGAAGATACGGAAAACATCAATACCTGCATAAGCTGATTTTTCAACAAATTCCTTAATTACATTATCAGGATAGTTTTTATATCCAACCGCATTTGACGCGCGAAGAAGCATTTGGAAAAGAACGTTTGGCGCTTGTTGACGTAAAGTAAGCAAGCGATCCCACGGATCTTCTTTTAAGAATCGATAAGCGACATCAAACGTTGCTCCTCCCCACATTTCCATAGAAAATAAATCTGGAAGCAAGCGTGCAGTTGGGTTAGCTACTTGTTTTAAGTCGTTTGTACGAATACGCGTTGCTAAAAGAGACTGATGGCCATCACGGAAAGTTGTATCCGTTAATAGCACTTCCTTGCGTTCTTTCACCCAATTTACTAGCCCTTCAGCGCCTTTTTCATCTAAAATCTGCTTTGTTCCGTTTGGAATTGGTTGTTTTATATCGACATTAGGAACACGCGGTTTCGTAAAGATCGGCTTTTTCTTTTCCGATACACCCGGGAATCCGTTTACCGTAACATTCCCAATGTATGTAAGCATTTTAGTTCCTCGGTCTTTTCGCTTAGGGAAGACAAAAAGTTCAGGCGTTGTATCAATAAAGGATGTATCATAAGCGCCTGTTAAGAACTTATCATGCTTTACTACATTTTCAAGAAACGGAATATTGGTTTTAATTCCACGAATACGAAACTCTTTTAAGTTCCGGACCATTTTTGATGCGGCTTGATCGAATGTTAAAGCCCACGTTGTTACTTTTACTAACAGTGAATCATAATACGGCGTAATCACAGCACCTTGGAAGCTGTTTCCCGTATCTAAACGTACGCCAAAACCGCCACCAGAACGATAAGCCATAATCTTACCCGTATCCGGCATAAAGTTATTTAACGGGTCTTCTGTCGTTACACGAGATTGAATTGCATATCCATGTACGTGAATTTGATCTTGTGCAGGAATAGACACTTCCTTGCTGTGAAGTGCGTAACCGTCTGCAATTAAAATTTGCGATTGAACGATATCAATACCTGTAATCATTTCAGTAATTGTGTGCTCTACTTGAACACGTGGATTTACTTCAATAAAATAAAAATCGTTTCCTGATACTAAAAATTCTACTGTACCAGCATTTATGTACTGCACTTTTTCCATCAGCTGCACAGCTGCTTCACAAATGCGGAGACGTAAGTCTTCATCTATAGAAACACTTGGTGCTACTTCTACTACTTTTTGGTGACGACGCTGCACTGAACAGTCGCGTTCGTAAAGGTGCACAACATTTCCTTGTTCATCACCTAAAATTTGCACTTCAATATGTTTTGGATTTTCAACTAGTTTCTCGACGTACACTTCATCATTACCAAAAGCCGCTTTTGCTTCTGATTTGGCACGATCATAAGATTCATTCAGGCTGTCTGCATCGCGAACGATACGCATGCCTCGACCCCCTCCGCCCAAAGCTGCTTTGATCATTAGAGGATATCCATGCTGATTAGCAAATTCTTTTGCTTCGTCAATTGAATCAATAGGACCATCCGTACCAGGAATAACGGGAATATCTGCTTGAATAGCCTGATGACGTGCTTTTACTTTATCGCCAAACATATCAAGATGCTTGGATTTTGGGCCAATGAAAATAATGCCTTCTTCTTCGCAACGTTTTGCAAATTGGATATTTTCTGACAAAAAACCATAGCCAGGGTGAATAGCATCTACATCATGAGACTTAGCAATGTCAATGATGCCTTCTATATCTAAATAAGCATCAATCGGCTTTTTCTCCGCTCCTACTAAATAGGCTTCATCCGCTTTGTAACGGTGATAAGAACCTGCGTCTTCCTTCGAATAAATTGCAACAGTCCGAATATTCAGTTCAGTACATGCTCGAAATACACGAATCGCAATTTCTCCTCGGTTTGCTACTAATACTTTTTTGATTTTTTTAGTTACAAAACTCATGTTGCTAATCTCCTCTCAATTTCGTATAAACTTCAATATATAGCAAAATTGTATAAAAGAAAAGCAAAAATCAATGGAAAATAATAAAATTCCAATAAATTTTTGCTTTTTTTACACAATTTTTTTACGAAAATCAATCGCTTGTTGTTGATGTATTGTTCGGATGTAGCACAATATTTTCCGTATTTTTCTGTTTTTTATTTTGATAATTTACGAAAAACGAAATATTTACAATAATTCCCATAGATACCATCAGCGTTAGTAGCGAAGACCCTCCGTAACTGATAAACGGAAGCGTGACGCCGGTAATCGGAATGAGTCCCGTAAGCCCTCCAAGGTTAATGCCTGTTTGAATACCTATCATACTCGCTACTCCAATACAAATCATGCTAGCAAACGGATCCTGAGATTTTTTAGCCAGCATTAAAATCCTGAAAATTAAGAGGCCTAAAAGGCCCAGCACGAGCATAACTCCAAAGAATCCTAATTCTTCTGCAATAATAGCCATAATAAAATCGGTATGGGGCTCGGGAAGATAACCATACTTTTGTACACTTTCTCCTAAACCAAGGCCTTTTAAGCCTCCTGTACCTATTGCTAAATATGAATTAACCAACTGATAACCGGTTCCTTGAGCATTAGCAAACGGATCTGATGCACCGGTAAAACGGCCAATTCGATTGGCAGTAAACTGACCTGTAAAAAAACCAATGGTAATAATGACCGTCAGCAAAATGATACCTAGCGCTAGCATGCGGAAGAAGGTTTTTTTAGAGATTCCCGAACATAGCATAATGGTAACGGCAATAGCAAAAATAATTGATCCCGTTCCAAGGTCAGGCTGAATCGCTACAAAGCCTAATATTAGAAATACAAGACCCATAGGTCCAAAAAAAGCTTTTTTGATGTTGTCAATATACTCTTGCCTTTTAGATAAAACATACGATAAGTATAGAATGACAACAAGCTTGGCATACTCAGCCGGCTGCATGTTTGCTCCGCCAAGCTGCAGCCAACTCTGCGCATTGTTACTCGTATGCCCCATTACAAACACAAGCAAAAGCAGTACAAAAATGCCCAGAATCGCATAAGGCAGTATTTTAGGATACAGCTTGTAAGGTGTTAGCATTGTTAAAATGAACAATACAAGCGTAAAAGCAAGCCACATTTTTTGTCTGTTGTAAAAGAAATCACTTGACGTATGATATCTTGTAATACTTACAATCATACTTGAACTGTAAACCATAACTAGTCCAACCGCACAAAGAAGCAGCACTGGAATTACAATTGAATAGTCAAAATGCCTAAATATTTTTTTTACCATAACCCTCTTCCTTTAAAAATGACGTGTTTCTGTTTCGTTTCATCTTTTATGTACAAATTTGAGTAAATTAGGAAATTTCAACCACCTGTAATAAAAAACTCAAACTACGTTTGTATATAGTTTGAGTTTCGATCGCGTGATTTTTATTTTTTTGTAAACGCTTCATGCAGTGCAGAAAGTTCACGCTCGAGGCGGTCTAGCAATGTTTTTCCAACACGTTCATCAATTAAACCAAGACGAACTGCAAAATCAATTTCTCTTGATAAACCAAACATTTGTGTATCTAAAACCTCTTCATAAAGAGGACATTGTGGCATTGTTAAGTTATCCATTTGAACTTGAATTAATTGCAAAATCTTATCTGCATCAGCTTTTAACAACGCATACGCTTTTTCACGATGATCTATCATTGTCTCAGGCGTCAAACTCAATCCCTCCGTTCGCGAGCGATTACCTAATCTATCTCTCAATTTTAAAGGCTATGCTCCAAAAAAGCAAGGATAAACATGTCCGTGAGGCTGGCCGTCTTTTTTATACTGTTACTTTCTCAAAATCGTTACCATAGATGTAGGAAATTTCGCACTTTCGTTGACTCTTACATTATAGCATACGAGAATCACTCTCAACTAAATTTTTTCATCAAAGTGACAAATAAGTAGAAAGCGCTTATACTTTTAGCAAGGGGGCATTTATGATGAATTCAATTATTATGTTAAAAGGAAAAGTAAAATATACGCTGACACTCGACCCAAGCGTGTGGATTTTCGATGACCGCAAGCTCGATATGGACGTTTTCTTTGAACATCCACCGGAGCAAAAAGACGAGACAGAAGCGTACACAAAGGCTGTTTCGAAGCATTGGGACCGTGAAATTCAAGAAGGAGCCGTCTTTCCTCCTACGTTAAAAACCGAAAAGAAATTCAAAAAACAGGAGCTAGTAAATGGAACATTTGGCATTTTATTTGCACCTTTTCTAGCAAACGCTTCACCTACTGAAGACGCTACCAACGTTTCATTTAAAACAAAAGACGCGCTGATTTCTTTTTCATTAGAAGAAGCGCAAAAACTAATCTTTGGTTTCAGCCAAGATGGAAAGCCTCTTAGAGAAGACGGGCCTATCTATGTCTATTTACCTGACGGATCTAACCGAAATAACCCTATTAAATATGTGGAAGAAATCATCGTTACATAATAAAAAAAGTGGGGTTCCAAAAGGAACCCCACTTTTTTTAAAGAATATCAGCTGCTAATTGTGCTAGCCCGGAGCGCTCTCCTTTGATTAACCGAACGTGGCCCGATACTTTTTGCTCTTTAAACTTTTCAACTACGTACGTTAATCCGTTGTTATACTCATCTAAATAAGGATGATCAATTTGAGCCGGATCTCCCATAAGGACAATTTTACTCTTTTCCCCTACCCTTGTTAAAATTGTTTTAATTTCATGCTTCGTTAAATTTTGCGCTTCATCAATAATAATGAACTGCTCGGGAATGCTTCGGCCTCTTATATACGTCAAGGCTTCCACTTCTATTGAACTGAGCCCCGCTAGAATCGCATCCAGTTCTCCAGGTTTTTTAGTGTTGAATAAGTACTCTAGGTTATCATAAATTGGCTGCATCCATGGACGAAGCTTCTCCTGCTTTTCTCCTGGTAAGAATCCAATATCTTTCCCTAAAGGAACAATTGGACGAGCTACAAGTAGCTTTTTAAAACACCCTAGATCTTCCGTCTGCATAAGTCCTGAAGCTAAAGCAAGCAGCGTTTTACCCGTACCTGCCTTTCCAATTAACGTGACCAGTTGAACGTCGTCTCTAAGAAGAAGTTCTAAAGCCATAATTTGCTGAACATTTCGAGGTTTAATTCCCCAGATATGATCATATTCAAATAAAAGCTTTTTTACTTTCGTTGTTGTTTGATCGACAATGCCGATGGCTGATCCGGATCCCCCAAATGCATCTTTCATCACTAAGAATTGATTTGCAAAAAAGGAGTGGTTCGCGATTTGAGACGTTAGCAGCTCTCCTTTTTCGTAAAATTGACTCAGCAGTTCTTTTGCAATATAGACTTCTGAAAAGCCTGTATAAATACTATTGAATTCCACTACTCGATCACTTAAAAAATCTTCTGCTCTTAAGCCGATTGCGTCGGCCTTCACACGTACCAACACATCTTTACTCACTAGTATCACTTCACGTCCATCTTCTTTTGTTTCCTCTTCAAGAGATAGATTTTTAGCAACAGCTAAAATTCGATTATCATTTGTTTTTTCCACAAAGATTTCTTGAAGCTGTTGAAAAGAGCGATGATTGAGTTCAATTCGCAAATGGCCCCCATTTTCTAAAGGGATTTTCTCATATAACTTTCCATGTTGTCTCAAGTTATCAATGAGTTTGGATACCTGCCTTGCATTTCGTCCGACTTCATCCATATTTCTTTTCTTGGAGTCAACTTCTTCTAGCACAACGGCCGGAATCACCACTTCGTTATCATCAAATGAAAAAATTGAATGCGGATCTTGTAATAAAACATTCGTATCTAATACATAAATTTTTCCCAATAATTCAGCCTCCTACTCCGATTGTTTTTCCTGTAAGGAGTGAAACAAGGCACCCATCCATTTATATACTATGTAACGCACATGTGTGAAGTGACCTTAAATGGACGGACCATTTTCTTTAAATATATGAACACGTGTATAAAGATAGAAGAACTATTAGAAACTAAATACAAATTACTACAAAAAATGAGTCATTCATAAGGAGGAGTCTCCCACATGAACAAATTTTTTCTATCCATTAGCTTATGTTTTATTACACTAACCGGCTGCAACAATAACCAAGCAGACGTTGAAGAGGGGCAAAAAACAGATCGAATTGTACAGGTCAAAAATTCATCTCCTGAACGCTCTCACAAGCGTACTGCTAATGAAATATCAGCGCATTTAGTTGAACTGGCTTCAAGCGTTCCGAATGTAAATGATGCTACTGCCATTGTGCTCGGCAAGTATGCAATCGTAGGGATTGACGTCGGTAAAGATATTGATCGTTCAGAAGTAAGTTCAATCAAATACACAGTTGCCGAAGGTCTGAAAGCTGATCCATACGGTGCTAATTCTGTTGTTATTGCAGATCCTGATACGGTCGCTCGGCTAAAACAAATTGGAAATGAAATTCGCAAAGGTCGGCCGGTTACAGGATTTTTAGATGAATTAGCAGCCATTGTAAACCGAGTGATGCCTGAATTTGCAGAAGAAATCCGTCGAAACCCTAGTTCAACAGATACTAACAATCAAAAATTAAATAATAAACAAGAGCAAAACTTAAAGAATGAGCAGGAAAAACAATCTAATAATCATCTTCAAAAAAATGAATAAGAAAGTCGCTTAGCGGCAGGCTGCTGCTAAGCTTTTTTTATCGCTTCAATTACTTGCTTATCGAGTTTAGCAGCTGCTACTGGATCATAGGTCTTTTCATATGAAGGATTTACTGAAATCTTAGAGCCATAAAACATGACATCTCTTACTTCATTAATATCTAGTTCAATTAGCGTCAGCTTTAAAGCTACTCCTTCTAACTTTTCTTGCACTACCTCAGTTATTCCGCTGATGGAGTAGCATGATTCATTAGCAAGAATATTTACCACTGCTTTATTCGTATGTTTAATGTTTTCTACAATCCTCGATTTGACATCTACGGCAAATCGAATTTTTTGTTTAGTCGGAGCTACTAACCACGAAATGGCACTAACATTTGGACCGTTTGTTTCAAAATCAATAGTTGAAATGGTTGCAAATCTCTCTGTCTGTAGCTCATCGTATAATGCATCTACTAATTGAGTCTCGACTTCGTTGGCCATTTTCATCCCTCCTACTGTTTATGTACTTACTAGTTACTATCTTCGAGCTAACAAGCAAAATTACCTGCTTCTTTAGGAATGTTTTCCTATCGTTCCTTTTCTACTGAGAGATAGCACCGCAAAAAAACTTTATAAAACAAGAATTTTCGGCTAGAATGATGTATAGAGAAGTTGAGGTGATAGAAATGAGAGTACAATGTGTCATGTGCGATAAAATTGAAACAATTGAGGATGAAACGCTCGTGGCAAAACGACTGCGCAACCGTCCTATCCATACATATATGTGCAATGAATGTTCTGAACGGATTGAAAAACGAACAAAAGAACGCATAGCTACTGGTAACTTTAAGCTATATGAGTCGAAAAAGACAGAGGAGGATTGGTAAGGTGCTCCGATTAGGAATAAGTATCGGCATGTTAAGCGGGATTATCCTTGGGTTGTGTTTAAAATGGATAGAATGGCTAACCGGCAAACAAGTTTATACCCTTTTATTAAATGTTGATTTTATTCCTATCATTGGCCCTATTCAATGGCCTGAATGGGTAGAGTTTGTTTTTCATTTGCTCATTGCCGTTGCAATTGGAATCATTTTTGTTTACATAGTAAGTAAATTAAATAATATGTCTATTCGAAAAATCGTATTGTGTTCCTTTTTGTTAACACTTCCAACCATTCCTTTGTATTTTCCGTTAACGCTGCTTGCGCTCAAGCCTACGCCTGCGGTGGATGATGCAGTAGCGATTTTTTATTGGACAGCGGGCCATTTAATTTTCGCAGCCGCTCTTGTCTTCGCCTATATCATATTAAAGAGACGCTTGTAGCTACAAGCGTCTCTTTATGTAGTCTTTTATGAGCCCAACGTGGAGTTTTGTTTTTTAGCCTGATACAGCCGTATCTTATAAATAATTAATACAAGCGCTGCAACCACAAGCCCTTCAGCTACAGGTAAAAAAATGCCTAAAAACGTTAAGATCGTACATCCAAAAGCTAAAAATAGGTAAATAACCACAGATTTTAAAAGCGGCAGCTTCTTTGCAAACCCGAGTTTGTACACGAGAACAGATAGCCCTAAAATAGTAAAGTATAACAGCCACATTCCTATTTTTGCATGTTCATCTACTTGATACAAAGCAGCAAAAAATGAAAGGTGTTCTTTTACATCCATAATTCTTCCCCCTATTCCTTACTTTACATTATTCGATATAAGCCACCTTTTTCCTTTCCAAATCCCTTCTTTATAAAACGCTTTCAATAAATAGAAAATTCTGATATAATTGATAAAAAACAAGCCGCTAGCAAATAGAGCTAACGACTTACTTTTTTTATTATTTCGTGTCAGCGTATTTTTTCTTTTTCGCTGCTTTTTCACGTTCATTTTTATCAAGAATTTTTTTACGTAGACGAATAGATTCTGGTGTGATTTCACAATATTCATCTTCGTTTAAATATTCAAGTGATTGTTCTAAAGACATAATACGAGGTTTTTTCATACCTGTTGTTTGATCTTTATTAGCAGAACGCATATTCGTCATTTGCTTCATTTTACAGATGTTAACAACGATATCATTTTCACGAGTGTGTTCTCCTACAATCATACCTTCGTATACTTCTGTACCTGGCTCAACGAAAATTGTACCGCGGTCTTCTACACCTTGGATTCCATAAGTAGATGATTTACCGCTTTCCATAGAAACAAGCACACCTTGACGGCAACCTCCAACTTGACCTTGCTGCATTGGTTGGTAGCTATCAAATGAATGGTTAATGATACCGAAACCACGAGTTAACGATAAGAACTCAGTTGTATAACCGATTAAACCACGTGCAGGAACCATAAAGATCAGACGAACTTGACCACTGCCGTTGTTAATCATATCAACCATTTCACCTTTACGAGCACCCATTGATTCCATAATAGAACCAGTATGTTCTTCAGGTACGTCGATTTGAACACGTTCAACTGGCTCACAGCGAACGCCATCAATTTCACGAACGATTACTTCAGGTTTTGATACTTGAATCTCATATCCTTCGCGACGCATATTTTCAATTAAAATAGATAAATGAAGTTCTCCACGTCCTGAAACAACCCATACATCCGGTGAATCAGTATTTTCCACGCGTAAACTTACATCCGTCTCAAGTTCAGACATTAAGCGCTCTTCAATTTTACGAGATGTAACAAATTTACCTTCACGACCAGCAAACGGTGAATTGTTTACTAAGAACGTCATTTGTAAAGTAGGTTCATCAATACGTAAAATTGGCAGTGCATCTTGGTGGTCAAACGGACATACGGTTTCACCTACGTTGATGTCTTCCATTCCTGATACAGCGATCAGGTCTCCTGCTTTTGCTTCTTCAATTTCAACACGCTTTAAGCCTAGGAAACCGAATAATTTTGTTACGCGGAATTGTTTTACCGTACCATCAAGCTTCATTAATGCAACTTGCTGGCCTACTTTCATTGTTCCACGGAATACGCGACCTACACCGATACGACCAAGATAGTCATTGTAGTCAAGCATTGCCACTTGGAATTGAAGTGGTTCGTCGCTATTGTCTACTGGTGCTGGAATGTGCTCAATGATTGAGTCAAATAGAGATGACATGTTCTCATCTTGCTTTTCAGGGTTCGTGCTAGCTGTTCCGTTGATTGCTGAAGCATAAACAACAGGGAACTCAATTTGTTCCTCGCTTGCACCTAGCTCAATAAATAAGTCAATTACTTCATCAACTACTTCAGTTGGGCGAGCAAAGTCACGGTCAATTTTGTTAACAACAACAATCGGCGTTAAGTTTTGCTCTAATGCTTTTTTCAATACAAAGCGAGTTTGAGGCATACATCCTTCATATGCGTCTACTACAAGTAGAACACCGTCTACCATTTTCATAATACGCTCAACTTCTCCACCGAAGTCAGCATGTCCTGGCGTATCCATAATGTTGATACGCGTATCTTTATAATTAATAGCTGTGTTTTTCGCTAAAATTGTAATTCCACGCTCACGCTCAAGGTCATTTGAATCCATCGCACGTTCTTCAACATGCTCATTAGTACGGAAAGTTCCGGACTGATGTAATAATTTATCTACTAACGTTGTTTTCCCATGGTCTACATGGGCAATAATGGCAATATTACGTAAATCTTTACGAATGTTCACGCATTTCACTCCTATGCTTGTAATAACTAAGCTATTATATCACACTAACTCTAGAATTGCAGAATGATTTTGTTGTACACTATAAATATCCGTTACAAATGGGAGGAATCAACATGAGAAACATTAAGTGGGTATTTGTTTTATATGCATTCATCGCAACTGCGGCAATTATGTCAATTGGCGTATTTATCGGAGAAGGAAGCGCTCTCGGGGTCATTTTAGCTATCGCAGCTTTAATTGTTGTAATGGGCCTTGGCTTTACGACTAAGAAAAAAATGCGAGAAAAAGGGCAGCTGTAATTTTTTTGCGATGATTGAAAGCGTCATGGCCATTTGCAACATCAAAATGGTTCATGACGTTTTTTCATCACAAAATTCTTTAACTACACGTAAGCCTTCACTTCTATCTTATTTATTCCACTTTCCTTCAAGATACGTACGAAAGATTTCGTCATGTAATGTTGGTTTGCTTACAAATACACTGCTTTTTTCAAGAATCTCTAACGGCTTTCCTTCTAAATCCGTCATAACTCCTCCAACTTCCTCAATCAATACTTTACCGGCAGCAAAGTCCCATGGGGCCAAACGTAAAGTAATGTATCCATCCAAGCGTCCAGCAGCTACGTAAGCAAGCTCAATAGCTGCGGATCCATATGAACGGGTCCCTCTTACTTTACGTACAAGTGGACTTAATACGGAAGGATCAATACGGCGGTTCTCAGTCACCCATGTTGCATTTAAGCTAATAATAGCTTCTTCAACTGGTACAGGTTCAAGTTTCGGCAATTGGATGTCATTCATAAACGCGCCCTGTCCTTTTAAAGCATGATACAGCTCATTATGAATAACATCATAAATATAACCTGCTTGTCCTACACCATTTTCGAATATACCGATGGAAATAGCAAAATTTCGCTGCTGATGAACAAAGTTCATCGTACCGTCGATGGGATCGATAATCCAAATCGTTCCTTCTTCTGATTCAAGCTCTTCCCCATATCCTTCTTCTCCGAGAATATGATGTTCCGGAAAGGTTTCATTGATTTTTGAGATAAAAAACTGTTCAATTTCTTTATCCATATTTGTTACTAAATCATTTGGATTCGATTTCGTTTGAATGAGAAGTTCTTTACTAAACGACTGTTGAATTTTTTGTCCAGCTTCTTTTAGCCACTCTTTAACGTATGTATCAATTTCTTTCCAGCGTTGCGTCATCTCAATTCCCCCTCAAAAATACGTCTCTTATTTAAGCTTAAAAAAACCTCTGCAAGATGTCAATTAACAGAGCACGTGGGAGAAGAACTACCGCTTCTTCTCCCACGTGCTCTGTTACCACTTATGAATCTGCTCATTCAGTTTAATCCTTTTTTACAGTTTACCCTTATTTGTTCTATTTTATTCCCGTATCTGCTACTGAAGAGATATCATTTCTTCACGAAGTTTCTCGAGCTTTCGCTTGCATTTTTGTTTTTGTTCCTCATTATTCTCCATCATGGCTTCATATAACGTCGCTAACTCGTAATCTAACTCCAAACGAATTACACCTAATCTTTTTTGTCCATCATTCTTCTTATACATATTCACCACTTGTTTCATGTTTCAAACACCCCTCTCAAATTATTGAACCCGCTTATAGAAAACTAAATTTTCAGATATTTTGATTGATATAGTCTATGTCGAAACCTAATCTCATGTAACTAAATTGTGTGATTACCTATAAAAAAATGATAGACACGTTTTGACAAGCATATGCGAATTAATTGGTGTTTATGCTTTTCATGTGGTAGAATCTTCGCGTAAATCATACTTACTTGCATAGATGCACAGCAGCTATACATATTCACTAAAAAACGGAGGTTTCACATGGCATTCTCAGGATTTTCACAAGATGACTTTAACGTATTCCGTATCGAGGGGCTTGATGCGCGTATGGAAGCCATCAAGACAACGATACGTCCAAAATTTGAACAATTGAGCAATCATTTTGCTCCTACTCTTTCTTCACTTTGTGGAGATGAAATGTTCGTACACATTGCCAAACATGCACGAAGAACAGTTAACCCGCCAGCAGATACGTGGGTAGCCTTTGCTAACAGTAAACGCGGGTATAAAAAGCTCCCTCATTTTCAAATTGGCCTTTGGGAAACACACGTCTTTGTGTGGTTCGCCGTCATTTACGAATCACCTATTAAAGAGCAATTTGGAAAGCTGCTAAAACAAAACATTGAGGAGATTCGTCAAGATATCCCAGCCTCGTTTGTTTGGTCGAAAGATCATACAAAACCTGATAGTGAAAAAATGGGCGACTTATCTTCTGAAGACTTAGAGAGTTTGTTTGAACGTCTAGAGACGGTTAAAAAAGCTGAGATCCTATGCGGCATTACCATTCCAAAAGAAGAAGCGATTGCAATGAACGGCGAAGAATGGATAGCTCGTATTGAACAAACATTTCATACGGTAACTCCATTATATGAACTAACTAAAAAAGCATATGCATAATTTTAACGAATTGATATAAAAAAATGGAGCCAAGCTTGGCTCCATTTTTTACATTTTTATAATGTCTCCAGAAGAAGCAGCCTTTGCTTTTTGAATCGTTCGATAAGAAGAGTATTTGCTTTGGTCTTCAAAATCGTTACAGATTGTTTTTTCTTCTGCTTTACTTGGCACAATTTCTTTAAATCGGCGATAGACTGCCATTAGGTTATCACGCTCAATACCTTTTTCATAAGCACGTTCAATGCTTTCAAAAAATTTCACTACATCAATAATTTCTTCTGTACTCCAATCAAGGGAGATAGGGTATTGATATTCCACTTCTCATCACTCCATTTATTTCTTCAATCTATGTATATCTATATTCTTAACTTTATCACAATCTATAATGTACACAAAATTTATTCTCTTTTCACATAAAAGAATTTCTCCTTTTTTTTCTTTTTATTTTCTCTTTAAAATATCTTTGCAAATGGGTTAATAAGTGCTATAATTCTTTTGTTTTATGGGGATTTTCAAAACATAAAGAACTATAAAATAATGAGTAATAAGCAGTTTACAATTACTTGTATTTTTTTAACTAAAAATTGTATTTATATTATCAAGCAGTAGTAAACATACACGTTTCATTCATTTATATAATGGTTAAAATCAAGAAAACTGCCGAGTAGAATTTCTGTTGAATTTCTTTTATAGGAAAAAAGATCTGATATTTTAATATGCAGAATTCAACAGCCACTAGTTTTTGGTATATAAAATTGAATGCTGTAATTTGATAAAAAACAATCAAAGTCCCTCTAAGCTTTGCTTAGAGGGACTGACAATTTATAATAAAAGAGGTGTATAGCAAAGTTGTCTTCTCAATTTTCAACTCCATTATTTACTGGATTGGTTAATCACGCTAAGAAAAACCCAACACAATTCCATATCCCTGGACATAAAAAAGGAAATGGAATGGATCCTGAATTCCGCTCATTTATTGGCGATGATGCTTTATCCATTGATTTAATTAATATCGGTCCTCTTGATGACCTTCACCAACCAAAAGGCATTATCAAACAAGCGCAGGATTTAGCTGCAGAAGCATTTGGTGCTGACCATACTTTTTTCTCTGTTCAAGGAACGAGCGGAGCAATTATGGCAATGGTTATGGCGACATGTGGGCCTGGAGATAAAATTATCGTTCCTAGAAACGTGCATAAATCTGTTATGAGTGCGATTGTTTTTTCAGGAGCTACGCCTATTTTTATTCACCCTGAAATTGACGAAAATCTTGGCATTTCTCACGGTATTACATCGGACTCTGTAGAAAAAGCCTTAAAGCAGCATCCTGAAGCAAAAGCAGTGCTTGTTATCAATCCAACTTATTTTGGAATTTCGGGAGACCTTCGTAAAATCGTAGAAATTGCCCACTCGTATCAAGTACCTGTACTTGTTGATGAAGCTCACGGCGTTCATATTCACTTCCATGATGATTTGCCTCTGTCTGCTATGCAGGCCGGTGCAGATATGGCAGCAACAAGCGTGCATAAATTAGGCGGCTCTATGACGCAAAGTTCAATTCTAAACATACGCGAAGGCTTAATTTCTCCAAAACGTGTACAGTCTATTTTAAGCATGCTGACAACAACATCAACATCTTATCTGCTGCTGGCTTCTTTAGATGTTGCACGAAAACGTTTAGCAACAGAAGGAAAAGAGCTGGCTGAACGTGCAATTTCTCTTGCTGAAAAAGCACGAAAAGAAATTAATACAATTGAGCACATCCGATGTATAGGCAGAGAAATTTTAGGCACAAAAGCTACGTATGATTTAGACCCTACTAAATTAATTATTTCTGTTTCAGATTTAGGAATTACGGGCTATGACGTAGAAAAATGGATGCGTGAAGCTCATAATATCGAAGTTGAAATGTCTGACCTTTATAATATTCTATGCATTATCACGCCTGGAGATACAGAAGAAGATCTTTCACGTCTGGTCACAGCTCTGCGTGAGTTATCTGCAAAGTTCCATAATCTTTCTGAGACAACGGCAAAACCGGCTATTTTATTACCTGATATTCCTGTATTGGCTTTAACACCTCGTGATGCTTTTTACGCGGAAACCGAAGTGGTACCTTTTCATGAGTCGGCAGGTCGTATTATTGCAGAATTTGTGATGGTCTATCCTCCTGGTATTCCTATTTTTATTCCTGGGGAAATCATCACTGAGGAAAATTTAACCTACATTGAAACAAACTTAGAGGCAGGTTTACCAGTGCAAGGTCCGGAAGATTTTGAATTAAAAACATTTCGTGTCATTAAAGAACATAAAGCAATTCAATAAAAAAAGGTGCGAAGTTCCGCACCTTTTTTTTATTAAATTAATCTAAGTCTTCATCTGCTTTTTGACATTCTCCGCTTTTACATGTTGAGTATAATCGCGTCACTTTCTCATCTTCGAAATGATCAATTGTGCAGTTACATGTTTGACATACGATTGTTCCCATTTTGTAAACTCCCCTTTAACCATCTTTTTTTGTAAGCGTTTTACAACTCTTGATATTATATTATTATGTCACATTAAATATGTCAACAACTAATTAGTATGTCACATTAAAAATATTTTTCTCATAAATATTATGTTTGTTTTCAAAAAGCTGAACGCATAGCATCATCTCTATTTATATGAAAAAACAATGTCTAATTTCAAATCTATTTCAGCACTTTAAAATAATTACGAAAAATAAGAATTTGGGCTCTTGATGTTTTTTCTTACTAATAGGGTAGACATTTCATACAAACTTTACTAGAATGTATAACCATGTGGTTTCATGTATAGCTAAAAAGGTTATATGAGAAACTATGTTATGTAAAATAGAATAGGAAAGGAGTGATAATCGATGAAAAAACTAACTCCCGTTTTTATCATTTCGGTTATTATTGCTGCAGTATTTATCGTATGGGGTGTTATTCCGGAATCTGTGCTAGGAAGCGCAGCGCTTACACCTGTCACATCGGCAATACATAGTTTTATCATCGAGAAATTTGGCTGGTATTACTTATTAGCAGCTACATTATTCTTAGTTTTTACGCTGTACTTAATTTTTTCAAAGTACGGAAACATTAAACTAGGTAAACCTGACGAAAAGCCTCAGTATGGCTATGTCTCGTGGTTTGCCATGTTATTTAGTGCTGGTATGGGAATTGGACTTGTATTCTGGGGTGTTTCAGAACCAATCAATCATTTTCATACTCCACCTTCTGGTGAAGGCGGTACAGCAGAATCAGCTCGTGCAGCTCTACGTTATTCGTTTTTCCACTGGGGTTTACATCCTTGGGCTATTTATTCCGTTCTTGCATTGGCCCTTGCATATTTTCAATTTAGAAAAGGTTACCCGTTCATAATCAGTAATATTTTACGTCCACTATTAGGAAAACGTGTTGATGGACCTCTTGGAACGACCATAAACGTCATCGCCGTATTTGCAACTGTTTTTGGGGTGGCAACATCTCTAGGACTGGGCGCTATTCAAATTACCGGTGGAGCCTCTTACTTGTCGCCAAGTATTGATAATAATTTCACGACTCAATTAATTGTTATTATTATCGTGACGTTCTTGTTCATGCTGTCAGCACAGACGGGTCTGAACAAAGGTATTAAGTATTTGAGTAACATTAATATCGTTTTAGCTATTCTGTTAATGCTATTCTTGTTATTTGCAGGTCCAACCAACTTCATTATGGACTTATTCGTTACAACAATTGGAAGCTACATTCAAAACTTGCCGTCGATGAGTTTTCGATTGAGCCCGTTTGATAACAGCACCTGGGTTCAAGATTGGACAATTTTCTACTGGGCATGGTGGATCGCTTGGGCACCGTTCGTTGGTACGTTCATTGCTCGTATTTCACGAGGTAGAACTATTCGAGAATTTTTAATTGGTGTACTAGCTGTTCCGACCGTATTTGGTGGATTATGGTTTGCTGTATTCGGAGGTTCTGGGGTCTACTTAGACTTTTTTAAGGATCTTCCTGTTATGGATGTTATCAACAATAAGGGAACAGAAGTTGCTTTATTCTATGTACTTGAACAGTTTCCATTTGGTACGTTCATGTCCATTGTCGCTATTTGCTTAATTGCTACATTCTTCATTACATCAGCTGACTCAGCTACATTTGTTTTAGGAATGCAGACAACAAATGGTGATTTAAATCCTTCAGGCTCTATTAAACTTACATGGGGCTTAATTCAATCGTTAACAGCAATTATTCTGCTTTGGACAGGT
This sequence comes from Priestia sp. 40, assembly GCF_049368575.1. Lineage (NCBI taxonomy): Bacteria > Bacillati > Bacillota > Bacilli > Caryophanales > Bacillaceae > Priestia > Priestia sp. 40. The sequence goes on from NZ_JBMPZA010000017.1 coordinate 211,665, forward strand.
GGTTTGGATGCGCTCCAAACAGCTGCGATTATAGCAGCACTTCCATTCTCAATTGTTCTGGTGCTAACGGTCTTCTCATTAATGAAGGCATTTAAAGAAGAAGCTGCATTGAAAAAAGAAAAAAAATCTGTGTAACATAAAAAAGGGTTTGCTTATATAAGCGAACCCTTTTTTTATGTTATGCCATGCAAAATAAAATTAGTTGATAACATGTCAAGCAGACAGCTGACGTTGTGCCTGTCATCATAAGTGCCAGTCTTTTAGATTTAACGTTCATTTCTGCTATACCGTAAGCTAAATAAGCAAATACTAAAAATAAAATAATTTTAGATGTCAATTGATCACGTTTTGATAACAATTCAACCAGTGAATACCCCATCCAAATAACAATGTGTAAGCTCCAAACGAAATACGTCTTCATAGCTCCTTCGCCGCCTTTTCATTCGTTATCCAAAAGAGCAATTTTTTATCTATAAGGAAAGCACGTCCCACTTCATATGTATGCATCTAGAGCTCATTTAAGACTGCCTCAGCGCTTTTTACACGTTTCTTCTAAAGGAGTATACCCATTAGCAACAAAAACTGTCTGACAAGCATCTGATACTTTATGAAAACTGTTTTCTTCAAAAAAAAAGCTGATGCATATGCATCAGCTTTTTCATTATTTTACAATGTGAATTGGGCTTCCAATAGCTACTTCAGCAGCTTCCATTGTGATTTCACCTAATGTTGGGTGAGCGTGAATTGTTAATGCGATATCTTCAGCTGTTACGCCAGCTTCGATAGCAAGACCAAGCTCAGCGATCATGTCAGATGCGCTAGGTCCAGCGATTTGAGCACCAACAACTACTCCGTCTTCTTTACGAGTGATAAGCTTTAAGAAGCCTTCTGCAGCGTTAAGTGCAAGCGCACGTCCGTTAGCAGCAAATGGGAATTTAGAAGCTTTAACAGCTAATCCTTCTTCTTTCGCTTGTGCTTCAGTATAACCTACAGATGCAAGCTCAGGCTCAGAGAATACAACTGCTGGAATTCCTAAGTAGTCAATTTCAGCAGGTTCGCCCGCGATTACTTCAGCTGCGATTTTACCTTCGTAAGAAGCTTTGTGTGCAAGTGGTGGTCCAGTTACGATATCACCAATTGCAAAGATGTTGCTTACAGATGTACGAGTTTGGTTATCGATTTCGATAAGACCACGGTCAGTCATTTTAACGCCAACTTGCTCAAGACCAAGCTCATCAGTGTTAGGACGACGGCCTACAGTAACTAATACGTAGTCAGCATCGATCACTTTTGACTCTCCGCCTACTTCAAACGTAACTTGTACGCCGTCAGCAGTTTCTTCAACACCTTTAGCCATTGCTTTTGTATAGATTTCAACGTTTCCTTTTTTCTTAAGGTTACGTTTAACAAGTGAACTCATTTGTTTTTCAAAACCAGCTAAGATTTCATCAGCAGCTTCTACAAATGTAACTTCTGTACCGAAGTTAGCAAAAGCAGTACCAAGCTCAGTACCGATGTAACCTCCGCCGATTACAACTAATTTTTTAGGAACTTCTTTAAGCGCTAATGCACCTGTAGAGTTGATTACGCGCTCAGAGAATTTGAATCCAGGGATCTCGATTGGACGAGAACCAGTTGCAAGGATAGCATTTTTGAATTTGTACGTTTGTGCAGAATTTTCATCCATTACACGTACAGTTTCGCTGTCAACGAAGTAAGCTTCACCTTTTACGATGTCAACTTTGTTACCTTTAAGAAGGCCTTCAACACCGCCAGTAAGTTTGTTTACAACGCCGTTTTTGAATTCTTGAACTTTAGAGAAATCAACTGTTACATTCTCAGCGATAATCCCCATGTCTTCAGAATGTTTAGCGTGTTCAAAACGGTGACCTGCAGCGATTAATGCTTTTGAAGGAATACAACCAACGTTTAAGCATACGCCTCCAAGATTACCTTTTTCTACGATTGTAACTTTTTGACCTAATTGAGCTGCACGAATTGCTGCAACATAGCCACCAGGGCCAGCACCAATGACAAGAGTATCAGTTTCGATTGGGAAATCTCCTACTACCATTTATTACGCCTCCATTAATAATAATTCTGGATCATTTAATAAACGCTTGATTTGGTTAAGAGCGTTTTGAGCTGTTGCGCCATCGATAATACGGTGGTCAAAGCTTAGTGATAATGCTAATACTGGAGCAATTACAATTTCACCGTCGCGTACAACTGGTTTTTCAGCGATACGTCCGATACCTAGAATTGCAACTTCTGGATGGTTGATAACTGGAGTAAACCATTGTCCACCAGCAGAACCGATATTTGTGATTGTACAAGAAGCGCCTTTCATTTCAGCAGGAGCTAATTTACCATCACGTGCTTTTCCAGCAAGGTCGTTAATTTGATCCGAAATTTCGAATACAGATTTACGATCAGCATTTTTCACAACTGGTACTAAAAGACCTTTTTCAGTGTCAGCAGCGATACCGATGTTGTAGTAATGTTTTTGAATTACTTCATCTGTAGAATCATCAATTGAAGTGTTAAGAGCTGGGAACTTCTTAAGTGCTGAAGTTAACGCTTTTACCACGTAAGGTAAGAATGTTAATTTAATACCTTGATCTGCTGCAACTGTTTTGAATTTTTTACGATGAGCAACAAGAGCTGTTACATCGATTTCATCCATTAATGTTACGTGTGGAGCAGTGTGTTTAGAGTTAACCATAGCTTTTGCGATTGCACGACGGATACCGCTCATTTTCTCGCGAGTTTCTGGTAGGTCGCCTTCAGGAATAGCTTGTGCTGCTGCTGCTTTTGGTTCAGCTGAAGCAGTTTCCTCTTTAGCTGGAGCTTCAGCAGTTGCTGTAGCTGTAGAACCACCAGATAAGAAGCTATCGATGTCATCTTTAACAATACGTCCGTTTTTACCTGAACCAGGAACAGCTTTAATGTCTATACCTTTTTCACGAGCATATTTGCGCACTGAAGGCATAGCAATTACTTTACGGTTAGGATCAACATCAGCTTGTGCTGCAGGAGCTGTTGCTTCTTCAGTCACTTCTTGAGTTGAAGCTTCTTCTTTAGCTTCTTCTGCTGGTGCATCATCATGATCGTCACCTTTGAATTTTAAGTCTTCGTATCCAGGAGCATCAAAAGTAACGATAACTTGTCCTACAGTAGCTACTGTACCTTCGTCAACTTTTACTTCTAATACTTTACCTTTTACAGGAGATGGGATTTCAACAACAGCTTTGTCATTTTGTACTTCTGCTAGTACATCATCCTCATCAATTTCATCTCCAGCTTTTACGAACCATTTTACAATTTCACCTTCGTGGATACCTTCACCGATATCCGGCAGTTTAAATTCAAATGCCACGTGTCTTCACCCTCCTAGTTAGTTGCGTTCAATTTGTTAGTGTTTATTTTATCTAAGACAGAAATCAGCACAAAGCTGATTTCTATCACAGTAAAATGCTAATTAAAATTCAAGTACTTTCTTAGCTGTTTCAACGATATCTTTGTGGTCTGGTAACCATACGCCCTCAGCTTGAGAGAATGGGAACACAGTATCCGGTGCTGTTACACGTAATACTGGTGCTTCTAAGCTTAAGATTGCACGATCGTTAATTTCAGCTACAACGTTAGCTGCGATACCAGCTTGTTTTTGAGCTTCTTGAACTACTACTACGCGACCAGTTTTTTCAACTGATGCAAGAATTGTATCGATATCTAAAGGTTGAACTGTACGTAAGTCCACTACTTCAGCAGAGATACCTTCTTTTTCTAGTTCTTCAGCTGCTTTTAATGATGAGTGTACCATTGCACCGTAAGCGATAAGCGTTACGTCTGTACCTTCACGTTTCACATCAGCTGTACCTAAGTCAATTGTGTATGATTCTTCAGGTACTTCTTGACGGAATGAACGGTAAAGCTTCATGTGCTCTAAGTATACAACCGGATCGTTATCACGGATTGATGAAATTAAAAGACCTTTTGCATCGTATGGAGTTGAAGGAATTACAACTTTTAGACCAGGTTGAGATGCTACGATACCTTCTAAGCTATCAGCGTGAAGTTCTGGTGTATGAACGCCTCCACCAAATGGTGAACGGAATGTGATTGGTGCATTCCAGCGGCCGCCAGAACGGTAGCGCATACGTGCAGCTTGACCTGATACAGAATCAAGTACTTCGTATACGAAACCAAAGAATTGAATTTCAGGAACCGGACGGAAACCTTGAGTCGATAGACCCACAGCAAGACCACCGATACCAGATTCAGCTAATGGCGTATCGAATACGCGATCTTCGCCGAATTCTTGTTGAAGACCTTCAGTCGCACGGAATACTCCACCGTTTACGCCAACGTCTTCACCAAAAACTAATACGTTTTCGTCGTTTTTCATTTCTGTGCGTAACGCATCAGTAATCGCTTGAATCATTGTCATTTGCGCCATGGCTTACTTCGACTCCTTCTCTTTGTAGATTTCATATTGCTCTTGTAAGTTTGAAGGCATAGTTTCGTACATGATTTCCATTAAATCTGTAACTTTTTGTTTTGGATAATCGTCAGCCTTCTTAATAGCTTGTTTGATATCTTCTTTAGCTTGCTCGATTACTTTGTTTTCTTCTTCTTCATTCCAGATGCCTTTAGCTTCTAAGAATTTACGGAAGCGAACAAGTGGATCTTTCTTTTCCCACTCAGTGTCAAGCTCAGCTGTACGATAACGAGTTGGATCGTCACCAGCCATTGTATGTGGACCATAACGGTAAGTTAATGTTTCAATTAAAGTTGGACCTTCACCGTTTACTGCACGCTCACGAGCTTCGCTTACTGCAACGTATACTGCTAGTGCATCCATACCGTCTACTTGAACGCCTGGGATACCAACAGCCGCTGCTTTTTGAGCGATTGTACGTGCTGCAGATTGCTTTTCAACTGGTGTTGAAATTGCAAAGCGGTTGTTTTGTACAACAAAGATTGCTGGAGCTTTGAATGCACCTGCGAAGTTCATACCTTCGTAGAAGTCACCTTGTGAAGCTCCGCCGTCACCTGTATAAGTGATTGCTACTGCTTTTTTACCGCGCTTTTTAAGACCTAGTGCCACACCAGCAGTTTGCACGATTTGTGCACCGATGATGATTTGTGGAGAAAGTACATCTACACCTTCTGGCGCTTGGTTACCGTGGAAATGACCACGAGAGAATAAGAACGCTTGATATAGTGGAAGACCATGCCAAATTAACTGAGGCACATCACGGTACCCAGGTAAAATGAAGTCTTCTTTTTCTAATGCGAAATGTGAAGCGATTTGAGAAGCTTCTTGCCCAGCAGTTGGTGCATAGAAACCTAAACGACCTTGACGGTTCAATGAAATTGAACGTTGATCAAGAATACGTGTGTATACCATGCGAGTCATTAACTCTTTTAATTTTTCGTCAGATAAATCTGGCAACGCTGATTTATTTACTACTTCGCCCTCTTCATTAAGAATTTGGAACGTTTGGTACTGCTCAGCGATTTTATCAAGTTGCTTTGATACATCAATAATAGCCTTTTTAGTTTTAGCAGCCATCTAAGTCACCTCTTCCTTTCATTTAAGCCGTATAAATTCATTTTACTAATCAAACAAACATACACGCTTTTAGAATGTCCCAAATGGACAAGTAAAAGTCATATTTTGTCGAGTAGCTTTTTGAATTCGCTAATCCTTAACATTTCTATGTATTCCCCAGCGAATTCTGTGCAAACATTTACGTAAAAGGAAAGTTTAAGCGAAACGAGCGTTTCGTTAAACTGTATTAATTATTTTGCAAAAATGATTAATACAACACTTACTACGCTACCTAGTTTACAATACACTAAAACAGTTCGTCAATGCATTTACATCAAGAAATTACGCTTTTTTAGTTTGTGAAATAAAACACATAAAAAAGACATGCTGTACTATTACACAGACACAAACTGTATTATATGTTTTATAATAACCTTCTCTTTTTTTACGTCTGCACATCTCCTATCTTGCCACAAATAAACGATTTTTTAAAACAATAACCTTTTGTAATTTTTACTTGAATCATGTCGAAACTCTTTCTTTATTTCAGAAAACCTTCCTTTTCAGCCAAAAAAAAGACCTGTAAACTTCACAGGCCTTCTTATTTATCCTCGTTATTTTTCACCTTTAACTTCGTTTTGTTATAAAAATCTTCTTTGGCTTTGTTATAGTCAGCTGTTAATGTGTTAAACGTTTCTTTTTTCTTTTCAACTTCTTTATAAGTAGCATTGATCGAAGCGATTTGTGTTTCAAGATTCTCTAATTTCACATTATCTTTTTCAAAGAGCGTATATAGCTGACGATCTAATTCAATGGAATGAAGGTAGGCATCATGTAAGGATTGGTAGGCCTTATAACGCTTCTTCATTAACGAAGATAGTTCAAGCGCCTCTTCTTTTGCTTTGCCATCCTCTAGCTTTTGGATCTTTGGCTCTGTCGCTTCAAACTGTTTTTGCGAAGCGCTGATGCTTTTTTCTTCTTTTTGTAATTTATTTTCACGCTCATCTAATAACTGCTGCGCTTTTTGTGCTTTATTTTTTATTTTCTTTTTATCTTTAATCCCTAGCTCAATAATTTGGTCGTATATCGCATTTTCTTGCTGTTCTAAATCAGCTAACGGTTTTTGCTGATCAGCAAATTGCTTTTCTTGTGCTACCACTTTTTCTAATCCATTATATACCTCAAGCTCAGGCGATGAGCCTTCTGCACAGCCTGCTAGTGACATAGCAGCAATGCCGATAACTATATATCTTCCGACGCATTTCATATCTGGTAAATCCTCCCTTATTCATGGGTCATTATACAATTTTTGTAGGAAATTAGCAATTTATCTACACCCTTTTTCCACCTTTTAATATATTATACTAACCCAATCGTGAAAAAAAGGGAGTTTATTACTTTTTACCTTGGGATTGATAACTACGGGAGGTTACATTATGTTGGGTTATGGTGGATATGGCTGCGGCGGTTCTAATAAAGGTTTTGTGTTATTAATCGTACTGTTCATTTTATTAGTTATTATCGGCTGCAGCTGTGGCGGCTGGTAATTATACAATAAAAGCGGCTAACGGCCGCTTTTATTTTTTCTTGTGCATGTTTTTCCATATGTTTGATACATATAATTAGTAGAAACATTTATGTGGTTAAGGTCGAGGTAATGACTTTTTTATACGGATTTGGTACACTTTATACCTATAAAATAGCCTAGGGAGATGTGAAAGTTGATTACAATGAACGATATTATTCAAGACGGACACCCAACGCTGCGAGAAGTAGCAAAAGAAGTACCGTTACCTGCTTCTGAAGAAGACAAAAAGATTTTACATAGCTTATTAGAATATGTAAAAAACAGCCAAGATCCTGAGATTGCTGCTAAATATGGCCTGCGATCTGGTATCGGGCTTGCCGCTCCTCAAATTAATGTATCAAAACGAATGATTGGGGTTCACGTTACGGATGAAAAAGGCAAGCTATACAGCTATGCATTATTTAACCCTAAGATCATTAGCCACTCAGTAGAAAAGACATACCTTACAGGCGGTGAAGGCTGCTTGTCTGTCGATCAAGATATCCCAGGATTTGTTCCTCGATATGCACGTATCACAGTAAAAGGCACAACGCTTGAAGGCGAAGAAGTGAAAATTCGTTTAAAAGGCCTTCCTGCTGTCGTATTTCAGCACGAAATTGATCATTTAGACGGAATTATGTTTTATGATTACATCAATAAAGAAAATCCATTTCAAGAACCTGAAAATGCTTTTCCATATGAACGCTAAAAAACGCGAGCTAGCGCTCGCGTTTTTTCTTACTTTAATAATCCTACTAGCTCTAATCCGTGGAGAATACCATCTTCTGCTACATCTTTTGTAACAAGATCAGCAACTTCTTTCACGACTTCTTCCGCATTTCCCATCGCTACGCCATTTCCTACAAACTCAAGCATTTCGATATCGTTTAAGCCGTCTCCGAATGCATATACATCTTTTTTGTCAAAGCCAAGCTTTTCAATCATGGTCTCAATTCCTCGCGCTTTTGATCCACCTTTTGGGAGAACATCAGTTGAAAATTCATGCCAGCGAATAAAGTCAAATTTCTTAAATTTTTCTTCATAAGGAGCTTCTTCTCCCGCTGTACAGAATAAGAGGGATTGATAAATTTCACGTCCTTTGAAATAAGCAGGATCGTGGTGAGGGTGGGTAAATCCAATTTTCAGCGTGCTGATGCTGGATTCGATATAATCATGAAATTCAATGTTTGATTTCATATCTTCATGATCCATGTATACGACAGGATGATCATGCTCAACAGCAAAAGCCGTTAAATCCTGAAGCTCTTCTTTATTTAACGGGTTTTTGTAAAGAACTTCTCCATTTAAAACAATGTACTGACCATTAAAGCTAATATATGTTTGAATATCCAACTCTTCACGCAGATCTTTAAACATAAAAGGAGCCCTTCCAGTTGCAATTGCCACTTCATGCCCCTGCTCTTTTAACAGCTGGACAGCTTTTTTTGTAGAAGCAGGCAGTTTTTTATCATGATCCAATAACGTTCCATCAATATCAAAAAAAATAATCTTTCGTTCCACGTTTATCACCTTATTTTTTATAATTTTTTATCTCTTTGTTAAGCCTTTCCAATTATATCAAACAAGCGCTCGTTTCTCTATAAATGGACGTTCTTATTTACATTTTTTCCATATTTAACCACGAGAAACCTCTCCCTTTTCATCATATAATAAAAGTACAGAGAGAGACAGGCAGGTATCGCAAAAAAACAAAGGAGCTGAAAAATCATGTTAAAAGATTTTCGAAAAAGGCTGCTAAAACGCTGGAATGAATTATTGCGTAAAAAAACGATGGCATAATCGATTTTTTTAGGGCTTTCTGTTGTAAAATTTGCAGAGTGTGTGTCTGCATCGTACAATGGAATAGCCCTTATTTTTTATACGCCCGGAAAATATAGTCTTGTATCCGTTTCCTATTAATATTATTCTATAATTAATTGACTTGTTATATTTAGATGACTAAAATGTAGTGAAAGCAAGTTTCTTTAGAAAATACATGAAATACATACACATTTTATAATATAATAAAATAAGTTATTTGAATTTCGGAATTAAGGAGAGATTTTTGTTATGATTTTTAAAGTTTATTTTCAAGAAAAAATGAGTGAAGTAGCTGTACGTGAAAATACAAAAACAGTGTATGTGAACGCAGATTCTGAGCGTGACGTTCGTCAAAAGTTAAAAGCGCGTTCAATTAATATTGAGTTTGTTCAAGCAGTGACTGGAGACTATCTAGAATATGAACAACAGCATGAAGATTTTAAAGTATTGGAGATATGATGAAAATGAAATTTGTAAAAAATAATCAAACGGCAGTTTTCGCCCTGGGTGGACTAGGCGAAATCGGTAAAAATACGTATGCCGTACAGTTTCAAGATGAAATTATTCTTATTGATGCAGGAATTAAATTCCCTGAAGATGAGCTTTTAGGAATTGACTACGTTATTCCTGACTACAGTTATTTGGTAAAAAATGCAGATAAAATCCGTGGCCTTTTCGTTACACACGGTCATGAAGATCACATCGGCGGAATTCCTTACTTATTAAGAGAATTAAACATTCCTATTTATGCAGGGAAATTAGCCCTTGGGCTTCTTCGCAATAAATTAGACGAGCATGGGTTGCTTCGTACAGCTCAGCTTCATGAAATTACTGAAGATGACGTAATTAAATTCCGCAAAACATCGGTAACGTTCTTCCGCACAACTCACAGTATTCCTGATTCTTACGGAATTGTGGTAAAAACACCAAACGGACAAATCGTACATACAGGAGATTTCAAGTTTGATTTTACACCAGTGGGCGAACCGGCTAACTTAACAAAAATGGCTGAAATCGGTAAAGAAGGCGTTCTATGCTTGCTTTCAGACAGTACAAACAGTGAAATTCCTAACTTTACGATGTCTGAGCGCCGCGTAGGTGACAGCATTCATGACATTTTCCGTAAAGTAGACGGCCGTATTATTTTTGCAACGTTTGCTTCAAATATTCACCGCTTACAGCAAGTAGTGGAAGCAGCCGTATTGCATAACCGTAAAGTTGCTGTATTCGGACGCAGTATGGAAGCAGCTATTGAGATTGGCCAACAACTTGGATATATTTCATGTCCAAAAGATACGTTCATTGAGCCTTCTCAAATTAACCGAATTCCAGCTAACCGCGTGACTATTTTATGTACAGGCAGCCAAGGTGAACCGATGGCAGCGCTATCTAGAATTGCAAATGGTACTCACCGCCAAATTCAAATTATCCCTGGAGATACGGTTGTATTCTCATCTTCACCTATTCCAGGAAATACAGTAAGTGTTAGCAAAACAATTGATATGCTATTCCGTGCAGGAGCAGAGGTTATTCACGGTGCTCTAAACGATATCCATACTTCTGGACACGGCGGACAGGAAGAGCAAAAATTAATGCTTCGTTTGATGAAACCAAAATACTTTATGCCAATTCACGGTGAGTATCGCATGCAGAAGATGCACATCAAACTTGCAACAGACTGTGGAGTTCCTGAAGAAAACTGCTTCATTATGGATAATGGAGAGGTGCTAGCTTTAAGCGACAGCGAAGCTTCAGTAGCCGGCAAAATCCCTTCAGGCTCTGTATATATTGACGGAAGCGGAATTGGTGACATTGGAAATATCGTACTTCGTGACCGCCGCATTTTATCTGAAGAAGGTCTTGTTATTGTGGTTGTAAGCATCAATATGAAAGACTTCAAGATCGCTGCTGGTCCAGACATTATCTCTCGTGGTTTTGTTTATATGCGCGAATCTGGCGACTTAATTAATGATGCACAATCTCTTATTACAAAACACTTGAACAAAGTAATGGAACGTCGTACGTCACAATGGTCTGAAATTAAAAATGAAATCACAGACACATTGGCTCCATTCCTTTACGAAAAAACAAAGCGCCGTCCAATGATTTTACCAATCATTATGGAGGTTTAATAAAAGAAAAAGAGCGGATGCAATTGCATCCGCTCTTTTTTATTAGGCACTGGCAAATTTATTTTCGAAGCGGTTGATATCTGCATCTGCTCCAATAACAATCAACACGTCCCCTTCTTGAATCGTTTCGGACGCTTGAGGAGAGACGATGATATCTCGATCGCGCTTAATGGCTACAATGTTAATTCCATATTTTGCACGAATGTCTAACTCAATCAGCGTATTGCCAGCCATTTTTTTGCTTGCTACTAATTCGACAATGCTGTGTTCTTCAGATAGCTCTAAATAATCTAGCACGCTGTTTGAAATCATGTTATTGGCAATTCTTCGTCCCATATCTCGTTCGGGATGCACGATAAAATTGGCGCCAATTTTTGATAATACTTTGGCATGATAATCATTTTGCGCTTTTACCGTTATTTTTTCAACGCCCAGCTCTTTTAAAATAAGGGTCGTCAAAATACTCGCCTGAATATTATCACCAATAGCTACGATAACATGATCAAAATTACGAATTCCTAAACTTTTTAGAACCCCTTCATCCATTGAATCGCCTACTACTGCGTGAGAAGCAACGTTAGCATACTCATTTACCTTTTCTTCATCAATATCAATCGCCAGAACTTCCATTCCTTGATCGCTTAATGTTTTACAAATACTTCCTCCAAATCTACCTAATCCGATGACTGCAAATTCTTTTTTCATTTAAATTCCTCCATTATGTACAGGAAAAAATCTGAACTACCGTTATTTTACCACAATTCTTTTTTATCAACCTCATTTTCCCGTTAACAACGCTTATATCTCTTTACTATTTCTCACAGAAAAACAGAAGGATCAGCTCCTTCTGTTTTTTAAGCTGTAGCATGGGTTTGGACAAGGTAATAATATACGCCTTTTTGTAGCATTAGTTCCCCGTGATTGCCTGTTTCAATAATGCTTCCGTGATCTAATACAATGATGTTATCTGCCTCTCGTATAGTAGATAACCGATGAGCAATCATGATGGCAGTTCTGTTTTTTAACAGCGTTTTAAGCGCTTGTTGAATCTTCACTTCTGTTTCTGTATCGATGCTTGCTGTCGCTTCATCTAAAATGATAATACGAGGATCAGCCAACAGCGTTCGAGCAAATGAAATCAGTTGACACTCTCCTACGGATAAGACGTTTCCTCGCTCTTCTACTTCCGTATCATAGCCTTTTTTCAGACGCTTTATAAAATCACCAGCCCCTACCGCTTCTGCGGCCTTAATCACTTCATCATCAGTAGCATTCGGTTTTCCAAACCGAATGTTTTCCATAATGGTTCCTGAAAAAATAAAGGTTTCTTGCAGCACAATACTAATTTGCGCTCGTAAACTCGCTAACGTAATATTTTGAATAGGCATATTATCAATTAAAATCTGCCCTTCGTTCACATCATAAAAACGTGTGATTAAATTAGCAATGGACGTTTTTCCAGATCCAGTATGCCCCACTAAAGCAACCGTCTGGCCTTCTTTTATTTCAATTGATACGTTGTTTAAAGCTTTCCGCTTCCCATCATAAGAAAATGAAACGTGCTTGAACTCAACTTTTCCCTTCATATCCTCTAAAGACGTAGCGGTTTCCAAATCTGCGACGAGAGGTTTTTCATCTAAAAATTCAAAAATACGCTCGGATGAAGCCATTCCCATTAATAATTGATTATACACTTGCCCTAAACGAGAAATCGGTTCCCAAAACATTCCAAGATAAAAAGCAAATGATACAAAAATACCAATTGTTAGCCGTTCATCTTGAATAAGTACAGCACCGAACCAAATTAAAATAGCCGTTCCGACAGCATTTGTGAGTTCTACAAACGGTCGAAACATGGCATTTTTTCGAGTAGCCTGCCTCCAACTCTCGTAGTTTTCACTGTTTATGCGCTCAAAAAACAGCATGTTTTCTTGTTCTTGAGCAAATGATTGGGTGACGCGAATGCCTTGAATACTCTCATTTAAATGTGAATTTAATACGGACTGTTTCATACGAACAACTTGCCACGACCGGCGAATTTTTCTTCTCAACTTTGTAGAAATGAAGAACATAATCGGTAAAATGACTAAAACAGCACATGTTAAAGTAGGACTGAGAGAAAATAATATAACCACAATGCCAACTAACAATAAGAGGTCCATAAACAGGTTAACTACCCCGTTGGTAAATAAATCTTGAAGAGAATTAATATCATTCATAATCCTTACAAGAATAGAGCCTCCTGAACGCGTATCAAAAAACCGGTGCGACAGCCCTTGAACATGCGTAAATAAATGTTTTCTTAAATCATATATAACGTGCTGCCCAAGCTGGTTCATCCATTTAATTCGAAAGACATTCGCAATATAAGATAGGACATACAAGCTAAAGATTATGAAAACTAACTGCATGAGCAGCGTGCTATTCTTATCTTTTACAGCGTGATCAAGCGTGTAGACACCTATCAAAATAGGAATAGCGAGTCTAATAATCGTCGTGATAATGACCATAAGAAACGAGAAAGGAAGCAAGTTTTTTCGATATGGATGAAGATAACGAAACAAGCGGGCCATTTGCTTCCAGTTAAACATCTTATCAATGATTTGATCTGTTTGATAATAAAAGCGCTCTCGCACAACTTTATTTTTTTCGGCTTCCATTCTATTCCTCCCTTGTTATACGTTCATCACCGACGTATTGCTTTCATATTGAATGTCATAAATATTTTTATAAATCCCTTGCTTTTGAATGAGCATTTTATGGCTTCCTCTCTCTTTTATTTGACCTTCATGTAAAACCAAAATTTCATCGGCATGTCGCAAAGAAGAAAGGCGGTGTGCGATAATAAACGTCGTACGATTTTTCATCACTTCTTTTAAAGCCAATTGAATTTCTCTTTCTGTTTTCATATCAACGGCACTTGTCGCATCATCTAATACTAAGATACTAGGGTTTAAGATAAGCGCTCGTGCAATCGCAATGCGCTGCTTTTGTCCGCCTGATAACCCCAGTCCTCTCTCTCCCAGCATCGTGTCATATCCATCCGGAAGTTCCATAATAAAGTCATGCGCCTGCGCTCGTTTTGCAGCATCAACAATGTCTTCTCTGGAAATACCCGGCACGCCATAGGAGATGTTGGTTCCTATGCTGCTTGAGAACAAAAACGTTTCTTGAAGTACAAAGCCAATTTCTTTCCGAAGAACAGGGAGCGGATACTCTTTAATCGGACGATGATTAACTAAAATTTGTCCTGAAGTCGGTTCGTAAAACCTCGTGAGCAGCTGTGTTAAGCTTGTTTTGCCGGCTCCAGTTGCTCCAATTAAACCTACAACTTTTCCTTTAGAAGCAGAAAACGATATGTTCTCAAGGGATTTTTTATCCTCATTTGGATAGGATAAGCTAACATGCTGAAACTCCACCGTTCCATTAATAGAAAAACTTCCGCAATGCTCATGGACTTTTTCTTCTTCTTCTAAAATTTCTAGCAGCCTTTCACCTGAAGCTTTAGATTGTGAAAACATATTGATAACAAAACCTAGATTCATAATCGGCCACATTAAATAAGAGGTTAAGCTAAAGAAAGCAACAAGCTCCCCCGGACGTACGCTTCCGTTCATAACAAGCGCTCCTCCGTACGCAAGGAGACCAACAATAGATAAGTTTCCTATAAACTCCATTAAGGGGAAATAAGTTGCCCAAACATTGGCTGTTTCAATGTTTCGATTTTTATAAACTCCGTTGGAATCATTAAATTTAGAGGTTTGAAATTTCTCTCTTGATAATGACTTGACCGTTTGTATGCCGCTTATATTTTCTTGAACATTTGTATTAAGTTCCCCAAACGATTGACGAATTAAGCGAAACGCTGGATGAACGCGTTTATCAAAACAATAAACAGCTACCCCCAAAAAAGGCAGCAGGAAGATTGTGACAAGAGTGAGTGAAATAGAGTAATAGAACATAACGGAAAAGCTGGCAGTAAGTAAAATAACGAAGCGAATTAATTCTGAGAAGCCAAAAGATAGAAAAAAACGAAATCCTTCTACATCAGCTGTCAACCTGGACATCAAGTCCCCTGTTTTAGCATTGTCATAGTAAGAAAACGGTAAATACTGAAGTTTGCGGTAAAGTTTATTGCGAAGAGTATACACGGACTTAATTCCAAATAAGTCGCCGTAATATTGCTGAATATATGTAAAGATTCCCTTGATGATCATCAGTCCAATAAAAATAAATGCTACATTATCGACTAGCTGATATTGTTTTCCTAACACGATATGATCAATCGTATATTGCAACACAATAGGGTAAATCACAGTGATGGAGGTTACAAATAACAAACAAATAGCAGAATAAAAAAAGTACATTCGGTACGGCAAATAAAAATCTTTTAGTTTTTTAAACGTTTCCATATACCCCGTCCTTCCTTTAACTAAAATGCGGCACACATATTTAAATATATCGGTTCCCGAAATAAATTACCATAATTTTTAAATATTTTTTCAAAAAAAGGTAAATAGTCATAAAAAAAGAGGTTGGGATATAATTAAATGAATCCAATCTAAAGACGAGCAAATGAAATATATCAGTTGAACTGCTTGTGATACCGCAGTTGATTTCCGTGCAAGACTTCGCTTTTCGCCGGAGTCTTCTTCTTGCACTCCCTCCAATCAACTGCTAGAAAGATCTAAATAGACGAAACTATTCACCCAAACAAAAAAACGAACCACTAATCAAACATGTTGAACAATGGTTCGTTTTTCACTTCGTCTAAAATACTTTTGTCCCAGACTCTTTTTTTATTGTTTTTCCACTGCATGTCCGCCGAACTCATTGCGAAGAGCGGCAACTACTTTACCTGTAAACGTATCATCTTCAAGCGAGCGATAGCGCATCATTAAAGATAGAGCAATAACTGGCGTTGGCACTTGTAAATCTAAAGCTGATTCAACCGTCCATTTTCCTTCACCGGAAGAATGCATAACGCCTTTAATACTGTCAAGTTTTGCATCTTTTGAAAATGCACGTTCCATTAATTCGATTAGCCATGAGCGAATAACAGAGCCGTTGTTCCATACGCGGGCTACAGCTTCATAGTCATAGTCAAATTCACTTTTCTCTAACACATCAAAGCCTTCAGCAATTGCTTGCATCATGCCGTACTCAATTCCGTTATGAACCATTTTCAAGAAGTGACCGCTTCCTGCTGCGCCTGAATAAAGATAGCCGTTTTCTACGTTGATGTCGCGGAAAATAGGTTCGATTGTAGCAAATGCTTCTTTATCTCCCCCAATCATCATACAAGCACCGTTTCGGGCACCTTCCATTCCGCCGCTTGTTCCAACATCAAAGTAGTGAATTCCTTTTTCAGCAGAAGCTGCAGCACGTCGTACAGAATCTTTATACTTGGAATTACCGCCTTCAATGATCATATCTCCTTCTTCAAGTAGTTCTTGAAGCTCAGAAATTACTTTTTCTGTTAGCTCTCCAGCCGGAACCATTACCCAAGCAATGCGTGGTTTTTCTAATTTGCTTACTAATTCCTTAATGGAAGAAGCGCCTTCTGCTCCCTTTTCTGATACTTTCTGTACGGCTTCGTTGTTCACATCAAATGCTACCACAGAATGGTTATGATCTAGTAAATTCAATACTAAGTTTGCTCCCATTTTTCCTAAGCCAATCATACCTAATTTCATATGTAAATTACCTCCAATAGTAAGTTTCGTATCATGTTGTTAGTGTTAGTATGGTGTAAACTCACAAGAAAAAATCCACATTTTTATATTTCCTTTATCAGTTACTTCCTACACACAAAAAAGAAAAACATTCGATGCAAGTTCTACTAAGCATCGAATGCTTTTCACCTGTTACAACTGCCTGTATTTATTCGTTCTCGCCTAATACACGATTCACGCGTTTTTCAAGCATTTTCATACCGCTTCCGCCAGCTTGGAAGTGGCGTAGCTGACCTGTTTTGTCAAATACATAATATGCCGGTACATATTGATTTTCAAATGCATCCGTCAATTTATGCTCACTGTCGACAAAAATTGGCTGCGTAATATCATGTTCTGCTGCTACTTCTTTAATTTTTTCTAAATCTAAATCGTCTTCAGAACGCGGCATATGAACAGCTACTACGTTTAATTGATCTTTGTATTGGTCGCGGAATTCATTTACTTGAGGCATTGCTTCTTTACATAGATGACAGCTTACTGACCAAAAATGAATAAGCGTTGGCTTTTCGCCGATTAGCTGCTCTTTTGTTACCTCTCCGTTTAACCATTCTGTAGCGCCCGTTAACTCAGGCATTGGCTGACGTAATTTCATGAATAAAAGCCTCCCTTGTTTTTACTATTATTAACTATACGTTCTCTATTATCCGATGAAAAAAGGCCTAACGTGGACGTTAGACCTTTTAAACGTTGTGCTTACGCGTTTAAAGTAGCTTGACCTGGTTTCCAGTTCGCTGGGCAAAGTCCGCCAGTTTGTAACGCTTGAAGAACACGTAAAGTTTCATCAACGTCACGGCCAATATTGTTGTGGTTTACAACTGAATATTGTAATTCGCCTTCTGGGCTGATGATGAATAAACCGCGAAGTGCTACACCTTCTTCTTCAATTAAAACGCCGTACTCACGAGAAACAACGTGATTTGTATCAGCTGCTAATGGATATTTAAGATCACCTAAACCATTATCTTTACGATCAGTGTTGATCCAAGCTAAGTGTGTATGGATTGTGTCTGTAGAAACACCGATTACTTCTGCGTCAAGATCTTCAAACTCATCATAACGGTCAGAAAGTGCAGTGATTTCTGTTGGACATACAAATGTAAAGTCCATTGGATAGAAGAATAATACTGTCCATTTGTCATTTTTAATATTTTCTTCTAAGCTAACTTTACCGAATTCTTTGTTTGATAATACAGCTTCCATTTCAAAGCGTGGAGCTTGTTTACCTACCATACGTTCTGGCATACATGATCCCTCCAAATAATTATTAAATGAGAAAATGTATAAAACATTCTCACTTATGTACTGTTATAACGGTTTTCATTATAATGGATATTGTTTTTTTAGTCAATATTAATTAAGAATGAATTTAAACAACATCTTATAATGGTAACATAGTTGTTATGCCCGCCTTTAGGGCAAATTAAACCCTGACTTCAGCAAAAAAATGCTATAAAAGGGTTGCATTTATTTACCTTCTCAGTTTAGCATGTCTAATATCGGGAATAAACAAATGTGCTCATACTCTTACAAAATCTTTTCCACAGAATAAATTCCCACTTATTAATATTGAAACAGAACATAGGAAGGATGAACAACTAATGTTTAAGATGCAAGACATCAACTGGGAACAGCTTCTTACCAATGCTGGAGTTATTGTGTTAAAACTCATTGCCATTACCATTGTATTTTTACTGGTACGAGCAATTGGTAAAAAAGTTATTGAACGTTCCTTTGAAAAAATGAGTGAGCGTGAAAATACTACGCGCGGACGTATGCTCACACTCAAAAGTTTAACCGTTAATGTGTTTTCATATGTACTTATTTTTATTTTTGTCGTCATGCTGCTTGAAGCAGTAAATATCCATGCGACAGCTTTATTAGCTGGTGCCGGAGTTGTGGGTCTAGCAATCGGGTTCGGTGCTCAAGGACTGGTTAGCGACGTTGTAACAGGTTTCTTTTTACTTCTTGAAAAACAGCTTGATGTTGACGACTATGTAACAACCGGAAGTTTTTCAGGAATTGTCGAATCAGTAGGTCTTCGTACTACTCAAATTCGCGGATTTGACGGAACTCTACACTATGTGCCTAACCGTGAAATTACAAGTTTAAGCAATCATTCCCGAGGCAATATGCGCGCGTTGATTGATATTGGTATTTCGTATGATGATGATATTGACAAAGCTATTTCAGTACTAGAAAAAGTATGCGAGCGCGTTGCTGCAACAAATGAAAACATTGTAGAAGGACCAAGCGTGATAGGAGTTCAAGGTCTAGGCGCATCGGACGTTGTGCTTCGTGTAGTTGGCAAAGCTAAAAACGGTGAACAGTGGGGGGTTGAACGTCAGCTTCGCAAAGAGTTTAAAGAAGCGTTTGACGCAAACGGTATTGATATTCCGTTCCCTCATCAAGTAAATATTGATAAAAAGCAGCCTGAAGATGCCAAGCAGCCTCAGCATGCATAAAAAATAGCCGAAGGATTTATTCCTTCGGCTTTCTTTTATCCTTGTACTTTATTGCCTACTTGCTGACAAATTTCTTCTGCCGTTAATCCGCTAGCTGTAATAACTGAGCTTTGCGTTACTGCATCGGAAATCCCCATTACGTTTGAATCCTGTCCTGTTACAACACAGCAATCGCACCCTTGTGCATCACTTTCGTTGCGTAATTGTACCACTTCATGTCCGAGCTGCTGAAGCGCAGCCTGTACATCTGTTAAACCGTATTCTACACCAATTCGTGCCATCGTTGCCCACCTCCTCATGGTATTAATTTAGCCATAAGGAAAAATGATTATACGATTTATTGATTGCCTTTATGTTCAAAATATTTTGTAATAAGTGAAATTGCAGTATCTATTGCGTCTTCATGAGGCTGCAGCTTTGCATGATGAAGCCCATATTCTGACTGAACGCCAAGCCAAAACATAAATCCAGGAATATCTTTTAGCATATAGCCAAAATCTTCTCCTGTCATTGCTTCTTTGCACTCAATGACATCCACGTCCGTTTGCGCTTTGGCAAATTCCATAAACTCTCGCGTGACTTCATGGTGATTATATACTTGATGATACATACAGCCATAATCAATGGCTGTTTCACACTGATACCCTACTTCTACTCCTTTAACAATCGCTTCAATTCGTTCTTTAACACGCGTCATTGATTCAGGAGATAGCGTGCGAATGGTTCCTTCTATGCGAGCTCGCTCCGCAATAATATTTTGAACCGTGCCGCCTTGAATTTTTCCTACTGTAATTACAGCGCTGTCTAGCGGATCAACGTTTCGAGCAACAATAGTTTGAAGCTGTGAAACAAGCTGACATGCAGCAACTACCATATCATTTGTTGTATGTGGATAAGCAGCATGACCGCCTTTTCCTTTTAAATCAATAAATAGCTCAGACGTGTTAGCAAATAGTAATCCTTCCTTCAGCGCAATCGAACCAACCGGATATTCAGGCGCTACGTGAAGGGCGAAGATGAAATCTGGAAGCCATTCTTTCATGATATCGCTTTGGAGCATTGGCTGTGCTCCTCCTGGACCTTCTTCTGCAGGTTGAAAGATGAACAGTACATTATCTTTGATTTCATGCTGAGCAAAGTAAGTCAGTACTCCTAGCCCAATGGCCATATGCATATCATGTCCGCAGGCATGCATAAGTCCTTCGTGCTGTGATTGAAAAGAATAATTCGTTTCTTCCGTGATAGGCAGACCGTCAATATCTGCTCGGTAGCCTATTGTTTTAGTTGGGTTTGTACCATGTACTTTAACAAAGAGTCCTGTTTTCCACGTCTTTACTTCTAAGCGCTCTTGCGGAAGAGTGTTAATATAATCAAGCAAAAAACGCTGTGTTTTCACCTCTTGAAACCCTAATTCAGGAATTTTATGTAGCTCTCTTCTTATTTTCACAAATTCATTTTCAGCCATGTGTATGTCCTCCTCACGAAATAAAGAAGAAAGCGTGGTTGCCCACGCTTCCAACTTGTCCATATGATACGTTTAAGGATTCAGTATCCCAATCGCTAAAACCTATTAATTCAGCAAAGAAAAAGCGCAAACTGATCGTTTTTCTTATTCTTCGTTTAATTGACGCAATTCTTGCTTGATTTCTGTTTTAGACTTTGTTTTTTCGTCAATTTCTTTAATAACGCGAGCCGGCGTACCTGCTACTACTGTGTAAGGAGCTACATCTTCTACTACGATTGCACCTGCAGCAACTACTGCACCTTTACCTACTGTTACACCTTCAAGAACAACAGCATTAGCACCGATTACTACGTCATCTTCTACTACAACTGGTTTTGCAGAAGGTGGCTCAATAACACCAGCTAATACAGAACCTGCGCCGATATGACAGTTTTTACCTACTGTTGCACGACCACCAAGTACTACGTTCATGTCGATCATTGTTCCTTCACCGATTACAGAACCGATGTTAATAGATGCACCCATCATAATAACAGCGTTGTCGCCGATTTCAACTTGATCGCGAATAATAGCGCCTGGCTCAATACGAGCTTTAATTCCTTTCATATCTAATAAAGGAATCGCAGAGTTGCGGCGATCGTTTTCAATTACATAGTCTTCAATTTTTCCTTCGTTTGCTTCAATAGCAGCTTTGATTTCTTTCCATTCACCGAATACTACACCTGTGTTGCCCGTTACGAATGTTTTAGAAGATGAACCAAAGTCAATTCCTTCTACTTCACCTTTTACGTAAACTTTTACCGGTGTTGATTTTGTGCTGTTTTGAATAAATGAGATAATCTCATTAGCATCCATCATTTTCATTATGTATTCCTCCTAAGTAAGCAATGTCTCATTTAATGTAACAAAATGCTTTCACAATGACAAGCATCATTATCGTTTTAATAAAAAGATAACGATTGCAAATAAAAAAAGCGAGCATCTAGGCTCACTTTAGACCGTTTCTCTTACATATTCACGTACAATATCAACAAATGCTCGAACTTGCTTCAGTTTAAAAGCTGATTCATATCCAACTAAAGAAGTGTCTCGCGTAATTGGCTCTCCATTTGCTTTCAGAAGCGGTGTCCGGTGGATATGGCTTCCAGCTTCTTTAATAGCAATCGATGGTAAAATAGCGAAGCCAAGACCATTTAAAGCCATTTGCTTACACGTCTCAATCTGATCCACTACAATCGTACGCTTCGGTGTAGTATGAAACTCTCGATGCCACCATTCTAAAATTTCTTGATAATACGTTGAGTCACTTTTAAATTGAATAAATGGTCGATGAGTATTTACTACTTCCGCTGCCCTTTCAATTTCTGAATCAACTAGGTAAAGAGGATCTGTAAACAAATGTTCTTTGACACCTTTCCAATCCGGGTTTCCGCGTATAATTCCAATATGTACCTCATCTTCGTACAGGTAGCGAAGCATTTCACTGCTCCAGCCGGTTACAAGAGAGATTTTAGCATGTGGGTAACGATCCATATAGCGTTTTAACACCGCCGGCAGCCAGTGCTGTCCAATAATCGAAGCCACCGCTAATTTGAGTGTACCATATACTTCATTATCTAAATGATGCAAGTCCTCACGAACCCGATCTTCTTTTTCTACCACTTCTTTTGCAAATTGAACAATCTTTTCTCCAGCAGGCGTTAATGACAGTCCTTTTTGCGAACGAATGAAGATTTGTGTATCCCATGCTTTTTCAATGGTTTGCAGCCTCTGTGATAAAGCTGGTTGCGATACAAATAATCTCTCTGCAGCTTTTCTCATATTTAATTCTTGAGCTAATACAACGAGCATTCGACATTCTATTAATTGCATTCAGTTATTCCTTTCAAGCCTCTTTTTACTTTCATTTTACCTTTATCATATAAGAAAAAAACGGAGAAAGATAGGCTGAAACACGATTTCTTAAAAAAATTATTGAAATGACTCCTTCGGGAGAATGATGGACTGCCTTCTTAATGACTTTAACAAATTTCTTCGGGTTAAAATCCCTTCAAAAATGCCATCTTCATTCTCTACGCACAAAAAAGGATGGTTAATCATGGCATTTATGACTTTTAATACAGATTTTTTCATGGAGACACGAGGAACATTTTGATTCATAACTTCTTCTACTTTCATGGTTTCTAATCGTTCAAATTCAATGCGCTTTAATCCTAAAATCGAATCTAAAATAAGCGTCATGCTCACGAACCCCTGCAGCTGAAACCTTGGATTTAATACGGGAATGGACGTATAGCCAGTCTTTGTTAACACAAGCAAAGCATGTTCTAAATTATTTCCCACTTGAACATGAGCAACTTTATCAGAAGTGACAAGCAAATCTCGAAGTTCAATTTGATTTAACTGATTGTGATCAATATCAATCATTTATACATTCTCCTTCCATTTATCATAATTTCCACGTGTGTAAAGAGAAAAAGAACAAGCTACAAAATGAAAATAGCTTGCTTACGTAAATGCGAACCTTTAAGAGGGAATAGAAGCAGACACACTCGATGTTCTCCCTTATATGTTAAGTCTAGATTTTTTTAAAACAAGTGTCAACGAAAGTTCAAAATTATCTGATTTTTTTATTTTGATTTTTTTACAGCATTCGACCCGTTCCTTCTATTTATCAGAAAATCTGCTATCACTTTGTCGATATTTCTCGGGAAAATAGGGCAGAAGCCACCACAAAAACTCCATACGCAGTAACAAAAAAATACCGCAAAGTATAAAATCCTTTGCGGCATTCGTTTTGCTTTATCCCTTAATGAATAAGTTCAAAAATTTCAATTGCAATCATATCAACGTTATCAAATTGATAAACGGCTGGCTTTTCACCATCTTGATATACTTCAAGTTCGTATGTTTCAGTTTTTGCATGATATTTCACGCTGCAAATTCTTTTTCCCTCTACTTCGAAGAAGCGTTGTGGCGCTTCACTTCCACTTGCTTGCTCACGGAGATTCACAAGACGAGTTAAAATACCTTGTAATTGTGACATATAATCTCTCCTTTCACCTATTACATCATTACGCATTCGACTTTTCTACAATATCAATTCAAATAAATACTTTATCTAAACTAATACTTAAAAGACACCATTTCACTATATGCCACATACTAAAAAAACACAAGTACTTTACGTGATTTTTCATAAGAAAATGCCTTATTATAGCGATATATGTCGTTTTTTATTATAATAACATAGCGATATACTATGTATCATACAAAACTTCATTCTACTTTAACACCATTCATTTTAATATAGGGAGGTACTTTCATTGAGATCTATAGAGTTGTACACACAACCAGCTTGCCCACCTTGCGAAATTGTTAAACAGTTTTTACAGCATCATCACGTTTCCTATAAAGAATTTGACGTATCTAAAGATGCTTCTGCTCGAAAACGAATGACTAATGAGTTAGAGTCTTATTCCACTCCGACCATTCGTATTGACCAGGAAATTATCAGAGGATTCGACCTTCAAGCGCTTGAGAAGCTTCTTAACATCGGGTAACAGAAACACTCAAAATAAGCTTTCATCGGCTATTTTGAGTGTTACTTACTATATATAAACTTTTGTACTTTCCATTTCCCCTGTTTTTTTACTAAAGTGATCATTTCGTAATGATCTTGGTATTGTACCCGTTCATTATGCACGGCCGGAAAAAATTGATAGACATAAGCTTTGTTTTGGTCGGAATGAAGAGCTACCTTCGTCTGTTCATCGAAAGAAAAGAAAGGGATGTAGTGTGTTAAATATTCAGGTCCCTCTCCGACATACCCTTGAGCTTTTTGTAAGAGAGCCTCATTATAAAACACAGATGCATACTCATCATCTAAAAACAATTTCAGCTCACGAACAGCATCTTGATTAGTATGGGCAGACGCAGCTCTTAGCTGAGCCTGATAAGCGTCCTGCAAATTTATAAAGATTTCATGCCTAATCTCTCCTGATACTTCTGCATGAACAGATTTTCCTGAGTACAAGACAATCAGCAAAAAGACAAGTAAGCATATTTTCTTCAAATTAAATCAGCTCCTTAACTTCTTTTTTATTAGAATTCCGAAATTTCCCCTGCCTATGCATATCTCTGTAACCGACTGTCGTCCTCCGCTAAAAAAACATAAAAAACCGGCAACCACTTTTGCTGGTTGCCGGTTTAACTTCAACTTATATATTCTCTACAAAACGTCTCTTTCGTATAAAAAAGAATATGAGATATCAAGGAATATATAGTGCATATTATCAATCGGATACGAAAAAGTCCGGATATTCTCCCCTGTTTCAATATCATTATACAAATCTGATAATATGCCTTTTTTTTCATAGCTCATTCGAATAATATTCTCAAGAAAATATGGGCGCCAGCTCCAATTTTTCTTTACATATTCAGGCTCAAGAATCCAATCCTCGTTTTTCTTTACATAGTTAGAAGACTTTTGAAATCCATTTTCATCGCAGATGTAAAGGCGAAAACACACGTTGGATAGCTCTTCTGCAATAACAGGCAGCATATCGTCATACGTTTCTAGCTTTCTGCACTTTGTCATTACCTGCTGCATTTTATCTTGAAAGCGTTCTGTCAGCTGGTAAACAGCAAGCAGCTTTTTCTTTTCATGAGCGATATACATTTCGAAACGTTCCTTTAGTTTATCCTTTAAGATGTTCGGATCGACAAGTTCAGCAGCCGGCTTATGTAAATAATAACCTTGAAAATATCTGCCTCCGTTTCTCCATGCATATTGCAGCTGATAGGAGGCTTCTATATCTTCATATAGAAGCGTAGCACCCATTTTTCTTGCTAACAAAGATAAAGAATACAATACGTCTTGATACGACTGCGCCATGTCCGTTTGTCTTAGAATATGTAAATCTACTTTTAAGATATCTGGTGACAGCAACCCAATTCTGTCTAGATTACTACTTTCTTTTCCTATATTATCAATTGCAATCTTAATACCATATGTTTGATAATACTTTAGTAAGTGTTGAAGCGATTCCAAATCTCCACTAAAATTGTGTTCTGTAATTTCGAGAACAATTCGATCAAGCGACAATCCTTTATTTTCGAAAAGTTGCAATAATTCTAGCAAGGATTCTCCATGATCGTTCATTAATAAATTAGGGTTCTGATTAATAAAAATTAAAAATTGTTCTTCCTGGGTCAACATATGCTCGAGCGCTTGTGTTAAAACAGCATAATCAACTTCTATGCGATATTCATCCGGAATCGCATCATCATGAAAGAATGGGCCGAGACTTTCAATTTCCCCTTCATTTTGAAACCTCGCCAACACTTCATAGCCAATTACTCTATGTCCATCTGCACTAAAAATTGCTTGATAATACGGAAGAGTTTTCTCTATGTTTGTTAATACATCTAACGGGTCCACTCAACTCTCCCCTCTCCTTGTTCACTTTACGTTAGTATAATACGAATAGCATAATTTTGCTAGTCCTTCTAGGTTTGCTTTGTACTTTTTAGTGCGTATCTAACCTTAAAAAGGATGCTGATTTAGCCACTGTCCGCCGTCCATTGTAATGCATTCCCCATTGATATAAGATGCTTCATCGGAGAATAAGAAACTAGCTAATCCTGCTATTTCCTCAGGAGTTCCAAGGCGTCCTAATGGTACAGAATTCAATGTACGCGCTTTCATTTTTTCCGACTCAAATAACTTGTCGGCTCCTCCTGTTCGCTCGATCGGCCCCGGCGCAATCGCATTCACCCGTATACCGTATTTCTTTCCCCACTCTACTGCGAGCGTGCGCGTCATAGTTAAAACTCCTGACTTGGCACAAGCTGAATGAATAACACCTGCTCCTGCGTTCCACGCATATGTAGCCACAATGTTTGTAATGGCTCCTTTTGTACCTTTATCGATCCAATATTTCCCTACTGCAGAACTGCAATAAAATGTGCCATTTAATACAATATTAATTACGCTGTTCCATCCGTTAACGGATAAGTCTTCAGCTGCACATATAAAATTGCCTGCAGCATTATTAACTAAAAAATCAATTTGTCCAAATGCCTTGTCTGTTTCTTGAACCATTCGTTCCACATCTTCTGGATTGCGTACATCCATCACCACGGAAAGTACCTGTCCATCAAACGTTTTAATTTCGTTTTCTGTCTCTTGTAATCGATCGGCTGACCTACCTGTGATTACCACATGAGCACCTTGTTCTGCAAATCGCTTCGCCATATGTTTTCCCATTCCACTTGAACCGCCAGTAACAATTACGACCTTGTTCTTCAATTTATCTTCCTCCCCAAAACATAAGTGTTTTACAACTATTATTTTACTATTTTTTCTGAATAAAGTGAAACTTTTATCGATTTAACTTAAAAGCAGACTTCTCGTTGTGATGATAAAAAAAACAATGCTATAATGAAAACTTGAAAACTATAAGGAATAGGTTGATTTTGCATGAAAAAGACGTATACAAGACGATCTTTTTTGAAAGGACTAGCGTCTATTTCGTTAGGGTCTTTGCTCACCACGTCTTTTGGGTATACATATGCCAAATATATTGAGCCTAGACGTCTGCAAATTGTTCGTCATACAATTACTTCTAAAAACATTCCGAAAAGCTTTAACGGAATAAAAATTTTACAATTTAGTGATATTCATCTTGGACTCTCTTATGATTTATTACAGCTAGAACAGCTTATGGTGACCATAAATAATTTGAAGCCTACTATTATACTATTTACCGGAGATTTAATGGATGTACCTAATGAATACCCGCATCCAGAGAGAATTCCCCCGATTTTACAGAGGCTTCAGGCTCCTCTTGGAAAATATGCCATATATGGTAATCATGATCATGGAGGATATGGAACAAATATCTACAAACAAGCCATTGAAGACGCAGGATTTAGACTTTTAGTAAATGAAGTTGACACGGTGTCCATGCCCGATAAAAGCTACATTCATATCTGTGGACTCGATGATATTATGCTTGGGAACCCGCAATATGAAGGAACGCTAGGGCAATTACAGCCGGATATTTTTTCTATTGCTATGATTCATGAACCTGACGTTGCTGTCAAAGCAGCTCCTTTTCCAGTGGATCTTCAGCTCTCCGGCCATAGTCATGGAGGCCAAATTCAAATTCCTTTTTACGGTCCTTTGATTACACCGCCCTTTGGGACGGTTTACCCTGAAGGAATGTACGAAGTTGGAGATTCTAAAATGAAGCTTTATGTGAATAGAGGCTTAGGAACCACTCGCATTCCTTTTCGTTTTTTAGCTACGCCTGAAATTACGCTTTTCACCTTACAATCAACATAAAAACGCCTTTACAGGGCGTTTTTTATGTTGATTGTCTTTTTTTAGCTGATCATGACCGCCTAATTCTAGTCTTAAAGAAATAAACCAGGCTCAAAAGCTTCCTTTCAGCCATACACTACAAAGACAACTGACAAGGAGGTTAAATTATGTACTATCAATATCCCTATACAGGATATCGTAATATTCCAAATGGTGACGAGCGCTTTTTTGGATTTCCTTTTGTTGCTGGCTTAGCTGGTGGGCTGCTTGGCGGACTAGCTGTTGGCGGTTTTGGAGGCAGACCTGGGTGCTGTCCACCACCTTATCCTTATCCAGTTCCGTTTTACGGCGGTGGATTTCCTGGAGGAGGCTACCCTGGTGCCGGCTACGGAGGCGGTGCTCCTGTTTATAACACATACTACGGACCTGGATACGGTCCTGTTGGTCCCATTCCTAGATAATAACATGACTAAAAAGCCGAGTACTCGGCTTTTTTTATGTTATTCTTGATCGTCGCAAAGAGCATATTGACAAAAGATCTCTTGACTATTAATAGAGGGCTCATGTTCTTTTTTTATGACGTAATGATAATTCCCTTCTTGATCTTGTTCTCGTGCTTTTACATTATCAGCAAGCATAACTTCAAGCCACTTCCACACTTTTTTTTTCAAATGTGTATCCAAGACAGGAAATAAAATTTCTACTCGTTTCACCATATTTCTTGTCATCATATCTGCAGATGAAAAGAAAAACTTTTCCTGTTTATTATGATGAAAATAATAGATTCGGCTATGTTCTAAAAATCGTCCGACAATGCTTCTTACTCTGATATTCTGGCTAACGCCTTGAATTTGAGGGCGCAAGCAGCACGCTCCTCTAACAATGAGTTCAATTGTCACACCAGCTATAGAAGCTTCATATAGCTTCATAATTAAAACTTTATCCGTCAATGAGTTCATTTTCCCAATGATTCTTCCATTGCCATACCGTCTGTGATAATGGATTTCCTGATCAATGAGATGCAAAAAATCATTTCTTATATCAAATGGTGAAACGGATAAATGATGATATACTGGTTTTTGCGTATAGCCACTTAAGTAATTAAAAAAATTGGCCGCATCTATCCCGATGTTTCGGTTGACAGTAAAAAGACTTATATCCGTATAGATCTTTGCCGTCGCATCGTTGTAATTCCCGGTGCCAAGATGAACAAACCGCTTAATATGCTCTCCTTCTCTTCTCACTACGAGCGTAATTTTACCATGCGTTTTTAAATGAGGCATTCCATATATCACGTGGCACCCTGCCCGCTCTAGCTCTTTAGCCCATTGCACATTATTCTCTTCATCAAACCTCGCTTTTAGTTCAACTAGTACCGTCACTTGTTTACCTTTTGCAGCCGCTCGTTTTAATGCTTTAATAACGGGAGAATCTCCGCTTACCCTGTATAACGTTTGCTTAATAGCGAGCACATTTTCATCGTCTGCTGCACAGTTAACAAAATCAAGTACCGGCTTAAACGATTCATAAGGGTGGTGAAGCAAAATATCTCTTTGAATCATTTGCTCGAAAACATTTTGATCCGGATGTAACTCTGTTGTAAGCTTAGGAATAAAGGCTTTGTCAGCCAACTCTTCATGCGTAGATTTAAGTAATCTATAAAACGAAAATAAACTGGTTAAATCCAGCTGTCCTTCGATCTCATGCACATCTTCACCGTGAATTTCAAGTACTGACTTTAAATACGCTAGTACACCTTGGTCATATGGACTCTTAATCTCAAGCCGAACAGCCGCTCCCCATTTTCTCTTCTGCAACTCTTCTTCAATTTCTTTTAGTAAATCTTGAGCGTCTTCTTCGTGAATAGTCATATCTGCGTTGCGGGTAATTCGAAATTGAGAAACAGAAGAAACGCGGTATCCCTTAAACAACTTTTTAATAAAATAGGCAATCACATCCTCTAGCAATACAAATAGACGAGTAGAATCTGACGTGGCTATTTCAATGTAGCGCGTTAGCATCGAAGGTACTTGAACGATAGCTAATCTTCCTTTTATCTCGGCAATTTGCTGCACATCATCTAACTTTTCTGAAAGGACGACTGCTAAGTTCAAGCTTTTATTCATCAACATAGGAAACGGCCGGTAGGTGTCAATAGCTATAGGAGTTAATACGGGAAAGATTTGCTCGTCAAAATACTGTTCAAGCTTATCTAGATTTGATTTCTCCAGCTTTTCAACCGTAATGATTTCCACGCCGTATTTCTGTAATTCGGGAAGAAGTGTGTGAATATACGTATCATACTGCTGCTTGACTAGGTCGTGGTTTTGTTTGGAGATAGAAAATAGCTGCTGTTTAGGAGTTAGGCCTGCTTTGTTTTCAGGTTTGCTAAATCCAGCTTTCACTTGATCTTTTAATCCGGCTACCCGAATCATAAAAAACTCATCCAGATTCGAACTGAAAATTCCTAGAAATTTAAACCGCTCAAGCAAAGGATTTTTCGTATCTACTGCTTCTTCTAGCACCCGCTTGTTAAAAGCCAGCCAGCTCAATTCACGATTATTGTAATAAGCTGAATCAGCCACTTGTATGGTTTGCTTATAAGTGCGATTACTTTCTAACATTAGCCTCACCTTCCAGGGATAATGGTTTTAATCTAGTTAGCTATACTGAATATTCTAACCGATCCAGCGTTATTCTAAAGCTTAGTAAATTCAAGAACAATATTTTTTTTCACTACTTTTTCTAGATGCTTTTTCTGTTTTTCAGCCTGATATTGTTCAGGACGAAAGGTTTTTGTACATAATAGTTTAATCGTAACTGTGTTTTCATCGCTTTTCATGTCAATATGTTGAACAACATTTCGCTTTGTTGCATGTAAACCGTCAGCTATTTTTAAAACCGCACCGAGCAGCTGGAGTTTCTTTTGTTCTTCTTTTGTTAACCACTTTTTAAAAGGGGCAACATATTGCCTAAAAGAAGACTTCCCTTTATATGAAGAAACAAGTGCCAGCTTTAAACGTTCTCTATGTGAAATTCCATCGATTGTACGATTAGCAAGGACATAAAACGTATGCTGGCTGCTTGATTCCGCATCAATATACTCTCCTATATCATACACTTGCGCAGCTTTTATAAGAAGCGCTAAGTCATCCTCTTTTAAATCAACCGGTCCCTGCTCCCTAAAATGCTGAAACATCATAATAGCTGTGCGCGTAAGCTGTTTGACGTAATCTTTACTTACTTCAAACTCTTCCATTATTTCTTGAAAACTTTGCTGTATGACATCGGGGTACATTGGCTGGATATTAGCATCAGACGCTTCCTTAAATAACACCCCTTCTCTTAAGCCTTTGCGGCTTAAGATGAAACGAGTCGCGTTCACTGTTTCATATAATGATTGAAATACTTCAATCGCTGGCAAAATTGTATCCGCACGATCCTTTGACAAGCGGTCTAACTTTTGAAGATTGTGATAAGACAATGAGCCTATAGCGGATTTCACATGCAATATATCAGCTAAATTCATTTCATACTGATGCAGCCCGGCGAGAGGATAGTGGATAAAACCTTGATGCAGTTGCACCATACTTCTTGCACTTCCTCCAATTGCTACAATCGGAACTTGGCGATTTAAAAGCCACGGGACAGTATGGAAATGTCGAATCACGAAATCCCGGATTTTCACTCTTTCTTCTGCAGTGGGAATATTGCCTTTAACGAACTGCAGACGTAGAGATAAGGCACCGAATGGAAAGCTGTGGTACTGCACTAACTCTCGGTTGCGAAAATACGTAACTTCCGTACTTCCCCCGCCAATGTCAATTGTAATGGCTTCTTCGATCGAAGTGGAATGAATAACGGCAACAAAGCCGTAATACGCTTCTTCATATTCAGACAATAGTTGAACAGAAAAGCCCGTTTCTTTTTTTACAAGCGCTAGAACTTCTTTTGCATTAGCCGCTTGACGGATGGTAGCTGTGGCCACACAGGTAACGTGCGGCAGCTGCTGATGCTTGGTAATAACTCCAAACGTTTTAAGTGTATCAAGCAAGGTATATATCCCTTTAGCCGTTAACACGCCTTCTTTACTTAAATAGTTTCGAAGCCGTGCAGCTACTTTCACGTTTTCAATTTGCTTAAACCCTCTGCCTTTTTTGTATTCATAAATAACAAGGCGTATCGTATTTGAACCTATATCAATCAGTCCATGCTTATAAGTCAATGTAATTTCAACACCTTTTTCAAAATAACTTTATGTTCACAAAAGTCACTTTTACTTTTTTCAATCGTATACTGTTACAACATAGTCATATATCAAAGGAGCGAAGCTAATGAGACATATAGTAAAGCGCGGTGAAACCTGGCAAAGCGTTTCAGGTGACTATCGGATTCCAGTTGAAGAGCTGTGGATAGCTAATCCTTTTGTAAGCCATAGTACGCTGAAGCCTGGGCAGGTAATCATCATTCCAAACCTCCCTGATAAAGAGCTCATTCCTTACACAATCCACGTGTTTATTGCTGAAAAACAGCTTGAATTACGAAAAAATAATATCATACAAAAAGTCTATCCCATTGCAGCAGGAAAAATGCTGAGCGCAACACCTACTGGAGACTTTGTTATCGTTAACCGGGAGCCAAACCCCGGAGGGCCATTTGGCACTATGTGGCTAAGCTTGTCTAAAAAGTCATATGGCATTCACGGAACAAATGATCCAAGTTCTATTGGAAAAGCCGTATCCAAAGGGTGCATTCGCATGTATAATGCCCAAGTAAATGAGCTAGCTCAAATTGTGCCAAATGGTACTGGTGTTTATATTCGCCCTTCTCGACGAATGGCTCAATAGTTCAGGATTTACTAATTAATGATTGTTTAACTGTGCGAGCAGCATTTTTAAAAATAGAAAGTATAGCGTGCTGTTCCACTTTACTTGTATAAGGAAGCGTAACAAAACAAACCCTATACATAGGAAATTTCATTAATTACCAAAATACTTCTTCGTGTAATTATTTTCAAATGGGACAAGACACGCTATAATGAACGTATCAGCTTTCACCTTATAGGTTGAACAGCTGATATGATAGAAAGGGAGTGAACGTATGTCTCAAGCAAATGGACAAGGCTCTTTGACCCCGTCTGTATCTGAGATTGCACAAGCTATTTTCACTGTAAATCGTCACGCAAAAGCTGCTCCTGATCCTAAGCAGTTATATACGTTAAAGAAAATTGCATTAGATCAACTAATTTTAGAAGGAAAAGCAAAAAAAGAAGGACTTCACTTTTCGCCAAACCCTGGTAAAAGTCAACAAAAATCAGATGTACTTGTATCAGTTGGAGACTACTTTTTCCATATGCCTCCAAAGAAAGAAGACTTCAAAGAGTTATCACACCTCGGCCATTTAAACCATCAGTATCGAAATCCCAAAACGACTATGTCATTATCTTATGCGAAGCGCTTATTATCTAAATATACGGGTCATCTCGTACAGCCGGCCAAAAGCCCTGTTTCGACTCCAAGAAAACGGCAAGCACCTGTGTTTAAACCGCTGGGTAAAAGTTATTTTTAAAAAAGTGCCTGAAGTGGAGCAATCTGCTTTCAGGCACTTTTTTTGTGATCCTACAAAATATAGAGATCGATCAACTCAACAAGCTCTCCAATTTCTGGCTTACTTACTTGTCCTTCCGCTCCTACCATCTTTCCTTTGTGACGTAAATCTTCTGTGATAAGAGAAGAGAAGATAATGACTGGAAGTATAGAAAGCTGAGGATTTTCTTTCACTTTTTTAGTTAAATGATGCCCATCCATTTGCGGCATTTCTATGTCTGTAATAAGCAGCTGGACTTGATCACTGATTTCCACTCCTTCATCGATCACCGAGCTTAGATAGTGCCATGCTTCCTCACCGTTCTCAAAAAATTCCGTGTTCTCATAACCTGCTTGTGCAAGAGTATCTTCAATCATTCGACGCAGCAGCGGCGAGTCTTCAGCCACGACAATCTTTTTATTAGAGCGTTCCCTAGCCCCTAGCTTTTTTATTTTCGACTGATTAATACCCGCATCAGGGTTCACGTCAGAAATCAACTTTTCAAAGTCTAACAGCAGAATCATTTGACCGTTTAATTTCACCACTCCAGTAATCTGCGTTTCCAAACCTTGATACAAATCCGAAGGCTTCTCAATTTCTTTCCAAGAAATACGGTGAATTTGCGTCACTGCATGGGTATGAAAGACAATTTTTTGCTGATTGAACTCTGTAACAATTAACTTATCTTTTTCCGGCGTATTTGAAGGTTTCATTTTCAATGCTTTTGCTATGTCAACGACAGGAAGTACTTCCCCTCTTAGCTCTATAATACCTTCTATGTAAGAATGCGCATTTGGAACAGGTGTAATAGATACGGGATTAATAATCTCTCTAACTTTTACTACATTGATGCCAAACCAAACATTTCCTATCTCAAATTCGACAATTTCCAGTTCGTTTGTACCACTTTCCAACAAAATTCCTTTATCTCGATTCATATCACTTACTCCTCTCATCTCACCTGCTTATCTAATAGTCCATATTTCCTATTATAGTGACCGCCTCTTATATCCGTAAAGAAAAATTTTCTTATTTTGTTATCCTTTTTCCCTAAAACATATACATAAAATATTGTTTTACGAATTAACAGAATATTATATACTATATAAAAACATGAGCGTTGATCCCTTTCGTCTTATCCTCTGCTCAGTTTTTTAATTGCTCTACTTTACTTCTCTATACTAGCTTATGAACTTGAGTAAAACGACTACTCCTATTCGAACGAGGTGTAATTTATGAACAGAGGATTACAAAAAGAAGAAACAAAAAAACGCATCCAAAAAGCAGCTATCTCTTTATTCCAACAGCAGGGATATCAAAAAACGACTGTGTCTCAAATTACCCATGAAGCGGGTGTAGCAAAGGGAACATTTTTTAATTACTTCAAAACAAAAGAAGAAGTTCTTCACTACCTTGGAATTAATTTTACAAACCGTATCTCCTATAAATTAGAACAGCTCCTTCAAACCGAAGAATCAACTGCTGCCGTTGTTAAACAACTGTTTTTATTACTAGCACAATCAAACGAAGAAGCGAACCCTCACCTAATCCGTTCTTGGTTTCATATTGCTATTACCAACAGTTCCTTTCAACAATCTGAAATTCTTCAAATTGAAAAAATGCGCGCTCATTTTACAAAAGTTTTTCAAACAGGACAAGACCGAGGCGAACTTATAGTCGATATCCCTGCCGAAGAAATGGCTTCTATTGCTATACTTAATTTTTTTGGCACACTTCTCTACTGGTGTACCAACCAACCCGACTCTACTACCCTTCAAGAAAGAATAGACAAGTCGGTTACTCTTCTATTTAGAGGGTTTCTTATTCATTCCTAAAAGCCTGTTCACAAATTTTTAACAACAAATCGAAGATAGCTGTGGACTCTACAGCCAAAACGGTTTATACTACACAAAGTGAATGAATAATCTTAAAAGAAGGTGTTCGTAATATGATAGGCTCCGTCATTCTTTTTAATGACGATAATGAAATGACCATTATTGAAAACGTAGAAGAAGCTGTATATCAAGATATTAAAGAACAAGAAGGCTCTGATCACTGCGTTGTAACATTGGACGATCATGAAGTTGATTTTGGCTACGTTTCCCCCGTTTATTGGCGTGAAGGCCAAATACACACTGACTAATATACAAGACCTGCATATATATGCAGGTCTTTTTATGCGCTTATTTTTTTGAATCTAGAATTGAACGTGAAGCAAGGAACCTCTGATTTCCTAACACATACCTTAGCACATTCGCAGCTAAAAACAGGGTTAACAACTATATAGAAAGGGTACATTTCAAGTAATAGAAGCTGCGTTTTATTTTAAAAAAGGAGGTTTATGTTATGAGTTCTTATCGAAAAAATATGAATCACTATCCTCACTCATCTCAGTACACACCTTACCAACACTATTACGCGAAAGAAGCTGATCGTATTTTAACGGCTATGAGTACAAACTTTAATAAACAGCATTTAAAATCTCTTATCGACGCTGCGTTAGATAACAGAGACGAAGAAGAATTTTATGAACTAACAACTGCTTATAATAAGCTATATAACACCTAACTTAAAACCACTATTTGCAAAATGCGCAAATAGTGGTTTTTTACCTATTTTCATTGTGATAAAATGAGTTGAAAATACGCGGAAGGATTTGAAACCATGGAGCATTTAATCAATAAACGTGTCAAAGGAATTGAACTATCAGGAATACGTACATTTTATAATATGGTCTCACAATACCAAGATGTTTTATCCCTCACAATTGGACAACCTGACTTCTTAACACCACAACATGTAAAAGAAGCGGCAAAATCTGCAATTG
This sequence comes from Priestia sp. 40, assembly GCF_049368575.1. Classification (NCBI taxonomy): domain Bacteria; kingdom Bacillati; phylum Bacillota; class Bacilli; order Caryophanales; family Bacillaceae; genus Priestia; species Priestia sp. 40. The sequence goes on from NZ_JBMPZA010000017.1 coordinate 248,150, forward strand.
ATGATAACCAAACTTCTTATACCCACAATGCTGGAACAATAGAACTGCGCGAGGCAGCAGCTCAATTTGTCAAAGAAAAATATGACTTGCACTATAACCCAGCTGATGAAGTTATTGTGACCATTGGAGCTAGCCAAGCAATTGATATTGCTCTTCGCACCATTTTAGAAGAAGATTCCGAAGTTATTTTACCTGGACCTGTTTACCCAGGATACGAACCGCTTATCCGGTTAAACGGCGCTAAACCTGTACATATTGATACAACCGAAACAGGATTTCGACTAACAGCGGATTTAATCCAACAACATTTGACGTCTAAAACAAGATGCGTCATCTTACCTTATCCGTCTAATCCTACAGGCGTGACGTTATCGCAGCAAGAATTAGAAGAAATTGCCGCTCTTTTAAGCGATAAAAATATTTTTGTACTATCTGATGAAATATACAGCGAGCTCGTTTTTGATAAAAAACATCAGTCCATTGCCTCCATTTCATCTATGAGAGAGAAAACAATTGTTATTAACGGAGTATCAAAGTCTCATTCCATGACGGGCTGGCGAATTGGTCTTTTATTTGCTCCTTCTTATTTAGCCAAACATATTTTAAAAGTGCATCAATACAACGTGAGCTGTGCTTCTTCTGTCTCTCAAGCAGCTGCACTCGAGGCACTGACAGCAGGTAAAAACGATGCGGTGGATATGAAAAAAGAATACGAACAAAGACTGAATTATGTGTATGACCGACTAGTAAACATGGGGTTTGACGTAGAAAAGCCGACTGGTGCTTTTTATATCTTCCCTTCTATTCAGAACTTCCACAGTAAGTCATTTGATTTTGCCCTGGAGTTAGTAAAAGAAGCAGGTGTTGCACTAGTACCCGGCAGCGCTTTTTCTTCCCACGGTGAAGGATATGTACGCCTGTCGTATGCGTATTCCATGAATACGCTGCGTGAAGCCTGTGATTGAATTGAAGCTTATCTTACATCTCGTCAATCACGTTAAACTGATGATAAGAAGTGTATGCATTTTTTTGTGAGTGATAGCACATAAGAGCGGGTATACTAGAAGCATATAAATTGACTTCAATAGTGTATCATTATAAAATGTGCATCGATTCACTAAAGAAATACATACTTTTAACGGAGGTTTTTATTATGACAAAAGATTTTTTTGATGTGGTAAATGAACGTACATCGATTCGAGAATATGACTCTTCAGCTAAATTAAGCAAAGAAGAATTAACGGAACTTTTAGAAGCAACAGTGAAGTCACCATCAGCTTGGAACTTACAGCACTGGCATTTCGTTGTTATTACAGACCAAGATGCGAAAGAACGTCTACTTCCAATTGCTTACAACCAAAAACAAATTACAGAAGCAGGCGCTGTAGTAGCTGTCTTAGGTGATTTAGAAGCCAATAAAAATGTAGATGACGTGTACAACCCACTAGTCGAAGCAGGTCACATGACAGAAGACGTAAAAAACATTTTGTCAGGACAAATTAACGGCGCTTATAAAAACGGTGCTTTTGCTCGCGATGCCGCGTTTACAAATGCTTCTCTTGCATCTATGACATTCATGCTTGCAGCAAAAGCAAAAGGATATGACACATGTTCAATGGGCGGATTTAACGCACAAAAATTTGTAGAAGAGTTTAAAATTGAGGATCGATACATTCCAGTTATGCTTATTTCAGTTGGAAAAGCAGCTAAAGAAGCACATGCTAGCGATCGTTTACCATTAGATCAAGTTACAACTTGGATTTAACAAAAAACCCTGCAGCTGCAGGGTTTTTCTATGTAACTAAATGGATTTCACCATGCCTCCGTCGATTAGAAATGACTGGCCTGTTATATATGAATTCGCTCCTGAGACAAAGAAAGCAACGGCTTTCGCAAACTCTTCGGGCTGACCGTAGCGCTTAAGAGGAATTTGGTTTCTCATCTCTTCTTCAATTTCTGAAACGTCTACTCCCAATTTTTCAGCACGAATGGTATCTAGCTCTTTCACTCGGTCTGTTGCAATTCTTCCTGGCGCAACCGTGTTGATTAAGATACCCTCCTCTGCCAACTCTGAAGCGAGGGTTTTGGTGAGCCCTACAATTCCTGTACGGAATGTATTGGATAGAATCAGCCCAGGGATTGGCTCTTTAATGGAAGAAGAAGCAATATTGACAATACGTCCTCCGCTCTTTTTCATAACGGGCACTACCTCACGGATAATACGAATATAGCTGAGGAGATTTAACTCAAATGCATGCTTCCAATCATCATCTGTTAACGAAAGGAAGTTCCCAGCTTTAGGACCTCCTGTATTATTAATTAAAATATCAATGGTTCCAAACTTATCTACTGTATATTGAATAACATCTTGAATGTCTTGAGTTTTCGTGACATCTGCCGTTTTATGTAACACTTGTCCGCTTCCAAGATATGAAATCTCTTCCGCTACTTGAATTAGTTTCTCTTCTGAGCGACTTGCAATCATAACGTTTGCGCCTTCTTCAGCAAGTCTAGCAGCAATCGCTTTACCAAGCCCTTGGCTGGCCGCAAATACAAGCGCTGTTTTTCCTTTTAATTCAACATCCATTTCTTTCACCTCGTCTAATAGTTCGAATCTTTTTAACTTTATCACGTTCTCGTCAAATTCTTCAATAAATATGAAATAATTTCTTTTTTTCATATGGTATACTTAATTATCTGAAAATTATTTTCTAAAGGAGGCAAAAAAGCAGTGTATAAAAAGCAATGCTTTGTCTTTCATCAAAATAAGCCTGTAACATGTACATTACGATCATATACATCAAGCGACTTCGATGAGTTGATTCGGATTCAAGAAGAAAGTTTTCCCCCTCCTTTCCCTTCTGAATTATTATGGAGCAAAGATCAGTTAAATAACCATGTTTCCCTTTTTCCCGATGGAGCGCTATGCGTGGAGATAGACGAAACAATATGCGGATCTATTACAAGCACGATTGTTTCAGTGGAAGGAAATGCGGCTCACACATGGGATGAAGTAACAGGAAGCGGATATATTCATACGCACGACCCTTCTGGTAATACGCTTTATGTAGTGGACGTATGCGTCACTCCTTCGCATCGATCGATGGGGCTTGGGAAGCTTCTTTTGCAGTCTTTATATGAAGTCGTGATTCACTACAAGTTAGAAAGGCTGCTCGGCGGGTGCCGCATCCCTGGATACGCATCAGTGGCTTCCTTATACACGCCCGTTGAATACATGAACCTTGTATCAGCCGGAACTCTCTACGACCCGGTTATGACCTTTTTAATGCGCTGTGGCAGAACGCCTATTGGTCTCGCAGCAAACTATATTGAAGATGAAGATTCACACAACTACGCCGTACTAATGGAATGGAAAAATCCATTTTATACGGCTATTCAAAAAGAGGCTGGGACAAAGGTATTTTAGCCCAAGTGAAAAACGAACCATTAATCAACATGTTTGATTAGTGGTTCGTTTTTTTGTGATGGTGAATATAGTTTTATCTGTTTCGTTCCTTCTAGCAGTTGATTGGGTTCATTTCGTTATGTCTCAACCTCTTTTTAGATTATTGAACTTCTTCAATGCTCCACTCTAGTTCTTTATGAGTGAGAACAAGATGCGCCTGCAATTTACTCATCTCTTTGTGCTCAAACCGATCGTTATACATTTCATTCATATCGTCAAAATCACCGATTGTATACAAAGGAATTTTAATATCTTTACGGGATTGAACCATATGTTCGAAATCAATAAACAAACCGTCATTCGTTAAAGTAAGAAGCGTATTTGCTAACACGAGCGGCAATATTGGATACTCTAACTTCTTCCTTCTAAATACAAATCTTTTTTGCTTAATTGCTGACATTTTTAACGGAATGATTCGGCTTAAAATATGCTTCATATCATATACATCTCGAAAATAGATTTTGTTATAAAATCCATCATCATGAGCTAAATAAACAAATTGGTTACCGAGTTTATTATTAAATGGTGAATTGAGCGGTTTTTTTAAATGACCTAAATACAGCAGCGCTGCAATATCTTGAGGTTCTAACAAATCCAACGAAGATATATCCTCAAAATCAATCCAACAAAAGTCACCATAATTATAAACATCATCCTCTGCTAAAAGATGAATTTGTTCTTCTTCTACGTAGTCCATATGGGTTTGGTAGTGGTAATCACTGTCTTCAAAACCATGCTTTAACAATAATATATTTGCAAGCGGCGTAGGAAGGGAATGATAAAACTCTTTAAATTCAATTCCATATGTAATAAAGCATTTTTTATTTACATGGCCATTAATATAAACGATATCTCTTATTTCATCTGCTTTACTCAACCGTTCTAACCACCTTATTGATTGATTCTGTGATCGATATGTAACCGTTCTACTGATTTATATATTATACTTCTAAAATAAACAATGTGTAAATATATATTGTTGGCAATTTCTTTTGTATTCACTACCTCTTCTACTGATCATTTTATTTGATAGGAAAGAAAGGTATAGAGCTGATTGTGAATGTGGTAGAATGTGTGTATCTTATTAATTAGCATGTATGAACACGGAGGTATACAAAATGGATGTTCGCCATTTGCATTACTTAACAGAAGTGGCTAAACATAAAAATTTCACAAGAGCTTCTGAAGCGCTGCATATTTCTCAACCTTCTCTCAGTAAAATGGTTAAATCATTAGAAGAAGAGCTCGGCACCCCTTTGTTTGATCGCGCTGGCAAACAAGTTCAGCTTACCGATGCAGGAATAATCGTGTACGAGCAAGCTGAAAGCATTTTATCTTCTCTCCGAGATTTATCGGATTCCCTCTATGATTTAATGCATTTAAAAAGAGGAACCATCAAAATAGGTATTCCCCCTATTATTGGTACATTGTTTTTTCCTACTATCATTAAAGCATTTCGAGAGCAATACCCTGAGATTCATATTCAATTAGTGGAATATGGAGCTAAAAGAATGCAAAAATTTGTGGAACAAGGAGAAGTGGACGTGGGCGTAGTTTTACTTCCAGTTGATGAAAACATGTTTTTTACGACTCCTTTAGCTCGAGAAACACTGCAGCTTGTTGTGCATAAATCTCATCCGTTGGCTCAGCATTCTACGATTTCATTAAAAGAGTTAAAAGACGAAACGCTTATTTCCTTTCATGAAGACTTCACCATGCATGAAATGGTCTATAACGAATGTTTAAAAAATGGATTTACACCTAATATTGCTTTTAAAAGCTCTCAGTGGGACTTCATTGGAGAGCTGGTAGCTGCTAATCTCGGCATTGCTCTTTTCCCTTATTCATTATGTGAAAAGCTGGATTTGGAGCATATGAAAGTAATTAATCTCGAGAATGCTATTCCATGGGAAATTGCTTTAATCGTTAAAAAAGATCGCTATATCTCTTATGCTACACAGGCTTTTATTGATTATATTAAAAGTACAGTTTAACAAAGCTGAGACAAAAGTAGTTTAATTAAAAATCCGAATGAGTTTGATTCTTGATGGAGAATCAAACTCATTCGGATTTTTTTCATGGCGGTGTAACAAGTCATTCATACTAAATCATTTATCCTATTGGTTCGTTTTGAGATGGAATTGATTTAGGCATGTCTCCATCTCTTTTTTTGATTGCCTTTTATTAAATAATTACACCTTATATTTCACAAACTCTTTTTTGAAAAGGTTACCAACGCATTTGTAAAGAGATTTCTTTCAACTATAACTAAAAAGAATAGTTATCATAGTTATTATATATTTCATATTATAGTCGTTTTTTTGTAAGATAAGTATGTAGCATTCATTTACTTAAGTTGTATCCCCATTTGCAAAATCCAAATAGTTTCTCTTTTCCCATGATGGAGTCGTCTTTTCAGCATAGACGACTCCATTATTGTCTCAACAAACTAGGAATGAATGAATAAAAACATAAATAAAGGAGGCTAATCATGAAATTGATTATGGTGATTTTACAGATTTTATTACTAACGGCTCTGTTTTTAATAGGAGAAAGTATTTCACAGTGGTTTGACCTCCCAGTGCCAGGTAGTATCATCGGATTTTTCTTACTGTTTTTCTTACTGTACTTTAAAGTAATTAAATTAAGCTGGGTTGAACAAGGTGGAACACTGTTAGTGGGAGAACTATTATTATTTTTCATACCAGCCGTCGTTGGACTCATCAATTATGGAGATGTCTTGATGCATTTTGGAATCCAGATTGTGATTATTATCACAATCAGTACGATTATTGTGATGTCTGTAACGGGAATCATTGCAGAACATATTTCAAGAAGAAAGGAAGGTTCGCTAAAATGACATTACTCACATGGATTGCTCTTCCGCTTACACTGCTCGTCTATGTCGGCACAAAAGTGCTCTATAAAAAATATAAGTCTATGCTAGTTTCCCCTATTTTACTAGCCCCCATTCTTTTAATTGGCATCTTATTAGTAACGAATGGCTCTTATGATCATTATAAGCAAGGTGCCAGTGCTATTAGCTTTATGCTTGGACCAGCAACCGTTGCTTTTGCTGTTCCTATGTTTAAGTATTTTGATTTACTCAAAAAACATCGTGTTGAAATCAGCTTAAGCGTAGGGCTCGGCACGTTTGCTGCCATGATATCTTCCATGCTGTTAGCATTAGTGTTTCATTTACAATCAACGCTGGTTCATAGCTTGATTCCAAGATCGGTTACGATTCCTATTGCTGTTAATGTATCTCAGACGCTAGGAGGAGATCCGAATATTACCATTATGTTTGTGATTATAACCGGTGTAGTGGGATGTATGGTCGCTCCAAAACTCATTAAGCTCCTCGCACTGCACTCTTCTCTAGCAAGAGGTCTTCTTTTAGGCGTAGCTTCTCATGGGACAGGTACAGCAAGAGCTTTTGAATTTGGAAAAATTGAAGGTACTTTTTCTAGCCTTGGCATGATCGTAGCAGCACTTCTTACAATGCTGTTTGCGAATATGCTTCTGCCTACTATTTTCGCTTAAAAGATAAAAAAGGTGTGATCATATATGATCACACCTTTTTATTATCCAATATGAAAAGTTGATTTTACGAACTCAATAACTTCTTCCGTAGAAGACATTGATAGAATTGTATCTAAATGAGGTTCGATATCAGCTTTTGATAATTGACGGATTTGAGAACGAGCTTTCAGAATAGATGTTGCACTCATTGAGAATTCATCTAAGCCTAAGCCTAAAAGAATTGGGATTGCAATCTCATCTCCTGCCATCTCTCCGCACATGCCTACCCACTTACCTTCTTTGTGAGCCGCTTTGATTACCATATTCACTAAGCGAAGAATCGCTGGGTTATACGGTTGATATAAATAAGACACGCGCTCATTCATGCGGTCAGCAGCAAGCGTGTATTGAATTAAATCGTTTGTTCCGATAGAGAAGAAATCTACTTCTTTAGCAAATAAATCTGCGATTACCGCTGAAGAAGGAATCTCTACCATCATCCCTACTTCGATGTCCTCCGAAACTTGTACGCCTTCTTGTTGAAGTTTAGCTTTTTCTTCTAAAAGAATAGCTTTTGCTTGACGGAACTCATCAACAGTAGCGATCATAGGAAACATAATTTTCAGATTACCGTATACGCTTGCACGTAGAAGCGCACGAAGCTGTGTACGGAACATGTCTTGCATCTCTAGACATAAGCGAATGGCACGGAATCCTAAGAATGGGTTCATTTCTTTTGGTAGATTTAAATAAGGAAGCTCTTTGTCTCCACCAATATCAAGAGTACGAACAACCACTGGTTTGCCTTCCATACGTTCAAGAACTGTTTTATAAGAAGTAAACTGCTCTTCTTCCGTCGGAAGCTCTTCGCGGCCCATATATAAGAATTCTGTACGATAAAGGCCAACGCCTTCCCCGCCGTTTTCTAATACGCCTTTTACATCTTCTGGTGTACCAATGTTAGCTGCAAGTTCAACGTGATGATCATCAGCTGAAACCGTTTTTTCATTTACAAGCTTAGCCCACTCAGCTTTTTGTTCTGCATACTCAGCGGCTTTTTTCTCGTAAGCTTTTACTGTTTCTTCGCTTGGATCAACGATAACTTCGCCATCTAAACCATCAACAATTACTAATACGCCGTTTTGAATGTCTTCCATAACTGTTTTTGTACCTACAACAGCTGGGATTTCCATTGAACGCGCCATAATTGCTGAGTGAGAAGTACGTCCGCCAATATCTGTTGTAAATCCTTTTACGAACTTACGATTTAACTGTGCTGTATCAGACGGCGTTAAATCTTCTGCGATAATGACAACTTCTTCTGAGATTAAGCTTGGATTTGAAACGTTTACACCTAAAAGATGAGCTAATACACGTTTTGTTACGTCACGGATATCAGCAGCACGTTCTTTCATATATTCATTGTCCATTGACTCAAACATATTAATAAACATTGCCGCTACTTCATCAAGTGCATGTTCAGCGTTTACATTTTCATTCGTAATTTTATCTTTAATTGGATTAATAAGTTCAGGATCGCTTAGAACTAATAAGTGAGCTTCAAAGATTTCTGCTTTGTCATCTCCAAGTTCTTTACGAGCGTGCTCTCTAATAATTTCAAGTTCTGATTTTGATTTTTCTAGCGCAGCTTCTAGACGCGCTACTTCTGCTTCAACTTCAGTTACTGATTTTTTTTCAACGGTTAATTCTGGATTTTCTAGACGAAATGCTTTAGCAATAGCAATGCCGCTAGAAGCGGCAATGCCTTGAATTTCCTTTGTCATTATTCGCCTAATCCTTCTTTGCTCATTGTATCTTCAAGAGCAGCAAGTGCATCTGCTTCGTCAGAACCTTCTGCAGAGATAGTGATTGTAGCGCCTTTTTGAATACCTAAAGACATAACGCCCATGATTGATTTTAAGTTTACAGTTTTACCGTTGAATTCTAAGTTGATATCAGAATCAAATTTGCTTGCTGCTTGTACTAAAGTTGTTGCTGGACGTGCGTGAATTCCTGAGTCTGCTGTTACTGTAAATGTTTTTTGTGCCATGTTAAATCAATCTCCTTTTTACTTTGAAATGTTAATAATATTTGCTTCTTGTTGAGAAACTTGGCCCTGCTTTAAGATATCAATTTTTTCATCAGCTTGTAAATTCGTGAAAATGATCGGCGTAATCGTCGATGGCGCATTTTCTTTTACAAAGTCTAAATCAATTTTCAATAGAGGCTGTCCTTTTTTCACTTCATCGCCTTGGGCAACTAAAGCTTCAAAACCTTCGCCTTTTAAATTAACTGTATCAATACCAACGTGAATTAAAATTTCACGTCCAGTCGTTGATTCAATACCTAAAGCATGTTTCGTCGGGAATAAGTTTACTATTTTTCCGTCCACTGGTGCAACTACTGTGCCTGTTTTCGGAATAATTGCAAAACCGTCACCCATTAATTTTTGTGAAAATACCTGATCTGGTACTTCCGATAAAGGTACCAATTCTCCCTCAATCGGTGAAACAATATCATTACCATTATCGCTTCCTACTTCAGATGTTGCAACAGGTTTTTCAATTGTTTTTGTCTCTTCTTTTGTGACAACCGGTGTTTTGCCATTCATAATGTCTTGAATTTGACCTTTTAACGTGTCAGATTTCGGACCGAAAATAGCTTGAATATTGTTACCAACTTCAAGAACACCAGCTGCTCCAAGTTTTTTCAAGCGGTTTTTATCAACATTACCTACATCATCTACTGATACACGTAAACGCGTAATACAAGCATCTAAATGTGTAATGTTTTCTTTACCGCCAAGTGCAGCTAAAACATTTGTTGGAAGCTCTGCTGCTTCTACTGCTACATCTTCTTCTCCTTCTTCTTTATCTTCACGACCCGGTGTTTTTAAGTTGAATTTACGGATTGCAAAGCGGAAACCGAAGTAGTAGATAACTGCTAGAACTAAACCTACTGGAATAACTAGCCACCATGCTGTACGGTTTTGCATAACTCCAAATAGAACGTAATCGATAACTCCACCTGAGAATGTCATACCGATTTTAACATTTAATAATTGCATAACCATAAATGATAAACCAGCAAATACTGCGTGAATTGCAAATAGTACTGGTGCTACGAATAAGAATGAGAACTCAAGCGGCTCTGTAATACCCGTTAAGAAAGATGTTAAAGCAGCTGAACCCATGATACCAGCTACATATTTTTTGTTTTCAGGACGAGCTTCGTGATAAATCGCAAGAGCGGCTGCTGGCAATCCGAACATCATGAACGGGAATTTACCAACTTGGAACGTTCCTGCTGTTAAAGGCACGCCATCTGCTAATTGAGCAAAGAAAATCTTTTGGTCACCGTGAATATGTTGACCTGCTTTATTAACATAATCACCAAACTCAAACCAGAACGGAGAGTAGAAGATGTGATGAAGTCCAAATGGAATTAATGAACGTTCAATCAATCCAAATACAAAAGCTGATAAAGTTGGGTTTGCATCAATCATGTTAGTAGAGAAAGCATTTAATCCGCTTTGAATTGGCGGCCAAATGAAAATCATAATAACACCTAAAAGAATTGAAAATACCCCAGTAATAATTGGTACAAATCGTTTTCCTGCAAAGAACCCTAAATAAGATGGTAATTCAATATTGAAATAACGATTATACATGGATGAAGCTAAAATACCTACTATGATACCTCCGAATACACCTGTAGCTAACGTAGGAATTCCTAAGATGCTAGTGTAAGCTGGATTGGCACCCATTTTGTCAGGATCTAGCTGTCCTGTAGCAACTAAGATTGTGCTCATTGTTTTGTTCATAATTAAGTAGCCTACGATTGCAGCAATACCTGCTACACCGTCACCACCAGCTAAACCAACGGCAACACCAACGGCAAACAATAGCGATAAGTTGTCAAATACAATTTGACCTGCTTGCGACAAAACATTTGAAACCAATTGAACCCAGTCTGCACCAAGTGCCGGTACTGCATCCAACAATGTAGGGTTTTGAAGCGCTGTCCCTACTCCAAGTAAAATCCCTGCTGCCGGTAAAATCGCAACCGGTAACATAAGCGCTTTTCCGACTTTTTGTAATACTCCAAAAAGTTTTTTAAACATGGCGCTTACCTCCTTTTATATATTTAGTGTGCAACAAGCTATTTATTTGATACGTGAATCATTAACGCGCTTTCATAAAACGCTTTCTTTAACTAGAAAACTCATTACATCTCCTGGTGTCCTGAAGCCTAAGTTTTAAATGATTGCGCTTTCTTATAACAAAAAAAGGCATGAGGAAAAAGAAACGACAAATGGATACAGTCATCCAATTACACATCGCTTCATTTCTCACTCATGCCTGATCGTATCAGTAACACGTATTGAAATGATTTTATAAATCCGTTTTTGTTATAAGTCGCTGCAGATGCATCGTTAAGTAAACTGCTTCTGCTTCATACACAGGTAAATGTAACGCTTGCTGCATTACTTTTATCACTTTCCAAGACACATTGTAACACAGAGGATATTCTTCTTTCAATAGCAAAGCAATTTTTTTTGGCTCTTCTATTTTTTCTCCTGTTTTTACTCGATCAATAGCAAAATGCAAATGACGAATCAATCTCATATAGTGTACAGATTCTTTGTCTACCTGCAGATGAAGCGATTCTTCAATTACATTAATAATCGTTTGAATAAGCTGCGAGTCTTGATTCACTTCCAGCAGATTTTTTTCAGTCAGCGCGCTGTGAATATGTAGCGCAATAAAACCAATCTCTCCTACTGGAAGCTGCACGCCTATTTTACGACTAATAATTTCTACCACTTCAGATGCGATCGTGTATTCCTCTGGATATAAGGCTTTTGTTTCAAGTAAGAATGGGTTTTTAAGCCCCATTCCCTGCTGAAAACGTTTTATCGCAAACGCGATATGATCCGTTAATGAAATGTGTATATGCTCATTCAAAGGAATGTTAACACGCTTTTGAATGTGCGTTACAATATCATTCATCATTTCAATCACGTCTTCATCCACCTGAGCTAAAAGCTGCTTGTACTGTTCTTGCTCTTCTTCACTCTTTAACAAAAACATTTTCTCCACGGCTTTTGCATCGATTTCATCGCCTTTTTTCTTATTGAACCCTATTCCTTTCCCAATTAGCACAACTTCATCATAGGTAAGGTGTTTAGCAATTAATACATTATTATTAAGTACCTTTTCTACAAAAAAGGACTCTTTCACGAATCCTTCACTCCCCTGTTTCGGCTTTCTATTATTTGCTTTCCTATCTTACAAATAATACGCATAACCGTCAATTCATTTTTCTTTGTTTCAAATATTATTGAACTAAACTATTTGAGTTACGTATTATCTTAGTAGTTCTTTGCTGGAAACGCAACGTCTTTTTTGCTCGTCCCATAACAATTTTTCATAATAAAGTTTTGAAGCATAACGCTCAGAATGAATGCACCCGCTTGTAAAAGCGTAAAAAGAACAAGTGAAGTGGTAATAGATACCAGCAAAACCCCATAGTGAATCAGCAAAATATCTACTATACGTAGCCCTGCTATAATCATTCCAGCTCCCACAAAAAATTCTTTAGCTACACTCCAAACGAGGAGAATCGTAACAATACAAACGTAAATTATCGTTGCATTTACGGAATCATGAGTAGCCGACGCAAACCATCCTGTATAAAACCAATTATTATGAAAATATGCTAACAGCATAAACATAATAGTAGAAGTAATGGCGAGCATTCCGAGAAAAAATGTAGCGTAATGCACAAATGTCATATACCGTTCTGTTAGCCATACATACCAAATCTTTGAAATGCTAAAGCCTATAGTCATTAAAACGCCTGTATAAACTGTTTTCCACCAGTGATGTGTATAAATATCCCAGTGTAAAAATAATTCTTCAACCCCCATAAACATAGCTGAAATAATTAAAATATAGCGAAATTTTAATTGATAAGCAGCTACCACCATAGCCATGATTGGAAAAGCAAACGCTTGAGAAGTTAAAGACCCAAACAAATTATCAAAATATTCATTGGTCATAAAATCAGGATCGTAATTGTAACTTTCAAACAACACAAATACAACATACTCTAGTACATAAGCCATTCCAATGATAAAGAAAAGCAAAACGACTAGCTTTTTATCTTTTTTACGTATGAATACCGTAAGCAAAACGGCTGTGCTGATAATAATCAATGCAAAAAAAGCAGTATAATGAGGCATAGACGTCTCCCTTTTACGACCTAATTATTACTTAGAGTAAGACGTTTTAGCCAAATTATACATAGCTAGCTTCTATTCAAAAGAGCTTGAGACATAACTACATCAATTCAATCTAAAGGCGAACAAACGGGATACATGAGATAGTATGGATCGCTTTCTACACTGCAGCTGATTTCCGCGCAAGACTACTTCGCTTTACGCGGGGTCACACTTCTTCCGCTTTTCCCCCAGGAGTCTTTACTTTATCCTTTAATCTACAGTTAGAAGCCAATACATACATGAAACCTGCGTTCACCCTGCCAATGAAAAAATCCGAACGATTCATCGTTCGGATTTTCCTTCAACTAACGTACTTTTGTTTCAGCCTCTTTTAACTCTTCAGCTTATAAAAACTGGAATGGTATCTATTATCCTTCAATCATTTTTGAAAGGTTAGCCATTTCGATAGCTGATGCTGCAGCTTCCCATCCTTTATTTCCTGCTTTTGTTCCTGCACGCTCAATTGCTTGCTCAATTGTTTCGGTTGTTAATACACCAAAGATAATTGGCACGCCTGTTTGTAAGCTTTGAGATGCAACGCCTTTTGCTACTTCATTACATACAAAATCAAAGTGTGGAGTAGCTCCTCGAATAACGGTTCCTAGCGTAATAACCGCATCATATTTTTTAGATTCAGCTAATTTTTTAGCGATTAATGGAATTTCATAAGCGCCCGGTACCCAAGCCACATCTACATCTTCATCAGCTACGCCGTGACGTTTGAGCGCATCTTCTGCTCCACTAAGTAAACGGCCTGTAATAAATTCATTAAAACGCCCTACCACGATTCCGATTTTTAATCCTGTGCCTACTAAATTTCCTTCATATAAATGATTCATCTCTTGTTCCTCCTGCTAGTAGTAATATATAGTTATTTACATTTCTTTTCATGAATTAGCTTCATTTGTTATAACGAAAAAAAGTGTAAACTTATAAATGTAATAAATGACCTAGTTTTTTAGCTTTGGTATCTAAGTATTTTTTATTGGCATCCACTGCCGGCATTTGAAGAGGCACTCTCTCTACCACTTCAAGGTCGTAGCCTTTTAGCCCAGTAATTTTACGAGGGTTATTCGTTAAAAGCTTCATTTGTTTGACTCCAAGGTCTTTTAAGATTTGAGCACCGATTCCATACTCTCGTAAATCCGCAGCAAACCCGAGTTTTTCATTCGCTTCTACGGTATCGTATCCTTCTTCCTGCAGCTTATATGCTCTTAGCTTATTTAATAAGCCAATGCCTCTGCCCTCTTGACGCATATACAGCAGAATGCCGCGTCCTTCTTCTTCAATTTGCGTAAGAGCCGCGTGAAGCTGAGGACCGCAGTCACAGCGCTCAGAGCCAAACACATCTCCAGTCAAACACTCGGAGTGAACGCGAACGAGAACGGGGCTATTATGATCAATATCACCTTTGATAAGGGCCACATGTTCTTTATTATCAAGTTTATTTGTATATCCTACAGCTTTAAAATCACCAAATGCCGTAGGTAAGCTCACTTCTACTTCACGGCTAATCAGCTGGTCATGCTTGCGGCGGTAGGCAATCAAATCTTTTATTGTAATCATTTTTAAATCGAATTGCTCTGCAATTTTTGTTAAATCCGGTACGCGTGCCATTGTTCCATCTTCATTCATAATTTCACAAATAACACCCGCAGGCTTTCCTCCTGCTAATACGGCTAAATCAACAGCGGCCTCTGTATGACCTGCACGCTGCAGAACGCCCCCGTCTTTTGCAATCAACGGGAAAATATGTCCTGGGCGTTGAAAATCACTTGCTACCGTCGCTTCATTTATAAGAGCCATAACAGTAGCAGAGCGTTCGTATGCACTGATACCTGTTGTACTTGAAATATGATCAATACTTACTGTAAATGCTGTTCCATGTACATCCGTATTGTTCGCTACCATCGGGTGAAGATTCAATTTATGCGCAATTTCTTCATTAATAGGTGTACAAATTAATCCTCTTCCATGAGTAGCCATAAAGTTAATAACCTCAGGGGTCGTTTTTTCGGCTAATGCAATAAAATCTCCTTCATTTTCTCGATCTTCATCATCGCATACAATAACCACTTTTCCCTTTTTTAACTCTTCAATGGCTTCTTCTACTTTATGAAACATCGCTTTCACCTCACTGTTAATTTGTAAAACCATGCTGCTGCAACAAATCCTTCATATTACCTGAACGATTCGAGGCGCCAGGAGTTGACTTATTCGTCATCATTTGATGCATATATTTAGCTAACATGTCGCATTCAATATTCACCTTGTCTCCTCGCTGTTTGTCTCCTACGACTGTGTGAAGCACCGTATGAGGAATAAGAGAAATAGTAAATGATTGGTTGCTGACATCAAAAATAGTAAGACTTGTTCCGTCTACAGAAACAGATCCTTTTAACATCATAAATTCACGAAGTTCAGGGTCGACTTGAATTTCATAATAAAAGGCATTTCCTTTACGTGTTTTGCTTACAATGGTTCCAATTCCATCAACGTGTCCGCTAACGAAATGCCCTCCAAACCGGCCATTTGCAGCCATCGCCCGTTCTAAGTTAACACGTGATCCAACGGTTAGAAGCTGAAGGGTACTTGCTTTAATCGTCTCCGGCATGACGTCGACCGTAAATTCATTTTGAGAGTATGCCGTTACGGTTAAACAAACTCCGTTAACTGAAATACTGTCCCCTAAGTTCACATCTTCTAACACGGTCTTTGCATCAATCGTAAGAACAATTGCTTCTGTAGCCTTTTGAATACGTTTTATTTTTCCAATTTCTTCAATAATACCTGTGAACATTTTCTTCACCTGCTTTGGCGCTATTCCAACTTCTTATGCCGTTTTGAAATAGCAGCTGCTTTTTTTTCATATTTATCTTTCCCCCAACCACTGAAAATAAAAAAGCCCCTTGAACAAATGTCCAAGGGGTCGGCTGAGCTGAATCAGTTTTATCTATGCAAAATTCCGCTAATTGTATACGAAATAAACAGTTATATTTTGTGTACAAAAACAAGGGTAGCTTTAAAAAAGGCAAACCTGTCCCTTATTAATACAACACAAAAAAACAACTGTGCTTCCTGATCCTTCTCCCATCCAGACTTTTACTGTCGGCTCTAGATTTTAACTAGATCCACCGCTAACATACATCGTATGAAAACGGGTCACGGGCTTAAAAGCATATGCTTTATCACCGCCGGTTGGGACTTACACCCGACCCCGAAGGATAATATATTCGACTGCTAGAGTCTTATTTGTTTTACATTATAGCAAAGTAAAATCGACTTGTCACATCATTTAACTTCGTTTTTTCACATCTGTTCTTTAAAATCCAGCTTTTAGCTTATTTTTTCTTTTTTAATACATAGCATCCATACAAAGGCTAGTCCAATATAGCCAAATATCGGATACAAAAACTCAAGAAGCTGAGCATATCCAAATTGCCCGATAATAAAGCATGCCAAGATAATAAACGCAAAAGCTTGCTTATCATTCAGGGGAAGAAATGATTGAAGCTGCTTAGCGATTCCAAATACATTTCCAATCAATGTAGTAAAAATCTCACCTAACACAACTACCGTAAATAAAACATTCACCCACGCTGAGATATTTTTAACAACGGCACTCATCGGAATATCAAGTTGAAATGAATAAGGCAAATTGGAAAGAGCAAGATGCGTAGAAACAAGCATAAACGTAAGTACACACCCTCCTATTACGGCCCCTTTTTTAATCACGCTCCTATCTTTCACAGAGCTTCCTAATGGAACCAAAACGGCCTGAGCCAAAGCTAGATTTAGGGAAATATATAAAAAGGGACTAACCGCCCACTTCCACTGTGTGACGAGCGTTAAGTCTGGCTTCGTTTGAATCAGTGAGAAATAGCTGACATTTGGCACAAAGATGATAAAAGCAAATGAAAGCATCATCGGCACAACAAGAGAATTAACCATTAAAATACCGTTAATTCCTCTTGCGATAAATATATAAGTTAAAACAATTGTACAAATCATCCCAACAGGAGGCCACAGCCCGAACTGTTCTTTTCCTATTGCCCCCGTACTCGCTAGCATGACTGAAGTTACTCCAAATAAAATGACGATCATTACACCGTTTACCGCTTTTCCAAGTACATCACCAAATAAATATGTATTAAGCTGCTGATAAGAAGAAGCCCCAATTGCGTGCGAAAGCAGCATCATTTTCGAACCTAGCCAAATAAAAAACAAGCCGCTGACCAAAATTCCAACCATTCCAAGTTCCCCGTACTGTGTAAAAAATTGAACAATTTCCTTGCCTGTTGCAAAACCGGCTCCTACAACGGTGCCTACATACGTAGCAGCAACCTGCAGCGTGAGTTTCCACCTTTTCATGCCCATCACCCTTCTACCCTTCATAGTTCACTATATGTAGAAACGGTTAAAAAAAGACGAGCCTTTTATATGTAAATCCTCGCCTCACCCGGTGCTGTGCCTTTTTCGTTTTTTTATTTCCTTCTTGTTTTTTTCATGAAAACCCTTTATCCCTTAACATAACGGCAGTTTTCAAACAAAATATACGGATATTTTCCCTTTAGCTTTTAAATTTTCCTCAATATTTGCTGGAAATTCACAATTTACTGTTGTATAATTTCTAAAAATCAGATAAATTATTAAATAAGTATTCTTTCTATTTAAAAAAATATGTTTCAATTATATACAATTGATTCTTATCATGAGAGGTGGAGGGACTGGCCCTTTGAAACCTCAGCAACCAGTCGTTGGAGACATGGTGCTAAATCCAGCAAGCAATTTATTGCTTGGAAGATAAGAAGGCGAAAAAAGTCTTCTTCTTAAGAAGACTTTTTCTATTTTATCGGCATATTGCATAAAACGAATCACTCGTGAAATAGAAGCGGAACAATTTAAGGAGGTTTTGACATGGGGTTACTTGAAGATTTAAAGTCTAAAATTTTAATTGGGGATGGTGCCACTGGTACCCTCCTTTACTCACACGGTATTGACAGCTGTTTTGAAGAACTAAACATCACAAAACCAGAAGAGGTTTCTCGTATTCACAGAGCCTATGTAGAAGCTGGTGCAAACGTTATTCAAACAAATACGTACGCTGCTAATTATCAAAAACTTGCCCGTTATGGATTAGAAGATTCAGTCAAAGACATCAATGTTGCTGGTGTAAAATTAGCGAAACAAGCTGCAAAAGATCAGGCTTACGTGGTTGGTACACTCGGCGGAATTCGTTCTTTCCAAAAAAACGCTATTAGTTTAGAAGAGGTTAAGCGAAGCATTCGTGAACAAATGTTTTGGCTTTTAAATGAAGGCGTGGATGGCCTTTTATTTGAAACATACTATGATTTCGAAGAATTAAAGACCGTTCTTACACTGGCAAGAAAAGAAACGGATAAGCCTATTATCACCCACGTTTCCCTGCATGATATTGGCGTACTGCAAGATGGGCGTCCTTTAGCAGATGCATTAAAAGAATTAGAAGACTTGGGAGCAGATGTTGTCGGGCTAAACTGCCGTTTAGGTCCTTATCATATGATTCAGTCTCTTGAAGAAGTACCGCTTCCTGATCGAGCTTTCTTATCTGCTTACCCTAATGCCAGCCTTCCGGCGTATGTAGAAGGAAAGCTGGAATATGAAACAAATGAAGACTACTTTGTAGAAAGCGCGCGTTTATTCCGCGAACAAGGGGTTCGCTTAATTGGAGGATGCTGCGGTACAACACCAGCCCACGTACGCGCAATGTCATCTGCCTTAAAAGATTTGCCTCCGATTACAAGTAAAGTCGTTAAAATGAGACCAGCCGTTACGGTTCAAGAGCGTGAGCAGCAGGATAAACCTCATATGCATGAAATTGTGAAAAAGCGCCGCTCGGTTATCGTCGAGCTAGATCCACCTAAACAGCTTGGCCCGACGAAATTTTTAGAAGGCGCAAAAGCACTTGATAAAGTCGGCGTAGATGCTATTACATTAGCTGATAATTCTCTTGCCTCACCTCGCATCAGCAACTTGGCAATGGCAACACTGATGCAGCAAGAAACAAAAGCACGACCGCTTATTCATATTACCTGTCGCGACCGAAATTTAATTGGACTTCAATCTCATTTAATGGGACTTCATACGCTAGGAATGAATCAAGTGCTTGCGATTACCGGTGATCCGTCAAAAGTTGGCGATTTCCCTGGTGCCACTTCGGTCTACGATCTATCTTCATTTGACTTGATTAGTTTAATCGCTCAGTTTAATGAAGGACTATCTTATTCCGGCAAACCGCTTGGTCAAAAAACCAATTTTTCCATTGCAGCCGCCTTTAACCCAAACGTGCGTCACTTAGACCGAGCCGTTCAGCGCTTGGAGAAGAAAATCGACTGCGGGGCTCACTATTTCATTACTCAGCCTCTCTATTCAACTAAGCAAATTGAAGAGGTATATGAAGCAACCAAACATTTAACAACACCGGTATACATCGGGATCATGCCGTTAACAAGCGCAAGAAATGCGCGATTTATTCACCATGAAGTACCTGGAATTAAATTATCCGAAGATATTCTAGAGCGAATGGACGCAACGGGAAATGACCGAATTCGCGGTGAAGTCGAAGGCCTTGCGATTGCAAAAAACTTAATTGATACAGCATATGAGCTATTTGACGGTATTTACTTAATTACGCCGTTTATGCGCTATGAAATGACCGAAATTCTAACACGCTATATTCATGACAAGCAACTTGTTACATCAGAAAGGAAGATATAAATGAGCTCACTTATCGAACAACAACTAAAGAAGCGAATACTCGTCATCGATGGAGCAATGGGAACGATGATTCAAGATGCTGATTTAACCGCTGAAGATTTTGGCGGCGAAGAATATGAAGGCTGCAACGAATATTTGACTCGAACAGCGCCTCATGTCATTCAGCGCATTCATGAAGAGTACTTTGCAGCAGGTGCTGACATCATTGAAACCAATACGTTTGGCTCAACATCTACCGTACTTGATGAATACGATTTAGGTCACTTGGCGTATGAATTGAATATCGAAGCTGTGAAGCTTGCTTGTGCAGCCCGCGATAAATATTCAACTCCCGAATGGCCTAGGTTCGTAGCTGGAGCTATCGGTCCTACCACTAAAACGCTCTCTGTTACCGGAGGCATTACATTCCCTGAACTAGTAGAATCGTACGAAGAGCAAGCTCGAGGTTTGTTAGACGGCGGCGTTGACTTGCTTTTAGTCGAAACCTGTCAAGACATGCTGAACGTAAAAGCCGCATTTCTAGGCATCACAGCAGCGTTTGAAAAACTAAAAACCGAAGTTCCTATTATGATTTCAGGAACAATTGAGCCTATGGGAACAACTCTCGCTGGTCAAGATATCGAATCTTTTTACTTATCACTGGAACACATGAAGCCACTTTCAGTCGGACTTAACTGCGCGACAGGCCCTGAATTTATGACGGATCATATTCGCTCTCTTTCAGACCTAGCCACTTCAGCAGTTAGCTGTTATCCAAACGCTGGACTTCCGGATGAAGAAGGCAATTATCATGAATCCCCTGAGCTGCTTGCTCAAAAAATTAAAGGGTTTGCTGATAAAGGCTGGCTGAACTTTGTAGGCGGATGCTGTGGTACAACGCCTGCTCATATTAAAGCACTGGCTGAAGCGGTAAAAGAGGTTGCGCCTCGTTCGCTTGATCGCTCCGAGCATAACCATGCTGTAACCGGTATTGAACCACTTGTATATGACGATTCTATGCGCCCTCTTTTTGTGGGAGAACGTACGAATGTAATCGGTTCTCGCAAGTTCAAACGCCTGATTGCGGAAGGAAAAATTGAAGAAGCATCTGAAATTGCGCGTGCTCAGGTTAAAAATGGTGCTCACGTTATTGATATTTGCTTAGCAGATCCAGACCGTGAAGAAATGGAAGATATGGAGGAGTTTATTCAAGAAGTTGTAAAAAAAGTGAAGGTTCCTCTTGTAATCGATTCAACCGATGAGAAAGTTATTGAAAAAGCTTTAACGTACTCACAAGGTAAGGTCATTATTAACTCCATTAACTTAGAAGATGGTGAAGAGCGTTTTGATGCAATCTTACCGCTAGTAAAAAAATTCGGTGCAGCTCTGGTTGTCGGTACAATCGATGAAACAGGCATGGCCGTTACTGCAGAACGAAAAGTAGAGATTGCTAAACGCTCACATGATTTGCTTGTTGAAAAACATGGCTTTAATCCAAAAGATATTATTTTTGACCCTCTTGTGTTTCCTGTAGGGACTGGTGATGAACAATATATTGGTTCTGCTGAAGAAACAGTTAAGGGAATTAAAATGATTAAAGAAGCCCTGCCTGATTGCCTGACCATTCTTGGCGTAAGTAACGTGTCATTCGGTCTTCCTCCAGTCGGACGTGAAGTACTAAATGCCGTTTACCTTTATCACTGTACGCAGGCTGGACTCGATTATGCCATTGTTAACACCGAAAAATTAGAGCGCTATGCTTCTATTCCAGAAGCTGAAATTGAGCTTGCTAATGCGTTATTATTTAACACAACTGATGAAACGCTAAGCACGTTTACCGACTTTTATCGTGATAAAAAGAAAGAAGCAAAAGTAGAAATTTCTACGTTAACACTCGAAGAACGATTGGCAATGTATATTGTCGAAGGTACAAAAGAAGGATTGCTTCCTGATTTAGAACAGGCTTTAGCTCAGTATGATGATCCGTTAGATATTATTAACGGACCGCTTATGGAGGGGATGGCGGAAGTCGGACGTTTGTTTAATGACAACCAGCTGATTGTAGCAGAAGTGCTTCAAAGTGCGGAAGTTATGAAAGCATCCGTTGCCTTTTTAGAACCTCATATGGAAGCAACTGAAAATGATTCTGGAAAAGGCAAAGTGATTCTTGCGACGGTTAAAGGTGACGTACACGATATCGGTAAAAACTTAGTAGACATCATTTTAAGCAATAATGGTTTTAAAGTAATTGATTTAGGAATTAAAGTAACGCCGCAGCAGCTGATTGAAGCAGTAAAAGACGAAAAGCCAGACATCATTGGCCTGTCAGGTCTTCTAGTAAAATCAGCTCAGCAAATGGTTTTGACTGCACAAGATTTAACACAATCAAGCATTGATGTTCCAATTATGGTAGGAGGCGCTGCCCTTTCCCGTAAATTTACTGACTTCAAAATTGCCCCGGAATATGAAGGTGCGGTCCTCTACGCCAAAGATGCGATGGACGGATTAGCGTTAGCAAATAAGCTGCAGAACAAAGAAGAAGTTATTCAGCTTTTAGCAGATTTAAAAACGCGGCAAGAAAAGAAAGTAACGGTTCGAGAACGCCAGCCTCAAACAGCTCAAGCAGCTACGGCTGTTTTAGAAAGATCCGCCATTTCAACGGACGCCCCTGTTTTTGTACCTGCTGATTTAAAACGGCACGTTGTCAAACACTACGATTTGGCACAGGTTCTTCCGTATATTAACTGGCAGATGCTTTTAGGCCATCACTTAGGACTAAAAGGAAAAGTAAATAAGCTGCTTGCTGAAAAAGACGAGCGTGCTGTTCAATTAAAAGAAACCGTTGATGACCTGCTCGAACTGGCACTAAAAGAAAACTTAATTAAACCTGCGGTTATTTATCAGTTCTTTCCTGCTCAAGCAGACGGAAATGATTTAATTATTTATGATCCTGCTGATGAAAAAACAGAAATTGAACGCTTTACTTTCCCTCGACAAGCAAAAGGACAGTTCCTGTGCTTATCTGATTTTGCAAAGCCTAAAGAAAAAGAGATGGACTATGTATGTTTCTTCTCTGTAACAGCAGGAACAGGCATTCGCGAACGCGCGGCGAAATTCAAAGAAAACGGCGAGTTTTTAAAGAGTCACGTGTTCCAAGCTCTTGCGCTTGAACTAGCTGAAGGATTAGCAGAACGTGTTCATCAGCAAATTCGTGACCGATGGGGATTCCCCGATTCGCCAGACTTTACAATGGCGGAGCGTTTTTCAGCCAAATACCAAGGTCAGCGTTTTTCATTCGGATATCCTGCATGTCCAGACCTTGAAGACCAAGCAAAACTGTTTAAATTAATTAAACCTGAAGACATCGGCATTCAGTTAACAGACGGTTTCATGATGGAACCAGAAGCTTCTGTTACAGCTCTTGTTTTTGCACATCCTGAAGCGAAATATTTTAACGTATTGTAAAACATGGCTGCGACAAATGTATTTTAGTTGAAGAAAGATCCGAACGGTAAATCCAGATTCTTAATTGAGAATCAACTCCGTTCGGATTTTTTCATTGTAATGGTGAACTAGATTTCATGTAGCTGTTTCTAGCTGTTGATTGGAGGACAGGGCGAAGACTCCTGCGAAAAAAAGTAATGTAGTTATGTCTTCATCTCTTTGAATTCACCGCCGGTTTGAGCTTTTTTTATGAGTTTCTTGGGAAACACTGATAGAATAAAGAATGTAATAAATTTGCAACACTCTTATCACAGCAAATTTTTCAGAGAAAGGAATTTTCAAGCAATGATTAAATTATTTGTAAGCGACTTAGATGGCACTCTTTTACACGAAGAAAAATACGTAGAACAGCATAATGCAGACGCACTTAGTGAACTTCAGCGCCAGGGAGTAGAGGTTTGTCTTGCTTCTGGACGAATGGATACGGAAATTTTAAAGATTTCTACTGATATTAATAATACATTTCATCGCATTAGCCAAAACGGAGGATTTGTGTGGACCAAAGAAAATCAAGAACTTCATGGAAAGGTATTTGAAGATGATTTAGCGGTTCAACTTTATAAAAAAACGATAGATCCTAACCGTATTACGCTTGTCTGTTCAAACGACACGAATTATGTGGAGCAGCGAAATGAAATTATTGAAGCAATTGAAACTCACATGTTTTTCCCTATCGAAGAACAAATTGAAATAACGGATTCATTTGGTCACGCTCTTTCTCCATCTAAAATCACGGTTCTTGGAGATCATGATGAAATGGTAGCTCTGCAAAAAGAAGTGAACGAAGAGTTTGGTGATTATATTGATACATATATTTCTGCCAAGCAGTGTTTGGATATTATGCCTAAACACATCAGCAAAGGAAATGCCATTGAAATTTTATTAAATCATCTTCAGCTAAAACCAGAGGAAATTGCATGTGTGGGGGATTCATTTAATGATATTCCTATGTTTCAATTAACGCCGAACAGTTTCGCTATGGCTACAGCTCCTGAAGCTGTTCAGCGCCACGCCTCTGCCGTTGTGTCATCTGTTAGTGAAGCAGCGCGTATTGTATTAGAAAAAAATAAGCAAACAATCTAAAAAAAGCGGTCAACGTTTAAATTGACCGCTTTTATCTATTTAATAAGAAAATGGTAGTTATTTTTTTCGTAAAGAACGAAAAAAATCACCTAAGCTTTTTTGCTTCCCATCTGCATGCTCTCCGTGATTAACCAAGCTGCTGATTCTTTCTCGTCGAACAACAACCATAATAAGAGTGGCAAAAAAGATAATGGAAACGGCAATGACAACCAGTGCAAGAACGGATGCTACAATAGCTTCAGAAGTCGTTAGTGACGATAGCATCTGCCTCGTACACCTCCATTTCGTTTGTGGCGAAAAGGAGCCTAGCAATTAGAAATGCAAATAATTTTTTTTCTCAGCTTGATGCATGTTATTATACACCATTTTCATTTTAGAAGCTGTAGCTTTTAAAGATGTAGACGAATCCACATCTTCGGCTAACATAATGTTTACTAAGTCAACCACAGAACGAGACAACAACTCTACATTATTTTGCAACTCTAATTCGTCATAAGTTGTACGGTCTTGAAGACGAAGTCGAATAATTTCATTTGCTAGCTCCCTAACACGCACTAATTGTTGATGTTCTCCCATAGTATCTCCGCTGCAAGAAACTTATAATCAGCCCTTTTATTGGCTTTTATAAGAGCTAGAAATCCCTGCAGCTTACCCCTCCTTATAAAGATGCCTAGCACACCTTTATGTAAATCACACTTTCACCTTGTTTACATGTATATTCGCTATAGCTGGTTCTTTTTCCTTTTGAAATTAGCAGCCACCTTCAACGACCTTCTTCGTTTATCGTTCAGATTTCAAATTTTTAAGGATGTGATATACGAAAATTAAAACGCCAATAGCAGTAAGTGTTGCTCCTGCTGCCACTACGGGTGTAAAAGCTTGGTTTTCTAGTACGATCATGAAAAATAAACCAATCATCATGACCGGTAATCCTATATTATGCAACCATACGTGCAGTTTGGCTAATTTACTTTCGCTAAACGCAGGAAACAAATAATAAATAATTCCCGCTAACGTAAGCGACGTCCATCCTAATAAATTGATGTGCACGTGAACTGGTGTCAAAGCGTAGCTGTGAACAATTGACATATAATACCCTAATATGATGCCAATTCCAAAATAAACGGCTGATATTTTAATTAATTTAATTCCCATCATTTTCTCCCCCTTATATCCCCCTCCGACTTCTGTACTACTTTACGCAGGAAACGTCATTTTAGAAGCGGCAGATTCGCCAAAGGACACGAAATACGGAGTGTGATATCTAAAAAGAGGATTCTTTACCGCAAACACAAAAAACAGCTGAGCAAAAGTACTCAGCTGTCTATTTTAAGCAATATAATGCAGCACAAAATTCAAGAAAAACAACAGCGCGCTTACATACATAAACATCGATACTTCACGCATTTTACCAAGGAATAATTTAAGCAGTGGATACGCAATGAACCCAAATGCAATTCCATCAGCAATGCTGTACGTAAGAGGAATAAGCGCAATAATTAAAAATGCAGGGAAACCTTCTGTTAAGTCCTGTAAATTGATGTTTTTGATATTTTGAATCATCAATGCTCCAATAACAATAAGAATAGGTGCAATAGCACTATCTGGAACCAGCTTGATAAATGGAATAAACAGAAGTGAACTTAAAAATAAAACTCCTGTAATCAGCGATGTTAAACCCGTTCGCCCTCCGGCTGCAATACCAGATGCTCCTTCTACAGAAGACACCGTTGGACTTGTTCCAAACACGCCGCTTAGCAAAGCTGAGGCAGCTGTTGCTTGAAAGGCCCGCGGAAATTTGCTATCTTGATTCATCATACCTAGCTGACCATGCAACAAACCGATATTTTCAAAAATCAATACCATTGTTAATGAAAAGACAGCTGCCCAAAACGCAACGTCTCCAATGGCTCCAAAAGACAAGGTGCCAAAGCTGCTAAAGAAGTCATT
The DNA here is from genome assembly GCF_049368575.1 of Priestia sp. 40. NCBI lineage: Bacteria > Bacillati > Bacillota > Bacilli > Caryophanales > Bacillaceae > Priestia > Priestia sp. 40. Next base: position 274,696 of record NZ_JBMPZA010000017.1, read on the forward strand.
GACGCTCCCAGCGGACTGTCCTTTTTCTGCACTGCTTCTTACACCAAGCAAGAAGGCAAGGACTGATCCAGCAATCATGCTTAACAAAAAGTTACCTTTCACATTTCGGATAAACAGTACGATTGTGATAATTAACGTCAACAGCGTACTGATTACAAACGGATCTGACAAGTCTCCAAGTGCTACAAAAGTGTTCTCGCTTGGAACTACAAGCTTCCCTTTTTGCAAACCGATAAATGTTAAAAATAAGCCAACACCGACTGTTATCGCTTCTTTTAGCGAATGCGGAATCGAAGAGACAATTTTGGCAGACAGTCGTGAAAAAGCTAATGCTATAAAAAGAAAGCCGGATATCACTACTGCTAATAACCCTTCTTGCCAAGATAACCCCATTGATTGAACCATCGTATACGTAAACAACGCATTAATTCCCATACCTGGCACCAGAATAAGAGGCGCATTTGCCCAAAAAGCCATAATAACACAGCCTACAAAAGCCGAAGCTACTGTTGCGAATATTCCTGCTTCAAGCGGAATACCGGCATCAGACAAAATGGTGGAGTTAACAGCAATAATATACACGATGGAAAGAAATGAAATGACCCCAGCTAAGCTTTCTTTTCCAACAGTTGTTTGGTGGTCGTTTAAACGAAACAACTTTTCAAATAATGCGTTCAATCTAATTTCCTTCTTTTCATCTATCCCTCGCCCACCCAGTGACCAAAAATGCCACCGAAGTTATTATAGCAAAATCAACAATTGTTGCAAGGAAAACTTGTCTCCTTTAGCTTAAGCGTTCATTCCTTATTTAAAACTGTTATCATTTTCTAAACGTAACGTCTTGCATTCATTCTATATATACCTTGGATTGGACATAATAAAAGAGCGCTTTATCAGCGCTCACTGTTTTAATAATAATAAGGATAATATGGTGGGTACGGCGGATAATATGGGGCTGGATAACCGTAATAACCTGGACCTCCTAGTGCACTTCCAAGAACTAATCCTCCAAGAAATGGAGCTCCAAAGCCCCAACCCCAAGGGCGACCAAAGCCAAAGCCGAACCCCGGACGGCCGAAGCCAAAACCAGGACGACCGAAACCAAAACCTGGGCGACCGAAACCGAATCCTGGACGACCAAAGCCTCCAAATCCTCCAAAACCACCGAATGGTCTTCTTATGTCATTAATATCAAATTCTTGCATGATACATGCCTCCTCAAATTATATTTCATTCTCTTTATTACATATGTTATTCACCTACTTCTTGCATAGGCAATCGCCTCTTTTTTTGTGATTTCTTAAAAAATATTCCTTTTCTACCACCTCATTAGGATTAAACAAGCGTACAAACATATATTTTTTAAGGATTTGAAACATACTACATGTAGCTTATATAAAATAAGAGAGATGAAACGAGGAATGCACCTTTATAATTTTCAGCAGCTGCTGCAATGAGAAATAAACATAATATGAAAGCATAAAAAGAACGCTCAACAAAAATGTTGACCGTTCTTTTTATGAAAATACATAGCGATTTTTTATTAATTTATCTGACCCTTTGCTTGACCGTATATGCCCTAAAGCTATATAATCCCCTTTTTATACAATGCGCTTTGAACATAAAATCATAGGAGCGTCTCCCCAAACGCTGCTATGTATGTATATCTGTAATCGCTTACAAACCTTTAATAAAAAACCGATATGATTTTCTATCTATTTACATTAAACAATATTTTAGGCTAAATTTCAACACATTTTTTGTTTTTCTTTGTACTCAGCAAAAAAACAGGCGATATAGCACAGTGATTTTCCTTTTTTCCTCTCCCTTTTACTTATAGCCATAATCGTTTATAGTTTATAACGAAAGGAAGTGACGCAATGTCTGATCAACTAGAAGAATACTTAGAACGAGGAAGGTACGGAGCAAAGGAAACAAAAAGAGACGAAAGAAGATATTTCTTAACTGCTCTACGTGAGAATATTGAAATTGCGCTAAAAAAGGGGCAAGTCATGAAAAAGGATGCAGCAAAAATAAAGCCTCTTTTAAAAAAAGTGAAAGACGGTCATTTGTTTTTAAATGGCTCCTTGTCTTATTCATACCTCTCCCCCTATATTCAAGCGGCTAACCAACATAAAGTGCCTTTTACAATCGTTCAGAACTTAGAAGCTGATACCGATATTGGTCTAGTTTTAACGGGTTCTGAAGGCAGTTTGGAACGAGATATCTTTTTAGACTAAAAAAGAGCCCAGCCGGCTCTTTTTTATTTAGCAAATACATGATGATCAATTGTTTTAATTACAGCACGTGAACGAATCCAGTTATCGGTAGCTGTTTTTGGATTATAAAAGTAAATGGAATCATCTAAACGATCTTTTCTAGTCAATGCTTGCTCTACTGCTTTTTTCGAATCTTCTGAAGCAGGTTTGTTAATTGATCCGTTTTGGACCGGTGAAAAAGCGTATGCTTTTCCGACAACTTGTTTAATAACTCCTGTTACCGTATCTGGAAACTTCGGAGAATCTACACGGTTTAACACCACTGTTGCTACCCCTACTTTTCCTTCATACGATTCGCCTTTTGCTTCAGCTTCTACTAAGCGAGCTAATAAATCTTTTTCACTTGCAGAGATCGAAACTGCAGGTGTTTCCTGCTCTGCAGGTTGGGCTTCTGGTTTTGGTTCTGGCTTAGCCGTATGAGCCGGTGCTGCCGTTGAAGGTTCCGTTGTTTCAGCAGCCAGCACTTTTGTCTTACTCGGAATAGCTAATGTCTCACCAATATAAATCATATCTCCTTGACGATTGTTTAATTTTTTAATATCGTCAATTGTTACACTATATCTTTTACCTAACTTCCAAAGACTATCGCCTTTGACTACTTTATAATTAGTTGCAGCCGTAGCTGTTGCATTAAAACCTATAAATGAAAGAGTAGCTAAACATGCTACTACCATTGATTTCATATAACTATGTTTCATAGGTAATACCTCCTGAAATTTCGTATGGTATTACTCTATCATAGCTATATAGGGGTTTCACCGAACGATTCAATTACATTTCTTTAAGTTTAATGAACAAAATTACGTTCGGAACACAAATATGACATTGTACCTTATTTTTTGTCATAATCACGGTAATTTTTCTAAAATACAGGTATATTTTCCCGCTTTATTTCAGTTTAATCAGAAATTTCTCCAACTGTATTTCCCCTTTGCTTCTCATAATAAACATCTAAATTCATCTGCTTTTACATGAAAAGAGCTGAATGTTGTAATCAACATTCAGCTCTTTTTAATCTTCAATCTCAATTTCTACAACGTCATAGAAATCAATCACTAGCTTAGCACCCGTATCATCCATAAACGTAAAGACGTCTTGATCATCTGCTAAATGTATCACGTATCCGGTCAACTGCTGTTCACTGTTGTCGTAAACAGTAGTAATTAGAATTTTTTTATGATCTACATATGCTTCTTCTAATAACGAATGGAGGTCATAGTCCCCGTCATCTTCGGGCCGGTTCGTTAACAGCATCCCATAAGTCGTCATTCCATTTTTATCTTTCCATATATGATCTGCAAAATAAAAAGGTGCTGTACTTTTTCGAAACTCATCCATAATATCCCTCCTATAACTAAACACGTTTATTCGCTCTTACGGTACGCTACTAAATAAACGCACAAGCACTTGTAACAGTATATTCTCTACTGTACAGGCTCATACATCCATTATATAAGGCATAATCAAATAATGCTATCATTTCGTTTAGCTCCTAGGAATTTCTAGATACGTATAGGTGAAATCTCCACCGCGTCCGGCTATTCCACGAAAATGTTTGAAATCAGGGCGATTTACTAAAAAAGGGCGAAAAGCAAGAAAGTCTTCTTTTTTAACTTTAATTTCGGTTACTTTTCCTTCACTTAACTCATTCAACATGTTTATTGCTGTTTGTTCATCCATTCAGTTTCACCTCGCTTTTAACTGTTTAGCCAATTTTGCAGAGATGCAAATTGAGCTTCAGCTTCTTTATATCCTTGGTTGTAAAGTGCGTCGAGACGCTCACGATTCTTCTCAATTCGCCCTACTACAAGAGGGGTTTGCGGACGAATCACAAAGATATTCCCCTGTCTTTCCTGTTCTTCAATATATGACAATGTTTCATTATACAATTTATAGCGGTTCTCAAGCGCACGAGTCAACCCATCATAATGACGATATTTGCGTTTCAATAACCAAAGCATATTTGATTTCTTTTTTCGATATCCTTCGTTTCGCGTTAGCACAACAATATTTTTTCGATATCCATCCTGCACTGCTTTTTTGATTGGAATCGGATCACTGATTCCTCCGTCTAACAGCTCTTTTCCTTTATATGTAACGACAGGTGCTAAAAATGGAAGGGAACTAGAAGCGCGAACCGCTGTCAAAATGTCCCGGTCATACTCATCAAAATAAACGGGTTCTCCCGTCACGCAGTCCGTTGCTCCTACTACAAGCTTCTCTGTACGCTCAGCAAATGCCTCAAAGTCAAATGGAAGAAGCTGATTAGGAATTTCATCAAAAACGAAATCCATTCCAAATATCTCTTTTGTTTTAAAATAATTTTTCCACGACAAGTAGCGAGGATCCTCTAAAAAATCTAAATTAGCTTTGCGGCTTCTTCCTATTTGTCTAGATAAATAAGAAGTGGCATGACAAGCGCCGGCTGAAACGCCAATTACATACGGAAGGTACAGATTTCTTTCCATAAAGTAATCTAAAACTCCAGTTGTATAAAGGCCTCTCATACCGCCTCCTTCGAGCACAAGTCCAGTATCTTTCAATTTCTACACCTTCTAATTCTTATAATTTATGACAAGATTATACCTCGTTTATTATAACGAAAGATGAACAAAGATGGAACTGTCCTGCTTCTCTCTTTCGTTAAAGCTACCAATTCCTTTTATTTCTCAGCACATTTTACTTATTTTTTCAATTTTATTTTATATTTTTTCAAAAAACCCTTTACTAATTCCCAGTTTTAAGGCAAAATTGTAAAAAAGAAAACGCTAACTAGTTTTACTATTTTTAAAATTAAAATTATTGCAAAAATTAATAATGAACTAATTTAAAACAAAGGAGCGATGAATCATGAAAATAGCAGAGGTAGGAAACTTGATAGAATTTAAAAATGGCCTACAGGGCATTGTCGAAAAAGTAAATGAAAACTCCGTGATTGTGGATTTGACTTACATGACGAACTACCGCGATTTAGACTTAGAACAGCGAACTGTTGTCAACCACAAAAACTACACCATTATTAATCCAGCTATGTAAAGGAAAAAAGCAGCCGGAAAGCAAAAGCGGTTGCTTTTTTATTGGTTTTGAAAGAATTGATTCTTTTGTTCTTCTGTAATAATCCCCAGTTTATACATGAGGTAAATATACTGTTGCACCTTAACATCCTTTGAACTTTTTTTCACTGTACTCCCTCTTTTCTAAAATGTTTCTTTATACAATAATATATGGCTGAGACAAAAAAAGTTTCCTTAAAGAAACAAAAACAGGCCCCATTTTTTCTTGAAAGGGGCTTATTTTCGTGTGACAATAAGAACAAGTTACTACTATCTTCTTACCGAAAGGAATTACTAGTATGTTTGATACTGTATTGTTTATCGTTGCTCTTATCGTCATTCTTTTTTTCATCGTGCAGTTCGTTTTTAAACGCAAACAAACTTCAAATAAAAAAACATCCGTTGAACCCATGAATTATGCCGAAGAAGATTCTAACTCTTACACAAGCTGGAGTGAATCTGCTTCTAGCCACAATCATGATGGCGATGGAGAGAGCGGTGGAGATGGAGATGCGGATGGTGACGGTAGATAGAAAAAAAGCCCCTTCTTATGAAGAGGCTTTTCTTTATTTTGATAATACTCGCTTGCCGTTGGTAAACGAATAATAGCATTCACCTGTATAAATGTCTTGGCTTTCATGTACATGAACGCCACATTTATCTTCAAGAGCAGCTTTCATCATCGATTTGGCTACGTTATACGCTTTAATTGGACGATACTTTCTCCACTTTCCTACAAGGCAAAATGAACACGACTTCAACGTGTATCCCCCAATTTTTTCAAATAGGCGAAACTCTTGGCGCTTGCCTAATAATAACGATGGGCGGAAAAAGTGAGTAGAACGGATATACAAGCTTGCGATATCTTCTTCTACTTGCCCCTTTACTTTACTGTAAAAGAATGGCGAACGAAGATCAGCACCAATTGCTGTAATCGTTAAAAAGTTTTTGCAGCGATATTTTTCTGCACATTTAGCCGCTTTTAAAGGAAATTCGTAGTCCACTTTAATGAATTTCGCTTTTGTTTTTGCTTTTTTCATTGTCGTGCCTAAACAGCAATATACATCATCAACTGCAAAGCATTCTTCGTGCTTATCAAGCTCTGAAAAATCAATTTCAAGCTGACGTAGCTTTGTGTGTTCGATTGGTAGCTTTTTCGAACAAACACTGTCACATGGTTATATAAGCTGTTGCTTAATAACATTTTTAAAAGTTCTTGACCAACAAGTCCGCTTGCACCTAATACTAATGCTGATCTCTGTGACATTCTTTCACCTTCTCACCTGTTGTTTTTGCAATGGAAAACAGGTTGCATACACAACCTGTTTGTTCGAATTAACGATTATCAATTGTTTCTGGGTATAAATCATGATTCATTAGGCGGTAATTAGCCATTTCTTCATACTTCGTACCGGGACGGCCATAGTTTGTATATGGATCAATTGAAATCCCGCCCCGTGGTGTGAATTTTCCCCATACTTCAATATATCTTGGATTCATCAGTTTAATTAAGTCATTCATAATAATGTTCATACAGTCTTCATGGAAATCTCCATGGTTACGGAAGCTGAACAAATAAAGCTTTAACGACTTGCTTTCCACCATTTTTTCATCTGGAATGTAACTAATATAAATGGTTGCGAAATCCGGCTGACCTGTTTTTGGACATAAGCTCGTAAATTCCGGACAGTTGAATTTCACAAAATAATCACGATTTGGATGTTTGTTATCAAATGCTTCTAGAATCTCTGGTGAATATTCAAACAAATAGTTTGTTCCTTGATTTCCAAGGAGTGATACACCTTCTAATTCTTCATCTTTTCGACCGCTCATTTGCATTTCCTCTCTTTCTACGATTGTCATTCTAACAGCGTTTTTTTATTTTGTATATATCTGTTTTTATTTTTCTTTGTAAATTTTTTGCTATGCGCTTACACGCCTCGTTTATTTCCCCAAACAAGGGCGTGAACCTGCGGCAGAACTCTTACATCGTTCATGTTTTTAGCTGCCACTGCCTTATCGATTAACCACTCATATTTTTTAAGCAATTCTTGTGTTAACGACGCATTATCGATTGTCGTTAAGTCCTCGTTTCCTACTTGAACAAAAAATGGAACCTTAGGATAACGTTCATGAACAGACGCTGCATACTCAAAGTCCTCATCATTAAATACAACGACTTTTATGCTTATATGCGCCATGCGTTTTTCCTTTATTAATGTCTCTATAATATCGTCTAATACGGAGAAATCTGTTTTCATCAATGAACTTGGAGGCTTAGGAGAAATCGTTAAATCATCGATCTTTAGGAACCAATCCTGATAACGGCTTCCCTGTGTTTCAAGAGCTGCTTTTACCCCATGACTGTGCAAAAGCTCTACAAGTGAACCAATCGCCTTGATAAGCGCAGGGTTTCCTCCAGAAATGGTGACGTGATCAAAGCACTCTCCTCCAATTTCTTTTAGCTCCGTCCAAATTTGTTCTGCTGTTAGCTGACGAATATCGTTTTTAGCTGATCCATCCCATGTAAAAGCTGAATCACACCAGCTGCAGGAATAATCACAGCCTGCGGTACGAACAAACATCGTCTTACGCCCTACAACCATCCCTTCTCCTTGAATCGTTGGTCCGAATATTTCAAGTACTGGAATTGTATTAGCCACGTTTTTTCACCTTCTTTGGGCGGTAAACTACGTAACTTGTCGGTGTTTCCCGCACGAATACTTGTACGCAAGAAGGCTTATTTGGTAGTGTGTCTAGATATTCTTGAACCAACTCATAAATTTTACGAGCAACAACTTCAGTTGTAGGAAAATCATTTGGATTTTCTTCGTTAAAGATAGAATGATCGTTCAATAATGTATGATCAAATTGACCAGAAACAATTTTTTTCAATAGCGCAAAGTTTACTAAAAAGCCCGCTTCGTCTAATGTATCTCCGGCAACAGTTAGATTTACAAAGTACGTATGTCCATGAACTTGACGGCATTTTCCTGCTTCTGTGTGAGGAACAAAATGTGCCGCAGCAAACTGCATATCTTTGTTCAGTTCATATTCATAGTCATGGAGTACTTGAGGATACATTTGTTGCAGCATTATTTCTCTCCTCCTTCTTTTGTTTGCAGATATTGATCTAACCCACGCTTTCGTAATTGACATGCGGGACATTCACCGCATCCGTCAGCAACAATACCGTTGTAGCACGTTAATGTTTTTTTACGCACATATTCAAGCGCTCCTAGCTCATCCGCTAACGCCCACGTTTCTGCTTTATCAATCCACATAAGCGGCGTGTGAATCACAAAATCGAAGTCCATTGATAAATTAAGCGTGACGTTTAACGATTTCACAAATACATCTCGACAGTCTGGATATCCCGAAAAATCAGTTTCACAAACGCCTGTTACGATATGACGGCCTCCGCTGTTTTTAGCCAGTACGGCTGCAAATGATAAAAATAACAGATTGCGGCCATCCACAAACGTTGTAGGCAACTCTCCTTCTTTTTGCTCGATCTCAATATCATCTCGCGTTAAGGCATTTGGTGCTAATTGATTTAAAAGTGACATATCTAGGACGGTATGCTTCACACCTAAATCAGCTGCGATAGCTTTTGCTACCTCTATCTCTTGACTATGACGCTGACCGTATTGGAAAGTAACCGTTTCTACTTCTTTAAAGTTTTTCAAAGCCCAAAATAGACATGTTGTACTATCTTGACCTCCGCTAAATACAACAATCGCTTTTTCATTTTTCATCATTATTGTTCGTCTCCTTTTTGATTGAAATCAAAAGAAGAAGAAACTTTATTGAACCGTTCGTTCCCTTTGTGACTAATTTTATAACACAAAAAAGAGACTGCTCTTTTCCAGCAATCTCCCTAAAAAGCAACTAAGATACACGTCCTTACCAAACACGTCAAAAAGACGTGTTAATAGAAAAGCACGTGAAAGAAGACACGCTAAAACCGTGTCTTTTGTCATCAACGATGATCTTAGTTTTTTATAGAGGGAGTTTTCGAACCTCTCCCGTACATATACAAACGTGTACGGCGTTTCTTCTTGAATTGTCATCGTATACTATACCACATGCGTATAAATAATGCTATGTTTGTTGGCTTCTATCGCCTTTAGCTGCCTTATTTTTCTTTATATAAGAAAGCGCAATAAATAACAACGGAAAACAGACGCTTAGTACAAGTAAATAAAACGGCCAGTAATATTTTTCAAAATAATTGAAGTATGCTGTATTTGGAATAATGTAATACGCCACGCCTGTAATGATTAGACCTAAAGGAAAGCTTAAAAAATTGCGCACCCGTAAATTACATAATTGGACGATACTTAACTGAATAGCATAGAACACAATGACAACTTTAAAAAAGATAGATAACATCCAAATAATAGCTACTAATACTTCAACGTGCTGAATCGTTGCACCTAACGAAATCATTTTTCCTAATAAATAAACTGGGTAGCTGTGCATTGATGCAATATTCGCGCCAAGAGCTAATATACAAGCCGCAACTGCAATCGTAATCGTCAAACCCGATGCCACAGTACCAATTACAATCATTCTTTTTACCTTTTTGCCATCTTTTATATGAGGCGTAATCATTAGCACAAAAATCAATTCCATAAACGGATTTCCTAAGAAATACGTGGTCCCTAACACTAAATCATCCATGCGGAATTCAAACAAAGGGTAAAGACGATCCAGTTTCATCTGAGGAATATTTAACGAAATTAACAATAAAAAAGGTACGACGATCCACGGTAAAAAGATTTCCGCGGTTCTCGCTATCACTTCAATACCTAGATACCCTCCGTATATAACAGCTAAAAGAACAAGAGCATGAATCCACGTAGGCAGCGTTTCAGGGACAATTTGCGTCGTCATAAATGTACTGATATCTCGAAGGGAAAACGTAGATTGAATGAACATAAAAAAAATGTAAATAAGAGAAATACACGCTCCGGCGTAAGGACCTAGCGCCTTTTTAGCTATTTCAATGAACGTTTGCTGAGGGTAACGGTGCATCAGCCATAACAACACCGCAACAATTAAAAGGGCTAAGCCAATAGCAAGTACGCTACATACCCAGGCATTTTGTCTATTCGTTTCTAATAACGTAGCTGGAACTGCCAAAATAGCGCTTCCGATACAAAAAAAATAAATGAGAAAAAGAAGTTGTTTCGGAGTAATAAATTCTTTTATTTGCATCATACACCCCTTCTCTCCTACATGCTCACGTGAATAACAGATGATGAACGGTTCTAGTAAGAGGCTTAATTAGTGCCTCTAAAAAGTACAGAGGCGTAGGAACTTCTTTACGGAGTGTAATCGCTCCCCAAAAGAATAGACCCAAACCTATGAGACAAAGGTAGACGACTATTTCACGGTAATACTTTTCCTTTCGGAAGTTGATCATGATTTTTTTAGTCAAATAAGCAAGCAGTACGAGTAAGGCGATAAATCCCTCCATTTTCTTTCTCCTTAATGCTTCATTTGCTTCATGTATGAGTTATTTAACGTGCCTAAGCGACGGATTTGAACTTTTGCATCTAAATCGACGGTTAAATCCTCTGCGTAAATTCTGTTCCAGTCTCTTTTCATTTTGTACCATCTCTTTACATCTTGTCTGTAAAACGCTTCGCCAAAACCGAAGATATCGCTTTTATAGTTTTTTTGAGCTTTTTCTACTGCATCATTCATTTTTTCTTTTACGTCGGCTGCTGTTTTTCTTTCGAGCATATTGATTACAGCTGGGTCCTGTAAATTCACTTGACACTCTACATCAGCCACGTTCGCTTCTCCTTTTAAATCAACGTGAATATGAGGTTTATGATTTTTCATAGAAGCGGTTACCTTCACATTCGTTCGAAGCATTTCTACTCCGATGATATCATGCTGTTTTTCTTTTTTTTCGCATGGAATAACAATTAACGTACTTTTTACATTTCCTGTAATATAGTTATATCCTTTACTTTCGTCTTCATTGAACCAGCCGATAAGCTTATCATTTTGAAAGACACCCAATCCTTTGAAATTGAGCAGAGTGGAAAGATTGGTGCGAGAAATGCTAGACATATCTCCTGCATTTTTCACATTGCCTTTTAACAATACTCCTGATAACACCGCCTGCTTTCCTTCGCTGGTTAAATTACTGATCAGTTCATTTAACTTTACTCCTCTAGTAGGTGCCCAAATACGCTGTGACACGTCTAATGAAGCAAACATATGGTTAGCTGGTATTTTTTCGATTGTTGTTAATACGTTCAGCACGCTCGATGCTTTCGTGTTTTTAGCAATAACAACAAAATAATCGGTACGCACTTCATGATCCCGAGCAAAGAAATCAAGCACTTCAGCAATACCGTCTTCCGCCATACTTTCGCTAATGACGAGCATTCGTAAATGAGAAAGATAAATTTTCCGCGGGGATTTTGTCGTTATTTTTCTTAACCCTTCCATTACAGACGAAGCCTTAATAGAAAATGTCGTAACAGAAGGCCCGTTTGTAGGGGTTTTGGCCTGAATATCACCAGGGTTAATCAGCTGAACTGTAACAATGATGCCATCTTCTGCTTTATCAATTCCGACAGCAACCGTAATGGCTAGTTCATTCAACTCTCGACTGCTCCAGCAGCCGCTTAATAGCAATGAACAAATACATAACATTAGAAATGCTTTCATAGTAAACGGCCACCTTTACACAGTTTAGTTTTTTTGCGTCTTTTGACGTGAAATATTCTTCTCGTTAATAAGCTTTGGCCTTGTTTTCATTTTTTTGATCGAACGTCTAATTAGAACATCCTTTTGATCACGCTTCACAAATGGAGCCATAGGTGTCATATAAGGGACTCCAAATGACCTTAAGCTGCATAAATGTAAAATCATTAAAATTAGCCCAAGGATAATACCGAATAAGCCAAAAGTAGCTGCTAAAACCATTAAAATAAAGCGCAGCATCCTTACTGCAATAGCCATATCATACACAGGTGACACAAAGTTACTAATAGCGGTGATGGATACAACGATAACCATTGCAGGTGAAACTAATCCCGCTTGTACGGCGGCTTCTCCTAAAACGAGTGCTCCCACAATCGAAATAGCTGAACCTACTGCTCGAGGCAATCGGACTCCTGCTTCTCGTAAAATTTCAAACGTGATTTCCATAATAAACGCTTCAATAATAGCAGGAAAAGGAACACCTTCCCTTTGAGCTGCAATACTAATTAACAAAGCAAAAGGAAGCATCTCTTGATGAAAAGTAGTTAAAGCAATATAAGCAGAAGGTGTTAAAAGGGCTAAGAAAAATGCCATGTAGCGCATTAAGCGAATCAATGTACTAATATCTGCGCGCTGGTAATAATCTTCGGCCGCTTGAAAAAATTGAATAAATAGGGCAGGAACCATCAATACAAAAGGTGTACCGTCTACTAGAATCGCTATTCGCCCCTCTAAAAGACCTGCTGCCACGGAGTCTGGACGCTCCGTGTTATGCATAGTAGGAAAAGGTGTATAATCTTCATCTTGAATCAACTCTTCGATATATCCGCTCTCCAAAATACCGTCTATATCAATTTTAGAAAGACGCTCCTTTACCTCTTGAATAACCTGTTCATCCGCAATGCCGTCTATATAAACGAGCGCAATATCCGTTTTTGTAAACTCTCCTATTTGCTGAGATTCAATCCAAAGTTTTGGAGATTTTATTCGGCGCCGAATCAATGCGGTATTCGTTCGCAGTGTTTCTGTGAAGCTGTCTCGAGGCCCTCTTACAACGGTCTGAGATTGTGGTTCAGAAACAGCCCTGTCTCTCCACCCTCTTGTACTTGCCACAATACACGTTTGATACCCTTCTAAAAACAGCACGGTATCTCCTGATAACACATGAAGAAGAGCATCATCCAATGTCTTTGCTTCCATGATTTCACCCGCTGCCAAACTATAGCTTTTAATCAATTCGTACATATTAACGATGCCATCATCATGTGTTAAATGTTCATCGTGATAGTGCATAATGGAGTCCAGCGCATAGTGTTCAACTTCGTCTTTATTTACTAATCCGTCGATGTAAGCAACGCCTAAAGTGAATTTTTCTTCAATCGAAATTCGAAACTCTCGCACAACTAAGTCCGTGCTCTGTCCCAGTGCTTTTTTCATGCGGGATAAATTATCTCCCACCCTCTCCGATAATCTCTGCTCTTCCTGTGTAGAAGAAGCACTCGTTTTCTTAGAGTCCTTCGATTCATCAGCTTTTTCTTTCCGCTGTTTGGATTTATTCGTTAACTCAGATAGTTTTTTTATACGCATTGCTCATCCTCCACTACATTGAACGAAAAGAAACGGAATTTCTTCTTTTTAGTCTCTATAGTTTTTGTATGAAAAGGAAATTTATACTTGAAGCCACTTTAATAATCTTTATTTTTGACATCATTTGTGCATTTCTATAGGATAGTAATGGATAATTCTTTGTTATTATGAAGAATGTTTATGCGGAACATTGAAAGGAGTCTATACATGGCACAATCACTTAAAGGCAAAGTAGCTCTTATTACAGGAGCAGGAAAAGGCATCGGTCGTTCAACTGCGATTGAATTAGCAAAGGAAGGCGTAAATATCGGTTTAATTGCTCGTACAGAGGCAGATTTAAAGGCTGTTGCTTCTGAACTAGAAGCATTTGATGTACAAGTTGCTTATGCAACAGCAGATGTTTCTTCTATGGAAGAAGTAAACGCAGCAGTTGAGCATCTACATACAAAATTAGGGGCAACGGATATCTTAATCAACAATGCGGGAATCGGTAAATTCGGAAGCTTTTTAGAGCTAGACCCAGCTGAGTGGAAACAAATCATTGATGTAAATTTAATGGGCGTTTACTACGTAACGCGCGCCGTTCTACCTCAATTAATCGAAAAAAATGGTGGAGACATCATCAATATTTCATCCACTGCTGGTCAAAAAGGCGCTCCCGTTACAAGTGCTTACAGCGCTTCAAAATTTGGCGTGCTTGGCTTAACCGAATCTCTAGCGCTAGAAGTGCGCAAACACAATATTCGTGTAACAGCGCTAACACCAAGTACAGTAGCAACGGAATTAGCATATAAAGAAAACTTAACGGATGGCAATCCTGATAAAGTGATGCAGCCTGAAGACCTAGCTGAAATTATGGTAGCACAATTAAAACTGCATCCGCGTATTTTTATCAAATCTGCGGGCATGTGGTCCACAAATCCATAAACAAACATAGAAAAAGGAGAGCTTCAGCTCTCCTTTTTTGTGTCTTCCTTTATATGGTGGTTACCTTATTTACGTTTAGGCGTGATTTCTTCTGATAGCTCTTCAAAAGATTTTACTTTTCCATGCGATGGGTTTTGTGATTGTTTTCGTACGTTCCACTGACGCTCTTTTTGACTTTTAGACTGAGTCATTTTGCTTCATCCCCTTTTTATATGCTTACATGTAGTAGGATAAAACAAGCTGCTCTTTTCCATTCATCAAAACTGTTTCCAATTTCTTTACTGCTTAGCTAAATGTATTTTAAACCATTTATCAATTTCCGCGTTATATTGATCATAATAAGCAGTTAGCGGATGGTCTCCGTTTTTGTACAGTACATATTTGTATTCTTTTCCCTGCTCATCTAGTTGTTTCACAAGCTTTTCAGCCTGAGTGTGATGAACTTTACGATCATGATCACCCTGTAAAATCAAAAGAGGTGAATTTACTTTATCGCTCCAATAGACAACAGAACGACTTTTATACCTCTCTGGATACTGCGCCGGATCTCCTACAATTGTCCGCAGCACTTGTTTCATTTCAGGCCCTCTTTGATCATAGAATTGAAACATGTCTGTAATACCTGATTGTACGACAACTGCATCAAATTTAACGCCGTTTTTCATCGTTAAATACGTCATCATACCGCCGCGTGAATATCCTAGCGCTACCTTTTGCTGGTGATTTACATAAGGAAGCTGTTCTCCCCATTTAATAAGGTTTAATACGTCGTCAATATCTTTACCGCCGTACGTCTCTGTTCCTTCACTTCCGCCATTTCCCCTGTATTGAGTCGCAACAACGACGTAGCCTTTACTTGCCCAGTATGACAAATACTGAAGTGTTTTTGCGCGAATCATGCCATGTTCGCGATTTCCTCCGCGATTATATACTAAAAGCGGATAGTGTTTGTCTGCAATGTCTTTAGGCTGTACTAAAAACCCTTTTATCTTTAAATTATCACTAGGATACGTAATGCTATATACATCTACTTTATTTGAATAAGGCGATAATAAATTCAATTTTTCTTTATTTACATCATCACTTTCAGCTCGGTTGAAAACCGCTGTCACACCGAGCACAGCTACAGTGATTAATGCAATGATGCCCCATTTTTTCAACAGAAACCCTCTCCTCGATAAATATCTTTTCTCTTTTATAATGAGTGTTTTTATGTGGCTTTACCCTTCTTAAATGTTTGCTAAAAAGGGCATTCATCCCATCGCCAACACAGCTTATTTATCATAACGCAAAACCAAAATTTCTTCATCTGTAAAGAAATAAGAATTCATACAAACACATGAACAAGAAAGACGTATAGTAAATTGTATTATTAAATTATAGATTTGAAAAGTGGAATCATACTTTTTTTGTCGTTTTTTACCTGTCCTTTTTCAAAAAGAAAAAAGCCCAGTTAAGACTGAGCTTTTTTCTTGGCAATACCAATGCCCGTATATGCTAAAATAACCGAAAAGATCGGACATAAAATACTAAAGAATGTAAATGGAACGTAGTCAGCTGCTGGAATATTTAATGCTGTTGAAATAAAAGCGCCGCTGACACCCCACGGAATGATAGCATTAATAACCGTTCCGCCGTCTTCAAGCGTTCGTGATAAGTTTTTTGGGTCTAAGTTCCACTTTTCATACAGCGGCTTAAACGTTTGCCCAGGCAGAAGAATTGATAAATACTGTTCTCCTGTAATAACGTTCACTCCAATTGAAGATAGAAGCGTAGCAAAAATAACGTCTCCGCTGCGGCGGATTTGTTTTGCTAATCCTTCTAATAAAGCATCAATAATTCCAACTGCTCTCATCAATCCCCCTAGCGATAAGGCAATCATGATAAGAGAAATAGAAAACATCATGGACTGTAATCCGCCTTTGTTTACAATCGCATCGACTACTTTATTTCCTGACTCGATTGCCGGCCCGCTTTGAAGAACCCCTAACAATTGACTCAGCGTAAATTCATGCTGTGTAATCATTCCTGTAATAATGGCCGTTACAATCCCTAAAACTAACGTTGGCAATACATCGACTCTTCTCATCGAAAAAATAAGAACTAAGAGTGGAGAAAGCAACGTTAACACGTGTAAATTAAACGTATGCTTTAATGCTTCTTGAATTCCTTGAATTTCTCCGTAATTGACGCTTTCATGATTTCCGTTCATCCCAATGACCAATGCAATGATTGCGGTAATGACAATACTTGGAACCGTCGTCCACGTAATATGCTGAATATGTTTAGGAAGCGGCACTTCAACGATACCAGAGGCAAAATTTGTTGTATCAGACAATGGAGACATCTTATCTCCAAACACAGCTCCTGAAACAATCATTCCCGCTGCTAGACCTGGATGTACACCAATAGCAGTTCCTACGCCAAATAAAGCGACCCCTACCGTACTGACGGTTGTTAATGAACTTCCTGTAAATGTTGAAACTAATACGGTAATAACCAAAGCACTAATTAAAAAGTACTGCGGTGAAATCCAGTGGAAGCCGTAGGATAAAATCGTCGGTATCGTTCCTCCTACCATCCAAATCGCAATGAGCATCCCGATCAGCATTAAAATAAGGATAGGCTTAATGCCAAGTCTAACACCGTCCAAAATTCCTTTCTCCATTTCTGGCCACTTATATTTCAACAAAAAGCCAATCACACTAATAAATGCTACACCAAATATTAGCGGAATATGAGGCGGCAGCTTTAACATAAATAATGAAACAAAAATAATAGCTAATAGCACCAAAACCACCGCTATTGATTGTATAAATGAAATTTCTTTTTTCATGAGGTATTCCCTTTCTATCTTTCTTTTTCACTTAAACGCTTTTATGCTTTTACGCAGTTAAGTGCAAACCTTCTTGAGTATAATTTTTATCCTTCTTGCTGTCAATAACTTATTTTATCCAACGGTAAGCTCTGCACTCATGTTTCCACTTTTCTTCTTATTAATATTAATTCCCTCTCCAAGCAGATCATTGTACAAAATGCCTCTTATGTTTTTACATGTATAGAACGGGTACACATAAAACACATCTTTTTTTAATGTACTACCTCTTGTACATAAGCGAGGAACTTCCCTCAAAATTTTTTTAAGCAAAAGACTTGAAAGTCAAAAAAGGTCAAAGTATAATGAAATTACGAAAGGTCAAGAAAGGTCAAACACCTACTGATCTTCGATTAAAATCATTTAGGGAGGCTAATTAAATGATTTGTCAAAACTGTAATAAACGTGAAGCGTCTATTCAATTAAACGTACAAACAAATAATCAAAAATCTCAATATCGTTTATGTCATACATGTTACCAAGCGCTAATGAAAGAACATAAAATCCCATCAGGTTTTGGAGGTGGCGGCTTTATGAACATCGATGATTTATTCAAGCAAATGTCACAAGAACAAGCTGCACCGGAACAGCCGCAGCAAGGAAATGGCGGCAGCGGATTTTTAGACCAGTTCGGTCGAAACTTAACTCAAATTGCGAAAACGGGATTAATTGACCCTGTTATTGGCCGCGAAGAAGAAGTAGAGCGTGTCATTGAAATTTTAAATAGAAGAAACAAAAACAACCCGGTACTAATTGGAGAACCTGGCGTTGGTAAAACAGCTGTTGTTGAAGGGTTAGCTTTAAAAATCGCAGAAGGAAAAGTTCCTGCCAAGCTGTTAAATAAAGATGTATATCTGTTAGACGTAGCATCTCTCGTAGCTAATACGGGCGTTCGCGGTCAATTTGAAGAGCGCATGAAGCAGTTGATTTCTGAGCTTCAACAGCGAAAAAACGTGATTTTATTTATCGATGAAATTCACCTTCTTGTAGGAGCTGGTTCAGCGGAAGGTTCAATGGACGCAAGCAATATTTTAAAACCAGCTCTTGCACGAGGCGAACTTCAAGTAGTCGGAGCTACAACTTTAAAAGAGTATCGTTCCATTGAAAAAGATGCGGCTCTTGAACGACGCTTCCAGCCGGTTATGGTTCACGAACCGTCTGTAGAAGAAGCCGTTGAAATTCTAAAAGGAATTCAAAGTAAATATGAAGATTATCACGGCGTTAGCTATACAGATGAAGCGATCCGCGCTTGTGTAAATTTATCACACCGCTACATTCAAGATCGCTTCTTGCCTGATAAAGCAATTGACTTGCTAGATGAAGCAGGTTCAAAAATGAACTTACAGGCAGGCATTACAAATAAAGACGACGCGGCCGCTCGCTTAAAAGAAATTACAAAAGAAAAAGAGCAGGCGTTAAAGAATGAAAAATATGAAGTAGCGGCAAAACTGCGCGATGAAGAAGCTGCTCTTGAAAAACAATTGAACGAAGAACAGAAAAAAATGAATGTGGATATTGCTGACATTCAAGCAATTATTGAAAAGAAAACGGGTATCCCTGTTGGTAAACTTCAAGAAAATGAATCAGCAAAAATGAAACATTTAGCAGAGCACTTAGCTCAAAAAGTAATCGGACAGCAGGAAGCTGTAGAAAAAGTAGCAAAAGCGATTCGACGTTCTCGCGCTGGATTAAAAGCGAAGCATCGCCCAATTGGTTCATTCTTATTTGTCGGTCCAACAGGTGTCGGTAAAACAGAGTTAACCAAAACATTAGCTGAAGAACTATTCGGCTCAAAAGATGCTATGGTTCGTCTAGATATGAGTGAATATATGGAAAAACACGCGGTGTCTAAATTAATCGGTTCCCCTCCTGGCTACGTAGGTCACGAAGAGGCAGGACAATTAACAGAGAAAGTACGCCGCAACCCTTATTCCATCATCTTACTAGATGAAATTGAAAAAGCTCATCCAGACGTTCAGCATATGTTTCTGCAAATTCTAGAAGACGGACGTCTAACAGATAGTCAAGGTCGCACAGTAAGCTTTAAAGACACAGTTATCATTATGACAAGTAACGCTGGTGTAGGTGAAAAGAAAATTACGGTTGGGTTTGACGCAGAAAATGACGCTCTTAAACAGGCATCCGTTTTAGATTCACTTTCATCTTATTTCAAACCAGAGTTTTTAAATCGATTTGATACAATCATTGAGTTTAATCACCTTGAAAAAGATAACTTGATTAAAATCGTTGACCTTATGCTTGCTGAATTAAAAGAAACATTACAAGAACAAAACATCACGCTGAGCGTAGCGGATGAGGTAAAAGAAAAACTGGCTGAACTTGGCTATCACCCTGCATTCGGTGCTAGACCGCTCCGCCGAGCAATTCAAGAACAGCTTGAAGATCGAATTACAGATTTACTGTTAGATGACGGAGACGTATCTACAGTGAACGTAACGTTAAATGAAGCAAGCGAAATCACCGTACAAAACTAATAGAAAAAGCGACTCTACTTGAGTCGCTTTTTTTTATAGAAATACTTACGTTTATTTACTTTCGTCTGTTTTTCCGTCAGCACTATCCGTTGATTCTTCTTGATCATCAGCTGCTTCATCCCCAGATGAATCATCTGCTTCGTCTTGCTTCATTGTTTCCTGTGAATCATCTGTAGTTGTATCCTCCGCTTGAGTATCACCCGACTGTTCTGTTTGCGGTTCTGTGGCATCTTTTTCATCCGTTTGTGAGTTGCATGCTGTGATTAACATAATTGCTAGAAGTGATCCAAATAACTTGACTAATAAACTTTTGTTCATTTTACCGTCTCCTTTCGAATCATCTGAGCCTCTATGTAGTCACTATTCATATGGCTCTACTGGCAGTATAGCCTATCCGATTGGAAAAAAGTTCGCTTTTACAAGGTTATCACAAAAGCTTTACATCCCCTTCATTTCGTTCATATTCCCCTCATATTTCCTTAATAATTTATGAACAGCCACATTCTAGATCTATCTTCCTTGGTCTAAGTGCTCAATTCGGCTATTCACATAGTTGTAACTATGCTAATATGAGTGATATATTACTATATCGTGCGACTAGCTGACTATAAAGTTATTCTCCTATAAAATTATTCACCATTTAAGAAAGGGATTTTTTATGGAATCACACAACCTCATAAAAAAACGGAATTTTATTCTTTTACTTATTTTTTGGCTGCTGTATTTTGTCCACATTGTGTTATACCACTTTATTGCAGCTGATCCTCATCTGATTGTTTTTATAAGCGGAGGAATTTTATTACTGGCAGTGACAGTTATGTACTACTTTCGTTTTCATCCTGCTATCATTATGTATTCTTTTTTTATATGCTATTATGCCTATATTGCGTACATAACATCTATTGAACCTGCTGTTATTAATTATTTGTTTTTGTTTCTTGGAATAATTGTTAGCTTTATTTATTATAGCTATATCGCTATTGTAATTTCTACATTAATGTCCATAACAATTGTTTTGTACTTTTATGTAAGCAACACTCTTTTTACATCTGTGACTTTCGTGAAATTAGATATCGTTTATTTCATTTTGTTTACGCTGATCACAATGATTATTTTGTTATACTGTGCTCATTTCTCTAAAAAACTGATTGCTATTACGACGGTCAAAATGAACAAAACCGAAGATGAACTGTACTCAGCTCAAGAGTATTTACAATCTTTTTTTACATATAACCGCGACGCCATTGCCGTGTTCAGTCTAGACGGCAAAGTGATTAAAGTAAACGATGCTTTTGAGCAAATATACGGATGGAAAGCGGAAGAAATTGTCGGAAAAGCCATTCCATTTATTCCTGCTGGCTTAAAAGGCGACGCTGAAAGCCGATTAGAAAGGGTTAAAAAAGGAGAAAAGCTGGTTGCCTTTGAAACTCAAGACAAGCGAAAAGACGGAAAAATAATTGACGTAGAAATTACGGTTTCACCTATTTTTAATCGTGATCAACAGGTGGTTGCTCTTTTTGGTATTTCACGTGACCTTACCGAAGAGAAAGAAACTGAAAAATTTCTTCGCCAAAAGGATAAGCTATCTTTAGCTGGGGAAATGGCTGCGGGTATTGCTCATGAAATTCGAAATCCACTTACTTCTCTAAATGGATTTATTCAGCTGATTCATGAAGACAGCAGCCGCTATCATTCTTATACAACCATTATGCTGAGCGAACTGAATCGAATTAACTCAATTGTTGGAGAATTTTTATTGCTCGCTAAACCTCATGATACGATTATGCAAAAGCATGCTTTCTCTACTATTTTAAATGACGTTATTCTTTTGTTTGAATCAGAATGTGTATTAAAAAATGTTGTCGTTAAAACGCAGACGGAAGCCCGGCATACATACATCTGCTGTGATGCAAATCAAATTAAGCAAGTACTCATTAATTTATTAAAAAATGCGCTTGAAGCTATGCCTAGCGGTGGAGAAATTCATTTAAACGTTACTCAGCATACTAAAGACCTTACTATATTCATTAAAGATACAGGAGTCGGCATTCCCTCAAATTTACTTACGCATATTCAAAAGCCCTTCTTTACCACAAAGCCATCAGGTACTGGTCTTGGGCTTGTTGTGATTAAAAACATTTTGTATCAGCATAAAGGAACATTTGAAATTAAAAGCACTGTGGGCGAAGGAACCAGCGTTACCCTTACGATTCCTTTATGGGAACAAGGAATGAACCATTAAAAAAAGAGGCTGGAACAAAAGTATGTTAGTTGAAGGAAGATCCGAACGAGTTTGTTTTTTGAATAAGAATCAAACTCATTCGGATTTTTTATTATGAGGGTGAGCGTAGGTTTAATCTAGGTGCTTCTAGCTGTTGATTGGAGGGCAAGGCGAAGACTCCTGCGGGAAAAGCGGAATAGGTGAGACCCCGCAGGAGCATAAGCGCCGAGGAGGCTCACCGGCCGCCCGCGGAAAGCGAAGCCTTGCACGGAAATCAACGGCGGTGTAACAAGCGATTCATATTAGATTGTTTATTCGATTTGTTCGTCTTTAGATTCGATTGATTTTGTTATGTCTCAATCTCTTTTTTTATAGCTTTTTATCATCAATACTATTTAAATAGTTTTCAATTTCATCTACTACAGACTGCACGCAGCCCTCTTCGAATGGAGAGATCAAATTCGCTTCCTCTACTAATTCTAAAAACGGCTTACTTCCGCCAAGCTTACACAAATGAACGTAATCTTGCCATGCTTGTTCATGATTTTCTCGATCCTTTTTCCAAAATTGAAATGCACAAATTTGAGCGAGCGTATAATCAATATAATAAAACGGAGACGTGTAAATATGAAGCTGGCGCTGCCAGAAACCCCCGCTTTCTAGATAATGATGGCCATCATAGTTTTTAGAAGGCATATATTTTTTTTCAATTTCTCGCCACGTTTGTTTTCGTTCCGAAGGCGTCATCTCAGGGCGTTCGTATACAGCATGCTGAAATTCATCTACTGCTACCCCGTAAGGCAAGAAAGTTAAGCCTGAGCTTAAATGAGAAAACTGGTATTTATCTTTGTCTTCTTTAAAGAACAACTCCATCCAAGGCCATGTAAAATACTCCATGCTCATCGAATGAATTTCAGCTCCTTCATGCGTAGGCCAGTGATACTCATTGGTTTCCATATCTCGGCTGGAATACACTTGAAAAGCATGCCCTGCTTCATGTGTTAACACATCGATATCGCCTGATGTTCCATTAAAATTTGAAAAAATAAACGGCGCTTTGTATTCTTCAATAAACGTACAGTAGCCTCCGCCTGCTTTGCCCTTTTTAGCGACTAAATCCATTAAATTATTTTCAAGCATAAATGAAAAGAATTCATCTGTCTCTTTAGAAAGCTCCTTATACATAACCCGTCCATTTTCAATAATCCACTTTTCATCACCTTTTGGCACTGCGTTTCCTGTTTCAAACTGAAACGGTTCATCATAATAAGTTAAGCTCTCTACTTGAATTCTTTCCTGCTGACGCTTTTTTAGTTTTTCAGTAAGGGGAACTATATACTCTTTTACTTGTTTGCGAAAAGCAGCAACCATTTCAGCATCATAGCCTATTCTAGACATACGAGCATAGCCCACTTCTACGAAATTTTTATAGCCTAATTTTTCAGCAAGCTTGGTCCTTACTTTTACAAGTTTGTCGTAAATATCATCAAATTCCTCTTCGTGATCGGTGAAAAATTGAAACTTCGCTTCTGCTGCTTTTTTTCTCATTTCTCGATCAGGTGACTCCATAAACGGATCGAGCTGAGCTAGCGTTCTTTCTTCTCCTTCAAATACAATTTTAGCTGATGCCACTAGTTTCGTATATTGAGATGATAGCTTATTTTCTTCCTGCAGCTCTTTTACTATTTCAGGAGAGAACGTTTTTAACTGCATTTCAGCAAGAGAAAACAGCTGCTTTCCCCACTTTTCTTCTAGTTGCTGTTTAAAAGGCGAAGAGATTAAGGCTTTGTAAAATTTCTCTACATATCCTTCTAAAAGCGGCTGTGTTTCATCAAAATAGTCTTGTTCTTCTTTATAAAATTCATTCGCTGTGTCGATAGAATGACGAATATAGCAGATGTTCCCCATTGTACTGTACTGAGAATACGCATCGTTTGCTAGACGAATTGCCTCATTTTGCTGACTGACTGACGCTGCTTCCGTAAAATGTGTAATGGCCTTTTCAAACTGCTTTTCAATTTCATTCATATCAGGTCGCGTATATGTATAATTCTCAAATTTCATCATTTGTTCCCCTTCCTCTATTGTCTGTATGTAACCTAATTCGTTTTTATCCAGCTGTATTCCTGTTAATTTCAATTTTTTGTCACTTTTTATTTTTGATGTCGATTGGCCATGAAAGAAGTCATAGAAAAAACTCGTTTGTTCAACAGAAACAAACGAGCTTTCCTTAATTAATTAGTCGATTCCGGCAAAAATTCATCTGCATAGTGCCCTAGTTTCTTAAGCATCGAAATGGCAACTTCCTTTTCTTCGCTAGATAAAACGGATAAAATATCATGAATTCTTTTTTCGTGACTCGGAAACATGCTTTCAATCATTTCCTTGCCTTGCTTGGTGATAGCTGCATAGGTTACGCGACGATCGCTCGGACAAGCAACGCGCTCCAAGAAGCCTTTTTTCTCAAGCTTGTCTACTACATACGTAATACTGCCGCTTGCCAACAGAATTTTTCCGCCAATTTGCTGAAGGGGCTGCTGGCCTTTGTGGTACAATAACTCTAGGACAGCAAATTCGGTTGGATTCATTCCATGCTGTTGAATAAATTTATGCACATGATCATTGATTGAACGATTGGCACGAGATAGTACAATAAATAATTTAAGAGATTGGTCTAACTCTTCTCTAGTTACATCATTCGTCATTTTAATCAGTTCCTTTAGTATTATCTTGATATCAAGATAATACTAAAATTTCCCTTCAAAGTCAATCAAAGCAGGCTTATTTCATCGGTTATTCTCTCCGCTTGTACAATTTTTTTGATAAAAAATGTATATAAGTGGATTTATACATATGCTTTTAATACAATAAACATATGACCATTACATAAAAAGGTGAATGATTATGAAACCAACCCATTTATTATTTAATTCCGCGATTGGTTCGCAAAAGCCTGAAACAATCGTTAACCGGCAAAATCCCTGTCCATTTTGTGACGTTGAATCTCTCACAGGCATCATTGAAAAACAAGGACCTATCATTTGGCTAAAGAATAAATTTCCTGTTCTGCAAGATGCTTATCAGACGGTTATTATTGAGACCGATGAATGTTCTTCAGAACTGTCTATTTATCCAAAAGAACATCTGTACACCTTGCTGAGCTTCGCTACTGAACGATGGATATCTATGATGAACAGCGGTGAATATGCTTCTGTTCTTTTCTTCAAAAACCATGGACCTATGTCCGGAGGATCGTTACGACATCCTCATATGCAAATTATTGGTTTAAATGAGATGGATGTAAATGAAAACGTGAAGCTAGAGCAGTTTGAAGGAGTCACAATTGCTCAAAATGAACACGTCACATTTAATTTATCTGCAAAACCTAGAATGGGCTTTTTTGAATTTAACGTGATAACGGATCAGCTTGACAAAGAGCTGCACGCGTTTGCAGATTATCTTCAAACGGCTGCTCACTATTTATTAAATCATTTTCATCGTAGCTGCACGAGCTACAACTTATTTTTTTATAATCTTAAGAACGGCAAAATTGCAGCGAAAATCATTCCTCGCTTTGCCACATCTCCTTTGTATGTAGGATATGGCATTCCTCAAGTTTCCAATAAACTTGAGCACATTGCTAACCAGGTTCAGGAGCTGTACTTCACCTAAAAAGTTGAACCTTCACTGGTTCAACTTTTTTGTAAGGTTATTGCATAAAGCTATTCACTTTTAAAATAGTCATGCTCATATAAAACAAAAAAACATACACTAAAAGAACGATGTGAATTGAGGATAAAAAGAAGAATACGTAAAAGGAGACGGTTTATGACTGAGGTACTAATTGGAAGCATTCTTTCTGCGCTATCGACTGGAGTAGGTGCTTTGCCTATTCTGTTTTTGAATCAAGAACTCACTCATCGGTGGAAAGATGTTCTTCTTGCGCTCACTGCAGGTATTATGACAGCAGCTTCTACTATGAGCTTGATTCCAGAATCTCTTCAAAGCGGCGGTTTTTTTTCCTTAGCGATTGGCTTACTGCTTGGCGTGGTAACATTAACACTCTTGGAGCAGAATATTCCTCACATTGATCTTGAGCATTCTAAAACCGGCATACAATTTGATGAAAAAGCACTTTTAATTGTTTCCGCTATTACGTTGCACAACCTTCCTGAAGGCCTGTCTGTTGGTGTTAGCTACGCTTCAAATGTTGAAAATACAGGGAACTTAATTGCCCTTGCAATCGGTCTTCAAAATGCACCTGAAGGACTGTTGGTCGCGCTATTTTTAGCTCAGCAAAATATTAGTAAAATAAAAGCATTTTTAATTGCTACCCTTACAGGCTCCGTTGAGATTGTAACGTCTTTACTCGGTTTTTATTTAACTAATTTTGTTGATTCTCTCGTTTCATATGGATTAGCTTTTGCTGCTGGCGCCATGCTTTTTATTATTTATAAAGAGTTGATTCCGGAAAGTCACGGCGATGGAAACGAAAGGTTTGCTACTTATTCGTTTATTTTTGGTATGCTGTTTATGATTTTTTTAATTAACATTTTTTAAAGCTGAAGAGAGGCCACGGGCAGCGTAATTGTTTTACTGCCCGATTCCGAATGCTTGTCCTGCATTACAGCTTTGAAAAAGATAAAAAGCGGCTAATCAGTGTGGCAAACGATGTCTTTTCTTCCTCTTCTTTTAAACGCTGCTTTTGATAAACGAGTAAGAGCTGATCAAGCTCTTGACTACAGGTAACGGTTTCTTCATTAGTCAGACCTTTTTCTTCTCCGAGCTGCACCATTTTTTGTCTTTTTTGGACGATTTCCACTAATAATCTCTCTGATTTCGTTCTATTTCTCACTCCAAACACAAAATCCTCTCCTATGACAAAGAAATTAGCTTATAACGCATTATTACAAATTCTACTAAATATGTAAATAGAGTCGCAATAATAGACATTTTTTTCGCGAAAAAATTATTTTGTCGGAATTTACAAACGCTTACATTACTATAGGAATACCGTTTATCTTTTTTTGACAAGTTGTTTTTCGACAAAAGATGCTGCTTGTCGAATAAAAAAGTCACCGTCTTTTGTAAGACGGTGACTTTTTTATTCGGCTTTCTGAGCAGCAATTTGTACAGCATCCCATACCGTAGCAAAAGGAGGAGCATACGAAAGATCTAACATGGTTATTTCATCTGTTGTGAGGCGACAAGTAATAGCTGTCGCAAGTACATCGATTCGTTTTGCTACTCCTTCTTTACCAATCATTTGAACCCCCAAAATCTCTTTTGTTTCAGGATGATAAACAAGTTTTATTACAATCTTTTCAGCTCCTGGATAGTAAGACGCATGACTCGGAGCTTCGGCCGTGATGGCTTTGTATAAAAGAGAATTTTCTCTTGCTTCTCTTTCTGAAATGCCGGTTTTCCCAATTTCATAATCCATCACTTTGACAATACTTGTACCTACAACACCCGGAAATTCTCTATTTTCTCCCCCTAATCGGTAACCAAGAACCCTTCCCTGCTTATTGGCAATGGTTCCAAGAGCAATATGAACATCTTTTTTTAATACGCGGTGATAGCTCGTTGCACAATCTCCTGCTGCGTAGATATGAGGCACGTTGGTTTCCAACTTCTCGTTTACTAAAATAGCTCCATTTTCAAGCATCCTTAGTCCGTTTCTTTCTAAGAATTGCGTATTCGGACGAACTCCTACATTTACAATCACTAAATCTGTTTGATACGTTTGACGGTTTGTTTGAACGTGAGTGACGGAACCATCTGAATGCAGCAATGCTTCCACTTCTTCTTCGAAATGAAATAAAATATCGTCATCTAACTGCTTTTGTAAATGTTCTGCCATTTCTTGATCTAAAATAGATAGAATCTGCTTTCCCTGCTCAATAACCCGTACTTCTTTTCCCAAAGCCTTCATTGCTTCAGCTACTTCCATTCCGACATATCCTCCGCCGATAATGGTGACTTTCTCTACGGAGTGAGCCTGTAGATATGTATAGATTCTTTCGCTGTCTTCTAATGACTTTAATGTGCATACATTCGGCATATTATCACTCATAAAATTGGGTTTAACAGCCGCTGTTCCAGTTGCAATGATGAGTTCATCATATGTTATCTCTTTTTCCGCTTGCGTCTTTACATTTTGCACTACTATGTATTTTTTTGTATGATTTACTTCTTTAACTTCGTGAAAAAGATGGACAGAGATATTTCGCTCTTCAAACTCTTGTTTCGTACGAGCAATCAAATCGTCTTTTTCTTTTACAACACCTGACAGATAGTAAGGCATGCCACATGCGCTGTAAGAGATATCTCCACCTTTTTCAAGTACAAGGATTTCTACTTCTTCTTTTTCTTTCATCCGGCGAAGCTGTGAAGCTGCGCTCATTCCGGCGGCTACTCCTCCTATAATGACGACACGTTTCATTTATACTCCCTCTTTCTACATAAATAATAGATTATACTATTGTTTTTCCTTATTCTTCCCGATTTCAAACGAAAAAAAACGGCTGTTTACACAGCCGTAGATGTTTGTTTCGAGCGGTAATACGTTAAAGCCAAGGCTCCTGCTAATACAGCTCCTTTAATAATGTCTTGCATATAATACGGAACATTCAGCATCGTTAATCCATTTAACAGCACACCGATTAAAATAGAGCCAATCAGCGTCCCGAATACATTCGGTTTCCCTGCTCCAAATACGGAAAAACCAATGTATGTAGCAGCTACGGCATCCATTAAAAATGGTGAGCCCGCGTTCACTTCTCCTACTCCAATACGGGCAGCTAAAACGACTCCTCCAATTCCAGCAAGCAAACCTGAAAACATATAGGCATACATGCGGTAACGATTAACCGGTACACCCGAAAGTCTTGCTGCTTCTATGTTACCTCCTGTTACGTAGAAAAAACGCCCAAACTTCGTATAGGAAAAAACGATATGAACAAGCAGCACAGTCAGCAGCATAATGATCACAGGAACAGGAATACCTAGAAAGTGACCTTGCCCCAGCGCAAGGAAAGAAGGAATAAAAATTCCCGGAGCTCTGTCTCCGCTTGGTAAAGGCATATTGGTATAAATAGCTGAGCCTTTTGTATACGTTAATAAAATCCCCTGTACGATGAACATCATTGAAAGAGTAGCTAAAATATCAGGAATCTTTACTTTCACTACTAAAAAAGCATTTACTAACCCGATAAGAAGCGATGCAATAATCGGAACAATGATAGCGACTGCAATTTCTTGTCTGTGTAAAACAAGCATAGAGGCTGATAAAATAGTGGCTAATCCAGCCGTAGACCCTACAGATAAATCGAGTCCGTTGACGGTTAACGATATCGTTACACCAAGCGCGATTAAGGTAACAATGGAAATAGAGCGCAGGATATCACTAATGTTTTCTCCTGTTAAAAAGTTAGGTGTGGCAATGGAAAAAATAATCATAATAACAAAAATCATTAAGACTGTCCCATATTTATAAAAAAAGTCGAAAACGCTTATTTTTCTCTTTGGTTTCGCTACAGGTTCTGTTACATACTCCGCACTCATCCTTTTACTCCTCCTGCTGTATAATAAAATAATTTTTCACTAGTTGCTTCTTTTTTGGATAATTCTTTCACGATTTTTCCGTTGTACATAACATAAATTCGATCCGCTACCCCTAGCAGCTCCTCGAATTCACAGGTTGCATAAACAACTCCTTTTTGCTGTGACACAAGATTTGTAATTAAATCAAATATCTCTCGCTTGGAGCCTACATCGACCCCTTTAGTTGGCTCATCGAACAACAGTACGTCAGAGTCCGTAACAAGCCATTTTCCGATTGCTACTTTCTGCTGATTTCCACCGCTTAACGTTCCAACTGACTGCTCGATAGAATGAGACTTTACGCCAACTTGCCCAGTCGTTTTCTGCGCTTTTTCTTTGATCTTTCCTCGCTTTAGAAACGAATAATTTGTAAAGCGGGACAGACTTGGCAAAACTAAGTTATCCGCAATCGATTCATGAACAAAAATCCCTTCTTTTCTTCGTTCTTCAGGAACAAGAGAAAGACCTTGTGCAATATAATAATACGGCTGCTTATTCAACTTTAATTTCTTGCCTTTTAACCGAACGCTGCCGCTCACATATTGCTCTAAACCAAATAGACTTCGGCAAAGCTCCGTTTTTCCTGCTCCCACAAGCCCTGCAATACCGACTACCTCTCCTTCTTTTACATGAAAAGAGATATTCGAAAGACGCCCTGGAAGAGATAATGCTTCTACGTGTAAAAGTTCGTTTCCAACTTCTATTGATTTTTTGACCCACTGCTTTACAGAAGACGTTCCTAGCATAAGCGTAATCACGTTTTCAATTGATGTATGTGAAGTTTCTTTTGTAGCTACATAGCGTCCGTCCTTTAAAACCGTTAAGCGGTCGCAAATATCAACCACTTCTTGAAGGCGATGTGAAATATAAATAATGCCTACTCCGCTTTTCTTCAGCTCTCTCATCACAGAAAACAATTGTTTCGTCTCTTCCACACTAAGAGGTGCGGTTGGTTCATCCAAAATTAAATAATCAACATTCTGTACAATTGCACGTGCAATAAGCACCTGCTGTTTTTCTGATAGAGTTAGATCAACGACATTTTTTTTAACGGATAAAGAAGAACCAAGTAAAGAAAGAGCTTCTTCCGCTTTCTTATAAATAGATTTCCAGTTTACAAATGCCTTACTTTTATTAGAAGCCTGTACGTCTAACACAATGTTTTCAGCTACTGACAGCGAAGGAATCAGCGCTACATCGACTTCTTGGTGTACAATGCCGATGCCGTGACTCTTCGCTTCTTTAGGAGAAGAAATAGAGATTTCTCCTCCGTCTTTGTAGATCTTTCCCTCGTACTCGTCGTAAGCTCCGCACAATATTTTCATCAACGTACTTTTACCGGCACCATTGGCTCCCAATAAAGCATGAATTTCCCCTTTTTGAACAGTAAAATCAACTTTGTTCAGCGCTTGAAAAGAACCAAAGTTTTTTGTAATGTTCTTCATTGAAAGCTCGTTCGTCATGTCTGTCCCTCCACTTCTACTCTTTTTTGCCCCATTCTTCTACGTACTGACTAAGCTGATCCATATTAATCGTTTGATTAGGCAAGTCAGTTTGTTTGACTAAAACCGGATCAAAGGAATAATAACGAGGAATCTCTTGACCGGAAATCTTTTTAAGAAGCAGATCAACTTGCTTTTCTCCTACTGAAGCTGGATTTACGGCAGCAGACGCTTTCCAGGGGCTGTTTTTTGCCTGCATCATTTGCAGATCTTCATCAGATAAGTCTACTCCGTATACTTTAATCTCGTCTCGTCCTGCTTCTTTAATCGCTCTTGTGACTCCTTTTGCAAATTCGTCCCATGGCGCCCAAACAGCTGCAATGTCTCCTTTATTTGGATACTGCTTCAATACGGCTGCCATTTTATTTTGGGTGTCTAGAGAGGTGTTGTCCGTTGCGCTTCCGAACGTGGCAATTTGTTTTACATCTGGATAGCGATTCATCATAATTTTATAAATGCTGTCGCGCTTTTCCATCGGTGCAAAGCCTCCAACAAATGCATATACAATATTTCCTTTTCCATTAATGTCCTGCATCATTTGTTTCAGACCCTGCAGCGCAAGCATATAATCGTCTTGATCAATGGTTGTAACGCCTTCTACTTTTAATTCTACGTCTGTTGCAATAACGGGAATTCCTTTTGCAATCGCGCGCTTCACGCCAGGTTCAAGGGTTTCAGCCCGGCCGTGGTCAATCATAATGCCGTCAACATTTTGGTTAATAGCCGTGTCTAAATAAGCCGCCATTTTAGATTGATCATTGTTTGAATCAGAAACGGATAGCTGTACTCCTGCTTTTTTAGCCGCTTTTGTCACACCTGTTATGTACTGAGCAGCGTGAGTGCCTGATGTAAATTCAGAAATAAGCGCAATTTTTGTATCTTTCGTAACCTTTTTTCCTTCTTGCTGTACAGGCTTAGCAGAAGCCGCTTGCTGCTCTGGAGCTGCCTGTGCTTTCTCGTTTAGACTTGGCTGTTCTTTCGTGCAGGCAGCCAGCGCAAAAACTAGAAGCACGAGCAAAGTAAGTGGCCACAGCATTTTTTTACTCTTTTTCATGGTGTTCCTCCCATTAAACTTATTATTCATATAAAAATAGTTAGTTTTATAATAATCCAAAGAATACCCCGCTTTTAGATGTAAAAGCGGGGTGATCATGACCTATGCTTTACAAGTAGTTGTTATGCGTAAATAGGTACCCATCCTTCAGTTGTCACGAAAATTCGGACAGCGACTACTTTACGATCTTCCATTAATGTAAAGTAATGAAGAATGTTTTCTGGTACTGAAATTAAATCGCCCGGCTCTAATTCAACATCAAAAAATTCGCCGTCTTTTCCTTGAATCACAAAGATTCCATGACCGCTTACAATAAAGCGAACTTCGTCATCTGTATGAATATGCTTGCGCTGAAAGTTTTTTAACAATTCATCAATATTTGGTGTAGATTCCGATAGCGAGATAACATCTTGCGCTTTATAGCCGCGGCGTTCAGAAATATCTTTAATATCCTCACCAAAAGCGTTTAAAATTTCTGTTTTTTCTTCATCAGTTAAATCATATTTTTCACGAAGATTTTCTGGAAGTTTTGTAATGTCCCAATTTTCATAAATAACTTCATTGTTTGCCAGAAAAGCTGATACTTCCTCTTGAGTTTCAATTCTTTTATTGTTTACATGTAAGCGAATTTGCGCCATTGTTGTTTCCTCCTTTTATAAATGCACCTTTGGCTTAATGCCTTTAAGTGATAGTAATTTCACATGGTAGCTAAATAGAAATTCATAGGCTTCTAGCGCTTTTTTTGTTTCAAACGCATTTTTCCCCCATACCGTAATCCCGTGGTTACGAATTAAAATCGCGCCTTGATCGCCTTTTATATGGTGAGAAAACTCTTCTGCTAGTGTCGGAATATCCGAGTAATTCGGAATAATCGGAACAGTAATTTCCGCATCTTCCTCCCAAATACCCAGTGCCTTAATAATTTCTTGGCCTTTGAATGAAATAAGCCCTTCATCTCCGTACAGTTCAGAGATCACGTTGTTGTCGATTGTATGTACATGAAGACTGCACCCAGCATTCGTTAACTCGTAAATCTTAACGTGTAAAAGCGTTTCAGCAGAAGGCTTTAAATGCGTTTCTTCTGCAGGTTTTCCATGTTGATCAACTAATAAAAAATCTTCATTTGTACGTTTTCTTTTGTCTTTTCCACTTGCTGATACAAAGAAAGTTGTCGGATTTTGGTCCACTTTAATTGCTAAGTTTCCGCTTGTACCGAAGAACCAATCGCGTTCTGCCAACTCATCTTTTATATCTGCAAGCTCATGCAACCTTTGCTGAGCCATGATACTCATGCTTTCACCTCTTCTGTTAATTCTTGTAAATGATGAATGACATCATAAAAAGTAGAAAAAGGACGATACGGTAGAGATAGCTCTTCGCATTTTTCAATTAAAAAGTCACGTGCAATGACAGTGTCAGCTAATTTGGCAGCCTGCAAATCCGTAATTGAATCGCCAATAACAACCGTATGATCTCTTTCATCTGCAAAATTGCGAATAATCGTTGGCTTACAGCAGCCGCAGTCATTTGTACACTGTTTATCACATGTATGAGGCCACGTAATGGAAATATGCTCACCAGAAAAATCAGATCCGTTGCAGTAGAGCATTTCCTCTGCAACTCGATTTCCCAAAAGCGGTTTTACAAAAAAGTCAATTCCTCCGCTTACAATATAAAGCGGAATATGATGCTCTTTTGTATAGGCAATAAAATCATCAAATCCATCTCGAATAGCAGACGTCCTTAAAATATAAGAAATAATATCTTCCTTTAATTCCACGGGGAGTAAGGCAAACATTTGCCCTACTCCTTCTTGAATAGAAACGCGCTGTGCTAGCACGTCGTCTTTAATACTTTCCCACTCCGGAGGAGCAAATTGTTTCATAATAGCAATAATGTTATCGCTATTTGTGATTGTTCCATCAAAGTCACAAAAGATTTTTAACGATGTCATGCTTTCACCTCTACTGTTCCCCATAGTTGCAAAGCTTTTTGCAACTCTTTTGATTCTTCAGCTTTTTCGGCTAGTGTTTGATGAGAGAGTGCTGCATCTATCGCCGCACGGAATGCTTTTCCTCCTCCGATAGCGCCGTCTGGATGACCGTGAACTCCGCCTCCTGCATTAATAATGCTGTCGATTCCAAAGTCCTTCACAAGCTGCGGTACCATTCCAGGATGAATTCCTGCTGAAGGAACCGGGAAAGTCTGCTTATATTTGTACACAGGACGCGTTAATTCGTAGGCAATGCCTGTCGTGTCTTCAAGAGAAAGCGCTACGCTTCCGTATGGTGATGGAAATAGCGAAAAATCTGCTCCGGCTAAGCGTAATAGCTTTCCAAGAAGTAATGAATTTGAAAAACCGTAAAACTCTGATGGCGTAAGCGCTCCGCTAACAGCTGGGTGAGCCATAATCGGCAAGTTAATTTCATCATCTTCTCGAAGTGCCTGCAGTACGTCTAATCCGTAAGCAAATACGTTGAATAAAAGAGCATCGGCTCCTAGCTCAGCTGCTTTTCTCGCTTTTTCTTTTAATTCAAACGTTCGTCCCGTTAAATTAACAGCATACAGCGTGCGGTGTCCCGTTTTTTCGTATACTTCATTCAGTACTTTTTTCCCTTCTGTAACGCGAGCTTCAAAAGGTGTTCGTTCATTATCAAACAAAATCTCGTCGTCTTTAACCAAATCCACTCCGCCAAGCGCTTGCTCACGCAGCTGAGTTGTTAAGTACGTCATATCTCTTCCAATCACGCCTTTAAAAATACTCATCACAAGCGGACGGTCATAAACGCCTAGTTTCTCTCGGATACCTTCTATTCCAAAGCGCGGTCCTGGGAATTCAGCTAATAATTCATCAGGAAAATCCAAGTCTAATAATTTCACTTTTCCATCAAGTGATAGTTTTCCGAAAACCGTAACTAAAATAGCCGGTAAATCTCTTGAAAAATTGGCAGTTGGATAAGCAATTTTGACAATAGCCTGCTTAACCTCTCCGCCTAAGTATCCGTTAACACGTTCGCAATCTTGAAGCTCAGTTACGGATACGACGCGCCCTTTATGCTTTTGAAGCTGCTGCTGATCTAAAAGCGGCAGATCTGTCCATGAGCCGATGGTTAGTCCTAAAGCGATTCCTTCCGCTTTTTTATGAAAATTTCCTTTATTGTCATGTAGTAAGTAGCTTGCAACGATTTCACTCATTATGCTAAAAACTCCCTTGCTGTTTAATATCGTTAATAAAAAAACCTCTTCTGTGATTAAGAAGAGGCTTTCGTTGCTCTTCTTATCTCTCAGCTGCTGCTGCAAGAATTAGCACCGTGCTTAACATGCGTTAAGTCGGTTGCCGGGCTTCATCGGGCTAGTCCCTCCACCTACTCTTAATAAGAAAGTTGCTATTTATTTAAATTGAATTCGTAGATTATATACTAAATAAAAAATACCGCTAGGATTTATCGGTTATTAATCTCGTTAACTTCTTACATATTAAGCCAACTCAAAAAGGATTGTCAATGCGTTTTTAAAATAAATTTAATTTTTTTATTCGAGATACAGCTTCTCTCATGCGCTCTTCATCCGTCAGCAGTCCTACGCGCACATAGCCTTCACCATATGTTCCGAATCCTACTCCAGGTGCCACTACAACGTGGGCTTTTTCAAGAAGTAAATCTGAAAATTGTTCAGAAGTATATCCTCCAGGAACTTTTAGCCATGCAAAAAAGGAGCCCGCTGGAGTTGTAACGTTCCAACCAATTTCTTGAAGCCCTTGAATAAATGTATTGCGTCTAGATTCATAGCGCTTAACTAAATCATTCACACATTGTTGAGATTCTAACAGAGCTGCGGCGGCTGCCTCTTGAATCGCCCCAAAGAGACTGACATACATATGATCTTGAAGAAGATTAATAGCTTCTACTACACTTTCATTTCCTACAGCAAATCCAACTCGCCATCCCGCCATGTTATACGTTTTAGAAAGAGTATAAATTTCAATTCCCGTCTCTTTTGCACCAGGAGTCTGTAAAAAGCTGATTGGCTTTTTACCATCAAATCCAATTGCTCCGTAGGCAAAGTCGTGTACCACACAAATATCGTGCTTGGCAGCAAACGCCACGGTGTTTTCAAAAAATTCTGCCGTTGCCACTGCACCAGTAGGATTATTCGGATAGTTTAAAAACATGAGCTTTGCCTGTTCTTTAGCACTTTCACTTATCTCTTCGTATACGGGTAGAAAATGATTTTCAGCCGTGAGCGGCATCACTTCCATCTTGGCTTTTGCAAGCTCTACTCCAGACCAGTAATCAGGATATCCAGGATCCGGAACCAGCACTGTATCTCCAGGGTTTAATAAGCACTGCGGGATTTCAACAAGTCCACCCTTCCCGCCAAACAAAATAGCTACTTCTTTTTCGGGATCCACATCAACCCCGTATTCTCGCTTATAAAAAGTCGCAACGGCCTCTTTCAAAAACTGATGCCCCCGAAATGGAGAATATTTATGATGCATAGGATTAGCACTTGCTTTTTGCAGTGTTTCTACAATATGTGAAGGAGTAGGCTGATCAGGATTTCCCTGCCCTAAGTTAATAACGTCGTGCCCTTGGGCCATTACTTTTCCTACCTTGCCTACAAGTGATGCAAAAAATTGTTTTGGTAAACTTTTCAATAGTTCCGATTGCTCAAATTGTTTCATCATCGCACACCTTCTCAAAAAATTCTTGAAATTCTAGTCACAAATAATATATTGTAATACTCAACTTGTAAAGTCATTTTTTTCAACTACTAAAAAAGGACGGATGATAAAGTGAGTGTAAAAATTACGTGTTTGCAACTTGATATTGCGTTTGGAAACCCAACTAAAAACCGAAAATATATTCAACAAAAAATGACAGAAGCGCTGCAAGAAAAACCTGATATCCTGGTGCTTCCTGAGCTATGGGATACAGCTTATGATTTGACGCGACTAGACGAAATTGCAGATGATGAAGGACAGCAGGCCAAGCAATTAATCTCTCAGTTTGCCAAAACGAACGAAGTAAATATTGTGGCAGGTTCGATCGCGAAAAAAACAGAGCAAGGCGTCACGAATACAATGTATATTTTTGACCGAAAAGGTCGTGAAGTATCACAATACAGTAAACTGCACTTGTTTAAATTAATGGATGAGCACCTCTATCTAGAAGCAGGAACGGCAAAAAATCTTTTTACACTTGAACAGTCTTTATGCGCAGGAGTTATTTGTTACGATATTCGTTTTCCAGAATGGATTCGGGTTCATACTAGCAGCGGAGCAGAAGTCTTGTTTGTTGTCGCTCAGTGGCCGGCTCCAAGACTTGCCCATTGGAAAGCACTGCTCATTAGCCGCGCAATCGAAAATCAATGCTATGTAGTCGCGTGTAATCGTGTAGGCCAAGATCCTAATAATACATTTGCCGGACATTCCTTAGTCATCGATCCTTGGGGAGAAATAATCGCTGAAGCTGGCGATAGCGAAGAACTTTTAAGTGCTGACGTTAACCTGGAACTTGTAAAAGAAATTCGCAAACAAATTCCTGTCTTTACAGATCGCCGCACAGAATTTTATTAATTATGTATTGACAGCCGTTTTTTTGCATGATACGATTTTCACCAGATATCATAAAATATTCAAACAAATCAAAATTGAATAAGTAATCGTACTCTTATCAAGAGTTGGCTGAGGGATTTGGCCCTGTGAAGCCCAGCAACCGACCGTCATTCCATCCTAAGGTGGATCACACCCGTAAAACATGTTTTACAAAGGCACGGTGCTAATTCCAACAGAAAGTAATTCTTTCTGGCAGATAAGAGGTTTGAACACTACAATCAAGCCTCTTTCCAACGAAAGAGGCTTTTATATTTTCTAAAATTATAAAAGCCTCCATATATTCTTAAACCTATTAACTTAGTAAACAAATCAGTTTAATAAACTATGGAGGGATTCCGATGTCAACAATAAAAACAGAGAAATATCAGCCATTAACAGAAATTTCAGCAATCAAACTTGTGAAAAAGCTAGGTCTTTTTGATGCCACAGAAGCACTGACTGCCCGTGAAATCGGTGACGGCAACTTAAATCTCGTCTTTCACATCATAAATGATCAAACGAATAAATCCATTATCGTCAAACAAGCACTTCCTTATGCAAAAGTTGTAGGCGAGAGCTGGCCTCTATCCTTGAACCGTGCCACAATTGAAAGCAATGCGCTCAAGCAATTCGGTGCATTTACGCCAGAACTTGTGCCCGCTGTTCATTACCACAATGAAACGCTTGCTGTTACGGTCATGGAAGATCTGTCTCATTTAACGATTTCTCGCGCCGGACTTATTCAAGGTGAAAGTTACCCTCTGCTCTCACAGCATATCGGTTCTTTTTTGGGACATATTGCGTTCAAAACGTCTGATTTTGCCTTAAAGCCTCAGGATAAAAAAGAAGAAGTTGTCAAGTATAGCAACCCAGACTTATGCAATATTACGGAAGATTTAGTTTTTACAGATCCTTTTTTTGATATTGATACAAATGAATTTGAAAAAGCGCTGCGTCCTGATGTAGAAGAATTGTGGAATGATAGTGATGTAAAATTACAAGCAGCGAAATTAAAATATAAATTTTTAACAAATGCCCAAACGCTCATTCACGGTGATTTACATACAGGCAGCATCTTTGCTAGCAGTCAAGAAACGAAAGTGATTGATCCAGAGTTTGCTTTTTACGGTCCGTTTGGATTCGATTTAGGGCAATTTGTTGCGAATTTATTTTTAAATGCTCTTTCTCGAGAAACAAATCGCGAACCGCTATTCGCACACATTACAAACACATGGAACGTATTCAAAGATACCTTTACTGCGCTTTGGCATTCTGAAAACACTGAACCTTTTGCTAAAGATGAGCGCTTATTACATGAAATTTTAACGCAAACGTGGCAGGATGCTGTTGGATATGCAGGATGTGAAATCATTCGACGTACGATTGGCTTAGCTCACGTGGCGGACTTAGACGAAATTTCTTCTGAAGAAAGAAAAATTAACGCTAAACGTACTGCGTTAAAAATTGGACGCTATTTGCTTCTGCACCAACAAGACGTTTCACCAAATGAATTCGAACATTTACTTCGATAACGAATAATGTACACAATGAAAGGATCGGTATCAGCATGACAAATACACTATCACTTCCGCGCTCAGTGGAATGGAATGAATCATATATTACTTTATTAGATCAGCAGCAGCTTCCTGGCAAAGTCGAGTATATTAAGCTGCAAACCATTAAAGACGTATGGGATGCTATCACTACCTTGAAAGTACGCGGAGCTCCTGCAATTGGCATTACGGCGGCTTTTGGTCTTGCTCTTTCTGCGCTTAGCTATGACACAGATTCAGTCAAGGAATTTAACAAAAAGCTAGCTCTTGACCAACAGTATTTAGCTAGTTCACGCCCCACTGCCGTCAATTTATTTTGGGCACTAGAACGCGTAGCGAAAAGCGCTGAATCCGCTTCGTCCGTTAATGAAGCTAAAACAAAAGTTGTTCATGAAGCTATTCAAATTCAAGTAGAAGATGAAGAAACGTGCTACCGAATTGGCGATCATGCTCTATCTTTATTCAAA
Organism: Priestia sp. 40; assembly: GCF_049368575.1. Classification (NCBI taxonomy): domain Bacteria; kingdom Bacillati; phylum Bacillota; class Bacilli; order Caryophanales; family Bacillaceae; genus Priestia; species Priestia sp. 40. The sequence goes on from NZ_JBMPZA010000017.1 coordinate 314,642, forward strand.
AAGAAAGATAAAATCATGACCATATGTAATGCTGGTTCAATTGCTACCGCTTATTACGGAACAGCATTAGCACCTTTTCACTTGTCTAAACAGCGGGATATTCCGCTTGAAGTGTTTGCCTGTGAAACAAGACCCGTACTTCAAGGTTCCCGCTTAACCGCATGGGAACTTCAGCAGTCGGGAGTAGACGTTACGCTGATTACGGATAATATGGCCGCTCATACGATTAAAACAAAAGGAATCAATGGAATTATTGTAGGAGCTGATCGTATTGCAGCGAATGGCGATACGGCTAACAAAATTGGAACGTACGGACTTGCTCTTTTAGCGAAAGCATTCGGTATTCCATTTTACGTAGCAGCGCCGCAGTCCACATTTGATTTATCTATTCAAGACGGAAGCAGCATCCCTATTGAAGAACGTTCACCTAAAGAAGTAACGCACATTGGAGATACGCAAATTGCTCCAGACGGAATCTCTGTGTACAATCCAGCTTTTGATGTGACGCCAAGCGAACTGATTACGGCCATTATTACAGAGCATGGAATTATCCATTCCCCGTCTTTTGAATCCATTCAAAAAGTTTTGCTGCAATCCGCTCAATAACAAGAGGCTGAGACAAAAGTATTTTAGCCTCACTGCAAAACGAACCATTAATCAACATGTTTGATTAATGGTTCGTTTTTTTTTTGTTATGGTGAATGTAGTTTCATCTGTTTCGTTCCTTCTAACAGTGGATTGGAGGGCAAGGCGAAGACTCCTGCGGGAAAAGCGGAACAGGTGAGACCCCACAGGAGCGTATGCGACGAGGAGGCTCAGCGGCCGCCCGCGGAAAGCGAAGTCTTGCACGGAAATCAACGTCGGTGTCACAAGCGATTCAGCTCATGTGTACGAGTTGTTCGTCTTTAGATGGCATTAATTTTGTTATGTCTCAACCTCTGTTATTAAACAGTGCTTTTCGGCTGCATTTGTAACACAATTGTAACAGTACTCTCTGCTTTTTCTACATATATTATAGGGGATTCTTTTTGAATAAGGAGGAGTAAATATGAGTGCAGAGCAAAAAACGGATAAAAACAAAGCGTTGAATCGCAAGCAGCAATATCAGCTATTCGATTTATCCAAAGATGAAGAACTAAATTCCCTCCCTTCTCCTCAGCAAATTGACGGTGTGTTTGTGCAAGGAGAAGGCTGGAAATTAGACGGTGAATAGCTATTAACTATAAGCGCCTTTTGCTACATTTCTTTCAAGCATTAATAGTTTTTCTTTTATATGAGTTTGGGAGCCTGCATAACCCGTTAAAGCTCCATTTTTTCCAATCACACGGTGACAAGGTAAAATAATAGGCAGTGGATTTCGACGATTCGCTTGTCCCACAGCCCTTACGGCTTTAGAGCGATTAACAGACTCCGCTACATCACTATAAGACCACGTTTGTCCATAAGGTATACCTTTAAGCGTTAACCACACTTCTTTTTGAAAGTCTGTTCCTTTTATATCCAAAGGCAAATCAAATGTTAGCGTGCGCCCTTCAGCATAATCCTGCAGCTGTCGCTTCGCTTCTTTCACATGGTGATAATTCTCGTCATGGACAAGTTTTTTAAGCTGCTCGTTATGATCATCGCTATCAAACCAAATATGTTGAACCCCTTTTTCCGAGGCTACAATATAAATTTTCAAATCAGAAAATAAATTCATTTCTCCATAGTACATACTCGCTTATCCTTTCTATTTAGGCTGGAAGAATAACATGAAAAGCTGTTCCTTCTCCTATTTTGCTTTCCACTTCAATTCGCCCTTTGTGTTCTTCGATAATTTTATATGAGACCATCAAACCGAGTCCCGTTCCTTTTTCTTTTGTCGTATAAAATGGTTCTCCTAAGCGCTTGATGCGCTCTTCGGGCATTCCGTCTCCTTGATCTCGAATGGAGACCGTCACGTAGTGCGGCTCTGTAGAGTAGACTTCAACAAAAATTCTTCCCCCGTTTGATGTGACTTCAATTGCATTTTTAATTACATTTATTAGTACTTGTTTAATTTGGTTCGGCTCGCAGTATACCATTGGCAGCTGAGGGGACACACTTAGTTCAAACTGAATATTTTCTAAAAGCGCTTGAGCATTTAATAAATCAATCGTTTCTTTAACAACCGCATCTAGATTTTTCTTTTCAAACTTTACGGCCTGTGGCTTAGCGAGTACTAGAAACTCTGTAATAATGGTTTCAATTCTTTTTAATTCGGATTTAATAATATCAAAATAAAGAGAGTGATCTTCTTGAATACTGCTTTCTAACAGCTGAACAAACCCTTTTAAAGCTGTCATCGGGTTGCGGATTTCATGCGCAATCCCAGCTGCTAACTGTCCGACTACTTGAAGCGTATCTGACTTCCGAATCTGCTCCTGCATTTGATTTCGTTCCGTTACGTCTCTTAAAAGCGTCATATATAGACCTGGCAAGATATCTTTTTTCGTAGAAAATTCGATATTTTTAACTTTTCCGTTCCCCGTAACGTACGTAATCTCTCCTTCAGCTTCCCCTTTTTGCTCAATCGTTTCTTTATGCTCAATGACCGCATCTAAATTCGCTGAAGAAATAAAATCCTCCATGGAGTGCGCACAAATCTCCTCTTTGCTGAGTTCTAAAATATCACAAAGAGAAGAATTCACATCAATAATATTTCGCTTACCGTCCCATAAAACTAACCCATCAATCGAACCATTAAAAATCTGTCTGAATTTCTCTTCGTTATTCCGAAGCTCCTGTTCGATTTTTGTACGTTCACTGATGTTTCGAAAAATCGTTAAATGGTCTCCTTCTATAATGCCTTTTTTCCCTGTGAATTCCAACTGTTTGATTTCTCCATTTGGCATGTAAAAAGGAAGCTGATTGCGAATTTCTCCTTTTGTTTGAAACGTTTGGAGCACCTTTAACGCACTAAAGCTTTTTGTATCGATAAACGTATACAAATTGCTTCCAATTAATTTGTTTAACGGCAGCTCAAAGGTACGCGAAGAAGCAAGATTAGCGTTCAAGATTTCACCATCATCTCTCCAAATCAAGATCGCTTCAATCGCATTTTCAAAAATAGCTCTGAAATTTTTTTCGCTTCTCAACAGCTGCTGCTCCATCAGCCGTTTTTCCGTCACGTCTCTCATAATGGACATATAGTATTGACTGTATATATTAGCCGTTGTGGTAAATTCAAAAAAAGTAACGTCTCCATTTTCGAGCCTAATCGGCAGCTCACCGCTTGTCTTTCCTTCTTGATGAAGAGTTCTCCATAATTTTTTCACCTTATAATGATAAGTAGGTTCTACAAGTTCTTCTAATGTTTTGGTTAGAAGCTGTGCTCTTGTATAATTTAATCGTTCGCAAAATGAAGGGTTCGCGTCGATAAGCTGACCCGTTCGATCAAAAATGACAATTCCGTCTACCGCTTCATTAAATACATCCATAAACATATGATGACTAATAAACCGTTCATTTTCCATCATTTTGTGCTGCGTAATATCTCGAAATGTACACACAATAATGCCCGACATGTGGCTATGTTTGTGTGAAGTAAATTCAACATGTTTCATCATGCCGCTCCGAAGCGTCATCGCGCCTTCGTATTTGAAATAGCTTTCTTCTAAGAGTGCTGGATAATACGCTTCAATCATGTCATACGGAAAATACATTAGAAAATCTTTCATTTGATACGTTAATAGCTCATCCTTTGTTTTTTCAAACAGCCCGCAGGCTGATTCATTTGCATTTATAACTTGAAAATACTCATCGAATACGACAATGGCATCTAATACGTCATTAAAAATAGCTCGTAGCTGCTGTAATTCACCTTGCTGCTTTTGCGCAGCTTCAGATGTTAATTCTCTGTGTGGTGACATGCTCATTGCTCCTTTCTTTTGCACTTCCCATTTCCCCACCTTTTATCTATAGACTTAGTATTCTACAAGATTTGCTTTTTACCTTTTTAAAATTAGCCACGTTTATTCAAAATGCGACATTTCTTCGCATTCTCCCGCTATTTAGAAAGAAATCGTGAATAAAAGAAATCTACGTTCACCCTACCAATAAAAAAATCCGAACGAATTTGATTCTTCATCAAGAATCTCGATTCATCGTTCGGATTTTCCTTCAACTAAACTACTTTTGCCCCAGCCTCATCGATCATTCACTACAATATAAGTTGCTTGAATAGGTCCATGCACGCCAACTACTAAATTCATTTCAATATCAGCTGAATTGCTCGGTCCCGTAATAAAGTTAATGCAAGAAGCAATCGTTTCTCCTCGCTCTACTTTTTCATGAATCATTTCAGCAGCTTGTGTCATTCGAGGGACAATGGAGCTTTGAGGAATGATCGCAATATAAGTGGCGGGCAGCAAACTGACCGATCGTCCTTTTTCAGCGCTGCTGAACAAAACAACTGTGCCGGATTCTGCTAGCGTCAAATCACTGAAGGTAATGCCAACATTTGCTTGTTCAGCTAGTTTAATATTCTCATCGCCTTTTGCAGAATTCCATACATGAAGGCTACTGCTTGTTTCCCATTTCTCCATCAGCAGATTCAGTCCATACTCGGAAAACCTAGGATCATTCCACGTGCTCACAAGACCATTTCCATAGTTGGCTACGGCTTCCTCAAGGACAGCTGGTAAGTGTTGTGATGATGTTTCTACATAGCGAGTATGAATACGTTCGCAATGGTTTTCAAGCTCTTTCTTTAATTGGTCTGGCGAATAGCTGCGGTAGACCTCATGCTGAGGAGCATGCTTCCATTGTGGCTTTACTACGCCGCTTGTTCGCCTGCTTCGCTTAAGATTAGCTGCAATATTGTCTAAAAAACTGTCTCTATTTTGAATGCTTCCGTTCATCATCATCACTCCTTTTATCAAACCAATCTCGTAAGCGCTCTTTTGTAGGCGCTGGAAACTCTCTGCTTTCCGTCCACGCTTTTAATGGACCAGGTCCTTTGGAAATACTGCTTCCTGACATAAAAGGAGTAAGAGCTGCCGGTGCTACTTTAGCGCCCACTGTATATAGAGAAGAAGAAGCTGCCCCCAGGCCAAATGCTTTCATCGCTAGCTTTTCCGAAATAGGTGCTTTTCCTTCTTTTTCGACAATTCGCTGACGATGCTTGTGTAATAGCTCATGCAGCGGAATTTTGACTGGACAGGCATCTGTACAGGCTGCGCATAGCGTTGAAGCATATGGAAGCTCTTTGTAGTCTTCATAGCCTCCAAGCAAAGGAGATAATACAGCTCCAATCGGACCTGAATAAATAGATCCATATGAATGCCCTCCAATGTGGCGATACACGGGACATACATTCACACATGCCGCGCAGCGAATACACTGTAAAACAGATTGAAACTCAGTTCCTAAAATCGCAGATCGTCCGTTGTCCACAATCACTAGGTGAAATTCTTCCGGTCCGTCTACTTCCCCTGGAAGTCTAGGTCCCGTAAGCGCCGTTACATAACTTGTAAGCCGCTGACCTACTGCACTTCTAGTTAACAGGCTTACCAACACTTCAAACTCTTCAAAAGTTGGCACAATTCTTTCCATTCCCATAACCGTAATTTGTGTTTTAGGAAGGGCAGTTGTTAACCTTGCATTTCCTTCATTGGTTACAAGTGAAATAGATCCAGATTCCGCAATCGCAAAATTACATCCCGTGATGCCAATATCTGCTGATAAAAATTCTTTTCTCAGCATTTCCCGGGCGTGAAGAGCTAGTTCTTCAGGTTTTTCTGTTTTTTTATAAGAAAGCTTTTGTTGAAATACATCTCTAATTTGTTCTTTATTTTTATGAAGTGCAGGAGCGACGATATGAGAAGGCGGATCGTGATCATCTACTTGCAGGATATATTCTCCTAAGTCCGTTTCAATAACTTCACAGCCCAGTTCTTCTAAAGCAGCGTTCATATGAATTTCTTCTGTAACCATTGACTTGGATTTAACGACTTTCTTTGCCTGCTTTTGCCTCGCTACATTTTTTATGTACTCATTCGCTTCTTCAGCTGTTTGAGCGAAAAAAACATGGCCTCCGCGTTTAGCTACATTATCAGTGAGCTGCTCTAAATAGTAATCTAAATTTTCAAGCGTATGCTGACGAATTTCTTCGCCAAGCGCTCGCCATTCTTCCCAATTCCCTAACTCTTCCGCCGCATCTAGTCTACGGCTTCTTAAGCGCTCTTGAGCACCTGAAACCGCAAAGCGCATAAACGCATTATTGACTCCGTCATCGACGCGTTTTTTAAACTGATCGTTCCCTATTTTCATGGACATTCGGTATTCTCCTTTCTTTACATTCTGCTATTTAACACTTCAGCGATATGCATCACTTTTACAGGCTGTCCTTTTCGTTCAATTCTTCCTCCAATATTCATAAGACAGCCGCAATCGGCTCCAATTAAGTACTCTGCGTTTGTCTTAGCTATACAGCCCACTTTTTCATCGACCATTTGTTCAGAGATTTGCCCCATTTTAACCGAAAACGTCCCGCCGAATCCACAGCAGTTATGACTGTTTTCAAGGTTCTCCATTTCAAGACCCTTTACATTGTTTAATAGTGTAAAAGGTTCTTTTTTTACGTTTAGCAGACGCGTCATATGACAAGAAGAATGATAAGTGGCTTTCCCATTTAAGCTGGCGCCTACGTCTTCAACTTTTAAAACGTTTACAATAAAATCCGTTAGCTCATACGTTTTATTAGCAAGCTTCACGGCAGGTTCATACCATGCAGCATCACCTTTAAAAATATGGGGATACTCTTTGAACATTGTCACACACGAGCCGGATGGAGATACAACGTACTCTGCATGCTCAAACGCTTTTATCATGTTTTTCATCGCTTCTTTTGATTCTTTTACGTAACCGCTGTTATATGCAGGTTGTCCGCAGCAAACTTGACTCTTTGGAAAATCCACTTCGCATCCTAGTCGTTCTAACAATTCTACCGTCGCTTTTCCTACATTTGTTTGAAACATATCAATCAAACATGTCGCAAATAAAGATACTTTCATCATTTGCTCCCTCCAAGCTGATCATTTTACTTCTTTTAGTTAACAGGTCATCAGATGACTTAATGCTATTATACTCCTATGTTTTTCTAATTTCACTAGTTTTTCAAAAATACCTTTCTTTGTTTGCTATCTTTTTTTCATAAAAAATAGGAAGTTGAGACATAACTAAATCATTTCAATCTAAAGATGAACAAATTGGATAAATGATTTAATGTGGATTACTTGTTAGACCGCGGTTGATTTCCGGGCAACCGCTAGAAGAAACGAAACACTTGAAACCTACGTTTGCCATATCATTAAAAAAATCCGAACGGTGAAGATTCTCCATCAAGAATCTTCATCGTTCGGATCTTCCTTCAACTAAACTACGTTTGTATTAGCTTCTTACTTATTTATTTCCAAAAATCATCAAATACTGTGATTGGCAATTGGCGTTTATGCTGCGTTTTTAAGAAGTGACCTTCAATGACGTTACTTGCATGTTCACCTACATCTTTGCCTTCTAAATAATCGTCGATTTGCTCGTACGTTACGCCAAGCGCTTCTTCATCCGGAAGCTGTGGACGATCTTCTTCCAAATCAGCCGTTGGTTTTTTCATATATAGATGCTCGGGACAGCCTAATTCTTTTAGCATTTGTTTTCCTTGTCGCTTGTTCAGACGGAAGATAGGAACTAAGTCAGCTCCTCCGTCGCCGAATTTTGTATAAAATCCTGTAACAGCTTCAGCAGAGTGATCCGTTCCAAGTACGACTCCACTGTACATGCCTGCTACCGTATATTGCGCAATCATTCGTTCACGTGCTTTTACATTTCCTTTGTTGAAGTCGGAAACTTTATCGTCTGCCGCTTCTTCAACAGCAGAAAGCATAGCATCTACTGCTGGTTTTACGTTAATAGAAATAGATTTTGTTGGTTGAATAAAACCTAGTGCATCTTGACAGTCTGCTTCATCTGCCTGAACACCGTATGGAAGACGAACAGCAATAAACTGATAGCGCTCTTCTCCCGCTTCTCGTTCAACTCATTAACCGCTAGCTGCGCCAGCTTTCCAGTTAACGTAGAATCTTGGCCGCCAGAAATACCTAGTACAAACGAACGTAAAAAAGGATATTTGTTCATGTAGGATTTCAGAAAATCAACGCTGCGGCGAATTTCTTCCGCGGGATTAATTTCTTTTTGGACGTGCATTTCTTCAATAATTTGCTTTTGTAGCTCTTTCATAAAAAAACTCTCCTCTCATTACTAGCTGACGGAATCTACACAAGTACGGTATCAGATAGTAACTTGCTTCTAGTCTCTTCGATATTTTGCATTTTGTTATCCCAGCAGTTTGTACTCAAGTCTACCGGATACTCTGTAGGACGAAATACATCTTCGTTCGATTTTGTAATGACTTTGTAGTCATCCCATAGATGCTTTAAGTTCTGTAAGCAGTAGGCTCTCATTTCTTCAATGGTAGGCTGCTCATACACAAGCTTTCCCTGTACAAAGATTGGCTGGTGAATTTTACGTGCGTTAAAGTTCGTGACAAACTTGCTGACGTGCGTATGAATAGGATGAAACATTTTTAAGTGCTGCTCTTCATTCGGCACTTCGTCTTGCATCGTAATATAATCGCCTTCCCATTTGTGATTCACTTGATTTACAATTCGATATACTTCTTTTAAGCCGGGAGTTGAAATTTTCTCTGGGTTTTCTGATAGCTTAATTGTATCCACCATGTTTCCATGATCATCTTCAATCGAAACCAGCTTGTACACCGCTCCTAGCGCCGGCTGATCAAAGGAAGTCATGAGTTTTGTTCCAACTCCCCATCCATCAATTTTGGCACCTTGCGCTTTCAAATCCAGAATGCTGTACTCATCAAGGTCATTCGAAGCGAAAATTTTCACATCATGATAGCCAGCTTCATCAAGCATTTTTCTTGCCTCTTGAGAAAGATATGGAAGTCTTCCGCTGTCTAATCGAATACCGATAAAATTAATGCGATCTCCCATTTCATTTGCTACTTTAATAGCATTTGGAATACCTGACTTTAACGTATTATATGTATCTACTAAAAAGATACAGTTGCGGTGTGATTCCGCATATTTTTTAAACGCGCTGTACTCGTCGCGATAGACTTGAACAAGCGCGTGGGCATGAGTACCGGACACAGGAATTCCAAACACTTTTCCCGCTCTGACATTACTGGTTGCATCAAAACCTCCAATATAAGCAGCTCTTGCCCCGTAAAAAGCAGCATCCAGCTCATGTGCTCTTCTTGAACCAAATTCCATAAGCTGATTCGTACCCGTATGCTCATATAAATTATCTTCTCCCGCCGCCAAGCGAATACGCGATGCTTTTGTTGCAATCAGCGGATGGAAATTTAAAATGTTTAAAAGCGGTGTTTCAATAAGCTGCGCTTCTGCTAAAGGAGCGTCAATTTGCAGCATCGGTTCATTAGCAAAAATCATTTCGCCTTCTACGACCGAACGAATATTACCGCTAAATCGAACCTGTTTTAGATAGTCGATAAACTCCGCTTCATAATGCAGTTCTTCATATAAATAATCTAAGTCCGTTTCGCTAAATCTGAAATTAGCAATAAAATCAATTACTCTTTCTAGCCCTGCAAACACCGCATAACCGCTTTCAAACGGCATCCGACGAAAGTAAGCTTCAAACACAGAACGACGTTTATGAATGTGGTCTTTAAAATACGTATGCGCCATATTCAGTTCGTATAAATCTGTATGCAAAGCTAAACTATCATCTCTATATTGCTTTTTCATACTTTGTAACCCTCCATTTGACAATCCTAGTTTCTATTATGTAAATCTTTTCACAATAGAGCAAGCATAAATTATCGGAAGGTGCTTGAATTTTAGTTTTTCTGTTATTTAGGGCGCACTTTTATACCTGAAATGGCGCTATTTTTCTTCCGGTATGTATTTCATTAATACGTGTTCAACATTGTCAAGGTGACTCATCATAAAATGCTGAGCATCTTCTGCATGCTGAGAGAGAATAGCTTCATAAATTTGCTGATGCTCTTTATAAATTCGTTCAGCCGTTTTTTCTTCTGCATAAAGCCAGATGCGTCTTGTCTCTTTCATCGTTTCAATCATCATTTCTGATACGTTATTCATAAGCTTCACTAAAAGAGGGTTTTGTGAGGCTTTGGCAATGGCTAAATGAAAAGCAAAATCTGCTTTCTCTCCCAGTTCTTCATTGCCAAACGCTCCTTTCATTTGTTCCAGACTATCGGACAGCTGGTTGAGATCCGCATCCGTTCTCTTTTGAGCTGCCGCTCGAACAGCTCCAATTTCCAATACTTTTCTCACTTCAAGCAAATGCTCAATATCGTTTTTATTCATTAATACAGCGCTAGTTACAGGCAAAGACAGCATATCTGAGTTAAATTCGCGTACAAATGTGCCTTCTCCTTGCTTCATCTCCAGAAGCCCCATCGCTCGCAAAGCGCTAAGAGCTTCACGGATAGCTGAGCGTCCTACCTGAAAGTTTTCCGCCAGCTGCTGCACTGAATCCAAACGGTCTCCAGGCTTTAAACTGCCTTCTTTTATATTTTCAAGAAGCGTTTCGGCTACTTCTTCGTATATTTTTTTTGGCTTAATTCGCTTATATTCCACGTTTTCCACCTCATTTTTTTCGTTCACCAAGGTTCATATTAACCGAGACTCTTTCTTCTTTTACGTTTCTGTTACATTTTACCGAAATCTTTTCCCCTCCACAACAAAAGTGCCAAGGTATTTATACTTTATTTCTCAAATGTGCTAAAATAGTAAATTGATTTCATATTACGAGTTAAAAGGAGCTTTTTGAATGAACATTGTTGTCAGTACATTGAATGCGAAGTATATTCATACTTCTTTAGCCCTTCGATGTTTAAAAGCCTATGCCGAGCCTGACTATAAAGTGGATATGGCCGAATATACGATTAAAGATCCTGCTATGAACATTGTCACGGATTTATATAAACGCAACCCAGATATTATTGGTTTCAGCTGTTACATTTGGAATATTGAAGAAACGATTAAAGTCGCACAAATGCTTAAAAAGATCAATCCCGAGCTCATCATTATATTCGGTGGACCAGAAGTAACCTATGATGTAACTCACTGGCTAGAGCGTATTCCTGAAGCAGACTTTATCGCGATCGGTGAAGGAGAAGAAACATTCAAGCAGCTGTTAGACGAACTTCACGGCGCTCGTCAGTTTGAAAACGTAAGCGGCGTGGCTTTCCGAAAAGAGGGAACACCAGTTGTTAACCCGCAGCGCAATAAAATTGATCTGCGCGAAATGCCTTCTCCTTTTCGTTTTGAAGAAGACCGCCAAGAACTTTCAAAACGCGTTGTGTATATTGAAACGAGCCGCGGCTGTCCGTTTAGCTGTCAGTTCTGTCTCTCTTCTATTGAAGTAGGCGTTCGTTATTTCGACCGAGAAAAAGTAAAAGAAGATATTCGCTATTTGATGGATAACGGAGCGCGCACGATTAAGTTCGTAGACCGCACGTTCAACATCAGCCGCAGCTACGCCATGGAAATGTTCCAATTTTTAATTGATGAACACCGCGAAGGTACGGTATTTCAATTTGAAATTACTGCCGATATTATGCGCCCAGAAGTTATTCAGTTCTTAAATGACAATGCGCCAAAAGGATTATTCCGCTTTGAAATTGGCGTTCAATCTACAAATGATGCTGTCAATGAACTGGTCAAACGCAAACAAAACTTTAAAAAATTAACACGTACCGTAACAATGGTAAAAGAAGGCGGAAAGATCGACCAGCATTTAGACTTAATCGCAGGACTGCCAGACGAAGATTATAACTCATTTAAGAATACGTTTAATGATGTATTTGCACTTCGCCCTGAAGAGCTTCAGCTAGGCTTTTTAAAAATGCTTCGCGGCACCGGCTTACGCTTAAGTGCGCCTCGCTATAATTATCAATACATGGATCAGTCGCCTTATGAAATTTTAAGCAATAACGTCCTGCCATTTTCAGATGTCGTACGTATTAAACATGTAGAAGATATTTTAGAAAAGTTTTGGAATGACCACCGAATGGATGAAACGATCGAGTTTTTAGTAGAGCACTGCTATGATACACCTTTTGATTTCTTCCAAAACTTCGGGACGTATTGGGATGAAATGGGCTGGGTTCGAATCGGTCATCAGCTTGAAGATTTATTCAGACGCCTTAGACAGTATATTGAAACAGAGAATTTTTCAAATGAAGAAGTAATTGAAGGGTTTATGAAAATTGATTATTTACAAAACCAAAAGCATAAGCCTCGTAAACCTTGGTGGGACGATAAAGTAGAAAAACAAGTCCGCTCTCATTACTATCAGCAAATGCTTGCTAATCCTTCTATCATGGGACAGGCTTTTGAAGCTGAACAGCTTGCTGAAAAAGAATTATACAAGCACACTGTTTTAGAGATTCTTCCATTTGACTATATGTATTATAAACAAACGGGCCAAATCAATGAACAACCGTCTGTTCTTCTTGCTTATTATGATCAAAAAGCAAATGATACAAAACTTTATTCAGCACCTGTAGAAGCATTTGGTCTTCCAGTTGTAAGCTAAAACCTCGGATATCCGAGGTTTTTTTCTTTAACATTCTTTTTTCTTTTCATGCTCTTTATCAGACTTTGTCTTTCCTAGGGATTCATATATTTTAGCTGCGTTCGGATCGCCCATTTCCGTTCCAAACTCTTCTTGCAGTAATTGTTTTTGTTTTGCTTCAGTGCTCGCGATGTGCTTATTATTTTGTTTATGTTTGCTCATCGTTACTTACCTTGCTTTCCTTTTTTAGAATTACGATTCGCGCCTTTAGCCGGCTCCTCGCCGCCAGCATATTCAGCAGCGAATTCTGCATCTGAAAGGCTCTCTTTTGGTGTATTGTTGTTAGTTAGTGCTGATTTGTACCCTACTTTACGCTTTGCCATCATGTATCCCTCCTATACTTGGAAGTCCATTGAACTTCCTTTTCTTAGAATGCGCCTTCTCATGAGCAATATAAGCAGAAAAAGCTGTAAAAAAGCAGTTGAAACATAACGAAATTACTTTAATCTAAAGACGAACAAATGGGATAAATGAGTTGAACCGCTTGTTACACCGCTGTTGATTTCCGTGCAAGGCTTCGCTTTCCGCGGGCGGGCGGTGAGCCTCCTCGCCGATTACGCTCCTGCGGGGTCTCATCTGTTCCGCTTTCCCCGCAGGAGTCTTCGCCTTGCCCTCCCCCTCCAATCAACAGCTGGAAGCAGCTAAACACATGAGACTTATGTTCACCACCACAAAAAAATCCGAGCGAGTTTAATTCTTGACTAAGAATCAAACTCGCTCGGATTTTCCTTAAACTAACATACTTTGTCCAAGCCTTTTTTACCCAATAATAATACGTTCTTTCGGATAGTGATAATCCGGTCCAGACGTTGGACGGCGAAGCATTAAGATAAATGAAAACATGCCGATTCGGCCAATGAACATTAAAATCATAATAACGCATTTACCGATATCAGAAAGCCCTCCTGTAATTCCCATTGATAAACCTGTTGTCCCAAAAGCTGAACACACTTCAAAAATAAGCTCAATGAGAGAAAAATGTTCTGTAATACTTAAAATAAGAAGAGAAATCGAGCAAATGATTACGGCTAACATCGATACAGCTACTGATTTAATAATGTCATCTTCATGAATTTCGCGGCGAAAGATTTTAATCGTCTTATTTCCTCTTACGTAATAAAACAGGAAAAGAATATTTAATGCAAACGTCGTCGTACGAATTCCTCCCCCTACTGAGCTCGGTGAAGCCCCGATAAACATCATCGCGCTCATCATAATTAACGTAGGAAGCGAAAACTCATTAATATTCATGGTCGCCACTCCTCCGCTCCTTGTGGCAGCGGATTGGAAAAACGCATAAAAAAACGATTCATCCCAAGACTTATCTGCTAAAAATCCTGAATGCTCTAGCACAAGAATCAAGATTGTTCCTCCTGCTAACAGCAGAAAAAACATAATGGTCGTTAGCTTCGTAAATAGCGAAAATTGAAATTTACGCTTATCTTTAAATGTTAAAAAATAGTGCTTAATTTCAATTAATACAGGGAATCCAATCGCTCCAAGCGTAATTAAAATAACGGTTACCACTTGTACAAAATAATCATGGGCATACGGAATAAATGAAGATCCTGTAATATCGAAGCCAGCATTTGTTGTAGCGCTGACAGAAGCAAAGAAACCATGCAGAAACGCATCTGTCCAACTCGAATAATAACGGAGAAAATGTAATCCTAAAATAATGGCGCCAACTAGTTCAATGGCAAAAATAATAAATAAAATATTTCTCATCAAGTCAACTAATCCTGATAAGCGGGATTGGTTATGGTCTGTCATAATGAGCTGACGTTCCTTTAAACCGATTTTTTTACCCAAAATCATCCAAATAAATGTACTGAGTGTCATTACACCAATACCACCGATTTGAAAAATAAAAGCGAGCAAAAAATAGCCCGTCGTACTAAATGTATCCGGAGTAGAGACAGGTGTCAGCCCTGTTACACTTACCGCACTAACGGCAATGAATAAGCGATCAATAAATGCTAACTTCACTCCAGGCTTTAAAGCTTCTGGAATACTAAGTAATAGAAATCCAAGCGTAACAGCCACTATGTAAAATGTAACAATAATTTGAGCTGAAGACATCTGCCTTACTCGTCGTTTCCATGGTTGCGGCATAATCTGACATTCCTTTTTTGTTATAATACTAATAGTTTTCTTCTTTCTTCCCAAAGCATACTCATTGTTACATGAATCAAAATATCCACGTAAAAAATCCCATGTTCAAGAAGGTGACTACATTAGTATAAAAGAAGTCACCTCACTTGTCATTAGATATCATAAATCCCAGCAGCCTGCATAAAGAACCGTCACTCAATATGGTCTGTTTACACAAAAAAACGAGATTGAGACATCATTAAATGAATCAATCTAAAGACGAACAAATGGGATACATGAGCTGAACCGCTTGTGACACCGCTGTTGATTTCCGTGCAAGACTTCGCTTTCCGCGGGCGGCCCGTGAGCCTCCTCGTCGCTGACGCTCCTGCGGGGTCTCACCTGTTCCGCTTTTCCCGCAGGAGTCTTCGTCTTGCCCTCCAATCAACAGCTAGAAGCAACCACATACTTGAAACCTGCGTTCACCATAACAAAAAACGAACCACTGATATTAGTGGTTCGTTTTTTACTTCGGCTAAAATATTTTTGTCTCAGCCTCGTCTTTATTTTATTTAGAGCGTTTTTCTAGCCAATCGCCGATTGAAGGATATGTTTCCTTCACTGCTTTTGGACCAAATACAACAGATACGTGACCTGTTTGCAACAATTTATACTCTTTATCTTCACTTGAAACAGCGTCCATTAAAGCTGCCACTTGATGCGGCATCGCAATATGATCACGGCTAGCAGCAATGTTTAAAATATTAGCTTTAATATTTTTTAAATCTACTTTGCGTCCGCGAACTTCAAGTTCACCATTGATTAGTTTGTTTTGTTGATAGAAGTCACGAATCCACTGACGATAAGCTTCGCCAGCAAATGGGATTCCGTCAGCAACCCACTTTTGCATTAGCTTCCAGCTTTCGACAAAACGCTGATTTTCCGAACGGTCCACCAACGTTACATACGGGCCGTAAAAATTCGTGATTGGCTTTAACATCTTGTTTCCAAAGTCAATCATCTCTGGAGGGATGTTTCCGAATGTATCTACTGCTTTATCTAAATTAAAGTAGCGATCGTCTAAAAATGCTCCGTATAAACCTGTATCCGAAAAATCAAATGGACTTGTCATAAAAATTAAGTTTTTAATCGGCAAGTCTTCATTTAATGCAGCAAAAATAGATGTCATAGTTCCGCCCATGCAGTAACCAAGAACAGACAAATCAGGAGATTTAGAAGTGCGAAGCACCTTTTTCGCCGCTTTTGGAATATAATCTACAATATAATCATCTAGCTTCATATTGCTGTCTTCAAGCCCAGGAGTTCCCCAGTCAAGCAAATACACGTCAAAACCGCGGTTTAATAAGTATTCAACAAGGCTGTTTCCAGGTGTTAAATCCAAAATATACGGTTTATTGATCAGTGCATATACGAGTAAGATTGGTGTTTTATGCAGGTTATCTTTTACTGGCGTATAGCGATATAATTTTGCCTTATTCTTTTTCCAAATAACCTCTTTTGGTGTTAATCCAACTTCCGGTTCCGCTTCTGTTGTCATAATTTCATATGCACGCTTAAAACGTCTTGCAGAACTTTTATATTCACTTGGCATTGATTTGATTAATTTTTCCCACTCTTGCACGTAAGGAATTGCCACGAATATACACACCCTTTCATTTCATTAGTAGTTAGTTAACAAGCACAGCCCCGACAAAAGTCAGGGCCAGCATTTATTACATGTATAAGCCGCCGTTAATGTTTAACTGTTGTCCTGTAATGTACGCGCCGTCTTTTGCTAAGTAAACAACTCCACGTGCAATTTCTTCAGCGTGGCCTAAGCGACGAGTTGGGATTTTTGCTACAACTTTTGCACGTACTTCTTCCGGCATTGCCATTACCATTTCTGTTTCAATAAATCCTGGGCAAATTGCATTAACCGTTACGCCACTTTTAGCTAGCTCAAGAGCTAATGATTTAGTGAATCCTAGCATACCTGCTTTAGCAGCTGAGTAGTTTGTTTGACCAAATCCGCCCGCTTGACCAATAATTGATGAAATATTGATAACACGACCGCCTTCAGATTCTAAAAGGTGCGTTAGCGCAGCTGATGTTGTGTTGTATACGCTATGTAAGTTTACATCAATTACTTTTTTCCAATCTTCTTCACCTAACTTCTTGAATGAACGGTCGCGCGTAATTCCAGCATTGTTTACTAGAATGTCTAATTGACCAAACGCAGCTTTTGTTTCTTCGATTAGGTGTTTTGCTTGATCTACATAAGACACGTCAGCTTGAACCGCAATAGCTTCTCCGCCGTTGTCTTTAATTTCTTTTACAATTGCTTCTGCAGATTCTTTACTGCTGTTATAGTTTACTGCTACTTTTACTCCATTAGAAGCAAGCTCACGTGTAATTGCTGCCCCGATACCTTTAGATCCGCCTGTTACGATTGCTACTTTACCTTGTAATGTTGTCATGAAAAATTTCCCCCTTGCTTCTTCAGCGATGATTTTTACTGTAAATACAGCAGTTAATGTTGTTATAAAATCCCCTATACCTTACTTGCGAGCTGGCTGCTCAGTTTTTTGAGCGTTTGATGGTTTTGCTTCAGATTTAGCTTCTGCCTTTGGCTTTTCAGCTAATTTTTCTTGTTTTTCTAACAGCTGAGCCTGAAGCTGCTCACCTTGAGTTTTAATTTGTTTTTGGATAGTTTCTTTTAACTCGTCTTGTGTTTTTTGCTGCCCTTCAAGAAGAGACAAAACTTTGTCGAGTTTTTTGTCTAACGATTTGACATCAGATTTCAGCTTAGTTACATCTTTTTTCAAAGCGGATGCACTTTCTTGCTGCGCTTCTAATTCATCGAAACGATCGTCAAATTGCTCTTCTAATAATTCTACTTTTTCTTCCACATTGATGACTAATGACGCAACGTTTGCTACATCTTCTTTTGTTGGTACATTTACTTGGTGCAGATAGCGCCCCGTTACTTCATTTACTGCTTGTTGATATTGAAGGTTCATATTTAGCACATTTCCCATTAGCTGGGAAAATTCTTCACGATTCATATTGTCCCCAATAACTTTACCCCAGTAAGATTCGGTTTTGTCATATACGTCTTTCCATGCTTGAAACGGATCAAATACTTTTTGCTGTTCCAAAACTCCATCTCCTTTCTTGTGTACGTTAAAAGTGATGGCTTTCAATATGGACACTTAATGTGACAAGCGACATATTAGAAGCTCTAAGTAAACGCAACCAATTTTGCGTTTATTTATTGGATAATGTAAATCTTTTCACAATTCACTTACCAACAAATTATAAATGTTATAAAAATTACCTACATGTACTATTATAAATTCGTTTCCCAAAATAAACAATTCTAAATCTTTGTTTATTTTTGAATTTTTTTGACGCTTTTTGTCGAAATCCAAAAAATCGTTCTTTTTTCCTGTATTTGAAAGACATGTTTTAAAGTGTTGACAATTTTTTCATCTAGGTGTAAATTACACATATAGAAAACAAATTCTCTTTTTTCGAAGGGGTGATTACCTTGGGATCAAGTGAAAAAGATAACACCTCTAATTCAAACAACTTAGAAAAATCGATTAGCGGTGCACCAAAAAACTTGATGGTTCCTTTTCTTCTTTTAAGTTTAAGAGGTTGGAATCTACATGGTTACAAGCTCATTCAGCAACTAATGAGCTTTGGATTCACATCAGTTGATCAAGGAAACGTCTACCGCACGCTGAGACAGCTTGAAAAAGACAACTTGATTACATCGCAATGGGATACGTCAGCTGAAGGACCTGCACGCCGGATTTATTCATTAACAGATGCCGGTGAACAATATTTAAGCATGTGGGCTAATTCACTTGAACAGTATCAAAACATGTTAGATTCATTTTTTCACATGTATACCGACATGTTGTTCCCTTTTAGCTCTTCTTCTTCTAAAAAGTCAAAAGAATCAAAAGAGGAAGAAAACGATTAAAGGGATTCACGCAGTACATCTGCGTTTCCTAATATAATGTTAAATTTCACGGTCAACCAGCGAGCGCGGAATGTTAGGTTTATCACACAACTACGAATTTCTTCTTTAACGTTTTGTTCATTACAATAACTGTTCGCCAGACCAAATTATTCAAGGAGGAATTTGATTATGTCAACAGTAAAGTATGATACAGTAATTGATGCAATGTGGGAACAATGGACAAAGGGGTTACAAAACATTGCAGACGGAAACAAACAAATTGAGCAATGGACGTTAAAAGCACTTGAGCAACAGCAAGAATTTGTAACAAAAGCAGTAGAACAGCTTCAAGCAACAGACAAACAATGGAAAGCTGAATTAGAAGATCTTCAACAAAAAACAGTTGAAAACTTACGTAAAACAGCTGGAAACGCTGTTGCCGATTCTTATGAAGAATGGACAAACCGCACGCATGAAGCATTAAATAAATTACAAGAGCTTTCTCTTAACCAAAGCAAATCAAGCTATTCTTTAGTAAAGCAAGCTCAAGAACAATATCATCAAGTAGTAACACAATTAGTAGAAGAGCAAAAGAAAACGCGCCAAGAATTCCAACACGTATCTGATGCATACGTAGAACAAGTAAAATCTCTTCAAAAGTCATTTGCTCAGTCTCTTGAGCAATATGCGGTTGTAAAATAATATATAAAAAAGCCCAGCTTCTTTGAAAGCTGGGCTTTTTTATACTTTCTTGCAAACCATTACCAGTATGCAAAATAGTAAACAGCAAATAATACAGGTACAGCAGTGAACTGCTGTACAACTAAAAAAGGAGATGACTAATCATGGCTAGAACAAATAAACTATTAACACCAGGCGTAGAACAATTTTTAGATCAATATAAATACGAAATCGCTCAAGAATTTGGGGTAACTCTAGGTTCTGACACTGCTGCACGCAGCAACGGTTCAGTAGGCGGAGAAATCACAAAACGCTTGGTGCAACAAGCTCAAGCTCACTTAAACGGCAGCACACAAAAATAAAACATAACTTCATAACATGGCTAAAAAAAAGGCACCTGCGTGTGCCTTTTTCTTACATAATATAGTCTTTTAAATACACGTAGTCCCCCGCTAATATAATAACCATCGCGATAATATATTTACGGTTTCTTTCAATTGTTTTTCGGCTCACTTTAACATGTTTTTCAATCAAGCGAATAGGAAGCTGCCGCTTTAAAAACAGCTTATCTTTTAATTCTTTTTCATTGACGATAAAAGATGCAACTTCCACAGCATTTCCCCTTGCATCCTTATGTTTAGGAGACGTGTTAATAATGTCTTCAAGAGTTAATTTAAACAATTTTAGCGTCTGACAAAAATAAGTCATTTCCTCTTGAATATATGAAGTTTCACTTTGCCTTTTATAGTTAGAAAGCGATATATCCCTTTCTATCTTACCTTGAATAAAATCTTCATTTTCAATCCGGTTATAGAGCAGCGTTTGGTTTCGCTTCTCTTTTCGAATATAGTCGATGACTCTTCTTTTAATAATCAGTTCCGCAAACGCAAGAAGGGATCGTCCTTTTTGGATTGTGTAATTTTCGATGGCTTCATTAAACGCAATCAGACCAATGCTAAATTCATCGTCAGCTTCACTTATATAACGTTTACATACAGCTGAAACAACTTTAGCAATAAACGGTTTATATTGTTGAATCATTTCGTTATGTAATTGTTTATCCCCTTGCTGAATCGTCAGTACAAGCGTTTCAAGCGATGGAGGCGTTTGAACTTTTGTGAGCATTGGCTTCACCTCTTTTACTATACTCAGTTGCTTTATACCATGTTAATATCCATTCTTTTGATGACGAACAGGGTTGAGAAGCACTCTGCTCCTTTTAATTTCTCTTTATTATAACCCATAATAGCTCAATTTTACCAATTAACATACATTTGAAATATATGTTTATGAACTGAAATAAACTTCATTGAACTGAATTATCCAACGCTGCTTCTGTTCTTTACAGAATATGAGCGAAAAAGCAAAACATTCGGATATACAGTAATTAAACACCAGTTAGTTCTTTTACCCTTTCTCGAAACGATTTAAACTAGGTATTTTATCTTAATACAAAAAAAACGCGCATTAAAAGCGCGTTTTTTTGTATTATTGATTTTCAATTTTCTTTAATGAGTCTTTTTCTTTCTCTGAGCCTTCAAGATCAGTTTGTTCTTTGTTTTTAGATAGAAACCAGCCTGAAACTGCTATGCCAAGTAACACAACCCAAAACGTAATTTTCCATACTTTTGATTCAGGGAAGTGTTCATTAATAATACCTAACTCCGGATGAGCAAGAGTGTAAACTGCTAGCTTAACCCCTACCCAGCCTACGATAGCAAAAGCCGCCGTTTCTAGACCCGGGCGCGTATTTAATAGCTTGACGAACCAAGTTGCAGCAAAACGCATAATAATTAATCCCATAATTCCTCCGGCAAAGATCACCAAGAATTGTCCGCCATCGAGTCCGCCAATTTTAGGAAGAGTGGTTGTTGGCAACGTAACGGCAAGAGCCACAGCAGCCAAAATTGAATCAACCGCAAAAGCAATGTCCGCTACTTCTACTTTTAAAACCGTCATCCAGAAACCTGAGCCCTTTTTTCCGTCCGCTTCTTTTACTTTTTCATGATCGCCTTTTTTCACATATCGCTTCACAATATGATTAATGGAAATGAACAATAAGTAAATGGCTCCTATGGCTTGAAGCTGCCATACATCTACCAAAAATGAAATCAAAAACAATGAACCAAATCTAAAAATAAAGGCACCGGCTAATCCGTAAAATAATGCCTTCTTGCGTTGTTCTTCCGGTAAATGTTTGACCATAATAGCCATCACAAGAGCATTATCCGCTGCCAAAATTCCTTCTAATGCAACCAGCACTAGCAATACCCATCCATACTCTAACAAAAGTGATGCATCCATAAAAATCCCCTCTCGTTTCTTTGTATAAGTTTATTTATCCTCATTACCGGAATAAAACACAAAAAGACCTTTGCCAAATATGGCAAAGGTCTTGCTAAGCATAATCATTATGCCAACAAAGCCGATGGAATACTCCATGTAATGACGACTTTGTTTCAGGTTTCCCTGACGCTACTCCCCTTTACTCCGTAAGAAGTAAATGTATTAAGTTGTTTTAATTTTATAAAAGGTTCGCTAATAAGTCAATGAAAAGCCCTCTAAACTTTTGTTAAGCTTTTGTTAAGCTTTTGTTAAGCGTTTTAATACGTTCAAAAACGTTGAAATATGAATAGGCTTTGTTACGTATTCACTAAAACCGACTAAAAAAGCTTGATCGATATCGCTTTGCATCGCGCTTGCACTCAGGGCAATTCGAGGAATATGCCTCAATTCTTTTTCCAGCTGAAGCTGTTTGCATACCTCAAAACCATTCATATCCGGTAAATCAATATCAATTAAGATCATATCGGGTGAAATGGATCTGATCAGCTGGATGCCGTTTTCACCTGTTTTGGCAACTAAGAGCTTAACGTTTTTATATGGAGAAAGAATCGATTGCATAAGCTCAATATTTGTATCGTTATCCTCAATATATACAATCGATGTCGGCATGGAAAAACCTAAAAATAGCTCGGCTTCCCCTTCATTGGATAATTGTTTAGGAACAGGTGGGTGTACTAAAGGAAAACGAACCCAAAATGTACTGCCCTTTCCTTCTTCACTTCGCACTCCGCACGTTCCATTCATTAATACAACAAGCTGTTTTACAAGCGCCAACCCAATTCCTGTTCCGTCTTTTTCTAGTCTATTTACACGGTAGAAAGGCTCAAAAATCCGATGCAATTCTGAATGGGGAATTCCAAAGCCCTTATCTTCAATCGATATGGTTACGTGATGCTGAGTGATGTCGGTATAGATCGTTATATCGCGATAAGCAGGCGAATATTTAATGGCGTTTGTAAGCAGATTTAATAAGA
Organism: Priestia sp. 40; assembly: GCF_049368575.1. Classification (NCBI taxonomy): domain Bacteria; kingdom Bacillati; phylum Bacillota; class Bacilli; order Caryophanales; family Bacillaceae; genus Priestia; species Priestia sp. 40. Next base: position 337,379 of record NZ_JBMPZA010000017.1, read on the forward strand.
TCTGCTGAAACCGAAGTTCATCTACTTCAACAAAGACTTCTTGGTAGGCGTGAAAGCGAGTATAAAATATACTATGCTTATCTTTTGCTAATGGTTTCATAATTTTAAGTGCGTCTTCAATAGCCTCTTTTACTGACACTGGTTCAAGATTGATCGCTAAGTGACCGGATTCAATTTTTGATAAATCAAGCGTTTCATTGATCAAATAAAGAAGATGATTGCCTGCTTTTAAAATCTTCCGTATACGATTCAATTGTTTTTCTGTTAAATCTTTTTCCCCTTGCTCTTCCAATATCTGCGCGTAGCCTAAAATACTGTTTAAAGGCGTACGAAGTTCGTGGCTGACTTTTGATAAAAATTCAGACTTGGCTTGATTTGCTTTTTCGGCTTCTTCTTTTGCTATAATCATTTGCTGATTAGAATGAAGCAGGTCTTTTTCTTGTTCCTGCTGCTTCGTAATATCATAAAATGTGACAACTACGCCTTTATAATATTTACTCTCTTGAAGAGGTTCAGCATTCACCGAAAGCCACGTCAACTTTTTCTCATTTAAATAAATGCCCATGACTGTATTTCGCACAGGCTCTTTTGTATGAAGACAGCGGACTGATGGAATATCTTCGAGTGCAAAAGCTGTGCCGTCAGGATGAATAATTTCCCAGTCTAAACCAAACGGGTTAACCGATAACATTTGGTCATAAGGCACGTTTAGAATCTTAGCAGCGTACGCATTGGCAGCAATTAAGTTACCTTCAAGGTCATGAAACACCACGCCTTCTGACATTGTAGAAAGAACGGATCGATACATGCTTTCACTTTTAGCCAGCTTTTCTCTTGCTTCGTGAAGATCAGTAATATCTACTATAGAACCAATAACTTCTTGTACTTCTCCTTTGTAGATATGAGGCGTTAACTTCGTATAGTAAGCAAAGTCGTTCAAAAGCACTTCATACGACACTTTCTCTCCCGCCCATGCTTTATCATAGTAACTCCTATTATCTCTTGCGTAGGATTCAGGTAAAAATTCATCAGGTGTTTTTCCGACAACATCTATTTCCTCATATCCCATTTCACGAATCATTTTGCCTTCGCACATCGTATAGACATATCCTTTACTGTTCTTCACAAACTTAAAAATAGTACCATCTTGCTGTGAAAGCGTTCGTTTTAAATCTTTTTGTAAATTCAAAAGCTGCTGTTGAGCCTTTTTTCGGTCTGTTACATCTTTGGCGATGACGTAACTGCCTTTAATTTGACCATGAACAATAATAGGCATTTGCGTTACTTCAACATATACAGGCTGATTATCTTTGCGAATGAGCGTTGCCTCATAATAAACAGAGTCTCCACTCAGGGATTTCCACATATATTCTTCAGCTTTTTCAGCTTCTCTAAACATATAGGGAAACGGAATTTTCTCCATTTTATTTAACGTGTATCCTGTCAGCTCGATTCCTTTTGGATTAATCGTTTGAATATTGCCGTACAAATCAACTGCACACACAATATTGGGATTGTAGTTAAAAAGAGATTGATAATACTCTTCTTTTAATTGACTGTCCCTCACTTCTTCCTGACGCTTAAAAGCAGCAACAAGCAGGAAGACAATAAGTAGCGTAATCGTGATACTTGCAATCATATTGGAAAATGGCGCTTGATACGGCAGCCACTGGCCCCACCTTCTAACAACTGAGTGTTCAATATGGAGCTTCATTCCATACATACTGATAAAATGCATAGCTGAAATGCCAATACCCAGCAAAATAGAGCTAACAAGTTTAAGGAATGGATTAGCTTTTACATTTTTTGACCGAAAAAACAAGTGCATCGCATAAAATGCAACGACCAGAGCGATGATGATAGAAAGCAAAACAGATAGCACGGAATAATGAATGTGTGCTTCTGTTTCGATTGCTGCCATGGCAATATAATGTGTGCCCACAATACTGCTTCCCAAAATAAGCCCTGACCATACCGACGTGCGCCATTTCCAAAATGTCCAAAACGCACCTAGTGATCCGCTAATCGCTATTATCAAAGCAAGTGCAGAAAGTACAACATCAAAATGAAAGCTAACAGGAACATAATAACCAAGCATCGCAATATAGTGCATCGCTCCTACTCCAATCCCCATTGAAGTTGCTGACAGAGTAAGCCATAAATAATTGTTCCGCTGTTTTTTCATCATTTTGCTCATAATATCAAGTGCTGTATAAGAGGCAAGAATCCCTACAATGACAGCAAGAAATACGGTAAATTCATTATAGTGACCAGTAATTGAAATCATTTTCTTTCCTTTCAATTCAACGTTACTTCTTCTATCTAACTTTCCTCATAAAAACTATATTACTATCATTTTTTCCAAAAGCAGACACATAAAATAGACGAAACTTACATAAGCTTCGTCCTTTTATCAACATGACTATTTTAGAAGCAGCAGCATCTCTTAATTTGTCATTAACTGATGCAGCTGTTTTTGAACGTCTTGGATTTTTAATTTTGAGATATGAGCATATTCATCAATTTCTAAAAAATAAACAAGATATGTCTCATTTTTCGGCGTTATGTGTGAAACTTTCTGTAAATTTACGATATAAGACCGATGTGTTTGACTAAATACCGAAGGATTCAAATACATATAGATATCACTGATATTTTCATATGTCTCATAGACACGTGATTGAGTATAAATTAAGCATTTCTTCCCTGATTTTTCGATAAAAATAATTTGATCAATTGGAATGTAATAAGTAGACCCATTAAATTTTACAGGCAGCCTCTTTAATTGATCACTTGGCTTTTTCAACTGATTTTTATCAATTCCAATGGAATTTTTAGCCCGCTCTAAAGCCATATAAAGCCTTGTTTTTTCAATCGGTTTTACAATGTAGTCGAGTGCCGACAGTTCAAATGCCTTCACAGCAAATTCATCATAACCTGTAATAAAAATGAACTTTAAATTCGGCTTAATGCGCAGACACTTTTTATTGCATCTACACCGTTAATCGTAGGCATATTAATGTCTACAAGCAAAAGGTCTGGACTTTTAACCATCACTTCCTGTACGAGCTGCTCTCCGTCTTTACAGATTCCGATAACTTCAAATTCCAAGGAAGCTGTTCTATAAAGTAATCTAAAAAAAAATTTCAACCGAATCTTCGTTATCATCGGTGAGCGGACGAAAATGTGCAGAAACGTTTCACGTACCAAAAACCAGTCCCTCAGCTTCGTAAAGTAGGGTTAATATCGGTTTCACAACCAATAATGATCAGTACATAACA
>NZ_JBMPZA010000018.1:0-11331 GCF_049368575.1 Priestia sp. 40
TACACTTTACTAAATGCAAATTTACTATTTAAAGTTCGTATACCTTCTACAAATTTTGAACAAACTGTTGAAGATACCTAAAGTATCCTTTTGAACGCAATATCTCGATACTTAGAAAAAAACTCCCTACCACATGGGGAGTTTTTTTCTTTCTTATACTTCAAATTCTAGTTGACAACATGTTTGATTTTTTTATTTTTTAAAGCTATATAACTCATTGTATTTTCATCATATTTTCATTTTTCTTTTTTATAATGTACTTTGTAAAAAGAAAACTAATCTGTTCATCAAACATAGATAATACAAGTCGTACGATTAGTTACGCTCACTTTACTAATCATACGGTTTTTGATCATAAAAGATAAAATGATTCCTATGTAAATAAATGCATTCACAGAGACTACTTTCTGTGAATGCATTTATTTACATAGGGCAAACTACACAAGATGTATAAAAACATCACAACTAACTTATGTCATGAAAAAACTATTGGTCCTTAATGGGCTAGTAGTTTTTTCTGTTTTCAAGCTGTATATGGTATACAGCCTTAGTTAACATAAAACCATTTACCAGAAGTAAATGCTTAGTATAGCAGCAGGATTAAGCCTGCTGTTATTTTATATTGATTCTAGAAAAATAATAATGTCCCAGATAATGGACATATACATAACAGTGATTAGGACAGTAATTTAACTGTCAATTCCAAAGAGGAGGGTGAAACATGTCTAAGATATGTATTATTGGAAATGGTTGTGCAGGAAAGACTACTCTAGGGAAAAAGTTAAGCCAAGATCTTTCACTTCCATTCTTTGAAATGGATGAAAAACTAAAATTTTTAAAAACAACTCCTTCTCCTACCAGGCAACAAATCAGACATTTTTCAAGAGAATTAAACAAATTATTGGATAAAGACACATGGGTAGTAGAAGGTTGGGGTTATAAAGAAACTTATGAAGAAAGATTTAAAAAAGCAGATATTATTATCTTTCTAGACGTACCTTTTCAAGTTTGCTTAGAGAGATGTCATAAAAGATTAGGTTCAAGTAATTTAGAAAATTTAAAACGAGGCGTAACAAAGTTAAACATATTCGATAAACATGTACGTCCATTGCTATTAAAGCTAATCCAGAAATATAAAAATGAACCTAAAAAAATAATCCTAAAGATTGATCAGGATTTCAAATATGAAGATGTATTGAGACAAATTAACATGAATACAGTGCCTATTAATAAGCAATCTGAATATCAAACAATAATTTGAGCAAACTACTCAAGATACGTGAGGTATCACTTTTAATAACTTGATACGTTACTGAAAAAACTCCTGGCCAACAGCAGGAGTTTTTTTATTTTTAAGCTGTATATGATATACAAAGTTAGTTAACATAATGACTCTTTCCGGAACACATACAAAAAGAGAACCCTTGGTAGGTAAGGGTTCTTCAAGAGGCACTCTTCATGAATTATGCAGCTTTTTATACATCCTTGATGTGAAAGGCTTTCGTCGAAGGATAAGTTGAGAAAGAATGAATAAAAAGTGCACCTTTTATTCATATGTGTAATTTCTTTAAATTAGCATTAATATCCAATATATGTTATAGTTGCAGTCATTACTTCAGATTTCAACGTATTTGAAGGCAACCTCACTCTCCTATGACAAAGATGAGGTTGCTCTTTTTATTTTGTATATATAGCAGCACATTCAAGATAGTCTTGAGTACATAACATAGTAATCTACTTATGTTCCATACTTAGAATACGTATGGACAAACCCTTATGAAAGGGCAATCTCGCTTGCAAATGCCGAGATTGCTCTTTTATTTTTAACGGACAAGTTAGAGTCTTGTACAAAACTACACTTTAAATTTTACTAAGCTAAAGGATATAACAAAGGTCTCTCGAATTTATTTAAATAAAATTGTATTATATAAAGAACACAAAAGGATCACAACGATCACACATTAGGAACGGAGGCCAAGTATGAATGAGAAGCAGGATACGATAAACGCTGAAGAAATGGCCAAGCGATTAAATACAACTTCCAGTAATATTAGAAAATGGTGTATCGAGCTAGAAAAGCATGGATATGAGTTTGTTAAAGATAACAGAAAAAAACGTTACTATTCTGTTACCGATCAGTCCTTATTATCAAATCTGAAATATGCTATTCAAGAAAAAAAATTATCTCTTGAGATAGCTGCAATGACTGTTATAAAAGGATTTGACAGAAACCGTTCCTCATCAGGAACACAAGAGGAACACTTAAAAAAAGAAGAAAATAACCGTGAGTTAAGTGTGACCCAAGAACATAACAATCGCACAACAGATGCTGTATTAAATACAATGAAAAATCAATTTGAACAGCAACAATCTATTAATAATAAATTATTAGAAATGTTAGATCATTATAAAACTTCTTTAGAAGAGTCTGAGAACAGGAGACGCTCAGAACAGGAACAGATGAACAAACAGTTAAAAGAACTTGAAGAACGCTTGGCCATCAGAATCAGTAATCGAGATAAAGAAATGATGGAATATATACGTTCTTCTCAAAAACAACAGCAAGAGCAATATTTAGAAATAGCTGCTACACAACAAAATGAAGAAGAACAGAAAAAAGGATTTTTTGCTCGATTATTAGGTAAGTAAAATAAATGGTTTGGAAGGCTGTCTATAGAGATGGCCTTTTAATTTCAAGCTTAAAACTAAATGTGTGCCTGATGAATCATACATTAAGAACATAAAAATTGGTCCGCCTTGAGGCGGCCATCTTGCCTTAATGGCTGATTTTTTAAAACGAAAAAAGTATAAAAAGACCCTTGCAATTCTAACAGCGAATTGCTATTAAATAATAGTGATAATAGGGAACAAAACAAAAATTCACTCCAAACCCTTGATATGACTAGTCTGAAGGCAGTTTTAGGGGTGTATCGTTTTCGATACAAAAACAAACGGAAATGTATCGTTTTCGATACACCTAATATTTAACAAAATAAAAAAGCACTTTATTTTTCAAAGTGCTTTTTAAAGAAAAATAGTATTAAAAGAATCTAGCTGGTAATTTTACCTTTTTACCGTTTTGATCCTTAAGGTTTTTTAGAGAGTTTTGGAATAAACGCATCGTTAATCTATCTAATTGAACTTTGTTCTTGCGTGGCGCACAAATCATAATATAAGGATTTACAATCCATGTGCGCGGACTAACAGTACGTCCGTTGTCGATTATTTGTCCTGCTCCTTCTGGATTAAGTAAAATCTCTTTCTCTTTTAAAGATTGCATTATTTTTGATGTATTGGCTCTTGTTTTACCAATCATTTCAGCAATATCAGAAACTGTTGCGGACTGAACAAGTTCATAATCATCTTCAAGATCTACAGTATTCTTCTTATTCTTTTTAAACTTATCTTCTCTTCGAATAATTGCATTACTTTTAAATTCTAAATATGGTTGAATTCTAAATAAGAAATCCCCTTCAGCTTGTGTTAAATAATCAATCTGATTTAATAAATCTAAATTCCTATGCATAGTCTGATTAAATGGCTCCCCTGCAAATGGATCTTTACTAGTTCCAACAAAATGGTCTTCACCTGTAATTTCTTTTAATTGCTCTAATAATGATTTTTTTAGATCTTCTGCTTTTTGAAAGGAGTTTTGATCTTTTTCAAAGTCTCTTAGTCTGGCTTTTTGCTCAGCTTTATCTAACGAATTTTGTAAATCACTTACTTTTTTCATTTTTATAATTCCCCCGGTTTTTGTGGAAGGAATTAACCAACTTATGTTATAATGCTTTTATAATAATATGTACAATAGAAGGTTAACCCCTTCCTTAATATTTGTTTAAGAAGAAGTCCTCCGAGTCGACCAAAACTTGAGGGCTTTTTCTTATGTCTAATTTTCTACCAAATCTTTCATGAATGCAAGGCTATTTCGACTCCATTCGATGTTTTAATGTTGCAAGCAGCTTATCATCCACTCGCTTAGGCTTGTACCCCATCCGATCTACCAAAAGACCCTCTATGAGCTTCATACGAGCCGTATAAAGGCGATATTCGCTTTCTCCGAACTCTATGACACTTTTATCAATCTCAGCCCCATCTGGAGCTTTCTGAACCGTTCTCATCAAATTGTAGCTTTTTGAACGCTCTTCTCGAACTAATCGAAGCAAGATTAATAAATCATAAGTATGAAAACTTTGAAGCTCCTGGAATGACAAAGCTGAATCTTGTAAACTCACATATTCCTTAAGTTGAGGACGCTTTATATGTAAAGCTGCTCCACAAATAGAACATGCTTCATCCTTAAGATTATTTTCTGAATTACAATATGAACATTTCATCATAGGCTCCTACAGATCCTTATTCTTCAGAAACAGCTACTTCGGCTGCTGCTTTCTTTTTTTCTTTTACAACCACATCATGATTTAAAATCTTATCTTTGTTTTTACCTACATAAGATTGTAATGCCTTCGCAATCTTTTCTGCTTCTTCTTCACTTTGAATCTCAAAATATTTCTCAAAGATCGCGCCGACTTGAATCAGTCGTCTTGTTCTTTCTTTTCTCTCTTTTTCCTTTTTACGCGCTTCAACTTGTTGTTTCTTCGCTTTCATCTTCTCAATTTTCTCTTCTAACTCCTGAAGAATTTCTTCATCTGTTCGCTTCTTGGGCACCCGCCATCATCTCCTTTTCTTGTTCTCTAATGTTTAAATGGATTATATCAAAAATTGAGATAAATTGGTATCCTTAGCATAGATTCTCTCACCAGGATGTGGTATAATTCCCTTAGATCGAAGAGATAAGGGCGCACTTATACATCGTACCGATGTGTGCGGTTCCTTCGGAACAAAAAGACAAAACCAAAGACCCATTCGCCTAAATGGCGAATTACATAAAAGCTTTTTGCCTATCGGCAAAGATGAAATCACCATCTGACACCTTTGGTGTTCATGATGATGCTTTCATCAAAAACGTTGATTAACGCACTTTGTGCTCTCATCAACTTATTCCAAAAACAAAAATACTTACAAGTAAGGAGGAAAGAATCATGGCTATTTACCATCTGTCGATGCAAATTATCAGCCGTTCAAAAGGACAATCAGCTGTCGCTGCAGCTGCTTATCGCAGTGGCGAAAAACTACATGATGAACGTACGGACGAGCAAAAGTTCTATGCTCGCCATGTACAACCAGAAACCATGATTCTGACCCCTTCCGATGCGCCAGAATGGATGAAAGACCGTAATCGTTTATGGAACGAAATTGAAAAAGTGGAGAAGCGAAAAGACTCACAACTAGCACGTGAACTGAACATTGCTTTGCCTATTGAATTAGATCGTAAGCAACAAAAAGAACTGATTCAGTCCTTTGCACAATATGAGTTTGTTCAAAAAGGAATGGTGGCCGACATCGCTATCCATCGTGACGATGTAAATAACCCTCACGCTCACATCATGTTAACAATGAGAAACTTAGAACAAGATGGCTTTGGCAAAAAGAATCGTGATTGGAATGCTGATTTTGCCAATGCAAAAGAAAATAATCGTGGGTACGTCAAAAATAGCGAAGGTTGCCTATCCATTCGTGAACAATGGGCGAACTATGCAAACCAAGCATTAGAACAAGCCCAAAGTAAAGAGCGTATTACGCACCTTTCTCATGAAAAGCGTGGACTTGAAGTTCTTCCAACCATTCACTTAGGGCATGTGGCTCATGATATGGAGAAGAAAGGGAAGCAAAGCGAGCGTGGCCAAGTTAACCGAGAGCGCCAAGAGTATAACCAAGTCGTTATAGACCTACAGGCTTACCGCCACCAAAAAGAAGCTCATCTACAAAAAATGAAAGAAAAAGAGAAGCAATTTAGCTTCTCTACAGATGTTGAGAAAACACAGATTCAAAAGGCTGCCTCTCTTTTAAACCAAGAAGTCGTTTCCTTGGAAGGTGTCTACAACCGCCATGAAGAACTACGAAAAATGAGCAATCGTCACGACCCAATTGAACGTCATTTCCATGTTCAACAACAACAGTTCCTTAACGTCAGTAATTCTTATGACCGTGTTAAGGATTTGGAACGTGAAATTAAGCAGAATGAAGAGAAAGTAGACGAACTCAAGGGATCACTCAATCCGTTTAAAATGAAAGAAAATAATATGATGAAACGTCGTTACCTTGATAAAATCTCTGATTTAGAAGGCAATAAAGCAAACTATGAAAGCAGCATCAAAGAATACAAAGAATCTCTTCGTTTTTCAAATGAAGAAGAATTCTATGAACGCTATAGAGATTTCTCCCAACAGAAAGAGGATCGTCTGCATCAAATTAAATACGAGAAAAAGCAAATTCAAGTGGAAACAAAAATACTGTTACAAGCTGAGGAAGCCATTAAAACAGCTAAAATTCGTGAAGTGAGCTCTCACTATCCGGATTTAAAGATAGCTGGAAAATATTTAAGCTATGGGAATGCATTAAAACTAGAGAAACATATAGATATGGCCAAAAAGACTCCTGTAACGTTAGAAGTCATTGAAAAAGCAATTAAAAATCAACAAGACGATCTATACAAGCTAAAGAAAGACCTAAAAATCTTTCAGACGGAAAAAGATCATCTAGATAATATAAAAAGCCAAGTTACTAGCCTTGAAAAAGCAGAAAAAGAACTTGATACCTTAAGCAACAGCCCTGGCGAAGCAGCTAAACGCTTGGTTTCAAAGAAAGCACGTCAGCACTATGAAGAATTGCAACATGAGGCGAAGCATTACAGAGAAAATCTTAAAGAAAAAGGATATAAAGGGCTAGATGATTTAAACAAGCGACAAAGCGAAATTAGAGGACTTGAGCAAGAAGTAATCCCAACCATAGAAAAGCAGATAAAAACTAAAGAGCACATCATAGAAACAGTCTCAGGCATCTTTAATGCGATTCAACAAGCTACACGTAGTGAGGAACAAGCACAACAAAGCAAACACCTTAGAAGATTCAGAAGCAGCTCTATAAATAGAAACAAAAATCAAGGTCCAGATCTTAGCCTTTAATCGTTAAAAATCGTTTTTAAGGAAGCTAGGTGCGACTTAGAAACAGTGTTTATGCTACTGACTTTGTATAGTATATAAAATATTTGAACAAACTATTTACGATATTTCCAATAAATATCTCGTCCATAATAATTTCTTGTACGTGTTACCTGATAGAAAGACCTGCTGGGAGTAAACAGCAGGTCTTTCTATTTCTTTTATTCAAAAAAATAGTTGCCTTAAGGCAACTTAAATCAACTTAAAGTTTATTGAATATAGCTTTTAAAGCTTGTTTTTTATAGTATGTGCCCAGATTCTTATAAAGTTTTCAAGTTTTTCTTACCAAATACTTTTAAGGATACTGCACAGCCACTTGGATATATTAATTCTTGTGGAGGTGATAGCAATGGAAAACAACAAATATGCTAACAAGACTGCTTCAGGGACTGATATTCAACACGTGAAGCAAAAGAATGCTCAAGCTTCTTCTGGCAAATACGGTACAGAATTTGCAAGCGAAACTGACGTACAACACGTTAAACGTCAAAACGCTCAAGCTTCTGCAAATAAAAACCAAAATTCTAGTAAATAACAGAGTGTAAATGAAAAGGGTTCTTCCAATGACTATGGAAGAACCCTTTGGTATAATCAATCTTCTTTTAATTACCACAAAAATGTTACATATTAGCTCTAACTTTGAACAAACTACTAGATAAGCATTGTAAACTCCACTTACAATCTAATGTACAAATAGAAAAAGCTATCAGCCCTTAGGATAGCTTTTTTGTTTTTTGATCTGAAATAAAACGAAGTATCAGGAAAATATATTAATCCTCTTTTTCCTCATTTGCTTGATATTCTAAAATATCTCCTGGTTGGCAATCCAATGCTTTACAAATTTCTTCAAGTGTTGAAAATCTAACTGCTTTTGCTTTTCCATTTTTCAATATAGAAAGGTTAGATATGGTTATTCCAACTCTTTCTGCAAGTTCTGTTACACTCATTTTTCTTTTAGCTAGCATGACATCAATATTAATAATAATGGCCATTTTAATCACCTCAGACCGTTAAGTCATTTTCTGATTTTATATTAATTGCTTCTTTTAAAAGTTTTTGGAGGACAGCAGCAAACACTGCGATTACCATAGAAGCAAAAATAGGAACCATACCAAATACTATAAGGCCTGGAGCATCATCTTTGTCAGCCATAAGGAAGACAAAAGGGAACATAATTACATATAAAATACTAATTGTACTCGCACAGTATTTTATTTTCTTCAAAACATTTACTGAGATTTGAGAGAACGCCTGGTTTTTATCGATATAAGTTAAAAGTTTAAAAGCTTGATACAGCGCGATAAAAAATGGTATTGCAGATACGTACATAATAGATACACCAGGGTATAGTAGGTATGCATATTCAGGATTAGCCGGATTGTTTGCTAAGTGGATAATGCCAAATATACATAAAGCAAAAACTGGAATACTCATTAGTAAAACTGCAATTTTTAGAAATAATGTTGAACCTTTTTTCATAAAATACACCTCACATGTTTGTTTTCAAATAAACTATAACATCTAATTTGTTGTTTAACAATAAATTTTTATTTTTAAATATAAAATTATTGTTGTTTTATTTATATCTATTTGTGCCTTGAGTAATCTATTCAAAATAAGTAAATCATCAAATTAACAACTTCAATACACTCATTTTGAACGTTCTTTTGGATGATGGATTAAGAAATCAATTACATCTACTTTGCTAGTACTTGTACTATCTTTTAAAAAGCTAGCATTTATACTTTCACTTTCATTTAGCTAGCTAATACTAGCTGCTCCTGCATTATGAGTTAGCTTTTGTTCTACTCGCATTTCTTTTTGTTCTAAAAATATAGTGCTAGTATTTAAACACAAAATAATATCTCCTGCTAAAAGAAACACTCAAATATAGAACCATAGATAAAAAAAGCTCAAAGAACCTTTGAGCTTTTTCAAGAATGAAATTTTCCAATTAAACAATACTCTGACCAATAGGGACATGTCTAAGGAGCGTACCAATTTAATGAAATATTCGTGTCACATTAACATGATATGCGGGATATAAGGCACGTGTACCTAAAGGAAACAAGACTATTGGATGGTTTTTTTATGTAAGATTAAGTAAAAGTTATGCTCTATCCAAAATAAACATAGTATTTAAAAAGAAGACTAAACAACCTTACAAAATGAAACAGAAATAACACTTGGTCTCATAAGATCAAGTGTTATTTCTGTTTTGGATGAATTAAAAAACATATTCAACACAAATTAAAAAAGAAGAAGCTTTTAGTATCCATGAATGCGCATTAAAAAAGAAAAAATCACTTGAAGAAATAAGTGTTTTTTTCTTTTGTTGAAAGGAATCAAAATATGAAAAATCTATTTAAATATCTGTTCTATTTAATTGGCGGAGCAATTTGGATTAGCGTTTTAATATTCTCTATCTACACTGATCTTGCTAATGCTTACGGTTATAACCCTGTAAGTATAGAGGAATGAAGAAGTAAAAAGACTCAAAACTATAAAGAAACATAAAAATAAACAACCTGAACTACTCATGATGATTAAGGTCATCAATAAAAACATAGTTTGAACTAGAAGAAACTACTGCTAGTCCCAGTGGCTTCTTCTAGTTTCTATTTGTAATCTTCAAATTTATAAGAAGAAGTAACTGCTAGAAATTTTGATTCTAACAGTCACTTTAAACATTTAGAAAATAAAAATTTACTACTTTTGATTATTAGCTGCTGAAGAATTTATATTATTGCCTTTATCCTTTAAGTAGTCATTTACATTTATTGCACCATTTACATTAATGTTTCCATCTTTACTGCAATAGTTAATATCCATATTAAAAATATTTATTTGGTATGACATCCTCATATCTCCTCCTATCCTCTTGTGAGGCATTGTTTTGTTTTTGATCATTATCTGTAGAATCAGTTTCTTCGTCTTCATTGCTTTGTTCTTCACTTTCCTCTTGAATCTGTCCAATTAATGAAATAACAGATCCAATTGCCTGAATCCAACTCCCCACAACATCTAATGACCATATAGTGTTATGATTATCTTGTTTTTTCTTAGATGTTTCTTTATTCTCTATATAATTGCTTTTTAATTCATTTATACCACTTAAAGCTTGTAGTGAATTTCCAATAACTTGAAGTAAATTTCCAATGATATTATAGATTTCATTTATATTTGACGTATCTTGAAATTCATCTCCTAAAGCAGTAGCTCCACCTAAAGCTTGAATCCAATTTCCACTAATAATCAGTTTCTGTTGTGTTGTATCTTTAAAATCCACGACAAGCCCAGAAATTACGGTCACATTCCCAACAGATTGAAGTTCATTTCCAAGCCTCTCAAGATTCTCTTCTCCTTGTCCATCAGCCTCTAGAGCGTTTCCCACGGCCTGTAGTTCATTCCCTATCAAATTTAAATCTTTTCTGAAACTGCTTCCTAATGAACGGAAGGGAGTACTGCCTACAGCAGCTGTAACGGTTCCAATAGCTGCTAACCAAGCACCAAAGATTTCTTTTAACTGATTATCCATAATGATCTATCCTGTCGTTAAAGACATACTTTCTGATAATAAAAAGTACCCATTAGAATCTAAAATCCAAAGGGTACTTTTTTTAAAAAAACAAAATATAAGGATTCTAGGGCAATAAACTTAATACTAAGAGCAAAGTATAAGCCTATATTATTGTATTCACTAATAATCATATAGGTAACTTGCCTATACGAATAAAACTTCACTTCTCGAGAACACTATCCAAGATGATTCATATCATCATCTCGCCATAATCCATGAAAAAACTCCTGAACAGGAACCAGGAGTTTTTTCTATTTTTCGACTGCATATCACATACAAACCTAGTTATCATAATGGACTTCATTAGCAACAAGCTTTAAAATTCATTTTGTATACTACAATTGCAACCATTATTAGCAGGAGTGATTAGCAACTTGGCTCAATTTTTTTGTCAGATTTGCGATTCTGAATTTAAAAGTTATAACAAAAATGCAAAATATTGTTCTCAGAAGTGTAAAGGAAAGGCATATATCAAACATTCAATTAAAAAATGTAAAATCTGTAGGAAAGAATATAAACCAATACGAGCTACAAGTAAGTTTTGTTCTCTTAAATGTTGTGCTACAGATAAGAAAAATACAATTGTTCTTATACCCTTTTTTGTATCTATGAGATATTCTAATTTGACTACTAGTTTAGACCTTGAACATTTTTTATATTAGGACCCATAGCATCAATTAAAGCATTTCA
>NZ_JBMPZA010000019.1:0-82723 GCF_049368575.1 Priestia sp. 40
CCATTGCTTTGAGGTTTGAAAGCTTGGAAAACGAAACGGCATCTGCTTTTGTCATTAGTGCTATTTTATCGCTGGTTACGCTGCCGCTTCTTATTTCTTGGCTTATGTAAATAAAAAAACGAAAGAGGAGAATTCCTCTTTCGCTTTAAGACGGATTAATAAGCTAATGCGAATAATCCTTTGATATGAGATAAGTAACGAACGTTACTTGCTTCTTTCATAAGTGATGCTGGTAAACCTTTTAATTGCGTTTTGTTTCCGCCGATTGTACCAATTGCATCTTTGCGTCCAAGACTTCCTAGTGTACCAGAGAAGACAGGAACGAATGATTCCATTGCTCCGCCGCGAATAGCTACTGCTAAGTTCACGCCTACAACTTCACCCATTTGCCAAGCTAATTGAGCAGTAGGTGGGTAAGGGCGACCTTCTGGACCCATTACAACCGCTGAGTCACCAGCAAGGAATACATCTTTATGAGATGTAGATTGTAAGAATTCATTTACAAGTGCACGACCGCGGTTTACTTCGATACCTGAGTTAGCAACTACAGAGTTACCTTGAACTCCGCCAGTCCATACCATTGTTTTTGTTTCGATTTTGCTGCCGTCTTTAAGTTCAACAGTTGTAGCATCCATTTTTGTTACAGGTGTACCAGTAACGAATGTAACGCCACGTTTTGTTAAGCTTGATTGAGCGCGCTCTACTAATTCAGCAGGGAAGCCTGGAAGAACTGTAGGAGCTGCTTCTACACAGTATAGAGAAATTTCTTTTGGATCAACACCGTGTTTTAGACATAGGCTTGGCATTAAGTCAGCGTATTCACCAACAAGTTCGATACCTGTTAATCCGCCACCGCCAACTACGATTGTACCGTCAGCTTTATTTTTTGTTTTGCTGTATTCAGCGATACAAGCTTCTACGTGTGCACGTAAACGGTTTGCATCATTTACTGATTTAAGAACGAAGCTGTGCTCTTCTAAACCAGGGATACCGAAGTAAGCAGTTTCACTACCTAAAGCTGTAACAAGGTAGTCGTAGCTTAATTTTGTACCATCTTCAAGAGATACTTCACGTTGATCTGGTGAGATTTCTTTTACCGTTGCAATTTTTAAATCAACGTTGTAGTTTTTAAGTAATTTATCAAGTGGTAAAGCTACCGCTTGTTCAGAAACGCCGCCTACAGCTAGACGGTGTAATTCTGTAATGATTTGGTGAGTAGCAAAACGGTTCACTACTGTAATTTTTGCTTCATCCGCACTTAGGTGTTGGCGAGCTGTCATTGCAGTTAATAAACCACCGTAACCGCCGCCTAAAATTAAAATATGTTTTGACATAGTCGATCCTCCGTCCACACTTTTTAATGAAAATTATTTTTGTTTTTCGTTTGTAATGTCTAAATACGCTTGTGCAAAGCGGAATAGTTTTTGAGCTTGTGGATCTTTAAGCATGCGTAATAAACCGAATAAACCGATTGAGTTAGAAGCATTTGCTTCTGCACGATCGTTTGCTTCGATTGCAGTAGCTGCAAGACCTTTTACTGTTCCTTCTACCGGCTCGATAAATTCTTTTACTCCACCAAGTAGATCTTCTTTTAATACGTCGTCAGTTAATAATGATTGCGCAACGTCGTAAGTTTTTGTAAGCACCGTTACCATTTCAGATAATTTTGGTAAATTATCTACAAGAACAGTAAGAGCTTCTTGTACTTCAGGCTTTAACAATTGATCTAACACATCCGCTTGACCTTTGTTAACTGCCGCTTCTGTTTGTACAGCAGCATTTTCCTCTGCAGCTGATTTTTGAATAGTTGATTGAGACATGAAAAGTCCTCCTTTGCTGGATACTGTTGCATATGTAGTTCCTAGTTATCTGCTAGACTTTCAAACTACATTGTGAAGTTGTGAAATCTTGCACATAATTCTATTTTAATTTTAATACGAGATAAAATCAACTCATTTCGTTGAAAAAATAAGTGAAGAACCTCGTAACCCTTTGTTTAATAAAAGTTTATAAGAAATAAAGCGAATAATTGCCTAGGTAAATAAAATTAAAATAGGGAACTAACATAATTCCTCTTCCTACGATAAAACAAATAACGTCATATTTCAACACATACGAACTTAATATTCTATAAGTAGTAAAAAGATAGGGCGCATTTACTATTTAAAGAGTTTTCAAAAAATTACATTGACTTACTATAGTGTTCTACATATAATCTAAATATAACATCTTATGTAAGGAGATATAACATGGTTATAGTGGATGAACTTTATCATAATGTGGTCGTTACATTGCCTCAATTAAAACTAATTGAATTTATAATGAAGTTAAAAGAAGCTAAAGCACAAGAAATAGAAGATATAAAAATGAAAATTAGTAAATACGAAGAGAAGAAACGTGCTGAAGAAGCTTGGTATCAGTCACTATCACCGTTTCGTAAATTTTTTACCGGGCGTCCTTTAAGTCAGCATCAAGCGGTCGAGTATATGGTATACGTAAAGGAACGTTTTAAAAAAATTGATCACCTTAAAGCACAAATGCGAGAACTTCATGAAGTTCTTGAATTAATAAAAGCGGAAAATGAAGAAACAAGTGAAATTACGCTTTCGCCTGCTATTGTACAAGAAATAAAACGACTAAAAAGCAGTGGAGGCGCGGAGATATGAGTGTTAATGAACTAAGTTTAGGTATAAATACGACGTGGGTTGTGTTAACAGCCGCGATGATTTTGTTAATGGAAGGCGGCTTTGCCTTGCTAGAGGCAGGGTTTGTCCGCTATAAAAATAGCGTGAATATTATTATGAAAGTATTCGCTGATATTACAATAGGAACGCTTTGTTTCTATTTAATTGGGTTTGGATTAATGTACGGAGATGATTTAGGTGGAGTTGTCGGTAAAAGCGGTTTTGCGCTCTCAGGTAATTTATCGCACCTTGACATTCCAATTGGGCTTGAAACGTTTTGGCTGTTTCAATGTGCGTTTGTGATTGCAGTCATCTCGATCGTTTCTGGAGCGGTAGCAGAACGAATTAATTTCCGTGCATACCTTTTATATGCCATTTTAATGACTACATTTATTTATCCTATAGCCGGCCACTGGATTTGGGGAGGCGGATGGATTAGTAAGCTAGGAATGCTTGATTTTGCCGGTTCGGCAGTCATTCATGCGCTAGGCGGTTTTTCAGCTTTAGCAGCTGCAATAATGATTGGACCAAGAAAAGGGAAATTTACGCAGAATGGAATTAGTTCCGTTTCTCTTCCAAGCAATTTGCCGCTTGCCTCAGTTGGTGCTTTTTTATTATGGTTTGGATGGTTTGGGTTTAATGCAGGAAGTACGCTAAGTGCCACTGACGTTAGAATTGGTCACATTGCTATTGTCACAATGTTATCAGCAGCAGCAGGCGGAGCAGCTACTTTATTTTATACTTTATTTCGCTACAACCGTTCAGATGCACCTTCTGTAATAAATGGATCGCTTGCCGGACTGGTTGGCATTACGGCCGGGTGCGCTTTTGTTAACACACCATCTGCTATTTTTATTGGAGCTGTATCTGGCTTATTAATGATGGCAGCTACAAACTGGCTCGAAGCACGTCAAATCGACGATCCTGTAGGAGCTTTTCCTGTACACGCTGCTTCGGGAATATGGGGCACGTTGGCTGTGGGCTTGTTTTCTACAGACGGCGGTGTGTTTACAGGAGGGGGCTGGACGTTACTTGGCGTTCAACTTCTTGGATTAATGGCTCTATGCGCTTGGGGATTTGTTACGACGTGGATAGGGTTAAAGGTTATTTCCTTGGTGGTTCCGCTTCGGTCTACGGAAGAAGAAGAAGAAGTGGGCTTAGATATCAGCTACCACGGTATCATGGCAGCTCATCAAGCTCCTGAATTTATTGAATATGAAAACTACTATGCGGAAGTAAAAGAAAAAGCCGCAGATTCGTAATAAAAGGCCGCGCTTTATAACAAAAGGGCGGCCTTTTTATATAAAAAAATAGATTTAAAATACTTGGTTTAAATGATTGAAAAGTCAGAATATTTGTGTTATATTATAAAAAAGCCAAGGAGTTGATTTCTTATGAAAAAGAATTTACTTAATTCACCGCAAAAATCCAACGGAAAGGTGCTTGATGCATTATTCGCTGAGATGATTTTAGACAAGGCGATTGCAGAATTTCGTAAAGCACAGCTAAAAGAAGAAATCGACCGCACGCTATTGATGAAAAATAAAGAAGAGTTTTTAAAACTCTCATCAGAACTTAAACAAATTTCTTAATTACTTACTATACTTCACACACCATCTAAAATAGATGGTGTGTTTTATTTTTGAGACCTACTAAAAGGAATTAATTAGTAATAATTATGGACCTCCATGTACGCTTAATGGGTTTACAGGGTCTCGAAACGAGGAAATTGTTCCAGAGTTCAAATTTGATAACTATTATCCACCAGCAAATGGATTTATTCCATACAATGACACGATTTTCACAAAAGAAGTTTCTAGAGAGGCTGTTGAAGAAGTGTTTTTTGTAGCTCCGTATGCTACTTATCAAAATGAAACGTTTGGAGTATCAGATGCTTCTAATAGTCGAGTGCTTCCGACCACATCTGAAAAAGAAAAAGCTGATAAACATCATTTTCAACGAACGGATAAATATCTATATGAAAAACGTGTGTTAAAGGAAGAAGTGAAGTTAACGGAGAAAAAAACTCCTTATTTATAAAACGCCACAATAAAAAGAGGATGCAAATGCATCCTCTTTTTATTTAATCAATTTTCTTGAAGTGTTTCTGTTCGTATTATCATTTGTACGAAGGAAGGTAATGCCAAGACCGATTAATCCTCCTACAATAGCAGGAACTACCCAGCCGAGACCCACTCCATACATAGGTAGAATCGATGTAAACAGATCGTTTACTGCCGCGATTTTGAATCCAGCAGCATTTAAGCCATCAAACAAACTAACGATAAACGTGAAAAGAAGGCTTACTTGGTAAACTTCTGAACGTCCTTTAAATAAAGGATGTAAGAATGTCAAAGCAATTAACACTATAGCTAACGGATAAATAGCTGTTAAGACTGGAACTGAAATAGCGATTAATTCCGTTAAGCCAAAGTTTGCTACAACCGCGCTGAATGCTGATAAAATGACAGCAATCAACTTATAAGAGACCTTTGGAAACAACTTATGGAAAAAAGATGAACAAGATGTTACAAGGCCTACACTTGTCGTTAAACAAGCAACGGTAATCATCAGACCTAAAAGAATTCCTCCGTAAGAGCCAAAGTAGTAATTCGATACTTCAGCCAAAACCGTACCTCCGTTATCAAGACGTCCAAGCTCTGATACGCTTGAAGCACCCATATAGGACAATGCGCTATAAATAAGAGCTAAAATAACGGCAGCGATAGCCGTAGCTTTTGCACAAATTGCGATAATTTGTCGATTGGTTTTTGCTCCTTTTTCTTTGATTGCATTAATGATAATAATTCCAAAAACAAATGATGCTAGTGTATCCATTGTTAAATAACCTTCTTGGAAGCCTTTAAAGAATGCGTGCGTTGTATAAGCTTCGCTTGGTGCTTCAAATTTTCCAATTGGGTTCACAACGGCTACAACTACCAATATTCCAATAAACGTTAATTTAATAGGTGTTAAAACTTTTCCTACTAAATCGACAATTTTCGCAGGATTTAGCGAAAAAAAGCACGTAATAGTAAAGAAAATTACCGTGAAAATGATAAGGGGAAGGTGACCTGAATTTTCTGATAAAAAAGGCTTAACGCCAATTTCAAACGAAACACTTCCCGTTCTTGGCATTGCAAAAAGCGGTCCAATTGCCAAGTATAAAATTGTAGTAAAGATAATACCGAAAGCTGGGTGTACACGACTAGCTAAAGACTGCAGATCCTCTTTTCCGGAAAAACCAAATGCGAGAACACCTAGAAGAGGTAGACCTACACCCGTTACTAAAAATCCAGCATTTGCTGACCAAATATTGCTTCCAGCAGACTGACCTAACATTGCAGGGAAAATTAAATTACCTGCGCCGAAGAATAGGGCAAAAAGCATGAAGCCAATAACCACTATAAATGAAAAAGGAACTTTGTTTGACACATTAAAACCTCCAAAATTATAAATGCTTTTTATTATCGTGTTGAATAATTAAAATTTTCAGAATTTTATATTCGAATAATAAAAATAAACATGTATCGTATTATACTAACCTAAAATGCATATTTCAATATAAAATTTTATTTTTTTAATTAATTCGCTGAAATAGCAAAAATAGAAAAATACTTAGCAAAAAAATCTCAATATACAACAATTATTTGATATGATAAAACAGAACCGTGGCTTTTAAAAATTCGCATGTGCGGCCTTACATCCTTTTAGTAAAGAACTGTTTACATAAGGTGCTGTAAGGATGTATATTTATACACGGTTCGCGGAACAGCATATGCTCGATGGATGAAAGTCAACTGTGCGAAAGGAGCAAGAAAGTGAAAAGGTTAGGTCTAGCAACTCAGATTCTAATTGGACTGATTTTAGGCGTAGCTGTAGGTGCTATCTTTTACGGAAGCGATACAGCCATTTCTATTTTACAGCCGGTTGGAGACATATTTATTCATTTAATTAAGATGATTGTCGTACCGATCGTGATTTCAGCATTAATCGTAGCGGTCGCAGGAGTAGGCGATATCAAAAAATTAGGTAAGCTTGGCGGAAAAACAATTCTTTATTTTGAAATTGTTACAACCATTGCGATTGTAGTGGGGATTATTGCCGCGAACTTATTCCATCCTGGTGCAGGGGTTGATATGGGACATATTGAAAAAAGCGATATTTCTCAATATGAGGCAACGGCAAAAACGTCTGAAAGTACAGGGATTGCTCAGGAGCTTCTTCATATTGTTCCGACAAACGTCTTTCAGTCGGTAGCAGAAGGCGATCTTTTACCAATCATTTTATTTTCCGTACTGTTTGGTGTAGGCGTAGCTTCGATTGGAGAGAGAGGAAAACCTGTTTTAGCCTTTTTTGAAGGCGTCTTGGATGCAATGTTTTGGGTAACTAATTTGGTGATGAAATTTGCTCCAGTAGGTGTATTTGCACTTATTGGTGTTAATATTATAAAGTTTGGTGTCGGATCACTTATTCCATTAGGAAAATTAGTGTTCGCCGTTTACTTCACCATGATTTTCTTTGTGCTTGTGGTTCTTGGAATTATCGCTAAAATGGCTGGAACAAGCATGTTTACGCTGATAAAAGTGTTAAAAGACGAGCTGCTTCTTGCTTTTACAACGGCAAGTTCAGAAGCCGTTTTACCATCTCTTATCAAAAAGATGGAAGACTTCGGTTGTTCTAAATCGGTTACATCGTTTGTTATTCCAACAGGCTACACGTTTAACTTAGATGGTTCAACCATTTATCAGGCGCTGGCATCGCTGTTTATTGCTCAAATGTACGGCATTGACCTTTCCATTATGGATCAAATTCAGCTCCTTCTTGTGCTAATGTTAACCTCAAAAGGAATGGCTGGTGTACCAGGGGCATCGTTTGTAGTTGTACTTGCTACGCTTGAATCTATGGGCTTCCCTCTTGAAGGCATGGCATTTATTGCAGGAATTGACCGCATTCTTGATATGATGCGTACCACAGTTAACGTAGTAGGAAATGCTCTAGCTGCAATTGTAATGTCCAAGTCTGAAGGCGAGTTTGATAAGCAAAAATCATTAAATTATACAAATGAATTAAAGAAATCAAACATAGCTTAAAACAAAAAAGCCGGGCAGCTGCCCGGCTTTTTTGTTTGGAGCTGCGTGTTATCTTTTTTGAAACATATGGTAAAATAAAAGAAATGAGAGACAAAGGAAGTGTCATAATGACGGAAACTGTTCAGTTAATTAAAAAGCTTGTTTCGATTCCCAGTCCTTCTGGAAATACAGAAAAGGTGATTTCATTTGTCGAAGACTATGTAAAAGAGCTAAATATTCAAACGTATCGCAATCGAAAAGGAGGCTTAGTCGCTACTATTCCCGGTAAAGATACAGATCATCACCGCATGCTGACGGCTCATGTCGATACATTAGGTGCTATGGTAAAAGAAATCAAACCTAGTGGACGTCTGAAAATCGACCTGATTGGAGGGTTTCGCTACAATTCTATTGAAGGAGAATATTGTGAAATTGAAACTTCATCAGGAGAAGTATTTACAGGAACCATCCTTATGCATCAAACATCTGTTCATGTGTATAAAGATGCAGGGAAAGCTGAGCGAAATCAAGAAAATATAGAAATTCGATTGGATGAAAAAGTACATAGCGCAGAAGATATTCGCAGCCTTGGAATTGAAGTCGGCGACTTTGTTTCGTTTGATCCTCGTGTAGAAATAACCAAAAGCGGTTTTATTAAATCTCGTCATCTCGATGATAAAGCAAGCGTAGCTTTATTGCTTCAGCTCATGAAAACAATTCAAGAAGAACAGATCGAACTGCCATACACTACGCATTTTCTCATTTCAAATAATGAAGAAATTGGATACGGAGGGAATTCAAACATTACGCCTCAAACGGTAGAATACTTAGCGGTTGATATGGGTGCTATGGGAGATGGACAATCTACTGATGAATACACCGTGTCTATTTGTGTAAAAGATTCAAGCGGACCGTATCATTACGGTTTGAGAAAGCATTTGGTGGAGCTAGCTAAGCAGCATGATATTCAGTATAAATTAGATATTTATCCGTTTTACGGATCAGATGCTTCTGCTGCTATTCGTGCGGGGCATGACATCGTACACGGCTTAATTGGTCCAGGAATTGATTCTTCTCATGCGTTTGAGAGAACGCATCAAGATTCATTGAACCATACGTATAAGCTTCTTCACCACTATGTGCAGTCAAACATGGTTCTGCTTTAAGAAAGGAATATTTAATTAGTGTATTTTTTATGCAGAACAAAGAGCGGGACGGGACTGTGATGTCTGTACTTTCCTTTCCTAAAAAAGAAGCCGACTGTCCGGCTTCTTTTTTTAATAAATACTATATATTTTTTTACTGGTGAAGCAACAGTTGGTAAAAAAGCACCTTTTTTAAAGAGGTATAATACTACTTCAACCTTTTGTACATTTTGTTCATTTACAGAAGTTAAAATGTTTTTAAATTTTTAAAAGTTTCTTGTGACAAGTTTTGTAGAATGGGTTTTCAAAAGGAAATGCTTTCGTCATAATGTGGATATAGCGATCACTACAATAATCGGAGGCGAATCTTTTCATGTGGGTACTGACGGTGTATGCTGGAAAAGAAATGAAAATGTTTGAATTTGAAACTGAAACGCAGGCGAGAGAAGCTTTTGCAAAAACAAATGGCTGTAAAGTTCTTTCAGAAGTCGTGTATTATAATGATCCTCATTTAACATTAGTAGCTATATAATGAAAAACAAGAGCTGACTTTATGCTCTTGTTTTTTTATAGCTTCTTGTATCTTACGAAAAGAATAGAGTTGAAATAAAAAAAAATGTACGCTATGATATGGTAGTTACTTCTATTATTCTGATAGTTTAAAAGGTTCATATATATCAAACAGCAACAGTAAAGATGCCAAGAAGGCTTAATAGGGAAACTGGTGTAAGACCAGTACTGCCCCCGCAACTGTAAGTGTGGACGAACGAGTATAACCACTGTGAAAAAATCACGGGAAGGTTCTCAAGTAGAATGATACACAAGTCAGGAGACCTGTCTTTATTGTGAAGTTTCTATTTCTCCGGGGAGCGGGAAGGGAAACGTTGGCTTAAAGTGGCATTCGTGTACACTCTTATTCTGACGTTTTACCCGCTCGCATATTAGCGAAGCGGGTTTTTCTCATATCCTAAAACTACATATCGTGCAAAAAAGGTGCGCAATGACCACATTGCGTTAAATGGGAAGTCTGGTGTGAAGCCAGCGCGGTACCCGCCACTGTGAAGAGGAGCTGATTGCATATGCCACTGTATTCGGGAAGGCGCAATCAAGTAATGAATCGAAGTCAGGAAACCAGCCTTTTTCTAATGCGAAGCTTACCCTACGGGATATAGGTGGAAGTGCAAAAACTTAGTTTGAATTTTCTGCGCCTCTATCATTGATAGAGGCGTTTTTTTAGTAAAGGAGAGAATGAGTGTGACGACTTGGAACTTGAATGCAACAAAGCATCACGTATTGATTTGTAATGGAAGCAGCTGTATGAGAAAAGGTGGAGAAGAAGCCACGCAGGCTATTCGAAATAAAGTGACCGAACTGAATCTAGATGAAGCGGTTCATACAACCCGCACGCGCTGTAACGGAAGATGCAAAGATGCTCCTGTAGCTATCGTGTACCCTTCAGGAGATTGGTACAAGCAGGTCACTGAAAACGTAGCTCATCGAATTGTTGAAGAGCATTTAGCAGGGGGCTGCAGTATAAAGGAATCGCTTATTTATGAATATGATCAAAATGGTTTCGTTTCTCCAGAAAACAGTGACTCCATAGAAGGAATTGACAAAGTAAAAAGTAACGCATAAAGGAGGAGCTAGCATGAAAGGTAAACTACTAGTTATTGGATTCGGTCCAGGAAGCTTTGAGCATATCACACAGCGAGCAAGAGAAGCCATTCAAGAAAGTGATATGATCATTGGTTATAAAACCTATGTGGAATTAATTCAAGGACTGTTAACGAATCAACAAATTATTAGTACAGGAATGACCGAAGAAGTAAGCCGTGCACAAGAAGCTGTAAAGCAAGCTGAAGCGGGGAAAACAGTGGCGGTCATTTCAAGCGGAGATGCAGGAGTATACGGAATGGCCGGCCTTGTGTATGAAGTGTTGATCGAAAAAGGATGGAAAAAAGAAACGGGCGTAGAGCTGGAAGTAATTCCTGGCATTTCGGCTATTAATTCATGCGCATCTCTCCTTGGGGCGCCCGTGATGCATGATGCCTGTACGATTAGTTTGAGTGATCATCTTACACCTTGGGAGTTAATTGAAAAAAGAATTGAAGCAGCTGCACAAGCAGATTTTGTAGTAGCCTTTTATAATCCGAAAAGCGGAAGAAGAACAAGACAAATTGTGGAAGCGCAGAGGATTCTATTAAAGTACCGTTCTCCTGATACGCCTGTTGGCCTTGTGAAAAGCGCTTATCGTGACCGTGAAGAAGTCGTAATGACGAACTTAAAAGATATGTTAAACCATGAAATAGGTATGCTGACTACCGTTGTTGTTGGGAATTCATCTACGTTCTTTTATGACGATTTGATGATTACACCGCGAGGGTATCAGCGGAAATATACCCTCAATCAAACGGAACAGCCGCTAAGACCGCATCAGCGACTTCGAAAAGAAGCAGAACCATGGGCTCTTGATCAAGAGGAGACTGTACAGCAAACGGCTTCAGCTATTGAAGCTGTTCAGAATAAAAAAGAAGAAAAAACAGCTTCACGAGCTCTTGCAGAAGAAGCGCTTCAAGCAGTTTTAGGTGAAACTACTTCTCCGGTCGTACATCAGCCAATAGAGTCTATTTTTGAAGTGGCGGTTAGTCCAGGGCTTGCGAATAAGAAGTTTACGCCCGTTCAAATGACAACACTAGCAGAAGTTGTTGGTGAAAAAGGTACGATGGAGTATACGCCTGATCATCAAATTAAATTGCAAATTCCAACGGCTCATCCAGATGTGATCATTGAAAAACTTCAAGCAGCTTCCTTTTTATTATCTCCGGTCGGAGACGTGTTTACAATTAAAGCGTGTGATTTTTGTGATGGAGAAAAAAGCGACGCCATCCCACATACGGAAGAATTACAAAAGCGCCTCGGCGGAATGGACATGCCAAAAGAGCTGAAGCTTGGTATTAATGGATGCGGTATGGCCTGTTACGGTGCTGTTCAAGAAGATATCGGCATTGTCTATAGAAAAGGTGCGTTTGACTTATTTTTAGGAGCTAAAACGGTTGGGCGCAACGCGCATTCAGGTCAAATTGTGGCGGAAGGCATAGCGCCTGATGACATTGTTGAAATAGTTGATAACATTGTCCGTGAATATAAAGAAAAAGGTCATCCTAATGAGCGGTTTCACAAATTCTTTAAGCGTGTGAAGAACGTTTATGGATTCGATTATCAGGATATAACACCAAAAATAAAAGTAGAACCAGCTCCTTGTGGAGATTAAGAAATGGGAGGGCATTATATGAAATCAGTTTTATTTGTAGGTCATGGAAGCAGAGATTCTGAAGGGAACGATCAAATTCGCGAGTTTATCTCTACGATGAAGCATGATTGGGACGCATCTATTTTAGTAGAAACGTGTTTTCTAGAATTTGAACGTCCGAATGTAAGTCAAGGAATTGACACGTGTGTGGCAAAAGGAGCACAAGATGTAGTTGTGATTCCAATTATGCTCTTGCCTGCTGGGCACTCTAAAATACATATTCCGGCGGCTATAGATGAAGCTAAGGAAAAATATCCACACGTAAACTTCGTATACGGACGTCCCATTGGCGTTCATGAAGAAGCTCTTGAAATTTTAAAAACGAGATTACAAGAATCAGGAGAAAATTTAGAAACTCCAGCTGAAGACACGGCTGTTATTGTCTTAGGACGAGGAGGAAGCGATCCTGATGCAAACAGTGATCTATATAAAATTACGCGCCTTCTTTGGGAAAAAACAAACTACAAAATCGTCGAAACTTCTTTTATGGGCGTGACCGCTCCATTGATTGATGAAGGGGTGGAACGATGTTTAAAACTGGGCGCTAAAAAAGTGGTTATTCTCCCGTATTTCTTATTTACAGGAGTATTAATTAAGCGTTTGGAAGAAATGGTGAAGCAGTATAAATTGCAGTATGAAGACATTGAGTTTAAGCTAGCCGGCTATTTCGGCTTTCATCCAAAACTACAGACAATTTTAAAAGAACGTGCTGAAGAAGGATTAGAAGGCGAAGTGAAAATGAACTGCGATACATGTCAATATCGCCTCGGCATTATGGAGCATATTGATCACCATCATCATCACGATCATGATCACGATCACGGGCACCATCACCACGATCACCATCATGGTCATCACCACCATGAAGATAAGGTCGGCGAGTTAAAATGATTTTATTGTTAGCGGGAACTAGCGATGCACGTGCATTAGCTGTTCAAGTGAAAAAAGAAGGTTACGACCTTACGGCGACGGTTGTAACCGACAATGCAGCAATCGAATTACAGCGTGCAGAAGTGAAAGTGAAAATTGGACGTCTCACACAAGAAGATATGATTGATTTTGTAAACGAACATCGTGTAAAAGCTATTGTGGATGCAAGTCACCCTTTTGCCGAAGAAGCATCTAAAAACGCTATCGGCGCAGCTGCTGAAACATCGATTCCTTACATACGCTATGAGCGGGCTTCACAGGCTTTCACCTACGACAATATGACGATGGTTTCCACGTACGAAGAAGCAGCTGAAGTAGCGGCTCAGAAAAAAGGAGTTATTATGCTGACAACAGGCAGCAAAACGCTGCAGGTTTTTACAGAAAAGCTCCTTCCTCTTTCAGATGTACGGCTTGTTGCTCGTATGCTTCCAAGGCTGGATAATATGGAAAAGTGTCAGCAGTTAGGATTTCCGCAAAAAAATATTATTGCTATTCAAGGTCCGTTTACAAAAGAGTTTGACCGAGCCCTGTATAAGCAATACGGCGTGACGGTCATGGTCACAAAAGAAAGCGGAAAAGTTGGATCTGTGGATGAAAAAGTAGAAGCAGCCAAAGAGTTAGGCTTAGATATTATTATGATTGGGCGACCAAAAATCGAGTATGGGACCGTGTATTCCACGTTTGAAGAAGTGGTTCATGCTTTAGCAAACCAAACTAGGAGTTGATTGAGATGGATTTTCGTACAGAATTTAAACCGTTAACTGTTCAGCCTCAGCAAATTGAAGGAAAAAGTTTTGAAATGATTACAGAAGAGCTTGGGCCTCACCCGTTTACAGATGAACAGTACCCAATTGTTCAGCGTGTGATTCATGCGTCTGCAGACTTTGAGCTTGGACGCAGCATGCTGTTTCATCCGGATGCGATTCAAGCAGGAATTAAAGCCATTCGCAGCGGCAAGCAAGTGGTTGCGGATGTACAAATGGTGCAAGTAGGAACAAACAAGCAGCGAATTGAAAAACACGGCGGTGAAATCAAAGTTTATATTTCAGATCCGGACGTAATGGAAGAAGCAAAGCGCTTAAATACAACGCGTGCAATTATTTCAATACGAAAAGCAATTAAAGAAGCAGACGGCGGAATTTTTGCAATTGGGAACGCACCGACAGCTTTACTTGAATTAATTCGTTTGATTAAAGAAGGAGAAGCGAAGCCTGGGCTTGTTATTGGTCTGCCGGTAGGATTTGTTTCAGCAGCTGAATCGAAAGAGGAACTTGCAAAACTTGACGTGCCGTTTATTACAAACATCGGGCGAAAAGGCGGCAGTACGGTAACGGTTGCTGCATTAAATGCAATTTCAATTCTTGCAGATCAGGTGTAACGCATGAAGGAAGTACCAAAAGAACCTAAGAAACTCAGAGAAGGCTACACGACGGGCGCTTGTGCAACGGCAGCTACGAGAGCAGCTCTGCTTACGCTAATTTCAGGAGAAGTGCAAGATGAGTCAACGATTTACTTACCTGTCGGCCGCTTTGCTACGTTTCATCTTGAAGAATGCGAGTATCGCACAAGCAGCGCTGTAGCTAGCATCATTAAAGATGCTGGAGATGATCCCGATGCCACGCACGGAGCGCTGATTATTTCTGAAGTTTCGTGGTGTAATGGTGCAGACATTATCATTGATGGAGGAGTGGGAGTAGGGCGTGTGACAAAGCCCGGCCTCCCAGTTCCTGTCGGTGAAGCAGCCATTAACCCTGTGCCAAGAAAGATGCTGAAAGAAACGGCTGAACAGCTTTTAGCTGAATACAACATACAAAAAGGCGTTAAGATTGTCATCTCGGTTCCTGAAGGAGAAGAAATGGCGAAAAAGACATTAAATGCGCGTCTAGGTATTTTAGGAGGCATTTCGATACTGGGGACGCGGGGGATTGTTGTTCCGTTCTCAACAGCTGCTTATAAAGCAAGCATCGTGCAGGCAATCAGCGTGGCTAAAGCGAGTAATTGTGAGCACGTTGTCATTACGACAGGGGGCCGAAGCGAAAAGTATGGAATGAAACAGTTCCCTGAACTTCCGGAAGAAGCGTTTATCGAAATGGGAGATTTTGTTGGATTTACTTTAAAACAATGTAAAAAGCAAGGAATGAAAAAAGTGTCGCTCGTAGGCATGATGGGAAAGTTTTCAAAAGTCGCGCAAGGCGTTATGATGGTTCATTCAAAAAGTGCACCTATTGATTTTAATTTTTTAGCAAAAGCAGCTTCTGAGTCAGGCGCTTCTGCTGAACTGGTAGAGGAAATAAAAGGTGCAAACACAGCTTCTCAAGTGGGAGATTTAATGACGCAAAGCGGTCATCATCAGTTTTTCGAAAAACTGTGCGAGTACTGCTGTTTATCAGCATTAAAGGAAGTAGGGGACGGAATCGATGTCGATACGTCTCTTTACACATTAAAAGGAGATTTTTTAGGACAGGCGGTGCAACATGGCAATTAAAATTATTGGAATAGGTGACGACGGAAAATTAAGTTTGCTTCCTATGTATGAACAGTGGATTTATGAAAGCAATGTGCTAATTGGAGGAAAGCGCCATCTTGACTTTTTTCAAGATTTTGAAGGAGAAAAAGTAGCCATTGAAGGAGGTCTTTCTTCCCTTGTTGAACGTTTAAAAAACGAAGAAGGAAATGCGGTTGTGTTAGCCTCAGGCGATCCGTTATTTTACGGAATCGGAAGCTATCTTTCTACGAGGCTAGACGTTGAAATATATCCTTATTTAAGTTCTATTCAACTTGCATTCTCACGTCTAAAAGAGCGATGGCAAGACGCTTATTTTACAAGCGTACACGGCAGAAGTATAAAAGGGCTGGCTCAGCGCATTGATGGCTATAAAACAGTGGCGATTTTAACCGATGAGCAAAATTCTCCTAGTGCTCTGGCAAACTACTTATTATCATTCGGCATGACAGAATACAAGATGTTTGTGGCAGAGAATCTAGGTGGAGAGGCGGAGCGCTGTCAGCTGCTTTCGCTAGAAGAGGCGGCGAATCAACTCTTTTCTCCGCTTAATGTCGTGATATTAAAGCAGGTAGAAAAAAGCCCAGTTTGGCCTCTTGGAATAGAGGACGATGAATTTATTCAACGCAAGCCGGACAAGGGACTTATTACTAAAAAAGAAGTTCGTACACTTAGTATTAGCGCCCTGCAGCTAAAGAGAGACAGCGTGGTGTGGGATATCGGAACATGTACGGGTTCAGTCGCGATTGAAGCAGCTAAAATTGCGCGTGAAGGACAAATTTTTGCTGTGGAAAAAAATGAAGCAGACTTGGAAAACTGCAGGGAAAATCTAGCGAAATTTCGAGTAGATGCCCATACTGTGCACGGAAAAGCACCGGAAGGGTTAGGTGGGTTTGCTGATCCTGATGCGGTGTTTATTGGAGGGACAGCAGGAGGCATGGAAACCATTTTAGACGTGTGCTGCAGCCGATTAAATTCAGGAGGGCGCATCGTATTAAATGCCGTAACGATTGAAAATTTAGCAGAAGCGATGAAAGCTTTTAAAGAGCGAGGGTTTGAGACTGCTGTTACCCTTGCACAAATTTCAAGAAGCAAGCCAATTTTACACTTAACACGATTTGACGCTTTTAAACCCCATTTATATTATTACAGCCAAAAGAGGAGAATGAACATGATTGGAACATTGTACGGACTTGGAGTTGGACCAGGAGATCCAGAGCTGATTACAGTAAAAGCATTTCGTAAATTAAAAGAATCACCCGTTATTGCGTACCCGAAAAAACAAAAAGGAAGCAAAAGCTACGCCCAAAAAATTATTGATGTCTATTTTAGTGCAAATGAAAAAGACATGCTAGGCCTTGTGTTTCCAATGACAAAAGATCCTGCTATTTTGGAAAGAAAATGGACCGAAACGGTAGAGCGAGTATGGGAAAAGCTCAAGGAAGGAAAAGATGTAGCGTTTGTCACAGAGGGAGATCCTATGCTTTATAGTACGTTTATTCACATGATGCGCCTGATGCAGGAACGTCACCCTGAAGCTCCGATTCAAGTCATTCCTGGTATTTCATCCATTAATGGAGCTGCATCTCGTTTAGGTATTCCATTAGCAGACGGTGATGAACATGTGGCCATTGTTCCTGCTCGTGAAGATTATGAAACAATGAAAAAAGTATTGGTGGAAAACGACTGCGTTATTTTTATTAAAGTGGCTAAAGTCATCGATTTTATGGTCGGTCTTTTAAAAGAGCTTGATCTGCTTGAAAAAGCATCGGTGGTAACAAAAGTAACGTCAGATGAAGAAATTATTTGGAAAGCTTCAGAACTAGAAGGAGCCGATTTACAATACTTAACGCTAATGGTGGTGCGAAAATGAAGTTATACATAATCGGAGCTGGACCCGGAGATCCAGATTTAATTACCGTAAAAGGCTTAAAATTACTTCAGCAAGCAGATGTTGTTTTATACGCTGACTCACTAGTAAGTGAAGAGCTAGTTGCTAAGTCTAAACCAGGAGCTGAAGTGTTAAAGACAGCTGGTATGCATTTAGAAGAAATGGTCAGTACGATGCTTGATCGCATGCGTGAAGGAAAAATGGTTGTAAGAGTTCATACCGGAGATCCTGCTATGTACGGAGCCATTATGGAACAAATGGTGCTTTTAAAAAGAGAAGGCGTTGATATTGAAATCGTTCCGGGCGTCAGCTCCGTATTTGCTGCAGCTGCAGCGGCTGAAGCAGAATTAACCATTCCAGATTTGACTCAAACAGTTATTTTAACTCGTGCTGAAGGAAGAACGCCTGTACCTGAGTTTGAAAAATTAACTGATTTAGCAAAACATAAATGTACGATTGCGTTATTTTTAAGCGCGACGCTCACAAAAAAAGTAATGAAAGAATTTATAAACGCCGGTTGGAGTGAAGACACGCCGGTTGTAGTAGTCTATAAAGCAACGTGGCCAGATGAAAAAATTGTTCGCACGACGGTAAAAGACCTGGATGATGCTATGCGAACAAACGGCATTCGCAAGCAGGCGATGATTTTGGCGGGCTGGGCACTTGATTCTCACATTCATGACAAGGATTATCGTTCAAAACTTTACGATAAAACATTTACCCATGGCTTTCGAAGAGGAGTGAAGTCGGAATGATTCAACTCCAAGAAGGAAAAAAAGCTCCCATTACACAGCGCGGGGATTATGCCGTCGTGGCCATCACGAAGCACGGCGTAGAAATTGCAAGAAATCTCGGCCGCATCTTTCAGCAGTCTGACGTGTATTACATGAGCAAGTTTGAAAAAGGAGACGAACAAGAGCAGAACATTCAGCTGTTTTCAGGAAGCGTTCGGATGCTTTTGCCTTCTCTTTTTGAATCGTATAAAGGACTTATTATTATTATTTCACTGGGAGCAGTTGTGCGTATGATTGCCCCTATTTTAAAAGATAAGAAAACGGATCCCGCGGTTGTTGTGATTGATGATAAAGGCGAAAATGTCATCAGCGTGCTTTCAGGTCATATCGGAGGAGCAAATGAGCTTACGCGTGAAGTTGCGGCAGCTCTTGAGGCCCATCCTGTTATTACAACAGCATCTGATGTTCAAAAAACGATTCCCGTTGATTTATTTGGAAAGCGTTTTGGATGGGTATGGGAATCCGCAGAAAAGCTAACGCCTGTCAGCGCTTCTGTGGTAAATGAAGAAGAAATAGCAGTGGTTCAAGAATCAGGTGAAAAGAGCTGGTGGCATTATGATCATCCAGTTCCAGCTAATATTAAAACGTATTCATCAATTCACGCAGCTCTTGAAGCATCGCCACATGCAGCCTTGGTTGTAACGCATCGCAATTTAAAAAAAGAAGAAGAAGCGATCTTAGAAAACGGTGTTCTTTACCGACCAAAAGTATTAGCGATTGGGATGGGATGCAACCGCGGTACAAGTACAGCTGAAATTGAAACCGTTATTGAAAAAACGCTTGCTGAACTTCAGTTTTCAATGAAAAGTGTAAAAGCATTATGTACAATAGAGTTAAAGAAGGATGAAGAAGGGCTGCTAGAAGTGGCGTCTAAGTACGGCTGGGAGTTTGTCTATTATTCGCCCCAAGAGCTAAACAGCATAAGTATAGAACAGCCTTCCGATACAGTCTTTAAATATACAGGTGCATATGGCGTCAGTGAACCTGCTGCTATGCTATACAGCGGCGCTGATACGCTTGAACTTGTCAAGAAAAAGTCAGGGAATGTCACCATTTCTGTGGCACTTATTCCATATGACTAAGGGAGAGAACAACATGTCAAACAGAAGACTCGTCATTGCCGGTACCGGAAGTGGCGTAGGGAAAACAACCCTTACAATCGGGTTGATGGCAGCATTAAGACAAGCTGGTTACAGAGTTCAAGGGTTTAAATGCGGACCCGATTATATTGATCCAACGTATCATACGGCTGTTACAGAACGAACGTCTCGAAATATCGACAGCTGGATGCTTGAGCACGATATGGTTAGAGAAATTGTCGCTCGTGCTAGTGAAGATGCTGATATTTCTATCATGGAAGGAGTTATGGGATTTTTCGATGGGAAAAACCCGTTAACAAACGAAGGCTCAACAGCAGAAATCAGCTTAATCACCAATAGCCCTGTCCTTTTAGTTGTCAATTGTGCTAGTATGGCTAGAAGTGCAGCGGCAATTGTAAAAGGGTTTCAGCAATTTTTACCCGAAGCGAACATCGTCGGTGTGATTGCTAACCGAGTTGGAAGTGAAGGGCACTATAAGCTTGTTAAGGCAGCGATTGAACAGGAATGTCATATCCCTGTAGTAGGCTACTTGAAAAGAAACGATGAGCTCACGATTCCTGAACGTCACCTCGGGCTCATTCCGTCTATTGAACGAGGAGAATTAACACCGTTTTTTGAACAGTTAGGAAAGCTTGTTCATGATACAATTGATATCGAAAAAGTATATGAACTGGCTTTAGCTCCTAAAATAGAAATTAATGATCCTATCTTTACAAAGCCGTCCGTACCTCAAGTGAAAATTGCTGTGGCAAGAGATGCCGCTTTTAACTTTTATTATGAAGAAAATTTCGAATTGTTAAAAGCTTACGGAGCAGAGCTTGTAGAATTTTCGCCTTTAAAAGGAGAAACAGTTCCACAAGATGCTGACGGTCTTTATATAGGAGGCGGATTTCCAGAAGAATTTGCTGAAACGCTGGCTCAGCAAATCGACGTTAAAAACTCTGTTCGAGCAGCCATCCAAAAAGGGATTCCTACACTTGCGGAGTGCGGAGGCTTTATGTTTTTAACAGATGGTATTGTCACAACAGATGATACATGTCATGAAATGGTGGGGCTTATTCCCGGACAAGTAAGAATGCAGACAAAATTAGCTGCTTTAGGATACCGAGAAGTGACGGGAAAGCAGGGGAATTTTTTATTTAAAGACGATATACAAGCTAAAGGCCATGAATTTCATTATTCAACCTTTCATTCAGAGAAAGAGTTTTCGCCTGCCTATGATACAAAAGGGATGCGAGGAATGAAAGAAGAAGGCTATATGAACAATAATTTAATTGCCGGCTATACGCACTTTCATTTCGGCTCTTCTACGAAAATGGTAGAAAACTGGGTGGAACAGTGTAAAGCGGTGAAAAAAGAAAGAAGAGATGCCATGTGACAGTTGGAAAAGTATATTTAGTAGGAGCCGGACCAGGAGATCCGAAGCTAATAACCGTATATGGAATGGAATGTATTCAAGAAGCGGATGTCATTTTATATGACCGCTTAGCCAACGAACAGTTGTTAAACTATGCTAAAAAAGACGCGGAGCTTATTTTTTGCGGGAAATTACCTGGCAAGCACGGAGTCATCCAAGATCGTATTCACGAACTTCTTGTTGAAAAAGCACTTCAAGGAAAAGTAGTGACGCGCTTAAAAGGAGGCGATCCTTTTGTGTTCGGGCGCGGAGCAGAGGAAGCTGAAGTACTTGCTACTCGAGGAATTCCTTACGAAGTAGTGCCTGGTATCACGTCAGGAATTGCAGCTCCAGCCTATGCAGGAATTCCGGTTACCCACAGAGATCATGCCACTTCTTTTGCGATTGTAACGGGTCATGGAAGAGAAGAAAAAGGAAAAGATTATTTAAATTGGTCAGCGCTCGCTCAAGGAATAGATACGATTGCATTTTATATGGGCGTTGGAAATTTACCTCATATATGCAAACAGTTGATGGACCACGGACGAGATAAACATACGCCAGTGGCGCTTGTTCAGTGGGGAACGACAAAATATCAGCGCACCGTAACGGGAACGCTTGCCACAATCGAAGAAATAGCAAAAAAAGCAGAAATTGCTCATCCTGCCATCGTGCTTGTAGGTGAAGTGGTGACAATTAGAGAAAAAATAAAATGGTTCGAAGAAAGAGCGGAAAATATTCTGCTTTAACGTTAAAAGGAGGAGACAATATGACGATTATCTCACAGTTAAAAGAACGAAGAGCGGTACGAGATCATGAAGCACGTGAAGTGGAGCAAGAGAAAATCGAACAGCTGCTTGAAGCAGCGACGTGGGCTCCAAATGACCGAATGAGAGAGCCATGGAGCTTCTACGTAATTCAAGGAGAAGCAAAAAAGAAGTATGAAGAACTGGCTGAAGCATATTTAAAGGAGCGCTTTCCTACAAAGCCTCATTTAGTAGAAAGTTCGTTAAAAGCAGTAAAAAATACGCCCGTACATATCGTCGTAACAGCTGACATAGTTGAAGGAGACGAAGAAGCCACAGAAGATAACAAATATGCGGTTTCATGCGCGATTCATTCCATGTGGTTAGCGGCTAAAGAACTAGGACTTGGCTTTGTTTGGAGAACAAGAGGTGTTGGTCTTGTTCGAGA
The DNA here is from genome assembly GCF_049368575.1 of Priestia sp. 40. Classification (NCBI taxonomy): domain Bacteria; kingdom Bacillati; phylum Bacillota; class Bacilli; order Caryophanales; family Bacillaceae; genus Priestia; species Priestia sp. 40. The sequence goes on from NZ_JBMPZA010000019.1 coordinate 22,020, forward strand.
CGAGAGATTGTATGAGTTTATTGGCAACCCTTCAGGTAAAGTCGTAGTAGGAAACGTTTTTTTAGGTTATCCAAATGAAGAGTCTCTTACAAAAATGAAAGAGCCTGCTAGAACATCGTTTACAGAAAAAACAACATGGCTGTAAACTGAAATTCGAAGAAAAAGAGGTTTTTAGATTGAAAGACAAACGGGGTCTTACGTTAATTTATACCGGAGACGGTAAAGGAAAAACAACCGCTGCTTTAGGTCTCGCTCTGCGCGCTACGGGACGCGGACAAAAAGTATTAATGATTCAATTTATTAAATCTCCTCAGCGTACATATGGCGAAAAGCTGATGTTTGACAGAATAGGAATTGAAATGATTCAAACAGGAGTCGGCTTTACGTGGACAAAAACACCGCCTGAACATCGTGAAGCTTTGCAAAAAGCCTGGGCGCTAACGAAGGAAAAAGTCTTCTCAAACGAATATGATGTGGTTATTTTAGACGAGTTAAATAACGCACTGGCTATCGAGAAATTTCCTATTGATGATGTGCTACCGCTACACGAAGTAATTGACCTTATTCAAAAGCGCCCGGAGCATATGCATTTGGTCATTACCGGGCGTTCTGCCAAAAAAGAAGTGATGGAAGCAGCAGATCTTGTGACGGAAATGAAGCCTCATAAACATTATTACGACGAAGGAATTCCTGCTGTAAAAGGAATTGAATTTTAAAAAGCCCTCAGTGAAGAGGGCTTTTTTTATTGAGCAGGGGCATCTACTTTTTCAGCTTGCCAGTAAAATTGGCTAATGACATCAGACAGTGCTTTTGTTGTGTTAGTTAGTTCATCAAAGTTATTGTCAACTCCGCCCACTTCAATTAAAATCGCATTTTTGGAAACATCTTGGTTATATACACCGTTACCGCTGGATTTGTTTTTGCCAATAACTCCGCGGCTTAAGCCGGGATATTTCTTTTCAAGTCCTTCATGAAGCGCTTTTGCCATCTTTAAGTTTTGTTCAAAGTTTTGATTCGCTTTCCCTAAAACAAACACAACTTTTGCATACGATTTATTGTTAATCTTAATAGTTGTATTATCTTTTCGAAGTGAATCTCGGTGCAAATCGATAAAGTAAGTTAAATCTCTATTTTCAGTCATCGCCGTTTCAATTACTGTACGAGACATGGCGTACGATTGATTGGTGTTCCAACCTTTTTCTTTTAATTTCTGTCCAATATTGGTTTGATCTACTTCTGCTCCAATTCCCTGAGCCTCTAAATCTTTTCCTAGCATATTTGCAACCATATTGATATTTGTTTTGCTATCCACCGCTTTATTAGCATCTGGATCACCTTCAAGTCCTAACAGAGGCAAATAAGATTCCCAGCTGTGCGTGTGATAAATATAAAATACCTTTTTTCCGCCAGTTGTATTATTATTCGGAGCGTTCGTACCATCGTTTTCTTTAGGCTGCTGAACTTTTGCAGTAGAATTTCTTTCTTTTAGCGTTTCATCTAACGGTGGTGCAGATTCTCTAGGGAAGTTTGTGAAATTTGTACCTTCACCGGCGATGATAATATTGGAGTCGTAAATACTGAATCCAGGAAGTTCTGAACCAAACAAGCTTCTCGCGTCTTCTGCTCGAATACTTGTTGATAACTCTAGCAGTGTAGAAGAAAGACCTGGAGGCGAGTAGTTTTTATCAAAAGCTGTTGAAAAGTGGTGGTTTTCTTGGCTCATCAGATAATAAAGGCTCTCCGCTTTATGCTTCGATAACGTTTGATAGACAATAGAAGAATTGAACTGTTCTTTAAATGCTGAGTAACTTACTAGAACAATAATAGATGATGTCATTAAAACAATGGATAAAATAACAAGAACCATCTTATATGTTAACACTACAAAATTGGCGCGATTACTAGATTTCAATGGCGAAATCTCCTCTCTATGTCAGCATCAGGCTAATAGGTATGAAGGACTTTGCTAATCTAGTAATCATTATATGAATGGAGATTTCTAATTATGATAGGCATTTAATAGAGAAAGTAGTCTTCAAAATCAAAAAAGAAGAATCACGCGAGATATAATCTCATATTCTCCGTGATTCTTCTTCAAATAGACGTCGGATGGCTTCGCCTTTTGGAGTGAGGCTGAATCCTTTTTTCTCTTTTTTAAGCAGCTGATAGTTTTGTAATTCTTGTAAATACGTAACAATGCGCTTGCGCTTTACCGAATTTAATAATCCAAATGCGGGTATTTTATCAAGCTCTTTTTGACGAATACTGTTAGTAGAAACGCCTTCTAAAATTTGCACGTAACTCTGCTGAGTTTCCGTGTTCTTTAAGGTATCTATAAGCGTTAATAACCGTAGCATTTGGTTTGAATCAAACGTTATTTGACCGATTTTTAGCGGAGTCGAAAGCAGATCCTGACGCTGCTTATGAAGTTCATTTTCTATCTTAGCGCTTATTTCTGTCAGTTTCTTTTCTATTTCGTTTGGATCCATATAACATGTAAATTTGTTTGTTTCCTGCAGCAGGGTGACATCTGGAAAATCCCATTGCGAAAACCATTGAATGGAACCAACTTCGAGATTTACATTCGGTATTTTTACTTGTAATACGTTTTGAATGAAGGAAAGAAAGGGATCGTTTTCCTGTAAAACTTGTCTTTGATTAAGTTGATAAGTGGTTAGGCTGCACAATTTGTCTTGGATCTCTTTAATGTGCACTTCATGATGCTTTAAAAGACTTTTCCACTTAAAAAAGACAAGAAGTTTTTGAATCACTTCTTTATTTTCATCCATAATCTCTTCGAACTGCCGCTGAGTTGTCGCTAAGCGCTTGGCTGCTAGTACTACATTATACTCATCATCAAGTGAAATGGCATCACCTGTGACATCATATGTTACGGCGAGACCTCTGTTTTCTGAAGTTAAGCGAATGATCTCGTTTTCCCCGTGAACAGTTAATACCGTATCTTCCGTATCTGAAAATCCTCTCTCAAAAGCGGTGGAAGAAAGAGATCGAAAAGGTCTCATAATGATTTCGATCCGATTGCGCCAAAAAGCAATTTGCTCAGGGTTTTTCATAATAAAAAGCAAAGGTGATTTTTTTGATTGTTCAATTGCTTCAATCACATTTGCATTTCGGTGATAAAGGGAAATGAGCGGATGTTTGAAGAAACACTTATTAATATGTTGAATCCATTCTTCTTTTGAAGAATCATGTATTCTAGCGCAAAACATGTAATCTTTCATAATGCTTCCGAGATAATTTTCCAACTCATTTTTAGTCAAAACCGTAAAATCTTGAGAATAAAACTCATCATGATGAATAGGAATGCCGCGATTCTTATTATATTCTTTCCATAGAAATGAAGTTGGTTTCCAAAAGTGAGGATAAACGTCTTCATTTTTGTCAATTGCGACGGGAAAACCGCCCCTATGATTTCCATATAAGAATGTTTGAAAAAGGATGATATCTTCTTTAGGTAACTCATTCATTGCTCGCTCAAAGTAGTCATTTAAACGTCCAAGCAGCCCTTTAGTATGTTTACTTCCTACGGATCGAATCGATTTATTCTTACGTCCGAGCGGAAGGAATGTTAAGTGGTTGTAAGCAGTAAAATCAACAGGCAAATTCTCTGGTAAAGTCATTTATCTAACTCCTTTCATTTATTGAGTATTTTACCCATTAAAGAAAAGAAGAAAAAGTTTTAATGTGTCTTGAACGCAAGAATCGTTTTTTAAAATTTTCTGTTAATTAATCTGCAGAAATAAAGAAAAGGGATTCAAAGTAATTTTGAATGGGTATAGTAATAAAAATTTTGACACATATTATCGAATATATATGAATGTTGTCAAAAAAACCAACAAAAGTGATGATTCATCCAAAGGAGGAAGCTTATGGAGAATAAAGGTCCGTTTAAAAAGACGATATCCCTATTAGATTTAACATTGATTGGATTAGGGGCTATTTTTGGCTCCGCTTGGCTGTTTGCCGTTAGTAATGTCGCTACGCAAGCAGGTCCTGCAGGAAGTTTTTCTTGGGTTATTGGTGGAGTTATTATTTTATTAATAGGCCTTGTATACGCTGAGCTAGGGGCTGCCTTGCCTCGTACAGGAGGAATTATTCGATATCCTGTTTATTCACACGGTCATCTTGTAGGCTATATGATTTCGTTTATTACGATCGTAGCTTACACTAGTTTAATCGCTATCGAAGTAACAGCAGTGAGACAGTATGTGGCCTACTGGTTTCCGGGTTTAACAAAATCTGGATCTGATTCACCGACGATATCTGGATGGATTCTACAATTTGTGTTGCTTTGCTTATTCTTTTTACTCAATTACTGGAGTGTAAAAGCATTTGCCAAATCGAATATTATTATTTCTATTTTTAAATATTTTGTACCGCTTACGGTAATCGTAACGCTGGCATTTTATTTTAAGTCAGGAAACTTTACGATGGGAGAGTTTGCTCCCGGGGGATTTGATGGTATACAGGCCGCCATTGCTACAGGCGGGGTTATGTTTGCTTACTTAGGCCTTCATCCGATTGTATCGGTAGCTGGAGAGGTGAAAAATCCTCAGCGTAATATCCCAATTGCTCTTGTGATTTGTATCATTCTAGCGGCACTTATTTATACCGCTCTACAAGTCTTATTTATCGGGGCCATTCCATCTGATATGATCACGGGCGGTTGGTCAGGCATTCAAGATAAATTTTCACTGCCGTTTAAAGACATCGCTGTTGTTCTTGGTCTTGGCTGGCTAGCAACACTTGTTATTTTAGACGCTATTTTATCACCGGGTGGTAACGGTAATATTTTTATGAATACAACCTCTAGACTTATCTATGCTTGGTCTCGTAACGGTACGTTATTTAAAACGTTTGCTCATGTGGATAAAAAAACAGGGATTCCACGATCATCTCTATGGCTTTCGTTAGGGCTTTCGATTTTTTGGACACTGCCATTTCCTTCGTGGAATGCACTCGTAAACGTATGCTCTGTTGCGCTTATTCTTTCTTACGCGATTGCACCAATTTCATCAGCGGCCTTTATGGTGAACGCAAAAGATTTGGAAAAGCCTTTTAAATTAAGAGGAATGAGTATAATTGGTCCATTATCCTTTATTTTTGCTTCCTTTATTGTGTACTGGTCAGGCTGGAAGACTATTTCATGGCTGTTAACTTCTCAATTGGTCATGTTTGTTATATATTTGATTTTTGCTAAATATGTGCCTAAAAACGAAGTAAGTCTTCGTCAGCAAATTAAGTCAACTTGGTGGTTAGTTGCTTATTATATCATCATGCTCTTCATTTCTTATATCGGTTCGTTCGGCGGAGGGAAAGGTTTGATCGATACGCCTGTAGACTTAATTATCATAGCCGTCGTATCTATTGGGATTTATTATTGGGCTAAATATACCGGTCTTCCAAAAGCGCTTATTGATTACGATCACCATCCTGAACAGGAAGAAAAAGCACCTGTATAACCTGTAAAGCAGCGATATTCGCTGCTTTTTTCTATGTTATTTGAACATGAATTTCTAAAGTTTGTCGTATAATTTAGTAGGAAAGAAGGAATTAGCACATTATTGTTTAATTAATGTAATGTAACCGTTTTAAATCCAACGCTTGGAGGAAGAGTATGATTGAAAAAATAATAAATTCACTTCGAAAGCGGCTGTGGGAAAACAATAATGTTATAGAAGTGTGTAAAAATGAAGGAGAAGTATACAGAACCACTTGTACTTTTTTTGATGGAGTAAGCAAGAACCAACTGAATGTTTTTGAAGAAGAAATGCATGTATCACTTCCTGAAGACTATAAGCAGTTTTTGCAGCTAACAAATGGGTGTAATTTGTTCATTGATGCTGACAAACAAATAACAGGGAATCTTTATAGCTTAGAAGATGTAAGAGAAACAACTTATAGAAGTCAGAGTCTCTATATGACAATTGGGTCTGTTGGAGAAGAAGAGATTATCATTGACTCCAAAAAATCAGCGCATCCTGCATATATAATAGTAAAAAAGCGGAACGCATCGTTTCAAGATGCACATGTATTACATATGAATTTTCAGAAATGGCTGGATTGTTTTATAGTGAGTCAAGGGAATTGTTTTTGGCACTGGAATGGGCTTTGTAATAAAGTTCATTCAACGGATAAAAAGACGACGGCTCAATAATATTATCTTCTAATAAATAAACGAGCACACTAGTGTGCTCGTTTATTTATTAGAAGGAAGACGTTCCCAACCGTATGCTTCGTCTTCAACTTTAGTTTCTCCAAATTGACTTGTGCGATTCAAGATTTTTTTGCCGCCTAATTTTTTATAAAACTGAACGGCTTTCTTATTTTTCTTCATAGCCCAAATAATCATAGACGTATAGTGCTGATCAGTAAATTCTTTTACTGAATGAAAAAACAGAAGATGACCAACTCCTTGGTTTTGCACTTCCTTGCAAACGTATAGCGCGTATATTTCAGCACCGGACAAATGAGGCTTACCTGCTGAAAAGCCGACAATCTTTTCTCGTTCATCGATAGCGAGCAAAATAAAATGAGAAGGCTCGGTAAGAAAAAAGGACCATTTTTCTGCACTTTGTTTATAAGACAAGCTGTTTAAATAAGCATCAGGTACTAACCCTTTGTATGTAATGCGCCAGCTGTCTACGTATAAACGGGCAACAGAAGGGATGTGAGAGGAAGTAGCTTTGATAATCTTCATTAAAAAGTCTCCTTTTTTAAAATATTAAGGCAGATAGTATAACTTTCAGCCTAAGAATATTATGAAAAATAGATCATAATTTTCCAGTAATTCATAAAATGGTAAAAAAGGTGGTGTTCATTCTCACTCTATCACGGTAAAGTGAGAATATACATTTGTTTTGTTGTTTTAATTTTTGCTATATGTATAATGTCTAACGATCTATTTGTTATTCACCTTTACTAGTCTATCAAATAGTTTTGTTAAAGCCAAAGGGGCATAGGGTAAGTCATGTCAATTCAGCTGCGTTTTGTTTTAACGTATATCAGTATTGTGTTTGTCTTTATTATTTTGCTTTTTTTATCGGGCTTTCTCATTTTCTTCTCTATTACTGGAGACGCCGATTTTGTAAGAAAACTGTACAGTCACTCCTATGAGTATAAATTGTTAACGCCAGAAGAAGAAAATGCATTCTTAGATTTAAAGTTATTGAGTGAAAAAAAACCAGAACAGCTGCTGCGGCCGGAGACGGTTAAAAAATATGAATTTGAAAATATTGATATTGTGATTCAAAAAAACACAGAGGTTGTATATGCTTCAGAATCCATTAAAGGAGAAAACCTTCGTAAATACTTGCCAAAGCATCAAAAAAGTAAAGGAAATCATTCGTATCAGCAGGACATGCTGCGCATAGGCAAGCAGTACTTTACATATATCAACCTTGATTTCCCTTTCTCAAATCAAGAAAAAGGAAGCATTTACGTTTTGCGAAAAATCAGCCCTTATGTAGGCATTATTAATCGAATTTTCCCTTTTTTAATCTTTCTACTATTAATTTTAGTGATTGTGATTATTGGATTTTTAAACTATCTTGTTTCAAGAAGCATTATTAAACCCATTCGTGAATTAAAAGAAGCGGCTGAAAAAATAAAACAAGGTGATCTTCACTTTGAGATCTCTGCTAATTCAAAGGATGAAATTGGCGAATTAACGCAAGCTTTTGAAGAAATGAGGCAAAAACTAAAATCTTCTGTTGAACTGCAAATTCAATATGAAGATAACAGAAAGCAGCTGCTTTCAAGTATTTCACACGATTTACGAACTCCTATTACTTCCATTGTAGGATATGTAGAAGGAATTCAAGATGGCGTAGCTAATACGCCAGATAAGCTTTCTAAATATTTGTTAACGATTTCAACGAAAGCAAAAGACATGAATGCGTTAATCGATGAGCTGTTTTTATTTTCTAAATTGGATTTGCATGAAATTCCATTTGTATTTAAAAAACTTAATCTTTCTGCTTTTATGAAAAGTTATGTGCAAGAGCTTCAGTTTGAAATGAGCGAACATGATATTGATGTTTTATTTTCCGATAATTCTCTAACCACACTGTATGCAAAAGCAGATGCTGAGCAGCTGCGAAGAGTTTTAATAAATTTAACAACCAACAGTATTAAATTTATGGATAAAGAAAGAAAAAGAATCGATATCGTTCTTTCCGCTACCGAAAGCGAACTCATTATTGAAGTGAAAGATAACGGCTCTGGTATTTCACCGGAAGCATTAGCGCATATTTTTGACCGGTTTTATCGGGCAGAACAGTCCCGCAATAGCAATACTGGAGGAAGTGGACTTGGACTAGCCATTGCAAAACAAATTGTTGAACGCCACGGGGGAGACATCTGGGCACTAAGTAAGCTTGGCGAAGGAACAAGTATTTTCTTTTCTTTGCAAAAAATGAATGAAAATGGTGATACACATGAAGAAGATATTGTTGATTGAAGATGAAGTAAGTATTGCTGAATTGCAAAGAGATTATTTAGAAATTAACGATTTTGAAATAGACGTTCAATATAGTGGTGATAAGGGATTAGAAAAAGCGTTAAATGAACATTTTGATTTGGTTATTTTGGATATTATGCTCCCTAAAGTGAGTGGATTTGAAGTGTGCAAGCAAATTCGAGCTGCAAAAGATATTCCAATCATTTTAGTTTCAGCTAAAAAAGAAGAAATCGATAAAATTAGAGGGCTCGGGCTAGGTGCAGATGACTATATTACCAAGCCATTCAGCCCTGGGGAGCTGGTCGCAAGAGTCAAAGCGCATTTAGCGAGATATGAAAGACTCTCTGATAAGCAGGAAAAGCGTATGATTCGTATTCATGGCTTAGCGATTGACACGCTGGCTAGAAGAGTATTTGTGAATGACAAAGAAGTGTTTTTTACAGCGAAGGAATTCGATTTGCTGAAGTTTATCGTTTCTCATCCAAATCAAGTATTAAGTAAAGAACATCTATTTGAAAAAATTTGGGGGTTTGATTCTTCAGGAGACATTTCAACCGTAACAGTTCACATTCGAAAACTAAGAGAAAAGTTAGAAGAAAACCCAGCAGATCCTCAGTACCTAGAAACGGTTTGGGGAGCGGGGTACCGGTTTAATATTTAAAAAAGAGATCCGAACGATTAATCGTTCGGATCTCTTTTTTATTACGTAGTAACGATTCTATGACGAGCTTTAATCTTACTGACGGGAGGTTCGGAGGAAAATATATTTTTTTCACCGATCTTATCGTATAGACCGGTTGACTTTAACATTTCTTTCGGCTGGTGCTGTAAGCCAGAAATAACGACTTGGCTATGCGAATCTTTCAACCGTTCGACCACCTTTGATAGTAAAGCTTCTCCAGATGTATCAATAAAGGATACTTGGCTCATTCGAAGCAATAAAACTTTCGGTTTCGCTTCGACGATGTTATCAAAAGAATCTTCCAGTACTTCAGCCGATCCAAAGAAAAGAGATCCTTGCATGGTATATTCCATCAACTCAGATTTGTTAGCGTTTTCAGATGTTTCCGCTAAAACCTTTGAAATCTTCAGTGATCCGCTCATTCGTTTCACGAACATGACAATAGCTAAAAGTAGACCCACGCCTACACCTGTTGTTAAATCGATTGAAACTGTTAATAAAAACGTAGCTACAAGTACAAATGAATCAGCTGACTTGGTTTTTAAAATATGCGCAAATTCTTTACGCTCACTCATATTCCAAGCCACAAACATTAAAATAGGTGCCATACTTGCCAGCGGAATGTTTGATGCATAAGGAGCCAGCATCACAAGGACCGATAAAACAACTAAGCCGTGTATGACTCCTGATAACGGAGAAGCCGCCCCGTTTTTAATATTGGTAGCTGTTCTGGCAATGGCACCAGTTGCTGGAATTCCGCCAAATAGAGAGGTAGCAATATTAGCAATTCCTTGACCGACAAGTTCTTTATTGCTATTATGCTTGGTTTTGGCCATATTATCAGCAACAACAGCCGATAGTAAAGATTCAATACCTCCAAGCATCGCGATTACGCAGGCAGCCGGAAATAGCATCACGATGTTATCCCATGTTAAATCTGGGAAGCTAAAAGATGGTAGTTTACTCGGAATGGCACCGTAAGTAGAGCCAATCGTTGCAACTTTTCCTGGGAACAGTGTAATGGCTACAAGTGTGGAGACAAGAAGACCTAGAAGGGCACCTGGAATTTTAGGTAAAAACTTTGGCGTTGTAATAACGATAGCTAAACAAATAGCGGCTATGATAACGCTGTAAATGTTAATCGTTGCAATTTTTCGTAGGATTTCAATCATATTTAAATGAAATTCCTCATGTTTTGCAATTCCTTTTAATCCTAAAAAATTAGCGATCTGACCTGAGAAAATAATAATCGCAATTCCTGCTGTAAATCCAATCGTCACAGGGCGCGGAATAAACTTTATAAATTTCCCTAGCTTAAATACTCCGAGAAGCGTAATCATAATTCCAGCCATAAAGCCGGCAATAATGAGGTTCTCATAACCATATTGCATGACAACTCCAAGCAGCACCGGAACAAATGCACCCGTTGGACCTGCAATTTGAAATTTCGATCCGCCTAATATTGAAACCATAATCCCTGCGATAATGGTTGTATAAATCCCATATTCAGGTCTTACACCAGAAGCGATGGCAAAGGCCATCGCTAAAGGAATAGCAACGACCCCAACAACCAAACCGGCGATAATGTCTTTTTGTAAATGCCCTGCTGAATAGCCTTGAAATCGGTTATCTTTTAGCATTCAATAGGATCCTCCTTCATGAGCTTACGGTTTCAGCTCGGTCTTGGGAATAGCCGTTTACAACGACGTCAAGTTTTCCTGTTGAAGGATGAATAACCATTCCAGAAACAAGCACGTCTTTTGGTAATAGAGGGTGATTTCGAATCATATCCACACTGTTTTCGACACTATCCTCTACACATTCAAACCCAGTCAGCCATGATTCTAAATCAATACCAGCATATTTTAGATTACGAATCTGTTCCGTGCTAATCCCTCTTTGTTCAGCAGAGGCTAAAATAGCTTCAGCTTTCATGCCCGTCATTCCACATTCATGATGACCGATGACACATACTTCATCAGCTTGCAAAGCGTAGACGGCAACTAATATACTTCTCATGACGCTGCCAAAGGGGTGGGATATAACAGCTCCGGCATTTTTCACTATTTTTGCATCTCCATTTTTTAGCCCCATGGCTTTAGGAAGTAATTCTAACAAACGTGTATCCATACAAGTTAAGATTACTATTTTTTTGTTAGGAAATTTAGATGTTTGAAAAGCCTCAAATTGATTATTTGTTACAAATTTTTCATTAAACTTTAAAACTTCAGATAGACAAGTCATTGTTTTCCTCCTGCGTTATTTATTTTTAACTTATTTTTTTAGTCTAAAGATAAAGTTTAAAAACGAACTAAATAAAATATTAAAATTTTCTTAAAATATTCAGAAAAAACTTATAAATAAATAGAAATTATATGCGTGAAATTATGTAAGCGTATTCTTTGTTTGTTTCCACGAAAAATAGGAATTATATGTTAAAATGGTACAAAGTTGGAATTTTTTAAAAGAATGGTAGAGAGGAGGAAGGCAAAAGTGAAGGCTCTTATAGCAATAGGCATTATTTTCTGTTGTTTAGTAGGGTGCAGTTCTAATGCCCAAGTCACCAACGACAAAGAAATGGGGGAAAATATTCAGGAATCATTTGCAAAAAAAGGTGTAAGCTCAGTGGATGTATCCAAGTTAAGTGATTTTAAATGGGAAAAAGGATATTTATTCACAAACAAAAGCAAGAAAGCCGACGTAGAAAGACTTGTAAACGCACCGATTAGTGAAGAGGTGATGAAAAAAATATCTTCTGCTAATCAAATGCTTGTGTTTGTACACGAAGGAGAAGTTGTCCGCTATGTAGAACTACCCCAAGATTTCATAGCACATGATAAAAACCAACTTGAATTTTCATTTTCTCATTCGGAACTAAAATTTAATAAAAACAGGGAGGGCAAGCCTATAAAAGTAGGAGATAAAACGTTAAGTTCAGAAGATTCCTTAACTGTAGAATCAATTATGAAACAAATTCAATGGAAAAAAGCTGATTACAGCGTCGCTCTTGACCCAGATGTACAGCTTACTTATGAGGGCGTCGTATACAATGTACGATTCACCTCCGAGAGTGCGGAACTTACTTCTAAAAAAAGAGGAGTGTACGGTAAAGTAACAGGAGAAACAGCACAGCAGCTATATGACATATTGATGTAACCTATTGATTTTTCAATAGGTTTTTTCGTGCACATATTTTTAAGATTTACATAAAATACCTTAATATTGTTGACATTAACGTTAACGTTAATCTATAATGAGTGTATAAGTAATTGACGTTAACGTTAATGTTAATGAAAGGTGAGGTGAAACATATGTATTTAATCGATGATGTGACGAAAATGACCGGTTTGACCAAGCGAGCTCTTCGGTATTATGAAGAGATTGGACTCATTTTACCCCCGCAGCGCACAAAAGGAAATGCAAGGATTTATTCCGAAGAAGAGGTAAAAGAACTAAAAAAAGTAGCAGAAGCAAAGGAAGTTCTCGGTTTTTCTTTACAGGAGCTACAGCAGTTTATGTCGCTCAAAAGAATGATTGAAGAAAGAAGTGAGCAGCAAGGGTTATCAGCGAAAGAGATAACGCAAATAGAAAATTTACTGGAAAATCAAATCAAGATGATTGAATTTAAAGTGGTTAAAATGCAGGCATTTAAAACAGAATTAAAAGAAATGCGAGAATCTGCTATGGAAATACATGAAAAAACAAAAACAAAAGGAGAGATGAAAGAGTGGAAGGACAGCATTCAAATAACCGATTAGGTCAAATTATTACGGTAGTAGCTACTTTTTTAGCATTTATGGGAATCGGGGTAGTAGATCCGATTTTACCGGAGATTGCTAAGCAAATTGGAGCTTCTCATTGGCAAGTTGAAATGTTATTTACTTCATATTTATTAATGATGGCTATCATGATGATTCCAGCAGGCATCTTAGCATCACGTGTAGGAGACAAGCGCTTGATGGTAACAGGCCTTATCATTGTGACAATTTTTGCAGCGCTATGCGGATTTTCTAACAATATTCCTCAGCTTTCTATTTTCCGAGCGGGATGGGGACTTGGTAATTCGTTTTTCTTTGCAACAGCTATGACGCTGCTTATTGCATTATCAGGTGAAGTGAAAAAAGCAGTAGGATTATATGAAGCTGCAATTGGTTTGGGAATGGCCGGAGGACCGCTTGTAGGAGGCGTGTTAGGAAACGCTTCTTGGAGATTGCCGTTTTTCGGTACAAGTGCTTTAATTTTTATCGCCTTTATTTTAGTATTAACGATTGTTAAACAGCCCACAAGCACTAAGCCTCGTAAAGCAGCGGGTTTTAAAGACATGGTAAAACTTTATAAATTAAAACCTTTTACTCAAGGCGCTGTATCAGGCATGCTTTATTACTATGGATTTTTTACAGTGTTAGCTTATACGCCGCTTATTCTATCGATCGGAGCTCTTCAAATTGGCTTTGTTTTCTTTGGATGGGGATTATGTCTAGCGTATGGCTCAGCGGTTTTAGCACATCAGTTAGAAAAAAGATATCAGCCAAAACAAGTGTTACATGTTAGCTTAATTGTTTTTTCGCTTATTTTAATTTGTTTATTTGCTTTTGATGCAACATGGTTGCGCATTGTTTTAATTATGGCAGCAGGTCTTGTATCAGGACTTAATAATGCATTATTTACGAGTCATGTAATGGAAGTATCTCCTTATGAACGAGGAATTACGTCTGGAGGATATAATTTCTTAAGATGGTTAGGCGCAGCGTTTGCTCCTTTACTATCAGGAGTTATAGGCAATGCCGTAGCGCCTCAAGCTCCTTTTCTTGTAGCAGCGATTCTTGGATTGCTAGCTTTTGTTATTATGGTTATAAAAGTAAAAACAACTTCTCAAACGAATGAAGCTGTATCTAAATAAACGTTGAAATAAAAGGCTTTTTCCTGTAAAAAGCCTTTTATTTTGTTTTATGTTATAATAGTAAAAACGTTTTTAATCATAAAAATGAAACTCTTTACCAACTTGTACGTATACTTTATATGTACATAAATTCTTTTTAGGAGCGTGATGCCCATGGCCACCTGTCAAAATTGTAATCATAAATGGAACTGGAGGACAACCTTTAAACAACTGTTAACATTTAGAAACGTTTTAGAATGCCCACACTGTGACAAACAACAGTATATCTCTGCAAAATCCCAAAAGCGATTATCAATCTACTCATTTGCACCCCTTATTATTTGGCTTATTCTCTCACTATTTGACTTTTCCTTTCCATCCATTGTTGTCGCGGAGCTTATTTTCTTCATAGCAGCGGTTATTATGATGCCACTTTCTTATGAAGTAAGCAGCGAAGAAGAACCCTTGTGGTAATAAAAAAACCTTCCGTTAAAACGGAAGGTTTTTTTATGCGGCTTTACCGTCTAGCTGTTGTCCGTGATGACGCTGATAATATACCCACCCAGCATTCAACAGTAGAAGAACACTCGTTGTTAAGAATACGTAAGGAATTCCTTTAGCTCCGGCAATTTGTCCGCCAATGACTGGACCGGCTAAATTCCCAAAGTATTGCGCTGTTTGATTATATCCAAACATTTTACCTGTAATCGAGTCCGGCACAATTTTCTTTAAATAAGAATTAATAGAAGGTAATAATCCTCCCATTGCAAAACCGAGTAAAAAACGCAGTAAGAATAGCTGCCAAGTACTATGCACAAAGGCCTGCAAGCCGCAAATAACCGCTACGATAAGCAAGCATATTTGAAGCACATTTTGAGGACCCACGCGATCGCTGACTTTGCCAAGTTTGGATGCAGCTAAAATATTTGAAATTCCTGTTGCCGCTACGACAAAGCCTGAAATAAGGGCAAGATGGTCGGTATGAGTAGACAGTTGTTTTACATACAGTGTAACAATTGGCTGAATAGCCATAACCGCAAGCTGCAGTAAAAAAGTTGTAACAAATACACCAATCACGGCCTTTGAATTCTTAAGAGAAAGTAACCCAATGTTAGACTCTTTCGTCGTTTTCGCCGTCTCTTTTTTGTCTTCTTGAATTAAATTTACAATTAAAAAAGACAAAAACATAAATGCGCCTGTTACGAAAAAGACGTGACGCAATCCAATTGTATCTCCTAAGTAGCCGCCTACTAGCGGTCCTAATAAAGATCCTGATACAGCCCCTGTAGACAACGTCCCTAATGCTTTACCGCTGTGCTCTTTAGGTGTTTGAGTCGCTACTAACGTAATGGCTGCAGAGATGAAGCCGGAAACGGCCCCCATTAAAAAGCGCAGCCCGACAAGCTGATAGACATTTTGCACAAAACCAATAGAAGTCATAACAATTGCCATACCCAAGCTTGCGCGAAGGAGCATAAGCTTTCGCCCGTATTTATCGGCCAAACTCCCCCATAAAGGAGAAACAATAGCCGCCATTAAAAAGGTAGCTCCAAACGCAATACCAGCCCATCTGCTGATGGAGCTTGTATCGTGAACTCCCAGCTTTTCAATATAAAGCGGTAAAAACGGAATAACTAAACTCATCCCGGCTGTGGTGCAAAAAGAACCGAACCAGCAAATGTACAAGTTTCGTTTCCATAATTCCATTCTATTTCCTTCTTTCGTTGTGCCACATAGCGTAAAAACAACAAAAGAGCGAAACCATACGGCCTGCTCTTTTAGCATACATGCAGCATCTTTTTATCAGTTTAAATTATACCATATATCAGAAATATTTAAAAATAAAATAATTCACTTAGTGAACTATTAACGTGAAATGAAAATAGAAGGATGTCTGTGTTTACGCTCCGCTTAGAACATAAAGTGACCCTTAGTTCACTCATTACCTTATGCTGTAACGTTAGGGAATATGTAAAGAACTTATGCTTCACTGAAAAATGCGTCAGATAATCTGTCCAAAATATACGTTATATCCACACAGTATTATATTGCGGAAACGAACTTAGCTTACGTAATGAAAGGCAAACAAAATAAAATAGTATCGATGGTCCTTAAGGCAGCTCTTTTAGCTAAGCCTGCTTTAATAACCTTAAAAGATTATCGCGAGCAGAGAAAACAAGGGATAGATCCCGTCTTTTCTCCTGGGAAATTAGGAATTCAAAACGCTGATTATTGGGACGAGGAATATCAGCATAATCAAGATAAAGAAAATGTTTCATAAACTAAAAAAAGCCAACTGGGGTTGGCTTTTTTTAGTTTGTGAAGAAGCTCTTTCGACCGCTTGAAAATGGTAATGATTCGTTCTTTTCGGGTATAATGTGGCGTGAAGCGTCCTCAGTTTATTTTCGTTTGAGCATTTATTTATAATAGAAGACATATAAAAGGACGGTGGTATGTGCATGACTAAAAAAGAAAATGAATCCATTTATATTCAGCAGCATTTAGCAAATGAACGAACGTATTTAGCGTGGATTCGAACGTCTATTGCTACACTTGGCATTGGTTTTGTTGCAGGTGGTTTGCATTTTAATTCGGGGGAAAATTTAAGTGAAGCAGCCGATACTCTTATTATTGCTGTTATCATCTTTTCTTTAGCTGCAAGTGCAGGGTTGCTTCTTTTCTCAACTTATCATTATTTTTCAACCCGCAAAAAAATTAACAGCCAAACGTATCAATCATCTCACGCTTTGGTTATTTTTGTTTCAATGATTATGCTGATGCTGATCGGCGCTCTTATGTTTTACTTTTTTAACATAGCGTAAAAAAGTTTAAGATATAAGAAAAAAGGGAATTCAGTCCCAAAGAATTTACGGTTTTATAAAAGAAAAAGAAGATCTATTAATATGGTGGTAATGGCAGAGGTAATGATAATAATATCTTCTTTTACAAACCGGCTGTGTGATTTTACAGGTTAAATTCTTTGTTAACCGCGGATAATGGAAAAGGACAGCTTTATAAGCCGAAAATTATCCAATACATGTTGAACATAAAAATTGAATATGAATTTCACTACACGGTGAAGCGAAAGTAAAGGAGAACGCTGTATGATTCAAACATCTAAGACCGTTGCCGCTCGTTTTTTTACGGAGCGTTTCTTTGATCAGGCTGCTCAAACAGCCTACTATTTTTTGTTATCTTTTGTACCGTTTATTATTTTTCTTTTTTCACTGCTGAGTTTCTTTCCAATTGACACAAACAATTTGCTCGTCTTTATTGAACCATTTACCCCTAAAAGCGCCTACGACGTAATTGAAAGATCAATTGAAACAGTTAACAATAGTGGGAAAAAAGTTTTGTCTTTTAGTTTATTAGCAACTTTTTGGCTCGCATCTATGGCTATACAATCTTTGGTTCGCTCGTTAAATGATGCGTATCATATACAAAGAAAACAAACGTTTTTGCGCGGTTTAATCAATGATTTAATTTTGACCTTTGGCTTTATGGTTGTGGTAGCTATTTCATTGTTTGTGCCAATTATTGAAGAAGTCATTCGACATTTGGTGTTAACAAAAGTTCATGTTCCTGATATCTGGTTTCAAAGCTGGACGACGATTAGATGGGGAATCGGGACATTGTTTTTACTGGGCTTTTTTATTCTTTTTTACAAACTGATGCCAAGTGCAAGAGTAACGTGGAAAGATGTACTTCCAGGAGCTGTTTTCTCCACGCTAGGATGGCAAGTTGTATCTACCGGATTTGGATACTATGTCCAGTTTGGAAGCTACTCGCAAATCTATGGTCAGCTTGGAAGTATTATTATTCTAATGGTTTGGTTTTATTTAACGGCCGCTATTTTATTAATTGGCGGTTTAATAAACGGTAATAAGTTCATCAAAGCTCACAAGACAACGTATAGAGACGCGGAAAATGACTAGGGAAACCTAGTCGTTTTTTTTATATTCAGTTTTACAGTTAAAAGGTTTATTAAAAAAATATCGCGGGTAAGTATTGAATATCTCGTTGCCTTTCCTATACACATAACCAAAAAGCAGTAGGAGTTCACGTTGAGATGAGGTGGAAAATTGAATAATTTTAATCGGTTTTTAATCGCAGTTATTGGAATTGCAGGACTGATTTGTTCCGGTATGTTAGCATTGATGGTTTATAAGGTTCCTCACCTTTCGAACTGGGTAGAAAAGTGGCAGCATCAGGAGTGGTTTTACTACACAATATTGTCAATAAGCGCATTTTTAGCTGTTATTTTTATTATTTTTCTTTTAACAGGCATATTTAGCAGGCCGCCTAAAAAGAATTTAGCAATTGTAACAGGCGAAGGCAAAATAACCATTTCTAAAGCCACGATTGAATCTACAGCTTTGCGAGCAATTAGAAGCTTTCAGGGAATACGCTCTCCTGAAGTCCAAGCATCTATTCATTCTCGTAAAGAAAGAGTTAGTCTATATATTAACTGTTCGCTGTTTGGACGAGATGGACTACCAACACTAGGAAAAGAGATGCAGCTTGAAACAAAACGTGCCGTAGAGGCTTTACTTGAGCTTCCCGTTCACTCCGTCCGCATCGATTTAACAGATACACAAACGCGAAAGAAAGAGCGTGTTGTGTGATGAAGGAGGGACATAATGGGTACTCCAGATAAATTGATTCCATACCGTGGCCGAGTACTTGGTATTCTGGCAGGTTTAGTGTTGGCAATTTTGCTATTAACAATTGGTTTTGGCCCCACGCTATTAATCGTAGCTTTTATGGGAATTGGTTATGTGATTGGTAAGTGGCGAGACGGTCATTTAGACATAAACGCTTGGGTAGGATTCTTTACTAGAGGAAGATAGAAAATCACTTTAAGGGAGATGTTCGTTATGGCAGTTAATGAAACAAATACAGCAGTAAAATCTCAGGAAAATACACATCAAAATACCTTAACATTTGAAGATCAAGTTATTAAAAAGATTGCTGGAATGGCAGCTAATGAAATTAAAGGGATTTTATCTATGAGCGGCGGATTTATGAGCGGGTTAACAGATCGCTTCCGCAGCACGGAAGATATCACAAAAGGGATTAACGCTGAAGTTGGAGAAAAACAAGTGGCCCTTGATTTAAAAGTAATTGTAGAATACGGAAAAAACGTTCCAGCTATTTTCTCTGAAACTGTTCATAACGTGAAAAAATCCGTTCATGATATGACAGGCTTAGAAGTAGTAGAAGTAAATATGCACGTAGAGGACGTAATGACTCGCTCTGAATTTGAAGCGAAAACGGATCGAGACAAAGAGCAAGAGGCAAAGCGTGATCTCGAATAGAATATAAAAGGTAAACACTTCCATTCATCATGTATTCTTTGTATGATGAATGAGAAGTGTTTTTTTATGGGAGGGATAATTCTGTGATTTTGGTTAGTTCCTGTTTAGCAGGTCAAGCTTGCAGATATAACGGAAGCAGTGCCTTAGTTAAGGAAATTGAAGCGCTCATTGAAAGTAAAGAAGCGGTGATGATGTGCCCGGAACTGTTAGGTGGATTTCACACGCCTAGAGAACCGGCAGAAATTATAAAAGGAACGGGAATAGACGTAATAAACGGAAATGCGCGAGTTATTGAACGATCGGGAAAAGACGTGACAGACATATACATAGACGGGGCCTATAAGGCACTGAACATCGCAAAAGAGATAAAAGCTACTGTTATTGTACTAAAAGAAAGCAGTCCTTCCTGTGGAAGTGAACATATTTATAACGGAGCATTTTCAGGTGTTAAAATAGCGGGTGAAGGGGTAACGGCTGCGTTGTTAAGGAAGCATGGCTTTACCGTTATGTCCGAATCTCAATTTGCAGCTAAAATGTATTAAGAACAATCATAATGAAAAGAGGATGGGACAGAACGAAATGAATCCAATCCAAAGACAAACAATTTGGATGCATGATCTGGACTGCTTGCTCGACCGCTGTTGATTTCCGTGCAAGGCTTCGCTTTCCCCGGGCGGGCGATGAGCCTCCTCGTCGCTTCGCTCCTGCGGGGTCTCATCTGTTTCGCTGTTCCCGCAGGAGTCTTCACCTTGCCCTCCAACCAACAGCTATAAGTACCTGCGTTCACCGTGATTATAAAAAAACACGAACTATTTATCCATTTTTAATAGATAGTTCGTGTTTCACTTTTATGAAATTATTTTTATCCAATCTCTTTTTGTAAAAGCTTATTTACTGTGAAGCGTATCTGCTGTGCTTTCTGTTCGTGTTACCGCATAAAGAGAGCAGAAAAGACCAAGCAATACAAAAATAGACCCGACCCAGCCGTTATAAATAACAGAGTATTGATTAACGACAATTCCTCCAACATAGGAGCCAATCGCAATTCCTACGTGTGAAATCGCTGCATTAGTGCTGATTAAAATGTCCGAAGTGTCACGTGCACTATGAATAATTAAATTGCTTTGAGCCGGTGAGACCGCCCAGCTGAGCGCACTCCAAATAATCATAAGAAGCAAGAACACAACGAATGGCAAATGAACGCCAAAAGGCATAGCAATCATGCTAACAAAAAAGAGAGCAATCATGGTGATAACAGATGAAGAAGGGTTCCATTTGTCCGAAACGGCTCCTCCAAGTCCTCCTCCTGCCACGGCAGCAAGACCGAAAATACCATAAATAATGGTCACCATCGTTGTATTTAATCCTAGCGTTTCTTGTAAAAATGGTGTGAAGTACGCATAAAGCGTTAAATGGCCTGCAAGTACAAGTAATGTTGCTAGGTGAATAGCGAGCATTTTTTTATTGCGTAAAGCTTTTACCTGAGTTTTTAACGGTACAATTGGAGCAGGAGCTAGACGCTCCATTGTGAACCAAACGGTAATCATAATAATGGCAGTTAAGATCGCAATCATAACAAATACTTGACGCCAGCCAAGCGCATTTCCAATCAAAATACCAAGAGGAATACCCAAAACAAGTGAGCCGCTGATTCCCATAAACACAACGCCAATTGCTCTGCCTTGATATTCAGGCTTTACCATTCTAGAAGCCATTGTGGTAGATAGGACAATAATAAAAGAGCCGCTCGCAGCAGCGAGGATACGCCCGATTAATAGCATATAATAACCTGAACTGTAGGCTGAAAATACATTGCTCAATAAGAAAATAAATAATGTCCACATATAAACTTTTTTACGCTCTATCTTAGCCGTCACATTTAGTAAAATCGGCGCAGACAAAGCATAAACAAACGAATAAATAGAGATTAAATAACCTGCTTTTGCTAGTGATACATGAAATGCATCGGCAATTAAGTCTAAGATGCCTCCTAGAATTAATTCGACCGTTCCAACAACAAAGGAAGCAATCGCAAGTATGTAAACTTTTTTATTCATCAAAAAACCCCCTTTTTTAAAAAGTTACAACTAGAATAGTAACCTTTTTTAGAGGGGATTTCAATAGGTAATATTAAAAAGGTTACTAATGAATTAGTAACCTTTTTAATATCGCAGGCGAGTAAGCAGCTCCATGATCTCAGAATCTTGAAGAAGCTGCTCTTGATATTTCTTTGTAATATGGGTAAGTGCAACGTCATGGTAAAAGAAATCAGCAAAAACTTTTACAAGCGGCTGCGACATGGTTTTTATTGCTTTCCATGTCTCATGTTCAATGCCGGCAAATAAAAGGTAAGCATCGTCAACAATAATCAACTGCGACGGCTCAAGGTTTTTATGATCATCTATTGGATTTAATGTATGTAAATGTTTGAGGGCAGTCTGCAAGTTTCCTATGGTTAAGACCTCGACGTTTACGCCTTGTTTCTCTTTTTCTTCTAGCAATGAGCGGTAATGTTCTAACTCATCATTCCAAGCGGATAAAATAATAGAAGATTCCGCTTCGTGAATCAATTGTTCGATGTGAGCAGAAATAGAGGATTTATCTTTTAAACTCCAAACATAATCATCCGTAAACGTTTTTTTAATTTTATATGTTTTTAATTCATTAATGTCATTTTCAAAATCAGCAGTAAGTTTTTGAATGACGGTTTGAAGGGCTACTGCTGAATAAAGTTTCTTTTTGCCGGACAATGTATTTACTACAATGCCTTTATCAATTAAACGATTAAGTACTTCATAAATCTTTGCTTTTGGAACGTGCGAATACGTGACAATCGAACTAGCATCCAGCGGACCTTCATTCGCAAGCAACGCTTCATATACTTGACTTTCATACTGTGAAAAACCAAATTTTTGCAGCATAATTCTCTATTCATCATCCTTTCTTTTTTTTAGTATATCACGGTTTGTAAAAGTATTACTAATTGTAATTATATCTTATTAAACTATGTTCTAAATAATTAACAAAAATAAAAAATAGGCTATTAAAGAGTCTTTACTACGATAAAACTATTTTTAATCATATGCTTTCCATACTAAAACACTCATCATCGGGTAAAGAAAAGAAAGAGGTGAAAAAAATGAAGAAAAATGAAAAACTACTGTTGAAAAAAATGAACATAAAACAGCAAAGAGAAGTTGCTGCTCAGCTTGAAGACGTACTGGATTCCTTACTGTCTCTTGAAGAAAAATTATGCTCAGCACCTGATAATAGCGAGTGGCTTTCTTTACAAGCTCAGCTTGAAAAAAGAGAACATGAACTGAAATTCAAGCATAAAATGCTGTGCGAAGAATGGACAGCGCTATAAAAGACAGGCATTTTGTCTGTCTTTTATGGCATCTAAATTTTCATGACCCGGATAGGACTCACCATCAAAATGGCTAAAATAATCATAAGATAAGGATTCACATAATAAAACATGCCAAGCAGTGCGATAATTAGAGCTGGAAAAGGAATAGGCAGACCTATAAAGTAACCTACGGTTGGATTTGCACTAAATTTAGCTAACCTTAATGCGCCCATGCTTGGATAAATCATAAAAGCGAGTACGGTTAGCCAAGAGTGGGGAGAAAGAGTATGAAATAGCATTGCAGGCGCTACGCCAAAGCTTATAATATCAGCCAAAGAATCTAGCTCTACACCAAACTCACTGTTAACTTTTAGCTTTCTCGCAATTTTGCCGTCAAATAAATCGAAAAAAGCGGCTAGAAAAATAAAAAGAGCAGCTAAGCGTTCGTAGCTGTTCATATTAAAAGCTATGGAAAATACGCCGCTTAGCAAATTTCCAATCGTAAAGAGATTCGGAACCCATTTTAACAGTCGAAGCATCAATGTCATACAACCGCCTTTCACAGTGTGTACGATTAGTGTAACTGTTAAATCGCATTATTATGTGAGATACAAGATAAAAAGAAGGTAGTATTGAAAAATTGCTTTCGTTTCTGTAATATATATATATCGTATAATACGATAATAACTAAAAATACGATATAAAGGAGCAGGATCATGAAAGTAGAGGAGTTAAACAGCTATTGGACGTCTATTTATTATCATTTGCACTATACGCATCAAGAGAAAATTACGCACCAAACCATACGTCTTTTACAGCATATCGACAAATCATCTTCGGTTGGAATAAGAGAAATCGCAGATTATTTAACTATTTCACATAATACGGCATCTGAACATGTAAAGAGAAGCATCGAGAAAGGATATGTGTATAAAAATAGAGATATACAGGATGAAAGAAAAGTAATTCTGCATTTAACAGAAGCAGGAAAAGACATCTTAAAACGGAATTCAAGCTTGGATGAAGAAAAACTATCAGCTATTTTACGCGAAATGACAGCATCTGAAAAACAGCTGATTCAACAGGCTTTTCAGTTATTGAGCGAGCGTGCAGAACATGTATAGTATCATCAAAATTTTAATGTCGGCTCTTATTATTGCAGGGGTAACAGAAATGGCCAAAAGATTTCCGACATACGGTGGAATTGTGGCTGCCCTTCCAATTGTGAGCTTACTAAGTATTATATGGTTATCAGTGCAAGGAGAAAAAAAGGAAGTGGTCAGTCAGTTTACACTAGGCGTTCTGTATGGACTGCCAGGCACTATTTTACTACTTGCTATCGTCTATATTTGCTTAAAAAACTCTCTTCATTTGTTTATGAGTTTATCGATAGGAGTTATGTGTTGGGGCCTGTTTTTAGGCCTTCAAAAAATAGTGATTAAACTAATTAATACATAAACTATTGGAATTTAATTCAATTTTCTGTAAAATGAAAGTCTAAGTAAAAGATAGGAGCTGAGTAGAGTTGAGTGTAGCGGAGAAAAAGTTAGGAATTGACCGAGTTGTTTTTATCGGCAGAACGTTTGAAGAGTATAGAGCTATGTTTAATTTGAATGAAAAGTATTTAAAAGGAAAAAAAGTGTTAGATTGTGCTAGCGGGGCCTGTTCTTTTACTGCTCATGCCTTGCAGCAAGGTACGGAGGCTACTAGCTGTGATATTGCCTATAAATTTACGGCAGAAGAGCTTGAAAAGAAAGGAAGCCTGGATTTAATTCATACGATGAATCAAATGCAGCACGTACAGGAACAGTATGTGTGGAAGTATTTTTCGTCTATTGATGATTTAACTGAACATCGAAAAGGAGCATTAAAAGATTGTATTGCTCATATGAAAAAGAACCCCGAAGCCTATCAGTACGGAGCGCTTCCTAATTTGCCGTTTCAAAAGAACGAGTTTGATTTAACGCTTTGTGCAAACTTTTTATTTATGTACAGTGACAGGTTAGATTATACGTTTCATTTAGAGACTTTAAAAGAACTGATACGCGTTACAAAAGAGGAAGTACGTTTGTTTCCTTTAACGAATTTAAGCGGCAAGATTTCTACCTATTTGCCGCAGCTGTTAGAAGAGATTGCGCCTCTAGTAAAAGGAACAGAAATAGCAGACGTCCCGTATGAATTTCAAAAAGGTGCCAATCAAATGCTGAAAATATATGTATAACAAATGTATAACAAATGTAATGAAGAGGCTGGGACAAAAGTATTTTAGCCGAAGTGAAAAACGAACCCTTGATCAACATGTTTGATCAAGGGTTCGTTTTTTTTTCTTTTGTTAGGGTGAACGTATGTTTCATCTGTGTCATTCATTTTAGCAGTTGATTGGAATCTTCGCCTTGCATGGAAATCAACTGCGGCGTCACAAGCGGTTCAGCCCATGTATCCCATTTGTTCGTCTTTAGATTGGATTCATTTTGTCATGTCTCAACCTTTTTTGACGGTCAAACGTTTTTTGGCAGTTTGAGTATGCTTCGTTATGGTTTCAGATCCAAGGGCTTTAGCTAAACCGAACGAAGGCATATTCACATATACTGATTCATAATTTCCTGCAGGAATGACATACGTTTCATGATAAATGCCCACTGCATTCGCTTTTGAAGCCTGTTTATAAAAAGAATTCCAAGCTTTTAAGTGCTGAGGGCCTTTGGCATAGGAGGTCAATTGATCAACTGACTCCCAGTATTGAATCAGGGTGATGGTTCGTAAATTAAAAGATCCTTGCAAAGATAAAAATCCAAGGTTTTTGTTTGCATACAATTCGCGAATCATAGGAGGCATTGCTTTAAATACAGGGAACCATTTGTGTACGGCTGTCCATTTGTTAATGCGCATTCCTATAACAAAGACGACCAAATCCTTACCGGGCTTAGCCATCATACGATTGGAATGAATCATAAATTATGCGCCTCCTCATCATATAATTTATTAATCGTATCTTTGCACCATTCTATCGAAGCACACGTTGTTCGTTTACCGTAGTCTAGGGTAATAAGCCAATACGTTCTGTCGGGAGAAGGGCTGTTAGAAATGCTGTCTTCAATTCCGCAATACATTTGATAACGTTCAGTTAGTTTCTGCTGAGCGTTTTTTAACTGGGAAATTGTGAGCTGCTTCTCTTGCTGACTACTAAAAAAGAGTTTTAACAAAATTTCATTTCTTTCTGAAGGGAGCTGTTTAATAGGTTCACGCAGCCAATTTTGCAGAACTTCTTTTCCTTTAGTTGTTATGACATACTCTTTTTTATCCGGTTTATCAGTTTGAGCAACGGAATTGACCGTTGCTAGTTCATCATTCACAAGCTTTTGTAAAGTGGGGTAAATTTGGCCATAACTGATTTTCCAAAAATGATTTAAACTTCGATCCATTAACTGCTTAATTTCATAACCAGTTCTGCATTCCGTGGTAAGCAGTCCTAAAATTGCATATGTTGTTTGATTTTCCTTCATTTATTTTTCTCACCTATATCTTTTTGATATATATATTACCATAAACAGGATAATATTCAATAAAAAAACGCGAGAGTTATGCACTCTCGCGTCTAAAAAAAGGTTTGTATTGCTGAACCATCATTTGCGAAGCAGCAATAAATAAAAAGATAAAGCCTCCACACATTAGCAACATGACAGCACCTATTCTCCATAAAAGCTTTGGCATCAGCATATCTCCTTTTTTGAAGTTATTACCTATAGTGTAAAGAATAGCTTGCAAAAATTCTAGTCATAACTAGATATAATTTTATAACTTTTTTAGACTGACTCTTCCTTTGGATCATCTTCATCAAAAATAGGAACTTCTGTACACGCTTCTTCTTTTTCGAAAGCGGAAGAAGAATTCTCTTTATCCTCTTGTGCAGGCTTCGTTTTGTCTGAAGAAATATCTGATTTAGCGTTTTTTAACTCTTCCATATCTTTTTGGATTTGGTCCGTGAAATCCTTTGGTATAGCTCCACTTCCGTATGTAGCTCCGATGTTTAAAGCACCGCCGAGCTCCTTAATGCCAACTTGGCCAATATTGTTGTTTTGTTCGTACTTATCAAGAAAAAATTTATCAATATGAATAGGCGGGGGAGCATTTTCTAAAAGTGCCGCTTTTTGATGAATCAATTTTACTTCTTCTTGAAGGGAAGACGTTCGTTTTAGCATGTCCACCTGTACTTCAGTTAAAAGCGACATACTTCGCTCTAATGCTGAAACTCTTTCATCTAGTTCGGTCATTTTTTCGAGATAAGGAGCCATTTTTTTCTCTACAGATTGTTCTACTAAGCTAGCTATATCCAGATAAGGCACAGCTTCTTTCTTTTTATCGCGAGGGTTTTGCGTGGAGATGATTTGTTCCAATTGCGCTACTTTTTCTTTTAAAAAATGAAGCTGCCTAGCAGTCTCTTGCATGTCTTTTGTATATGATTGTTCAGTATCTTTGTGAGCACTTCTTTGTGAAGATGAAGAATCGTTGGAAAGTGCTGGCTGAGACTCCAGCTTTTTTTTGAGCATTATGAGAGAACCCATTTGCGGTTCGAGTTTTAAAAAACGGTTCATGTGAACTTCAAGCGTGTTAATACGCTTGATTTGATGTTTGAAGTCCGCTAGCTCAGTTTGAAGATGTTGGTTAGTCTGTTTGGGGTTAAAAAATCCTTTCATAGACATTTCGCTTCTCCTCATCTTGGGCTTATTTCCTCTGTAATCACAGTTAGATAAATACATATTGATTCAGTTTGGGAGTTAATATTAAATTTTTTGCATTTATAAATGCTTATGTGCAGCATTACGTTTCATTCGTAAAACTACTAAACCTTATTCAATATGAATACGCTCTTCTTGAAAAAACTGCCTGTGATAAGAAAGAATAAGCAGTCCATTTTCAAATTTTGCACGTAGATGATGCGCATCTGTAGGCTCAGGCAATTCGATAATTCGGTTAAAATCTCCAGAAGGTCGTTCTTGTACAACAGGTTGCCCTGTAATGAAAGGGTGGGGCGAGCCTTTTAATAGAAGCCGGCTGCCTGAAACAGAAACGTGCAAGTTTTCTTTTAGATAACCAGGCAGGTCAGCGATAACAATGATTTCGTGAGGAGTAACATAAATATCGACAGGCGGAAAATTACTTTTAGGAGCTTGAGGAGCCTGAGGAGCCTGATAAGAATCCGGAGCGTTCATATCCATATTTTCTTTCATAAAGTCGTTAAAAGCAGTCTGATCAAAGACACCGTTCCAAAAGTCATTTGTTTGATATTTTTTAGCAAATTTCATCCACTGCATAAGTTTATCAAAGTCCATATGGTTTCCTCCTTACCACACATCATAAAAAGATGGAATTTGAATATAGTTTGAAAAGGGGGTGGTTTAAATGGCAGGTGCATCTATAAATATTAATATTTTAATGCTAAAGATAAATTCCTTTGAAAATGCGTCTGCGGTAAATATCGGACAGAATTTACTAGCAGACTGGAATAATTCAGATAAAAAAACACAGGGGTTTGGGCAAAATTTCGGTGATGATAGCGGCTTTATAGGAACGAGAAGCTGTGTTGATGATCGAGATCAAATTGATAGCCCATCGTCCTTTCAAAAAGTGCCCATTTTATAGAAAAAGCCTAATAAATATAGCCAGTTCAGACGCAGGTTATATTTATTAGGCTTCAGATTGAATACTGATAGACGAATAGATGAAGGTATGCTGCTAGTCATGCTCGTTAGAGGCGGTGTAGAAGCTTAAATTACGCTGTTTTTAACTGAGTTTGAATCGTTTACATCTGAATCTATAATCCAGGAGAACGGAGTTACGTTTGGAGAAAAATCTCCGTTTGATTCTCCTAGTCCTTGATTACGTTTATAAGATACGAACACGTCAAGCTGCTGATTAGGTCCTATACTTAAAACGGACGAATTGTCCATAACGTTCACTTTGAAAGCTTGTAAGTTAATGACCATAGGTGAAAAAATCATATGGTTTCCTCCTTATTTATCATTTTTTGTTGCAAATGCATCCACATAATCATTATCTGCGGTTTTTTGAGCAGATCCTGCTGAAAAACATTGATCAGCGAGCTGTTGTCCGAAGGCCTGATTTTTCTTTGCTGTTACATATCTTGTAACTTTTAACGTATTTCCAATAGAAATACTGCTCGCTTCATCTACATTGTGAACGTTCAATTTTCCTAGGTTGATTTTTGTTGAGTCAAATAACATACTATTCTCCTTTCAAACGATAGTTCTTCTAAGTCTTTAAAAGCTTATTGTAGCTTCGTTGAAAATATGAATAATACATGGTTTATCTAAAGAGTAGAAGCGGTCTACTGTAGCGTATTGTAGGTCGGCGTAAAACGTGAAAAAATTTTAAAGACTTTGAAGGAACAGGAGGGGATCCTGAAAATGTACTGATAACTTTTATTTTTTTCTTTACTCAGCCAAAAGCATCAGACGTTAAATAATCATGTAGGATAATGGGTGTTTTATCCCTGGGCACACAAGCTGCTTATTTTTCTGTTCATATCATTGCCTCTTCATTCATTAAGCCCCTAACGCTTTTCTTTTCTGTCATGTTTCATTAAAATGAACATAAACATATATGTAGAGAAAAGAATAGTGTAGTGTTTCCTAACGTTATAAAATAGCTTACTATACGAAGAAAGCGTCTATAATAAAAGAGATGAACCTTTTGCGTGGTCAGCTGACGATGCTTTTTATTTTTACAAACTGCAGTGAAGGCAGAAAGGAGAGAATTCGATGAGTTTGCGCGAGCGGCTACTGTACGTAGCGGAATATTATAAACAAATGGGTGGAGACGTACTTGTAAAACATGAAATAGAAAATATGCTTACACGCAGGCTTCCGATTTCTCTTTATCGATTGGAGCATATAAATCGAGAAGAAATGCGTATATCAGGCCACCACGCTGAAACATTTCCTTACGTGACCCTTGCCAATAAGAATATAGAGAGTGATGTGATAGTAGCATATTTATTCAGCGAAGACGGTCAGCGCATTTACTTAGTCATGATGAGAGGAGACTTAGAAGAAGGAACTGATCTGAAAGACATTCGATTTTTCACTCCTGAACATGCCCGCGTATTGAAAGATAATCATCTTGTTATTGGTACAAGCATGGAAGCGAAAAGCTTTGAGGATAGAGTAGCTCTTTACCTTCCTTACAATATAGCAGACTTACCTAGCAATGATCAGCTTCAAGATGACTTGCATTTACTGCTGAGTATGCATGAACAGTATATAAAAACATACGGAATGAGCAAAGAGATGATTGGGGACAAAGACGCCATCGTCCATATTCATGAGTATATTAAGAAATCTGGATTTACATATGAACGACAAGATATAGCCAACGCCTACTTTGCTTTAAAGACCAAGCCTTTTATTGTTTTATCAGGAATGAGCGGGACAGGGAAAACAAAGCTTGCTCAGCTCTTAGCAGATAGTATCGGTGCTACGATTGAAAATGGAAGACAAGTTCTCATTCCAGTTCGACCCGATTGGCACGATAGTTCAGATTTATTAGGATATATTGATTTAAGAGGAGATTTTCGTAGAGGATCATTTCTGTCGATTATGCAGCAAGCCATTCAGCATCCAGCTTACACATATGTCGCTATATTGGATGAAATGAACTTAGCTCGAGTTGAACATTATTTTAGCGATATTTTAAGCGTGATGGAAAGCAGGAGCTGGTCAAAAGGGAAAATCAAGACGGCTCCGTTATTTCCTGGGCATAAGATGTTCCGAGATATTTATTTGCCATCTAATCTTCTTATTATCGGTACCGTTAATATGGATGAAACGACTCATGGGTTTAGTCAAAAGTTGTTAGATCGGACCAACACCATTGAGTTAAATAAGATTCAGCTCGATTCTTTTGACTTTTTAAATGATAAAGAGCCATCGCAGCACAGCATTCAAAATGTACAAATTCAAAGTCAATACCTTCACTTAAAAGATGCGTATGTTGAACATGCTGAGCTCATTCACGAAGTAACAAATGAACTGCTAACTGTTAATGAGATGCTTCAAGAAGTCGATTTGCAAATAGGTTATCGCGTACGCGACGAAATATGTTTTTATTTAATTTACGCAGTGAAAAGCGGGATGTTTACCTTTGATCAAGCGTTTGATTTTCAGATTTTACAAAAAGTTTTACCTCGTATTTCAGGAAGCGATGCTTACACATTTGACTTATTAAAAAACCTTTATTATTACTGTACAAATACGCTGTTAGATGATGAATTTGAGACAGCTATTGTCAATGCAGACGGGATGAGGTTTCCTAAAAGCGCACGCAAAATAATGGAGATGATGAGACGTTTTGAAGTATACGGATACACGTCATTTTGGATTAATACCGTACGTTGAAATTGAAACCGACACATGTACGGTGGTTATAAAAGGGAAAAATAAGAAGAGAATAAAACCTGCAGAAGAAGTGATGTTTTTTTCTTGTACGGGAAAAGGAATTACACATGTAAAAGTATTAAATCAAACAAAAGGCATGATGACTTCAAAACCGCCGCTTGAGCCTTTATTTTTCGAAAATGAAACCTATCAAATTACAGTTGTTTCTAAAAATGAAACAAGCCTGTTTGTTAACCACGATTCAAAAGCAGTCGAACAAAGTTTTCAAACCGTAGGATTTCCCTACATTTTAACAGGAAATATAAGCTTTCAAAATGAGGTAGGGTATTCTACGTTTCATGTCTACAGTGAAAGAGAAAAAGAGCTGTCTTTTACTCTTGAAATTTTCCCATCAAAGATGAGCTACAAGACAGATTATATACGCATGGTTGATGAAGTGAACGGATACATTCATGATTTGGCATACGATATGCTTCGTAAAACATATGTGGAAGCAAAATCAGTTTGGTCGAAACAAGCAACATGGACGGAATTTTATCACGTGCTCTCTCACTATATGAAACCCTTTCTTCATTCTGTTCGTCAGATTGAAAATCAGCCGTTTCAATCGGTGAAAGTTGAACATGAGCTCATGAGAGGAGATCAAATAAAAAAACAAGATAGCCGTGCTATATCATTTGTCCGAACACACCCTACCTATCTTGCATCTTCAAGCAGAGGAATTAAAATTAATCGAAATATAAAAGTAGTACCCACAAAAGCCATTGGCACAAGACATGTAGCTACCTATGATAATTTGGAAAATCAAAGTGTGAAATGGATGATGACGCAGCTGTACCACAAGCTAACTACACTAATTGACAAATTGATAGAAGATAGATATGTAAAAAAAGAAGCGGTATCGGCTCTAGAAACCAACCATACCGAATTAAAAAGGCTGCTAAACAATGTGTTTTGGCAAAGAGTGAAGACCATACAAGTTTCAACTCTTCCTTCTCCACTGCGTACGGCCCCCCGCTACCGGGAAGCAAGCAGGTACTTTATGTTATTGACGCGAGGATTGGCTCTTAATGGAGAGTTTTACCACCTTTCATTAAAAGATATCGCAACTCTCTACGAATACTGGACGTATGTTAGTCTTTTAAAGAAGTTGAAAACTTACGGCAAACGGATAGAACAAAACATTATGACAACGACAGAACAAGGGTTGAACGTCAGGATGCAGTCCTCTTACCATCGTTTTCAGCTAGGAAAAGCAGAAGTAACGCTATGGTATCAGAAAGCATACCATCATACTCATACCGTTATTCAAAAGCCGGACTTACTGCTTGAAGTAAAGCAAGGGGAGGAAAAAAGTGTATATCTTTTTGACGCTAAGTATCGTATCAAACCAAATCACGATACGCCCTCTCCTAGAGAAGAAGATATTAATACCATGCACCGTTACCGAGACGCTATTGTAGAGGGAAATGGAATAAAACCAGTACAAACGGCGATTGTGCTGTTTCCAGGGAAAGCAGAAGGCTATAAGCAGCATCATTTTTATAAAAGTATTGAACGCGTTGGAGTGGGTGCGCTGCCTTTTTTGCCGGGAGAGGAAGGGCTAGTAGAAGAATTTATTGAAGCTATTTGTACGGTAGAACCACATTTTTTCAGCGCTGATTAGGTAAATAGGTAGAACGTGAACAAGTCTTTTTTATGCGTTGACACAGTGTTAAGTTTTTTATGTTTTGATGACATTTCGAGATTTTAGTTGTATTTTCCTGTTGAATTTTCTAGAATAGTAGAGAATAAAACCGTATCGAAAAGAAGTCGTATCATGTGCAGAGAACGTATCAGGAGGACAACGAAGTGAAAAAGATTCTACTATTCACGTTAGTAGCGCTATTGGCAACTTTTTTTATTGACAGGGTATACAGCGAACGCAACCAAGCGCAACTTCAGCAAACCGTAATTAATGAAATTAAAAAAACAAATCAAAGTAAAGAAGAAGCTTCCATCCTTGATTTTAATGAATTATGTGATTTTAGATGGGATAAAGTATATGTTTTTGGACCGGAAACGACCCGCAGTGAGGTAAATGAAAAGCTGGGCTTCAATTGGTCTGAAGCAAAAGCAAAAGGTATTGGAAAAGATAAAAAAGATAACTTTATTGTTTTTGTAGAAAATGATCAAGTAACGCAATATTTAAAAATACCGGCGTCATATGGAGCTATTGTTCCTAAGACTTCTGTTGCAAATGAAAGCTAACGAACTTCTTCGTTAGCTTTTTTATGCTTTCTTTTTTAAGGATGACGTTTTTTTCTCTGCTGTTGATTTTTTCGGCTGTAAAGTAGAAGGATCTATGCTCACTTTTAACATTTCCATTAAATGTCGAATATCTCTTTCTTCGCTTCCGCTGCCTTTTGTAACTTCGCCTTGATTTATTTTTTGTTGAATAACGCTTTGTAAGGCATCTCGGTAGTTGTTTTTGTAAATAGATGGATTAAAAGAAGTAGATAGCTTATCAATTAATTCCACCGTCACTTGTGTATCACTTTCATTAACAGAAGAAGTACTAGATAAGTTAGGCACATCTGTGACTGAACGAAGTTCTTCTTCAAAATGCATCGTGTGAAGAACGAGAGAGCCGCCCACGGAACGAATAATGGCGATTTGCTGTTTGGAATATAAAAATACATTGGCAATACCGACTTTATTCGTTATTTCAAGTGCATTTAATAACGTATAATAAGCTTTTAGGCTCGTTTCTCCAGGAGAAATATAGTAGGGCTTATCAAAAAACAGGGGATCAATGTCATCTAACGAAACAAAGTGTAACAATTCAACGGCTTTGTTCGCTGAAAAAGGCTCTTTGATACTGTCAATTTCCTGTTGCGAAAGCACAACAAACTGACCGGTCGCGGTTTCGTATCCTTTAACCAGTTCATCGGATTCTACTTCTCGTCCACACGTTTGGCAATGTTTTTCTTGATGAATAGGTGTATGGCAAACGGAGTGCAGTGTGCGCAGCTTTATATCTTTTTCTTCAATTGCTCCGTGCAGTTTA
The DNA here is from genome assembly GCF_049368575.1 of Priestia sp. 40. Lineage (NCBI taxonomy): Bacteria > Bacillati > Bacillota > Bacilli > Caryophanales > Bacillaceae > Priestia > Priestia sp. 40. Next base: position 56,193 of record NZ_JBMPZA010000019.1, read on the forward strand.
ATAGGGATATCAATTAATCCAAAGCTGATTTTACCTTTCCAAGCAGTATGAAGCATAAACGTTCTCCTTTTACTCTTTTTTAGTAGTGTGCCGTAAAAAAGATGAGATATCCCATTGTTTTGAAAAGGAAAACTTTCTAAAAAAACTATGTGCTAAATAAACAATTAAATAGTTCCAATAAAGCTGCAGAGACAACATCTGCAGCTTTATTGGAACTCAATAGGAACTATTAGCTGATTAGATTCATTTGTCTCATGTTTAGAAATTGTAATTTCAAGGATTTCGTTACTGAATGTAGCGGTAATCTTTTTATTCATCAATGGAAATGGAAAGTCAATTGTACGTTCAACGCTTTCTTCCATTTTTTCTCGTGCAAGCGTTCCTTGCTTTTCATCATGAAATTCTCTAATGCAATATTTCTTGGCTGTTAGCTGTAAGTGGTCAGCTTGTATCTGAACGATAATATCCTTAGGTTGATACCCTAATAATTCAGCTTCAACAATAAATGATTGTTCTGTTTCAAATAAATCGATACGAACAGAATCATAATCCAAATAACTCATAAAGGGATTTGAAAGCATGACTTCTAACAATTCTTGAAAGCCTTTTACAAACATTTGGTCTGCTGGCAGACGCTTGTTTTTCATTTCTGCGTTCCTCCATTATTTAAACTGTTTCACTTTACTATCATATGCGCGTTTATGTACTTAGTGAACTCCTGCGCAAAGAATAAGCTTGAAGTACTAGCTGTCTTTTCTACGCATAAAAAAGCAAGCTCTGTATAGAGCTTGCCGCTGTTTTACATATCATGTCCGCTATTGTGTTTTTGGCGAGAATGCTTACGGTTTTTTACTTTATGAGATCCGCTTAGCGGTTCGGGCTGTCCAGAATTGCTTTTTGGCGCATTTCTTCTGATGTCTTTGCTGCTGTTTTTGTTCATAGTTAAACCCTCCCTTTCATTTATTAGGGTAGGATAGTGACAGGGAATTTATCCGATGAAAAATTCCCCTTTCTAAAAATAGGTTTAACAAAAACAGGAAATGGGAACAGAAAAAAAGCGTCATATATAATGACGCCTTCTCGTTAGATTTCATGGAGTTAAACGATTTTGCATTTCTAACTAGTGATTAGTATATCCAATAAGAGAGTGTTTTATTGATTTTTTTTGCGTTTTTTATTATTTTGTTTCTGTTGTTCCGTTAATGGTTCATTTGAAAATTCTTCATTATAACCCGCTCCTTTTCCTTGAGCGCTAGCCGCGTTAGCTCCAGGAATGACGTGGTTTGACTTGCGTTTAGCCATGTTGAATCACCTCCGTTTCTAGCATGCGTAAAAATCAATGAAATATGAATTATTAGAAAAATAAAAGGGAGATGGAAGAAGGTTATAAGTGAAACTTATGTTAATTAATAACATTCTTTTTATTTACTTATGTATAATATTATATTAAGATAGATGGTGAAGGGAATAGAGGATGGGGTAAGTAAATCCTTTATACATAGAATTTTAAGGGGGTAAAAGCAATGACTAAAAAAGACGTTTTTAACGCTCGTTCGTCATTCGATCTTAATGGCAGCACATATAATTATTACCGCTTACAAGCTTTAGAGGAAGCAGGTTTAGGTAACGTATCTAAGCTGCCGTATTCAATTAAAGTATTATTAGAATCTGTTCTTCGTCAGGTAGATGGCCGTGTTATTACAAAAGAACACGTCGAAAACCTTGCAAAATGGGGAACAAAAGATATTAAAGATATCGATGTTCCTTTCAAACCATCTCGCGTTATTCTTCAAGATTTCACTGGAGTTCCAGCGGTTGTAGACTTAGCGTCACTTCGTAAAGCAATGGCTGATTTAGGAGGAGATCCTGACAAAATCAATCCAGAAATTCCAGTAGACCTCGTTGTCGACCACTCCGTACAAGTTGATAAAGCAGGTACAGCTGACTCATTACGAATTAATATGGACCTTGAGTTTCAACGTAATACAGAGCGCTATAATTTCTTAAGCTGGGCTCAAAAATCATTTAATAACTATCGTGCAGTTCCACCAGCTACTGGTATCGTGCACCAAGTAAATTTAGAATATTTAGCAAACGTTGTTCATGCTGTTGAAGAAGATGGTGAATTCGTAGCTTTCCCTGATTCTCTAGTAGGTACTGACTCTCATACAACAATGATTAATGGTATCGGTGTTTTAGGATGGGGTGTTGGCGGTATTGAAGCGGAAGCAGGTATGCTTGGTCAACCTTCTTATTTCCCAGTTCCTGAAGTAATCGGTGTTAAACTTGTTGGTGAATTACCAAACGGCACTACAGCTACAGACTTAGCGTTAAAAGTTACGCAAGTGCTTCGTCAAAAAGGAGTAGTCGGAAAATTCGTGGAATTCTTCGGTCCTGGCGTAGCAGAACTTCCATTAGCTGACCGTGCGACAATCGCTAATATGGCTCCTGAATACGGTGCAACATGTGGATTCTTCCCGGTTGACGCAGAAGCATTAGCATACATGCGTTTAACAGGAAGAGATGAAAAAGACATTCAGGTTGTCGAACAATATACAAAAGCAAATGGTTTATTCTTCACACCAGAAAATGAAGATCCAATTTTCACTGACGTTGTTGAGATTAACCTTGCAGAAATTGAAGCGAATCTTTCTGGTCCAAAGCGTCCGCAAGATTTAATTCCACTTTCTCAAATGCAAACAGAATTCAAGAAGGCTTTAACAGCTCCTGTTAGCAACCAAAGCTTCGGACTTGATGCTAAAGACGTAGATAAAGAAATTACGTTTAAGCTTGCAGACGGTTCAGAAACAACAATGAAAACAGGTGCCATTGCCATTGCGGCTATCACAAGCTGTACGAACACATCAAATCCTTACGTATTAGTAGCAGCTGGTTTAGTTGCCAAAAAAGCGGTAGAAAAAGGATTGGATGTTCCAGCTTACGTGAAAACGTCATTAGCACCAGGTTCAAAAGTAGTAACGGCTTACCTGCAAAATTCAGGATTGCTTCCATACTTAGATAAAATCGGCTTTAACATCGTAGGTTACGGCTGTACGACTTGTATCGGTAACTCTGGTCCATTAGAAGCTGAAATTGAAGAAGCGATTGCAGACAACGATTTGCTTGTAACGTCTGTTCTTTCAGGAAACCGTAACTTTGAAGGACGTATTCATCAATTAGTAAAAGGTAACTATCTTGCTTCTCCGCCGCTTGTTGTAGCATATGCACTGGCTGGAACAGTAGATGTGGATTTACAAAAAGATCCAATCGGTATTGATACAGACGGAAACGAAGTATTCTTTAGTGACATTTGGCCTTCACAAGATGAAATTAAAGAAGTTGTTAGCCGTACGGTAACGCCTGAATTATTCCGTAACGAGTATGAGCGCGTATTCGATGATAACGAGCGCTGGAATGAAATTAAAACAAGCGAAGATGCTCTTTATACGTGGGAGAATGATTCAACGTACATTCAAAACCCACCTTTCTTTGAAGGGTTATCAGAAGAGCCAGGTGAAGTAGAAGCGTTAAATGATCTTCGCGTAGTAGCGAAATTTGGTGACTCAGTGACAACGGATCACATTTCACCAGCGGGTTCAATTGCAAAAACATCACCTGCAGGTCTTTACCTTCAAGAAAACGGTGTAGAACCAAAAGACTTTAACTCATACGGTTCTCGTCGTGGTAACCATGAAGTGATGATGCGCGGTACGTTTGCAAACATCCGCATTAAAAACCAAGTAGCTCCTGGTACAGAAGGTGGCTGGACAACGTACTGGCCAACAAATGACGTAATGAGCATTTATGATGCTTGTATGAAATACAAAGAGCAAGGTACAGGTCTTGTTGTACTTGCAGGTAAAGATTACGGCATGGGAAGTTCTCGTGACTGGGCAGCAAAAGGCACAAATCTTTTAGGTATTAAAACAGTAATCGCTGAAAGCTTTGAGCGTATTCACCGTTCAAACCTAGTATTAATGGGTGTTTTACCTCTTCAATTTAAAGATGGTGAAAGCGCGGATACATTAGGTTTAACTGGAAAAGAAACAATTGCAGTAGCAGTTGATGAAACAGTAAAACCACGTGATCTTGTAAAAGTAACAGCAACTGATGAAGCTGGAAACAAAAAAGAATTTGAAGTACTGGTTCGTTTCGATAGTGAAGTTGAAATTGATTACTATCGTCACGGTGGTATCCTTCAAATGGTGCTTCGTGATAAATTACAGTCTAAAACACATGCGTAAGGTATAAAGAAAAAGAGCGGTTCTCGTGAGCCGCTCTTTTTTATGCAAACGCACCGTTTTCGACAAAAAGTGAGAGGGAAATATGCTATATTATAAAAGAAAATGCCCGATAAAAGGATTATTTTAGTAGATATTGCACATATCTATTAGTACATAGATTATCACTTTTTAGAAGAAATAAAGGAGCCGATCATATGGTTAAAAAAATAATTGCGGTCTTGCTTCTAGTAGGCTTTCTTAGCTACGCACTTTGGCAAGGGCTTTCTCCAAATGAAGCATCCGATAATTCTAACTTAAGCGAATACAAGGATTTAAATATTAAAAAAGGCGATAGTGCTCGTCAGGCTTCGGGTCAAGCTTATGGGTTAGAACCAAAAGATACAGCACCTCCGTTTACACTTTCAGATACGAACGGAAAAACTGTTCAATTATCGGACTTTAAAGGAAAAAAAGTTATTTTAAACTTTTGGGCCACATGGTGTCCGCCGTGTCAAAAAGAAATGCCCGATATGCAAGCGTTTTATAAGAAATATGGAAACGACGTACAGCTGCTTGCGGTTAATTTAACTTCATCAGAAGGCAGTAAACAGGCAGTATCTAAGTTTCTGAAAGAAAAACAGTTTACGTTTCATGTATTATTGGACGACCAAGATACTGTAGGGAGTAAAAAATATCGGGTGTCCACCATTCCGACATCTTACTTTATAGATGAAGAAGGGAAAATTGTTCAGCGAGTGAATGGTCCAATGACGCTTAAACAAATGGAAAACTTTGCTCAACAAGCAGCGAATTAACTTCGCTGCTTGTTTTATTAAAAATGAAACTTATTTACTTTACCATCGTATATATAGATAAGTCAGTAAACATGTCAAACTTTCTTACAACTTTTCAAAAAGTATGTTTACTTATCTGACAAATTGGTTACAATATAGATAGTTATATGATATCAGTTTCTTTTGATTTTTCAGATTTTTCATAAAAATTACATAAAGTAGGTGTTGGAATTATGAGGAAATTACGCAAACGTTCATTTGAAGAGTTAGTGCAAGAAAATAAAACGCAGCTGTTAAAAGATCAGTCAGAAATTGAACGCATTGAATTGGAAATTGAAAAGCGGTTAGAAGATCGTATGCTTGAAAGAGCTGAATAACTTTAAAGTAAGTTGGTTAGAGTAACGGTGAGGAGGGGATAAGCATGGGAAATCCTAAAAAACAAAGCAAAAGTTTTGTTCCGAATCACATCGGCACTCAACCGAGAGAAGCTGGTGGAAATAACGGAAAACAAATGCAAGATACATCCGGCAAGCATCCTCAAGTTATTCAAACCAAAGGTGAATGAATAAAAAGTCGCTGAATTCAGCGACTTTTTATTATTTGAATTCTACTGTGAATAAATAAACGTAAGGGTTGCTCGAAATAAGCTCTTTAACAGCCTCTTCATCATCGGTTGAAAGCGGAGCAACTCGTATGCCACTGCCATCGTCACCAAATAAAGCAGCAACTGGATATGGTTTATTCATTTTTACTTTTTGTTTTTTCTCTAATCCAGTAAAGGAATAGCCGTTCATTTTTTTGGGCTTTTCCGCTTCTATCCCTAAGTTTGTATCGTTGCTTCCTACATTAAACATAACTTTGTGAGTATCATCATCGATTTTATATGTAATAGCAAACATGTCAAATTCTTTTGAAACAGTCAACCCTCCTGAAAATAAAGATTGTTTGGCTTTTCCCTTTTCATAATAAGTAGCTTTTACATAAGCTTCTTTTGCGCCATTAGGAGCTTTAACATCATATGCAATGATATTGCTTTTGTAGTCTAAGTTTGTCACGGCTAACATTTTTTCTTCATGTTTTGAGTAATGATGAGGCTTCATAGAGGCACTTGCTGTCAATTTTGATGCCAATGAGGTTTGCGACATAAAAAATACAACAAGCACTGCAATAAAGATTGCGCTTAGTAATGCTATCAATCGTTTGGTCATAGCGATTCCCCCTTTGTATGTATATATTACCATATTATGTATGTTTTATATATACATTTTAACTTTATTATAATTATATTATGTAAACTAAAATCATTTTTTTCCACTTATAGAGATGAACAATTCCGGCATACTACAATTGTAACAAAGTTATTTTGAGGAGGAAGATACAATGGCATGGAATAAATCGAATCCAGACGATCGCAGTGATAACGTTGAAAAATTACAAACAATGGTCCAAAATACAATGAAAAACATTGAAGAAGCAGAAGAAGCTGCTGCATGCAGCACTGAAGAAGAACGTCAGCGCATTCAGCAAAAAAATCACAATCGTGAAGTAAGTATCGAAGCAATGCGCAGCGAAATAAAAGATGAGTCAGAAGCTCGTCAAAATGGTTACGAAGGTACGATTTAATAAGTAAAACAGCGACAATAAGCAGCTAAAAATAAACGGTTTTAGCTGCTTTCTTTCTATATTTTTTTAGTAAGGTGAATAATAATATAAACTAGCGAAGAGGTTTATGTAGGTGAAAAAGCACGTGAAAAAGAAAATAGTAAGGATTTTGGTCAGTTTGCTTGTCGTCTTGATTATTGTGGGCTCTTATCACACGCATAAACCCTTGCCTAAAGGAGTGTCATACGAAAGTAAGCCCCACAAAGTAGAAGATGTATTTCTTTTGTCAGACCTAACGTATCAAGACCAGCAGACATCTGTTTCTGAACAACATATTTTTCAAGCAGTTACGAATGCGATTGATGACGCAAAAGCTTTTATTATTATGGATATGTTTCTATTTAATGGCTACTATAACCAAGGCGAAACGTTTCCTCACCTTAGTGATACGCTTGCAAGTAAGCTGATTGAAAAGAAACGAAAACATCCTAATATCGAAATCGTCTTTATTACAGATGAAATCAATACAACCTACGGCTCATATGATTCAAAGTGGTTAGATTCACTGCGGCTAAACGGAATCAAAGTGGTGCAAACCAATTTATCTAAGCTCAGAGATTCCATTCCACTATATTCTTCAGTGTGGAGAACTTTTGTTCAGTGGTTTGGTGAAAAAGGAACCGGATGGATCACGAATCCTTTCGGAAATAATGCGCCTAACGTGACGGCCCGTGCTTATTTTAAGTTGTTAAATGTAAAAGCTAATCACAGAAAAGTAGTAGCAACCGATCAAAGCGTTATTATCTCCTCTGCCAATCCTCATGATGCAAGCTTTTATAATTCCAACATGGCCTTTGAAGTAAAGGGGAATATCATTGGAGATGTGGTAAAAAGTGAACAAGCGGTGTCAGATTTTTCTTACGGAGGAAAGTTACCTCGGTATAAGAAGAAAGAAAAAGAAAAGGGAGACCTCTATGTTCAGCTGTTAACAGAAGGTAAAATTTATAAGCACGTATTAAATGATTTACGTCATGCTAAAAAAGGCGACGATGTATGGCTTGGCATGTTTTATCTTGGAGATCGAGACGTAATAAAGGCGCTTTTAAAAGCTTCTAAACATGGCGCAAACGTACGATTAATTTTAGATCCTAATGAAAATGCGTTTGGAAAAAAAAAGTTTGGACTGCCTAACCGTCCAGTAGCAGCAGAACTTGTAAATAAATCCAAAGGAGATATTAAAGTTCGCTGGTATCATACAGGGAAAGAACAGTATCATCCCAAAACTTTATTTATTCGAAACAAAAAAAATGCAACTATTATTGCAGGAGCAGCAAATTTCACAAAACGAAATTTGGATGATTTGAACTTAGAAACGGATGTTAAAGTATCAGGACCTCCTAGCAAAAAGGTTATGACCGAACTAAACGCTTATTTTGACCGCCTATGGACAAATAAAGACTACACATATACACTTCCTTATAAAAGGTATGAAAATAAGATGACGAGGCTGGAAATGCTGATATATCGCATTCAAGATGCGCTTAGTCTTACAACATATTGAGTAATAACCAAACTAGTAGGAGTATATTCTCCTTATATGGTAAGATAAAACAGGAACAGTGCAAGAGGAGGTAAAATCATGCTAGTATCGAAGAAAGAAATCGAAGTGCGCTATGCAGAAACTGATCAGATGGGCGTTGTGTATCATGCTAACTATTTAGTATGGATGGAAATAGGTCGAACGCAGTTTATTAGTGATTTAGGTTTTAGCTATGCACAAATGGAAAGAGACGGTGTGCTGTCGCCGGTTATTGATATACAGGCATCATATAAAAAGCCGCTTCATTATGGCGAGACAGCTGTAGTACATACTTGGGTTGAGAGCTATGACGGGCTACGCGTTGTGTACGGCTACGAAATTTTTAATTCAAATGAAGAACTTGCGTTAACAGGAACATCGTCACACGTATGTGTGAAAAAAGAAAACTTTAAGCCTATTTCAGTTCGCCGTAATTATCCGGAATGGCATAAAGCCTATGAAGGTGCCAAGAAGCAGGGTTAAGCGTAAGAATAAAAAGCATCGATAAATCGATGCTTTTTTCTTACGCTTCGTAATGAAAGTCAGGTTCTTTTGTTTCTTCATTATAATTTACGGTCAAATCATGACCATCAAAGTACCAAAGGTCTTCATCTTCTACGAAGAATGTTAAACCGTCAACTTTTGTTTCAACGCCAACGTTTTTAGGAGAATCTGTGTTTACACCTAAAGAAAAACCTTTTTGAACGTTGCTGCATCCGCCGTAGCGAACAAAAAAGCGAATTGTTTCATTTCCTTCTAGCATCATTTCGTCTTTGTACCACGTAGCTGCTGCTTCTGTTACTGTCAATTTCATTAATTATGCTCCTTCCAATACTGCGGATACATTTATTATAGTAGAAAGATAGATAAATTACCAATATATACGAATCCAGCTAGGAAGGAATGAGATAAAATAAAACGATTTAATATAGAGGCGAATGCTTCATTTCTATATTAAATCGTTTCATTCTTTCATTTGAAATCATATTGTTTTCCAATGGTTTCCCAGCAGTGAACGCAGTAGCGGCTTCCTTCTAGCTGTGAATCCATTTTCTTATTACGTTTGCAAATAGGGCATTTTTTCTTCACATCATTCACCTCCTTATTTTAGTATCAGTATAACTAATAAACAAGAAATGTATTCGCTTACAAAGTGGTTATAAAAAAAGAAATAAGAGGAAGATCCTCTTATTTCTTTTTACCTGACAAAAATGTGACTTTCGGTTCTGTTTTATTAAGAATTCGGGTAATGTTTGCGCGGTGTCTGTAAATGACAAAGGCTACAATTACACCAATAATCATGATAAGCATGTAGTCTTGCTTAAATAGCGTGTAGATAAAGGTTAATACCCCGGTAACCATTGATGACAGTGATACATACTTCGTTATGTATAAGCAGATAAAAAAACATAATAGTACGAAAGCAAATAAAAGAGGTTCATAACATAAAATCACTCCGGCGGATGTGGCAACAGCTTTCCCGCCTTTAAATTTCGCGAAAATAGGAAAAATATGACCAATGACAGCAAATAAACCAATGAAGAGAATGTTTTGATTTGTATCAAATAAAAGCGGTAAAGAAGCTGCTAGGGTGCCTTTTAGAATGTCTCCAAGCGTAACGATAATTCCGGCTTTTACACCCAATGTACGAAATGAGTTGGTGCCGCCTAAATTGCCGCTTCCATGCTCTCGTATATCGATGCCGTATCCTAGTTTTCCAACAACTAGTCCAAAAGGAATAGAGCCCAAGATATAGGCAAGAATAGGTAATAAATAATTCATGTTTGAAAGCTCCTTTATTTCTATATCGTTTCTATTTTACCATGAGATACTTAAAAAAACATAGTTAGTTTTGGGTGAGAGACAATTATTTTAAAAAAAGAAGACGTTTACAAAAATAGAGAAAACGGGTACTATATGCAGGAAATCAACTGTAAATCGCGAATGTTGTTCAGTACATATTATATAGCTAAGAGAGGTAATAGACATGTCCATTAAAATTCCTTCCCGTCAAGAGCTTGGTAAAATATTAAAAAAAAGCAAGCGCATTGCTGTAGTAGGTTTATCAGATAATCCTCATCGAACGTCTTATATGGTTTCAGAAGCCATGCAGCAGCAAGGTTACGAGATAATTCCGGTAAACCCGACAATCAACTCAGCGCTCGGCGTAAAAGCCGTATCTTCATTAAAAGAAATTGAAGGGCATATTGATATCGTTAATGTATTTCGTCGCTCTGAGCATTTACTTGAAGTTGCAGAAGAGTTTTTAGAAGTAGATGCAGACGTATTTTGGGCACAATCTGGTTTAATTAATGAAGAAGCATATGACCTGCTCGCTAAAAAAGGGTATACTGTAGTTATGGATCGTTGTATAAAAGTCGAGCATGCTTTAACAAAGTAAGATCTATAAGCAGAACAACCAACCCATGCACACTGCTTGCATGGGTTTCACCATGCGTTGAAATAGTAAGAGCGTTTCCGCTACAATAGACGTTAGACAGCTAGCTTTATAAGGCTTATAATCCATGAATACACAAGATATTGCTTTTATAATACGGAAATTTGTGCTAAAATCTTGTAAGTACGCAAAAATAGAAACATACGTTCTGTTGATGCGAACACTATAAAATTAAAAGATAGGATACATGATCATTTATTCTTAGACACGAAGCGCAAACGTTTGTGTTTCATACATAATGTAGTAATGTTCGTTGTGATGAAAGGGGTAGTATGAATGGCTCGGAAACAACAATTTAATTATAATGAAGATGCAATTCAAGTACTAGAAGGATTAGATGCCGTTCGTAAACGTCCTGGTATGTATATTGGAAGTACGGATACACGAGGTCTGCATCATTTAGTATATGAAATCGTCGACAATTCTGTCGATGAAGCTCTAGCAGGCTACGGAGAAGAAATTATTGTAACCATTCACAAAGATAATTCAATTTCTGTACAAGATAAAGGTCGAGGTATGCCAACGGGCATGCATAAGCTAGGAAAACCAACGCCTGAAGTTATTTTAACCATCTTGCATGCAGGAGGTAAATTCGGACAGGGTGGATATAAAACAAGCGGAGGCTTACACGGAGTAGGTGCATCTGTTGTAAATGCGCTGTCTGAATGGTTAACTGTAACCATTCATAGAGATGGATTTATTTATGAACAGCGTTTTGAAAATGGAGGAAAGCCGGTTACGACGCTAGAAAAAATAGGAAAAACGAAAAAAACGGGAACAACGATTCATTTCAAACCGGATGCCACGATTTTTTCAACAACCGTGTACAATTACGATACGCTTTGTGAACGGCTCCGCGAATCGGCTTTTCTGTTAAAAGGATTCAAAATAGAGTTAATTGATAAAAGGCATGATCGTCACGATATCTTTCATTATGAAACAGGTATTCAAGCCTTCGTTTCATATTTAAATGAAGAAAAAGATTCACTTCATCCAGTCGTCTTTTTTGAAGGGATTCATCATAATATTGAAGTTGAATTTGCCTTTCAATTTAACGATGGTTATTCTGAAACCATTTTATCATTTGTTAATAATGTTCGTACCAAAGACGGGGAACGCATGAGTCCGGTGCAAAAAGCGCTATGACACGTGCATTTAATGAATACGCCCGTAAGGTAAACCTGCTAAAAGAAAAAGACAAAAACTTAGAAGGAACGGATATACGAGAAGGCTTAGGAGCCATCGTTTCCGTTAGAATACCTGAAGAGTTGCTTCAGTTTGAAGGACAAACCAAAGGAAAGTTAGGTACAAGTGAAGCTCGTTCGTCGGTAGATGCAGTTATTTCTGAAAAACTCGCCTATTTCCTAGAAGAAAATCCGGACGTAAGCTCTCTTCTTGTAAAAAAAGCAATCAAAGCTGCTCAAGCGCGTGAAGCGGCACGAAAGGCGAGAGAAGACGCAAGAAACGGGAAGAAACGAAAGCGTCAAGAAACCGTTCTAAGCGGGAAGTTAACACCTGCGCAATCAAGAAATCCTCAGCGAAACGAACTGTACCTAGTCGAAGGGGATTCCGCCGGAGGTTCAGCAAAACAAGGAAGGGATCGCCGCTTTCAAGCTGTGCTGCCACTGCGAGGGAAAGTTATCAATACCGAAAAAGCTAAGCTTCAAGATATTTTTAAAAACGAAGAAATTAGTACGATCATCCACGCGATAGGCGGAGGAGTAGGTGCAGATTTTACAATTGATGATATTAACTACGATAAAATAGTCATCATGACTGATGCGGATACGGATGGCGCTCATATTCAAGTGCTTCTGCTAACGTTTTTCTACCGCTATATGAAACCGCTTGTGGAAGCAGGAAAAGTATTTATTGCTCTTCCACCGCTCTACAAAGTAAGTAAAGGGTCAGGTAAAAAAGAAGTGGTTGAATATTCATGGAGTGACGAAGAATTGCAAGGTGCTATCGATAAGGTAGGAAGAGGGTATATGATTCAACGCTATAAAGGTCTCGGTGAAATGAACGCAGATCAGCTTTGGGAAACAACAATGAACCCAGAGACGCGTACGCTGATTCGTGTCCGTATTGATGATGCTGCTCGCGCTGATCGTCGTGTGACCACTTTGATGGGCGATAAAGTAGAACCACGCAGAAAATGGATTGAAAGCAATGTAGCGTTTGGATTAGAAGAAGATCCAAATATTTTAGATAATGAAAATGTATTAACGGTCGCAGAGGAGGACGTACAATGACACAAACAGAACGCTTTTTAGATTTACCTCTTGAGGATGTACTAGGCGACCGTTTTGGTCGATACAGTAAATATATCATTCAAGAGCGTGCACTGCCAGATGCAAGAGACGGGTTAAAACCCGTTCAGCGCCGTATTTTATATGCAATGCACGTAGATGGAAATACAGCAGAAAAAGGGTTTCGCAAGTCAGCCAAAACTGTAGGGAATGTAATTGGTAACTATCACCCTCATGGTGATTCATCCGTATATGATGCCATGGTTCGAATGAGTCAAGAATGGAAAGTTAGAAATGTATTAATCGAAATGCATGGAAACAACGGAAGTATTGATGGAGATCCCCCAGCAGCAATGCGTTATACAGAAGCTCGACTTTCGTCGATTGCTGCAGAACTTCTACGAGATATTGACAAACAAACGGTTGAGTTTGTATCTAACTTCGATGATACAAGCAGCGAACCAACTGTGTTACCAGCTATGTTTCCTAACCTGCTAGTGAATGGGTCAACGGGTATCTCAGCTGGTTATGCTACAGAACTTCCTCCTCATCATTTAGGTGAAGTAATTGACGCAACAATCATGCGAATTGATAAGCCAACGTGTACAATCGAAGAGTTGATGACGGCTATTCAAGGTCCTGATTTTCCTACGGGAGGAATCATTCAAGGGGTAGACGGGATTAAGAAGGCCTACGAGACAGGTAAAGGAAAAATTATTATTCGCGGAAAAACGGAAGTAGAGTCCATTCGCGGCGGAAAACAGCAAATTGTTATTACGGAAATTCCGTTTGAAGTAAACAAAGCCAACCTTGTTAAGAAAATGGATGAGCTTCGTTTAGATAAAAAAGTGGAAGGCATTGCTGAAGTTCGCGATGAAACGGATCGTACCGGTTTGCGCATCGTAGTAGAATTAAAAAAAGATGCAAATGCTCAAGGAGTACTTCACTATCTTTATAAAAATACGGATCTGCAAGTACCGTATAATTTTAACATGGTTGCTATTGCTAAAAAGCGACCAAAGCTTATGAGTTTGGCTAACATTCTTGATGCTTATATTGATCATCAAAAAGAAGTGGTAACAAATCGTTCTAAATATGAACTGCAAAAAGCACGTGAACGTGAACATATTGTAGCGGGATTGATTAAGGCACTGTCGATTTTAGATGAAGTTATTGCGACGATTAGAGCTTCTAAAGATAAGCGCGACGCTAAAAATAATTTAATTGCTAAATATGAATTTACAGAACCTCAAGCAGAAGCGATTGTGTCGCTTCAATTATACCGTTTGACAAACACGGACATCACAGCTCTACAAGCAGAAGCTGAAGAGCTAGGTGCTAAAATTAACGAGTTAGAAGAAATCTTACATAGCGAGAAAAAACTTTTTAATGTCATCAAAAAAGAATTACGCCGTGTGAAAAAGCAATACAGTACAGAACGCCGCTCAAAAATCGAAGCGGAAATCGAAGAAATTAAGATTAATCTAGAAGTGATGGTTCCTTCTGAAGAAGTGATGGTGACAGTCACAAAAGACGGATACGTAAAACGAACAAGCCTTCGTTCTTACGCCGCGTCTAACGGACAAGACTTCGGTATGAAAGATACGGACCGAATTTTAGCGAAGTATGAAATTAATACAACTGAAACGCTGCTCATCTTCACAAACAAAGGAAATTATTTATATATGCCAGTGCACGAACTTCCTGATATCAGGTGGAAAGATATGGGGCAGCATATCATGAACATTGTTCCAATTGATAAAGAAGAGCAAATTGTACGGGCGATACCGGTAAAAGAATTTAAAGAAAATCAGTATCTGCTTTTCTTTACGAAAAATGGTATGGTCAAAAAATCAGAATTACTTCAATATAAAGCACAGCGCTACTCCAAAGCTCTTGTCGCCGTTAATTTAAAAGGCGATGATGAGGTAGTCGATGTATATCAAACGGACGGTAAAAAACAAGTGTTTATTGCCACTCGCTCTGGCTACGGACTGCGTTTCCGGGAAGAAGAAATCAACATTGTAGGAACTCGCGCTTCTGGTGTGAAAGGAATTAACTTAAAAGACGATGATTATGTTGTAAGCGGCGTTATCTTCGATGAAGATGAAGCTCTATCAACTGAATTATTTATCGCCACGCAGCGAGGAGCTGTGAAAAAGACAAAAATTACTGAATTTGAAGAATCAGCACGAGCAAAACGAGGGCTAGTGATGGTCCGAGAACTAAAATCTAATCCGCATCAAATTGCAAAAGTAAAAGTAATCTCTAAAGAACATTACATGATGGTGGAATCATCTAAAGGTCAAACCGAGCAGGTTGATCCATCTACAATGCGAGCTAGCGACCGATACAGCAATGGTTCATTCGTATTGGACCAAAGCGAAGCTGGCAATTTAGTTGATGTGTGGCTGGAAGAAAAATAACAAAAAAGTAGTAAAGCTTTTAAAGCTTTACTACTTTTTTTGTTTAATGTTTTTAAATTAAACTATGTTCTAAATGAACAATATAGAAGAGTTACCCTACTTCTCATCCCAGATACACATTATACGCCTCCTACACAAGCCTCTAAGAAACTTTTGAATGTTCCAATTGTCCTAAACATATATATAAAAGAACAACTAGGAGGTGTTATACATGAACTATTTTATTCACGTAACTCCTAAGACTAAACTTTTTGTTCGGGATATTGGAAAAGGGGAACCCGTTCTTTTCCTTCACGGGTGGCCTGTTAACGCTAAAATGTACGAATACCAATTTACAACGCTGCCGGCCCGCGGTATTCGATGTATCGCTCCTGATCTTCGGGGATTCGGAAAATCAGATGCACCTTTCACCGGCTATTCTTATAATCAATTAGCAGATGATATTCGCATGTTAGTAGAAAGACTGGAACTTAAAAATTATACGCTCGTAGGCTTTTCTATGGGGGGAGCCATTGCCATTAGATATATGAGCAGACATTTAGGATATGGCGTGAAGAAGTTAATTTTATTAGGGGCAGCGGCTCCAAGCTTTATTCAAAAAACTGATTTTCCATATGGACTTCCTGTTGAGGAAGTAAATACAATTATCCAAAATACGTATAAAGATCGTCCTAACATGCTTGAGAACTTTGGGGGAAAGTTTTTTAATCAGCCTATCAGCTCAGCTTTTAGAGGATGGTTTCAAGATTTAGGTTTAGAGGCATCTGGTCATGGAACCATTAAAACTGCGGTGTCTTTACGAGACGAAGACTTACGGGAGGATTTGAGTCAAATTTTCGTCGAGACATATATATTACACGGAAAAAAAGATCAAATTTGTCCATTTGATCTTGCAAAAGTAATGAATCGTCACATTTCGTTTTCTACACTTATCCCGTTTGAAAATAGTGGACACGGCCTTTTTTATGATGAACGTGAGAAAGTAAATGACACCCTTATTGAACTCATCAATAAAAGCTCAGCCGATAAGTAAGGATACACATTTAAAACCGAATTGGCAGCCAAATAAAAAAAGTAGAAAACCAGCACCTAACGTAATGAGGCGAAAAAGCTTAGGCGTGATAAATTTTCTTGTAAAATGAATGCTGCTCGCAATATTTAAATTCCAAAGAAGTATGCCAAAAATAATAAAGAAGCTATGAAAAAAGACGGATAGCCACGTTTGACTTTGAAGGCTTTCGCTTAAGCTTGATCCAAATACACCAAACCAAAACACAATATTTAAAGGGTTCATAAGAGCAATAAAAAAACCTGTAAAAAACGACTTATCTTTTGTAGCAGAAGGGTTATTTACATCTACTGAAAAGGAACGAGAGACAGCTTGCTTCATACTTTGAAAGCCAACAAATGTAAGCATGACAAAACCCGTTGCATAAAGGGAAACAGTAACAGCCTGCATCTGAACAAAAGGCGTTAACCCTATTAAAATGAGGAGCATAAATAAAATATCGGCCGTCATGCCTCCTAAACCAACTAGCCAAGAAGCCCAAAATCCTTTTGTCAGCCCTTTTTTAATCATCTCTATATTAATTGGACCTACTGGTGCTGCCAGACTAATACCTAGAATTATTTGTTTTATAGCAATCAAAAACCACTCCAAAAACACAGCCTCCTTTCTAACTTGTCCAACAGTAGCTTATATATATATAGATTAGAGTTTTATAATTTAGAAGCGGGATTTAGTTAAAAATACTCATAAACTTTCTTTTTTTTAATACACATGTAACGTTGAGTTCCATAAGGAGGGTTTTAATGGCATCAAAAATGCTTTTTCGAGCTAATGAGATTTTAGAGTCAACGCATGTCCCGTTCTGGGGAAAAGATGCTTTTCAATATTTCCAAAGCGATATATTATCAGAAGAAAATCCATTTCCTTGTATATTAGGGGTAGAAGGCTTTAAAAAAGATTTACTGCGTTTTTCATTTGTGACTACTCCTTATAACTACCAAGATATTAGGAGTGCAGCGTCGGCACTTAGAGAATACATAGATACGTTCAAGACCATAGGTCGCTATACATCTTTTGTGTTATTCTTTAAGCCTGAACATAAAGAACGTTCAATGGAAGAGTACGAAACGATGTTTTGGGATACGCTGACATTTCTTCATCAAATTGATCAAAAGAAATGGCCGCAAGACATTCCAAAAGATCCAAAAGATGCATTATGGGAATTTTGCTTTCACGGAGAACCTATTTTTGTCGTCTGTAATACACCTGCTCATTCTTTACGTAAAAGCCGTAAGAGCAGAGGATTTATGATTACATTTCAGCCTCGGTGGGTGTTTGAAGGAATGACAGGGGATTCGAAAATAGGGAAGCATGTACAAAAGATCGTTCGCGATCGGTTAAAAACATATGATGACGTAGCAGCTCACCCTGAATTAGGCTGGTATGGGCAGCAGGAAAACCGAGAGTGGAAGCAATATTTTTTACACGATAATAATAACCATACTACCGGACAATGTCCGTTTAAATTAAAAAGGAGTGAGCAGCATGGACGTAAAAAAAGCCTCTATTAAAAAAGGAGTTGGCGGAAAGTTTGAAGAAGTAATTAAAGAACTGCTTCCCGCGTATACTGGATACGTTGAAGTACAGCACGATATTGCTTTTCAAACGCACCCATCTCATACGCATCCAACTGATGAAATTCTTCATATCCTTGAAGGATCTATTCACTTTACAGTTGAACGTGATACGGTTCTATGTCAGGCAGGAGATCGAATACATTTACCGAAACAAACGGTTCATTCGTCAAAAGCTGGTCCTGATGGGTGCACATACGTTATTTCCATTTTAAAATAAAGACGAAAGAAGATGATGCTTATGCTACGTTCCCGGCCAGTGCTGCTGCTTATCGATGTACAAGAAGGGTTTTATTCACCCGAGTGGGGAGAAAGAAACAATTTAGATGCAGAAAAGAATATGCTGACGCTACTGCAAGCATGGAGGCGCCAAGATTATCCTGTCATTCACGTGCAGCATGCATCAGAAAATCCAGATTCTCCTTTACACCCAAGTTCAAAGGGATTTCAGTTTAAAGAAGGATTTGGTCCACAAGAAGATGAATACTTAATTCGTAAACACGTAAACAGCTGCTTCATTGGAACAGAGCTAGATAGCTATTTAAAAGCAAATGGCTATGAGACGCTTATCTTAATAGGACTAACTACTAATCACTGCGTCTCTACGACTGCCCGCATGGCTGGAAATCTAGGGTACAGGACGTACGTTGTGAACGATGCAACGGCTTGTTTTGATTGTATGTCCTACGATGGAAAAACAAGGCTTCCTGCAGAAGATGTACATACATTCGCACTGTCTTCTTTGCAC
This sequence comes from Priestia sp. 40, assembly GCF_049368575.1. Lineage (NCBI taxonomy): Bacteria > Bacillati > Bacillota > Bacilli > Caryophanales > Bacillaceae > Priestia > Priestia sp. 40. The sequence continues at coordinate 74,915 of NZ_JBMPZA010000019.1, forward strand.
GGAGAGTTTGCAACGGTCGTTTCTACAAAAGAGACACTTCAAGTTCTTCAAACCTTTCAATATGCTCAAAATCATAACTGATGTGCATGCGCACATCGGTTTTTTATGTAGATTATGTTTATTAAAAGAAGTAAAATAAAGATAATTCTATACTATAAGGAGTTTGTACATATGATCATTCGTTATGCTAAAGAAGAAGATTTACCTATGCTTGTTGAAATTTATAATCAGTCCGTTCAAACAAGTGCTGCTACTTTTGACTTAACGCCTGTAACAGTAGAACAAAGAAGGGGCTGGTTTAATAATCATATTAGCAATGAACTCTTTCCGCTTATTGTCGCGGAAAAAGATGGAGTAGTAGCGGGCTATGCTTCGCTTTCTTCTTATCGAGATAAAGAAGCGTACATTCAAACGGTAGAGCTATCGATTTATATTGATAAAAATCAGCAGGGGTATGGCATTGGAAAACAGCTTATGAAGCGGATTTTGGAATTGGCTAAAGAACTCAACCATCACGTTGTCATTTCAGGGATTACAAAAGGGAATGATATCAGTATCAAAATGCATGAGCAATTTAATTTTACATTCTGCGGAGAATTTAAAGAAGTAGGCTGGAAATTTGATCAGTGGCAAGATGTGCTTTTTTATCAGCTTATTTTATAAGATGTATGACACCTTTACACATTGTAACGTTTTAGTTTCATGTGTAAAGGTTATTAAAATAATAAGTCATTTTATTATTTTAATACGAAAGGTGTTAGCTATCATGAATACACATTTTCAATATCAGCATATAAGAGCTATTCCAAAAAGATGGTCCAAAAAAGAACTGCATATCCAGCTGAATAGAATCAAACACAATTCTGAACTATCTACTATAACAGCAGATCCGCTTTTTCACCTGTTACAATGTACTCGTTCGGGCCTTCAAACTAAGCAAGAAATCATAGACTACATCCAAAGCATTCCTACTCATCAACTTCCATCTTTTGTAACCTATTTAAGCAGGTTAATTCAGCATATTTATTATATAGAAGCTGCTGATTACTGCAATCGTCCCCTCAAAGGTTATATGCTTGTTATGAAAAAACAGCCCGCCTATATATCTCTACATTTTGCTGATCAGATCACATAAAAAAAGCTCTCTATTCAAAAGAATAGAGAGCTTTTTTTATTCGTATTTTTTCACTGTTACTTGGCATTCTTTTAACGGAATAAGTTTTGACTTTTTCGTCCATTTGTATCCTAACCAAACAATTAAGAATAAAGGAAGTCCGATATAAGAAACAAGTACACCGTACCAGTCAATCGAATCACCCATAAACGCCGAATAGTTTTGACCTAAAATAACAACAGCACATAAAATAAAGGCAAAGATAGGACCAAACGGGAAAAGTTTTGCATGATATGGAAGTTCACTCAAATCATGACCTTGGGCAACAAATGCTCTTCTAAAACGATAGTGGCTGATTGCAATTCCTAACCAAGCAATAAAACCAGACATACCAGAAGCATTAAGTAACCATGTGTATACCGCACCGTCTCCAAAAAATGAAGCACCAAATGCAAGTGTACCGACAAGTGCCGTTGCGATTAAGGCATTAACCGGAACGCCTCGTTTATTCACTTTTGCTAAGAACCTTGGTGCTTTTCCATCTTTCGCTAAGTTCCATAGCATACGCGTAGAAGCATACATACCTGAGTTACCAGCAGATAAAACGGCTGTTAAAATAACGGCATTGATAGCTGATGCTGCAAACGCCAGACCTGCTCGTTCGAATATTAGAGTAAACGGACTTACCCGCACATCATCACTTGCTAATGAATCCGCTGTGTATGGAATAAGCATTCCAATAACAAAAATAGCTAAAATATAAAATAACAAGATGCGCCAGAAGACTTGTTTAACTGCGCGAGGAACCGTTTTTTCCGGATCTTCACTTTCTCCAGCTGCGACTCCAAGCAACTCTGTTCCTTGGAATGAAAAACCAGCAGCCATAAAAATACCTAGTACAGTAAAGAATCCACCGTGAATCGGTCCATCACCAAGCGTGAAGTTTTTAAAACCTGGTGCTTCATTGTTAAAGATACCAAAAATCATCATAATACCAATAACTAAAAAGATGATAACCGTTACTACTTTAATTAACGAAAACCAAAATTCAGATTCACCAAATCCTTTTACAGAAAGGTAGTTAAGCCCAAACATAATTAATAAAAACAGGGCACTCCATAAAATGGAAGAAGAGTTTGGGAACCAAAATTTCATAATAAGGGCTCCAGCGGATAATTCAGCTGCAATCGTAATAGCCCAGTTATACCAGTAGTTCCAGCCGAGAGCGAAACCAAAGGATGGATCTACAAAACGAGACGCATACGTACTAAATGAACCAGCTTCAGGCATATAAGCTGCGAGCTCTGCTAGGCTGGTCATCAAAAAGTAAACCATGACGCCAATGATAGCGTAAGCTAAAAGCGCTCCCCCAGGTCCTGCTGTGTGAATTGCTCCACCACTTGCTAGGAATAAGCCGGTTCCGATGGCTCCTCCTAATGAAATCATCGTTAAGTGGCGAGATTTCAACCCACGTTTTAATTCTTGCTGCTCTTGCATAGATAAATACTCCTTTCGAATGTACGGAAAGAGACGGGATAACATAAAAAAAGCCCGCAGTATATGTGCGCGCTTTTAAATCTGAAAACCGCGTCAACCTTCCGTGAAGATAGCTCTTCACATCACTCGCATGATGTGACAGTTCTGTTCCTGTTCGGAGACAGCCCCAGCTTAAATCAACCGAGAAGTGATCTAAACTTCGGCAATTTTTCCTTTCAAGCAACATCCTCAATGTTCTCTGCATTTCCGTTACTTTACTATTAAAAACTGCGACCTCTACCTCATCGATTAGGATGAGGGTTTTTTATATTCAATTGACATAAAAGAAGTATAACAAATACTAAAACGATTGTCATTATAAAAAATAGATTCAGAAAATAGAAACATCTTTGAAATCTCTCGAATCTATTTTGTTACATATGGTATAATATACATTGTCTTTATACTACATAAATATCCAAACGTACCACAGGGGGAGCCGCCGTGCTGAGAGTGAACGAAATGTTCAGACCCTTAGAACCTGTTAGTTAACGCTAGCGTAGGAATGTGGGAATAGTAGCATATATTTGCTTACTCCTGTGTAAACCGTTTGATATGAATGATTCAAAAACAGGAGTGAGAAACGTGAATAAAGAATTACCTTTACAGGCTAAAATTGAAATAGCTATTTTTGCAGCATTGGCACTTCTACTTGACCTTTTGCCTTCCATTAAGATTGCAACGGCTGTAAGTATTTCGTTCTCCATGGTGCCCATTTTTATTATGTGCTTTCGCTGGGGAGTAAAAGGCGGGGCTCTATCTGGTCTATTATGGGGGCTTTTGCAGTTAGCGACAGGAACGGCTTATATTTTAACAGCGCTACAAACATTTATTGAATATATTGTGGCTTTTGCTTTTATAGGTTTTGGAGGTATTTTTTCACAATCTATTAAAACAAATTTAGCTACCAATAACAGATCAAAAGCTTTTGTTTTGATTGTTTTATCCCTTATTATCGGAAGCTTCGCACGTTATTTCTGGCACTTTATTGCTGGTATTATTTTCTGGGGATCGTACGCACCAAAAGGTATGTCCGCTCTGTGGTATTCTTTTTCAATGAACGGTATTTCAATGGTAGGGTCACTAATAGCCTGCTTAGTCATTCTTTCATTGTTAATTCCATCGGCATCAAGAATGATTGTAACTAAATCACATTCATCATAAGAAAAAAGACTAAATCTACCAAGATTTAGTCTTTTTTGTCATTTGTCACCTTTCTTTACACAAAAGTGTGTCAGGTTTGATAACATAGTTAGTGAAATATTCAAAAAACTGTTTTATGATAGTCAACATATTCAAACGAGATAAAGGATTGATAGCATGCTACAGAAATGGATCACGAGCATAGGTTTAGATATTGGAACAAGTACAACAAAACTGATTGTAAGCAAGCTGTTAATAGCAAATCAACAAAATCAGTTTACGCTGCCAGGCTGTCAAATTATTGATCGTCAAGTAACGTATGCAAGTTCTATCTATACCACACCTATGCTAAACGAGGTTGAAATCGATGTTCAACGATTAACGGTACTACTAGAACAAGAGTACAAGAATGCAGAAATCTCCTTAGATCAAGTGGAGGCGGGCGCTGTGATCATCACAGGAGAAACTGCTAGAAAGCAAAATGCAGAAACTATCGTTCACTATCTAGCCGAACATGCTGGAGATTTTGTTGTTGCAACAGCCGGTGCTGACTTGGAAGGAATATTGGCGGCAAAAGGATCAGGAGCAATCCAACATTCCGCTGAAACAAATGCAGTAATTGCCAATATTGATGTAGGAGGAGGCACCGCTAACATCGCTTTATGTCAAAACGGAAAAGTGATCGAAACGTTTACGCTGCATGTAGGTGGAAGATTAATTCGGCTGAATTCAGACGGCTTTGTTACCTACGTTTCACCTTATTTAACTGAATTTTTAAAAAATAATTCTTTAATACTGCGAGAAGGTGAAAAAGCAACATTTGAAAAACTCTCGTCTATCTGTCAATTACTAGCTGAAGAAACCGTGAATTATGTAAGAGCACTAATTCAAACCTCTTCGCTGCTCGTTTCTCCTCATACAAGATCTTCTATCCAACCAGAAACAATTATGATTTCAGGAGGGGTAGGAGCAATGATGGAGAAGCAAAAGCCGAAAACAGTGAGGGAAGTGGCTGTACATGGAGACATTGGTCCTCTGCTAGCGTATCAGTTTCAATCCATACACGTATCTCAAGCCGCTGAAACAACGCGCGCTACTGTCATTGGGGCTGGCATGCAAAATACAGAAGTTAGCGGATCAACCGTATACATTAAGTCTAAAAAACTGCCGCTGAAAAACATTCCGATTATAGAAATACCTGTACAGCCAGAGGAGGAGTGGAATCCGCAGCTGTTTCAAGAAAGAGCTCGAGCGTCATGCATGCAGGCTTCAACTATTTTCAGCGCAGAAGATCCTCCCGTTGCTATTGCTTTATCGCATTTTCCTTACTGCAGCTATAAGATGCTTCAAGAATTAGCAAAAGTAATAAGCGCTGAATTTGGTGCTTGTTTTAAGGGAGCTAAGTGCCTCGTTGTTTTATGCGAGCAAGATATTGCAAAAGCCTTAGGACAAGCACTAGCCAAACAGAAGAAAGAATTAGAAATTATTTGTTTAGATCAAATTGATTTTACACACGGAGATTACATCGATTTAGGGTTACCAGTAGCTGGAGAAGCAATCTCCGTTTCCGTTAAAACGCTCGCTTTTTCATCCTAATCCACTAAATATACAAGGAGGAAACGATGTTTAAAACTACACGATTATTAGGAGAAACATTTTCATTTTATAGCTTAAAAGAAATCATGGCCAAAGCAAACGAAGAACGTTCTGGAGATCAGCTAGCAGGAATTAGCGCCGAGTCAATGAAAGAACGAATGGCAGCCAAACAAGTTCTAGCTGATATCACACTTGCTGATATTCGAAATTACCCGCTGCTAAGCGCAGATGAAGACAACGTCTCGGCAATAATCGAAAGTCAGATCGATTCATCGGCTTACGACATTATAAAAAACTGGACGGTAGCAGATTTGCGAGAATATATTTTATCTGATCAGCATAGCGGAGAAGACCTTCTTGCACTTAGCAAAGGATTAAGCAGCGAAATGATTGCGGCAGCTACTAAAATTATGTCCAATTTAGATTTAATTCAAGGAGCTGCCAAGATAGAAGTGCAAACTACTTGCCAAACGACTATCGGCCAAAAAGGAGTATTGGCTTCTCGGGCCCAGCCTAATCATCCTTCAGATAACTTAAAAGGAATGAGAGCATCTCTATACGAAGCGTTAAGCTATGGAATTGGAGATGCGGTTATTGGAATTAACCCCGTTATTGACACAACGGATAATATTTACGCGCTTTTAAATGAAACAAAAAATATAATCAATGAATGGTCCATCCCTACTCAAAACTGTGTATTATCACATGTAACAAGTCAGATGAGAGCAATCGAAAAAGGAGCATCTGCTGACTTGATTTTTCAAAGTTTAGCAGGTACAGAAGCTGGTAATGATTCATTTGGAATTTCACTGTCTATGCTCGATGAAGCGACAGCGCTAATTCATGAAAAAGGAACGGCAAAAGGTCCAAACCGCTGGTATTTTGAAACAGGACAAGGTTCTGAACTGTCAGCAGAAGCTCACTATAACATTGATCAAGTAACGCTCGAAGCTAGGTGCTACGGCTTAGCTCGTCACTACAAGCCTTTCTTAGTTAACACGGTTGTTGGATTTATTGGACCTGAATATTTATATAACAGCAAACAAGTTCTACGAGCTGGGCTTGAAGATCACTTTATGGGCAAAATGCACGGCCTGCCTATGGGAGTAGACGTATGTTACACCAATCACATGGATGCTGATCAAAACGATATGGATAATTTAAGTATGCTTCTAGGAACCGCTGGAGTGAACTTTGTGATAGGAGTGCCTATGGCTGATGACTGCATGCTAAACTATCAGTCTCTTAGTTATCATGATATCGCAACGGTGCGCAATGTACTTGGACGTACCCCAACGCCGTTATTTCAAAAATGGCTTGAAGATCAGCGTATTATGGAAAACGGACGGTTTACATCAAGAGCTGGAGACCCAACTGTTTTTATGAATTTGATTTAAGGAAGGTGCTTACTATGATACCAAAGTCAAATCACGATCCGCTTGAAACACTTAAACAATTTACCCCTGCCCGCATAGGTGTCGGCCGTACAGGAACAAGGCCGCTAACAAAAGACGTTTTATCTTTTCGCACCGATCATGCTGCAGCCGTAGACTCTGTATACGGCGCAGTTTCAGAAGATATTCTATCTGAGTTTAACCTTTTTCCTGTGAATACACGCGTGGAGTCAAAAGAACATTATTTAAAACGGCCGGATCAAGGGAGGTTATTAGCAGATGACGCTAAGAAAGAAATTTTTAAAAACTGCGTGCCACAGCCTGATGTACAAGTAGTGGTATCAGATGGACTGAGCGCTAAGGCAATTGAAGAAAACATGAGCGACGTGTATCCTGCTTTAATTGATTCACTGGAGTCATATGGACTTCGTATCGGGACTTCGTTTTTTGTAAAAGGAGGACGAGTTGCATGTATGGATGAAATCGGCGAGATCATAAAGCCAAAAGCACTTGTGCTATTGATTGGAGAGCGACCTGGGCTGGTCAGTGCTGAATCAATGAGTGCTTACATGTGCTATGAACCTAGCAAAGGCAAAAAAGAGTCTGATCGTATGGTTATTTCTAATATTCATAAAAGAGGAACGCCTCCTATTGAGGCAGCCGCACATATCGGTACCATGATTGACAAAATGATCAAGCAGCAAACAAGCGGCGTACATCTTATTGTCTAAACATCAAAAGGAGGAGAAGGTATGGCGTTACAAAAACAATTAAAACCTATTCATTTATGGGCTATTTCAGTCGGCATGGTTATTTCAGGACAATACTTTGGATGGAATTATGGGTTTGAACAAGGTGGGATTATCGGACTTGCCATTGCGACGTTGATTGTAACTGTGTTTTTCATACGACGTGAAGCGGCGCACGAAAAACGCGAAAGCGTTTCACGATAAATGCGAAACGCAGTCCCTCAGCTTCGTAAGTAGGGTTAAACACCCGGTTCGGATAACCCAACGAGAGACCAGA
>NZ_JBMPZA010000020.1:0-87087 GCF_049368575.1 Priestia sp. 40
AAAACATTAAACAATAAAAATATTAAAATCCATTTAATATGTAACCTTTTTTGATGATAAGCATTGATAATTGCCCAAATTGTAAACAGTGTCCAGTAAATAGCTCCACCCATAAATAATATAATTACCTGTAATTGATCAAAACTTCTACTTTCTATTAGTACAAACCATTGTTCATTTCCATTTCCAGACGCGGAAGAATCAACACCTAGCCATTTTGGAGCCCAAATCGTTCTTTGATATTGAAAATCTGGTTTCTGTGATTTCCAATGATACTCAACAGAATTTTGGCTAACACTTCTTATATCTTTTGAATTATAGATAGTGACTTCAGATATATAATTCGTATCCTCTACTACAGTTTCAATTTTTCTTTTCATACTGAAGGTCATAACGTCTTTATTTTCTAATTCATTAGATATTAATGTGCTGGTTTCAGATATTCCTTGAGCTGTTGAATCATCAATTTTCCAAAGAAAGCTCCCAATTGATATGGTTATAATTAAACATACTATTGCTATGTAAAGCACGCGCTTTGCAAATATTTTTTGTATCTCAAACAATTGTCCAATAACAGCGCGCATTTCTTTTTCTTCACCAAACCGTTCAATCGCAATTGTAATAGCTTGTTGTTCCGTTTTTCCTTCTGCTTTTAACTCCTGAACTGATTCAAACAAATGATTTTTCATTTCTGCTTTTAGTTCGCGAATTTCTTGTTTATCTCCCTCTACATTTAAATACACAGAATCCACAAATGCTTCTATTCTCTTCACTTCGTTCCTCCCCATAAAAATGAATCCATCAGTTTCTTTATAAATTGCCATTCTAAACGCTTATTTTCAAAGCCTTGCTTACCTAATGAGGTGAGCTTATAATACTTTCTTCTTCCACCAGGACCTTGCTCACTCCCCCAGTAAGAAGAAATCCAATTATTCTTTTCTAATCTCTTTAAAGACAGATAAAGAGTTCCTTCTTTCAGCTCAAATTGTTCTTCACTTTTTTCTCGAACAATCTTAGCCAATTCATAACCGTACATGTCCCTTTGATAAAGTAACGACAAGATCAACGTATCAATATGACCCTTTAAAATTTCTCTATTAATTTCCAAATTACCCACCTCTTAGTTGATTATAAAAAATAATACCTTTTATTACAAGGTATTATTTTTTATAATTTATAGTTACCATAGTGTAGTTTCTAGGAACCTAATATCTAAAAACACTTTTTATCTCATGAAGGATTTTTAGGTATTTTAAACGTGTAAAACAGAATAAATATATCAAAGTATGTTAATTATGGATTAAAGATGTAAAAAACGTCTTTTTCACTCCCCTAATAATTCCATAGGAGAACATACATGAAAAACTATACAAACGATAACACAGCAAGACGCTATATAGCTCACGTTAGTATATTTGGAACCACTCAGATTCACTTAAGAAATCCCTACATCATAGCCTGGTGGTCAGCAGCCTTTCCTGGCTTCGGACATTTACTTTTATCTAAATATCTTCGAGGATTTGTTTTATTTATTTGGGAGGTTGTTATTAATCTCCAGTCAAATATAAACGTGGCTATGATTCATTCCTTTCAAGGGGACATAGACATGGCGAAAGAGTCACTAAACACTAGGTGGCTTCTCATTTATATTCCTGTTTATATCTTTGCCATATGGGATAGTTATCGAACGACGGTTGATTTAAATAAAATATATCTCTTAGCTGAAAGAGAAAATCACACCTTTAATTCCTTTAGTATGGGAGCTATGGAGATTAACTACTTGGATAAAAGAAATCCTATGATGTCTATCATATGGTCCTTATTTATGCCAGGTTTAGGTCAGCTTTATATTCATCGAATAATCGTTGCTTTTTTTATTGTTACTTGGACCGTTGTTTTCTTTTACTATTCTCATCTTCTTGAAGCTATTTCTCTTCTCTTTTTAGGCGAAATCCAGAAAGCTACCAACGTATTAAATCCAGAATGGTTACTGTTTTTCCCTTCTCTTTATGGGTTCGCCACTTATGATGCTTATATCAATACAGTTGAAAATAATAAGCTTGCTGAAAAAGAACAAAAGAACTTTCTAAAGAAAACCTATCAAAACCCAGACTTTTATATCGAAAAGGGAAAAAGGTGAAAAGATGACATGCAGATCTTTGCTACATTTGGATGGGTTGAATCATCAAAAAATATGATTGAGTTACAGAAAAGCTACCTTTCCCAGAGGTGGTTTTTCTGTTTTTTACGCTGTATACGATATACAGAAGTAGTTAACATAATCAAAATTCTAGGAACTTTTAACAAAAAATAAAGCTCATCTAACAAAATTGTAAGCCCGTCTTACATTATTGTTAGGTGAGCTTTATTAAATCTCGTATTATAATTGTTTGTAAGAAATATTTACAATTAACTAAAGGGATGAGATATATTGAAGGTGAAAAAAGACAATCAACCTATTATTATGTTTGATGGTATATGTAACGTATGTAATCATTGGGTTCAATTTGTGATAAAAAGAGATCCTAAAGGCATATTTAAATTTTTGTCTCTTCAATCAGATTTGGCACGTTCATTGATAATAAATCACAATCCGAATAATACGCAATTGGATTCCATTATCTTAATTGACAACGGTCAAATATATACGGAATCTACAGCAATCTTACATATCATGAATAAGCTTACCGGACCTATAAGGTTTTTCATTCTCTTTTGGATAATACCTAAAAAAATCCGAGATAGAGCGTACCGTTTTATTGCAAAGAATCGATATCGATTCTTCGGGAAAAAAGAGAGTTGTCTCGTCCCTAGCAAAGAAATACAAAATAGGTTTATTAAAACGAAAATAGAAAGTGGGAAAATCAATGAATAGAAGTACATTTCTAAAAAAGCTTAGAATGACAATTATCACTACATTTAGATGGTCTTTAGCATTAACTTTCTTGATTTACGGCATTTCCAAAATCTATCCAGGCCAGTTCTCTACTGGCGACTTTATATATGACTCGACAAAGGACTCAGCAATGCAATTGGCTTGGCACTTCTTTGGATATTCGGATACATATAATCTTTTTATTGCTTTTGGAGAAATAACAGCAGCCTTATTATTAGTGATTCCAAAGACAGCAACTTTAGGAAACATTATTTATTTACCTATCACAGTAAATATTACTATTCTTGATTTTTGTTTTGAGATACCAGCTCGTTCTGTTACCACGTTGTTAACCTTTATGAGTATAGCTTTACTTTTCTTTGAATATAAAAAATTAAAAAGAGTCTTTTTTGACTCTCCAGTAACAGCTGAAACGTCTACCCCAACAGGTTTTATGAAAAAGAAGGTGAACATACAATGATTGTTCTACCTATTATATTTGTCAGTTTAGGAATTTCTTCTTTTTACTATTTTATTCTTAAAAAAGAAGCTTGAGATGAATACAATATACAAATCCAGTTAACATAATGTCTCATTTCGGAACGCAAAAAAAAAGAAAACCCTTGGGAGGCAAGGATTCTTTCATAACTTTTTTAGCAACTAATTTTCTTTTGATTTTACCTCTCTTTTCCATCATTTGATTAACAATTTAGGAAATGCCATATAATAAATTTTCTGAATGGCTATTAAAAGTTAGTTAATATCTTTATAAAAATTCTTAGACTCTAAATAGATATAATCTAAAACCTCTTGTAGTTGCTTTTTGTCCTTACTCTTAAAAGACTTAACTAATTCCGTCCTCTGCTTAATTGCAAAGTCCCAAGAATCTTCAACTATAATTAATTTTTCATATGTTTCTCTTCTTAAGTGGATAATTGTTTGCATTAATTTAAAAAAGACTTTGTTTTCAGTTATTTCCCCTAGATAAAAGTCCATTTTATCAATTAGGTCAACAAATCCTTTAACGTCAGATCGAGGGTAAGTTTTTAAGTTTTCTATTAGTACATTTAAATCTTTAATATTTTTTACTTCCAATTTATCAATTGCTAGCATATAGACTTCTAATTCAATAAGTTTTCTGGCTCTGTAAACCTCTTCAATGTTGAACTGTTCTTGGTAAAATAGCAAGGTAACAGTCTGGCTAGGCATGATAGAATGATTTCTTCTTACAAAGTTACCTTCTCCGGGTCTAATCTCTATAAAGCCTATAAGTGAAAGAGATCTTAACGCTTCCCTAACTCTACCTCGACTTACATTATACATCTCTGCTAGGCTTCTTTCATTAGGCAATTGCTCTCCTTCTTTTAATTGCCCGGATGTAATGAGGCTTGCTATTCTCTCCATAACCTGTTCTGTAATTGTAGTTTTCTTTATAGGTTGATATAGTGACAAACTTGTTTCCCCCTAGAGAATCATTTAAAGATGTTAACGTTTCTATTCTCCACATTTATTTCGTATAAAGATATCTGACTTTTCTTTAGTTTAATATAGTTACTTGAAGAAATACAAAGATAATTTTGTTTTGTTTACTTTCATATTTAATTTTTAGTTAAATTCTAAACCCTTTTTAACTCTTTAGGTACACTACATCAATAGCATTTTCAACTCAGTAAATTTACGCCTGGTACTAGTCTGAACATACTGCAAAACATCAAATATCACTGTAATAATGCTAATTCATTCGCGGTTATTTTGCCACTAAAAACATTGCGCCATATTAGAGTTAAGAAAAAAATTATATAAGTATGAAGAATAAGAAATATTAAAAGAAGGGGAGGTAAAACAACCAGAGGGAGAGTTGACTAGAAAAGGCACTTATGTTTGTTATCCAAACGGGAACGGTTCTGGCAAACTCGGAAGAAAATAAGAATCATTTATCGTTTAAGACAAAAGACTAACTATATTATAAAAAAGCAAAGCTTACTTTTTTCTTACTAGAAAGGCTGAAGTTTAATAAGGTAAGAAGAAACCTTTTATTAGGAGAGGCGATGTTTCATATTGTGCGTGTATTGAAAAAAAGCCGCCATTAGGTTTATAGAAACGCGAACGCTATATTAATTGTTAAAATAATATTTAGGGAACACTGGTGCCTATAAAACCTGATTTTAATTATCCAAATGACAATCGTCAAATATGTTGTCAGGGAATATGACACGTAATCTTATTTAATTATGTAAGATTTATTAAGTGGCAAATAAACTAGGTGGATTATAGGACTAGGGAAACAGTAAGAATTCATTGTCCTTAGCCGATGCTTATCTCAAGCGTTTTAAAAAAATTGTTGACTTTTTTTAATTTCTTTTGCAATAATTTATGATATGAATATTCTGAAATTTTTAAAACTTGTTTATGCATCTTTGAATTAAAAGGAAGCTATTAATTTCATTGGTACTACCATACTACCTCATAACATTAAAGGAGTGAGATTTTGAGAATAGCTGTAGGACAAGTAACCCACGAAACAAATACATTTAGTCCCATAAAAACAACTATTAATACGTTTAAAGAAACTGAATGGGGAACTGGAAACTATATTTTTGAGAAACATGAAGGGGTAAATGATTATCTAGGTGGAATGATAGACTGCTTTAAAAGTTATAAAGTAGATATATTACCGACATTTAGTGCCTATACTCCTCCTTCGGGAATCATTACATATGATACATATCTATCTTTAAAAAATGACCTTCTTGCTCAGTTAAAGAGAGTAGAGCCTTTTGACGGCATATGTCTTAGTTTGCATGGAGCTGGAGTAGCAGAAAGCGTGGATGATTTAGAGGGAGCACTGCTAAAAGAAATTAGAAATAATTTTGGATATGATATTCCGGTTGTTGTCGCTCTTGATCTACATGCAAACGTAACAGAGCTTATGGTAAATGAAGCAACCATGTTACTTGGTGTGATGGAATACCCCCATATCGATTCATATGAATGTGGATTTAAGGCAGCATTATCTTTAATTAAAATTATTAATCATGAGTTTAATCCAGTCATGAGCATAGAAAAGCTCCCTTTACTTATACCCACATATCCAACAGATATGGAACCAATGAATTTATTAAATGATTTCTGTAAAGAAATAGAGACATTAGATGACGTAGTAGGTTGTACCATTTTTCATGGTTTTCCCTACACGGATATACCAAATCTAGGTGTTTCTGTCCTCACTATTACAAATTCTAATAAAGTAAAAAGTATACAGATTTCAAAATTAGTCTCACAAGAAATATGGAAATATAGAAAGGACTTCAATCTTAAATACCCGTCGCCTGATCAAGGAGTTCAAGAAGCACTAAAAAGGGATACAGCACCGGTTTTAATAAACGAAACGTCAGATAATCCAGGTGCTGGAACACCGGGGGATGGCACGCACCTTTTAAAGGCGCTATTAAATCATGGCGACATAAAAAGTTGTTTTGGCTTCATTAGCGATAAGAAAGTTGTGAATACAGCAATCCACCATGGTATAGGTTCTTACATTGAGGTTTTACTTGGAGGTAATACAGATAATCTTCACGGGGATCCATTAAAGATAAGGGCTTATGTTAAAAGTATTACAGATGGAAAGTTTATACAGAGTTCGCCAATGTGGTCTGGTCTGGAAGTAAATATAGGACCAACTGTAAGACTTCAAGTAGGGAAAACCGACATTATCGTCTCATCTTTACGAAATCAGACTTTTGATGAACAAGTCTTCTTACTGCATGGAATTAATATATTGGATTATAAAATTATAGGGATTAAATCAAGCGTTCACTTCAAAGCATCTTTTAAAGAGAATATTAAAGACATTATCACTGTAGATTCACCAGGACTAAGCACTTGTAATTTACATATCTTTAATTACAAAAAACTAAACAAATCTATTTATTACCCTATATCTGATAATTTGGAGGATTAAGTTGATGATTTACACTATTGTTCAATCTAACGACACATGGACGCTTTGGGGTATATTAGCAATCTGGGCAACTATAAGTATATTTCTAGAACAAAAGTATAAGTGGGCCGCAATGGTTTCTGGAGCTATTATTGCCTTGCTTGGTTCACTAATACTTTCAAATTTAAATGTTATTCCAACTGAATCACCCGTTTATGACGCGGTGTGGACATATCTTCTGCCTCTAGCAATACCTATGCTACTGCTTCAAATAGACATAAGACAGTTGTTCAAAGAAAGTCACAAACTCGTAGTAATTTTTCTAGTGTGTTCTTTTGGAACTATTGTAGGTACTACTTTAGGATTCATGTTATTAAGGGATTACATCCCTGAATTGGACAAAATCGCTGCAGCAATAGGAGCTTCATACGTAGGTGGGGGCGTCAATTTTGCGGCAGTCACTGCGAAATTTCAGCCATCCAGTGATATAGTATCTGCTACTGTTGTTGCTGACAATATGGTCATGGCCGCAATATTTGCACTTTATATGCTAATCCCATCCCTACCCTTTTTCAGAAAGAAGTATAATACACCTTCCATTGATGCCGTGGAAAAACAACAGAAAAATGGATCTAGTTCATCAGCAGATGATTATTGGAACAAAAAAGAGGTATCATTAAAAGACATTGCTGCCACGGTGGGTATTGCCTTCTTTTTGGTTGTAGTATCTTTTAAACTGGCGGACTTCTTTAATGAAGTTATACCCGATACTGAAGGAACTTCCATCTTTCTTGTATTATTAAATAATATATTAGGTGAAAAATACCTGTTACTTTCTACTATTACCTTTTTAGCAATTTATTTATTTCCTACCTTTTTTAAACAAATTAATGGCAGTCAAGAAATTGGAACGTACCTCATTTACATTTTCTTTGTAGTAATCGGTGCGCCAGCTTCAGTTTCATTAATTATCGAAAAAGCACCACTTTTAATCGTTTTTGTACTGATTGTTGGTCTATTCAACCTAGCAACTGGATTGATAGCTGGTAAGCTATTTAAGTTTGATCTTGAACATATTTTATTAGCAAGTAATGCATCTGTAGGTGGTCCTACTACCGCGAGTGCCATGGCTATTGCAAAAGGGTGGGGAAGCTTAGTAGGCCCGATTCTTGTTGTTGGTACTCTTGGCTATATAATTGGAAACTATGTAGGAATTAGCTTAGGTTATTGGTTTATGTCAATGAATTAATCTACGTATCTAACTGTAGTTTAATGGTTAGATACTGAATAAAAGGCACACTACATAGTGATAATAACGGTATAGTGAGTATTTTTTCTAAGGTATACTACTGTAACAATTTGAACAAACTACTCAAGATGCTGCGAAGCTTCTATTTGGCAATCCTTACTACTTTCTTGAGTTCACAACATGCTTCTTGACCGAGCTACTGATCCCCGTTCAGTAGCTTGGTCTTTTTAAATTGTATATGATATAAATCTTTAGTTAACATAAAACAAAATATCGGAAGTGAAATATATTTTATAAAAAATATCATATTCCATGTTTCATTTTAATTAAAACGGGTATGGAAACCAATACGGACTGGAATTTTACAGGAAACAGCCTTAATTGGATCCGTTTGCTTTTTTATTTAAATTTATACAATGAATAACAAGTAGCAACATGAGCAAACTATTCTAGACGCCGTGAGGCGTCAGCGAAAATCCTTAAAGCAATAGAGCAGAAAAAAACTACCTCTTTAGATTGGAAAGAGATAGGTTTTTTTCTGTTTTTAGGCTGTATATGATATACAAAAGTAGTTACCATAATGGATTTTTCAGGTATCACCACATACTTTTAAGTTGCCTTTATATATTGATAAATAGCGCCTTTTCAGCAAGTACGAGTTATGCTATTAACGGAAGAATAGTCAACAAGTTAGGTATGATATGATGACAAAAGCCCTCTGCTTCTAAATAGGTTAGAGGGCTTTTGTATCTTATAGAAAAAATATAGTATTTTCTCCATATAACTAAAAAATAAAGGGAGCTATATGAACATGCAACTTATAAATATAGAGCAATTACAGCCCATTAGAAATATGATTATCCAACGTAGAGAAGAACTAGCAGAAATGAAAAAACAAAACCTCGAGGTTGTTCATGATGTTTATACAGAATTAACCACGTTTAGGCTAAACCTTCTTACTATTTATGCGGATTCTATTCTTGTAGAGAAAGATATTGCTGCTGATATGATTAAAGAATGGGGAGAAAATATTTCTGCGCTACTCGTTAACCGTGGACTTCCTTTAGACCTAGCACTAGAAGAAATCAGTTACTATAGAGATATTATTGGAGAAGTAATTAAAGATGAAGCAAATGATAAAAGGTTCTCTCTTGACGTTTTCTATGAGATTATTTCACATTTTAATACCATTGTAGATGATGCTGTACAATGGGTCAGTAAATCCTATATAGAAGACTATGCTAAACAAATAAAACATGCTCAATACGCAATCGATGAGCTGTTAATACCTATTGTTCGTATGACAAAAGAAACGGGTATCCTTCCTTTAGTAGGCGATTTAGATACCCAAAGAGCCCAAATACTGATGGAAAATGCATTGACCAAAGGCAGTGAGTATCAATTAAAATGGCTCATTATTGATTTGTCAGCTGTTCCTATTATTGATACGATGGTGGCCGATCAACTCTTTAAGGTCATTGCAGGATTACAACTAATAGGCGTACGTGTTGTTCTAAGTGGCATCCGTTCTGAAATTGCCCAAACTATGGTCGGTTTAGGCATAACAATTGATCACATTAAAACGTTTGGTAGCTTACATCAAGCTGTTTCTTATACAAATTCTTTTACCCCATCAGTAGGATAAATTATTTGTATTAAGTATAAAAGACAGGTACACTAGACAAACTACCCAAGACGCCGTGAGGCATCTACCACTACAAAACCATATTTGCTATTTAAAACAAAGCCCCTCTATCCTACATAGAATAAAGGGGCTTTGATAACCTAATGTTTAATATAGACAGTAAGTAAAAGAAGTCTCCCATTGAGACTTCTTTTTTATCTTCATTAATTTTTCTTTTTAGACTGATTTAAATGTTAGGGTTAAAAATCTGATGAAATTAAATAAGACCTTCTATTTTATCTTTCTTTTTAAATTCTAAAATGGCTTCTACTGCCTTTTTGTATCCTCCAGAATCCCTTAACGATTTTCCAATTTCCAAGCTTTTTTCTCTAAATGAAGAGTTCGATAGCACTTGTTCTGTTGCATTTCGTAAGGTAATAGCATCTAATTCTTGACGATTAAGTTGTAGACCAGCTCCTAATTCTTCAATCCAATTAGCCACTATTAGCTGATCGCCCACAACAGGCATAACAACAAGAGGAACTCCAAAATAAAGCCCTTCACTTGTACTATTCATTCCACCATGAGTAATAAAAACATCTGCTTGTTCTAGTATTTCTAACTGAGGTACATAATTACGTATAATGAAATTAGATGGAATATCTTTAAACTGGCTAATGTCCGTTTGTTTTCCTACTGATAATACAACTGTAGCCTGTATTTCTTGAAATGCTTCAAAGCAAGTAGTATATAACTCAGGTTGCTGGTTAAATATTGTTCCCATTGAAATAAAGATAAGCTTATTACCAGAAATATTTTTTAATGAAAGAGTTTCTACATCATTTCGAGGCGCAATAGAAGGACCAACAAAGATAAAAGAGTTATCAAACTTTTCAGCACGAGGTTGATATGATCTTGAAGTATATACAAGAGTAATATTGCCAGGGCAAGACATAAGCTTATGATTATCGTTGATTGTTATACCATATTTTTGTCTCCATTTTTTTAATATCTCTTCAAGTTCTTGATATGTTGGAGATGTCTTATTAATTTCTCCTCGACTTTTCATCACGTTCGAAAAGACCTCTTCATCAATAGCAAACGTTGTACAAGACGATATTTTAGGTATATTCAATATATCAGCAATCATCCATCCTGCGGCGAAATTATTATCATAAATAACGTAGTCGTATTTTTCAGCTCCTATGTCCTCTAGAACACCTTCTATGACTGTATCCGCAGAGCGTACCATATATAATAGCATTTCAAGAGGGTCCATTCTTTTCGCCATTTTTTTCACTAGATCTGCATTGCGTGTAAAATTTTTATAAGGACGAAATGTAGCTCCCGTTTTCTCAATTTTATTTCTATATTCCTCTACACAGTAATAGACAACCTCTTCACCCTTTTTTAGGAGTTCTTCCACTAATGCAATGGTAGGATTGACGTGACCTTCTCCAGGATAATTAAGGAATAAAACTTTTCCCATCTTAATTCCTCCTTTTATAATATAAATAGTTCATGTCATTATACCATTTGTTGTTTTTCTACACATTATTACATCTTTTTTAAGGTCAGTTTACTAAAGAAAAGAATTAGAGGTGTCTAGTATGAAGTATTTTACTTTCATTGTCTCTACACCATCCATTGTAATGGTTAATTTCTTTAGTATATTAGTCGACCCTGCTTATCATATAGTTTCTAATTAACATAATGTAGCTTCTAGGTAGAAGAAATATTAACTAATTGCACTTGATCAAAATTAAATAAATCACCAAAAAATATATTGACAATTTTAATTTGGTAATTTATGCTATAAAAGCAAGTGATTGCTTGCATTTACTGTTTTTAAAACTTTTTCAAGGGTAGGTTGAATATGAATAAAATGAAAGACACATCAGATCGTATTATAGAAGCGTTTTTAGAACTATTCAGTACTCAAGGATATAAAGGAACAACGACACGTGCCGTGGCAGAATTAGCAGGTGTAAACGAAACAACTATTTTCAGGAATTTTGGAAGCAAAAAGAAGATAATGGAAAAATCAATAAGTTATATATCGCGTAATATTGTATTAAACAAATTAATGCATGAGGAAATTACATGGAACTTAGAACATGATTTGTTAGTAATCTCAGATGGTTATCATCAATATATTGAGAACGAGAAAATGAGAAATCTAATTTTCATTAGTTTACAAGAAGCTCGAATGTTTCCAGAGCTCAGTGAAGCTATTGCATTAATTCCCAATCAGTTGAAAGACGAGTTGGTTTCATATTTTACTGAAATGTACAAGAGAGGTAAACTCATTGAAACTAACATGGAAGCTCAAGCCATGAATTTTATTTGGATGAATTTTGGTTACTTTCTCTCTAATTCTCGCTTTAGTAAAAATTCATTTTCTGATTCAAAGGAAAATTTTCTAAAATACAGTATTCAGCTTTTTTCTAGGGGGTTAACTCCCTAATATTTTTTGCAACAAAAGCAAGTGAATACTTGCTTTAGGTAGTTAAATAAAAAGGAGTGTATAATGATGAAAACTTTTAAAAATTTCTTTAAGCACCGCGAGACTTATATTGGAATTGCAACAGCTTTTGCTTTTTTACTAATCTTTTTCTGTGTATGGATGACTGCCTATGATGGTGTTACAGACCGTGTAGACCAATTAAAAGTTGGGTTAGTTAATAATGACACTCAAATGGGAAACAATATTTCAAAGAACCTAGAGAAAAATTTACCTTTCAAAGTTAAAGCTTATAATTCTTTAACATCTGCTAATGGAGATATGAATAAGCGCAATTTAGATATGGTTATAAACATTCCTGCAAATTTCTCCAGTTCATTAAAAGAGAATAACAAAACAGAGATAAAATATTTTATTAACCAAGCAAATTCATCTTTAACAAAACAAATTATGTCTGGAGCAGCAAAAGATATTACACAAACCATTAACAAAGGAGTATATACGTACAAACAAGAACTTATCCTTTCCAATCTATCTACAGGACTAAGTACATCATTGCCATCAGAAGAGTTGGCACAAAAGTTATCAAAAAACATTACAAATGTGCTAAATTCTTTAACTGTTGATCCTGTTCAATCATCTGTTAAGAAAACCAACAATACAGAAGGTTTTGCAGCAACTATGCTTCCATTATTAACTGTTCTCGCTTCATGGGTTGGTGCTATGATTATGAGTTTGAACCTTAATGGTGTTTCAATGCAATTAAAGAAAACCCATGGTAAGTGGCCTATCTTTTTCACAAGACAGTTTATTAATATCGGCGCATCTATTATTTTAGCTTTTGTTACCTTATTATTTATGTACGCATTTGATATAAAACTGAATACAAACTTATTTCAAACTTGGATATTTCAAACTTTAGTAGTTTTCTCTTTCTTATGCCTAACACAGATGTTTGTTGTTATATTTGGCCCAGCTGGTATGGTATTTAATATTATTTCACTTTCATTGCAGCTAGTTACTTTTGGAGTTATTGTTCCAAAAACGATGTTATCAAACTTTTATCAAACTGTAGGTTCCTATTTTCCCGCAACATACGTGGCAGATGGATACTACACAGTAATTTTTGGAGGAACAAGTTTATCACACGACATGAGCATCCTTCTTCTTATGTCACTTGTTACTGTATGTATCGCAATTGGAAAAGTAGCTATACAGCCAGGTGCTAAATTTGAATCAAAACCCTTACCTGCCGAAAAAAATGCTATGGTGCACTAAAATAAACACATATAGATTTGCTTACTTTATCAAATGGATTTAAAGAAGAAACCTTGTTTACATAGTCCACGTTATCGGTAGAAATAAAGCTCCCAGAAGCGTTATATACTTCTGGGAGCTTTATTGTGCCGTTATGTATTTTTTAGCTAATGACCTGATCATCTTGATCATAAATAACAATCTTGTAAGAATCACCTTTAGATTGTTTCTTTATATCTTTAGTTTGGATAAAGGTATTTACTTCTTTTTTAATTTTTTCACTATACTCTTGAGCACCGTCATCAGACTTATTTATAGGAGTAACAATAGCGACTGTAACAGGCTGTTTCAATGTAACGTCAGTCTTTTTATATGTTACATTTTTATACTCTTTATTCTCTTTCAAATCTACAAGAACCTTATTCTCGATATCCAGCCAACGATTCTCTTTTTCTAATTGTTTAACATTTCTCTCGCGAACGTCAACTTTATAAGCACTTAAACCATTTTCTTTTAATTGACGTTTAATATCTGCTTTTACTTTGTTTGCATCTTCAGTGTCCTCTACCTCAACTTTTACATCTTTTGATTTCAAGTCTTGTCCAATACTTAAAACGACGTATTTATCAGATATATCACTAAGGATAGTATCTAAATTCTTATCTTTAATAGTTGAAGTTGTATCAGCATTTTGACAAGCTGCAAGTAGTAATGCAAAACAAATAAAAAATACGATGTTTCTTATTAATTTCATTCTTTCCTCTCCTTATAGATATGATTGTTCTCTCTGAAACGAACCATACAATTATTTCATAAAATAGAAAAAAATAAAAATAAAATCTTCATTTTAAGTTGAATACGATATACAAAGTTAGTTAAGTCGGGTAGGCAGGCACTCTCACGAGCGCCCGCCCCCCTAAGAACCGTACGTGACAGATTTCCCGTCATACGGCTCAAGCCTTCTTTTTATCCGAACAACTTATTTAATACATGGTACATGTACTAATTTAGTCAATTCACCTATAGAAACCTCTAGGTTTCGCACTGTAACTTTCTCTCCATTTTGTAGAGTCTGCTTACACAATGCACAACGATATCCTTGTTTCCTTGCGAGTTTCATCCTATCTAAAGTGTTTTCGCTATTAAAGACCTTTCGGTCTCGCTTTTCCCAATACTCTTTTAGATTCGGATCATCTGGGCTGTTCTTGTAGGCTACCATGACATGTCGTTCTATTTTAATCCAAGACATCTTCAACAATTGAATATTAGTAAGTGGACATGTGAGAATCCATTTATTATTTCCGCCATGGTGGGGTTTCTTAAAATAGCGCTTATTAATCCACTTCCAAGACTTCCTTGGATGCAATTGTCTAAGATGTTTCCTTATTTTCAAGAAGACGTAGTTGTCTATATAACCAAACGTCTTTTTAGAAACGACATGTTTCCAATACTGTCCGTAACCACGAATAATTGGGTTTAAAACACGTATTAGTTCTTTTACTGGTCGTCCTCGCATCACTGCGAACGTATCTTTTATCTTGCTTTTTGCTTTTCTGATACTGTCTTTACTGGGTTTGATTAATAACTTATTGCCTTGTTCCGTTTTGTATTGTCGGAGTGAAAAACCAAGGAAATCAAACCCATTCTCGATATGTGTAACTCTGGTTTTATCTTCACTCAGTTTAATTCCTCGCTTTTGTAAGTAAGGATTGAGTTTCTGATACATACTTTCAGCTTGTTCCTTCGTTTCCGTTACGATGACGAAGTCATCTGCGTAGAGAATACGTCCTATTTTACATTTTGGATCAATTTTATATCCTCCATTTGATTTGTATGTCTTCCTATAGACGATACCAATCTCTTCTTCCATCCCACATAACGCGATATTGGCCAGAAGAGGGGACACAATACTTCCCTGAGGAGTTCCTTCTTTTGTTTTATGAAGCATATCCTGCTCTATGTATCCCATTTTGAGCCATCTTTTAATGAGAGTATTTCCTGAGAACGAAGATGTTTGTTCTACTATCCAATTATGACTAAGATGGTCGAAACATCCTAAGAAGTCTCCTTCAAATACCCACTTTTTCTTACTATTCGTGTTCAGCTTGTTAAAGAGGTTACTTATAGCATCATGGGTGCTTCTTTTAGGACGAAAACCGTAGGAAGTGGCTTCAAATCTAACTTCCCATTGCGGTTCCAGTGCATTCTTTACTACGTTTTGATACACTCGATCTCGTATCGTCGGAATACCGAGAGGTCTTAGCTTCCCATTTTTTTTAGCGATAAATGTTCGTTTCGCTGGCTTTGGGCGATGCTTAAAGACATTATATTTTAGCAGTTGTTGATATAGTGTGATACGTTCATTTGATTTTAAGACCGTACAGCCGTCTACACCAGGTGTTCGCTTTCCGGTATTTTGTTGCGTCACTCTGCGAATAGAGAGTAGTAGATTTGCTTTACTCCTAAGGAGTAAACGTTGAAGTTTTCGTACTCTTCTTCGTTGATTCTGTTGTTCGGCACGATAAATTCTTTGTCGTAACTTCGCTACATATTTTTGTATAATACTCCAATCAATAGAGTACCAATCTTTATGCGAGACGTGCGCCGACGCTCGTAGAGAGGTATTCATAACAGCACGCTCCTTTTCGTTAGAAGATAGCCACAAATTTATTTTCGTGTTGAAGACCCACGAGAAGTGAGCGCTCTTTCGAGCCTGTCATTGTCAATAGAGACGACAGTATCCGTCCAGTTATACGATGTTTCTGCTTTCCTGTTCCTTTTCAGGGTAACGGCTTTCGCTTTTTCTCATATCCCATACCCTCTGCCACATCGTTTGACTTTACAGTCATCCTACTGCTGATGCAGATGACATAGGGCTTACCAAGTTCCACATTCTACAGATACGATAGGGGTAGGTAGGTTCTTTACTCCGGGTAAGATGCGGGACGCATCAGAGTAGCATTATGATTCTACTGTTCCTCTTACCAAGACCCAAGCCAATCTATGCATTATCTTGAGCTAAGAGTAACGAAGCTTACAAACCTTCACTTTCGTTTACCATGCCTATCTTCTCCTAGCAGTATTCTGGACCATGCATTTGTCCTCTGTTTCCGCATTTCCTCATGCAACCGACAAACTCGTTACCAAGAATGCCGTTTTGGATGGAGATCATCTCTACGTCTAGATGAGTAGCGTTAGCTAC
Source organism: Priestia sp. 40 (assembly GCF_049368575.1). Classification (NCBI taxonomy): domain Bacteria; kingdom Bacillati; phylum Bacillota; class Bacilli; order Caryophanales; family Bacillaceae; genus Priestia; species Priestia sp. 40. The sequence continues at coordinate 16,612 of NZ_JBMPZA010000020.1, forward strand.
ACTGTAAGAAAGCGACTTCTTGTCGCACCATAATGTCTCTTTCCGGAAGACATCAAAAAAACGAGTCCTTGATACAAAAGGGCTCGTTCGCTTTTTACATTTATCATTTATACACGATTTTATACATCGTTGATTTAGTGACTTTTATAGCTTTCTAAAAAGACAAACAAATGCATAAAAAGGCAGATATTTATACATCAATTACTTTTACTAACTGTGGTGAAAAAATCCATTGACGTCTATATTAACATTGTTTATATTAATATTATACATATAAACAATGTTAATATAAAGGTGGAATGAAAATGAATATACAAAATGTTATTTTAGGTTTTCTAGCTGAAAAACCAATGAGTGGCTATGATATTAAACAAATGATGGAAAATTCGGTTTCATACTTTTTTGAAGCTTCTTATGGGGCCATTTATCCGGCACTTCGAAGAATGGAAAAAGATGAGCTTATTGAAAAGGAAGTTATTCAACAAGAAGGAAAACCTAATAAGAATCTATATGTCATTACCTCAAAAGGAGAAAAAGAATTTCAGGAATATATGAATAGTCCCTTAAATCCTACGTTAATTCGATCGGATTTGCTAATACGTATATTTTTTGGACAATATACAAGCTTCGATAAAATTAAAGAATGGTTAAATACAGAGAAACAAAAAGCTCAAGCACAATTAGACAATTTGACATCTCTTAATGAGAAATATCCTAATATGGAACGTCATAAGAAAATTACACTTCTTTATGGAATTGATGAAGCAAAGTTTACCTTGGTTTGGATAGAAAGAGAATTACAGCAATTAATGAGTAAAGGTAATTAAATGATGAGGAAGAAAAGCCATACAAAAATTTTATTATTAATGTGTTTAGGAATTTTTATATGTATGATTGATTCTACAATAATGAATATTACCTTGCCTGCTATCCAAGAAGACTTACATACTACGTTAGAAACGAGTTCTTGGATGCTTAATGTCTATACAATGACTATTGCAGTCCTTGCCATACCCATGGCTAGGTTTGCAGATATGTTTGGGAGAAATAAGTTTTATTTACTAGGATTAATAGTATTTGGTTTAGGGTCTTTATTATGTGGCTTATCCATGTCTGCAAATTTTCTACTCATAGCTAGATTTACTCAAAGTCTGGGGGCAGCTATCCTTATTCCACTTAGTATGGTTATAGGGGTAGGAATAATGCCTACAGAGAAAAGAATGATTTCACTAACTTTATTAGGTGCAACACAAGGTTTATCTACAGCATTAGGTCCAACAATTGGGGGAATTATAACAGAAAAATTAGACTGGCATTGGGTCTTTTATGTTAATATCCCCATTTGTATGATTGGAGTTATCGCTTGTGTATTCTTACTTCCTTTAAAACAAGAAAAGACAGTTAAAGCTAAGATTGATTGGGGAGGATTAATTTTTTCAACCATTGCCTTGTTCACCGCAACATTAGTATTAATTAAAGGAAACTCTTGGGGCTGGACTAGTCAAGAGGCTCTAATTTGCTATCTCACTAGTATGATCTCGCTCGTTTTATTTATTGTAATAGAAAAAAGAGTACAAGATCCTATGATTAAATTGTCCCTCTTCCAAGACCGCCAGTTTCTAGGATCCGTATTAACTGTATCGGCAGGATATGTCTTTTTAATTGGAGTGATGGTGTTACTACCACAATTTTTGACAAGGTTTCAAGGAAAAACGGAATTAGAGGCAGCTCTTCTTGTTACACCTGTATCAGCAGCAATCTTCTTTTTTTCACAGTTAGCAGGGTTATTGGTTAAAAAAGTTGGCTTTATTGTTCCTGTTATTCTAGGATTTCTTATTATGGGGAGTGCTTACTACCTTCTAGAAAATTTAAGTATTAATAGTACAACAACGGAAATCATTACATTATGTACATTATTAGGGGTTGGATTTAGCTTTATAATTGCTACTGCTACAATAGCAAGCACCTCTTCATTTGAAGGTGAATTATTAACAGCTTCACAAGGGGTATTCTCCATGCTTCGACAAGTTGGTGTTGTTCTAGCAGTCGCCATTTTTGTTGGAGGATTAACCAATAAAATCTATCAAAATCAAGACAAAGTAATGAGATATGCTCAAACACAATTGAATCAACTCAATATAGAGAAAGCTGAACAAACTAGGGTATTACGACATACAAAGAACGCTCTTTATTCCGATAAAGAACATGTGGAAGTAGATAGTCAACTTTCTAAAAAGCAAATAGATAGAATGATTAACCAGAATGCAGAAGATATATTAAAGGACATGCCTTTAAACAAGAGGAAGGTAGCTAAGCCGTTAATATATAAACAAGTATCTGAGAAGATAGAAAAAAAACAAACAGAAATAGATAAATATTCGAAAAAAGTCAATGAGTATGGAACAGATAAAATTGCGAGTAGCTTTAGTAACCTTTATAAATCTACCGTTCCCTTTGTATTTGTTTGTGCCTTTTTAGGATTTACGTTCAGAAAGAAGAATCAGAAAAAAATAGTTACAGAGCAACTGAAAATAAATTAACGTGATAATTGTCTATTAATAGCTAATAATAACTTATATGCAAAAGCCCTAAATAAAGGGCTTTTTTGTGATGTTTCTGGTAGTGTAACTACTTTAAATAGAAAAGAATTAAATGCTTAAAACGTTGAAGCTTACATCGAATAATTTATTATACATAAACAAAAGTTAATTTTCTCAGAGATTATATCTCTGTGTATTAATTACAGCTACTTGGGGTTTTTCTCCCTTAATTCAATATCTTTAATGAACATATAGCCACTTATGTAGATACCTTTTAATAAATTGATTAGTGTTCGTAAAAGTATACGTCTGTGACCTTTTCTTCTGTTTTAACACCTTAAAATATAAAATACCCATCTAATTATTGGGCATTTATCTTAATTTTAACAAATAAAATGTATATTAACTTGCGTTAACTAATGACATTAGTTAATATATAAATGGAAATAGTTTTAAAGCTAATACCAGAAGGAGGTATTCCTATGAGAATCAGTCATGAAGCATACTTGCATCAATTGACTTTTCTACCAGGATTTTTCCCAGTTAATTGTTACTTAGTTGAAGAGAGTGATAGTTTAACTCTAGTTGATGCTGCGCTTCCTTACAGTGCTAAGAAAATATTAAAAGCTGCTAAAAAGATTAACAAACCTATTACACGTATTCTTCTAACCCATGCGCACGACGATCATGTAGGAGCACTTGATAAAATAAAGCAATTACTTCCCAATGTTCCTGTACATATTTCAAGTAGAGATGCCCGATTAATGGGTGGGGATATTACGTTGGATCCTAATGAACCGAATACTCCTATACGTGGCGGAGTACCTAAAAATCTAAAAACCCGAGCAGACATTTTATTACAAGATGGTGACCAGATTGGTTCACTAATTGCGATAGCTGCTCCTGGACATACGCCAGGTTCAATGGCTTTTTTTGATACCCGTACTAATACCTTAATTGCTGGTGATGCCTTTCAAACACGGGGTGGTATGGCAGTAACTGGCCAGCTTCAACCTTTATTTCCCTTTCCAGCAATGGCTACATGGAATAAGGAAGTTGCACTTCAGAGTGCTCACAAGTTATTGAATTACAATCCTTCATTGCTTGCTGTAGGGCATGGAAAAATGATAAAACGACCGGAAAAAGCTATAAACAATGCAATTACAAAAGCTAGGTTAAATTTGGAACAAATTTAACCTATAGTAAGAAAGGAATTTAACTATGGGCACAAGACCGGGACTTGATTTAGACACTATTTTAAAGGCCACTACAGAAATGGCAAATACGCAAGGATTAGATGAAGTAACATTAGCTTCACTTGCTAAAAAATTAAATATTCGTCCACCTTCTTTATATAATCATATAAATGGCTTACCAGCATTACGGAAAAAGTTAGCTGTTTATGGTTACGAACAACTTTATAAAGTATTAATACATGCAACCGTAGGACGTGCAAAAGATAATGCAGTTCGTGCATTAGGCGAAGCTTACATAGTTTTTGTTCGTAATCATCCAGGGTTGTATGAAGCAATGCTCCGTTCTCCTAATTCTGATGACCTGGAACTTAAGCACATACAGAACGAAACCATTAATATCGTCATTCAAGTACTTAACGAATACGGCTTAGGAGAAGAGCAAACTTTACACGCCACACGAGGACTACGAAGTATTTTACATGGCTTTGCTTCACTTGAGCAGAAAAAAGGATTTGGTCTCCCCCATGATCTTGATGTAAGTCTTCTCATGTTAATAGATATTTTTTTAAGAGGAATAAATGCGATGAAACAAGAGAGTAAAAACAATGAAGACGATTAATTTAATATGAATCTTCTTCCTTTCATCAAAACTTTAAATTTGATGTTGCGATTTTCTTTGGAATTGTTCGCACTTGGCTCACTAGCTTACTGGGGATTTCAAACTGGAAAAGGGTCAATGAGAGTGCTTTTATCAATAGGTGCTCCGTTAATAATTGCAGTAGTTTGGGGGATTTTTGGTTCTCCTCGTTCTTACGTTCAACTATCTACCCCTATTCATATTTTGCTCGAACTTCTTATATTTGGGCTTCCTTCTGTTGCCCTATACACTAGTGGTAAGCATTCTCTGGCACTTATTTATATTACAATTGCTATAATAAACCGCATTTTAATGTATATCTGGCAGCAACAATGACACTAAAACGTATAGATGGTTAAAACCCAAAAAACGATTACTCAGATTAGAGTAATCGTTTTTTGGGAAGTTTCTTTTACACCCTATGCGTTACATAAAATAGTTTTTTAATTAGTTCGCAAAGGTTTACTTCTATAGTTAACATAAGACATGTTTCCGGAACCTATTATAAAAAGGCAGCCGTATATATTAATTTTTTTATAAACAAAGAAGGCTAATGTATCCTATCAATCAGTTATATTGTATGCAAAGCCTAAATCAAATAAACTTGACAATATAAACGTTAACCAGTAAACTATTATATATAGTTAACCAGTTAACAATTATATTGAAGAAGGTGTGTTTCTGATGGAAGCTCTTCATAAGCAAGCGTTCCAAGCTATTGAATCTCTAATTATGACTAGAGAAAAAAAGGTTCAAAGTAGGAAAATGCTAGCTAATAAACTAACTCAAAGTGTAAATAGTACGAATAAAAAATGGACAATTACTCAATTACATATTGTTTCATTAATAAATAAAGACCAATATGTAAACAATGCTCTTCTTTCTAAAGAACTTAATATCTCAAAACCTGCTGTATCTAAGGCTATTAATACACTTGTGGGACATGGCATTGTTCTAGCAAACAAGAATATCCATAATAATAGGGAAACCTTTTATTCCTTGACAAAGGAAGGGGAGGAGTTAGCTGAAGTTCATGATAAAATGCATGAAATAGCAGAGAAAAGATATGTAGAATTACTTAATAAATTTTCAGAAGTAGAGTTAAAAATAATTATTAAATTTTTAAATGAGTGGACCAAACAAATATAGAAGTAGGTTTACGACATGCCTAATGAGCATGTCGTAAATCCACTTGCTTAATTGTATACAATTTATTATCTTAGCCTTTAATAGGATTAAACGTTAATGGAAGAGAAACGGGTCCACGTGTATAAAGACCACTTTCCGTGTAATGAAATCCTTCTTCTAATTTCATGTTTTGTAGTTGATCTAAAACAATGTTAGCTACTACTTCAATTTCTGTTCCTGCAAAGGCAGCTCCTACACAGTTGTGTATGCCAGAACCGAAAGCCACATGTTCGAGCAATACCTGTGAAAGCCGTTTTGACGTCAAGGTCAGGACGATGAATGTTAAAAGTATCAGGATTATCAAACGCTTCAGGATCTCGATTGGCAGCCCCAATCATACAGAATACGGTTGAACCTTTAGGTAGTAATCTATCGGCTATTTTCGCATCTTGCGATAATTGCCTTGGTATAAGTTGTACTGGTGGTTTAAACCTTAGAGTTTCGGCAATTGCTCTTGATAATAATGAACGATCTTCCATCACATCTTGCATTTGTAACGGATTATTTAATAAATAATACATTAACAATGCCAATGTCTTGTCTGCAGGTTCGGTAGCTGCTAATAGTATATTAAGGATAAGTGCCAAAATGTTCGTGTCGGACATCTCAACTCCTTCATACTCAGACTGACATAATATTGAAATGAGATCTGATTTTGGGTTTTGTCGACGCTCTTCTATAATGGGTAAAAGGTAGTTTGCTAGTTGTTCACTGCACCATAATGAATGATCACGTTCTTCAGATGACAACTGTATAGTAGTGATAAAGTTAGCAACTCCACTGTGCCAATCTGCGATAAGTTGATGATCTTTTTTGTTAAGTCCTAGCATATCCATCGTGACATATACTGCAAAAGTTTTTCCAAAATCGTTAACTAAATCGATTCTCCCTTTACTTAAGTGTGGTGACAATAAAACTTCTGCGTTTTCTTTAATTAAAGGAATGAGTCTCTTAAGTGAATCACCTATAAAGCTTTTTACTACAATTTTACGTTTTGCTGTATGTTCCTTTCCTTTCATTTGTGCAAGGACAGGTCCACGCATTACAGGTTCAGCACGTTTAGCAAGAGATTTAGTCGTAAAGATTTCTGTATTCTGTAATACATACCTTACGTCTTTATATCGGCTAATAAAATAGCTATCAATATCTTGCTCATAATGGATAGGATCGAAATCGCGAAGTTCTGAAAAATATTGGTATGGATCTTCATGAAACTGTTCTGATAAGATACTAAAGGTTTTAAATGATGTATTCAAGACTGTTCCTCCTAAAATTTAAAGGTGTAAATTTAATGAATTTCATCGACAGTTATATATCCTTGATTTTGTTGCATTCTAATTGAAAATTGCTCATCTTTTATTTGTTCACCTAGTCTCCAAGGTTTATGGTAAGCAAGTACAGTTTCTTGAATACCCAAGATGTTAGGTGCTCCAATAAAGAACGGCAGTTCAGCCAAAACATATTGCACAGCATTATGTAACATTTCTGAAGTAATAACTGAAATATCCATATTTGTCCCAGATGCTCTTCCTACAATTGCTGCATGTGACATTTCTAAACAAGCATTTTGAAAGTTTGGTTGATGTAAAAAACTTTCTTCAATCTTAGTGCGCATATCACAATATACCGGTTGAGTAATAAAGTCTGAAAATGTATAAATAGCTTCAGGGTTACCACCATGAGCTTTGAGAGCTCTTTCGGCAAATCGACGATTTCTGTTTACTTCTTTTCTCACTTTACGCTCAGCTTTCACCCTAGAAGTTCCTAAAGCTTCCAAAAGATTTGCAGCCTCATTTCCAGCTAAGAGAACAGAAACACCCTTAAACTCTTTAATGCTCCACTCAATTAGTCGATAAATATATTCCTCTGAAAATCTACTGTTAAAGGGGCTAATTCCTATTAATATGTGGTTTCTTCTGTCAAAAATGCTCTGGCAATTTTGTGATAAAGGTTCAATAGCAAATAAAGGCTTAGCTATTTTTTCTAAAAGAATTTGTGACATAGCTATTTCAACTCCTATGATTAAACGGTTAATGTTCACTAGTAAACAAAAACTATTTTAAATCCAAATATTTGTAAAAGTCAACGTTTTTTCTTTATTTTGTAAATTTATAAGCGTTTTTTCTGCAAATATAGTAGGTTTTAATTACTATGAAATCTGATTTTATTGTATAAAAAAGAGATTTTACATTCATTTAATAGCTTATTAGTAGTATAATGTTTACTGGTGAACATTAATTATTTATACATTAGAAAGGTAAGGAACTAATATGTCTCTATTATCTAAACAGTTAATATACGAAAATTATTTGCAATTATTACACCTGAACGAACAAAAAGCTGATTCAGTTTCCCAAACTTTTTTTGATTATCTTGATGAAAAAGAACTGAACGAAATAGGAACATTACCCAGTAACATGAGCAGCATCCACGTGATTGAATGCATTGGAAATAATGGACCTATAAATAACATAGGGATTGCGACTAGGATGAATTTATCTAAAGCAAATATCACGAAAATTACCCGAACATTAACGAAAGATGAGTTAATTAAAAGATTCCAATTGGCAGACAATAAAAAAGAGGTCTACTTTAAGTTAACAGCAAAAGGAAAACAAGTTTTCGAACTTCACGAAAAACTACATAGCAGAAGGAAACGACAATTTTATGATTTAATTGATGATTTCTCTGATGACAAACAAAAAATTATATTAGAGTTCCTTGAAACGATGATTAATAAATTAAGACAAGAATAGACACATTAGGTGCTTTTAGAATGTCAAACATACTTTTATATGGAAAAACTTATTTACAAGGTAGGAGATTTATATGGGACATACAAATACAAAACCTATTTTTATCTTATACGTCGTTTGTATAAGTGCATTTTTTGCATCTTTAAATCAAAATATTTATTCGCCTATTATTCCGTTAATTAAGGATTCATTTGATGTAAGCACAACATTAGTTAATTTAACTGTTTCATTGTTCATCTTTATTACAGCTATTATGCAAATAGTCTACGGGACTATTCTTGACTTTAAAGGAAGTCGTCTTATTCTTCTCCCTAGTCTTATACTTACAGTGTTGGCTAGTATTGGGTGTGCTGTTACAAGTAACTTTACATTGTTTCTTGTTTTTCGATCTTTGCAAGCCCTCGGAACCGCAGCCATTCCATTGATTGCAGCTGCTACAATAACGGATCTTTTTGATGGGGAAGAACGTGGTAGTGCTATGGGAACTTATCAAACCTTGTTATCTATTGCTCCTGCAGTAGCTCCTATTTTAGGAGGATTTATAGGAGACCGATACAATTATGATGGTGTTTTCTGGTCATTAGTGGGTATATCTATTCTTTTACTTATTATCAATATGTTGTTTTTTCCTAAAGACCAGAAAAAGCACAAGACAAGCAAGAGGAACGGTCTTCATTTTTACCTTGTAATGGCGAAGGATAAGATGGGAAGTGTATTGTTGTCATTAAGCTTCTTGAACTTTTTGATTTACTTTTCTATCCTGGTTTATCTCCCCGTTTTATTAACAGACCACTATCATCTAAACCTAAAACTTGTTGGCTTGCTTTATCTTCCTATGACGCTAAGCCTTATAGCCGGAAGTCTGTTATTCAAATACATTCAGAAGAAGATTTCTCTTATAAATATATTTACCTTTACTAATTTTTCAATCGCATTTAGTGTTATAGGATTTGGACTCACACATACTGTTTCTTTACTACTTATGTCGCTAAGCCTATTCATTTATGGGGTGGGAATTGGAATCTTAACACCTTCCTATGCAACCATATTAACCCATCAATTTGAACAAAATCGAGCTAGTGCTATGGGAGTATTTAACTTTGTTAGATATACTGGTATGTCTATAGGACCCATTTTGTCAGGTACATTACTAGAATTTTTGAGAAGTGAAACCATGTTCATAATGTTCGGTGTCATGTTTGGCATTATAAGTATCTTTGGTTATTTACTAGTGGACAACCCCAAAAACACAGGTAAAAATAGAACTACCAATAAACCATCTTTTTAAACAAAAACATACAATTAATAACATATTTAGAATTAAGTATTGACATTTACAAATAGTATAAATTATAATTCTATTTATTGGAAATGAACATGTTGAGCGTTGAAAAGGACACGAATTATTTTTATATTTCTTTACAGAGAATAGGGCCTTTGGCTGTGAGCCCTTAAGAAAGAGAAATAATTTACCACCTTGGAGCTATTGTGGGGAAATATGTAGATAGAGTAACCTCAATCGGGAAATCCGTTATCTTTTTGAGAATATAACACTTGTAGTGTTTTATAAAATTAGGGTGGTACCACGACCGCACTCGTCCCTGTTAGAGGGATGAGTGCGTTTTTTTATGTTCAAAAATAAATAGATAAGCAACGAAAAGGACATGAATTATTTTTATACTTCTTTGCAGAGAATAGGGTCTTTGGCTGTGAGCCCTTAAGAAAGAGAAATAATTTACCACCTTGGAGCTTTATTAGTGAACTAGTAGTAATTAATAACGTTTGCGACGTTACAGCACCAGAGCCATCGATATATTTCTATTGATGGGAATTTGGGTGGTACCACGTGTGAAAACATACTCGTCCCTTACTTAGGGATGAGTATGTTTTTTTTGACTTTATTTAAATAGGAGAGGTTATCATGAGTAAAGATTTAATTCAAATTCGCTTTTTAGATGGAAATGAGAAAGAATTTTCAAAAGGTATTACATTACATGCTATTGCAGAATCCATTAGTTCTAGCCTAAAGAAGAAAGCTATTGCGGGTAAAGTAAATGGAGAATTGTATGATTTGCATCGAGCCATTAATCAAAATGCAGAAATCGAAATTTTAACAGTAGATTCTGACGAAGGTCTAGAAATTATGAGGCATACAACAGCTCACATACTTGCTCAGGCAGTAAAAAGAGTACATAAGAATGTGAAGTTAGGGGTAGGACCAGTTATTGAAGATGGATTTTATTACGATATGGATCTTTCTACAACGATTGCTTCTAATGAGTTACTACAACTCGAACATGAAATGAAGAAAATTATTAATGAAAATCATCCTATTGAACGTACTGAAGTGACACGTAGTGAAGCTGAAAGAATATTTAGCGAGATAAACGACGAGTTGAAACTGGAGTTATTACGTGATATTCCTATGAATGAAACAGTTACGATTTATAAACAAGGGGAATTTTTCGATTTATGTCGAGGCCCACATCTTCCTTCTACTGGAATGGTTAAGGCGTTTAAATTAACAAAAGTATCAGGAGCATACTGGAGAGGTAACAGCGACAACCAAATGTTACAACGTGTATATGGCGTAGCTTTTCGTTCTCAAAAACAGTTAAATGAGTATCTGATGTTTCTAGAAGAAGCAGCGAAAAGAGACCATAGAAAATTGGGAAATGAACTAGAATTATTTATGTTTTCTGATGAAGCACCTGGAATGCCTTTTTATCTAGCTAAAGGACAAATGGTTAAAAATCAGCTGGAGCAATTCCTACGATCCGTTCAAGAAAAGCATAATTACGAAGAAGTACGTACTCCTTTTATGATGAATCAACAATTATGGGAAAAGTCTGGTCACTGGGATCATTATAAGGATAATATGTATTTTTCAGAAGTGGATAACGCTAAATTTGCATTAAAGCCCATGAACTGTCCTGGTCATATGCTTATCTTTAAAAATAAGCTCCATTCCTATAGAGATTTACCCATTCGAATGGGAGAATTCGGTCAAGTTCACCGTCACGAATTCAGTGGGGCTCTAAATGGATTATTAAGAGTACGTACGTTTTGTCAGGACGATGCTCATATCTTTGTTACTCCTGAACAAATTGAAAGTGAAATTAAATCGGTCATTGAATTAGTGGATTATATCTACAAGACATTTGGTTTTGAATATAGTATTGAACTTTCAACTCGACCAGAAGACTCCATGGGAGAGGATAGCTTATGGGAACTTGCTGAGAGCTCTTTAGAAAACGTATTAAACAAGTTGAACTTTGATTATAAATTAAATGAAGGCGACGGCGCATTTTACGGCCCTAAAATCGATTTTCATATTAAGGATGCTTTAAAAAGAAGCCATCAATGTGCAACAATTCAATTAGACTTCCAACTGCCTGAGAAGTTTGATTTGAATTATATTAATGAAAAGAACGAAAAACAGCGTCCAGTTGTGATTCACCGTGCTATTTTTGGATCTCTTGACCGTTTCTTTGGGATTTTAATTGAACACTTTGGAGGGGTCTTCCCAACATGGTTGGCACCTGTACAGGTAAAGGTTATTCCGGTATCACTGAAAGCTCACCAGCAATATGCACAACAAGTTAAAGAAGCGTTAGGGCAAAAGGGCATTCGAGTAGAGTTAGATAATCGAGAACAAAAGCTCGGATATAAAATTCGCGAAGCTCAAGTGGCTAAGGTTCCTTATATCTTAGTACTAGGAGATAAAGAAATGGAGAGCAACTCCGTCAATGTACGAAAGCATGGAGAAGAGAAATCCGAAACATGCAACATAACTAGCTTTATTGAAAACCTTCAGGATGAAATTACTTCTAAGAAACTTAAATAATAACAAAGAAGGCTCCTTAACATATAATAAGAAGCCTTCTTTTAATGTCCATAGCATAGCTTTCGTCAATGCTTTTTAAAGTAGGAAAAGACAATGAGTAGACCTTTTATTTAATGAAGAAACTAGGTCTTTTATTCACTTAACGTTTTAAAATGCAAAGTTTGTGAAAGTATTATCCATTTTAAGATAATGAAACTTTACTTTAAAAGGTTCATAACCTATGAAAGAGAGTAAATTATTACTGGAAATCTATTGACTATATAAATACGAAAAGATATGCTTAGAACATTACGTTAATGATAATCATTATCATTTTAGTGGATTTAATAGGAGGAAATGAGAAAATGAAAGCTCGAAAGAAATTGAAAATAGTAAGTGTAATGGCAATCCTTTCTATATTATTAGTGTTAGCAGGATGTGGGGCAAAGCAGGATTCTACTAATGAAAAATCTTCTAACAATCAAAAGGTAGCTGTTAAACATGAATTAGGCACTACTAAGGTTCCTAAAAATCCAAAAAGAATTGTTGTTCTTGAATTGTCGTTTGTTGATGCACTTCACGGTTTAGGTATTAAGCCTGTTGGAATAGCTGATGACAACAAAAAAGATATGATTGAACAGTTGGTAAATGGAAAAATGAAGTATACTTCTGTTGGGACACGTCAACAACCAAACCTGGAAGTAATCAGCTCACTAAAGCCTGACTTAATTATTGCAGATGTTCAACGTCATAAAGCAATTTATAAAGACTTAGAACAAATTGCTCCAACGATTGAGTTGAATAGTCGTGAATCTACATATGAAGAGAATATAGATGCTTTTAAAACAATTGCGAAAGCAACTGGAAAAGATAAAAAAGCAGAAGAGCGATTAAATAAACATGAGGAAACCATTGCGAAATTAAAAAAGGAAGTAAAAGAGGAAAATGGTCAGACAATCTTACCAGCTGTAGTTCGAGACACTTCATTCCAAGCTCATACCTCTGCTTCATATGACGGTGGATTCCTTGAAAAGCTTGGTTTTAAAGATGCTGTACAAAGTAAAGAGGCTTACGCTGAAATGAATTTAGAACAGTTGTCAGACATTAATCCAGATATTTTAATTCTAGCTAATAATGAAGGAAAATTATTAACAGATGAATGGAAATCAAATCCTCTATGGAAGAACTTAAAAGCTGTTAAAAATCATAAGGTATTCGTAGTAGATCGTAACTTATGGACAAGATTCCGAGGTGTTGTTTCTTCAGAAGCAATTGGAAAGGATACAGTTAAGCTTTTACATGATCAACAAAAGTAAAGCTGTAACTATGAAGTGAGAATAGTTTTCTATTCTTGCTTCTATTTGTATAGCAAAGTATATGAGAAAGTGTGTTGTGAATAAACATGAATATCAAGAAACAACGAACAAGTAGATACATAACAGGATTTATTGGTGTTTTTTTATTGATAGCTGGAATATTTATTCACGTTTCTGTAGGTTCTTCTTCTATTAGTATAACTGATGTAATAAGAGCCCTATTGCACCCAGACAATTCCAAACAAACAACGATTATTCAAACTCTGAGACTACCGCGAGCCGTTCTTGCAGCACTAATTGGGGCTAGTCTTGCTGTAGCTGGAGCACTGATGCAAGCTATTACTAGAAACTCTCTAGCTTCTCCTCAAGTATTCGGCGTAAATGCCGGAGCTTCATTAGCTATTGTTGTGGCAACAATCTTATTTCCAGAATTATATTCAAAAACAACTGTTTATTTTTCATTCTTAGGATCTGCATTAGTTGGAATAACCGTCTACTTATTCGCGTCTGGGGGGAAAGTAACACATATTAAGTTAGCTCTTGCTGGTATGGCTGTTCATCTATTTTTATCTTCCCTTACACAGGGAGTAATTGTGTTAAATGAAGATGCTACGGACGTTTTATATTGGCTTGTAGGGTCAATTAATGGAAAGAACTGGTCTCATGTTTTAGTATTACTTCCATGGTCTGTATTTGGACTTTTAGCAGCTTTCATCATGGGGCGCTCAATTTCTATATTAGTTCTAGGGGAAAATATGGCAACCGGTTTAGGTGAAAAAGTACAGTGGATAAGGCTTGTTGCTGGAGTAATTGTTATTATCCTTGCTGGTTCGTCCGTTTCGGTTGCTGGTCCAATAGGCTTTATTGGTCTGATGGTTCCTCATATTGCACGAAAGTTAGTGGGAGGAGATTATCAACGTATCTTACCATTTTCCGCACTTTTAGGTGGGACTCTACTTGTTTATGCAGACATACTTTCACGTTTTATTGCATACCCGTTCGAATCACCGGTAGGGATTGTAACAGCTCTTATTGGGGCACCTTTCTTTTTATATCTTGCTAGAAAGGGGAGGAAGATTAAACAATGAACGCAAAAAAACATCCTTATGGCATACTCAGTATACTCCTCCTCATCCTAGTTATGATGGCATTAATAAGTTTGGGTATTGGAGCTGTATACACTTCACCAGTTGAAGTTTTTACTAATCTTATAGGATCATCACAAAGTAATCATTTTATTTTATTTAATTATCGAATTCCACGAATGCTTCTTGCTGTTATAGTTGGAGCATCTTTAGCTGTCTCTGGAGCTATCTTGCAAGGAATTTTAAAAAATCCATTAGCGTCTCCAGATGTAATCGGTGTAACAAAAGGGTCAGGTTTATTCGCAGTTGCTGTTTTAATTATTTTTCCAGGGGCTTCTATGGTAGCATTACCATTTTCAGCTTTTTTAGGAGCTGCAGTAATTGCAATTGCTCTTATGCTATTCTCATATACACAAGGTACAAAAACTCATTCATTAGCGTTAATAGGCGTTGCTTTAGGGGCTATCTGCCAAGCCGGCATTCAGTATTTTATGATTAAGTTTCCAGATAACGTCAACACAACGCTTTTATGGTTAACTGGAAGCTTATGGGGAAGAGGCTGGAATGAAATGTGGTTTTTAATTCCTTGTCTTGTCCTTATTCCTTTAATTGTTATTTTTACTTCTAAGTTAGATATTTTGAATTTGGGAGATGAAATGGCAGTCGGATTAGGAGAAAGAATAAAATATGTTCGTTATACTTTATTGAGTATAGCCGTGATTTTAATAGGGGCATCAGTAGCCGTTGTTGGATCAATAGGCTTTATTGGACTTATTTCTCCTCACGTAGGGAGAAGGTTAGTAGGTAGTCGTTCAAAATTCTTATTACCTGTATCAGCACTAATTGGATCCTTGTTTTTACTTCTGGCTGACACTGTAGGGAGAGGTATAGTTCCTCCAATCGAAATTCCAGCTGGTATCGTAACAGCGATTATAGGAGCTCCTTATTTCTTATACTTACTGCGACGCGAACAAAAAAATAAGTGAGAGGAAGAGTATGTATGACAAAATTAACTGCAGAGAAGCTTTCGATCTCATACGATTCAACGTCGATCATTAATAATATTGATCTTCATATTCCAGAAGGCAAAATAAGTATCATTATTGGCTCAAATGGTTGTGGAAAATCAACAATTCTTCGATCTTTAGCACGTCTATTAAAACCAACACAAGGTTGTATTTATTTAAATGGAAAAGATATTCACCAGCACTCTTCAAAAGAGGTCGCAAAACAATTAGCTATCTTGCCTCAGTCTCCTGACGTACCTGAAGATCTAACGGTTAAAGAGCTTTGTTATTACGGACGTCATCCCCATAAAGGACTGTTTGCACGTTATTCTAATGAAGATCACAAAACTGTAAGTGACGCTTTGAAATCTACTAAGATGGAATATTTAAGTGACCGAACTTTAGATGCTTTATCTGGAGGGCAGCGTCAACGTGCATGGATTGCTATGGCTTTAGCACAAGGAACGGAATTATTACTTTTGGATGAGCCGACAACATATTTAGACTTGGCTCACCAAATTGAAGTACTCGAATTATTGCGTAACCTAAATAAGCAACAGGACCGAACAATTGTAATGGTTCTACATGATTTGAACCAGGCTGCTCGTTACGCTGATCACTTAATTAGTATCTCAAGTGGAAAGATTTATACAGAAGGATCTCCGAAGCAAGTCTTTACTGAAGAAATGATAGAAGAGGTATTCGGACTTTCATGTAAAATAATAGACAATCCCGTAGATCATTCACCTTTATGTATACCAACAGGGATTTATAAGAAAAATTTCACTAAATAGACAAAATAATATACGTAGAAAGAAGCTACTGTGTCCAATATAGTCATTCAGTAGCTCTTTTTATATAAAAGGGACCTATGGAAATTGTTATGGTTCCTATAACAAATAGGTTACTTAAATTTTCTGTTCCATTTACTGATCCTCTGGATCTAACTCGAGACTTTCAACTTCATCATTCTTCTTTAATTCTAATCGCACAACTTTATTTTTACTATCTCCAGACATATTGTCGTCATCTTGCTCAAAGTCTTTAGATTTTTTATAAGTCTTTTTTCCACTAGACACTTCTATTGTTACATCATTATCGGTTTCATTGATTAATTTTCCAATTATGCTATAATCTCCATCAGCATCTTTTTCGTATATACCATTTGAATCTGCTTTTGCTTGAGGAGTTAACTCTAGACTTTCTGCATTGTTATCTTTAGCATCAATCTCTACGTTTACTTGTTTTCCATCAATATCCTTAGGTGTATCTTCTTCTTTTTTAAACGACTTACTTTTAGGTATCTTTACTTTTTCACCATCAATAACAATTGTTAACTCACTATTCGTTTCTTTGTCTAATGTTCCTATTAAATCAAAATCTTCACCTTGCTGTTTACTATCTGGATCCTTGGAGTACTGTTGTAAATTTAATTTATCTTCCGAAGAGCCATTCTTACTTTGTGATGCATTTTGCGATGAATCATTTTTGTTAGAGCATCCTGCGAGAGAACCTGTAGCTAAAGCACCTGCTAATGAAATACAAAGAACTACCATTTTTTTGTTCATATAGATTATTTCTCCTTTTTATCTGTTTTTATTTATATTGCCTATTCTTTTAAAAAACAAACGAAATTACGATTATAAAATTAAAAGCGTTTTATACCGTAAAGTATTGTTATATTTATATGTGTACAATTATCCAAGCACCTATTTCTCTAAGTTGTTTCTTTTTTATTTAACGATAACTAAATTTCCACTATATAACAACATTTTCCCTGTTAAACCCAATTAAAATCCTAGAATACCTTTTTCAGGGTCTGAATAGCTCATTTTTTATACCTAATACATGTTACAATACGTTTTGTAGATGCGAATAAAAATTCCATTTCTTATTTCATAGGCAAAGGAAGTCCTCATAATTTGAGGGCTTTTCTTGTTTTTAATCTGATGATAGTCAATTTCCAAAGAAGACCGTTAGATTATAACCTAATTTTTCAAGATCATTTATAAGAAATAACCTCCTAACTATTATTTAAGGAGCATAGTTTTTTGTATCAAGGCTACCATTTTTACCTAATGCAATTTTTATAGCATAAAGAAACACTCGTTGGGTAAACTACTAACAAATATGATTATGATGAGAGTGTATATGTATGAGTTATTTTTATGGTGCTACCTTTTTATTTTCGGGTTTATTTCTAATAAACCTGTTATTTTCGTATCAAAGTAAGCATATTGATCCGGCCTTTTGGACGACTTTAAAGTATCAACTTTTTGCCTTCCCACTATTTTTAATAGCCAATATGCTCATCGGATACGGCATCAAATTTGGATTTAAAGCGATTCAGAATTTAACATTTGTTTTAGTTACATCTAAAGGAATAGAGATAGTGATTTCAATATTAATGGGTTATCTATTTTTTAAAGAGGTCCCTACTTGGAAAACAGCATTGGGTTTTTTTATTATGATTGTAGGCATTATTGTTTCGAAAATAAAATAGAACCTTAAACGGTTTTAAAATTTATATTGGTAAACTTAAACAATAGACAACTTCTTTTTAGAGAACATTAGAGTAAAGCTTTAGTTACCATAATCACTCTTTTGGATCATAGTAAAAAAAAATGCCTTTTCGTGCAACTCATGCACAAGGGTGATAAGAAAAATCACTATTATGAGGTGTGCAGCTTTTTATAGATGAAGAACATGCTAATAATTGTTGGTTAAAGAGATTCTTAACAACCAAATCTTTTAATACATATGCTCAGATAGTAGAACTCTACTGTTTATGGTAAGAATATGATATGCTTTATTTTCAGTTATAGATTTTTTGAAAGGGTACCTCCTTCTCCAATGCCATTAGAACGAGGTACCCTTTTCTTATTTAACTGCTAAAGAAACTTCCACTCTTTCCTTTCCTCTTATAATGATGATGTCCATAACTTCCGTGGTGACCACGGCCTTTCCTATAATCATCACTACTGCTATAACTTTTAAAAGGTTTTGATTTCCCTCTCTTGTAATCACTGCTACTGTAACGCTTGTGCTTATTATTCATTAGTGAATCAAACAGTTTCTTAAACATAATTTAATCACTCCTCATAACTATTTTAAATCGATAAAAAACAAAAAGCGCTCTTATCCTTTTAGTAGATAAAAGCGCTTGATGTACAAATACAGACTTTACCTAGCTAAAAAGTAGGCAAAGGTCTTGCTAACAATTAAGATTGCCAACAAAGCCGGAAACATTTTGTTTCGTAGTGACGACTTTTGTTGTACAGCTACTCCCCTTTGGAGTATTAAGTTTGTTTAATGTTAACTTATACCAATTATGTAAGTCAATTAATAACTAATGAGTTATGGCTTTTCTAAACATTATTCGTATTGTTTATCTTCATCTTGCTAGGTGGCTAAATATTGAACGTTTTTCAAGATTAGTTTAGATATAAAATATATGGCCTCTTTAATCTAGCATATAAATCTTATAGTTGTTCTATATTCTTTATAGAAAAAGAGCTAATTTGTCTATAATAAGAGTAAAGGTTAAAACTCAATAAATATTATTAATACTTTAATATTTACATATCTAATTATGCACTTATGGAAAATATCAAAGTTCGTAAACGTATAACTTTACGAACTATAAATTTTAGTTATTTCACATTAAAATATACTATTTTTTAGAATATAGGAGACATACAAGAACATACGTTTGACTTTCTTGATCAGGCTGTGATATATTTCTTGTCTATACACCACTATACATAGTAGAGAATGAGGTAAGTAGATATGAAAAAAGCTGAATTAATTGATGCTGTCGCGTCGAAATCAGAATTAACAAAACAAGACACAAAGAAAGCCATTGATGGACTATTTGCAACGATTTCTGCCACACTAGCAAACGAAGAGAAAATCCAAATTGCTGGATTTGGTACATTCGAAGTACGTGAACGTGGAGAGCGTACAGGACGTAACCCACAAACAGGTGAACAAATTGTTATTCCAGCTACAAAGGCTCCAGCCTTCAAGCCAGGTAAAGAATTTAAAGAAGCTGTAAAATAAAAAAGACTTACATAAACCCTCGAGAACTTTGTTCTGGAGGGTTTACATAGATCGAATTATAAAAGATGAACCTTGGACACTGTATGACAGGAACACACGTCTAAATTACGCTTTAATACCAAATCTAAATTCAATTTCATTCTTTAGAATTTCTGCGCCTCTTGGGCTTAGCACAATTCCTTTTGCATATTCTCTGTTTTGTGAGGTCACTTCACCGGTAATCATACATTCATTTTGAGCTTTGTATTTCTGAAGAATAATGTAATTGCCATCAACAAATATTTCTACAGGATCTTTTTCTTTGATAGTAAGAATCTTCCTTAACTCTATGGGGATAACAATACGGCCCAACTCGTCTACCTTTCGCACAATACCCGTTGTTTTCATATTTTTCCTAACCTCCAAATGTAAAATAAAGAATATGAACTCTAGATATCCTCTTTTATAGGGTTTAATTTTGGCTGAAACAATTATTTATTCTTATAGAAAAACTAAGGAGTTTTGTTGTCTCTTCTTTTTTGAGAAAGTAATTTAGCACGAGAATAAATAGTTGCACAAATTACTTAATACTCTCCCCCTACATTTCACATACTTCCATGATAAGGTCTATATAGTAAGAACACAAAAAATAAGCAGCACCTCGTGTTTTTATCACGAAATGCTGCTTTCATTGTTATTGCCATGAATACCGTATGTATCACCATACGTACCGTTTGCATTTATCCCTAACCAACGTTTTCCTAACGGATTGCGAGGATCACCTCCAGGAATATGTCTTGTATAGTAAGGACAGTTTTTAATCTTGTTTACTACTTTAAAAAAGCCAACAGGTGTTTTATCCCACGTTTTTCCCGTTGCTACTGGATCAACGATTTCAATATAGCCATTGTGAAAATAGGCAAGCTTGTTGTAGTACTTATTGATAATAATCAAATTTTAATTACCCGGTTTACTTGCTACTTCTTTCCTTCTTCTACCTTTCCAGTATGAAAAAAGAAGACTCCTTATCATTCACTTCGCCTCCAAACTTTTGCTTTTTTTAACGTTCCATTTCTTATACTGCGTTTCTTTTGTTGTAGAATGTGCTCCATTATTCCGTGCAAAAAATTACATAAACCCATTTTATAATTTCTATTTTTCACCTTTGTTATAATCTTTTATCTCTCCCAGTATCTCCCCCTTTTCAGGACGAACTTTAAAGAAATCTTGGCAGGAATTCTTTTGTTCTTTTTCTATTTCATCTATTTTTTAAACGGCAATTGGATCTATATTTTATAAAAACATATCCATGATACTCGTTCCTACCCTATAAAGTGTGGTTCCCTACTACAAAAGAGAGAAGAGCATAAGGGGTTTTTGCCCCCACCATAGGTGTGGGGCTAGGCAGAGCCTAGCAAAACCGTGGGTACAAAGAAAATCGCTAAATGTCTCCTTTAAGTCCCCTTTTTTTGGCGTACGTCCCTTTCACGTCCCCCTTTAAAATCCCAATGTCCCCTTTATGTCTCCCTATTTTGAAGCCATGTCCCCTTTGTGTCCCCCTCTGTTTTTTCACTTCATGACCAAATCCTCTTCTTTTTCATTCAACTTTTTTGGCTTTTCTTGAAAAGTTTTTTGTTCATCTTTACAGAGCTGAATGCTTGCATCACTCGATTGAATGGCATCCTTTTTCATCGCAATTTTTGATTCCGTATCAGCTTTTTCCTCCTGTACTTGGTACTTCATATCACGTTGTAATTCGTTCATTTCTTGTTGCGTTTGACGTTTATGTTTGGCTTCTACCTTAATTGCCTTTTCATAGTTTTTCATTTTCTCTTTAACAAAATCTTTTTCCAAATCATTGACTAAAAACACATAATCTTGTTTGGTTTTTATTCCTTTTCCTTCTTCACTTTTTGTTTTTCATTGGTCAGAATAGAGCGTTGTAATTAACGCATGAGCATCTATTTCATCTGTTGAATCTGTTTCTGAATCACTCGTTACATCATCTACGTTTACCGTTTCTTTTTCTTGTGCAACAAAGCTTACTTCTTCTTCATCTGTTTGATCCATTTTGATGACCATATCCAGTGAGCTATTAGCCACATGGTATACACGATTTTCAATGGTTACGGTTCCTGTTATGTTAGAAGAAACCGCCTCGTATAGATTTATAGTTAATTTTTTAGCGCTAGTAAAACTTAAATTCAACTTATTGCTCACTTAATATAGTTTCTTAATAACAGCTCCCTCTTTAGTTAAACTTTAGTTAAACCTAACATTAATTAATCACAGATTTATAGTCAGATTTCTAAAGTGTAGTTGAAGATAAGTTCAACTTAACAGTCACTCACTATAGATTCACAGTTAGATTTCGTCTCTTCAGCCTTCTCCAATCCAAACTTAACAGTCACTTACTATAGATTCACAGTTAGATTTCATCTCTTTAGCCTTCTCTAATCCGAACTTAACAGTCACTTACTATAGATTCACAGTTAGATTTCATCTCTTTAGCCTTCTCTAATCCGAACTTAACAGTCACTTACTATAGATTCACAGTTAGATTTCATCTCTTTAGCCTTCTCTAATCCAAACTTAACAGTCACTTACTATAGATTCACAGTTAGATTTCATCTCTTTAGCCTTCTCTAATCCAAACTTAACAGTCACTTACTATAGATTCACAGTTAGATTTCATCTCTTTAGCCTTCTCTAATCCAAACTTAACAGTCACTTACTATAGATTCACAGTTAGATTTCATCTCTTTAGCCTTCTCTAATCCAAACTTAACAGTCACTTACTATAGATTCACAGTTAGATTTCATCTCTTTAGCCTTCTCTAATCCAAACTTAACAGTCACTTACTATAGATTCACAGTTAGATTTCATCTCTTTAGCCTTCTCTAATCCAAACTTAACAGTCACTTACTATAGATTCACAGTTAGATTTCATCTCTTTAGCCTTCTCTAATCCAAACTTAACAGTCACTTACTATAGATTCACAGTTAGATTTCATCTCTTTAGCCTTCTCTAATCCAAACTTAACAGTCACTTACTATAGATTCACAGTTAGATTTCATCTCTTTAGCCTTCTCTAATCCAAACTTAACAGTCACTTACTATAGATTCACAGTTAGATTTCATCTCTTTAGCCTTCTTAAGAACTTTGTTATAATTAACTATGACTTTGAATTGCCTATTCTATCAAAAATAGCAAAAGAACCTGTAAATCTAACAAAAAATCCATTATTAAATCTCTCAAAATTTGATGTCAGTTCTGTTATAATAACAACAAATTTATTGTTATTATAATCGAGAAGAGGAGGGGTTAATTTGAAACAAACTGAGGAAGAATTCAAATTAAGTGAAGTAATAAAACTTACTGGACTGTCTGATCAAACAATTCGAAGATATCAAGAGGACTTTAATATTCAAGGAATTCGTACTCAAGGTGGTCATCGTCGTTTCAAAAGAGAAGAAATTGATATGTTACTTGAGGCTAAGAGATTAAAAGAAGAACATGGTTATTCTATTAAGCAAATCCGTTCACATTTTAATGGAGAAACAACATCAGAGATGTTAGAAAAGAATGAACCTATGAAAACAGTTTTTGAGAAGAAAATACTGAATTTAGAAGAACAATTAGCAGAGGCAACTGAGAAAATTGATTCTATGGTTCAGGTTTTAACAACATTTATGAATCAAAGTGGACAAACAAATCAAAAAATTTTATCTCAATTTCAAGATGTACTAAAGGCACTTCCTGAAACATCTACAACTACAAACAACCAAAGAATCTTGGAAAAAGAGCAACGTCTAAACGAATTGAAAATTAGGAACAAATTAAAAAAAGAAGCCATTGAAAAATGGGGCATTTTACCTGAAGAGGAACGGACTACTACAGTGAAAACTGGTCTATTTAGTTTTAAAAGGGAAGAAAATCATAATAAAAAACGTGCTTTCATCGAAGATTACATAAGTGAACATTTAGTAGATCGACTTGAAAGAGAGTATGACATGAAATAAAATCAATGATTAACCTAATTTTAGTGAAAGATAAAAAATGAAAGAGGCATTGCCCTTAGTTAAGCTGAATTAACTAAGGGCAATGCCTCTTTCATTTGGAAGATTATTTTTATTGAAACTAAAAATTGCACTTTGCATGCTGGTCAAGAGTAGAGAGAAAGATTTTATTTTTCAGATAAATGATTTTAAAATTATTTATTATCTAAATGAAAAAGATTAGCCTAAAATACTCGTTTTGATATATTTTGCTAATTTTTATTGAATTATGAGACTAGTTAACGCTATAATAAAACTAACAAAAAGGACCGGAATAGAAAAAAGACTTCAACTGTTTAAGAAGTGCTGTCAACACTCTTAAACCGTTCACCCTAATTACAGTAGGGAAAACACTTGTCGAAGTCTCTTGTTAATAGAGTTAGTTTTTCTATAAAATAAAACTTATGTTTTTATTTTATACGAAATTGACATCTATTTCAAGGGCTTAGTTCATCAAAATCAAGGCATTGTTTTCCTTTTTCCAGGGAAACAGTGTCTTTTTTGTGTTCCTTAAAGGAGAAGATGAACAAATGACAAAAATATTAACCTGTTATTTAAAAGATGTAGATACCTTCAATGGACGGTTCAAATGGTTATGGACCAACAAGTCCACGCTTCGTAAAAAGAAAGAAGAGTTTTTAGACATTCTTCGTACCCACTTTAAACAACAACAATCTGCTATACATAAAGAATTTCCTAAAAAGAGAATGGAAATGCTCGATCATGTCATCTATAACCTAGTGGCTACGGGCATTCAAGCGATCCGTTCTGAAACGCTTATGAAGAAATTTAATGTGTCCAAAAGTACCGTTTCTCGTTTTGTACGCTCCTTAAAAGCGACACCGTTTATCATTGTCGCTCGTTACATTAAAGAAGATACAACAGGTACTCATCCGGACAGTTATGTATTTATCCTTAAAAGCCATAAAAACTTTCATCACATTTGCGACGAAATCTTTTTTGCCCATGATACAACAGGGATACAAACGCTTCAACAAGAAGAAATGACCACTCCTGTGACACGTCCTGTGACGCATCCAGAAAGTGCTGAAAACGTTGATACACCAAGCTTAGAGGTCGATAAATCACCGAATGCCTTTATTAACCTTGATTTACCTGTAAATCATATAAATAATCATTTAATGTCTGTTTCACAGGCATTCACCTACATCAAAGGTGTGCCTAAGAAAGTCAATCAAGTCTATGCAGGTAAATATGGACATCAACTACAAGACTTCTATGCTCGCATTCAAAATGCTGCAAAAGCAGTAAAAAAAGATACAGAGATTACGATTGAGAAAGAGCAAGTACATGAAATTGCGTATTCAACCATTGTTGGGTTAGATAAATATGTCCATGAAGCTAATCAACAAGGGAATCCTTTATCCCTACGGGATATGTGTCGACTAATCTATCAGATTGCGAAAAATCAATTCTATGATTTAACAAAGCCTAAAGACCAGGATTATTCATCAGTATACGCAAACCAACAAGAAGTTATACATAACGAAAGTCAAACAATAACATTCGCTACACCAAAACGGATTATCCGTAAGGAGCTAGTTCCAAATTGGTTAAAAGCTGAACAGCAGCAAGAAGAAGCTACAAAAGAAACAGAGATTTCTTTGGAACACCAGCTTGAAATGATTCAGTTAAAGCAAGATTTAGGTCAAGAGCTAACACCGGAAGAAGAGAACTTGCTGCAGGAGCACAGCTCTACGTATAGTTTGTTGGAGATAGCTCAGGTAAAACAAGACTTAGGACAAGCTTTAACGCCAGAGGAACAAGACTGTTTACGTCAACACAATCAGTTAAAAGACACAGCTTCCTAATCAAAAAAAGTAGAAATTCCTTAGAAGCTGATGTTTTAATAGAATATGTTTATTTAGAACTGTGTTCTAAATAAACAGTAACTAATTATCTACGCAGGAGGAGACTATTATGCCACATAAAATTACGTTAACCGGATCAGCCACAGGACCATTAAGAGAATATGATCGCTACGTTGCTTTTGATATGCGTGAAAAAGGTTCACCATCTGCGCCGAAGGGGTTAAAGAAGAGTACCTTTATTTCGTATACGGTGTTTGTTGCGAAGAAAGCTTTTAATAAAACAGGGCTCACGAAGAAAAGCATCATGCATGAAAAGATTTTAATTCAAGGGGAACCAACGTTAGACATTCCAATTGATGAATGTCCTGGTGAAGTAGGGGTCATCTGTTTTCAGATTACCGTTCTCCCGAATAAAAATGACAAAGAGAAGAATGAGTCGGATGTGAAAAAAGAAACCAAACAAGAAGCATCTACACCTTCTGAATCTCAAAATAACACGGAATCTACTGCACAGGGAGAAGTACAAGAACCTATTTCTCAACCTGTAGCAAAAGATGAGAAGACAGAAGTAAAGCCTATTCAGACAGAAGTACAACAAGCGCCTACAGAAGAGAAAAAGGATGAGAAAAAAAAGACACCACTATCCAACCAACCGAAGGGAACTCAGGATCTATTGAACTTTGATGATATTATCGTTCCTGAAGAGTTTTTAAAGACACGCCCAAACCCAGAAAAGACACAAAAGGTCATTGATTTCGTGAAACGTACAGGTCGCTTAGATGAGCCTTTGACAATTGAAAAAGATTCAAAAGTCTTAAAAGATGGCTATCGTCGTTATATTGTGGCCAAAACGGTGAAAATGGATAAAGTTCCTGTTGTCTACGAATATAAAAAGTAAGAATGATAGGCTTCTTCATATGATTCGTTAACCGATATATCAACGATTATTCTAAACTAAACCATGATAAGGGGGAAGCCTATATGAAAACATCAACACCTTGTCCAGGGTGTCAAAAACCTATTACAATCGAGGACTTTGAAGATTTCTCAAGTCCTTTTACGATGAAATGCCCACATTGCCGAGCAAAATTAAAAGAAACAAAGATGACGCCTTGGTTATTGTTACTAGCTGTTATTATCGTTCCTTTATTGATCTACTTAGGTATTACGATAAAAAGCTTTCTAGCCGAACCTTTTCCTGCGGTGGAAAAGGTGCCCACTATGATTGTCTTTATTGCTTTTTGTTACCCAGTGTATGCTCTATACGAGGCTTATAATGCTGTTATTATTTTTAATAAAGGAAATTTACAATTAAAGAAGACTCAGTAATAAAATATGCAACTTTAAATATGTCATTTGAAAAAGCTCCAATTCCTAGTTATAAGCCCATTACACTTTATGCTAGGGATTGATGAATAGAAAAGGTGAATTCGTGAGGAAGAACAAGAAAATACTACTAGCTGTTGCTGTAAGTATCCTTATCTTATTTATGGGTGGAAAATACTTATTTGCAATGGCACAAAAGATTGGATGTAGCGATGATGTCATTCAGAGGATAGAAATGAAGAGTGGCTATGTAGTGAAAGTCCATCAAACAAACTGTGGAGCTACTACTGATTTTGGATATAAATTGACTCTAACCCATCACGGTAAAGATGAAAAAGAAATCCTTTCCTACGGAATGCTTGAAGCTGATTCACATATTGAGGCAGATGTACACAACAACCAGATTAATGTTACGTATTCTCCCGCAACTATCGTTTATAGCAAAGGATCCAATTACAAAGGAGTACCAATTCACTTTGAACGGAATGGCGGAAATAAGTCTCTCCCTAAAAGTTTTAAAGATCAGAGAAAAAGTTTCGATTTAGATATGGCTGACCTTTTTGCTAATTCATTAATCGTATACAGAAATGAAGAAATTCCTGCTGGACAAGTTCATTACGCTGTAAGTGAAAAGGGGATCCCCTCAAAGGCATGGAACAGCAACTGGTTAGTTATTGGGACGATTGAATATACGCTGCCTATCTTTATCCATAGTGACGAAGAAAATTCTCCTGTTTATGTAGGACAAAAGGAAAAGAATAGTTCAACTTGGAAGGAAGTAAAGATAGCATCTACTTATCAAGACTTTCAAAAAGCTTTGAAACTAATAGATGATCCATCAGGAAACCGTTCTTTCCCAGAGGATGTTAAAACAAATCCTCTTCCCGAAAAAGAAATTAAACATAATCTAAAAGTGATAAATAAGGGGAACATTGACCTTTCGTTTTGGAACGATTGGATGATTGGAAAGTCTCTACCCGATAAATATATAGAATAACCACAACAAAGACCGCCCATTATCCATAGTGTATAAGGCGGTCTTAACTGTATTCATGCTATATGATTATGACAAAAATATCGACATTATTCTGAAAGGCTTTAAAAATATATATTAACTTTTTCGTTATGTTTATGCAGTATTTTAATGTCTTATTAGAGGATATGGAATTGGCTTGTCCATTATGACCAAAATAAATCAAAATGAACCAGAATCGTATAAAATAATTCAGAACAGGAAAGGATGTGTATAAAAAGGAGTGGTTGATTGTGTCATGGTGGAAAAATCCGAAGAGAAGTAAATTCGGACGTTTTTTGGACAAGAATGGGATTACTCAAACAGAATTTGCAAAAAAAAGTCACGTATCAAAGACAACCATTTCAACTTTATGTAATGAGAAGAATTATTCTCCATCTCCAAAAGTATTGAAAAAGGTAATGGATGCTATAAAAAAAATTGATGAAAATAAGCAGCCTAATGATTTCTTCAATATATAAATATTTATTTTTATAAAATTAATTTACATAACAAATGTTGTCGATACAAATAAAAAACAGACCTTTAATTACAGATCTGCTTCTTTTCTTTCTTCTCTCTTGAAAATACCAATCATTAACACTATAAGTCCTATTACGAAGATTATGGGAAAGATATACCACATTATTAAGGCTGCCCATCCGTTTTTTGCAATGACTGCGTATGTTAAACCAATTGCGAAAGATAAAAATGGTGCAATAGCCAACATTAACGCTATTCCCCACACAATGTATTTTCGTTTTTTCCTTGCTTAGTTGATAAGCTATGATTGCTCCTATAATTGAAATTCCATAACCTACTACAAATGGCATCCTACCATTCCTCTCTTATTAATCCCTATTATTTTATAATAATGGTAATTAGAGTAATAATAAAGGTTATTACTGGTTTAGAGTTATGATCGTACATCTTATACAATTTCAATTTACATTTACATAATGTATCTGCTAGGTACTATATAAGTTATAAAAAATAAGCAAGCCTGTTGGTTCCATCTCATTACAGATGAACATTGTCAACTTATAGTTGCAATCCTGTTATATAGCTACTTTTAAATATGATTTCTCAAATAACAAACATAAAAATACACTTTCTCTTAGAAAATAAAATAGAGTATTTATTTTTTAAAAATGCTATCATATATAAATTAATAAATTTACTAGGGGATTATATAATGTTTAAAAAAACTATATCAGTGCTTATTTCTTCTCTATGTGGTAGCTCGGTAGCCGTTGTAGCCATGCTTGGTACTTCATATGAACAAATCAGTTTTAGCAATTTAATTGCTGGGTTAATTCTTGGATTAATTTATATTATTCCGGTTGTTATTGTGTTAGGGATACCCTCATCTATTTTGATTGATAAGATAATTAAAGCTATAGATAAGAAATATAAACAATTAATTGAAATAGCACTATACATTATTTTTGGAGTAATAGGCGCAACGATTGTTTCACTTATTATGTCGTTAGATGATGGTATAAACGGTGTAAGTTTTTTGGGATTTGAACCTGTTTGTATTCTTTCTTTAAGTTGTTCTATTCCCTTCGGGATCTGCTCGGTTTTATGGAATTATAAACTAAAAAAGAGGCCTTTACAGTAGATAGATAGTATTTATACTCTATACAATCACAATTAACATAATCATTTTTTTGGTACGTATATCAAAATAGAAAACTAAGCTTCTCACAAGGATTCTATTTTCAAATGATGCAGCTTTTAATCCATACTTGATTTATAAACGATGATTTAAGGAATCATAAGAATCGGCTCATATATGGATACGTATAATAATCTGCCAAAGAGCAAACATTTCTTTAAGTAAGAGGAAGGCTCTTCTACATTTAAATTTGTATGACAATCTTTCAAATAATGTGTTATACTTACTTCAGACATAATTTTTCTTATATCTTTGTATAGAAAACCTAAATTCCTAAGGAGCACCCTTACTCTCCAATGCCAATAACGATGAGGGTGCTTTTTCTTATAAAAAAGTGGATGTTAACGCTTACTTTCTGTTACATCCATAAATTGTTGTTCTAACCAATATCATTTATCTTTAAAACGGTTTACTTAAGGATAAAAATTCCTTTTTTTCTGAAAACATGATAAAATAAATTGAATGGTTCCACTATAAAGCCATTACTTATTCGTAGCGAAGAAGAGCCCTTTCAGTCCTTAACTAATTAAGGGCTTTTCTTAATTTTTGCTTGTAACTGCCTTATGTTAAATTGATTTTAATTCCACTGGAAGAAGGTAAAGACCTTGACCTTGCTTACTATGTATTTTACTGGTCAAATAAAGTCCGTAAATAAAAACATCGTTTAAAAAGGAGAATCCTAAGCTCCTCTTTATAAATTGAACTAGCTAATTACTCCTTACGTTGCTGGTGAGAGATGTATTTATTGTTTATGTGTATATAAATATTGTAGACAGAACAAACTATTTAGAACGCTGAGAAGCGTTGGTTTGGAAATCCTCATTGTGTTTTCGAGTTGACAATATGCATCGCAGAAAAGCCACTGATATATGTCAGTGGCTTTTCTGTGTTTACATTAGGCGTGGTAGATAAAGATAATTTCAGCACACTATATCTTTACTTTATTATCCAAATTATTTATAATTTACAAGTCGATTAGTAAGTTAATCACCACTTACTGAAGAATAATCGCTTTCTCATGCTAGGCCAATGCTATGAGGAAGCGATTGTTTTTTATTTATAAAAAAATAACTAGGGATTTGTTGAAGTTACTTTATGTAATTCATTTAACAGTTGGTCAATGGACTGGATTACTTGCAATGTACTCTCGCTTGTAATACCTTCTTCTTTGGCCTTTTCTATTTCTGTAAGTAACGCGTGTCTTAAACGAATCTTACATTCCTTCAAACCTTCTACCACCTTATTACCAATAATGTAAAATTTTATTAATGTTTTATATTAAATGTATTATTCAGTTATTTCAATACCTAATTTGCAAGGATTTAAATGGATTTTTTATGAAGTGGACTTGCTGCGCTTTATTTTAATGAAAAGGAATGAAAATTCCTTCTAATTTATCTAACTGATAAAAAATAAGGAAAATATAGAGTATTTGCAATAAATTTATTATAGTTAGGTTGCTATGACGTACACATTTTAACAAGTGTGACATCAGTAAGGCTGCCTCATTCCCTGTTTTGAGGCAGATTTTTTATGTTATTTACTTGCGTAATATTAATTTTAAATCGACCAGAAGAAGGCAATGACCTCGACCTTGCTTCTTTCGTTTGTTTCGAAGAACTTTTATACTTCTCCATTAATTCATGAATACTTGTTACTTATATGATGCGAATGTGTTCCAAGGACACTGCATACCGATTAGGCGTAATTACGATAATGGTAGCTTCCAGTCAATTTATCAATATTTAAACAAAAAAAAAGCGACCTTATTGGCCGCCGTAATCCTACTCGTTATTTTCAAATAAATTAAAAGAAAGTTGCTCGGCTCTTTTCCTATGGTAATAAGCATTTTTAACTAGTTTTACTCGTTCTCTATTTTCAATGTAATAATCTCGGTCACGAATAGAAACGCAAGCTTTACAGTATGGTCCAAGGTGACCGAACCCATCGTTTTTATGATGATAGTTCTTTCCATATTTTAATTCGCCGCATTCACGGCAAGTCTTAGCGACAACTTGTCCGTCAGCGTCTGTAAAGTATACGAATCCTCTCGGCTTTTTTCTTTCCTCATATTCCTGCGCCAGTAGTTCTTCTCGTAGACTCATATTCGCTCACCTCCTCGGTTGCCTTGGTATTGCTACTTATTCTCTTTTATTATACGAATTAATTCCATTCGATACTAGTATGCAAATCCATTGCTTTCTCCGCGTATGACAGTTTAGTCTCCTGCAGACGCTTGGATTGATTCAACTTTATCTAATTCTTTCTATGTTAATGATTACGCTATTTCCAGAACCCTTTGCAAATGCTCGGATGAAAGGTGTATAAACAGGCTACCTTTCATTATTTTGAGGTAGCCTGTTTTTGTGTGATTACAAACGCTTTTCTAGTACTCTATGTTAAGTTGATTTTAATTCTTCCAGAAGAGGAGGTGGTTCTTGACCTTACTTCTTTTGTTTGTTTGGAAGCCCCCTTATATTTCTCCATAAGTTCGTGAATGTTTGCTACTTGTATGATACGGATATAATCCGAAGATACTGCATAACAAACAGGTGTAATCAAGATGACAGAGGGGAAGATAGGTGATCGCTCCTCTGGTTGCCAATGCAACGATTTCCACTCATCTGAAAAGAAAAAATCCTCATAAAGGTTTATCTTCTCCTGCATTTTCTGCTCCGAATACTGATTTCGTTGAATTTCAATCCAAAAAGGAGATCCTTTAAAAATACAAAAGAGATCCGGTTCAATTCCTCCTTTTCGTCTGGTGGGCTTATCTTCGACAATGACCTTTTTAGGTGTGCTATACGTACACATTTGCTTATAGACATCCAAAATAGAAAGGAAATGTAATATTTTTTGAGAGTTTTTTTTGATCTTTGCATCCACGGGCAAATAGACGGTAGGAGAATACTGCTGTGTGCGTTCAATGAGTCCTAAACGATATAAACGTACCATGACGCTATTACACGCATTTACGGGCGATTTGAGCTGTTTAAAGAATAGGTCAACTAATGAGTCTCGATCCACGGCTCTAAACTTGTTAACAAACGCTATGATGTCTTTATCACGTTGAGATAAACGGAAACTCATCGCTGCTCCTCCTTCTCTAATAATCCGAAGATGGACTGTGATAGCACTTCTAGTTGTGGTTCAGGATCTTTCACACGTGTTTTATAAGGTGAGAGTATTTCCTTACAAGCTCCTTCATCTAAGAAAAAGGCTTGAAACTCTTTCACCTCATCAATTTTAATTTTCATACGACCCCTGGCCGCGGCATCGATTTCTTCGGCACCGATTACTCCGGCTACTTTCGCATTTATGGCATCGGCTTGCCTTCCAGAGATCCGTACCCGTAAGTTCGCCTTTAACGCTGAATTTAATAAATCTGCATCAGGGCGCTGCATCGCAATAATTGTATGAACCCCTAACGCACGACCTTGACTCGCAAACTGTTGAATCATCTCTACGAGATCCGTTTCTCTCTTCACGATGGACATTTCATCAATGACTACAACGATACGAGGCAGTTTAAAGGGAAGCCTGCTGATATGCGTCACGCCATGATCTAACAATAAATCGCCTCTTCGGTACATTTCAGCTCGTAATAAAGCAAAAGGTTTTCTCATATCCTTTGCTTCAAAGCAAAGCGCATCCACATGCTCAATCCCATGAAACAGCCCCAAATCGGCTCGTTTAAGATCCACCAACACTAAACGCAAGTCTTCAGGAGAGGCATATTTTACCCATGTTGTGAGGATCACACGCATGAGACTACTCTTTCCGGCTCCAATTTCGCCAGAAATCAGTAAGGTTTCTAAATCCGCAAAATCCCATGAAACCGGGTTTCCATAGATATCTTGACCAATGCATACGGGAAGCTCCATTTTCTTAATATGAGGATGAATGGCTTCATACCTATAATGGAGCATCTTAGGGAGGCTTTTGTGATGAACAGTAATACTAAAGTTCTTTAAGCTGCCATTTATCTCGATGTTGCTGCCTAATACTTGGCGTAACGCCCATCTCTTTTTGTTTAAAAGGTCAGGATCAATGCCATTTAGTAAGGAAAAGGCGTACCGGGTGTACGTATGATGGTTCTCGATTTGATGAATTTTTGGAAAGAGATAAGAGGTACGGTCTCCTCGTTTCACCATCCGGTAAATCTCTGCCGTACGAAACGCTTTAATCAGTTGGCCACGCAGTTTTAGTTTTTCAAACATCCATATTCCTCCTCAAAACATAAAGGTCGCAAAAAAGTAAATGAGGGCGCTATAGAAGGTAACTGGCAAGATAAACCGCATCACCTTTTCAAACTGACCGGCAAGATCCATCGCACCCCATCGATTTAATACCTGTTCAATGAAGGCAATTCCTAAAACAATCCCTCCTACGGTTAGAATGGTAGGATCAAGCATAGCAACTGGACTAAAAGGAACAAACGAATAAGCTTTAAAAGGACGAGGTTTTATTGAGGAGCTTAAAGAAGGTTTATGGAGGAAGTTTCGAAATTCAAACCATTGTGTTTTTCTCATGTTGGCACCTACTTCCATTCTTTACTATTTTTTCGCCTTTCATGTCTCAGTTATTTCAGCTCAACCCATCCGGTCGCCCCCTTCGCCTCTTCGGCTCAGCTCCCTTACAGGTTCCCCAATTGGCTTCACTGGGCGTATACAGCTTGTATTAACGCGGTAGCGATACTGAACTAGCTACTGATTAGGTGATGAAGTTAAGATTCTTTAGATACTATGTAACTACTGCGGTAAGCTTGCCTGTCCAGTCGAAAAATAACAAAGAACCCTTACCGCAGTAGGTAAGGGGTAGCTAATTATGTAAGAAGGAATGAGGTTTTATATGCTGATGCTTGTATTAGTCACGAACATTTAATACGGAAAGGACGAGAAGTTAAAAGCGTTTCAGAGGATGGAACGGATCTGAGGATCATCAAAAATTAAAGGATAAGACTTCTTAAGCTTTAAAAAAAGAGCATGGATCCGTTCATAATTGCATTTAGCATGTCAGGTGTTATGACCAAGTTGTAGATGCTTTTATCATATACTGATACTGTAAAATTTAATTATTTGAAAATTTAGATATATTAACTAAATTCCCCACCTATAAGAATTGACGCATCGCGAACTTAGCCAAATAGTATAGAGGAGAGAAACTAATTGAATAAGGATTGTTCATATCGAGAAAAAAAAGTAATGACTATGAAAACTGTATCTGAAATGACTGGGCTTTCTGAAAGACAAATTCGTTATTATGAAGCTCAAAACCTTATCTTTCCTGAAAGGAATTCCTCACTTATCCGTAGGTATTCTTTTTCTGATATTGAAGAGCTAATGGATATTGCAGAAAAAATAGAGGAGGGTGTTCTTACACGAGAAATTCGAGAGGATCTTGATAAGAAAAGAAAAACAACGAACAGAATCAATACTAGGTAAATAAAAGTTCATTATCTGTCCACTCAAACTACTTAAGTTGCTGTTAAAAAGATCGCATTGTCTAAAGTGGAGATCTTTAAATGTAAGCCAATTTGAAAAAATGGCGTATAGAGGAGAGGAGACAATAACATGAAATTATTTGTGAGTGAGGTTTTTAAAAATTGTTTATGTTCACTTGAATTTGTTTACCTTTATATGTTGCTTTCTTTTGTAGAATTACAAGTTGGTATTGTAAAATCGCTATCATTAAAGTAATTTTTCGCCCTAAAAGATGCATAATAAATGTATCTTTAAAGGTGTTTTTATTATACATTATTTTCATTTAAAATGACTATTTTCATAAATTGTATAAAAATAGGTTTTATTGTCTGTTAAGGTGGTATATGATGAGTACAGAGCTAAAGCAGACTTCAATGGTGTGTATGGCTACTGTAAATGGTTCAGGTTTAACGAAATAAACCGGGATACATAACGATAAGGTCTCACAAGGGCAAAGAAGTTATGTTCTACTGAAAAAGCCTCCATCGATATTGATGGAGGCTTTTCATATTATGCATGTGCCTTTTATTATTTAAATCATAGAAAAGAGAAGAAAGATGTTTCTTCTTCCTTTAGTCCCTATTATGAGACCATTTTAGAAGCGTCCGCCGCCAAGTTGTTGCTCAGCCATTTGTACCAAACGTTTTGTAATCTCTCCACCTACAGATCCGTTTGCACGAGCAGTTGCATCAGGACCTAGGTTAACACCAAACTCACTAGCAATTTCATATTTCATCTGATCAATTGCTTGTTGAGCACCATATACTAGTAATTCATTTGTGTTGCTATTTTTATTGTTTGCCATTTTATTCATCTCCTTTATTGGTTGTAACGTTAACATGTGTAGAAGGAGAATCAGTTATTCATAAAATGAAAAAAATTTTAAACTATTCCTTACTTTATAAATTCGTATAGAAAAAGTGACTACTTGATAAGGAAAATTAAATCTCTTTGTTAAATGATATCTAATCGTTATAACTTCTAAAATAAAAAGCAAGCTAATTTATAAAAGAATAGGTTTTAAAGAAAGAGCCAAGATGACATTTAAAGACAAGATTCACTATATATTACCTTATTAAAGAATAAAGTTTCTTGTGTTTCTGAGCGTAAAAAAAAGACAAGTCAGTAGGTTTTGCAGTTGTTGTGTTGCTATTTTTCAGTAAGATAATGGTGGGACATCGTATTTAAATATAATCTCTACTTAATTCCTTCAATTGTTGATAGATGTAAGTTTTTGTAGATAATTAAATTGTTCTCACATCTTGAATGTTTATCCTACATCAAGTACAATAAGTTGAATATAAGTTCAACTTAAAAGATGAGGTGTATAGAAATGAAAATTTCACGTTTTAATAAAGATTGCGGAAACTCTGTTGATATGAACATCATGGATGGATATTTATTTGATTTTCCAACGAATGTAGTTGAACTGCAAAAAGAAGCTGCAGATTCTTTCTTTACAGATGCTGTTACAGCTCCAGAAGAATTTAAAAAGCGTATCTTACTTTCCACAACTATTCAAGGAGACGAGAAAGAGCGCTATTTCTTAGTTGGTGACATTGCTGCAAGTCAATTACTTGCCAACAATCACATTAATAAATTACATAATAAAATTACAAGCCATATTCCATACATTACCTTTTTAGCTGCTATTGCTTATTACCATGCGTTACATGCTAAGGATAAAAAAGATAACACAATTGAAATTGACTACTTTTCTACGATGCTACCAATCTGGCTCCTTAAGAAAGAGAGTACATTTGGTGCAGCTCAAAAAGCGATGGCTAATCGTTTCTTAGGCGACCATACATTTACGGTGCATACGCCTGGGTTCGAAAATACGTTAAAGGTAGTAGTAGAAGAAAGTGCGTGCTTAAAAGAGGGAGAAAGTGCACGTTTTGCCTTAAAAAAAGACTTAACCCTTGAAGATCGTGAAGATGCAAATGAGTATGTAGAATGTGAAACAGTTATGGTGGACATTGGTGGTGGTTCCATTGATGTGGTTATTCTACCAGAAGGGTTGAAAGCTGCCAATAGTCGTGAATCATTCCAAAGCATTGAAGGCATCCCTTATTTAGCGCATATCGATAAATTGCGTAAAGAGAAATTCCTAGAACTGTTTACAGACTTACGTGCGTTTGATCAATTTATTCTTGATAACTACGGCAAACAAAAGTTTGTATTAAAAAACGAAAACACAGGCGAATCCATTGATTTAACAAATACAATCAAGTCTTCTCTTCGAGAATATGTAGAGATCTTATTGGCTAAGTTAAATGATGTTGCACCACCTCCAGCGAACAAAGTGCGTAAATACGTGTACTGTGGAGGGGTAGC
Organism: Priestia sp. 40; assembly: GCF_049368575.1. Lineage (NCBI taxonomy): Bacteria > Bacillati > Bacillota > Bacilli > Caryophanales > Bacillaceae > Priestia > Priestia sp. 40. Next base: position 53,936 of record NZ_JBMPZA010000020.1, read on the forward strand.
TCCTACTTTAGAAGTTGCTATCATGAATAGTATGCGTGAAAAAATTGGAGAAGAACGTACAGACAAGTACCATAAGGTTCCTCAAGATAGCCGTCACTTAAATTTATTTGGTTTAGAGATTCGTAGTATTGGTTACGTTCAGAAGAAGCAAGCAGCAGAGAAAAAAGCCGTTAAATCCTAACAACGTAGGTGATAAGGATGTCAGAACGCCAAAATGCGTTTACCATTAAGACAAATCGATTGAGCGATGAAGTGTATAATCAACTGGCTACATATGCTAAATCGCGTAAGTTAGGAGATTATATTTCGTCTTTAATTCTACGTGATTTAGATGATTCATCTACTGGAAGAAAAGCAAGGGAAGATAAAAAAACCTACGAAATGTTTGAGCATATTAAGAATGAACTATCTGAATTAAAGGTATTAGCCCAAACAACGGGTTTTGTAGGAAGCAATACTTTTAAAGAAGAAGAGCCTTCAAAGGTTCCTCAACTGAAAGAAGGAAAGATTGCAGATTTAGAAAATATATCTGGCTCATTAGACGATGACGACTTAGAAGAATATAGCGACTTTTAAAAAGGAAAACCACTAGAGCCATTCTAGTGGTTTTCTTTTTGTGGTTCACCTAAACCATGATCAAACAGATACTAGCCTTTAATAATAATCAAGGTGAAATGTTTTATATAGGAACAATTATAAATTTTAAAATTTACTTGCTTTTTTTATATTTTAGCATTCATATAAAAAAGCACCTAACAAACAGCAGGATTAATGGATTTCAGTTGAGAATAAACTAACCTCATTTTATTGTTTAACTTAAGCAATTCGTCTATAAAACTAAAGAGGTACCCCAGAAACGCTCCCTCGCATGAACGTACCATACCTTAAAATAAGTATCCGTGTGTTGAATAGTAGTTATGTTTTCTGTGCTCAATAAAAGGGAAAGATAAAGTTATCTATCATCAAAGGGGAAAACGCTATGGATAAAATGACTCAAGAATTACATGATTTTTTATTACAACATGTGAATGAAATGGCTCAAGAGTGGTTAGATTCTCGAGAGATAGAAGAAAATTCTGTTTATACAGCTGATGCTTCTCCAGAGGTAACTGAATACCTTCGAGAACAAAATCACTATTTTACCCGTACAATAGTGAAGGTCCTAAAGGATGGATCTTTTAAAAATCTTAGTGGTTGGGCCCAAGAGATTGCAACCAAACGAGCTCGCTTAGGGAATCCTCTTTACCTGAGTATCCGTCATTTCAAAAAGTTTCGTGCTATTTTTCTTAACAAGGTTGAAGCATTTATAAGCCTCCAACAGTCTAGTATTACACAACAAGATATTATTCTATGGAACAGAACCTTAAACGAAGCCTTTGACCGGATGATTGAACTCTTTACCATGTATTATGGACAAGTAGCAGAGGCGCAAGTATATGCTCAAAAAAAGCTAATTTCAGAACTGAGTACACCAATCATTAGTATTTCAGATACAGTTGGTGTTCTTCCTATAATTGGTCAGATCGATGACTATAAGAGCAATGACTTTGCGGGAAAAATTATGATGCAGGCAAAAGACCTTGAATTGTCTTGCCTAATCATTGATCTATCAGGTGTACCTTCCATTGATACAATGATGACCAATGAATTGTTTCAAGTCGTAAACATGTTAGAATTGCTAGGAATTGATACAACGATTACAGGTATCCGTCCAGAAATTGCTTTAACAGCCGTTCAATTGGGTATAGACTTCAGTAAAATAAGAACCTATGGAAAACTAAAGGACGCAGTAAGTGACCTTTTGCATATAAGGTAAAAGAATTATAGCAGCAGGAAGACTACCAATGGAAGGTAGTCTTCTTATTGTTGGATAGAAATAAAGACGGAATAGCTAGTAACTAAGCATCAATTGAAATTAGTAATTTAACTTATCAAAAGAAGGGTTTATTTTATTGTTATTGAATCTGTACAAGACGTTTTATCTCAAATCTTAATTCCAGAGAGGGGAAATGACAATGGCCATTGGAAGAGAACGAGCTGCAAGGAGTATTTTGGGTCAATCAGGATTGAGGAATAGGAATCCAGAAAACGCTATGCTTGATGAAAAAGATAAAAAATCTCGTACCTCAGATTTTGAAAAAGTTCCCACTCCTCGTCAGGGGTCTACTCGAACAGCAAGGATGGCAGAAGAATATAGGGCTGAATATAAAAGGGTAAAAAGAAGAGAGCAATTTTTGCAAGATACAATAGATTTATTAAACGATTGTAATAACAAGCAATCTGTTGAAGAGTTAAAGGAATTAATTAATTTAGCAAAAGAACGATTAACTATGTATAAAGGCAAATAGAAATTATTTCTTTTTTTATCAATGAAGTGCTGTAATATGAATACGTTCACATTCACATTGATGTGAGTGCATTTTTGCTAGGAGAGAGCAGCCAGTATATGATGGTTGCTCTTTTCGTATTTGTAAGAAGATGTGACTATATGAAAGATTGGTTTAGCGTATTCGCTCTAAGAAATGAATCAAAGAGAGAAATTAGAAGTGAGGAATAGCGCTCCTTGCAAAGTGCAATGAAGAGGCTAGGTATAATGGAGTCAGATATTTTTTTAATACAATTGGTGAAGATAAATAACAATTAGGTAATGGAGCCAAATTCTTTAAATACTATGTAGCTATTGCGATAAGCTTTCCTGTCCAACCCAAAAACAAAGAAGAACCCTTACTGTAGTAGGTAATGAGGAAGTAATGAGATAAGAGATGTGCTATTTCTGATTTTCCAATTTTTTGTTGACAAGCTAAGAAAACAAGTGTAATATTTCTTCTAGTTAAATAAATTGAATATTCTTATCTCGAGAGGTGGAGGGACTGGCCCTAGGAAGCCTCGGCAACAGACTGTTAAAGTACTGTGCCAATTCCAGTAGCAATTTGCTTGAAGATAAGAAGAGAACCCATAACGATTATTAACCTCTTCTTATTTTTAAGAAGAGGTTTTTTATTTTAAAAAGAAAGAAGGAAACAAACTCATGACAAAGACACTAGTGAAGGCTCCATTTAAAGCTGATCACGTAGGCAGCTTTTTACGCACAACTCCCCTTAAAGAAGCAAGAAAAGCGTATGCAAATGGTACAATTAATGAAGCCGATCTAAAATCTGTAGAGGATAAAGAAATTGAAAAGCTTGTCCAGAAGCAAATTGAAGTAGGTCTTAAATCTATCACGGACGGTGAATTTAGACGTTCTTGGTGGCATTTGGACTTCTTATCAGGCTTAGAAGGTGTAGAGCAGTTTGAGACAGAATATATCAGCCAATTCAAGGGTGCAAAAACCAAAAATAACGCGATTAAGGTAGTAGGTAAAGTAGACTTCAATCATCATTATATGGTAGAACATTTCACGTTTTTAAAAGAAGCTGTCGAACGCCATGGTGATGGAAGCCAAGTCGCTAAATTCTCACTTCCAAGCCCAAACATGTTATTTACTCGAATTCAAGAAGATACATATTACAATGGAAACAGAGATCAATTTTATCATGATACTGTGGCTGCTTATCAGAAAGCGATTCAAGCCTTTTACGACGCAGGCTGCCGTTATCTACAATTAGACGATACTTCGTGGATTGATTTTGTTTCTGAAGAACGAATCAATGCGGTTGTTGAGAAGCTGGGTATGGATGTAAAAGACATTATTAATACTCGAGTAAGTTGTTTAAATGATGCTATTTCTAAAAAGCCTGAAGATATGCTCATTACTATGCATATTTGCCGTGGAAACTTTAGATCTACTTATATCACAAGTGGTGGCTATGATACTATATCCGATGCAATCTTTGCTAACTTACATGTAGATGGGCTTTTTCTTGAATATGATGATAACCGTTCAGGAGATTTTGAACCATTAAAAAGCTTTACAGGTAACAATCAAACTGTTGTTTTAGGGTTAGTAACATCTAAATTTCCTACACTAGAAGATACTGAGGTTATTAAGCAAAGAATTCAAGAAGCAAGTCAGTATGTTCCTCTAGCTAACTTGTCATTGAGTCCGCAATGTGGCTTTGCAAGTACAGAAGAAGGAAATGTATTAACAGAAGAGGAACAGTGGAATAAAATTAGTCACATAATTAAAATTGCTCAAGATGTCTGGGGAGCCAACTAAAAAGTGAGAATCGCTTTTTAATTTTACATAAGTAGCATTCTAGATGTGTTGAAATACTATAAATGGGCGGATCTTATAACCGAAAAAAGGAAGAATGAAGTTCATTCTTCCTTCAGCCATTATTATAAAGTTCTATTAGAAACGTCCGCCGCCAAGTTGTTGCTCAGCCATTTGTACAAGACGCTTAGTGATTTCACCACCTACTGATCCGTTTGCACGTGCAGTTGTGTCAGCACCAAGGTTTACACCAAATTCGCTCGCAATTTCATACTTCATTTGATCGATTGCTTGTTCAGCACCATATACTAATAACTCGTTGTTGTTACTGCTTTTGTTGTTTGCCATGTTGTGTCACCTCCTTGTTTCTTTTAAAGTTCCTATCTTAAAAGAAGTACATACATAGTAAATAATGGATGTATTATTTTCTTACGTGCTTCCTATACTATTTTTTAGAAACAAATGACACTGTAAAAAGTGGTATTAGATGTTTCATTTCCTTGTAATGAAAATCAATATTTGCCATGTTCGAAAAAAGAGCCGTACCTTTTAAGTACGGCTCTTTTTTCTATTTATTGATGACGAAGATTTTCGATTTCTTCTACAGAAAGACCTGTCAATTTACTGATTATATTACTCGCTATACCTTCTTGAATCATTCCAATGGCCATTAACTTTATAGCTTCTTCTTTTCCTTTCCTTTCAGCTCTTTTCAAAGCTGATTTCTCATCTAATAATGCTTTTCTTCGGGCTTCATAAGCTAATAATACTTCTGGATCTTGGCTTACGCGTTCCCACTCATCTATCGCTTTTTTTAGCACGTGATCTTCTTGCATTGCAATCTCCTCCAATACTTGAGTGATTTCTTCATCTTCCGATGCTTCAAGCAATAATAACCATCGTACAAGTTGATCTTCTCGTGGATCTACCTCTCTGTTACGCCATTTAATCAATAACTTAGGTAGTTCCATAAAATGAATTTCTATCATATCCGTTAAGAGTAATTTTTGTTCACGTTCGTATAACTGGAAGGTGGAATGATAATGATTAATATGAGATAAATAACGGAAATTTACAATATTGATGGTGATGGTTTTACAAAGCTCTCCGTAGTCCATACCTTCTTTCATTTGACTGCTATACATCTTGGACCAATAATAGAGGGTTCGCTTTTCCATGTCATGTTTGTTATTAAGCTGAATCTCAATATTAACGCGGCTTCCATCTTCTAATTGTGCGTGTACGTCCAGAATGGAACGTTTATCTTCTTGGTTTTCTTTATTAAAATGCGGATCTAACAGCTGAACCGTTTGAATCTTCTTTTCGTCTGGAAAACGAAGCGCAGCATTTAAAAAGGCAGCTAGAATGGATTCATTTCCATGGGTGCCAAATAATGATTTAAATGCAAAGTCAACACGTAAATCTAATCGTTTTGTCATAATGCCCTCCGTCGTATTTATGGTTATTACCAATAGTATATCATGACTAGATTTCTTCTTCCTATAGTACACTTTGTACCCGCAGATATGTACGCTAAAAAAAACTCAGTTAACCTTTCTCTTGCCCCAAGGTTTTATATAAGAAATAATGACTAAAAAAGCCAGAAGGATAAAGCTTATTGAAATACCCCAAAATAGCATTCTTCGACTCTGAAAATAAAGAGGGTTTTGGAAAGGATGTAAATCACTAGAAAGAATTTTGGGGAATAAATTATATACGACATTACCCGTAATTGATGACCCCAGGAGAATTGCAAGCATGTTACCTATCCATTTTGTCAGAACCCAATAATATTTTGTTAGGCCTCCCCAGTGAGTACGCAGAGCTAACCATATCCCTGTGAGTAAAGAGGCTAATGCGCCAGGTATCGTTAGATAATGGTCAAAATAACTAATAAATAGTATTCCCACGTATATCTGCGATTGATCAGAAAAGAAAGTCATTGAACTTGTTACTAAGAGTTGTCCAAAAATGCCGCCAAAATAAATAATTACAGATAGAACGTGTATAATGAGCCACCATTGCTTACTTCTACGTGTTAGTCTCTTTCGTAACTTCTTAGAAATAAACACGCATAATAAAGTTAGAAGGACAAGTGTTACTAGTAATGTAACAGCAAAAATAAACAGTTTTTGGTCACCTCTCAATTTTCTCCTTTACGATATAGATGAGTATCTTTGAATTAGGCAAAATGAAAAATTAGTTTAAAGAAGTGAAAAATAAAACGCACTCCATATAAAATTAAGACAAGCCCAGCTACAACTGAAATAATTCGTAAGAATTTATCAGTAAGAAGATCGCGGCCAAAGTGGACAGTAAAAGCAACATTTAGATTCCAAAGGATAATCCCTACTAGAATAAATAAACTGTAGAGAAAAGAAAGAGAAGAGGACACTTTCTGTGTCAGTTCTTGCAAGGTAGCTCCGTACACCCCAAACCAAAATACAATGTTTAAAGGGTTTAATAAAGCCATCAAAAAGCCAATACAAAATGTTCGATGCCATGAAGACAGTGTTGTTTTCATATCATCTTTCTTTAAGGAAGTCTTCCTAGATAAACTACTTAGTCCCAACTTAATAAGAAAAAACCCGCCTAACATATATGTAGATACAACTATAAACTGATGTTCAAATAAATGCTCAGCACCTAAATAGATGACAACGAGAAAAAGTAAATCTCCTGTAACGCCTCCTAAACCAATAAGCCAGGATGCCCAGAATCCACCCACGATCCCTCGTTTAATCATCTCAATTTTAATCGGCCCTATAGGTGCCGCAAGACTGATTCCTAATACCACCAGATGAATAATTAATAGTGTCATTTTATCACCTCAGCTCTATAGCCTGTCTTTTCACAATATATGAGGACACCTTTTCATTTAGTCTATTTTTACTGCAAATGCATACGAGAGTAATAAGTATCGCGAGATTAAAAGCAATAAATTTTGCTAGAGCACATTCAAATGGCATTAAATGTTTACACACTTGCTATTGGGGGATTTACCTTATAAGAACAATATTATTTAATTGGAAGGAGCATACAAAGATGAATAACAATACGGGGACTGTTGAAAATAAAGTGGAAAATAAATTAAATGAGATGAGTCAAGAAAAGAAAGACCATATTCTTTCTAGCTTTAACGAATTTAAAACATACTTAGGAGATAAAGTAACAAAAGGTGAAAAATTGGGATTGAATGACGAACAACTGGCTCTAGCAGCTAAAAAAATAGCTGATTATTTAGCCACACATGAAGAACCACAAAACGAAGAGCAATATTTACTACATGAGCTGTGGAAAGTTGGAAATGAAGAGGAGCAACATAACCTATCTCATATGCTTGTGAAGATGGTCAAAGAGTAATTATACTTACATGTTGAAAGTTAAAGCTATATGATTCATCTAGTAAAGGAGGAATGACATATTCATTCTTCCTTTTTTATTTGGCCATTACTTTTTGTTTGTAAGATAAAAACCTTAAAAAGGGAGTAGGAGTAACGGGTGTAGTACAAGGTAGATTTTACACGCCCTCATAATAGGTGACGATTATCTTGCAAATGTCTTCCTGTAAACTAGGAGCTCCAAAATTAGGTGTGTGTACACTTAAAATGGTATATTATTTGTTTACTGCTATACTTTACATCATAAATAAAGAAAATATAGGAGTGAATGTGTCGGTGTTATATAGGGATCATATAAATGAACCACAATTTATTCAGAAAGCCCTTGATTATACACGTGCTGGTCTGATTATAACCGATCCATCTTTGCCCGATAACCCCATTATCTATACTAATAAGGGATTCTTAGACTTAACGGGATACGAGCGAGAAGAAGTTCTAGGAAATAACTGTCGGTTTTTACAAGGTAAACAAACGAATCCTACTACGATTAAAGAAATGAGACAAGCAATTGCTGCACGTTCAGCTATCACCGTTCAAATTTTAAATTATACGAAAGACGGGCGTCCTTTTTGGAATGAATTATATATTGACCCTTTATGGATGGAAGATAAATTATATTTTGTAGGTGTCCAAAAGGATATAACAGAAAAAGTAAAACAAGGAAACCTCATTATCGATTATCATGAACAGATGACACAGATGTCTACCCCTATTGTTCCGGTCAAGGATGGCGTTTCAATTTTACCGATTATAGGTGTGTTAAATGAGCAACGTTATGATATGCTGATGGAAAAAGTACCGACGTATATTGAAGAATCAAAAGATGACTACTTTATTGTTGATTTTTCTGGATTACTAGAAATTGATACCTATACTGTTTCGTGTATTTATAACTTAAATCGTTTAATTAGTCTCACAGGAACTGAAGTGATGATTACCGGGATTACGCCCTTGTTAGCTAGGAAAATGGGTGATTTGTATGTTACTTTTAATGACTTAACAACGTTTACTCATGTGAAGAATGCATTAGTTTTTATTGAAAAGAAATAAAGAAATGTCAGCAGAAGTAAAGGTTAGGAAGTTCTCAAAATGGGTAGTTTAAGCTAATGCATTAAGCTTGCCTGTCCAATCGGAAATTAACAAAGCCCCCTTACCGAAGTAGGTAAGGAGGCTTTGTTAATTTTGTAAGGATAAATGGTCTTTATATGAGAAAGGCTGTCCTAATTTTTCAGATCCAGAGTAAACACGATATGATTGACCCTTTGATACTTTTTTAGCTTCTACTAATATATTATTTAATTCATAATATATAATCTGTTAGCTTAATCATAAATATTCAGCAATTTTATTAACTTTATAATTTTTTTATCATCACCCATTTTAACAGACACTAGCTTTTTATTTTTAATAATATCTGCATAAAAGTTTTCTCCAGCAGGGTAAATGCCATCCCAACGTAAAGGAACATTGTATACATTAATGGTTCCATTTCCGTTGCCACTGTAAGTCACCACCCCATCTACCAACCGAGAACCGGTTAATTGAATAACATCTTCTGGATATTTAGCACTGGTGTAATCATCTGGATTTAGTGGTGTGCCTGCTTTAATACGTTGAACATTTAATTCATCTATATGTTGATTTGATCCAAGTTGTAACCAAACCCTTGCGTATTCAATTTCCTTAGAACTATACTGTTTTAAGTTTTCATTCCCCTTCCTACTGCTAGAACTTAAATGGTTAACGTTTAACAACTTATCATTACTCGTATTAAATTTTGATTGTTGCTCTTGTGATGCATAACTAGGTGATGAATAGCCTAGAGAAGCTACCCCGCCTAATATAATGGTCGATAAAGATGCGACAATAAAAATTTTCTCTTTCTTCATTTTTACACTTCCTTATTTCTTCAATTCTAAAGTTAATATATTTACATTTTAACATAATTTTAGAAAAAATTAATAATTTATCCATTTTATGAAAGACTCTTCGTTTATTACGCTCTTTTTAAAAGTAGAAAGGCTGTCCTTAATTAGTTAAAGGACCGCCTTTTCATTTTATTTAGGCCTTAATTTACTTTTTTTCTTCATTTCCATATGTAGAATGAAAAGCATAGTATTTTTTCTCTTCAATAGGAAGACAGGCCTTGTTATTTAATGTAGTATATCCATATAAATTAAATTATGTATATATAGAAAGGATTCACCATGAAAGTATTTATAAAAACAACATGTATCTTGATGAAAGCTGCAGCCTTCGTTATAGCATATTAAAGGAAAATAGTGTTCATATGGAGATAATTCACGTGATTTAAGAAACATTTGTTTAGGTAAAGCTTATTATAAAGGTGATTTATGACAATAAGGTTAACTATGAAAAAGATAATCAGAAGAATTATAGTTTCATTTATTACAATATTAGTATTCCTGTTTGCCTGGGGTTATTATTATCTTGAATATGATTTAAACAGGTTGCCAGGTGGAGAACTAGTCTCTAGTTCAACTTCACCAGATGGTAATTATACTGTTAAAGCTTATAAGTCAAGTGGAGGGGCTACTACCAACTGGACAATAAAAGGCGTAGTCCAGAATAATAATAATTCAAAGAAAAGAGTAATTTACTGGGATGAAGCAAAGTCTGCACATATAGTGTGGAGAGATAAAAATATCGTAAGTATGAATAATAAGAAAATAGATATTATTAAAGGTTCTTACGACTATAGACACGACTAAATCTTATTAATAATTAAAACTGTGTCGGTTTTAATAAAATAAGAAAAAAGAAAGCTTGGCTCTTAAGAGTTAAGCTTTCTTTTTTCTTTATCATAGCTAAAGCAATCTAACGAATGAATGTAAAGGTCACCCAGTTTATGAATCAATAATTTTAGTAGTTGGTACTATTAAAAATTAAAGTGTTTTCTACTTCTTATTCTGAAAAAACGTTCGGAAAACTACATGTATCTTAAAGAACGTTCGGAAATTGCTTTCAAATTTAAACGAACGTCGAGAATGATGATTTTTTTATGCGAACTCATAGTCTGTAAAAGTATACTTTTTTGAACACTCTTCATTCATAGAAGGAATTACCAAAACTTATTTTTTATAATTCAAGCTTTACCTATTATACTCCCCGTACAAAAATGTTCTATTTTTCTATTATTAAACAATGCTCCATAACACCGTTAATTAATAACAATGCAGTTGTAACAGAAATGACCATTTTTGTTACACTAACTTATAAAATAATATAGAGAATAAAAAGAGCCTGCATCAAAATGATGCAGGCTCTCCTTATAAGGCAATTATCAGTTGACTATATTGTATTTATATAAATGTAATGCCTGCTCCAAATAAAAGAACTGAGGCAATTAAATAAATAATAAAAGATTTTTTCTCAAATATAAGTTTTTCAATTGCAATAATAACTAATGAAATAGCAATAGGATATATTATCACGCTTGAGAAACTTTCTTCTCTTACAAAACTCCATATTAAATAATATACTGCTAGCAGAAAAAAGAATACAGCAGCGCTTCTTGTCATTATTTTCAATTTCTTATGATAACCTTCATTTTTTTCTGTGGGTTTCACTTTTATTTTTTTCCCTTCTATGAGTAAGATTAATTTTCTAGATCTGCCCTTTTAAAGCGAAAAGATGTTATGGTTACAAAAATCAAGAAAGTTATAAATACTACACCTATAAATATAGGATACGATGGAACTGGACTCTCATCTGGTGTAGAAATAGCAAATGACGGTTGAGCCCAGGGATAAAACATACCCCACTTAGATGTATACGCTGCAAAAACTAAGAATGATAAGAAGATATTAATACCTAATGGTATCCCAAAGCTTTTAATTTTAAATGATAACCACAATTGAATTGCAGATAAAGAAAAAGTTCCTAGCCAGCTTAGAAGAACTGCGGATAGAATAAAAGTGACAGGAATAGGGTTATTAATATGAATTATAGTACCCCCAATAAGGTAAAATAGAACTAAGAACAGTTGCATTAAAAATATTAGTAATAATATTATAGTTAGTTTAGATAAATAAATAGTGCTTTTAGAGATAGGTAAAGAAAATTGTAATTTCCACCCACCATTTAGGTGATCCGTTCTACAAACCATGGCTGCATAAATACCCGAAGAGATAGGTAGAAGTAACATACCATAAAATAAAGTGATTTGTGTCCAAGATTCTAGCCAGCCATTATCCCCTTTTTCATCCATTAATACATCATAGTTCCCTAAAAAGCTCGCCAATCCCAGGATTACGCTGATAAAAGGAACTACCATTAATAATATCCATACTTTTTGTCTTCTTAATTTAGACCATTCAAACATAAGGCAATTACGAAACATAAGATAGTCCCTCCTAGTCTACTTGTTGTTTATTGAACTTAATTAATCCTATGAGCAAAAATAATAGGCCAAAAATAATACTCAATGTTGTATATAGTACCAACCCATCGTTGGTTACAATGTCCCCTAAAGAATCATTTACAAGTAATAACTTAACTGGCGTCATCATAGCTGGATAAGCCCAGAATAGATATGAAGTACTTTCATTCATTTGTAAAAAAAACGTAGAAATTGCTCCTAAAATACCGATACCAATTGGAAATGCTTGATTTTTAAACTGTATTGACATCCATAATTGAAAAGTAATGAGAGGAAAAGATCCTAAATAGGGTAAAAAAGCAGCTTTAAATAAAAGTAAATAAGGAACTCCGCCACTAAAACCTAAAGTTTTTCCAATTAGAATAAAACCTATAAAGATGATTAATGCTGAAAAAAAACATAATTTCAATAAATAAAAAAGCTTACTAAAATAAAATTGAGATTTACCTACTGGAAGAGCAAATAAAAATTTCCATGAATTTGTTTGGTTCTCTACGTTAATCAAATTCGAACTTATAATAGTGATAGCAAGAGGAATTAATAACATAATAACAAATTGAGTCATCACTACCATTGCATCCCACATATTATAGTTTCTTTCCATAAAATTATTTTTTTGCATCAGTATAAGCAAAAAGGATATCATAACAATTCCAAGAGGATAAATTAAAGTAACCGGTGTGATAAAGGTTCTCTTCAATTTCATTTTCTCTGAATGTATAACATTATTCACGATACTCTTCCACCTTTGTGTGTAATTTGGAGGAAAATATCTTCTAAAGATTGTTTTTCTTCTTGTATTCAATATATGGCTAACTGTTGACGCATTAATTTATCGGCAATGTATGCAATGTTACTATCTTCATTTTCATTAAGCACTATTTCTTTATTCTCATTAAGGAATACATTCCACCCTTCTTTATTCAAGATTGTTTGAGCTAAATTTGGATCGTTAACTCTTATGTTGATTTTTGAAGCACTCTTCTTTCTTAATTCTTGGATATGATCTTGAAAGATTAAATTTCCCTCATTTATAATGCCTACTTTGTTGGCCATTTGATCAACTTCGCTTAGTAAATGACTAGAAATCATAACTGTAATTCCATAACTGGAAGGTAACCCTTTAATTAACTCTCGAACTTCTTGTATACCTGCAGGGTCTAGTCCATTAGTAGGCTCATCAAGGATTAATAATTTGGGCGAATTGAGCAAAGCAAGTCCAATTCCTAAACGTTGTTTCATCCCTAATGAATAGTTTTTTACTAGTTTGTCTTTGGCTTTCGTTAAACCAATAATATTAAGTACTTCATTAATCTGATTTTTATCTTTAATACGTAATAATTTATGGATTGCTTCTAAATTTTCATAACCTGTTAAGTTCCCGTAATATGAAGGATATTCAACTAAAGACCCTACTTCGCTTAAAATACTAATTCTGTTTTCCAACAAATTCTTCCCGAAAATTTTAACGCTCCCTGAAGTAGGCTTAATTAATCCTAATAGCATACGAATGGTTGTTGTCTTTCCAGCACCGTTAGGGCCTAGAAACCCATAGATATCTCCTTGTTCTACAGATAAGTTTAGCTGATTTACTACCTTTGATTTCTTATACTGTTTTACCAAATTAGTGGTTTCAATAATTTTATTCAATTTAATCACCTCAAGGGTATTATAGATTGTGGAGTTAAACAGAGAAGAAAAACAACCTTAACATAACCTTAAAAATTAAATTATGTTGTAATAAATCCAGGAAATAAGAGAAGGGGTAACATAATAGACAAGACCGTTCTAAATTTTAGAACGGTCTTGTCTATTACAAAATAAAAGGTTTTTCAATAAGTCAATACTAACGCTTAATTCTTAGCAAGAGATAAGAGGATTAAAACAGTTATTGCGAGTGATTTTTAAAATTAATATAACTTATATCTTAATGTTCTATCTAAACCCTAAATCTTTATATATTCAAAGTGGTAGACATATTCTTAATGAAGTTCCAGTCTCTACATTGTTTTCAAGTTTTATATTACCTCCGTGCGCCTCTATAAACTGATTAGAAATGTGTAATCCTAATCCTGAGCTTTTCTTAGCTACAGAATTACCTTTATAATAACGATCAAATATATGGTTTCTAATATCTTCTTGAATTCCTACTCCATCGTCTTTAACAATAACCATTAAAATATTTGATTCTACCTTTGTTACAACGCTAATATTCGTTTCTTTAGGATTATGTACAATAGCGTTTCCAAGTAAATTATTTAACACACGTTGAAGTAAAGGAGCACTAAACGAATAATAAAACTCTTCTTCGTCCATTTCATTAAAAAGCTCAATTTTATAATCTGTAGCCAATGGATTATTAGCAAATTCAATAACGATCTTTTTAACAAAAGCTATTATATCCTGTTCTTGTTTAACTATATCTTCATTCTGATACTCAAATTTAAATGTATCATTTAAATCTTGTAATAAAGTCTCCATGTATTCCGTTTTTTCTTCTATTTTCTTTAAAAATAAAATTCGATCTTCTTCAGTCCACTTATCACTAGATAAGAGCATAGAGGAATAACCTTTTATATAAGAAAGTGGAGTTTTCAAATCATGGGCAATATCTGCTACCCACTCTCTCTTCTTCTTCTCAATCTCTTTGTCTTTTCTTTTGCTTTCTTTTAGGGAATTAGTTAAGTACTGTAACTGGTTTAAAATGTTTTTGTATAGAACAAATGTATATTTTATATTTTTTGTCCTTGGAGAAACACTTCTGGATAAACCATTCTTGCCCATTGGCTCTTCATATTTATCCTGAGATAGGTAATTAATCCACTCTAATATATGGAATAAAGGGTTGCTCAATATCCAACCATAGCTAAAGATTACTAAGGTCAGTATTATCAATGTATGATATTTAATAATAAAATTACTAATCTTCTCGTTTAATGTATGATCCTCTATAAAAAAATCAATTAAATCCAAACTAAATGAATTAACTAAAGCAAATCCAAAGTATACAAGGTTTAAAAGTAAGAATAGAGTAATTAGAAATAAAAGGATAAACTTTACTCTTATTTTCAAGCCCGTTCACCCTTAGGGGGTATAAATTTATATCCTAAACCTCTGACATTGATTAATAACTCAGGGTTATTGGGAATTTGTTCAATCTTTTTCCTAATCCGATTAATATAAACCATTACTGTATTAGTATCTCCTAAGCTCTCATTTCCCCAAATCTTCTCGTACAAATCTTGTGTACTAATAATATAATTTGGATTCTTAAAAAAGAAAGTTAATAATTGCAATTCCTTGGCAGTACAGGGCACTTCACAACCTTTAACAAAAAGTTGACCACCAGCTAAATTAAGGGTTAAAAAACCATATTTATACTCTAATCGTTCAGATTTATCTGGTTCTCTATAATTTTGTTCCCTTCTAATTTTCGCTCTAATTCGCGCGATTACTTCTAGTGGTTTAAATGGCTTGGTAATGTAGTCATCACCGCCTACATTTAAGCCGGTGAGAACATCTAAATCAGAGGTTCTAGCTGTAAGAAACATTATAGGTGTATTTGTTACTTCTCTTATTCCGGCGCACAATAAATATCCATCCATATCAGGTAAAGTAACGTCTAATAAAATTACCGAATATTGATGTTGTCGAACATAATTTAAAGCTTCATGAGAAGTAGTAGCTTTATCTACTAAGTGAAAACCTTCAAGATTTAGAGCTGCATCCATCATCTCTAATAGCCCTACTTCATCATCCACTAATAATAATCTTTCCAATTATTTGTTACACTCCCGTTTATTTATTTTAATAACTAATTATACCAAAAAATATCAATAGATTTTAATTAATAATCGTGGCTCACAAATTACAATTATAAAAAAAGACCCTATCTGATTATGGGTAAATAGAAGTCAGATAGGGAAAAGATATATATAAATTAACAGATGTTAACTTTCATAACTTGAAATATAAATTAAAAATCAAAGATGTTTCTCGGTCCTTTTGGCGAGGAAGAGAAGCCTTTTTATAAAGATACTATTTCAGGGGGCTACAGCATATGTATAAAAGACAGCTTTTTTATGCATTCTTTCTTTACCTATTCCTCTAAGAAAGCCTTTCATATCAAGGATGTATAAAAAGCTGTATAAACGATAAATTTAAAAGCGAACGAGCCCTTGTGTATCAAGGACTCGTTTTTGAGTTGTGTTCCGGAAAGAGTGATTATGTAAACTAGATTTGTATACTATATACACAGTTAAAATCCTTTATTTACAGCAATATAAAATGTTAAAGTGACTATATATTGGAATTAAGTGGAGGATAAACATGTATAGTAAAAATTGTTCTAAATGTGATTCAACTTTAACCAAAGCACGTATTCAATCATCCCCTGGAACAGTGGGAATAAACAAAACGCCTAGCAGAGTATTGAATAACAACGGCAATTATAGTGAGTTAGTACCTTATGTTTGCTCAAGCTGCGGTTATGTCGATTTTTATGTAGAGGATCCTGAAAAGTTCTCATAATAGAGCTTTTCAGGATTTTTTATTTCCGATAATTGGTATTATGTAAACTTAATTTGTATATCGTATACAGACCTTTTTTAAGAATATATATGTTAATATGGTATAAAAAGGTATTTTGAAAGGCTGATAGATAATGATGATTGGTGTTCCTTTACTTATTGGTTTATTACCAGGTTTAATTGTATTATTGATGACTTGGCTATTTAGGCGTATGAAATGGAAACTACCTGTTAGAATGATTCCTGCAACCTTAACAGTAATAGCTTCAATCGTTCTTTTTTACATTGGTTATGTCGAAGTAAGAGGTTTTGAAGGTGCTGCTTATTTGTTCTTAGCAGTATTTCTAATACTTTTTGCTGCTATATCCTTTGTAATGGCAAAAAAGCCTTTAAGATAATATTTTCTTAAAGGCTTTTTTGTACCGATAATCTGGATTATGTTGACTAGCTTTTCATTTAGTAGATAGTTATTACCTATTATTTAATTTAATGGTATAATGTGGTCTTGTTATTTTAGAATAGATTGGTGTTGAAATAGCTTTAATGGGTTTAATCACTTTATATGTAGAAGATATGCTTGGGTATATCTTAGCTGCATTACCCTTTTATGTAGGGTTTCGTTTTATCTTTTTAAAAAAGAAAAGAAAGATAACATCTTTTAAAGAGGAACTTATTTTAGGTGTGTTTGTATTATATCTTATTGGTTTGGCATCTCAAACGATTGTTCCAAATTGGAATGCGGGTATTGTTACAGATACTGGAGAACCTTTTTTTGATATTTATTTTACAAATGAGCTTTCTCATGTAAATATCCTACCATTTCATACCCTTTACGAATACTTCTTTCAAACAAATACAAATGTCGATGAATGGAACAGCGTATCGCTTTTAAATTTAACTGCAAATGTTATTTTATTTTTACCTTTAGGCTTTTTTGTAGCCCTTATTTGGAGAAAATATCATTCAATTAAAAAAGTAACAATTTTAGGTTTATCTGTTACATGTTTAATTGAATTTATTCAATACTTTATAGGTCGTAGTTCAGATATTGATGATGTTCTACTCAACACGTTTGGTACAGTTATAGGTTATGTGGTTCTTTTAATCATTCAGTATTTGATAAGTAAACCAGTAAAACAAAAAAAGGCGACTATGTAGCTAGTTGCCTTTTTTTGTTCCTATAATACGTTTTATGTTAACTATAAACGTATATTTTTATGAATGTAATTTTAACTTTTTAGATAAAAAGTTAATTTGCGGATGATAAAGTTATGCTCGTTCATAATAGAAAAAGTTCTAAATTATTATTAATTAATCAGTTTTCTATTTTTAATTTCCTCTAATCAAATTTATGTTAAAATTATCTAAAAAATCCCACTATTGCTATGATAGCAAATCACTATAAGTATTTACTTGTTTTTTAAAATATAGTCAGTTATACTGATTATATACTGTACTGATTATATAAGGAGGTAAGGACTTAGGTGAATAAATGGAATCAATCTTATGGTTTTTTACTTGGAAAGGCTCTTCAACAAATGGAACAAAAATTTGCTGAAGGACTGGCCCCTTTTAATATCAATTCAAGACAATATGGCGTTCTTTTATTTATTGAGGAAAACCCATACTCTTCTCAAAAAGACATATCCGACAACCTACAAATTGATCGAACGACTATGGTCAGTCATATTGATCATTTGGAAACGTTAAGATTTGTAGAAAGAACCAAGAACCCTAATGATCGAAGATCTTATAGTCTTTTAATTACGGAAAAAGGCAAGGAAGTACTGAATTCACGTTGGGAATTCCTGACCGATGTAGAATCAGAAGTTTTAACACCTTTAAACCAACAAGAAAGACAATTGCTGAAAGGTTTTTTGATTAGAATTTGGAAGTCACTATAGAAAATTGGAGGTTATACCAAATGAACGCACTCGATTATTTTAATGCACGTCTTCAAGCGACTATAAGCCCCATGGATTACATAAAAGCAAAGAAAATGAATCCAGAACAATACTATTTAATTGATGTTAGGAATGGTCCTGCTCATGTAAGAAGTATAACGATTAAGGATGCCCATGTTATACCTGAACAAGAATTAGCCAATCGTTTAAATGAGATTCCCAAGAACAAAAAGATTATTCTTTATTGTTGGGATGTTTGGTGCAATACAGCTGCTAAAGTTGCTAAATCTTTATTGGAACAAGGGTATGATGTAAAAGAGTTAACGGGGGGAATTGCCGCATGGCAGGAAATGAACTTTCCAGTTTCAACAGCCACCTCAGATAATCCTCTATCCAATCATTGTGGGTGTTGATTTACATGAAAAAGAATATAAGGTTTGGAATAGACATAAAAAAATTTTTTATATTTTATATTCTCCCTATAAACCCTTGATATGACTCAATTTATAGAGGGAGCTCTGTATACAATATTCATATATTCTTGTTACTCAGAGAGTCTGTTTTTAATTTATGAATAAAGAAACAAAACCAAAAATAAGGGCAATTGGTAAAGAAGATGCCAGCATCCACCAGGCAAACAAACTTATAGGTTTTTTTAAATTCATCGCTTCTTGCCAAGAGACTTTAAAAGATTGTTCATTTAGTTTGTAGCGTTTGATTTGAACGTACTGAAAAATGTTCAGGAATATAGAGAATGTAAATAATATAAGTACGAGAGTTAGTACTTGGTCGTTCATTCTTTTCACCATCCAATATATATTAGCTTTCATATATATTACGGATTTAATTGAAGAATAGTTTCATCTATCAGTCATTCCTTCCAACCAAAAAAGCACCTTCTCTTTAAGGTGCTTTTTTAGCTCTTATCATCAATACTTTACATTGTAATTTTGAAGCTTTAATCATTCTTGAGTAGCTTGCTCTCTACATGATGTTTCTATTCAAAAATAGAAACATCTCTTTAAATCGTTAAAACAAAAAAACTCTCAGTTGAGGATATCCCAAGAGTTTTTTTATTTATAACGAAATACTTTAAGTTACAACGTATAGAGACTTTATGCCATCATAAGTATCAATGAAATTATGTAATAGAGGACTATGATTACACATCGTATTGTTAAATATCAATGTTTATATGAGTGTATTTATACCTTATGTAAGTTGAAGAACAGAAAAACTATTTTAACTAATTGTTTGATTAATTTTTTTAAGTAGTTTTTCTGCTTTACGCTCTTCAGTTTGCAACAGTGAGCATTACTAAATAGACGCTTCACAGCGTCTTTGCCAGTTTTGTCTAGCCAGGCTATTTTCATACTCATACAATAGCAAATCAGTCCATTTGGGGGTCTTTTGCTAGTTCAAAGAATAAATGGTAGACGAACATAGTATCTATACTTTTAGCAATTCTAATCTCTTTTCTATTAATTGATCTGTTTTTAAGAAAGTAAAAAAAGTGCTCGCAGTTTAAATAAAACTGCGAGCGCTTTAGGAATTCTGAATGTTACTTTGCAAAAAAAAGAAAAAGTTAGGTTTAGATCTATTCTCACAAGAAAATAGCTTAGCTAAGTCATTACACCACAATACGCCAAAATTTGTAAGATAAATTATAATAATATATATAATCAAGAAAATAATTCAAAAAGGGTGAATCTACCTCTTTTATATATTCATACTTCGTAGTATAGTTAGGGGAATTTGATTTGAAGGATTGAAACAATTGAAAGAAAAAGAACTTAAAGATGTCACTCAACACATCAATGATCTCTTTACTAAAGTAATTAAGGGAATGATTACGGAAGCAGAGTTCACAGAACTGTCTGATGAACTTTATAAAAAGCAAACAAGATTGAGATATACAATTGAGTTAGAAAAAGGCTTACATCATAGGGAAAATTATCAATAAATATAAAAAGCAGCCTTATCTCTCATGCTATTCACTTGGGGAAAGGTTGCTTTTTTGTAAGGGTTTGTTCATACGTATTCGAAGTATGAAGCATACATAGATTACCACGTTTTATAATGAGACACTATTTATAATGTGTTTCTGCTTATAAATAAAAGTGTTCCTTTTGGAACCCTTACTTTATAAGGGGTGTTTTTTTCGTGTGTTCCAGAAAAAACATTATGTTACCTTCAGTTGTATATGATTCCTTACTTGTAAGGAAATCAAAGCACCCAATTTTAGGCTAACTAGTTTCTTCTATTTATATTGTTTTTATTAAGAGACGGATTTAAGTTCTTCTGTTAAGCGAATAAAAGCTTCTTTATCTTTATTTTTTAAGGACTGATCGATTTCTCCAAGAATTTTACTTTTTTTGAAGTTATTCATCATTTGGTTTAGAAACAATTCAGCCACCATTTCATCACGTATATTATTCTCCACCGAACGTCAACCCCTTTATCTTTTTAAGTAAGGTTAATAAAAGAAGCGAGACATAGAGTTATATGTAATATACATGATTAAGGTCCTATATTCCTTTGTCTCCAACAAAAAAATATGACTATATAACAAACAAAAGAGTAATCAATGCTAAAATAGCTGGAAGTCCCTGCTTTATAATAATTGACTTGTTAGATGTAAAACCACCGTAAATAGCTGCTACTACCACACAAATTATGAAAAACAACTGAACCATATAACCAACTGAATTAAATCCGAGTATGAGTCCCCAAACGAGTCCTGCGGCTAAAAATCCATTATATAATCCTTGATTTGCAAACATAATAGCTACATTCCGATCTCCTTCCAAGTGCTTAGGTAACTGGAATGCTCGCTTTGCTACCTTTGAACGTATAAAAAACATTTCAAGAATCATAATGAATAAATGTTCTAATGCTACAACTCCAACTAAAACTGCTGAAAATATTTCCATGTGTCATTTTCCCCTTATGTTTTCTTATTTTAAAATAAAGTTATTTTTCCATTATTTTCAAAAATGTAACGACACTAAAAGCTAAAAGATGAGAATCATGCCTTTATTTTGCTATTTTCCCCATTGAAATTAGACTTTTGGCGGGCTCTTGGTCTTGCATTATAGGCTGTCCATGCACTAGGAAATAGCTTCTTTTTCACCAGATATAACAATAAACCTTTGTCATCAAAAAATTTGTCTATATTAAAAATGGTCAAAAAAGAGACCCTATTGACATTCAGTTTTTCCTGAATTTAAAGTACGCATATCCACTTAGTGTGATAGCTACTATCACGATAGAACTAAGAGGAAATAGAATTGTATTAATAAAATGATCGTAAAACCAAGTATACAAAAAAGGCACCTCACATAATTTAAATTTATTTTTATCAATCCTAGCCTGTAATAAGTAGTTACGTTGTAAGCTTTTTATATCCAGAAGTTAATAAACAAATTTATTATGCTTTCTGATTCCTTTTATTTTTCAAGAGTGCAACAAGAAAAAGTAGAACAGGAATAATCGCTATGAAAGGAATTTGTATAAAAAACATCTCTATCCCTATGCCTTCATACAGATGCTCCTGAAAGTTACTAGAAATTGTCAGGGACATAAAAAGAACTATTATCCCAATAGGGTAGGAAAGCTGAGATGGTGATTTAATTTTAAATAAATTGGCTGTCCCTATCATAGCAGAATAGAATAATATACTAATTTTAGAGAAGCCACCGATGACTAAAGCAAGCATAAAAAATACATCAAGCCGTTCTAAAAAATCTGCCACCTGAATGCTTTGTACAGTACTAAGAAGTGGGAATTGTGAGCGTGCAGTTAAATCGACTCCTAATACACTAATATTAATAAGCATGGTAATAGTTAGATTAATACCACTCAATCCCGTTGCACATAACATGGTCGCTTTTGCCTTCTTAGGATTGTTTAAGTAAGGTAAAATCATGGAAAATACAATTGCTTCACCAAAAGGGAAATACAAAGTTTGAACAAGAACAACTTTTAGCACTGGAAAAATCCCCTTTTCAAGTACTGGTTGTAAGTTTTTAAAGTCAATTAAACCTGAACATACAATTAGGAAAAATCCTGTGACAGCAAGTACATACATAAATATGAAAAATACTTCTCCTGATCGAGCTACTACTTCAATTCCTTTCCGAACGGTATAAATGATAACTAGAATGAGTAAAGCATTTGCAATAAACAGAGGCGTATCGGAGTAAGAAAATGTTAACAACATCTCTCCAAGGTCTCGTAAAACCCTTGCCATATTATATATGAAATAGAACATATAAAGAAAGGCTAATACGCTTCCTATAGTTTTCCCTAAGATTTTTTGCATATATTCTGTAGGCAAAAGGCTTGGATAATAAGAGTATAGTTTGCAGTAAATTAGAAAAAGAATTAAACTACCCAACATTCCAAGTAAGATAGAAAGCCATGCATCCTGGTTTGCTTGTATTGCGACAGGTAGTAACAAAGAAGTTCCTAGTTCGAATAGAACCATTAAAATAAATAGCTGACTGGCACTAATCCTTGCTTTTTCCATCCAAGCGACCTCCTATTCTGGACTGAAATTGTTTTTAACACGCTTCCTCCTATTTTTAAAGAAAGCTACAATAAGAAGCAAAGGAGGAATAATTGTAAGGAGAGGGATATGTACAACAAACATTGCAATCTTTAATCCTTCATGATTATGTTCTTGCGCATTACTTGCAATGGCAATAGATAAAAAAAGAATGATTAGCCCAAAAGGATAAGATAAACTCGAAGGTGATTTAACCTTAAATAAATTAGCTGCTCCCGTTACAGCTGCATAAAACAATAAGCAGATCTTAAAGAAGATAGTAATAATTAAAGCTAACATAAAAAACACATCAAGACGCTCTAAAAAGTCTGCAACTTGGATGGTCTGGACCGTACTAAGAAGTGGAAACTGTGAGCGTGCAGTCAAATTAACTCCCAGTACACAAACATTAATGAGCATCGTGATAATGAGATTAACCCCACTTAATGCAGTAGCACAAAACATTGTGAGCTTAGCTTTTTTGGGGTTGTTTAAATACGGCAAAATCATTGTAATTACAATGATTTCGGAAAATGGAAAATACAAAGTCTGAGTCATCACTACTTTCAAAACAGGAAATAAGCCGGCCTCCAAAATAGGTTGTAAATTTTTAAAATCAATTAATCCTGAGGATATAATTAGGATAAATCCTGCAATAGCAAGAAAGTACATAAAAATAAAAAGCAACTCTCCTGACCGTGCAATAACCTCAATTCCTTTTCTAACAGTATAAATAATGACGAGGATTAATAAAGCATTCGCAATAAATAAAGGCGTATCTGGATAAGCAAAGGCCAACAACATCTCACCAAAATCACGTAGAACCCTTGAGGCATCGTACATGAAGTAAAGGATATAGACAAATGCCAAGGCGAATCCTAAGGGTTTCCCTAAAATCTTTTGTACGTATTCGGTAAACAAAAGATCAGGGTAATAGAGATACAGTCTATGATAGACTAACAATAGAACAAAGCTGAATATCATTCCTAGTAAAATGGCAAGCCAAGCGTCCTGTTTTGCATCAATTGCAAGAGGTACTAGTAAAGCGCTCCCTAATTCAAATAGGACCATTAAAATAAAGAGCTGAATGGCGCTAATTTTCGCTTTTTCCATTTAACTGGTACCTCCTTTTCTTTACTTTTGATTTTCTTTTACTCCAGAAAGGAAAGATTTATTTCGCAAGCCAGCTCGACGTATGTAAGCTTCTACTGTAATATCCACTTCTAACTTTGGAAAGTACACATCATTCCATTCTTGTTTAAATTTCTTAAATTGATTTGGCCTAGTACGATGAATTACCTCTCCAAATCCTAAGATATCTGTTCTGTTTTTTTTGGCACGTTCAATAGCCATCTTTAGATCTTTTTCGATTTTTTTTCCGATGGATTGTTCCATTTTTCTAATAACCTTTGGATTTTTAATATCAACAGGTACCTCCATATCACCAATATCTCCTTCAACACGTGTATGAACGGAAATATGAGGTTGGCCATTCTTGACTTGGGCAGAGATGCTTGTTTTTTGTCTTACAGTTTGATAAGCAATAGCTTCTTTTTTTCCTTTCCAATCAATATTAATATCAGTGCCTTGAATTTTATCAAGAATCCATACTGTCCCTATTGCTGGTTTTCCATATAACCAATCGACTAGTTTTCCCTCTTTTAATACTGCAATCCCGGAAGCGCGAAGTGTTGCTTCTGGTGCACTTTCCTGAAGATTATCTAGCTTTTGTGCTTGCTGAGGATTACCAACTAGACGAAATCCTGATACAACTGTTCCTCTTCCAGGGGATTCAAGACTCTTCATCACCTCTTGGAGTGATGTCTTTACATTCTCTCCCCATTTTCTTTGCGTAAATTCTAAGGTTTTTAGTATCTTATTTGCTGGAATCTTATCGACTGGTGTTAACGTCTTTATAAGATCAGCTGCAGATGAATGGTTGGCAATTACAAGTGTAGAAGTATTTCGAAATTCTGGATCTCGATCTAGACCATCAATTAATGTGTCAATGCCATCTTCTTTGGCTAACTTCTCTCCAACTACAACTAAGTTTGTATGAGCATAATACAATCGCCGAGAAATCCTTCCTGAAGCTCGTCTACTTGCTTCCACTAGATTGTCTCCTGAAGCCGAATAGATAGTAATGGGAGGGCTTTGTGCTCCTCCTCCTCCTTGCATACCACCAGCCACGTTTCCGGGGTTGATAATTTGGAGCGTTATGTGGTACCTTCCATCTTTTGTTTTATCGATACCCATAGCTGCGACAATAGCAAGGTCTGTTAATTCTTTTTTACTCCAGCAGCTTGTAAGTATTAAAGTCATTGTCATGATCGTTAAAAGAAAAATGCCTTTACGCTTCATCATTGTCACCCTCTTCGAAATCACGATTTACCATGCCACGAGATGCAGGAGGACGTGGTTGTTGATTTGCAGCTTCTCGGACTGTGTTGGTAGTCACTAATCGTGGTCTTTGTCTCAACGTCCACCATGGTAACCTTACAACAGTGTCACCGTTGTCTACCAGGGTAAAAGGGGCAAACGGGGACATGTAAGGAATTCCAAATGATCTTAGACTGCACAAATGGACAACCATCATTAAGAGACATAAAATAATGCCATAGAAACCAAATGTTGCTGCGCCAATCATAAACAAAAAACGAATTAAGCGAGCCGAGATGGCCATATTAAAAGAAGGTGTAGCAAAACTTGCAATGGCTGTAATGGATACGATAATAACCATTGCAGGTGAAACAATGCTTGCCTGAACAGCTGCTTGACCAATTACAAGGGCTCCGACAATAGAAACTGCTGAGCCGATAGCTTTAGGTAAACGTATCCCTGCCTCCCGTAAAATCTCAAAAGTTAATTCCATGAGTAAAGCTTCTATGAACGCAGGGAAGGGGACGGACTCTCTTTGTGCTGCAATTGCTACAATGAGCGTTGTAGGAACCATTTCTTGGTGAAAGGTTGTAACTGCGACATATGTAGCTGGTGCGATAAGCGAAATCATAAACATAAAAATACGTAAAAGCCGAATGGAAGTTGCAATGTCAAACCGCGCATAATAATCTTCAGCCGATTGGAAAAATTGTATAAATACAGCTGGTGCAATGAGTACAAATGGAGTTCCGTCCACGAATATAGCGATTCTTCCTTCTAACAAGTTCCCTGCTACAACGTCAGGTCTTTCTGTATTGTATACAGTTGGAAAAGGAGTAGCTGTTTGATCCTCTATTAGTTGTTCAATGTACCCTGATTCCAAAATACTATCAATATCGATTTTTTGTAATCGCTGACGAACTTCATTAACAACTTTATCGTTAGCAATGCCATGTATGTACATGAATGTTACATCCGTCTTTGTTACACGGCCGACTTTTAAAGACTCCATCCATAAATCCGGAGTCTTAATAATACGACGTACCATGGCTGTATTGGTGCCTAGAGCCTCTGTAAATGCTCCCTTGGGTCCTCGTACTACCATTTCGGTAGTGGATTCCGTAATAGAACGCTTCTCTCCACCTGCTGTGCTAGCACTTAATGCTTGATTTACTCCATCTACTAAGATAAGTGTATCTCCCGCCGTTAAAGAGCAAAATAGATCATCTGAATTAGTGATTGAAGTTATGTTTCCAACTGTCATTATATCTTCAGAAAGTAGGCCCATCGCATTGTACTGATTAATTTCTTCTTTATGATTATCTTTCATCATAGATTGAAGTATATATTCTTGAATTGCCTGATTGTTTACAATTCCTTCTATGTAAACAATCGCCGTATTAATATCAGCTTTGCCGCCTAATTTTATCTCACGAATAATGACATCTGAACTTTTTCCTGTTTTCTGTTTAATCATATTAAGGTTATTTGGTAATGAAACTTCTAGCTGTTCTTTTCCATGATTAGCAGTTTGATACTCTTCATCATGTGATTGTTTATTTTTTTGTTTGCGATTTTTAAAAAACGAAGGCATAAATTTGAGCACCCTTCTTTAAGTTTTTATTACTTTAACCATATAAGAGTTTTTTATGTAAAAATTAACAATTAATATGTACGTATCGTCGTAGAAGAAATAGTAGAACCTATTAAATGGAGCGTGATAGATATGAAAATTCTAGGTATTAGTGTTTTAATGATGGGATGCTTAATGGGCTTTTCTTTAGGGATTGATATTATTCAGGGATTTGATGTTTCTCAGGCGCTTTACAATGCCATCAGTCCTTTTAGAGTAATGGAATTAGCTGAATTATTCGTTCTATTTTTTCTTCTTTTTCTCTTTTTTGCTGAATCTTTATATCTTTTTATGAAGAAAAAGAACCAAAGCAAGTAATCATATATTAATTAATACTTCACTTCTAAAAGTCAAAAATGGAAATCAAATTAGGTTAATTCCGATTTTTTCTTTCAATAAATTCTTTTATTAGTCTAAATCTACGTAGAACAGT
This sequence comes from Priestia sp. 40, assembly GCF_049368575.1. Lineage (NCBI taxonomy): Bacteria > Bacillati > Bacillota > Bacilli > Caryophanales > Bacillaceae > Priestia > Priestia sp. 40. Next base: position 81,322 of record NZ_JBMPZA010000020.1, read on the forward strand.
TCATTCTCTTTATTGATTAGTTGGTTTTTTATCCATTCCTTCACGTTGTTCATTCTAGAATCGAATGCCATTTGAAAGAGACCAGTTAACTGAAAATCAGTAAAATCCATTTTTTTTAATTGAAGAAAAGCATCCTCATATGAAGAGAAATGTAGTTGTTTGAATAAAAAATTATCCATAGCCCCTCGAATATATTCTTCATTTTTCCAACAATTCATAGGAACATGGGCAAATTGCCAAGGGCTAAAAACACCTGGATAAATAGTTTCAACTATTTGAAAAGGAGAATAGCCTAAAAGAGTAAAAGCGCCACCCAAACCATGCTGTTTAAAAAAATGGAAATTAACCTTGAAGGGTACTTCTTCCATGGGAAGTTTTAACTTCTCCTCTATTACATATTTTACTGCTTCAATAGCTCGTCTTTTTCCTTCTTCTCCATCCCAATATTTATCAGGAGCTTGTTGAAATTGCCATGGTTTAAATTTTCCAGGATAGGCATTATTAATAACTTCATAATAATTCCAACCGTATAGCATAGCAGGCGGCCTTAGACGATGAGACCATAATGTATTTGCGGTTACTTGAGAAGGGATTTCATCGATTGGGACTGTTAAGTGTTGCTCAAGCAAATAACATGTCATATAACGCATATATTTTTTCCCTTCATCCCCTACAAAGAAATAGTTCGGAAAACGTTTTCTTCTCTTGGTTAGAACATCTTGGTAAATTTTAATGACTTCTTCTTTATTCACTACTGAAAGCCCCTTTTGAGAGAGTTTATTTTTATTATTATGTATGATAATGGGAGTTATATACAGATGGGTTTAAAACTAGATAAGATACATATCATAAAGACAAGAAGAGCTTCTGAAAAAAATCAGTAGCTCTTCTTTAAAATATATTGTCAACTCGCAATAATAGTTAAAAATCTTGTTCTTTCCACATCAGCCCAATTTCTTGTTCTCGTTGCAAAACCTTCTCCAGATAACGCTCGGTGGTCTTACGATCACTGTGACCCAGTTCTTTTTGAATTAAAAAGATATCTGCTCCCTGCTGCCTACTGTAGATGGCATAAAAGTGACGAAAATAATGAGGCGTAATTCTGTCAGTCCGTTCTTTTATAAAAGGTAACTCGGTTCGTTCAATAATACGGACAATATAATTACTTAAGTTTTTATATTGATAATAGTCTCCATCTTTAGTTGGAAATAATGGACTTTGATCACTTAAATTTAATGCTGTACTGACATGACGCCGTTCTCGAAAAACAAGAATGCGTTCATATAACGATGGATGAAGTAACTTATCAAATTTCTTTCCACCCTTCCCTACTCCTCTTAGTCGATAATGACCACTTAAACTGTCTAGATATACATCTCCCCACGAAGCTTTAGCTATTTCCTGTACACGTAATCCTGTCATCGCCAACATTGTTAACAATCCATAATTAATAGGATGATCTTTATAGTAATCTAGAAGCTGTTTGACTTCATGGTAATACAAATCTCGATTAGGAATTTCTTGTTCAGATAATGAGGTGCTTAAGATTTCTTTGTGTAATGGATGCTGTATATACTTCGTTTCATGTAACCATTTCATAAAACTTTTTAAAATCGTCATTTTCGCGTCTAAAGTTGCAGGTGAATAAGGTTTACCTCCCTTTCCTAGCAATGCCGTGCTTAAATACGTCTGGTAGTTTCGAATATGCCAAGCACGTAGGTTTTTAAAAATAGTTTCTTCTATATAACAGTCGACATCCTGGCGTAAAAACGACTGACTTTCTACCGCATACTGATAAAACTGCAATAAAATCCGTAAGTATTCGTTTTTTGTATTTTCTTTTCGTTCTCGATCCTTTCGGATATGCTTTCGTTGATGGACATAGTAGTACATCATTTCTTCATCCGTAAAATCACTAAACATATCTTCATTTTTTCGCTGGTGATGCTCATTTCTTTCTTCTAAGGCATCGTAGTATGTAGTGTCCAGCATTAGTGAAACGATTTTATTGAAATCGCCTTTTCTTTCCCTTACTTCTGCTCCTATATGTACTAATGAGAAATCTTGCATAAAACCTCTCCTTTTGAAAAATGTGTTTTCTTATTTATAGTTCTTACTTGTGTTAAGGTATTTTCTTCACTATGTAAGGGTTAAGTTTGTATTTATGTGTACCTATATGATAAAGAACCTTTAAAACGAAATAATAGTTCTAATAATAAGATTTAAACTACTAAGTATCTTCATTAAGTATCTAATATACTTATAATCAAGTATATATTTAAAGTTATTTATTATAGTTATTATTTATTAATTGTAACTTATTTAAAAGCAAAAGTATAAACTTACTTTCTGTAAATATAATTTACTATTTATATAGTTTGTAGAAAAACTCCATATTTGTCGTCATTTAGAGTAAATGATAAAACTTTAATTTTAATAACATACTTTATACATTTACATCTATGTATATAATACGTTGATTTTGTATTAATAGTTAAAATTATCTTATAAAAACATAGCAATAATAAATATTTTATGAACTTTCTGTTACGTTGTTGTAAATAAACCAATTTCTTAAAAGGAAAGTAAGTAATAGGCTGGTTATGGTAAAAAGTAAAATAACCATTTTGTCGTCACTTAGTGTAAATAGTAAAACTTTAATAATATATAAAATAATTTAGTATTTACCTAACTAAAAGTATTTTATTGGACGTAGACAAAAAGACAGCTGCAAAACAAATAGGGCTGTCTTTTGTCATTTTTTATTTTTTCATTCGTACTTTGATTTTTGGATAGATAATATTAAAATTAAAGATTCCTACAAATAAAGTGTAAATAAGTGTTCCTCCAATGATTATAAAACCCAAATAGAAGTACAAGTTAGTAAAATTTAAAAAGTACACTTTCTTTAGATAAATTAAACAAGTAAGCATTACTATCGCTGAAAGTGAAATTTTTATATAATGTACTACTACCCACTTTAGATTAATTCGGTTAACGAGTTTATAAAACGATGAAAAGGTTATCGAACAATAAATTAACCCAACGAGTGAGGAGCTTAATGCTAAACCATAGGCTCCAAAAAACTTAACAAAGATAAAATTGAATCCCATATTTAAAAAAACGGAAAATAGACCAGCTTTTAAAATAACGCTTCCTTTATCTAACGTGTATAACCCTTTAGCAATGACAGCCTGAATACTATAAGCTAAAACTGATCCTAAAAAGAAAATAGCAAAGGTAGAAGTTAGGGCTGCATCAGAATCGCTGAAATTTGTATAAATGACTTTTACAAGCTCAGGCATTAAGTAACACATACCTACTATTGCTGGAGCTAACAAAAGGAACATATATACTAGCCCTTTCTCCATGCTTTTCTTGAACAATACAATATCTTTGTCATGAAAGGCCTTCGCAATAATAGGATAGATCATGGTTGCTACTGTTACACCAAAAATGGCCTGGGGGATATTAACTAGACGAAATGCATAATTAAAACTTGAGACAATTCCTTCATCTAAGTGAGAAGCATAGCTGGCATCAACAGATAAATTAATTTGCCCTACTGCAGCAGTAAGTCCAATTGGAAGGAAAGAAACATAAAATTCCGAAATTTTACTCCAATCTAAACTTACCTTTTCTCTATATCGATAGAAGTATGTAAATCCTGCTTTTTTCAAAAAGAATGAAACAATTGTGCCAATTAAGTAAAAGAGAGGAATAGACAAAATTCCAATTTCTTTGTGAAAAAAGATAAGTCCTGTGATAACAAATAAAACTACGATTAACTGAGAAAGTATCGACCAAGCAAATTTTCTATTTGCCTCTAAATATCCTTCATATATAGAATTTATTCCAACAAACCCTAACGAAAGGAAATAATAAATGGCTGTCCATACTGCAATTTGTTTACCTTGTTGATTAAAACTCGAGAATAAAAGGGGAATTACCATTAAAGAAATAAGAACTCCTATTATTGATCCAATTAGAGCAATATAAAAAGTTCCTCTAATCATCATCGATGTATAGGAAAGTTTCCCGTTTAATTCTTTAAATTGAAAATACTTAGGTAAGAATGTTTCTTTTATTCCTGTCAAAAGGAACAAGATACAGATGTTAGGAATGTTCATAGCCGCAAAATAGGCATCCGAATCACCAGAAAGACCGTAAAACCTTGATATTAAGATATCCCTGAGCATACTTGAAAATTTTAATACGAGAGTAGCAAATAATAAAATTAAAGAAATTACACTTAGTTTCTTCATCATAAAAGTTCCTTAATTTATAACAATGTCGGCGACGAAAATGTTACTAATTAAAACTTGTATCGTCTTAATTATCCTAACAAAAAGAGAAACACCTTTGTTTAAAAGCTGATTTAATGGTTTCTCTTAATAAAGGCCTATTAAATTGACAAGCTATTATTTATTTTAGTTACAATATTTCTTAATTCTATTAGATCGTTTATTACCACATCAGCCTGAGCAAGTTCCCCTGCCTGAGCAAAATCAAAATTGCACCCCACTGCTAGTAAATTATTATCCTTTGCAGCATTGATATCTGATAGGCGATCCCCCACCACTGCTGCGCTTTTGATATCGTATTTCTTTATAATCGTTTTGACTAAATCGCCCTTATCGAGAGTTTGGATTTGCTGAATACTAAATGTCTCTGTGACCCAATTATTTAAATCGTAATAGTCTACAATTGCTTTTAAATAATCTTTTAAACCATTACTTGCTATGTAAATGGAACAATTATTCTCTTTTAAAAAGCTAAAGATTTCTTTTACGTTAGGATATAAAGCACCTTTGCCATTTCGTATATTCTCAACTAACCTGTTTAAGAAATAAGCGTCCGTATACTTTCTGATTTCATCTGAATGATTAGGTAACAAAGCTTCCCATACTTTTGGTAACGGTACACCCATAATTTCACGGTACTTATCAATAGGCGTACTTGCATCCCATTGGTTAAGCGTACGTAAATGGTTAAATGTATCATCGAGTGATATTTCTAAGATCTTATCTGTTTGAAATAGAGTTCCATCCATATCAAAAATTAGTGATTGCAACATTATTTATCTCCTTTTTCTAACAGTATAAAGTAAGCATTTATATATATTACCACAAAAAGGAAATGCAGTGTGTGCTATTCTACTCAATTACAATAAAAAACCATATTGGGCATATTCTGAACACATTTTAGAATATTATGGTAATATTTATAATGCATACGAAGGAGGATTAAAAAATGGCTATAATGTATATGATTGTAATATTCACGGTTACATGCTTACTTCTACTTTCCAGTAGAATGAGTAAAAAGGTATCTTCTTTAAAATATTTTATACCTCTAATTATAGGAGTAATTAGCCTAGGAATTGTAATAATAAGTAGCTTTTATGGAGGGTTAACTGGGTTTGGAATCGGAGTAATCAATTTTGCTATCCTTATAGGATCTATACTGTCCATAGTTATTATATTGGTTAGTGAAATTATAAAAAGCAAAATCCTCAAAAAAACGTATCAATAAAATGATAAAGGCTTTTATGTAGTTTTCTACTGTTTAAACAACGTGGCCCCCAGTCTAATGACTGGGGGCCACGTTATCAACAGAAACTTTACAGTGGTATGTGTCTTTAGTTAACATAAAACGGATTCTAGGAACGAAGAAATAGAACTCAAAAAGGAATTCTAATATAAGTCCTCTTGCTCTTTAGAAGACGGACTCTGTAGACCGGTAAAATAATAAATTAAATAACCT
>NZ_JBMPZA010000021.1:0-8896 GCF_049368575.1 Priestia sp. 40
CACCGCCCAGTATAATGTCATCTCGCCTAAGCTCGTATTTTGTTTTCTATTCTATCATTGCACATTGTACTTCATGATGGTACTACTTTCATGGGCTCTGAATTTCAGCATATCATCATTCGTGTTGTCCAAAGCATAAAATATCACATAGAAAGCACCTGGTTCCCTAAAAGGAAATCAAGTGCTTTTTAGTTAATTACATCATTAATTTATAATTTAAAAATATTCTTGTTCAATTTCGCAAATAACTACTCGGAATAAGGGTTATAATCTATCTCAACCTTACTAAGACCATCTAGTACTTTCTCTATCCTATTAGTCAAGTCTACTATTTCTTCATGTGTTAGTTCATTTGTAACATCTAAATCTTTAAACACACTTAATCTCTTTGTTATCCCTTCAGCATATCCAATAAAGACCTTATTTTTGGATAACAATATTTCACCTACAGCAGCATCAACAATAAAGTCTTCTACCTTTCCAAGATTTATATATTCATTAATAGTTCTTGCTATTGCATATTCATGTCCCCTATTTAATTTTAAATAATCATCATAGTCTTCGTTAATCGCCTCAAATATTTCATTATATTCCCAGTCTTCCATGATGTCACTCCTCTTTTATGGTTTAAGTCTTTCACCGTTATTGTGAATAACTTCCAATTTAATATTCTTATATTTATCAGCAAATTCAGCTATTACTTTGCTACAACTATCACACGTATCTAGTTCTGTGAATAACTTAATTTCACCAGTAGCATTTACATCATTACCCAGCTTTAAAGCAATTTCATTCAAAATCTTATACTCAGTGTCAGAATCTCGCATATAAGGTTTTCCATCCTTACCAGGTGCTAGAGATGCCTCAAAAATTGGCTCATTTGGTTTTAATGAAATTTCAGGAACTTTTTCTTCTAAATTCCCTTTAAATTCATCTATTTTACTTGAAGCATAAAACTCCTTTTTGTTTAAACTATTAACATCCACCTCTGCAAGGGCAAAATTACCAGCTTTTTTATATTTACTTGATAAATTCCCTCTTAGCTCTTTCACTCTATCAATTATATGTGCTTCCGCAACTGAATCTATTTGTCTGGTTGGATACATTTTTCCCGTACCCTTAGCAACAGCTTCCTGATCATAAACCCCTTCAACATTCGCTTTACTATCAGGCTTTTCCACTTTCTCCAACGCTTTCGACTGGCCTTTTGAAATATTCCCCATCTTATACGTCGTTAACCCATGTAACGCTTCACCAAAGGTCTGTCGAGGTAACGCCTCTCCTATCCCTACCAGTTGAGGTTGAGGACGTAAAGTCGGTATCTCCGCATCTAGTAAAGGTTGAAGCTGCTTCTGAACAGGTTCATACACCTTCTTCGACCAATTGCTTGCTGCTTTTGGGCTGACGACATTTCGCATATCGCTTAATGTTTTGGTTGCTTTATGTGCAGGTACACGCGGAACGTTTGTTACTTTTGGAACGGATTTTACGGCTCCTGCGGGTTTCGCTCCTCCAATGACGCTCGCAAACAGAAACATGCTGTTTTCCCAGTGCTCTTTTGAAAGAGGTTTGTCCGGATTAAGTGCCTGCTGCCCTACATCTAAGAGTCCCATCGTTGCGTGATTGACAAAGTCATACGGTGAATCAAACGATTTTTCCCCTCGTTCATTCAACCCCTCTTTGAAGGAAAGAGCTCCATCAAATCCGCCCATCGTTATATAGTTTCCAAAGTCATACAAGGAGTTGTACCGTTTATCTGCTCTCTCCCCCATACCGGCCCAAACGTCTTGTGCTATTCCTTTAGTACCCGTAACTGTGCCTTTTGCTAAGGTGACAGCACCTTCTCCTACGTCCTTGACTACAGCTTTTATACCGGTTTCTTCTTTTTTAGCCGCAGGGTTCTCGCAGATTTCTGTAAAGTCAAAGGATTCAGCAGTTTTTTCAGGTGTCACATCTCTAACCTGACCCTGACTCATCACCGACTGCATAAGCATTCCCTCAACGCCCGTAGCGTTTTGAAGAATCTGTTGAGACGCTAGCATGCCCACAGTTGAAGAATCGTTGAGCGCCTGCAGGTATGGGCTTTTTTCAAGTTCCACTGCTTGCTCTGCAGGTGACAGTTCCGCTAGTTTTTTCATGTTAGCAGGTGCTGTATCCTGCTGAATTTGCGTTAGCACTTCTCTTATGTAAGGCGTCGTTTTTTCAAGGTTGTGAATTTCTTTTAACTGCTCAGCAGGCGTCATTGCCTGAAGTTGAATCAGCTTTTCAAGGCCTACTTCCTTTATCACTTTCTCTTGTTTTTCTTTTCTTGTCAAGGTTGTTTGAATGCCTTTTTCAAAAACCGAGACGCCTCCTGAATCGGTCATCACTTTTTTCGCCAACGCGCTCAGCTCACTTACATTGCTCGGCTGAATGGAACCATTTTGAAACCCAGCTTTCACTTTAGAAAGCAGCGAGTTTAAAGACGTCAGCTGATCTTGAATGGCTGAAAGGCTTTGCGTTTGCTGTTCGTCAAAACGGACTAAATCGTTCATCGTTTTGTCCGCTTTGTTTTTTGCTTGTTCTACTTCTGTTAAGAAACCTTGATCGTTAAGCGCTGAAACAGAAGCAAGGTGACTGACTTTTTGAATCGCTGCATTTGCTTGATCGACAAGCGAAACGGTTGTATTTCTTGTTTGATTTAAATGCGCGGGAATAGTGTCTTGTAGAAACGGCTGCGTGATGTAGCCGTCTTCACTCGGTTCGAATGAGCGAAGCGCATGTGTGATTTGAGTTAGTCGAGTTTCATAGGAAGTAAGTAATGAATGATACAGCGTTAAAAAAGAAGCATGTCCCGTTTCGTAAAAAGACCGAATCGCTTCTCCTCCTTTTCCTTTAAACGCATCATCTAAGCTTGAAAATGACTGAACCTGTGAAATCAGGCCCTGAATTTGTTCTTTTTGACTTTTAATAGAGTCTAAGATAGCTTGAATATTTTCGTGAAAAGCATCGACATCAAGTGTTTTCAATAACCTGTAACCTCCTAACTGTATCGATGTAGAAAAACAACAAACGGTTAACGAACAATCGCCCGTCATTTTTCTAAACCTAAGCGGACGCTCCTCTTTACAAGGCTTGCATCATCCGCTAGATAAAACCTTTTTATTTGAATGCCAAATCTATGCTGGTTGAAAGGTTGTTTTTGATAGCTTTATATAAAATATGAACATTATTTAGCTGCGTTTGCAGCTTTTTCATCTGCTTCTTTTATGGACTGCACGGATTTTTTGGTGGCGTTCAAATCATCGAGGAGCGTTTGCTTGTAGTCCACAATTAACGTTTGAAGCTGCTGGTTCAGCTGGTTTAATTCATCGAGCACCGCTAGATCTTGTCCGCTTCCTACGTGAAACGGAAAAAGCGGCTGAAACTGCTGCGCAGCAGCGCTTAGGTCACTAAGCGTTCTATTAATTTCACCATCTATTACTTTAATTTCGTCTGCCATATTGCATCACACCTTATCTTTTGCTTCGTCTTCTTGCATTTTAATGGCGCGTTCCATCCCTTGTATATCCGATTGAAGCACCGTAATTTTTGCATCAATTGTCGTAAGGGCATCCGTCAGCTGACGGGTCAGCAAATCATCGTATTCATCTAACATAGCCGTACGAATGTCTTCAAACCCAACAGCAAGGCTGCCTGACCAAGTGGCGGAAGTGAGCTCTGGTTCTTTTACCTTTTCCTTTGCACGTTCAAGCTCGCCTTTGACTTCCGTTAACGTGTTTTTACTAGCGGTAAGCTGCTGGATATCTTCATGTGCCTGCTTCACTTGGGTATACAGATGAGCAACAAACATCTCATTCATATGATGACACTTCCTTTATATCTATCTCTTGGTTTCTCTAACAGTAATTCCCTTTTATAGCTTATCAAATAAAGAAAGAGAGCACATCGGCATGTTTTCTTATATTTTTTGGGAATAATGTAGGTTTTTAGTTCAATACCCACTCTTCAGGATAAAATAACCAAAACTATCTTACCATTGGCAATTTATCAAGATTTTCGGACTACTTTGCTTGTTATTTCCGCGCCACTAAAAGGCCTTTTTACACAATTTTTTTGTTAAAACGCATTCATCCTTTCTATTTCCAAATATTTAAACATGCGCTAGTATATACATAATATAAAGAGGAGGTTGAGTATGAGAGAAAAGCTCGTAAGACTCGGTTATTTACTGGGGTTGGCTCTTGTTTTGTCCGGCATTTTATATTTCTTTGCATCGAACTGGCAAGGCTTTGACCGCTACATTAAAATTGCGCTGAGCGTGGGGCTGATGCTGCTGTTTTACGGAAGTGCGTTTGTAGTGCGAAAGCTGCTTCCTCAGCAGGCGTTTTTAAGTCACTGGACTCTTTTGGCCGGCGCTCTTTCATTTGGATTAAGCATCGCGCTTCTTTCTCAAATTTACAACACGCACGCTGAATCGTACTGGCTGTTTTTAATTTGGCTTGTGCCGGTTATTTTGTTTAGCCTTTTTACAAAGTATCAGCCGTTTTACGTGTTATCGTTTGTTTTATTTCAATTCACCATGGCTTTTTTCATTTCACCAACTGGCGCAGTTTCACAGCGAGGCGAACACGAGACGCTTTTACTTTACGCAGGAATGGCGTTTGTGAACTTGATTATTTTTTGGATCATAAAAAAGAAACGGCGCTCGTCTCCTGTGATCATGTATGCAGCGTTTTGTTTGTTTCACTACATTTTTTTAACTGTTTCCCTGCCGGATTTCACAGGGAGCTCTAGCTTACGGATTGGTCTTATTATTTTTTATTTGCTGTTTTTACTAAGCTCCTTTTTTTATTTTTCAAAAGTGAAGCCGCAAAGGTCGTTTTTAGGGATTTCCATCGTAGCATTTGCTTTATTTGTTATTGAACAGTTTTTCTCTTTTATTTTTAAACACTACGCTGAATGGTCACTGTTCTTAGCTTTAGCATTTGTGATTTTATTTATTGGTGCAAGCGTATGGTTTGTCAAATGGCTCACTGCTAACACGGCAGCACAAAAAACCTCGCTCCGCGTAATCAAACGAATAGCTGTGATTGGGATTACGGCCATTGCATCGGTCATCGGCAGCAGCTCTTTAGGAGGACTTGTCACACTTATTACAGGAACGTACCCAACAAACGGAATGCTTGTGATTGGCGTTTTGCTGATTGTGGCATGTTATTTGATTAAAGCAGATATTCCAACCGTGAAATATACGCTTTTAATGATGGGCGTATTAATTAGCGGCGGCGCTTCTTTTTTTGTGAACGACATTCTGTTTTTTATCTACATCATCGCACTTGTAGCGCTTTTAGTATTCACAAAGCATACGCCCGTTCGCCTGTTGCTTTTTGTGCTAGTGCAAGGGCTTCTGTTAATAAAGGTTCCAACTGCTTACTATGACACTATCAAAATAGATTATGTGCTGCTCGCTTTGTTTCTATTAAATGCCGCTGTGTACGCGATAAACGTACACCACGCGTTTAAAAAAGCAGCGCTGCTTCTTGCTTTTATCTTTTTACTATCGCTGACTGAATTAAGCGAACCGTCTTTTTTAAATATCATTTACTGCACGGTGTTTTTTGTGATTTCGACCGTCTTTTTATTTGTGACGGTACGAAAAGAGCCAAAATATGATTTTATTGTTGGCATGATCTTCTGGTTTGTTTTTTTAGCGATGAAATATTACGACTTTGTGTGGGATTTATTTAATAAATCACTTGTGCTCGTTATTTTAGGCCTGATCTTTCTTTTCCTAAGCAGGAGATGGGACCTGTCAACGCCTGATCAGCCGCAGCCGTCGTTTCTTGACCGCAGCCGAACCGCTGTATGGATCATCATTCTTGTTCAGCTTATTATGCTGGGCGGCATTTTCACTAAAAACGAAGTGCTTCTTCAAAACGGAAAAGAAATTAAGCTCGCTTTACAGCCGATCGATCCGCGCTCGCTGCTGCAAGGCGATTACGTTGAGCTGAATTACGACATTGCGCACGTTACCTTACCTCATGTAAAAGACGGTGAAAAAGTGAAGCTCGTTCTTCGCCCTGACAAACAAGGCGTGTATGAATACGCAAAAATCTACCAAGCGGATGATGACTGGAATAAGCCGTATACTTCTAAAGAAAAAGACGTTGTCATTACGGGCAGCTATCACGACTGGGGAATTCAGTACGGAATTGAGCATTACTTTATTCCAGAAGGAACCGGCAGCAAAGTGGAAAGCGAAGCTCGTTTTGCTACTGTACGAGTTGGAAAAAATGGAGATGCAATCGTTACAAAAGTAGGCAAATAAAAAAGCAGCCGCTTCAACATTGAAGCGGCTGCTTTTTGTTTTAATTGATAAATACGCTGATGATCATCGTTAGAATAAGAATCACAAAGAAAATAATGATTCCATAGCCAATCCATTTTATTCTTTTGGGCGTTCCTTTTACATTCATATCCGTTATTTTTCCTTCAATACGCTTTTGATGTTCAGTAACATCATTGTATTCATTGTTAGGTGAAGTGATATTACCCTTCCTTTCTATTTAATCGTTTTCTTTCTTCTAAAAGCTCTTCATATCTTTTTTCAAGCTGCTGCTTGTCTTTTCCTTCCGGCGTGATAGAAAGCTCACTAATCACTTTTGTTAATTCTAGTTGAAGCGCAAGTTTCTCGGCTTCATTTTGCTGCTGTGACGCTTTTTTGCTTTTATCCGTGTCTTCAATCGCCGCAAGATCCGCTTTGGACTGTTTTAACGTCAAAACATGCGTCGCAAGCTTTTTAACAAAATAGCGGTCGTGCGTCACAAATAAAATCGTCCCTGGATAAGCTTTTAACACTTCTTGAAGCGCTTCTTTTGTATGAAGATCAAGATAGTTGGTGGGTTCATCTAAAAGAAGAACGTTATAGTTTCCTAAAAAGACTTTTGCTAATGCCGTTTTGACTCGTTCTCCTCCGCTTAGCATCTCTACTTTTTTATACACGTCTTCACGTTTAAAAAGTAAGCGCGATAGTACCGTACGAATAAACTGCTCGGTGTACGGGCTGTCTTCTTTAATGTTTTCTAAAATGCTTTTAGCGGGATCTAGATTTTCAAGACGCTGATGGAAAAAGCCGAGTTTTACAGGCTTCGCAACCGTGATGCCTTCTGCTCGCTGCTCAATCATATTCAGCAGCGTAGATTTTCCGGCACCGTTTTTGCCGACAATCGCTACTTTCGCTCCTGGCTTCACACCGCCTTTTAGATTTTGAAACAACATATGATTACCAGCTAATGCTGATACTTTGTCAAAGCTCAGTACCTGCTTGCTGTGCACTTGGTGAAACTGCGATAGGTCAAAATGAATTTCTTCCATTTCTTTTGGCTTTTCTTTTTTCTCCAGCTTTTCAATTCTTGTTTCAATCGCTTTTGCGCTTCTATCTAGCTTGGCTTTTTGTTTTCCGACCGCTCGCTTATGAAGTCTCGCTTCAGAATTGCCCATGCGGCTCGGCGCTTTTTTAAGCGACTTTGATTTTTGGCTTTTTTCTTCAGACGCCAGTTCAAGCCGCTGCTTTTCTTGTACATACTGTTCATATTCAAACTGCTGTCTTTCAACCGCACGTTTTTTTTGCGTCACATATTCTTGATAATTGCCTTCATAACAGTTAATTTTGCCGTCTTCTACTTCCCATATGGACGTACAAAGGCGGTTTAATAATTCTCGGTCATGTGAAATCAGCAGCAGACTGCCTGTAAAAGACTTCATTTCTTCTTCAAATTTTTCTACGCCTTTTACATCTAAGTGGCTCGTTGGCTCATCGGCTGCAAGCAGTTCCGCGCCGGATGAAAGAGCAGCTGCAATTTTCTTTCTTGTTTCTTCTCCTCCGCTAAGAAAGTCCGCTTCAGTTGGCACACTCCACTGACTTTTCATCTCAGGAGAAACGTCTCCTGTAGGTTGAATATCAAGCTGTGGAATCAGTGAGGAACGGCCATATGTTTGCACAATCCCTTGATCTGGACTCATTTTTTTCATTAAAATATGAAGCAACGTCGATTTGCCTTCTCCGTTTTTCCCAACAATTCCAATTCGCTCTCCGCGATGTACTTGAAGTTTCTCTGCTTGAAACAGCAGGCGGTCTCCATAGCTTTTTTCAATATTTATAGCTTCTAACAATAACATAAAAAAACCTCCCTAGGATTTCTAGAGAGGATTAGAGGTCATAATTAGGCATACGCAAATATGCACCCTTTTTATAGAGTAAAAAAAGGGAGAAATCACTTCATATAAGACATATAGAAATGGCACCTAAAAATGTACAGACTAACCCTATCTAGACAAATGTTCATTTAAAATAAAGTTTTAAAAGAATGTCTAAAAAAATAGGATTACTTATCCATTGTCTACGGTACCTTTCCTTTCTTAGTATAAAATGACTTGCTTCTTACAGTGTATGATGAACATTTTTAAATGTCAATATCCATTTGGATGATATTCCCTTCTTTTCCTAAGTACAAAAGATCCTCAGCTGATCTCAGCCGAGGATTCTTTTCTTACACGTATTGGTTCACTTTCCCTGTAAAATCAGGCAGCCACTCGCCGTGTGCTTCAATTAAATCATCGCACATACGAATGATGTCATCCATGGATAATTCCGCATTTGTATGAGGATCTAGCATCGCTGCTTGATAGATGTGCTCTCTTTTTCTAGTAACAGCTGCTTCAATTGTTAATAATTGCGTATTAATATTCGTACGATTTAACGCCGCAAGCTGCTCTGGTAATGTCTACATAAGTCGGCTGAAGCGGCGCACGAAAAACGCGAAAGCGTTTCACGATAAATGCGAAAACGCAGTCCCTCAGCTTCGTAAGTAGGGTTAATATCGGCTGCACAACCAACGAGTAGATGACATAACAC